>NZ_GG774702.1:869353-931059 GCF_000162515.1 Bacteroides sp. 1_1_14 | reverse complement strand
CCCGGAATACGATGATTATTCTTTCAGCGAAAGGAGCAACAAAATGCTGGGAATCTCTCAAGGGACGTAAGTCTCTCTTATATTTATGGAACAAGCAGAACCGGATTTGTCCGTTATGCGGCAAGGAAATAGATTGTACAAAAGCATGGAACGTCAACGAAATATCTGTTGGTGGTTCGATTGTACGGCAACTTGTCCACAACAACTGCTACAAGCGAAATAAACGAAAATGTTGAAAGTATGAGCCGATTTCTAACAACAAATAGAAATATTGAGTTGCTTGAGCCGTATGAGGGGAAACTCTCATGTACGGTTCTTAGGGGAGAAGGGGGCAGCAATGCCCTTGACTTACCCGATATACAGAAACAGGGCGACTTCTTCGTAGAAAGTCCGATCGTACTGTTTGCCGCCATCATATGGTATCTCAAAATCTACGAGAACGGGAAGTACTGTACCTTCCCCCACGCCATCGAGCTGCTGAACAAGCCCTACTCGGACATATTCACCATCCTGACCTCGTACAGGGAGCTGGAGAACTACCTCTCGCCTTTCATGGACGCCTGGAAAGGCGGGGCAATGGAGCAGCTCCAGGGCCAGATCGCAAGTGCCAAGATCCCGCTCTCGCGCATGATCAGCCCCTCGCTCTACTGGATCATGAGCGGGGACGACTTCACGCTGGATATCAATAACCCGGATGAGCCAAAGGTACTGTGCGTAGGCAACAACCCGGACCGGCAGAACATCTATTCGGCGGCCCTGGGGCTGTACAACGCCCGTATCGTCAAGATGGTGAACCGTAAGGGAAAGCTTAAGTGCTCCATCCTGGTGGACGAGGTTCCGACGATATATTTCAAAGGGCTCGACACCCTGATAGCCACGGCCCGCAGCAACAAGGTGGCCGTCTGTCTGGGCGCACAGGATTTCAGTCAGCTGGTACGTGACTACGGTGAAAAGGAGGCGCGCGTCATCCAGAATACCGTCGGCAATGTCTTTTCCGGGCAAGTGTTGGGGGAAACGGCCAAGAACCTCTCGGAACGGTTCGGGAAGGTGCTCCAGCAGCGCAAGTCCGTCAACATGACCCGTGAGGACACATCGACCAGCATCAGCACCCAGCTGGACTCGCTGATACCGGCCTCGAAAATATCCAACCTCTCCCAGGGCATGTTCGTGGGAAGCGTCTGCGACAGTTTCCAGGAGAAGATGGAACAGAAAATCTTTCACTGCGAGATCGTCGTGGACAACGCGAGGGTGGCGGCCGAGACGAAAGCCTACAAACCGATCCCCGTGATTACGGACTTTACTGGCGGGGACGGCAAGGACCATATGCGGGAAGAGATAGAGCGTAACTACTACCGCATCAAGGAGGAAGTGAGCGGGATCATCCAAAAGGAGCTCCGCCGCATAGAGAACGATCCGAACCTGAAACATCTGCTGGAAACGGAAGATGACGGGTAACAATAGTTTTAACCATTCATTTTAATTTATCGAATCATGGAAAAGAAGAAAACCAGCTCGGGCTGTCTGCCCGGCAAACCCTGCTTCCCTTGGGTGGGAGGCAAGAGAAGACTGCTTCCGGTACTGATCCAGTCACTACCGGAGAATATCACAGAAATGAAAACCTATGTGGAACCCTTTGTCGGGGGCGGCGCCCTGTTCTTCTGACTGAGACAGACCTATCCGCATATCCGTTGCGTGATCAACGACTCGAACGAGAGCCTGGTGAATGTCTACCGCGTCATACGCGACACGCCGGAAGAACTGGTTGGACTGCTTGCCGGCATCCAGGGAGAATACCACGCCCTCCGGGAACGTACGGAAAGAAGGGACTATTTCATGGAAAAGCGAAGGGTATTCAACGAGGAGCACCCGGATGATATCACCCGTGCCGCCCTTTTCATTTTCTTCATGCGCACCTGCTATAACGGCATCTATTCGGTCAACCGCAAGGGCAGGCTCTCGGTAACCTTCGGTACGGGCAGCCGCGCCAGGATACTGGAAGAGGAACTGATCCGCTGCAACCACAAGCTGCTACAGGACGTCATCATCCTGGACGGAGACTACCGCCAGACGGAAAAATACGCGGGAGAGAAATCGTTCTTCTACTTCGACCCGCCCTACAAACCCGTCAACGAGGCCGGTACCTGTACCTCCTACATGCCGGACGACTTCGATGACGACTGCCAGATAGAACTGGCCGGATTCTGTAAGGGCTTGGGAGAGAAGGGAAGCAAATGAATGCTCTCCAACTCCGACCCCTGTCAGAAGAATCCTGAGAACACCTTCTTCGACGACCTGTACGTCGGCTTCCATATCCAACGACTGAGCATCTTCCGCTCGGTATGTTCCATAGCCGAGAAGAGGGAGACGGTCAACGAACTGCTGATCCGTAACTATTAAAGCCGGAAATTCTTAATTATATAAAGGAGCTGTCCAAAACATCAGCTCCTTATTTTTGCACAAGCAATATATACTGGCAACCATGATATCGAGAACACAGCTTATAGTTGCCTTTTTCTTTTTCAACCCTCTTGATTCTTTGCCCCCTGTCGCACTGTCATCCGCTCTGATCGAATTCTTTCCTGCAGAAATTCGTTCAAATCCTTGTGTGGCAGATAATGTATGGCCTTGTCGCTTATCTTCCCGCATTGCTTTCTGATCTCCTCCACCGCCTTCCTGCCGACTTCATCATTATCCAGGAAGCAACAGACCTGTCCGTAACTTCTAAGGATATCCATTGCCTTGGGCAGGTTGGTCACAGAATTGAGCACCACGCAGTCCGGCACGGCTTGCCCCTTTTTCAAGGCCAGGTACGAGAGATAGTCCATGAATCCCTCGAAAAGCAGTACCGATGACTGCCGTCTATCCCCTGTATTATGGCTGACATGTGTGATATCCTTGGGAGAGACCGCTCCTTTGAAGTATGGATTACGTATCTCAAGTCCCCCTTTCCTGTTTTTGAAACCGATCGCGAAATACCATTTGCCGTACATGCGGTAATGTACCTCCACGCATTCCCTTGAGGCGATATCGGAAGGAATGCCCCTTGTCCCGAGATAATCCAGCAGGACGGTGTTCTTAAGAGGTGAGACGCGCAGCTTCTCAAAGGCCGATGCCACAGTCCGTTCTTTCGCAGGAGAAGGATCCGGCCTGAACGCCGGAAAATCGCTTCCGATCCTCTGCAATACGGTCGGAATATCCGTCACCCCGTACAGCTTTTGTGCCAGGTCGATGATACTGCCCCCGGTTCCCTCCCCGAAATCATGTCACAGGTTCAAGGAAAGGCTGACCTTGAATGACGGGGTACGCTCCTGCCTGAAAGGCGAAAGGTACCATACACTGTCCCCCTGTCTTCTGACAGGCGAGAATCCCGCCCGCCCCAGGAAATCCTCCAGCGGAATCTTCTTTACTTCCTTGATGTTCATCACTTGCTTGTTTTACAGGTTATTTAAAAGGCGGCCATGAGAGCGGGTCCAGCAAGACACCGTCCTTCCTTAACTCAAAATGCAGATGGTTGCCGGTCGCTACCCCTGTATGTCCGACATTCCCAATATGCTGCCCGATACGGACATGAGTTCCCGCCTTCACATGCAGCCTGCTCATATGCGCGTACAATGTCGAATATCCTTCTGCATGCCGGACATGCACGAACCATCCGTAACTCCGGCTGTAACGTGCCTCGGTGATCTTGCCATTACCCGCACTGTACACGGGGGTGCCACAGGGAGCGGCTAGGTCCACCCCCTGGTGGAACAGCCTCCCTCCCTTTACCGGATGTACCCTCATACCGAACATAGAGGAGACCCTGAAACGGGTGTATCTTCTGTCAAGGGGGAAGAGTACGGGATAATCCGTCAGGAGAATGAGGCCATGTCGGGACCTTCAAGTAACCGTTCACTTCCCGGCAGTACCGGTGGAATGTTCCTTTAACAATTCACCCTTGTTTTCGCCAGCCGTACCGTCCCCCCTCACACAGGAGGAGACTGACAAAAGGTGACAAAACATGACTATCAATGACAACTTTCTCATAATCAGAATATTTTAAAACGAAGATAGTAATTTTATCTCCCAAAACGATTTATCCACTTTAAAATTTAACAGTTATGGAAGAACTAAAACCGGCTGCCACAGGCAGCGAAAACGCCACTCAGGAACAGGGTTACCTAATGGCTTACGACAAGAAGGAACAGAAGGCGAAAGGTGTCAAGGGCATCGCGGCAAACGGGGAGCTGGAGACGCTCGAGGCCAATGAAACGAACAAAAGCCAGTTTATCCGTGTGGACCGGTACGGGAATTTCTTCACCAACTTCGGGAAGAACTTCATGTACCAGTACAACCATCCGACACGCTACGCGCTGTATCGGATGGAGGAGAAGACTCCGGTGGAGGAAGCGAAACGCAGGATCGAGCAGGGCCAGCTCCCCGAGAACGAGTCTTTAAGACGCGAGCTCTCCCGGGATAACCGAATCTACAACAACCACCTTTTCAATGAGCGCGAGATCAACTGGCAGCAGGCCGAGCGTTACGGGCTTACCCCAGACGTGCTCAGACAGACAGGCGACATGGAAAGGCTGTTACAGGGCAGACAGTCCGGCATAGCCTATGACATCTCCATGAACACCGAGCTGGGACGCCAGAAAGGGGATGCCAAACTCTCGCTTTTCCGTGACGAGAACGGCCTGGCCAAGTTCGATCTGCACTTTATCCGCCAGGCCCCCAAGGTAGGACAGGAATACCGGGGATACAAGCTGGAGGAGGACGTACTGGACGCCTTGAACCGGACGGGCAACGCCGGAAGGCTGGTGGACCTGGTCGTCGACTTCCGCAGCAAGGAGACGAAACCGTGCTACCTTTCAAAAGATCCGGTTACCAACGAGATGTTCTTCCTTCCGGCAGACCAGGCGCGCTGTTCTAAAAAAATCAAGGACTATACGCTCTCGCAGCAGGAGTACGCTGACTATACGGCTGGCAAGGAGGTCCCCATCGAGTTCAAGTCATCGAACGGGAAAATCCTGCGAACCTCCATCCAGATGAGCGCCGCCGAACGCGGGACCGAGTTCCTGTGGGAAAGAAGCACCAAGAAACTGGAGAACAGACAGGGGCTGGAACAGAAAGACGGCTTGCCGGAGAAAACGCAGAAGCCTGAAAAGAGGACCTATGCTCGCAAATCAAAGATAACCCCGAAAATGTAACGGCATGGCATCCCCAAAAGACAACATGGAACAACTGGAGGAGCTGTTCAGGCAGGACGGCAGAGGGTGCCTGCTCATCGGGTACGAAACCGGCATGGACAAGCCCCATGCCGCGATTTCCTACCAACTTTATCCTGTCAATCCGGAACAAGACGGCATGACCTACCAGTTCCTCGGCCTGCTGCATGTCGGGGTGGAGACCGCCCGGATATCGGCCTTCGTCCCCGATACCCGCCTGGAGATCTACCGCTTCCCCCGCATGTCCGATGTCCCTTCCATATCCCGGGATATCCCCGTAAGGGAATACATCACGGACAAACTGCTGCCCCATATCCGAAGATATGGCCTGGAACCGGTAGTAAGCGTCAATCTACGTGATGCGGTGTTCATGAGGTCCGCCCTGAAACGGCCCATGGAACCGGGCGGACGGTTGCGGCTGACGGCCGCAGAAATCGACCGCCTGATGGATTTCCGCCTGCTGCAGGACGAGAAGGCACGGCTATATGGTTATGATCCCGCTTACAAGCTGCCCCTGCATATCGTGGAAACATCAAGGGGGATACTTGTTTTCAGTGACGGACCGGCGGGCCAGAAAGGGCTGGAGGAGTTCTACCAGCACCTAGCGGACAACTATTGGTGGATACATAGCGAACCGGGACCGGTCAAACAATATGACATGCATTCCGTTCCGGCAAGCCTGGCCCCGCTGATTGACGCCTCCTGCAGGAAAGATCCCGATACCGGGAGATACGTGTACGAGTTCACGGACTCCCCGGTACGAGCGGACCTGCCCGATGAAAGAAAACTGGAGCCGGTCTTCTTTACCGACATGACACCCTCCGCTGAAGGATACCGTAACCTCACGGAGTTTTCCGGATGCGGGATGAACAGATGCAACGCGGATATCTACCGACTGCTCTCCCTTACCCGCCACTTCGACCGGCAACTCATTCTTGACCCCGCTTTTTCCTACCGGCATCAGTTCCGGGAGTTCGTGGAACGCATGGACAGCTTTCTCCGGGGAAATCCCGGCGACGATGACATGGGAAAGATACTGGACGACATGCACGGCAAGGCGGGGCGTATCCTGAAAACGGATTTTGACGTAAGGGGGCACCGTACCCTGGAGCGGCTTCTGAATGACTGCAGCGTGCCGTTCCTCATCGGTGACCACGAGGCCGATGACACTTTGAGAAGGGCGCTGCTTGAAGGGAAATGGATTTACTTCCCCGGACTATCGGCAAAAATGCCCGGACTCCGTTACATCCATGCCGATAGGACCTGCGACCGGGTCATGGCTTATAAGAATCCCCCGGGGCTCAAGCCTGTATACCAGGTCAAGGACGGTAAGATCGTCCCTTATGAGGCGAAGGCAGTAAAAACGGATAAATCACGGGCAAAGAGAAACAGGAAGAGGAACAATTTAAAGTTATAGACATCATGGAGCAGACCTACACAGCAATAGAGACCTGGGGCGGCTTTCTCGCCTTTACCGACACGGCAGAAGGCAGGGGAAAGCTGCGGCAGTTCCTGCAACAGACGGCCGACGCCTATTTCAATCCGGCATTCAATTCCGGAGCGTTACATGTCTACAGGGCCGAAGGGAAACTTGGTAACCGACCCTGGGTCAACCCGGGGAGGATGCGGCCGGACGAGTACCCTTATGGTCCGAAGCCCCATGGCAGCCGGATGGAACTCCTCTACAGCAATCAGATGAGACCCACTGCGGAGGACTTCCGCAGTTTCTGCCATAACGCGGGCTGTGAGATAAGCGCCCGCAACGTTAATATCACGGACACCCTGGATGCCCTGGAGCGTTATGACCGCCAGGCGGAGGAGTTACAACGGATACCCGCAAAATCCGCCCGGGACAGGGAGGAATTACTGCAGACCCTCGAGACCAGGAGGCAGCTGCAGAAACTGATGGATTCCGCCTATGATGTCCGGGGATACCGGACGGCCGGGAGGATACTGGACGACCCGGCAGAGTGCGTTATCTTGGAAGGAGTCCCGCTCTACGGACCTCACAGGAGCGTACTGAAAGAGGGCCTTGGGCTGTACCTGCCGCACGAAAGCGGGAATAACCCCTCGCATGCCTACGCGTGGGTGGACCAAGCTACAGACCGGATCATCTTCGGCGGCAACCCGCCAGTGGACCGGAAAACCGTCAGGATCAGACCGGAGGTCGAGAAGAGGCTGTACAGCCCGCCAGGAAAAACACGTAAAAGGACCGAGATACGTCCCAAAATGTAAAATAAGAAACAGATGACAATGGAAAAAAGCAACAGGACCGCACCCTTAAAAGTGGTGCTTCGAAAACACGGTTACCTGCTGTTCTCCGGCAGCAGGGCCGGCGAGGAGGCCCTCAAGAGATATCTCCAGCGTGCCGCTGACAGGTACTTCGAACCGCATGCTCATGACGGGGCGTTGGAGCTCTATGAGTACTCCGGGCGGCGCAGGGAGCTGATGCCCCATATCAACGGTGGCGGACATGGCATGTCCTGCCGGGAAGGAACGGGAAAGGCGGAATACATTCCACGGGAGGCCCTTCCCGCCGGGTTTGCCGAGAGCCTCGAGCCAAGGCTCTACCACGCGATGAACCCGACAGCCGACGAATACCGGGGACTATTCTCTAAAGTGAGGGGATACACAGGCTTCGAACTCTCTTCCAGGGGAGAAAACGAGGATATATACCGCCTGCTATCGATCAGGGAACGCGGCTACATGAATATCCATGACCGGCCGTTCACCTATTACAGGGAGCTACTTCCCCTGGCCGAACGGTTCGAAGAGGTGACGCAGGTGAAAGCTGCGGAGCTGTTTGACCCCCAGGCTTTCAGGGAGCTTTCATCCCAGATAAGGAAAAAGGCGGACGATATCCTTCGCCGGGACTTTGACGTAAGGGGACACCGGTCGCTGGAGAAATACCTCGGCAATCCCGACACCGCCCTGCTTGTGGGAAACGTGAGGCTGGAGAACGAGCAGTTCAGGGTACTCTCCGAAGGCCACGCCCTGTACCTGCCGGAGAATGACCGCCCCGCCTCACGGCACCTGCTCTACTGCATGGCGGATTTTACACGGAACAAATTGCTGGTATCCGGTGAACCGTTCCCTATCAGGACCTACCGGGTAAAGGACGGTATCCGTCATCCGGCAGGGCAGCGTGAGGAGGCATCAGAGAAAAGGAAAAGGGCCGGACGGAAACCTTCCGGCAGAAAATTATAAATTAAAACAGTACCACCATGTATATTGGATTCATATTGAACGGCAGGAACGAGCTGGAATACTGCCGGATGCTGTCTTCTGACGTAAATGACCTGGACCGCCGGTTCGGGGAGTTCTGTTTCAGTCAGGTCAGAGGACAGCTGAAAGGGGCCTACCTGCCCGAGGAAAGGATCTACTGCATCGAGGCCGCCGGTGAAGATGGCAACCAGGTGGAATCCCTTGTGCGGAATATAATTGACAGAGGTGCATGGCCCTCCGACGACTACCAGAGGCTGCGGGATATCGGATTTGTCCATGAAACGGCCGACTCCTACAGGAGGACCGACAGCCGGGACTTTATTGTCGGCGAGCTTGAACGGACACTCCACAACGGGAGGGCGGGCAGGCTGCTGGAAGCCTACCACGACTTCCACCGGATCCGCGAGAAGGATACCGGCAACCGTGTGCTCACGGCTATACAGACCGGACAAGGCGTGCTGCTCTTCGATGACACAGGCCGGGGACTGGAGCGGGCAGAGAGCTATCTCCAGTATAATGCGGACAACTTCTTCAGTCCGATACACCGGAATACCGACAAACTGGGCGTCTATTATTTCAGTACGGACAACGCAAGGCTGGTGGAAAAGGCGCGGGAGTGCGGCAGGATGTTCACCTCTGATGACCGGTGCCGTTTCATCCCTGCCAAGGCGGAATTCCTCCGGTCGGACATCCTGCGGGGATGCAAGCCCGCCGTGGAGTGCGACATGTTCCCCGACCTCGCCCGATACCGGGAGATGCTGAAGACATTCAAGCTTAGGGAAAGTGAGCCCGCCTTCAACATCGGCATACTGGACAGGCTGTGCAGGACGGGAAATCTTGACGAGATGCCGGAAAACAGAAACTTCAGGCATTTCTGCAGCTTTTCCTCCCTGCACTTGCAGATGAACCATTCCTTCCTCTCCTCACAGGCGGACACGCTGCTCGGGAGCTCCATGAGACAAGCCGTCAGCGATACGGCACGGCGCATCCTGCAGAACGAATACGACGTGCGGGGATATGAATTGCCCACCCCGGATACGAGGCGCAGACGGGAAAAGAAACCGGAAAAGACAGGTAAAAAAACTAAAATAGGAAGATAATATGGCCTCGTGGTTGGAAAAGCTGGGACTGCAAAGAACGCGTCCCCCAAAAGAAGAGCTGAAGGACTTCTGTCTGGAACTGTGTCCGGACAACCGGATAGCCTCCTTCATGATAACGGACCATACGCCCCGAAGCGGGAACCCCTTCATCCAGTTCGTCAAAGAAGCGGCCCGTAAAGCCGTAATTGAGGAAGCCCGGGGTGTCCCTGACAACCTGCTGCTCTTCTATGCCGGCATCCGGAAAGAGGAGCTGCCTCCTTCCAACGGACTGCTGGAGAAGGAACCCAGGCAGGCATGGCGTTTTATCATCGAAAACGGCGGGATCACGGACGGCAACTCCGTCCCGCTGAGACGAGCCGCCTATCTGGAGGCACACGGTGTGGAAACGGACCGCAGGAATCTGGAGGGGCTGGAACACTCGCCAGGCTACAAAGACTTCGTGGCACACGAGACCGCACGGGAGCGCATCCTTCAAGGAAAGAACGCCCGGTTCCTCGTGACCGCCGTAAAGACAGACCAGGGTGTCAGGGTGTTCAACAGGGGGCTGCACGGCCCGCGCCACCTACGCGAATACCTGCAGGAAATTGCCGACAATTTCTACTCACCCTGTGGAAAGAGACCGGGGACATTGTCCATATTCCGCATCGAGACCTCGTCAAAACGGCTGATGGAGATGTCCCGGCAACCCGGAAGATGTTTCCCCGCCTCCCAGCCCGGACTGGAAGTGTTCGGGAATTACCGTCCGGTAGCCTCCTTCGACCTGTCACCCACGGCAGCCAACCTCGACAGGTTCATTACGGCCGGCTCCCTGGAACTTTCCAGACGCAATCTGGATATCATGACCCTGCAGGACATCGCAGAAAAAGGATACGCCCACCTGACGCTGGAGGAACCGTTCCGCTACAGGAGGGAGTTCGCCCCCGTGGAAAAAGAACTCGGAAGGCTATCCAGGGAAAAGAAGCTCCATCCGGACTTTCCTCTCGGGGAGAGGATGGCGGAACTCCGGGAGACTTCCAGGAAGATCGCCGCCGACCTGTTAGTAAGGGAGGGAGTCCGAACAGGGATGCCACGGTCAGAAACGAGGTATGCCGACAGGATATCACGCATGCTGGGGAGTCCGGCGGATACCCTCGGGGGATCCGATACCGGCAAAAAGAGAAAACAACCTTCTTCCAAACGGAAACATGCCGCAGGAAGACAAGTAAAACTGTAAATTGTAAGCATATATGGCAACCAACAAACCACTCACCCCGGAAGAGGCCGTCGACATGAGCCGCCGCGCTGTCGGCCGGCGGGCATTGATGCGGACACTGAGGGACATTTTCTCGTACCGTAACCCGCTACGGCAGTTCATGGACGCCTACCGTTTCAACGTCATCCGCTGGAGCGCATCCAATCTCAGGGAACCGACACTCTGAAAACGTGTCAGGCTGTTCCTCGGCACCAGAAACCCGCTACGGATTCTTCGCGACAACTTCCGGCAGAACCGCGCGGACCTGACAGCGGACTGGGAAAGGGCGGTCATCGGCCGTATCAACCTCTCGCTGGAAGAGCTGGGGAGCATCCCACTGCATTCCAGACCGCGTGACCTTGCCAAAAGGCTGGATCGTGTCGGAAGGATGATAAACCGGATGACCGGCTATGAGCATTGTCCCAGCCTGCTCACAGAGAGGGTGCTGCTCTCCACCTACAGGTATATATTCATGGCTCCCCATGACAGGCGGTTCAGTGCCCTCTGTCCGGACGGAATCTGCGGGATGCTGCGGCAGAACGGTGTGCCGCCGGAGAGCCTGTATTACCAGAATTACGAAAGCCTGCTGCAAGGAAGGGAGACGGTCATCTACGAGTTCGCCTCTGGCGGGAAAGGGCAACAATATCTGCGTCCTCTGGAACACGTGAGGCTGGATGCCGGCCCGGGAGGGTATGACATGCTTCCCGCCCGTCGGCCCGACGGCCCAAAGGACCCTTCCGTTTCCCAAGGGGCGGAAGAGGCCGTACCGCTCTCCGAAAAGATGGAAAAAAACGGGAGGAATATCGCAAGGGAGAAGAGAACGGTCCAGAACACAAAAGTCAAAAATACAAAAGCCAAAAACAAAGGCATAAGAATGTAATTAATTATTTACCTGATAAAAACAAAAATTATGAGAATCGTACTTACAGACAAGCCAGCCATGGCAAGGAGCATCGCCTCCGTACTGGGCGCCAACGAAAAGGCGGAAGGATATCTTTACGGTAACGGGTATGCCGTCACATGAACTTACGGCCACCTGCTGGCACAGGCACCGCCGTCCGCTTACGGGCCCGCCCGTGTGGAACGGCAGGCGCTTCCCCTTATTCCGGTCCCGTTCCGCCTCGTTGTCAGACAAGTCAGGACGGAGGAAGGGTATGTCACCGACCCGCTAGCCACCCAGCAGCTGGGAGTGCTCCGCGGGTTGCTCGAAAACGCCGAGGGGGTGGTCATAGCCACGGACGCGGGACGCGAAGGAGAATTGGTCAGCCGGTATCTCCTGGACTACCTCGGTTACCGCAAACCGGCCCTGCGCCTGTGGATATCCTCCTTAACGGAAAAGGCCATCCTGAATGGATTCAAAAATCTGAGAGAGGACGGTGACTTCGACAACCTCGCCCTGGCGGCGAGGGCACGCAGGGAAGCGGACTGGATACTGGGCGTGAACGCGAGCATCGCCCTGGGGATAGTCGCCGGCATGAGCAACCACTCGCTCGGACGGGTGCAGACACCCACGCTGGCACTGGTCTGCCGCCGTTATCTTGAGAACAGGGATTTTGTGCCCGTGAACTGTTACCATCTGCAGACCGGAGTCTGCAAGGACGGGCAGAAAGTTCTTTTCACATGTCCTCTTCAGTATGAAAGAAAAGAGGATGCGGAAAAAGCCCGGTCCAGACTGGAGGGCGAAAGCCGCTGTACGGTCCTTGCCGTGAAAAAGAAAGAGAATATGGAGGATCCGCCTCTGCCGCATGATCTGACCGGCCTGCAACAGGAGGCTAATACACGTCTGGGCATGGCAGCCGGACAGACCCTCGCCGTCGTCCAAAGGCTATACGAAAGAGGATACGTCTCATATCCGAGAACCGGATGCTGCCACATTCCGGAAGATATCTTCGAACAGGCGCCCACGCTCGTCGCCTCCCTTAAAGGACATCCCCGGTTCGGAAGGCACGCAGAAAGGCTGCTCGAGAAAGGACTGAACCCTCATGCGGTGGACGGGAACAGCGTAACGGAACACCATGCCCTTCTCATCACGGGAGAGGTGCCCGAAGGACTCTCCCCGGACGAGCAGAACATCTACTCCTTGATCGCCGGGAGGATGCTGGAAGCATTTTCCGAAGGATGTGTCAGGGAGATCGTACGTGTCAGGGTCGATTACGGCGGAATGGAATTCGAGGCCGAAACCTCATGTGTGAAGTATCCGGGATGGCGGGACATTTATAACGGACCGGACATGGCAGAAGAAGGCAAATCCCTGCCGCAGTTCCATCAGGGAGAGATACTGGCGGTATTGGAAACAGAAATACTGGAAGACTGTACAAAGCCGCAGCCTCCATTCACGGAAGCCGAACTACTGGCCGCCATGGAAAACGCCGGCAGCACGGCGGACAGTGAAAACAAAAGAAAAGAATGGAGAAGTGTGGACTCGGGACGCCGGGCACCCGTGCAGGAATCATCGACCTGCTGGTGGCCCGCCGATACGTAGAGCGTATCGGAAACCGTCTCATCCCGACGGAGAAGGGGCTTGAGATATACGGCATCGTAGGAGACAAACTGATCGCCGATGCGGCTATGACGGCCGCCTGGGAAGAAGCGCTACGTGAAATCGAGGAAGGAAGACTTAGTGCCGGGAAGTTCATGAAAGGGATACATGAGTATGCACGGAAGATCGTATCCGAACTGCTCGCCCTGCAAGTCAGGAACCCGAGTGTGACAAAGTGTACCTGCCCGAAATGTGGAACAGGAACAGTGACATTCTACGACAGGGTGGCCAAATGCGGAGATCCCGACTGCGCGTTCCATCTTCCGCGCATGTTCAACGGACGGACGATGACAGACGAAGATATGACACGGCTGATGGCAGGGGAAGCTACCCCCTTCCTGAAATTCACCACCAAGGCGGGAAAACCCTATGAGGCATCGCTCAGAATGGATGAGAATTACAAGGTGGAGCTTACATTCAAGGACAGAAGACCTGAAGGATAGCGGACTGACAGCATCCCGCATAGCTGTAACTTAGGCGGTAAACGTCGTTTTGGCAGGATTCGTTTCCGGTCAGTTTCCAGAAGAAAGGGCCGGGGTTTCCCTTGAAGATCCTAGGTCCGGCCTATATGATAGGAAATAAATAAGGGACAAGCCCGTCCATCATACCGAAGCGGAACAGGCTGCCAACAAAGGGTATAGCGGTTTACGGCAGCCTTTTTGGAAAAACGACCGGCCATTGGTGACAATACATGACTATGCATGACACAAAAAAGAAATGATTTCATCTTCAGTATCTTGCATCTGAATTTATTAAAAACATTAAATTATGGAAATAACGATTATGGAAACAAGTGCTTATCTGGAATTAAAACGACAGCTTAGCACACTGTCTGTACAAATGGAAGAATTCAACCGGAAAACTGCCCCGCCGTCTCCGGATAAATGGATTGACGCGCAAGAGGTGTGTCAGGCTCTGGGTATCTCAAAGAGATGCCTTCAGGCACATCGGAACAGGGGATTGATTCCCTGCTCCCATATCGGTGGAAAATATTTCTACCATGAAGCGGACATACAGAAAATACTGGAAGAAGGTTTAATAAGAAACAGAAAATAACAGATGGCAGAAATCATTACCAAAGATTCGGAAGAGTTTAAGGAAATCACCGGATGGATTAAGAGAACCGGAAGAGCACTGGAAAAAGCAACGGCACGAATACGCCCGGGCATAGCCGATGAACATTATCTCTCAGGGGAGGAAGTCTGTGAGAAACTGCATATCTCCAAAAGGACACTGCAGGCCCTCAGAGACGAGAAAGCAATTCCTTATACCTCCGTCACCGCGGCGGGAGGTAAATTGCTCTATCCGGAAAGCGGATTGTACGAGGTTCTAAAAAAGAATTACAAGGACTTCAGAAAGTATATAAGATAAATGACGTATACTTTACATGAAAAAACTCCTTCGGTCCAAAGTCGCTGAAGGAGTTTTTTCATACCTGGTGGTTTCTTTAGTTGGTAAGCCGGTATACGTCACCGATCTTCATACACAGCTTGTCCGTGTCTTCACCGACTTTCGGATTGATCAGCTCGGCATAAATCTGGGTAGAAAGGATGGATTTGTGTCCCAATACTTTCTGCAGGGTTTCCAGCGGCATCCCTTTTAAAATGGCCAGAACGGCAAAGGTGTGACGCCCGATGTGCGGGGTTATCTCGGTCGAGCAGCCGCACTTTTGAGTCAGAACCCTCAGACTGGATACCATAGTCTGGTATTCGCCTACGGGAAACACCTTGTCAGGCGAACTTTTCTTTTTATTCTCACCCTTATACCTCTCGACCAGTTCGATGGCGATAGGCAGCAGCTTCACCACATAGGACACACCGGTTTTTATACGGTTGCCCATCAGCCATGTACCACCCTCGGAATCCGTATGGATATTCTTATACGTGATCTCTTTCAGATCCGCATACGCCAGACCAGTGAAACACATGAACAGGAACATGTCACGGATGGCACGCTGGCGCTTGTAATTCAACTTGACATGGATGACTCTTTGTAAGTCCTCCTCGGTGAGGAAGGAACGCCGCTTGTATTCGGGCAGGCAGTCGAAACCGATGAACGGATGAAGCTTTATCCAGCCTCTTTCTTGGGCGGTATACATCAGCCATTTTAGGGTGTTGACCCGGCAGAAAGCCGTCGAGCTAGCCAAAGCGCATGTCCCCAGCATCCAGTTGTAATAGTCCTCGATGAACTTCTTGTCAAGGTCAGCGATGGCTATATCCTCGATACGCCTCTTCTCTTTGAGGAAAAGCAGTAGATTGTTGTAGTCTGCCACCAGCCCGCGATAGGTACTTGCCGCCTTTTCCTTGCCCACCTTTTCCTTGTAAGAGGCAAGCTCCTCCCTAAACAGCCCCATAAGGGTGTGATAACTATCTCCAAAACCAAGATAGCGATTATAGACACTTTTGGCAGTCACCGGACTGTCATGGTCACAGATATACTGGTAATGTCTTGTTATCTGGGCCTTGATATGGTCAAGCTTCTGGTTCAACCGTCTGGCCTCGTCGGATTTCCCCTTCGCTCTATTGGCTTTAGCATCCCATAATGCCAGTGAAACCTCTAGCTTACAACTGAAGCAGGCGGTAGTCCTATTGATGGTTATACGTCCCATGATGGGAACCCTACCATCTTTCAACGATTGGTTCTTGGTGTAAAACAACACGGAAAATGTACTTCTCATAAACTCGCTTCTTTTAGTTACAAAATTAATAAATATCGAGCTTTTTGAAGTTATGAAAAGCAACGCAATATATTGAAAAATAACCGTTTAAAATCCATGAAATACCTGTATTTGCAAGGTAACGGATAAGTAACGGAAGTCGCAGCAAAACATCTCCCATAATGCTCGCTTTCTCTACCATCAACCAACAATAAAAAATGATAACTATTTGATTGTTAATTGGTTTTCGCTACCTTTGTAAATTGTAGAAAAATACTTAGTTTCATTACTTAAAACAAACTGTTTCTTACAGTAGAAAAGATAGTTACATACCGTGATGAAATCAACGACTTCAAAACATATCCCGAATCACAAATACAAGGGTGACAGCATAATTGCCATCACAGTGCTGTCACCTACTGCTGTCACATCATTAACTATTTATAATCTGATAGTTAGAATGAAATCGGTGACAGATGACAGATATATTCTTCTTTTTAATTTATAGGGAGTGACAGCCAGACGGATGCAAAGTTATAAGACTTTAAAATATTTCGTGTGTTCAACCATTTTCCGCCATCGCATTATATTCTGCAATTTTCTCTTTGCAAAGACGTTCAGTCATTTCCTTTAGAATCTCTAAACGTGAAATTAAGTATTCCAGCTGTTCGCGTGTAATTTTGTAATCTTTGTTATAGCGGGCCTCGATATAGGCCCGGCATAACAGATCGAAACACTCTTTTTCATCATCCGTATTTTGAGGAAAAACCGTTACCAGTTCCATCGAAAAGCGCTTTACCATTCCACCAAGGTCTTGAAGTCTGTGACTTTTCGGACGGTAATTCGTAAAAACCATCAATATAGTATTATAAAGTTTCTCACAGGATTGATGAAGCATAAAGGCAGAAAGGTTGTATTTTTCTTTAAGTATAAAATAATCCTTTACACCAGTTAGGAAGTCACAAGCATAAGGGAAAAGTTTATCAAATTCATTTTGTGCAATATCCCGAATCTCCCTAAAACTCAACTTCCGTGGTTTAGCCAATTGATATTTGCCACTATCGTAAAGCAAAATTCCTTCTTTTACAATATCTGTAAAGAAATACTGGCTAACCTCCAGATTATTGTTAACCGTATTTATATGTTCGACAATGAATTGCGGAAAAGCGTGACGACGGTATTCAAACAAATCATGATATTTGTTAGTGATACGCTCCAGTTTTCTTTCTGCCCGCTTGACTGCTCCGTTGGTGATGACAAGAATATCATAATCACTCTGATACGAGGTACGAACACCGAACTCTATTTTAGTATCCCATAAAACATAATTACCCCTGGCATAACTCCCGAACAGGATAATCATCTGACAGTTATCGACGCTTTTGCAGACTAAGTCCAGCAGAACTGTCAGTTCTTCCTGCGTTCGCTTGGGCAAATGTTTTATAGACTTCTTCATGAACACTTATTTTGATGACCTTACAAAGGTAAGAACTTTACCATACCAAGCCAACAAGGATACCAAAAATCTTATATGAATGATCCATTTCAGACTGTTCATTTATTCGATGGCGGGAAGTATCAAAGAACAGTCCGCCTATACCGACATAGCATCTCTACGAACAGTCCCTTTTCAGTTATCCCTGCCGCAACATTTCTTATATTTCTTTCCGCTCCCACAAGGGCAAGGATCATTCCGTCCGATTTTCGTTCCGGAGAATGTATCATAAAACATACCATCAACCATTGTTTGCATTTTAGGAGTGATATCCATGCCTGCTGCTTTCATCGTTGGTCCGGCAACGATACGAGGAGGAGTTTTCACCGATTCACCCCTACCAAGTAAAGCAGATGCTTCGGTGGATGAGTGACCTTTCAAGAACCAACGGGGACAATCATTACAATAGTTTACAGCTATTCCAACCACTTCCTGAAGTTCTTGCATAGAAAGAACCTTCGTGTCTATTGCCGAAACAATAGCAGACATCGGATTTTCGTCCATCTGTATTGCATACCACAGCCACTGTATCTTGGCCTCAGCCAGTTCTTCATTATAACCTAATTTCCTCATCATAAATCCTTTCAGTTGATCCGAATGCGGATTGGAAATATAGAACACAGGCATCGTTCCAGCCGACAAAACCTCTTCGACGGTAAACTTCTTCAAACTTTTTATAGCACGATGTGCATATAATCTTTCCTCCAAGTCCTCAACTTCCAATAATAAGGGAGATCGAACATACATAACAGAATTATATATATCTTCTATATCAAACGTCAGTTGTCTCATCAACATTGAATTTGATAAACCTTTAGCAATTTCGTCCTTTGTCATTGAGCCCTTCAAGTATCCGGTCAGTTGCTTCAAGAATTCTGTATAAGGTAAGAGACCATAAAGATTTAAAATTCCTAAAGCATACTGCTCCAGCACAAAACGGCTGTTCTCTTCCGTTGATGTCAAAAACTTATCAATATGGGGAGCAACCGCTTCACGCAACTCATCACAAATCATATAACGAATCTTGTCTCCGTTCAAACCACGGTCGGTCGCAACAAAAGAAAGTAATTCTAATGTACTCGTCATTATCATATTAGGTTCTTCCACATAGGTATTGGCTCCTGCTTTCACCAATTTTTGAAGGAGCAACCATTCATAATGTGTCAACTGCGGAATCCATATATCCGGACAAGTCAGAACAGCTTCTGCAAGACAGGATACATACTCTTCTTTTCGCAATTTTGAAGGAATGGGAAGAAGAAGCAACTGTGCTACATCTTTCAATTCTTCTTTTGTACTCAATCTTAAACCATCCGCCAACTTCACCGACGATTTAAACAACTCTGAATGACATTTTAACATATAGAAGGCTTATTATTTTGTTTACCGACAAAAATAGATAATTCTTATGTAGGATTACTATTTCCAAGTAAATATTTGCTGATAAAATTAGTATTTATATCTTTGTGACTCTTAAGACCCAAATACAAACCAATTAATGAAAAAATTAGTATGCGCTCATTCATCCTGCTTCTCTGTCTGATCCCCACTATTATCTGTGCACAGAATCTTTCTCTGGAGGACCAACTCAAACAGGCTATCAAAGGCAAGAAAGCTGAAATAGGTATTGCCGTCATTATCGACGGAAAAGATACGGTAACTGTCAACAATGACATTCATTATCCATTGATGAGTGTATTCAAATTTCATCAGGCGTTGGCATTGGCTGATTATATGGGAAAGCAGCAACAGTCATTGAACTTTGAACTGACCATAAAGAAAGAGGATTTAAAACCCGATACTTATAGTCCGCTGCGGGATAGTTTTCCACAGGGAGGATTCAATATAGACATTGCGGATTTATTAAAATACACCCTGCAACAAAGTGACAACAATGCTTGTGATATTCTGTTTCAATATCAGGGAGGGGTAGATACGGTGAACCAGTACATCCATTCCCTGGGCGTTACGGATTGTGCCATTGTCTGTACGGAAAACGATATGCACCAAGACGAAAGTCTGTGTTATCAAAACTGGACTACTCCGCTGGCCGCCGCGAGACTCTTGGAGATATTCCGTAAAGAAGCACTGTTCCCACAGGAATACAAAGACTTCATCTATCAGACCATGACAGAATGCCAGACCGGCCAAGATCGACTGGTTGCTCCATTGCTCGGCAAAGAAGTTACAATCGGCCACAAGACGGGGACGGGTGACCGCAATGCCAAAGGACAACAGGTAGCCTGCAATGATATCGGCTTCGTCCTCCTGCCCGACGGACACGCTTACAGTATAGCTGTCTTCGTCAAAGATTCCGAAGAGAATAATCAGGAGAACAGTAAAATCATTGCGGACATCTCACGTATCGTTTACGAATATGTGACGCATCAATAAAATAGAAGTATAACAACATTAACTACGATTCTTATGAAGCTACATCATATCGCCATCTGGACTTTCCGTCTGGAAGAATTAAAAGATTTCTATGTCCGCTTTCTGGGCGGGACAAGTAATGAGAAATATATCAATCCCAAGAAGGGATTCGAATCATACTTTATCTCTTTTGATGAAGGTCCCACTCTGGAGTTGATGAGTCGGGTAGATGTGCAGAATACCCCGATAGAGGAAAACAGGCGGGGACTGACACATCTTGCGTTCACATTTCCCAGCAAGGAGGAGATTCTTCGCTTTACGGAAGAAATGCGCTCCGAGGGGTATACCATAGCAGGTGAACCACGCACTTCGGGCGACGGATACTTTGAGAGCGTTGTACTCGACCCCGACGGAAATCGTTTGGAATGTGTATACAAGAAAGAACCGGAAGCAGAAAGAACCGAAGCGGCTCTATGCCCGAATATCGAAACGAAACGTCTGCTACTGCGCCCTTTTCAGGAGAATGACGCAGAAGCATTCTTTGCCTGTTGCCAGAACCCCAATTTGGGAAATAATGCCGGATGGGCTCCCCACAAGACGTTGAATGAATCCCGTGAAATCCTTCACGGCGCATTTATAGGACAGGAAGGTATATGGGCTGTTACATTAAAAGATACACAGCAATTGATAGCTTCCATCGGCATCGTACCCGATCCGAAACGGGAAAATCCTCAGGTACGTATGCTGGGATATTGGCTGGACGAACCGTATTGGGGAAAAGGATACATGTCGGAAGCAGTGCAAGCCGTGCTCAACTATGGCTTCAACGAACTACAGCTCAGCCTCATCACTGCCAACTGTTATCCGCACAACAAACGTTCGCAACAAGTGCTGAAGCGAAACGGATTTATCTACGAAGGTACACTTCATCAGGCAGAACTTACCTATAACGGGAATATATATGATCATGAATGTTACTACATTCCCAATATAGCACGCCCCACCGAACAGGATTACGATGAACTGATACAGCTGTGGGAGAAGTCTGTACGTACCACGCACCACTTTCTGACAGAAGAGAGTATCCAGTTCTATAAGCCACTGATACGCAACCACTATTTGCCGGCAGTAGAGCTCTTTATCATCCGCAACTCTCACGGAAAGATTGCCGCATTCATGGGATTGAGTGATGAACTGATCGAGATGCTGTTTGTACACCCCGACGAACAGGGAAAGGGGTACGGAAAGCGATTGATAGAGTATGCCATCCGCCAGAAACAGATCGACAAGGTGGATGTAAACGAAGACAACGACCAGGCTCTCCGGTTCTATCAGCATCTGGGATTCGAGATCATCGGACGGGATGAAACAGACAGCATGGGCAAGCCGTATCCAATCCTGCACTTACAACTGGCCGACGATAAAAAATAAGATACTGAACCCAAAATAAAAATGGATTTACGCACACAACTGGCCACACGCTTCCATATAGAGAATATACGGGAACTACTTCATTATATAAAAGAAGACGAACGGCTCAGAGAGGAAATTTACCGGCTGATCTTTGATGAGGATGACGTTGTCTCTTATCAGGCATTGTGGGTTTGTACGCACTTCTCAAAGCCTGAAGTAGAATGGCTGACTCTGAAACAAGACGAACTGATAGACGCAGCACTTACCTGCCCGCATTCGGGAAAACGAAGGATGTTACTGAACCTGCTATGCCAACAACAGCTAGCCGACCCTCCACGAGTAGACTTACTGGATTTCTGTATGGAACGAATGGTATCGAGAAATGAGCCGGCAGGAGTGCAGTCTCTTTGCATCAAACTTGCCTATCAGCTGACCTGTTCCATCCCCGAGCTACAGCAAGAATTGCGCACTATGCTGGAGATAATGGAACCGGAATTGTTGGTTCCTGCCATACGTTCAGTAAGAAAAAATACATTGAAAGCTATCCAAGCAAAGAAAAAGAAAGAACATCCGAACTCATAATATATTCAGATGGAATATCTGGGAAATACCTGTGACGGAAATCTGTATACCGATGCAAAAGGTAAAAAAGGCTACGAGTTTATTAATAATCTGATTTCCTACAGGTCCCAGTTTCTGAATGATCCTCTGTCCCTGTGAAAGAAACACATAGAGTATCCCAGCCATACAAATAATGACCAGCGCAATGACCAGATAATTGATTCCGGTATGCAACAGTTTGCCTTTCACACTGGCAGATGCCATCAAAGTAAAGATCACGGATATACTGCCCGGACCGATACTGATAGGAAACGTGATGGGATAAAATATCTTCTGCTCGATGCTCTTCCACTTGAAGCTGTCCACATTCTGGCTGGTCCCTTCTTTATCGGAAGAATTGGAATCACCCAACAGCTCAATCGCTGTCTTACAAATAAGTATTCCACCACCCAGTTGAATCACAGGAATCGCCAGACCGAAAATCAATAAGAATAAATGACCTATCAGTAAAGTGCCTACACCGATCATTATAAAGTTAATGGTTAGTTTCTGAATAGCAGTTTTTCGTTGTGAAGGATCAAGGTTTGCAAAGAATCCATTGACGACAAAACCGTTTCCTAAAGGATTGATCACCGGAAACAATGCCATAAAAGAAGATGAAAATATGATTAAAAGACTACTTAAAGACATAACGCTCACTTTTTAATTGCTTCATGATTATTTGAATACATATATGATATGTAAAACACTCAGCAGCGCTTATGGATGCCACAATCATGACAAACCTCTTATTATTTTGATATTTTAACCGATTTCCGTGTATTTACATATTTTACATCCAATAAATAAAACAAAAGGCCGCTTCCTTTGCAGGAAACAGCCTTATCTTATCTTTTCGTCGTTACTCAATTAAAATAATACAGGAACACAGCAATCCCTTCAAGGGCTTTCTTCGGTTGATCCTTAATCTCAATTGCAAACTTGATTTCAGCTTTTGCCACACCGCGCAGATTGGTCAGTGAGTGTAGAGTAGTTACCAGACGAATGCTCTGTCCGGACAAAACAGCCTGACCGAATTTCATCTTATCCATCCCGTAGTTGATCATCATTTTCAGATTGTTCACCTGAATAATCTGATTCCACAGGTAAGGAAGCATGGAAAGCGTCAGATAACCGTGAGCAATCGTACTGTGATACGGACTGTCTACTTTTGCACGTTCTGTGTCTACGTGAATCCACTGATGATCCAGTGTTGCGTCTGCAAAAAGGTTGATACGTTCCTGAGAGAGTTCCACATAATCGGAAACACCTATTTGTTGCCCTACCAGCTTTTCAAATTCTTCGTACGAGTTGATAATAACTTTTTCCATCGTCTCATCGTTTTATGGGGGTTATACATATTGATTAATGGGGCAAAAATAGGAAAAATAAATGATATGCCACCTATTTACATGACAAAAGCGTTAACATAAAATTTCATAGATGCTCCTGTCCGTTGAATGCCTGCTTCAGCGCCGTACTTAATATCCGATACCCTTTTCCATTCAAATGCAGATCGTCAATAGTCAGCTCCGGATTTAATCTGCCGTTCATCAGTAATTGATCAAAAACATCCAGATAAATGACGCCTGTCCCTGTCAGTTTTGCAACTATCTTCTCATTCAGTATGCGGATGAACTTGTTCACAGCCGTACTGTAATCATCATAATCATTACGGGGAAAAATACAAAAGAGATACGTTTTTCGGGAAGGAACCGCAAGAACAGCTTTCACATACCGTTCTACATAATCATCTGTATTTTCTTCATTCAGCTGATAAATGTCATTGCTCCCGAACTGAATCACTACCTGACAGTCGGATGTATCTTCATGAAATGACTCGACATACGCCAGCCCTTCTCCGGGAGCGCCGTAGTTCAGACATTCCCATTGAGGGAAATATACATTCAGTGCCCAGAATGCCATGTGGCTGTTACCTACAAAAGCGAATTTTGGTTTGTCTTCCATTTTATTCCTCTATTTTATTCCAACTACAAAACAAATATAGAATAAAATTCGCGGATTTGCCTTACTTTTGCAATCAATAACGATATTCAGATAAGAATCAATGATACATTTTTTCGACCAACCGGTTTCCCATATTGCACTACCGGAAAGGTTTACATACCCTTTCAACTATACTCCTCATCCGCTATGTGTATTAGCGGCCGAAGAAGTCAAAGCCTATATTTCGACAAAGAAGGAGTGGCTAGAGGAACTGACTCTCGGAAAAATGTTCGGAGTACTGATCGTACAAACCCAGGAAGAAGGATCTTCCTCTATCGGTTATCTTGCTGCTTTTTCCGGCAATCTGGCAGGAAAGAATCTGCATCCGTATTTCGTCCCACCTGTTTACGATTTGCTGCAACCACAGGGATTCTTTAAAATAGAAGAAGAACAAATTTCAGCTATCAATGTCCGTATCAGTGCATTGGAAGTTAATCCTCATTATCTGCACTTAAAAGAAAAACTGGACAGGGAAACGGAACAAACAAGGCTGGCTCTTATTCAAGCCAAAGAGGAACTAAAGACAGCAAAGAAAGAAAGGGAACTTCGCCGCAAGTCATCCCCTGCCCTGTCTAAAGAAGAACAGGACGCACTTGTTCGTGAAAGCCAATATCAGAAAGCGGAATTCAAGCGATTGGAACGGGGATGGAAAGAACGAATCAAAACGCTGGAAGAAGAGGTTATCACCTTTGAGACGGAAATAGAAAAACTAAAAAACGAACGAAAGCAACGTTCGGCAGCCTTACAGCAAAAGTTATTCGAACAGTTCCGTATGCTGAATGCGAAAGGAGAAATAAAAGACTTATGTACTATCTTTGAGCAAACCGTACACAAAATCCCCCCTGCCGGAGCAGGCGAATGTGCCTTGCCCAAATTGCTGCAATATGCCTACCTTCACCAACTGAAGCCATTGGCTATGGCCGAGTTCTGGTGGGGAAACTCTCCGAAAACAGAGGTACGGCATCACGGTTATTATTACCCTTCGTGTAAAGGAAAATGCGAACCGATTCTGCAACACATGCTGCAAGGACTGGAAGTAGACGGGAATCCACTTTCGCCCCAAGCACACAGGAAGAAAGAATTAGAAATCGTTTTTGAGGACGAATGGCTGGTGGTAGTCAATAAGCCATCCGGTATGTTGTCCGTCCCCGGAAAGGAAGAGGAGACAGATTCCGTTTACCATCGTGTAAAAGCTAAATATCCGGAAGCTACCGGTCCCATGATTGTACACCGGCTGGATATGGCTACTTCGGGGTTGTTACTTGTCGCCAAAACTAAGGAGGTTCATCAACACTTGCAGGAACAGTTCATCAATCGCAGTATTAAGAAGCGTTATGTAGCCTTGCTGGATAGAAATGGATTGAACCAGCAACTCGAAGAAACAGGAACCATCAATCTTCCTCTTTGCCTCAATCCGCTCGACCGCCCCCGGCAAATGGTCAGTGAAGAATACGGCAAGCCGGCAGTTACCGAATACCGGGTTCTGAACTATTCCGATAAGTACATACGCATCGCTTTTTATCCATTGACAGGGCGTACCCACCAACTACGGGTACATGCCGCCCATCATCAAGGATTAAACTGCCCCATTCTGGGCGATGAACTCTATGGAAAAAAGGCGGACAGGCTCTATCTCCATGCTGAATATATTGAGTTCCGCCATCCCGTTTACGGCGATATCATCTGCATACAGAAGGAAGCGGAGTTCTAAAAATAGTTTCTTCCGATATGAACTAAATTCTTTTTGAAATGTATATAGGGGTAATTACTAACTTTCAAAAAGAACCTGACTATGAATTTTAAGTTTCGAATTACAAAGTATCTGGCAGTATCCGCACTGGCGGTGCTGCTGTTAGGAGCCTGCTCCAAAAACAACATTTATATGGATGTTGCCTATCCGAACGGAGAAGAAAATAGTGGCGGAGAAGAGGGAAACAATGACAATCCTGACAAAAAAGATGCACTCATTACTTTCAGTGCTTCCGTAGAAGGAAGAAATATAACGCGTGCCATGTCTCCGATGGGAAAAGGATTGCAGAGTTGGTTATGTGCCTACCCTTCCAATACCACCAATACGATAGAGGGAGAGCCTGTCGGTGAAGGCAACTATATCACTTCTTCTCCCGGAGTGTTGACGGGAATACAAAGTTATAAAATGTATCTCAGTAATGATATCTATAGTTTTTATGCGGTTTCCTGTAATTCCAGCAACCCCGCTCCTACCTTTACCAACGGCAAGTCCGAAGCATTATCCAATGGGGTGGATTATCTGTGGTGGCATGCCCTGCATCAGGATGTGACCAGTTCACAAGTCAACATTCCCATCACTTACCAGCACGTAGCCACTCAGGTCGTGATAACCATAACGGGAGGTGAGAATATTACACTCAACAAAGTACTCTCCGCCACTATTACTCCCACGAAACCGGGAGCTTTCATGGATCTGTCAACAGGGATCATTTCTTCAGAAGTCAGTTACGATAAGCCTGCCGACATGGGAATCAATGATTTCACGGTTCAATATATCATGCTTCCGCTGAAAAGTTCCGACCCGATGGCTTTAACGATGGAACTGATGGTCAACGGAGAAAGTTTCTCACGTACTTACAATACGACCATTACCCCGCCAGACAATATTCTGGCTGCCGGAAATTCATATCTTTTCCGTGCAGTAATCAACGAAAACTCCGTATCATTCGGTAACGTGAGCGTAAAAGACTGGACGGATGTAGATGAAAGCGGTAACCCGCTGTATCCGATACAAGACTAAAATATGATAAAGTATGTGTCAAAAGTAACTAAACTCCCCTACGGGTATATTGACTTTTGACACACACTTCAATTATACAACGACACTTGTCAGCACCTGACGTTTCAACCTGCGATAAACATAAATAAATGCAGGAATCAAAAACAAATCAGCCGCTATCCATGCCATCGGATCACCGTAACAAACAGCGATAAAGCCGAAAGCCGGCACGGCATAAATACTGACGAGAATGCGTGCAATCATCTCCGACACTCCCGAAAACATGGCGAGATTAGTATATCCCACCCCTTGAATGGTATAGCGCAGGATACAAAGTAACCCAAGCATCGGGAAGAAAGAGACTGATATATGCAGGAAAAGTTCTGTTTTCTCCAAAATCTCAATTTCCGACGGATCAACAAAAATCAAGGCAAAAGATTTGGCTCCCAGCATCAGAATCAAGAAAGTGACGGCTGTATAGATAACCATCATCAGCGTGCTGGCTTTAATCCCCGACCAAATACGTTCAGGCTTTCCGGCACCGTAATTCTGACCGCTAAAGGTAGCCATAGCCATACCCAGACTCTCCAACGGACAAAGAAAAAACATTTTGATACGCATCGCAGAAGTAAAAGCTGCCACACACGCCGTACCCAACGCATTATTCGCACTCTGAAGCATGATACTGCCAATGGCCGTAATGGAGAACTGCAATCCCATAGGAACACCAATGGAAAGCAACGTCTTCGCCAGCTTCGACTGATACTTCCGTTCTTTCGGCGTGCCCCGCAGAATGTCAAACTTCCGATACATATAAACGTAACAAAGAAAAGCGGAAACTCCCTGCGAAAAGACAGTAGCAATGGCAGCTCCCATCACTCCCCAGCCCAGTACCAGAATACAGAATAAATCGAGAATAATATTGAGCACCGTAGCCAGTACCAAGAAATAGAAAGGTGTCTTACTATCTCCCAAAGCACGGATAATGCTCGACAACAGATTATAAAAGAAAGTACAAGGTATCCCGATGAAAGTAACAAGCAGATAAGCATACGCTCCTTCAAAGATATTCTCCGGTGTACGCATCATCTTTAGGATATCCGCACAATAAATACTGGTAAAGATGGCTATGACCACAGACATCACAACAGCAAGTTGCAGACTGACGGAAACGTAACTGCGCATCGTACTATAATCCCTCGCCCCAAACTTCTGTGCCACGGGGATACCGAATCCTCCACAACATCCGTTGCAGAAACCCAGAATAAGAAACACAACGGATGTACTAGCCCCGACAGAGGCTAACGCATTAATACCCAAAAACTTTCCTACAATTGCAGCATCAACAAGCGAATACGTTTGCTGCAACAGATTGCCGAACAAAAGCGGCAGAGTGAAATTAAAAATCAGAGGTAATGCCGGCCCTGCCGTCATCTCTTTAGAAGTTGCCATACGTCTATGTCCTAAAAATTGGCTGCAAAGATACAGAAAAATCCGGTTGAAAGATTCTAATCCCGCACCCTCTTTTTATTGACATAAATCAAAAAAAGACGAAGTGCCGGAAACTGTCTATCTCTTCACCAGCCTTTTCGGCGAACCATGCCAGGAACAACCCAGACAATAAACTTCCGTCAAATCAAATCCATCGGTGGAAGCTGCCGGATCTTTAGGCACAACTTCTCCATTTTCGAGTACATAGACCAAAAGACGCTCTTTACGGTCATTCACCACATATAGGGCAGCAATCTTGCATTGCGGACATAATAACTTTCTCATGCCGCAAAGATACGCATAGTTTCCAGCAACGGCAATCATTCCAGCGGAAGTTCTTTGCAGAATATACGATCAGTTTATTATCTTTGCCGAAGTGAAGCCAGCCTCCAAAGCGAAAAGAAAACAAATGGAAACAGATAAAAAACCGCGTATCACTCAGGAAAAGAGAACAGTAGAGATCATGATCCGTCTCTATTGCCGGAAAAAAGAGAAGAATGCAACCCTTTGTCCGAAGTGCGAAGAGTTGCTCCGCTACGCACATGCCCGTCTTGACCATTGTCCGTTCGGAGAGAAAAAAAGCTCGTGCAAGAAGTGTCCCGTACATTGTTATAAGCCTGCCATGCGCAAACGGATGCGAGAGGTTATGCGGTTCTCCGGTCCCAGAATGTTATTCTATGCCCCTTTAGAGGCGATACGCCATTTATTCTCCTGAGCGGCAAAGCTATACCGGCAAAATAGTCTTAACGGTTTTTCCAGAATCCCGGATAAAAGAGTAACAGAACGCTGAAAAGTTCCAGTCTGCCTATCAACATCAGAAAAGAAAGAACCCATTTTGCCAAGTCCGGCAAAGAATTCCACGAGTATGCGGGACCGCAACTACCCAATCCCGGTCCCACGTTACCGATACTGGAGATTACCGTACTGACCGATTCGGAGAAACCGACTCCTAAAAATAAAAGAATCGTCCAGCCGATCAGAATAATCACCAGATAAAAAGCAAAGAACAGTAATACAGTCGTTACGATGGAAGAAGATACGGTTTGTTTGTTAACCCGTACCGGAAGCACTGCATTCGGATGAAGCAGGTGTTTGAATTCATTCCGGATGGTCCGCGCCACAATCAGTAACCGCATATTCTTGATACCTCCGCTGGTAGATCCCGTACAACCTCCCGAAAGCATCGCTATAAACAGCAACAGCCACGTGAAAGGAGGCCACAAATTATAGTCATCCGTCGCAAAGCCGCAGGATGTATGCACCGTAGCTACCTGAAACAATGATTTACGAAAAGCCAGCTCCCATCCATAGTTGTTCTGAAATACGAGTGCCAAAGTGATAAGCAATGTCAATATCCCGACAGAGCCCAGAAACCAATGCGTTTCTTCATCTTTAAACAAGCGGCCGACTTTTCCTTTCAGACACATCAGGAATAAGGAAAAGTTAATACTGGAGATAATCATAAAGATAGCGACAACATACTCGATATACGGAGAATTCCAGTAAGAAATACTGTTTTGTTTGGTAGAATATCCTCCTGTCGCCGTAGTAGCAAATGATTGACAAATGGCATCAAATAAATCCATTCCGCCAAACATCAGCAGGATCGTCTCCGAAACGGTCAATATCAGATAAACAGTCCACAGCCATTTCGCCATTACATTGATTTTGGGATGCGTGCGGTCATGAGTCACTCCGGTAGTCTCGGCAGAAAAGAGCTGTACGCCGCCTGTGGTAAAGATCGGGAGAATAGCAATCGTAAAAAAGACAATCCCCAGTCCACCAATCCACTGCGTCAGGCTTCGCCAAAACAGCATCCCATGTGAAAGGGACTCGATATCATCGAGTATCGTAGCTCCTGTGGTAGTGAATCCGGACATCGTTTCGAAGAAAGCATTGGTGATGGTATCAATGCTCCCGCTGAAATAAAAAGGAAGCATCCCGAAAACGGTAAAGAATATCCATGAAAGAGTGACGACACAATATCCGTCCCGGCGGCTCATTTTATTCTCCGCTCCCCGTCCGTAAAGCAATAATAATCCTCCTGCTACGGCATTAATCACACACGTATAAAGAAAATACTTATAATCATCCTCTCCGTACCCCAACGAAATACCGGCACACAAAAGGAACATTCCCAACTCAATAAAAAGCAACGTCCCAAGCACCCGTCCTATCATTTTCGGATTGATCATGCTGTTGCTTTTAGCACGCGCATACACACTATTGTCTGATATATACTCTTCCATAACTCATGAATTACTCTGCACGAATCCCATAGCTAATAGTATGCCAAAACAGCCGTATTCTTTTTAAGCTACTATTTATCAGCAACATACTATTTCTGCTTTGAAAAACGAGAAGACTCCTACCCTACCAAAATGAAAAGGTTTCCTGTCAAAACGAAAAGGATGGCTTTCAAAATGGAAAGTTCCCCTTTCAAAATAGAAAGATTTGACTATCTTTGTTCCAAAAAGATGAAACGAGCCATTATCATAGGCGCCACCTCCGGTATCGGAAAGGAAGTTGCCCAACGCCTCCTGTCCGAAGGATGGCAGATCGGCATAGCGGGCAGACGCCAGTCAGCTCTCGAAGATTTCCGGCAAATCGCACCGGAACAGATAAAAATTCAATCACTGGACGTCACTCAGGAAGACAGTGCCGGAAAGCTGGATGCGCTTATCCATCAATTGGGTGGTATGGATTTATTTCTGCTCAGTTCCGGCATCGGTTTCCAAAATATGGATTTGAAGATGGAAATCGAGCTGAATACCGCACGTACCAATGTCGAAGGCTTCACACGAATGGTGGATACCGCTTTTTCCTATTTTAAGAACAATGGAGGCGGACACCTGGCTGTCATCAGTTCGATTGCCGGAACTAAAGGTCTGGGAGTTGCCCCTGCCTATTCTGCAACGAAGCGCTTTCAGAATACATACATCGATGCTCTTGAACAACTCGCCCACCTGCAAAAGTTAAACATTCACTTTACCGATATTCGTCCGGGATTTGTAGCCACTGACTTGCTGAATGACGGAAAGCATTATCCTATGCTGATGAAAACCGACCAGGTAGGCCGCGACATTGTACGCGCACTTCATCGGAAACAGCGGGTAGCTATCATTGACGGACGTTATCGTATTCTCGTATTCTTCTGGCGAATGATTCCCCGATGGATATGGAAACGTTTGCCGGTGAAAACAAAATAGCAAGATCGGATAACTGAGAACTTATTGAAAGTAACTATATTTGTAAACAGATAAAAGAGAATTATTTATCATGCTTTTACTCACTTAAAATCAATAAAAAATGGAACAGAAAATTTGTCAGTGTTGTGCTATGCCAATTGATGAAACGACATTCGGAACAGAAGCAGACGGCAGCAAGAATGAAGAGTATTGCCAGTATTGCTATGCAGACGGGCATTTTACCAAAGAATGCACAATGGATGAAATGATTGAGCTCAACCTGAACTACCTTGAGGAGTTTAATAAGGATTCGGAAGTAAAGTACACTATAGAAGAGGCGCGGGCAACGATGAAAGAGTTCTTCCCTCAACTAAAGAGATGGAAACAATAGGCTAAAAAGGGACTGACCCGAAAATTCTTCTTCCAAACGTATCTTTGTCACAAATATCCATTACAGCAAAGAGAAAATGACTTTTCGTGCTTTTAGGTCAGCCCCTATTTATTCAACTATCCGCATTCATTTCCGGATGGCGTTCAAGCCACCTCACTGCATAGGAGCAGGTAGCTTTCGGTTTCATCCCGTTGGCGAGTGCAAAGTCGTAAGCAGCTTTCACCAGTGCGGCAGCAATTCCGCGTCCTTCTATCGGTTTAGGGACAATCGTGTGAATAATATCAAGATAATCACCTAACAGGCGATATTCTACAAATGCGGTACGACCGTCGACTTCCGTCTTGAACAGTTTCTGTTCGGGCTGATGAGTAATTTTGTAATCCATAATGTTTATTTTAAAGTTGTTCAATCCATTGTAGCCGATTCGTATCATAGCCACGACGTTCGGCGGCAGTTACTAATTTCTTTTTTATATCTTCCGGCAGTTGGGGCGTCCGACTCAATATCCAGAGATATTTATCGGTACTGCTGCCTATAAGAGCATAATTGTAATTCTCCTGATCCAATTCCATCACATAATAATCGGAATAGAAATTCAAGAAAAAAGAGACTTTCAGTTTACCGGGCTGTGCAGGGTCGGGAATCTTGGCGTGTCCAGTGGCTGTTTTACAAATATCGTAAGGGGAATTGCGTTTATATCCCCGATTCTCAACACGAATTGTTCCATCGGAACGGAGGGTATAAGTAGCGGTCACTTCCATAAGCCCACGTTCGAAACGATGATCATAACGGGCTATCTCGTACCAAAGCCCCATATAGCGTTTCAGATCAAGCCGATCTACCGTACTGTGATCTGTCTCCTCAAACAACTTCTCTATGGTAGGAACGGAAAAATGGAATCCGGCTTCCAGCAAACGTGTAGGACGCACACTCTGTCCGGCTGTCAGAAAAGAGGCGGCTTCACCGTAGAGCAAACGAAAGACCGTTTGCGGAACAATCAAAGTTGTCCACGCATGATACGCCTTTCCCATCGCACGTGTAAACGTGGACTGTGAAACTGCTTGAGGAGCAACCAAATTGAAAACACCTCTCAACTCTTCATTTTCAATAAAGAAGGCCATGGCACGACAAAGGTCACGAATATCTATCCACGGAAAAGGTTGCGTACCCGGCCCTATGACGGCGGCAACCTTTGTTGCGCGTAACGGGCGAAGCATCTGTTGCATCGCTCCCCCATCGGGAGAAAGCACTACACCGAAACGGGTAATGACAAGCCTGGTCGGTTGCGGACAACGCTTCGCTTCCTTCTCCCACGCATAACAAAGATCGGACAGAAAACCATCGCCACGAGTCTGTGTATACTCGTCCGATTCCACCAAAGAGGGGTAATATCCTACAGCAGAGGCCGAAATCATGAGTTTCGGTTTGGTTTTGACTGCATTCAAGGCACGGATAATGCGGTGTGTTACCGTTATCCGGCTATTGAAAAGCTCTTGTTTATGTTCTGGCGTCCAGCGCTGATTGATAGGAGCGCCTGCCAGATTTATAATGACATCGCAATGCGTCAGCGTCTGAACCAAAAGTCCGGACATACCTTCCCGAAACATCGCTCTTCCCAAAGGAATGATCCGATGTCCACCCTTTTCGGTCAGATAGTTAGAAAGATGTTTGCCTATATATCCGGTGGCTCCGGTCATTGCTATATTCATCTTGATTCTTCGTTTTTTTAACTATACTAGAGAAACGTATCAAAAGCAGAAAAGGTTCTTTGAAAAAAGTAAAATAAACTATTTCATTGCAGTTGTTATATATATTGATAAACTCTGCCCCCTACGGAGGTATGCTTGTGCCAACACTGTGGCACAGTTGTGCCAATGCGGTGGCACAGCCGTGCCAAGCCTTTGGCACAACTGTGACAAGCTGTTGGCACAAGTGTGTAAAAGCAAGGCGCAGTATTAGCATGCCGGATAACGTCTCTCAACATCTCAGAAGAAAGTGACACTCCGGTAAACGGATGTATTTTGTTCTGCCGAATTAGGGCTATTCTGATTAATAAGCATTATCTTTGCAAGAGAACATTTATAGAACCATTAAAAAGAAAGAACATGATTGAGGCACCCGAAGCGCTCTATCTATGCGAGCAACTGAACAAGACTGTCAAGGGAAAACGAATCACAAATGTATTCACCCTGTTCACTCCTCACAAATTCGCTTGGTTTTCCGAAAGTCCCGACGAGTATGCCGAATGGCTGACCGGAAAGACAATAGACCACGCACGTTCACAAGGAGGCATGGTAGAGATGACAATAGGCGACAAAATGCTGATACTTACGGACGGAGTAAATCTCCGGTATTACGCACCCGGAACGAAGCTGCCTGCCAAACATCAACTCCTGATCGGCTTTGAAGACGAAAGCTGCCTTATCGCTTCCGTGCGCATGTATGGAGGAATCATGTGTTACAGCAAGGACGCCGCCAACGGCGTACTATCCGAATATTACCGGACAGCGAAAAGCAAGCCGCAGGTCATGTCGGACGCTTTCAGCAAAAAATATTTCCTCGGACTGATTAATGATGAAAGTGCGCAGAAGAAATCCGCCAAAGCCTTTCTGGCTACTGAACAGACTGTTCCGGGACTGGGAAACGGTGTATTACAGGACATTCTGTATCATGCCCACATCCATCCAAAGAAAAAAATAGCAGCATTAACGGACAAAGAGAAAGAAAATTTGTTCTATCAAGTAAAGGAGACCATGAACGATATCTACCTGCAGGGTGGACGAAACACTGAATCGGACCTGTTTGGAGAAAATGGCAAGTATACAGCTTGCCTCTCTAAAGACACGGCAGGCAAAGCCTGTCCCCGTTGCGGAGAAACCATTGTCAAGGAGAATTATCTTGGCGGTAGCATCTATTACTGCCGTGGTTGCCAGATATTGGAATAAGAACCAATCAAATGACTAAAAGAAAACAGAAAATGAAGAAATTTACCAAGATCAATTACATTCTAACCTTTATATTAGTGTTCTGCATCGGAGCTACCCTGCCTATTCTGATCGGTAGCAGTCATGTAGACGAACAGCATTCCGCCAAATCGGAAGTGCCTTATTGCGTCACCTCACCTACCGTCCCCGAGCAGGTGACTTTTGACGGAGAGACGATCGACCTCCGCCGTTACGACCGCCGAGAACGGATGGATCGGGAGATGATGGCGTTCACCTATATGCACTCCACCACCATGCTGCTTATCAAGCGTGCCAACCGTTACTTCCCGATTATAGAACCGATTCTGAAAGCGAACGGTATCCCCGACGATTTCAAATATCTGATGGTCATCGAAAGTAATCTCAACAACATAGCCCGCTCTCCGGCCGGTGCAGCCGGATTATGGCAATTCATGCCTGCTACCGGACGCGAATTCGGACTCGAAGTAAATGAGAACGTAGACGAACGTTATCACATCGAAAAGGCAACGGTAGCCGCCTGCAAATATTTCAAGCAGGCTTATGCCAAATACGGTGACTGGATGGCTGTATCTGCCGCCTATAATGCAGGACAAGGACGAATTTCCTCTCAACTGGACCAGCAACTTGCCAGCCACGCAATGGACTTATGGCTGGTAGAAGAGACTTCCCGCTATATGTTCCGCCTGCTGGCAGTCAAAGAAATATTCAAGAATCCTCAGCGATATGGATTCCTGCTGAAAAAGGAACACTTGTACCCGCCTATCCCCTACAAAGAGATAACGGTCACTACCCCCATTGCCAACTTAAGCGATTTTGCCAAACAGCAGGGAATCACATACGCCCAACTTCGGGACGCGAATCCTTGGCTACGCGAACAAAGCCTAAAAAACAGGACCGGAAAAACATACGTTCTCCAGATACCTACACAAGAGGGAATGTACTATGATCCAAAGAAGACGGTTGCATATAACAAGCATTGGGTAATAGATTAATGTAATAGGTAATAAGTAGCAGGTAATAAGTAATAGGTAAAATACAGGTTATTGGGATATTGGCCTGTTAACTGATTATTCTCATGAAACTAAAAGAAAGAATCCATTATTTTATGAATGACCAAAAGCTGAAACATAAGCTGTACGTCATCATCTTCGAGTCAGACACTCCTTCGGGAAAACTGTTTGATGTGGTTCTTATCGGCTGTATCCTTGCCAGTGTATTATTAGTCATTATAGAAAGCCTGAAAGGGCTCCCCTCCTATCTGACTACCCCATTTGTCGTAATGGAGTACCTTTTCACTGCTTTCTTTACTTTTGAATATCTGACACGAATATATTGCTCTCCCCGCCCGAAGAAATACATATTCAGTTTCTTTGGCATTGTTGACCTGTTGGCTACCTTGCCGCTTTACATCGGTTTGATCTTTCCGGGAGCGCGCTATCTGCTTATCATCCGTGCATTTCGATTGATACGGGTATTCCGTGTCTTTAAGCTATTCAATTTTTTGAATGAAGGCGAACGACTGCTCACCGCACTTCGGGAAAGTAGTAAAAAGATTGCGGTCTTCTTTCTGTTTGTTGTGATTCTGGTTACTTCCATCGGAACGTTAATGTACATGATCGAAGGAACTTTGCCCAATTCTCAATTCAATAACATTCCGAACAGTATCTACTGGGCTATTGTCACAATGACCACCGTAGGATATGGAGATATAACTCCTGTCACCGGACTGGGAAAATTTCTTTCGGCTTGCGTCATGCTGATCGGTTACACTATCATTGCGGTACCTACCGGTATTGTGTCCGCCTCCATGATGAAGGAATATAAACGGAGAAGAGACAAAGAATGTCCGAACTGCCATCGGTCAGGGCATGAAGACAATGCGCAGTTCTGCAAGTATTGCGGACACGATCTGAATCCGACTTCAGAAAACGAAAATAAAGAGAGCGTACAATAAGCAATCGCCAAACAAGAGAATCAGTTATTCCAATTAACGTCGTCTGAATATTTGCTCAAACAGAAAGATAAAGATACATCCTGCTCCATAGCAGACAATATCTTTCCAATCGAAAGTGGAACCCAGAATGATTCTTAATGCACGGTTGGTGATTCCCAAAGTTTCCACTAACTGAAAATATTGCAGTACTTCGACAAAACAAGCGAACAGGAAAACGTAAAACGGCAGACGGGGAACCCCTGTCGGGATAAATATACGTACGAAACTATATACCAGCACCACGACCAAAGCATCTCCCATATAAGGACGTATGAAACTATCACGTATATACAACGCTATGAATACCTCTATACAAAATATTACCAAAAAACTAATGATGTAAAATATCCTTTTCTTCATTTCTTATTCAATCTTTGGCGCAATGCATGGTTTTGTCTGCGAATATACGATAAAATGCAGATGCTACATTCAAATATTACTAAATTAATAGCACAAAAAGAGAAAAGAATTGTATATTTATAGAACTAACCGTTTTTAAAGAAAAAAACAGAAGAAACAAACAAAGAAAAGAAAGGAGACCGAACCTATGATGTTGAACGTTGATTTTATGTTAAGATTACTGGTGGCAGGAATACTGGGAGCCATCATCGGACTGGACCGTGAATATCGCGCCAAAGAAGCCGGATACCGCACTCACTTCCTCGTATCATTGGGAAGTGCCCTGATCATGATCGTTTCGCAATACGGATTTCAAGAGATCATCAAAGAAAACAGTGTAACGCTCGACCCCAGCCGTGTAGCGGCACAAGTAGTCAGCGGCATCGGATTCATCGGTGCAGGAACCATTATCCTACAGAAACAAATCGTCCGTGGACTGACCACAGCCGCCGGCATATGGGCTACAGCCGGCATCGGTCTGGCAGTCGGCGCGGGAATGTACACCATCGGCATAGCCACTACTGTACTGACTCTGATCGGACTGGAACTGCTCAGTTACATCTTCAAGAGTGTAGGCATGAAAAGTTCGATGATCTCCTTCTCTACTAACAACAAAGATACTTTGAAACAGATAGCGGACAGATTTAATTCAAAAGATTATATGATTGTCTCTTACGAAATGGAAACACAGCATTCGGGTGAAATGGAAGCTTATCAAGTCACAATGGTCATCAAATCGAAACGGAACAATGATGAAGGACATTTACTTTCGTTGATGCAGAAATTTCCGGATGTGACGGTGCAGCGGATAGAATAAGCCTACTTCTGCTTCTCCGTCAGATACTTCCAGTAGCGGACAGGCATATCCTTTTTATGCTTCCTCGGATTCATGCGTTCTTTAATGCAGATAGCCTTGAAATACGTTTTCCAGAGCTTCTGAAAGATCTTCTCATTTTCATCCATCAAGCTCTCGTCCAGCATACCCGTAATCAGATGAGCTTCCCGGCTGTCGTCATCAAAAGAAATCGTAGTCACTTCCTGCAAATCATAGTAAAAGCCATAACGCCGCTTCATATCATAGATAATCCACTTCTGATCGGCAAAACGATCTTTGAAATGTTGGACAGTAAGTGGTAAGGCATTATACTGCGGTTCGAAGGCAGCAAAGAAAGTACCGTCCGCCGCTTTCTGAAAACGCACGAACTGCATCAGATGCATCCGTTCGCCATCCACCTTCTTCCATATCTGGGCAAGCAGAAGCACATCCGGATCGCCGAAGTTAGTCTCGATAGAACGGGGAGCGTCGATCGCCTTACGAATATAACGGAAGATAACTATCCCTATATCGGGCAATTCCGACAACCAACACTGGGTGAGGCAGCCAAGCGCGGAAGAAGAGACTTTCTTCTGCAAGCCACGCCACACACGGGCGGCTTTCTCTTCATCGGTGACCACCGTATGCAATTCATCATAAAACAAAGGCAAAGCATCCCCTTCCGACAACAGGAAATCGGGAAAGGTCTTACGAAAATAAGCGTCGAAGACAGCAGTCAGCAGACCATCAAAAGTTTTATCGTAGATATAGACGTTCATTATCTTGCGGTTTACAACATCTGAAACTCCATTTATTCCCCAAAATCCAGTACCAACTGGCGGTCGTCCACCTTCTTCTTCGGCTTCGGAAGCAGCAGACTGCGTACCCGCTGCGGAGAAAGCTCATTCACCGTCTGCATCTGCAAAGGCAGTTCCCTGCACGTAATGAAGTACTGCGCTTTTTTCATCACTACGCCTATCTTCTTCAACTCATAAAAGCCCAGACGGGAAAAACGACGGGATGCCACAATCAACTTAGCCGACTTCACCCCGATGCCCGGCACACGAAGCAACATCTCATAATCCGCCTTATTGATATCGACAGGAAACTGTTCCGGATGACGCAAAGCCCATGAGAGCTTCGGGTCTATCTCCAGATCTAGATCAGGATATGCGTCATCTACGATTTCATCCACTTTAAACTGATAGAAACGTAGCAGCCAGTCCGCCTGATAAAGACGGTTCTCACGTACCAAAGGCGGTTGTTTCAGTGCAGGCAGACGTGTATCGTACGTATTCACGGAGACGTATCCGGAATAATAAACACGCTTCATCGTCGGTCGCCCATAGAGTGCCGACGAAAGGTAAAGGATATCTTTATCCGACTCGGAGGTAGCCCCTACAATCATCTGCGTGCTCTGTCCCGCAGGCGCAAAACGGGGAGCATGACGGAACTTCTGCCGTTCTTCCTTACTTTCCAGCACACCTTGTTGGATATACTTCATCGGAGCGAAAACGCTCTTATGATCTTTTTCGGGAGCCAGCAGTTTGAGGTTCTCTTCTTTCGGGATTTCTACGTTGACACTAAGGCGGTCGGCATACAGCCCGGCTTCATTCACCAGTTCCCGGCTCGCTCCGGGAATGCTTTTCAGATGAATATATCCGTTAAAGCGATGCACCTGACGCAAATCTTTCGCCACACGCACAAGCCGCTCCATCGTATAATCCGGACTACGGACCACACCGGAACTAAGAAACAAGCCTTCGATATAATTGCGCCGGTAGAATTCAATCGTCAGCTCTACTAGTTCGGAGACGGATAACGTGGCGCGAGGCAGATCATTACTGCGCCGGTTGATACAGTAGGCACAGTCGTAAATACAATAATTGGTCAGCATAACTTTGAGCAAGGAGATGCACCGTCCGTCTTCGGCAAAGCTGTGGCAGATTCCCCAGCCACCTACGGTATTGCCCAGCATGCCCGGTTTGTTGGAGCGCACTGTACCGCTGGATGCACAGGATACATCGTACTTGGCCGATTCTGCAAGTATCTTTAGTTTAGTGAGGACATTTTCGTTCATGGACCCAATCTGATTACAGACGCAAATATACGATTTTAATCGGAATGCCGGTTGATAACGAACCAAATCACTCGTATTTTGTTCTCTATAAACAAAACAATCAGACTTTATAATAAAATCAGTCTATATATATAAAAAAAGAGGATGCCCGTGGGAAAAATGTGAGGGGCATCCTCTGTAAGGAACAGATATCGGGAAAGAAGACTTTCACAAGCATTGCTTTCCATCTGTTCCCTGTGGGGTTATCTTCACTAACAAGTGAAGAAAGGGTTCATTGCAGAAGTCCGGGCTTTCACAAGCACGGGCTTCCTCTTTTACCTCCCATACAGGTCCCTCATACTTTTATTAATAGAATAGAGGAATGGGGTATATACCCGCATGAGAAGTGGGAAAATATTATTCTGCAATACAGACGCTTACCCGGTTTTCTTCAGGCACCCGGAAAGGTTGTACTGTATCTCCTTTGAAATCCGTAACGATTCTGTCCGCCGCTATTCCTTTGGCTTTCAAGGCATCGGCAACAATCTTCGCACGTTTTTCGGATAAAGTCATATTGATTCTCGGATTACCGGTTTCCTTGTCGGCATATCCGGTTATGGCAACTTTGCTTGCCGGATACTTTTCCATGTATGCCACCATTGCATCGATCTTCGATTGCTGGTCTTCCTGGAGAAGTGCGGAGTTCAGAGCAAAGAATATATTCTGTTTCATAGGTTCCACTACCACTGCCACAGGTTCCGGTTCGGGCTGTTTCACGACAGGTTGTGGTTTGGGTTGTTCTACTATCGGTTCCGGTTCATAATATACCGGAGCTGTTTTCTTATAGCTTTTTCCTAATTTGATGTTCAGGCCCACTAATACGTTAAATTGCCAGTCGCAGTTGCCTGCCTTTTTCGAGTTGAATTTGTCGGACAGTGCATTTGCGTTTCCTTCAATATTGATAGCCAACCGGTCATTGAGGCGCAGATCACATCCCAGTCCCATACGTCCGGCTATAAGATTTTGTTTGTCCTGCCATAAATACTCTAATTCATGAGATCTTGTGTCCAGTGCGTTTGCTTCGTCGTTGTCGAAAGCATGATTCAGTCCTGCACCGCCAAAAATATATGCGTTGAATACACGTTTAGGATTAAAACCACAAAATAAAGTACTAAGATCTGCCATGATATCCAGATTGCCTTGCAGATATTTGTATTGATAGGTTTGAGAAGGAGTGACCCATCCTGCCTTTGCCTGCCAACCGCTTACGCCTAAACGGGCTCCAAATGCGGGTGCAAACTTATACCCTACATTAACGGCTGTTGCCGGAGAGATCAGATCTGTAAAATCGGCTTCGCCTACCGTATGTGCAGCTCCAGCCTGAACTTGCATAAACCAATGAGGTTTGAACACTGTCTTGCCCTCTTCCTTGATTTGTCGCTGTTCCTGAGCGAATGCTACTGTGCTGCTGACAGTAAGTATGGCTACTAGTAAATTTCTTATTCTCATAATTTTATATATTTAATGTCTTATCACAGAGTATTCCACAGAATGTACTTGTTATGGTGAAAAGGGTGCCCTTTTCTGATTAGAGCACCCTTTTGTTGTTGAATGTCTAAGAATTCATTGACATTTGCGATTCTTAGTTATTCGGATTAACTGTAATAGTCAATGTAGAAGAAGTAGTTCCCCAGCCGTAATTTACTGTAGCAGGAATGAATATCTGATAAGTATATCCAACCGGTGAGCTAACATTCACATACTTCACAGTGTTACCAGTCTGAACCAAAGTAGCGCCATCAGGCAACTTGTTACCGTTGTATTCCAAGCTTGTAGTTACTTTGTTCAAATCCAGTGTTACATCGCCGAACGGACCATAGAAGAACCAGTATTGTCCAGGATTCCAATCCGGTCTGCCCCACTCTTTCTTCGTCCATTCCCAACATCCTGAGATCTGTCCGTAAGATGTTCCTTCGAATGCAGGCTTTTCAGTGTGTCTGTGAGGAACCATTGTCCAGTTACCTTCAACCCACTTGTAAGTTGCCGGTACATAGTTGATACTCTTCACATAGTCGTACTCAATAGTAGTGCTTGCAGGTTTAGAAACTTCCGTATATATAATATCGCCATCTAATTCAACATATGGATATATCAACGGCCATCCAGCTAATTTCTGTGCTTCAAGAGAAGCGTCAACTTCTGCCTGAGTCAAGAACTCTTCAGTTGTGTAAGTCTTCTTAGTAGATCCACCCAATCTGTTATAGTATCTATAAGTAGCCTTACCTGTATACATAGTAGTCACAGTAGTGGTAGTAAACTTAATCGTACCATATTCTACATCCAACTGAGCCGGTGTAACCATTTCTTCGTGACCTTGAACATATTCGAATTCAGGAGTACAAACTCTCTTCCAGTAAGAATGAACATTTTCAACCCATGACCAGCTATCTTTTACAATTGCTTCGTTTCTCCAGTCAGTCAACAGACCATTCCATTGGAAGTCAGCAACATCACCGCCAGTCTTAGCGTCTATTACTGCAATACCGCTCGGCATGTTCAAGTTAACAGGACGGATAAAGTCAACCATAAATTCGTTAACAGTCACTTCGTCGCCATTGCTCATCGTGTAGATGTGTGCAACGACAGCTTGCAGACCGTTTGCGCTGTTCAACGCAGCCTTCACAGCAGCATTGCTCTTATCCAGGGTGATATAGTTACCGTCGATCTGAACACCAGACATTACAGGAGAAGTCAAGTTACCGTTAGAGTAAGTCTTGATTACTTTGTAACGAGCAGATTCGCAACCCGGAAGTCCTTTCACAGTGTAAGCAGAGTAAGCTTCTGTCAATGCTCTTCTGAACTGACAATCACTTGCAGGAGAAGCAACTGAGTTAGGTACACTCACATTTACATTGAAGTACTTGTACTCATCACCATCTTTCGTCCAGTAAATATCATTTTCAGTAGCATCCAAAGTAAGTTCAGGCAACTTCACGTTTACTGTGAACTTGAATGTGATGCTTGCAGGATATTCAGAAGAAGTCAGCTTGTTCTTCACTGTTACAGTTGCAACAAATTGAGAACCACCGGCACCGATCTTACCCAGTTCACCATGATTAAATGACCATACGATCTTCTTCGTAGCAGTACCTACTGAAGTATCACCGTCAACGATTCTCGGCAGAGTCATAGTGTGTGACAGGTTGTTCTTCTTCACTACAGCAACAGCACCGGAAGCATCATACAAGTTCCAGAATTCTTCGTGGCTCATGCTTGTTTCCTTACCGTTAGTAATAACGCGGTAAACATTTTCACGGATGAATTGCTCTGTGATAGTGTATTCAGCAGCTGTTTCAGTACATTTAGCTACCAAGTCATAAGCCTTGTCACCTACTACGAGGTCATCTTGCTTCGTCACACCAAATTCGATCTTCACGAATCCGCGACGTACTACATTGCCTGCTTCGTCTACCAATTCCACTTTCAGGATAGGAGTACGACCGATCGCTTCTTTATTGAAGCCTTCTGCCTGGTACAAACCTGCCGCAGCGTCGTTACATACCACCCATTTCTGCTGGTTGGTTGAAGTTTCACCTTCAGTGATGTTGTAATCAGAAGAAGCTACAGAGAACTTATATGACAACTTATAGTCTTCGATCGGGAATTCTTTGTGATTACCGTTACCGAAGCAAGTAGCCACCAGGTCTTTCAGGTTGAATACTTGATCGTAAGGAGTTGTATAGCGAACAGCTTCTGACTTACAAGCAGTGAAAGTAGTTGCATAATGAGCACCGTCAGCACCTGAAACTAAAGTAGCCTTGTCAGAGATGCGAACGTCCGGTGCAGCCAGTACGTCATCATAGATAGATACATACGGAGAAGTAACCACTACGTTAGTCTCGTCTTTGTCTACAGCATCACCCTTCAGAGTAGCCTGCAAAGCAACCATGTTTACTTTATCTTCTGCCGGCTGAGTAGAATGGACGTTAAGACGAAGCAGTTTGAAGTCCACTGTTCCCGTTGCAGCGTTAGCAACCGGAGTACCGCTGATCTGAACCCACTGGCTGGCAGCCGCGCGAGTGTTGATCACTGTAGCGCTACGATCCAAGTAGCTATAGTCAGCATTGCCCAACTTGAAGCTAGCCGGGTTGAAGTGGTAGCTTGCAGTTGCCAAAGCAGCTGTAGAAATACTATAATTCGTAGGAATAGCAGCATTTTCACCGCTTCCCATCGGAGCATATTTCAATGAGTTGAACTTGATCGCTTCCACACCGTCTACGATATAGTCGGGAGCAAACGTGATGCTTGTCAGACGGCAAGTCATCAAAGTGTGCAGGCTCACCAAGTCAGCGTTGATAGTAATAATCTGGCTGTTGATGGTTCTGATGTCACCCTGAATACCTGAGATATCCGATTTGATAGCATCCAGCTCATCGTTGATCTTATCTTCGAGGTCAGCAATATCCTGAGCTGTAGAGTTCTTCAGCGCTTCAATGGCAGATTTATTCTCACCGATCAAAGCTTTCAGACCGCCTTCACCGTTGATTTCATCCCAAAGTTTCTTAATCTCATCCTGTGCAGCTTCAATAGCTTCCTGCGCTGCCGCGATATCTTCCTTGTTAGCGTCAGCTATATCTTTTACACCTTCTGCATAAAGTTTCAAAGCGTCGAGCTGAGTCTGCAAGTCTTTATCTGCTGTAATCAACGTTTCGATAGCATCCTGAGCATTTTTGATCGCTTCGGTATTTTCTTTCACTGCTCCGTTGGCAAGATTGCTCAAACCTGTTTCGATACCTTCAATCTGAGCACCGAGTGCTTTTACAGCAGCTTCGTGTACTGTCACATCCAGCTTGTTGTCAATAGCAGCCTGCATTGAATTTCTCAATGCTTCAACCTGTGTTGCGGCTTCCGCTATCGCATCTGCTTTTGCTTGCGCAGCGGCAGCTTTCGCTTCTTCTGCCAGCGCTTTCGCTGTAGCAGCATCGGCAGCAGCCTGGTCGCCGGCAGTTTTTGCAGCTTCTGCGGCAGTCTTAGCTTCTGCAGCAGCTGTCTTTGCAGCATCAGCAGCAGCCTGTGCAGCTTCTGCAGCACTCTTCAGCGTTGTCAGCTGAGTCTGAAGATCGCCAACGGTGCTTCCGCTTTTGTCAATTTGTTCCTGCAGACTCTTGATGTCGTCATCGTAGTCTTTACAAGAAGTAAATGTACCTGCCGAGGACGCTATCAGCGCTCCAAACAGGACAGCATTTAAAACTTTTTGTTCATAATAAAAACTTTTAATTTATAAATTAAAAAAATAATAAAAATATAATTTCTCACTTTTGATTTTAAATCCCATGTGTTGTTCCGTTCATTTCTCGTGCGACCTCCTTTTCTTAATTCATTCAACCTTTATTTCCCTTATATAATACACTATGAAGCATACGGGCCAAACAGCCTTTACCCGTTACTTTCTAGGTAACGGGTAAACCTTTGTCCTGACTCCTGTGGAGCTATCTATATGAAAAACCAGACTATTTTACAGTGAAACATATTTACCCCTGCTTCAGACATGCGGCAGAGGGGAGGAAATTCTTTGTATCTTGATCAGAGGTTAACAGGTCCCTAACAGAAAGAAATCCGTTGTTTTATCGTATTATTTCTCTTTTTTTAGTAGTTTATCAGAAAAAATATCTTTTTTGTTTGCATGTTTTCCAAAATATATCCATCTTTGCAACGCTATTTAGCTCCGTTACCTAGAAAGTAACAGATTCATTTTCAAGCTACTACTCCAGCTATTGAATGTTTTACAAAATCAATAATCTGATTATTAGCCTCATCAATTTTCTTATTACGGAAAGGTTTTAGATAAGTCTCGGTCACCTTGATGGACGAGTGCCCCATAGCTTCGGAGATAATACCCGGATGAATTTCGCAATAATAAGCTGTTGTAGCCCATGTATGGCGGGCGGTGTATGAACTCAGTTTATCGTTCAGTCCCAATACCTCCCCCAAGAGCGTGAGCTGCTGGTTGAAGCTGCGCAATGCCAACTGATATTCCCTGTAGGCCTCCTTTGTTCCCTCTCCGCTTTTCAACAGTGAGAAGAGATAGGGCGAATGGCTGTCGCGGTTCATATACTTCTTTAATAGTTCGAGCGCTTCCGGAGTAAGCGTCACCGACAAGGGCCGGCCTGTCTTCCGCCTGCGGTAAGTGATCACATTATCTCTCAAATCACTTTTGCGCAGATAAGCGAGATCGACAAACGGCAGACCACGAAGCAAGAACATCAGCACGAACATGTCCTGCGCACGTCTCACGGCAAGAGGTATGGCGGAAGATGAAGGCAGTCTGGTGAATACCTTCTTCATATCTTCATCACACAATGCCCTCTTATGGTCCGCACGCGTGCCCGTATAAACAGAGCGGAACAGATGGGGCGTATAAACGACCATCCTACTGTTGACGGCACGATTGTACACCGCACGAAATGTTCTTAGATAAGTGGAAACGGTGTTCCAGCTACATCCCTTCCCACGAAGGTGTATCTCGAAACCTTTCAACCACTCCGGGGTGACCTCGTCAAAAGAAAAATCCCCTTCCCCACAATAAGCAATGATGGCATTGGTGCTGCTGCGATATACGTGCGCCGTACCAAAGTTTCCCCCCATCCGTAGCTCTTCGGCTACTTGCTTCATAAATGCTACTACTTTTAACATTGTACTCAGTATTAAATATTACACAATAAATATACACATATTTCAGCAACTATAATTGCCTAATACGCATATACACGACCAATTTTCAGAATAAGACACTCCGAAAATCAGTATCACCGAAAAACGAAACAACAAATAGGGAAAGATTGAGTTCATTTATTCAAATTACCATGAATAACTTTTCACATATAGCGACATCTATTGATCACTAAAAAAGGACCTTTCTTAAAAAAGGAATATTTAAACAGTGAAAGAAGGGCATAATTGTATCCCACTTTAAAGAAAGGCATAAAAATGCCATCATTCACAAATACAGGATTCCTCTTTTTTACTATTCAAAGAGTTTATCGGTCAAATCAGAAGTATAATTCTTTTTCACTGATCATTCTGATCGCTTACTGAAGAAAAACAGTTCCGAATGACACTTTTATTTTCCCGGTATTTATGGATCAATTAGAAGAAAATTAAGCAAAAACAGCTTTTTCAGGTCTTCCTTACCGACGGAAAACAGGTTGGTCGGTGAGGAAGGAAGTGTTGGTTTTAAAGAAACACCCCCTTGGTTTAAAACCAAAAGATACTTTTTTGTTTTGAAAAGGTGTATATTTCATGTAGTTTCATGCAAAGAATGGTTTTTTTTCGTATATTATTGCATTTATTTATGCAGATTTTTCTCTAGTTCGTTATTTTTAGAGTGACCGTTTTTCAATGTAATCTTAAAAATAGCACATTCGTCCGATATTTCGGGTTTCAGAAAAGAGAAGGAGGTATAAATAGAAGAAGAGGATGCATCTCACGACACATCCTCTTCTTTTTTCCTGATATCTTAGTAGACTTCTATTTCTTAGTTTTTAGAAGCTTCCAAAGATGCTTTACGGAATTCTTTCATTGCTTTTTCGATTTCCAAAGAAGCCTTACGAGCACGAGTTCCTGCTGCTTTGTTACCGTTTTCAATCTGAGCGTTAGCATCTTTTGAGAAGTCAGCATACAGAGCTGCTACTTTTTCTACCAATTCTTTCATAATCCTTTTATTTTTTTCGTTAATAATGTGTCGCAAAAATACACTGTTTCCCGAAATAAACGCATAAAAACAATATTTTTTTTGAATTTATCTGCGAAAATAAGCTAAAAAAAGGGCTTTTCACCATTTTTCCCTACCTTTGTAGCCATGAAAACGCTTACTGATACGGATTACATACATACTTTGATAGCTGAAGGAGAGCATCAGCAACAGGACTTCAAATTCGAAATTTCCGACGCACGCAAGATTGCCAAAACGCTGTCGGCTTTTGCCAATACCGACGGAGGACGGCTATTGATCGGCGTGAAAGACAATGGACGAATAGCCGGCGTACGATCTGAAGAGGAAAAATATATGATTGAAGCAGCCGCACAACTTTATTGCATCCCGGAGATAGATTATACTTTACAAACATATATCGTGGAAGGCAAACAGGTATTAGTAGCCACCATCGAAGAGAATCCGCACAAGCCTGTCTATGCGAAAGACGAAAACGGAAAGCCTCTCGCCTATCTCCGCATCAAGGATGAGAATATACTGGCTACCCCTATCCACCTGCGTGTATGGCAACAAAGTGGCAGCCCGCGGGGAGAACTGATCCGCTATACGGAACGCGAACAACTCCTGCTCGACCTGCTGGAACAGGGAACGCTACTTTCACTCAACCGGTATTGTCGGCAGACCGGTATTTCCCGACGTGCCGCCGAACATCTGCTTGCCAAATTTGTTCGGTATGATATAGTAGAGCCCGTATTCGAAAATCATAAATTTTATTTCCGAATGAAAAACGAGTGATATACTACGATTTATTCTTTTCAAAAACCTAACTATGAACTTTATCAATGAAATAAATGATATACTCTGGACATACATCCTGATTATCATGTTACTGGGCTGTGCCGTCTGGTTCAGCATCCGAACGCGGTTCGTACAGTTCCGTATGCTTCGCGAAATGATTGTATTACTCAGCGAGTCCGCCGGAAAAGGAAAACAGGGCGAGAAACATGTTTCATCTTTTCAGGCATTCGCTATTACGATTGCCAGCCGTGTGGGTACGGGCAACTTGGCAGGGGTGGCCACCGCCATCGCCATCGGCGGACCGGGAGCTGTTTTCTGGATGTGGGTGATCGCCCTGCTGGGAGCTTCGAGCGCTTTTATCGAATCTACCCTGGCACAGTTATATAAGATACGCGGGAAGGACTCTTTTGTCGGAGGCCCGGCTTATTATATGAAGAAGGGATTGAAACAGCCGTGGATGGGGATGCTTTTCGCTGTGCTCATCAGCATTACTTTCGGTTTTGCTTTCAATTCAGTACAAAGCAATACGATTTGTGCTGCTGCCGAACATGCGTTCGGATTCAATCATATGGTGTTGGGAGGAGTGCTTACCGCTCTGACTCTTGTCATCATCTTCGGTGGTATCCGCCGGATAGCGCGTGTAAGCAGCATTATCGTCCCGGTTATGGCATTAGGATATGTAGGGCTGGCACTGGTCATCGTATTACTTAATATCACGCATCTGCCGGAAGTGATATCTCTCATCATTAGCCATGCCTTCGGCTGGGAACAGGCATTGGGCGGAGGTGTCGGCATGGCGCTGATGCAGGGTATCAAGCGTGGATTATTCAGCAATGAGGCCGGTATGGGTTCGGCTCCGAATGCAGCAGCGACGGCCAACGTCACTCATCCTGTCAAACAGGGGTTGATACAGACGCTGGCAGTATTTACCGATACTTTATTAATTTGCACCTGTACGGCATTTATCATTCTTTTCAGCGGTGCTCCTTTGGACGGTTCCTCCAATGGGGTGCAACTAACCCAACAGGCACTCACGAATGAGATCGGTGCTTCCGGAAGCATCTTTGTTGCCGTAGCGTTGTTCTTCTTCGCATTCAGCAGTATCTTGGGAAATTATTATTACGGCGAAGCGAATATCCGTTTCATCACCGCAAAGAAATGGGTGCTCCACACCTACCGGATATTGGTCAGCGGCATGGTACTTTTCGGGTCTGTCGCCACGCTCGATTTGGTATGGAGTCTGGCGGACATCACTATGGCTCTGATGGCTGTCTGCAACCTGATCGCCATTATCTTTCTCGGAAAGTATGCCATCCGCCTGCTCTCGGACTATCGTGCCCAGAAGAAAGCGGGCATCCAAAGTCCTGTTTTCAGGAAAGAGACCATGCCGGACATCGAAAAGGACTTGGAATGTTGGTGAAAACCAACACTTTTTCGTACCTTTGCGGCTCATTAAAATCTCCACACACGATTTGTAAATTGTAAATTATAAAATAGTAAATATAACGATGGGCTTATTTGGTTTATTCAAAAAGAAATCCGATGAAACAAAAGTCGGCAATGTAGAAGATTTCATATCACTGACCCGGGTTTATTTCCAGTCAGTCATCGCTACTAACTTAGGTATTACCAACATCCGCTTTTTACCGGATGTGGCTAACTTCAAACGTTTGTTCAAGATTCCTACGCAGGGAGGTAAGCTGGGATTGGCAGAAAAGTCGGCTTCACGCAAAATGCTAATGCAGGACTACGGACTGAATGAAAGTTTCTTTAAGGAGATCGACAGCTCCGTGAAGCGTAATTGCCGTACTCAGAATGATATCCAGTCTTATCTGTTTATGTATCAGGGATTCTCCAACGACTTGATGATGCTGATGGGAAATCTGATGCAATGGAAGTTCCGTATGCCGTCTATATTCAAGAAGGCGCTTTACGGGATGACGCAGAAGACGGTACACGATGTTTGTACGAAGACGGTGTGGAAGGCTGATGATGTGCACAAGACTGCGGCGACTGTCCGCCAGTACAAGGAACGTCTGGGGTATTCGGAACAGTGGATGACGGACTATGTATATAATATAGTACTCCTCGCCAAAAAGGAACCGAAAAGAAAGAACGACGACACGGAAACGAAAAAATAAGGTCGCGTAAATGTTAGAAAATCGTAAAGAATAGCATAGCAGGAAAAGCGGGAGTGGCATACTTCCGCTTTTTTTATTATCTTTATGTACTTTTTCTTTTGCCTTGATGCAAAAGAAAAAGTACCAAAAAGAAAAAATCAAGGCTGCGCCTGCCCGGCTACTCCGGTCTCATTTCCGGCTAAAGGGCAGAAACTCGCTTCGCTCAAACAGTCTGCCCTTTTTAACGCCGTAAATAAGACCTGCGCTTGACGCCGGGCAGTCGAGGCCGGGGGAACCTTGCGGAGGGATAGGTCGTTACTAATCAATAAATAATATAATAATATAGAGGATGCTTATGAAACAAAAGAAAATGCTTGTACTTACTTTTTCGCAGTTGAAACAAATCTACACGCAGGAGATGCCGGAGTTGGTGGAGATGGCGGCGGTGAGTCCGACAGTGGAGGACTTTAAGGCTGGTCTGCTAAAACATCTGGATAGTTGCGGGATGGTTAATGAGGTTGCGGAAGAGGCAAGGGAGCAAATTCGACTCTTACTCCAGTATGATGGACAGGATGTTCATGAACTGTCTACGGGACAGGATATTTCGGTACAGACGATACGGTTGCTTTATCAGTTTCTGACAGAGAAGTTGGAGAATATAGAGATGCCGACGGATTTGTTTCTAGAATTGTTCCAGTTGTTCAAACGTTTGCAAGGGGAAAGTGTTCCTTTGACGTCTCCGCAGCGCATCAAGAGCCGGAATGACCGGTGGGATACCGGATTGGATGAGGAAGTGCGGGAGATGCGTGATGAGAATAAGGAACGGATGCTGCATCTGCTGATTCAGAAGATTGAGAACCGGAAGTCGAAGCCTTCGGTGCGGTTTCATTTTGAGGAAGGGATGAGTTATGAGGAGAAGTATCAGTTGGTAAGCAAATGGTGGGGAGATTTCCGCTTTCATTTGTCGATGGCTGTGAAAAGTCCGGCTGAGTTGAATCGCTTTTTAGGAAATTCACTTTCGTCGGAGACGATGTATTTGCTGAATCGGGCACGTAAAAAGGGAATGCCGTTCTTTGCTACGCCTTATTATTTGTCGTTGCTGAATGTGACGGGGTATGGGTATAATGATGAAGCGATTCGGAGTTATATACTTTATTCGCCACGATTAGTGGAGACGTATGGCAATATTCGTGCATGGGAGAAGGAAGATATTGTGGAGGCAGGAAAGCCGAATGCTGCCGGATGGCTCTTGCCGGACGGACATAATATTCACCGACGGTATCCGGAGGTGGCTATCCTTATTCCTGATACGATGGGACGGGCTTGTGGAGGCCTTTGTGCATCTTGCCAGCGTATGTATGACTTTCAGAGTGAACGGCTGAATTTTGAGTTTGAGACGTTACGACCGAAGGAGTCGTGGGACAGTAAGTTGCGACGTTTGATGACTTATTTTGAACAGGATACGCAGTTACGCGATATTCTGATTACGGGAGGCGATGCGCTGATGAGTCAGAATAAGACGTTGAAGAATATATTAGAAGCGGTGTATCGTATGGCGGTACGCAAGCAAAGAGCAAATCTTGAACGTCCGGAAGGTGAGAAATATGCAGAATTGCAACGGGTGAGACTGGGTTCTCGTTTATTGGCTTATTTGCCGATGCGTATTAATGACGAGTTGGTTGACATATTGCGGGAGTTTAAGGAAAAGGCTTCAGCTGTTGGCGTCAAGCAGTTTATCATTCAGACCCATTTTCAGACACCGCTGGAGGTGACGCCCGAAGCAAAAGAGGCGATTCGGAAAATTCTTTCTGCCGGATGGATTATTACGAACCAGTTGGTATATACGGTGGCTGCCTCACGCAGAGGACATACTACGCGGCTTCGCCAGGTACTCAATTCACTGGGAGTGGTATGTTATTATACGTTCTCGGTGAAGGGATTTAATGAGAATTATGCGGTGTTTGCACCCAACAGTCGCTCAATGCAGGAACAGCAGGAAGAAAAGATTTACGGACAGATGACTCCGGAACAGGCGGAAGAACTGTATAAAATACTGGAAACCAAAGTCAGTGCAGGTATAAATGAAGAAAAACCGAAAGAAGATGCTGACACCGCCAAACAAATAAGACGGTTCATGAGAAAGCATCATCTGCCTTTCCTTGCTACCGACCGCAGTATACTGAATCTGCCTGCTATCGGCAAGAGTATGACTTTCCAATTGGTAGGATTGACTGAGGAAGGCAAACGAATTCTTCGCTTCGAACATGACGGTACCCGTCACCATAGCCCTATTATCAATCAGATGGGACAAATCTATATCGTAGAGAATAAATCACTGGCAGCTTATCTACGCCAACTCAGCAAGATGGGGGAAGACCCGGAAGACTACGCTTCTATCTGGAGCTATACAAAAGGGGAAACCGAACCTCGTTTCAGCCTCTACGAGTATCCAGATTTCCCCTTTCGGATTACAGATAAAATGAGTAATTTAGAAATAAGTAATAGGTATTAGGTAATAGGTAATAACCGTAGCTACTGGTTAGTTTATCCGCATGGCTTAATACTTAATACCTATTACTTATTACCTATTACTTAATACTTATTACTTCACTCTAATTACCATATTAGCAACAATTGCAGTTAAACCTCCGGTGGTGATTCCTGAAGAGAAAATACTTCGAATCGCCTCTGGAGCTTGTTTTAATACGTCCGGCATTAGTTCCACACCCAAACCTAAAGATAGGCTGACTGCTAAGACTAGGGTTTCTTTGCGGCCTATTTCCTGTGAGGAAACGATGCGGATACCTGCTGCCGCTACTGTACCGAACATTAATAAGGTGGCGCCTCCCAGTACCGGATCGGGCATCAGAGAGAATATAGCTCCTACAATGGGGAATAATCCCAGCAGAACGAGCATAGCGGCAATATAATAGCCTACATAGCGGCTGGCAACTCCTGTTAATTGGATGATACCGTTATTCTGTGCGAAGATGGAGTTCGGGAAGGAGTTGAATATACCTGCTAAAAGAGAGTTGAAGCCATCTGCCATCACACCGCCGGAAACACGTTTCAGATAAGAATCACCTTCAATCGGCAGTCCAGAAATCATGGAGTTGGCTGTCACATCGCCTGTGGCTTCAATGGCGGTGATCAGATAGACCAGACCAATGGCGATAAATGAAGATATATTAAAATCAATACCGTATTTGAAAGGTTGCGGGATGTTGAAACTCATCAGCATCTCGACATTTAGTGCGCTCATATTTACTTTTCCCAAGGCGAAAGCCAGTCCATAACCTAGGCACAGGCCGATCACGATGGAACTCATGCGCAGGTATTTGTTTTTACAGCGATTGAAAAACAAGACGCTCAACAGTACGAGTGCCGCAATAGACAGATTTTCCCACGAACCGAAGGAGCCATCGTCCATCGCGCTATATCCGCCGCCACAGGAAACGATACCGACTTTGATCAGACTCAATCCGATTAGTAGTACGACAATGCCGGACACTAGCGGAGTGATGATATTGCGAAGATACTTGAAGGTACGGCTGACGACCATTTCAATAGGTGCGGCAGCTATACAGGAGCCGAATATCAACGGAAGTCCGCCTACTAATCCGGTCGCTATGATAGGACCGATAAAGGAGAAACTGGTACCTTGGATACAGAGCAGCTTCGCTCCTATCGGGCCGATACGACGGCATTGTATAAACGTAGATACCCCCGAAGCAAAAAGGGACATAGACACCAGAAAGCTTGTTTTTTCAACATCCAGCTTCAGTGCGCTCGCAATGATAAGAGGAGGTGTAATGATGGCTACAAAGATAGCCAGCAGATGTTGCAAGGCAGCAAACAGGGCATCTTTAAATGGGGGGCGGTCTTCTACGCCATAGATCAAATCTGTTTTCATTCGATATTTTTATTCAATAATTGATGTATATCCGTTGGGGAATTTCGTACTTCGAAGTTTAGTTCAGCGTCCACTTCAAAGCCAGTGTCGGAATTACATAGAAGCCGTCACGACCACCGAAGTTATTGCTCAGTTCCACTTCGGAACCGACACTCAGGTTAAAGTTTTTATTCACTCCCTTGATGCGGTTCAGGTTTACCCAGAATTGTGGTTCGGAGAGGAAAATGGTTTTTCCATACTTGGTTTCTTCACGCCACCAGTCGGCAAAACCGGAGAAGGTGAGCAAATCCTTGCAAAAGTTCATGTACCATGTTCCTGTCAACTGGAAGTTATTCGGGGATGGGTGCTTTTGTATATATTTGTACATGGCTGTCAATGTGAAGCCTCTGGAGAAAGAAGCGTTATTATAGGTATAGGTGGCTCCCGCCAGGTAAGCGTTGTTGTAGGAAAATCCTTTCGCCAGTCCGCCATTGTATTCGAGATGGGCGGAGAAAGGACCTTTCCAGAATTTCAGTTCACGGGCTATCTCCCAGTAAGCGGAAGCGACTCCTTCGGACGTATAGTCCATATCGATAAAGAAGTAGGTACTTCCCCAGTTGTCGGGATGAAACTTCTCGACAGTGGAGGTCAACAGCGGGCGTCCTTTCAAGTCTTTATCATACAGGGAACGTCCGAAATCATAATGTAACTGAATGTTTTGTGCCTGCAATTCCGGTACGGCAGAAAACAGCATACATAGGAAAAGAGCAGAAATGATCTTTTTCATGACAAATGTGTTTAAATGAAGGTGCAAAAATAGTTAAACCTATACATATATTCACATTCCGACACTAAAATTTTAATCCAGACTATTATTTCCTGTATCCCACCACAATCGGGTACCTCCATGATCGGGCCCGCCCAGAGCCTCCACAAGAGCCAGGTATTGCTCTCTGTCTTCGGTTTGCAGCGTACCGGGAAAGTTGAGACGACGTACCATTGTCTCTGTGTCAATACATCCGTTCTTGCTATGGTTGAAGCGTACCGGAAACAGGCGGGGATATCCCGTGCGGCGCTGTTCCGCCCATGCCTCGCAACCTTCCGGGAATAAGGCAATCCATTTCTGCGTAATGATCTTTTCCAGCTTTATTTCCTTGTCGTCTGCGGGATTCCATTTAGGAGAAACCCGGCAACGGGCAGGAATGTTATTTTCGGAGTCTTGTGTGTCGATGAAATCGGCAGCCGTCCGCTCACTGTTCAGATAATCGTCCATCTGATAAATGCCGTGTTGATGAAGAGACGCCTTTATTCCGTTCAGATAACATTCTTCTTCATCTTCCGGAATCCATCCGCGCAAAGCAGCTTCGGCACGGAGAAACCAGACTTCGGCGGAGCTCATCAAAGGGGCATCCGTACTCTGATCGACGGACAATTTGGATAAGCCTGCATAATGATTATGCGCAAAGCAGGTTCCCTGACGGATGCCGCGGTACTCTCCTGCATACGCTTTGTCGGTACAGGTTTCAAAGTAAACTTTCAGTCGGGGATCATCGTAGCCTGTCAGAATAGATTCCATTGTAGCGCTCATATAAGTTTCATTCCATACCCGGTTGAGCTCTCCCAACGGGTTCGTGAATCCGGATTTCGTAGAGACTGCTACCCGTTCAGCTTCCGCTTCAAAGACACCAAATTCATTTTCCAGTCCCTTCCGGAACTCGGCGCGCGCCTTATCCGGATCAACCGCAGAAATACGCATTGCCAGACGCATACGCAACGAATTGGCAAACTTGATCCAGGAGGAATATTGACCATCCAGCAAGATATCAAAGCGGGTGAATCCATTGGAGTCGGGCTTCTTGTCTATATAATCGGCAAGAGAGACAACAGCCGAATCGAGTTCATTAAAGAACTCATAGTAGACTTCTTTCTGCGTATCAGGGCGATATTGATTCTGGGCATTCGCGAAATTCTTATAAATAACAGGGCCGTAATAATCTGTCACACGGTGCATGACTTCCACTTTCAGCACTTTGGTAATGCCGAACAAGGCAGGTTCCGTATCACGGGTGGCATTCTCCGACTGGTAGATTTGTGGAAAGATATACGAATACATATGTGTCCACATGGCGCTGTTCCAGCCATCCTGCATATTATAATCCGAGTTATGCGTACCTCCGTTCAAGGGTTTGCCGTCGTGCATATAACCGGAGAACATATCCGCGTTCAGATTCTGTATCAACTGGAAAGGCCAGTTCTTGCCTTTACCGAAATCATAGTTAAAGTAAATGCCTTGCTGGATAATCCCCAGACGAATACCGAAGCCATTGTCGTCAATCAGCAAATCATCGTCCGTAATTCCCGACTGGTCGGTATTAAATTCACGGAATTTTCCTGTACAGCCAACAGAAAGCAGCAGAATCCCCAGCAAGTATATATAAATATGTTTTTTCTTCATCATCTTCCCTCCTGCTCTTAAAATTCACATGTCAAAGTAAAGCCCAGACTGCGGGTGGTAGGCATACCGAACACTTCAATTCCCTGATTGTCATTGCCCGTAGAAAGTACCAGATCGGGATCGAAAGGCGCTTTCTTGTACAGGAAACAAAGGTTGCGGGCTACAAAAGAAAGTTGCAGGTCTTTCAGACAATTCGTTTTCTGTACCCATTTTCGGGGGAAGCTATAACTCAGCGATACTTCCCGCAGACGGAGGTTGGTAGCGTCATACATATAGTATTCCGTCACACCGGCGCGTCCGCCCACTACATTTTTATAGAATCCTTTGACATCGCTTATCTGCTGACCTTCCAGCGAAACATATCCTTTATCACGGGCTTGTGCCGTCGCTTTCGATACTCCATAGAGGTCCATCTCCGCTTGGGTCTGTGAAAGGATTTCACCTCCATAGCGCCAGTCAAGCAGGAAGTAAAGGCTGAAACCTTTGTAGGAGAAGGAATGATTCCACCCCAACATAAAGACCGGATTGGCATTGCCCACCTTTACGGTATTTCCGTCGCCTTCGACCAACGGAAGTCCTTTATAGTCTCCGTCCGTTCCATAAACGATGTGCCCTTCTTCATCACGTATAAAGGCTTTACCGTAAATGTCGCCGATAGAGCCGCCTTTCACCAGTTTCATCGCATAACTGGACGAGAAGCTGGTAGGTCCGTAAACAAATTCTTTCAGTTCTTCATGGAGTTCTACAATCTTATTCTTATTGGCAGAGAAGTTGAGAGAGGTTTTCCACGTAAAGTCGGGGGTCAGTACCGGAGTGGCATCCAGCGTTATCTCCCATCCCTGATTCCGGATATCTCCGGCATTGACGTATCGATAGGCATACTTATCGCCCGCAAGCGCAGGCAGTTTGAAAAACTGCTCATACGTGTCGGTACGGTAATAGGTCAGATTCAATCCGAGGCGGTGCTGCAAAAACTTCCACTCCATACCCAATTCGACGGAATGCGTCATTTCCGGTTTCATCTCGGCGAAAGGGGCCGCATCGCTTGCCAGTATCTCTCCACCGGCAGTCACATACGAAACAGGATAGGTGATAAAAGGAGGCACACCGTTGCCTACGATACTATAAGCACCGCGCAACTTCGAGAACGAAACCCATTCGGGCATCTTTACCCACTTATCCGGAAGGAAAGAGACACCGGCGGAAGGATAAAAGAATCCTTTCTTCTCGTACTTCGTGTAAGCCAGCGTAGACGACCAGTCGTTACGTGCGGTCAGGTCAAGGAAGACTCCTTCTTTATAGCCTATCTGTGCCGTCGCAAAGACCGATTGCAGTTGGTAATGGGCATCTATTTTCTGATCGATACTGGCAGAACTGCTCATCACGATATTGGCAAGATTAAACACATTGGCATATTTCAACGAAGCATTCTTGGAATCAATGCGAGTGGAGTTAGTGATTCTGTCATTGATACTGCCGCCAATGGCTACGTCCAATGTGAAGTCATTCAGTTGCTTCTTGACCATCGCCATCACGTCTCCGTACATCTGCGTTTCCTGATAATCCATTTCAATATAGCGCCCGTTCATCCCACAGAGTGCCGTAGCGGTGGAGGCATAAAATTTCTGACGCAGTTTATCGGCAGAGTGATCCAGATTGCCACGCGCCTGAAGTGTCAGCCAATCAGTGACTTTCAAATTGGCAGAAAGGGAAAGGAGCAGGCGGATACGTGCATCCTTACTCTGTATGCGGTTTTGTATCCAATACGGATTCTGTTCAAAGTCTTCGGTAAAAGTATGCCAGTTTTGTGTATTCAGCTTTCTGTCCTCGTCATAACGTTCATAGTTCTCTTTATAATAAGACAAGTCCTCGCCACGAGGAAAGCGGTATAGACCTACCAGCGGATTCATATAAAAGCCTCCCGATACGGGTTTATTCTTCACCGTCTGCTTCATGACATTCACGTTACCGTCCAGTTTCAGCCTGCTGTTGAAGAGGACGGCGGTCTCTCTCAGATTGATATTGTGTTTGGAGAGTTTATTTTCATTCAGAATGCCGCGACCGGTGGTGTTGGCATAGGAGAAATATGTTTGCAGCTTGTCATTTCCGGAGTTGACGGATACAGAAGTGATCGACGTCAGTCCGGTACGGAAAAAGTCACCCAAATTATCGTAAACCGTCAGATTTTCTTTTTCTCCCCAACTGTCTGTTACATCACTTACTCCGTAGCTGTTCTGCATTTCGGGCAGAGAGAAAGCCTTTTCAAAAGTCAGTCCGGTAGAGAAATGAATATCCCTCCGTCCTACGGTATTTCCTTTCTTTGTAGTAATAAGAATGACTCCGTTGGCCGCCTGGCTACCATACAAGGCTGCGGCAGGAGCTCCTTTCAGGATGCTGATACTTTCCACATCCTCCGGATTCAGATTCGAGATTCCGTCTCCCCCATCCCGGTTGCCGGCATTTGCCGTACCGCCGATAGCCGAATAAGCCTGTTCCGAAGTAGAATTTAGCATGGGGACACCATCTATCACGTACAGAGGCTGATTATCACCGGCCACCGATCGTACCCCACGGATACTGACTTTCGCCGATCCGCCCATGCCGGAAGAGTTCTTGCTGACCTGCACACCGGCTGCCTTTCCTGCCAAAGCCGTGATCATATTCACTTCTTTCACACGATTCAGTTCTTCTCCCCTCACCTTTTGCACGGCATAAGCCAAAGAGGATTCTTTCTTTTCAAGCCCCAAAGCAGTTACAATCACGTGGTCAAGCAGCAGAATATTTTCTTTCAGACATATTTCAAGCATTGACCTACCCTTTACACTGACTTCCTGAGACTCGTAACCTACGAAAGAAATTTGCAGAACAGCACTATCCGGAACGGATAAAAAGAAATTCCCCTCCACATCTGTCACTGTTCCATTCGCTCCGCCTTTCTCTCTGATTGTCGCTCCGATAAGTGGTTCACCATAGGTATCGATGACCCGCCCCCTTACCGTAAAACTGGCAGAGGAAACTTTCACACATTCTTTCGACCCCGGCCGTGAAGCATAACAATCTTCTTCAAAGAAAGATAACAAGCTTATAAAACAGCAACTTATAATTATTCTTGTTTTCAACAGCATTTCAATAAGTTGTTTTTCACCATCTCCGTGCAAAAATAGCCAAATATTTTTAAATTTGTTTTTTTCCACAACTATTTTGAGGGAAAAGAATAGATTCGTTATTTTTGTAGGAAATTACATCAATATGGAGATTGAAATCGAAAAACATCCTTTAGAACCTTTTCTCCCGCCAAAAGCAAAGCTGCTGATGCTGGGAAGTTTTCCGCCACAAAGAAAACGGTGGTCGATGGATTTTTATTATCCGAACCTGAACAATGATATGTGGCGCATTGTCGGACTCTTGTTTTTCGGAGATAAAGATCACTTTCTGAACGATACGCGGAAAGCATTCTGCCGGGAACAGATTATTGACTTCCTGAATGAAAAAGGAATCGCCCTGTTCGATACAGCCTCATCTATCCGGCGTCTGCAGGATAACGCTTCGGACAAATTTCTGGAAGTGGTGCAGCCGACGGACATTGCTGCATTACTCCGCCAACTGCCCGAATGCAGAGCGATCGTCACCACCGGACAGAAGGCAACGGATACGCTCCGTGCACAACTGGAAGTGGAAGAACCGAAAGTAGGAGACTATGCCGAATTTGTGTTTGAAGGACGGGCGATGAGACTCTACCGGATGCCTTCTTCCTCACGGGCGTACCCGCTTGCATTAGATAAAAAAGCCGCCGCCTATCGGATTATGTATCAGGATTTGCAGATGGTAATTTAAGTAATAGGTATTAAGTAATAAGTATTAGGTATTAATCGATAAATAGTATATAGTATGACACCTTTATTTTTGCAATATCCGGCGTGCAGTACATGCCAGAAAGCTAAGAAATGGCTAATCGAAAATAACATTGAGTACACTAATCGGCTCATTGTGGAAGATAACCCTACGGTGGAAGAGTTGAAAGCATGGATTCCACGAAGTGGATTGCCAATAAAGAAATTCTTCAACACAAGCGGTTTGGTATATAAGGAGCTGAAACTGAGCGAGAAGCTGCCTTCCATGACTGAGGAAGAACAAATCGCATTGCTGGCAACAAACGGTAAGCTGGTGAAACGCCCGTTAGTAGTGACAGACAGCTTCGTTCTGGTAGGTTTTAAGCCCGATGAATGGGAAAAATTAAAATAATTGGAAATTTATTTACCCTAATATTTGCTGGTTCGGAAGTTTATACTACCTTTGCAGCCGCAAACACGGGAGTAGCTCAGTTGGTAGAGCACCGGTCTCCAAAACCGGGTGTCGGGAGTTCGAGCCTCTCCTCCCGTGCAAGGTCAAGAGGTTGTGTCAAAACGCTGGCACAACCTTTTTTTATGCACAAAGCCCAGACTTTCACAAGCCCGGGCTTTGTTATTACCCAAAGTTTTTGTATCTTTAGGCATAAAGTTTTTCGTTATGGCAAAGTTACATTTTCGTCCTTACATTCCCAACCAAACAGTTCTTTTTCCCGGAAGAATTGATGAAAACATAGCAGCGAACGATCCGGTTCGCATAGTTAATACTGTTGTTGATAATCTCAATCTTGACAATTTCAAGAAGCTTTATAAAGCAACCGGTCGTTGTCCTTATCATCCTAAAATGATGCTTAAGGTGATTATCTACGCCTACATGAACAATATCTATTCGTGCCGCAAAATAGAGAAGCTTCTCCTACGTGATATTCATTATATCTGGCTTTCCGGTAATGAACATCCGGATTTTATTACCATCAACCGTTTTCGAA
>NZ_GG774702.1:851501-869075 GCF_000162515.1 Bacteroides sp. 1_1_14 | reverse complement strand
GAAGGCGATGTATAGAACCGGAAGCAGTTTTTGGACAAATGAAACACAACATGGCATACAAAAGGTTCCGGCATGTGGGAGAAGACAAGGTTACAATGGACTTTGCCTTCTTTGCTATAGCTTTTAATATCAAAAAGATGTGTACAAAACTACTAAAAGCAGGAAAGAGAAGGAGTGCACACACTATATTTATCTTTATCAGACCACGTGTGACTCAAAATACGACGAATATTAAGCCTTATTACCTAATTACTGAAAAAATAGTCGCATAGACAAAAAAAGAGGAATGACTATTTTATATTAAAAAAAGAAGGGGATGTGCCTTAGTTTTGACACAGCCCCTTTTATATATAAAAAGCGGCTTCCAATTTAATATGGAAGCCGCTTTCATTCGAAAGTTGTGTTTTTAAAGGCGATGTTTCCTCAAGAGGAAAGCACTTTTCTTTATTCGTTCACTCAAATCGAGTAAACTATCTGATAATAAATCAATTTCATCGTCAGTAAAGGTAGCAACCTTGTTATTAACATGATAACCATTCATACGCTGACTGAACCAAGAACGCGACTTATTAAAATATTCTTCAGCAATATAAGACCAAGTAATAGCCGGAACAATATCTTTCAATGCTTGCTTGAAATCATATTCATCAATCAACGCTTGTGACTGGTCTATTGTTTGCTGAGCTTTATTGGAAAGAATCTCAGCAAATTCACGTTTTTCCTCTTCCGTTTTCCCTGATAAGGTATGAGCTATTTTACCCTGGAACTGTCTCCGTTGTTCATCTGTCTCCAGCTGGAGAAATTCATTCAACAAATTATTTATCTCTCTATCTGTTCCCATAACAAACATTTTTATATGATTGAGTTTTTAAAGCACCCCCTCAATACATGAGGAGGTTAATGTTAGTCTTTCAGTTGTTTGAGGAGTTCGATCAGCTTATCCAGTTGAATATCGATCAACCTCTCTAACTCTCTTTGTGGGTATCCTTGCTTCAACAATTCCTCCACACTTTGAGCATAGAACTACAAGCATCGCTTAACATGCTCTATGTGAGCCTTTAGCTCTTCCTGATTGTCAAACATCGCTTTAAAAACACAGTACAAACACAATAAACATTTGTTTATCAGCAAAACTATTGCAGATAAATCCGTCCTTTAAATTGATTCTTTAACACTTAGATACCTTCTTATAGCGTCTATACACTCTTTCCTAATTGTAATCGTTAATCACTTATGGTTTTCTCCTGCTTCATCCCTTTGGCAGTTTCTACCAAACGGATAAATTCTCTTCTGTATCCTTTTTCATCATTATCCAGTCCCTGCTTGGCAAAGCCGATCACTTTATCATAGCTTGCCTCTCCTTTGAAGTCAGAGTCCCGAAGCAGCTGACCGAACATAGCCACGGCAGAAGCGAAACGAAAATCGGAAGAAACATTATTTCCTTTATTATCCACAAAGGGAACTTCCATCTTTTTGCTGACGTCCTTGTCCGGAGCTTTATAGCGCAGTTTCACGGTCAGCAATTCATTAGAGCCGGTCGGCTGCACCGTCTCTTTTTGTTTCTTCTGATATTTCAGATCATCTATCTTTCCTACGTAGTCATTCTTTACGCCTACGGGAATCACTTCATAGAAAGCTGTCACCGTATGTCCGGCTCCCAATTCTCCGGCATCTTTGGCGTCATTATTAAAGTCTTCGTCTTTCAGCAAACGGCTCTCATAACCAACCAAACGATATGCCTGCACCTGAGCCGGATTAAATTCCACTTGCAGTTTTACGTCCTTCGCCACCGTATGAAGCGTAGCGCCAAACTCACCCACCAGGACACGATTGGCTTCCTGCAAATTATCGATATAAGCATGATTTCCATTTCCTTTTTCTGCTAAAGCCTGACCTTTATTGTCTTTATAGTTACCCATTCCATAACCTAGCACACTCAGGAATACTCCGCTCTTACGTTCCTTTTCTATCAACTGTTCCAAACCTTCCACAGAAGAAACACCTACATTGAAATCTCCATCGGAACAAAGAATGATCCGATTGTTTCCTTTAGGAAGGAAGTTCTGTTTAGCCACTTTATAAGCCAGTTGGATACCTGCGCCGCCGGCCGTAGAACCACCGGATGTCAGTTCGTCTATCGCATCACGTATTTTCTGTTTGTCACTGCCCGGAGTAGATTCCAGTTTTACGCTGGCGTTGCCTGCATACACAACGATGGCTACTTTATCTTTTTCACGCAGGTTATTAACTAATAGCTTCAGAGATGACTTCACCAGATCCAGACGGGTAGGTCCCCACATAGAACCGGATACATCAATCAAGAATACCAGATTAGATTCCGGAAGTTTGTCAGTCGGAATTTCCCTTGCTTTCAGTCCGATACGTACCAGACGATGATCAGCATTCCAGGGGCAAACACCTGCTTCCATTGTTATCTTCACCGGATCGCTTCCGGTCGGCTTCGCATAATCGTAGGAGAAATAATTCACTAACTCTTCTGTACGGATAGCATCAGGCACCGGCAAGGTACCACTGTTGATCATACGACGCATATTACTGTAAGAAGCGGCATCCACATCAATGGAGAAAGTAGAAAGCGGCGACTCTCCCACCTGCTTGAAACCATTTTCACTGATCGATTTATATTCTTCCGTATTTACTGCATCCATACGTACGGACGGGTGGCTGAGACTTGCCAGATTGACGGTTGATATGGCGCCGGTAACAGCTACCTTTCGCTGGCTGCCGTATCCGACGACAACACATTCTTCCAAAACATCAGAACTAGCCATAAGGCTTACGTCCATCTTTGCAGAGAATATGATTTTTTCCACTTTCTCAAAACCAATATAGCTGAAGATAAGAGTTCCCCCTTGTTTGCTTCAATCCTGTACTGCCCTTGTAGGTTCGTAACAGCTCCACGGGATGTTCCCTTCACCGTCACCGCACATCCTACCAACGGCGAACCGTCTGATCCGTCCGTCACCGTTCCCTTTACGATCAAAGGCTGTGCCCATACCGTACCACCCAATGTAGTAATCACTAACATCACCGTGAGCATCATTGCTCTGAGTTGATTTGTCTTCATAACTTTATCTTTTTAAAATGTTACAATTAATCCGCTTTTACTATAGAGATGCAGATTCCACACGGATTCCATAAACCAACAGAAGTTTTTTTTATTTTCATAGAAAAGAGCATGCTTTTCAAAATAATCCTTCATTCTTTTGCCGCTTCTAAGATGATGTGTATATTTGCGAACAATAAACATTCATAAAAATGAAACATGAAGTCGACGGAAGGCGGGAAATAGCCTCACGAAACACCGCTTGGGCTAACATTATCGCCCGTAAACTAACCGGTTGGGGCATCACTCCCAACCAGATTTCAATGATGAGTGTATTCTTTGCTTTGGCTGGTTGCCTTCTGCTGACAGGCACTGTTATCTATCCCGATTTCAATAAATACGTCGCTTATATTCTGTTCATCGTCTGTATGCAGTCGCGGTTACTATGCAATCTGTTTGACGGAATGGTGGCTATAGAAGGAGGAAAGAAAAGTGCCAACGGAGATTTATACAATGATATGCCCGACCGATTCGCCGATGCCTTGTTTATCATTCCTGTAGGCTATGTAGCCGGAGGATTCGGGATAGAACTGGGATGGCTTGCCGCCCTGCTTGCCGTAATGACCGCTTATTTCCGCTGGATAGGAGCTTACAAGACACAACAGCATTTCTTTAACGGCCCGATGGCGAAGCAACATCGTATGGCTTTACTGACACTGTGCTTTGTGATTGCCACCTGCACCATTCATTGGGGATATGAACAGATCGTGTGCCTCATTACTCTTATACTAATGAATATCGGTCTGATCGCCACTCTTATACACCGTTTATATCTTATGTCTCACACAAACAACGAAGCGAAATGAAACAACTGTTGGACAAATTATTCCCTACGCTAAGCGATGAGTTGATTATTGTAATCACCCTTATTATCTGTTTGCTGGTGACGGCAAGCATCGCTCTCTTTCTGGTAAAAAAGCTGTCGCCGAAAACCAATATCAGCGAACTGGTTGCCCGTACCCGCTCATGGTGGATTATGGCGGCAATGTTTATCGGTGCCGTTTTCATCAGCTACGACATTTCTTATTTTTTTCTTGCATTTCTCTCTTTTATAGCGTTCAGAGAACTTTATTCGGTATTAGGATTCAGAGAGGCAGACCGCCGTGCACTGTTCTGGGGCATATTGGCTATTCCTATCCAATACTATCTTGCTTATATCGCGTGGTATGGAGCATACATCATATTCATCCCCGTAGTTATGTTCCTGTTATTGCCATTACGACTGGTATTGAAAGGCGATACACACGGAATCACTAAATCCATCGCTTTGCTGCAATGGATTCTGATGCTTTCTGTATTTGGTATCAGCCACCTCGCTTATCTTCTCTCGTTACCCGAATTGCCGGGCTTCAATGCGGGAGGACGCGGACTGCTGATGTTCCTCGTGTTCCTTACAGAAATCAACGATATCATGCAGTTCGTCTGGGGAAAACTCTTCGGACGTCACAAAATTCTGCCCAAAGTGAGTCCCAACAAAACATGGGAAGGCTTTTTGGGAGGTGTCGTCAGCACTACGGTTATAGGATACTTTCTGGGATTCCTCACTCCGCTCTCCACGCCCAACGTAATTCTAGTCAGCGCCCTCATTGCCATTGCCGGATTTGCGGGAGATGTAGTCATCTCGGCCATCAAACGTGATAAATGCATCAAAGACATGGGAGATAGCATCCCTGGTCATGGTGGAGTATTCGACCGCATAGACTCCCTGTCCTATACAGCTCCGGTGTTCTTCCACCTCGTTTATTATATAGCTTATTAGCCGGCATACTATGAAAAAAAGATTCATGCAGTCTGCCATAATGCAGATACTATATAAAGGTATATTCCGGTGGTTTCTGAAACTGATCGTAGGAGTCCAGTTCCCCGATACCCGATTCCTTAGAAAAGAAGGACAATTCATCATCCTTGCCAATCACAACAGCCATCTGGATACACTCAGCCTGCTTTCTTCCCTACCCGGCAACCTTTTGTGGAAAGTAAAACCTGTAGCCGCGGAAGATTACTTCGGAAGAACCCGGTTTCAGGCCGCTTTCAGCAATTACTTCATCAACACCCTTCTCATCAGAAGAAAAGGAGAAAAGGACTCGGAACACGACCCACTCCGGAAAATGCTCGATGCCATCGATGAAGGATACTCGCTGATTCTTTTTCCCGAAGGTACAAGAGGGAAGCCCGAACAAATGGGAAAAATAAAGTCCGGCATAGCCCGTATCTTGTCTCTGCGACCGGAACTGAAATATATTCCGGTTTTCATGACCGGCATGGGACGTTCACTCCCCAAAGGAGAATTAATCTTATTGCCTTACAAGGCATCCATCTTTTACGGAACGCCTGCCGTGGCCGGAAGCACAGACGTTCATGAGATTCTAAAACAGATAACGGATGATTTTGAGATGATGAAAGATAAATATCAGGTAGTAACAGAAGACGACGAATAGAGAAAGTGCTGTTCAATGTACGAAACATATCGAAGCTATCGGACGAGGAACTACTGACCCATTATATAAAGTCCGGGGATACGGAATATTTCGGTGAACTATACAACCGTTATATCCCGCTGACGTACGGGCTTTGCCTGAAATATCTGCAAGATGAATACCAAGCGCAGGAAGCGGTGATGCAGATGTTTGAAGACCTGTTACCTAAAATCAGCAATTATGAGATAAAAGCATTCAAGCCGTGGCTCTATCGGGTGGCGAAGAACCATTGCCTGCAACTGTTACGAAAGGAAAACAAAGAAATTCCGCTGGATTATACCATTAATATTATGGAATCCGACGAATTTCTGCATCTATTAAGTGAAGAGGAAAGTTCGGAAGAGCAGCTGAAAGCATTGCACCACTGTCTGGAAAAGCTGCCCGAAGAACAAAGGACCAGCATTACACGTTTCTTCTTGGAAGAAATGTCGTATGCGGACATTGTCGAACAAACTGGATTTACTCTGAATAACGTGAAAAGCTATATCCAAAACGGAAAGCGAAACTTGAAAATTTGTATTAAGAAACAAGCCCTATGAAACTATTGGACTACATACGAGGACTCCGCAAAGGGAAAGAGGCACATCGACTGGAAAAAGAGTCGATGAAAGACCCTTTTCTGGCTGACGCTATGGATGGGTACCACCAAGTAGAAGGGGACCACGATGAACAGATTAATAAATTGCGGATGAAGGTAAACGCCCATTCGGCAAAGAAAAAAAATACGTATGCCGTCACCTGGAGCATTGCCGCCTGCCTGATTATAGGAATCGGAATCAGCAGTTACTTCCTGTTTCTGAAACAGAACGTTGGAGAGGATGTGTTTATAGCTAAGGAGCAGCCCGCCGCCACTGCAACTGTTCCTGCTCACAAAGAAGACACTTCCCTATCCGCTCCAAAGATGGAACCGGATTCCGGTCGCCCTTCTGCCACAAAGGAAACGGTCGGAAAAGATATAATCGCCAAGACAAGGCAGGATTCTCCATCCCAAAGTACACCTTCGAGGGCTCCTTCCGCAACGGTTCCTAAAGCAGTGGCTTCTAAAGCAGCGACTCCCCAAGCAACGCCTGCCGGAACTCCGATAATGGAAGAAATAGTTGCTCCGGCAGAGGAGCTGGAAGAAGCGGCTATCACAACGGTTACAGATACTTCTTTCCTGGATACCAACAGGAAAAAGATGAAAGTAGCTCAATTAGCCACCCAAATGAACAACATGATCAAAGGGAAAGTGACAGATGACAAAGGAGAACCACTCATCGGAGCTAACGTCACTTACAAAGGAACAACTTATGGAACGATAACGGATATCAACGGAGAATTCTCCTTGCCCAAAAAGGAAGGTAATGCGATATTAACTGCACATTATATTGGCTATAATCCGGTTAGTATACCGGCAGACACCAGTAAGACTATGCTGATAGCTATGCATGAAAATAAAACAACACTGAATGAAGTCGTAGTAACAGGATATGGCACACAGAAAAAGGTAGCTGTGACAGGAGCCATTTCTGCCGTATCAATCAAAGATTTGAAAAAAGCTTCGGGTGCATTACAGAAATCAGATACATTAAAAGATGCTGCTATCTCCCAAAAGGCCGATAGTTTACAGGGGGCTGTCATTCCGGAACCCGTAACAGGAATGAAGCAATATAAAAAGTATCTGAAAAAGAATCTGGCATACCCTGCGGATGACGCTTGCGCAGAAGTCAAAGGCAAGGTTACCTTGACTTTCTTTGTTAACAAAGAAGGGCGTCCCTTCGACATTAAAGTCAAGGAAAGTCTTTGCAAGTCTCTGGATAAGGAGGCCATACGCCTAATTCAAGAAGGTCCGGACTGGACTTACGGAAACCAATCGGCAGAAATCACAGTGAAATTCCACAAGTAATGTGGCCGGCAGAGTTCTTATGAGAGCTGACTTTTTATGAATTAGCTTTCTTATGAATGATGAATACAACAAGAATTATACTCACTTTAATAAGAAAAAGTTCTCACCACAGTGAGAATTAATTCTCATAGGCTTGAGAATATTTTCTCATTGCAATGAGTATTTTTTCTCACTGTGGTGAGAATTTTTTCTCATTGCGATGAGAATGGTTTGAGAATAATAAGCGCCTGTCAGTCGTTATAAGAGTCTAAATCCAAGTTCCTTTACGCCACAGGAATTCCAACGGTCCTTGCTTATGACGGGCAAGCCACCAGCGGCTGAATATCAACTGAATAGTGAAGATAAGCAATGCAATCAGCAGGCTTCCCGTTGCTCCTGCATACTTGTACATTGACAGTCCGAATCCGTAATAGATAGTTACTCCCATGATTGACTGAGAAATATAGTTTGTCAGACTCATGCGGCCGTAAGGAATCAGCAGACTTTGCCAGTTATATCCTGTGTCCTTCTTAAACCAAAGCAAGGTAAAGACAGAAACAAGAATGACCATAAAAGCAAAGTTGGCATAAGACGGAACAGCAATCTTATACGGGACCATTATAGATGGGTTTGTAATCAACTGAGGTACAAAGGTTTTCAAGCAATAGAGAGGAATAAATGCGATAGTAGCACCAGCTAACATCTTCTTCCAGAAACGCAAAGACTCTTCACTTTTCATAAAATACTTCCGACGTCCTAAAAGCATTCCGAACATGAATAAAGCGGCGGTCTGAAACAAGCGACCGTTTTCTACTTGCCAGATATTGCTGTACAACTGTCCGTCAGTAATATTGGAACGGAGTACTTCAAAGAAACTACCATTGGATGTCACTTCCTGAGCAAGTTCGAAGTAAGGAATAAAATGTCCTGTTGACGGTACATACTCCGGATTGATCATTGCATAGATGGCACGCCCCCATTCATAAGGTTGCAAAAGTAAGATGGCAGCAATCCAAAAGACCGTCTTATCTTTGAGCTTGCAAACAGGAATCAAGGCAAAGCCGACTACTGCATAAAGCAAAAGAATATCCCCGTTGTAGAACAAGGCATGTAATTGTGCAAACAGGAAAAGCAGGCACATCCGCCACGCAAATCGTCCACGGAAATCTGTTCCGCGCTTTTCCGCATTATGAAACTGGATATAGAAACTAAATCCGAACAACAAAGAGAACGTAGCATATGCCTTCCCTGCAAACAGGAAGAACATGGTATCCCACGCATACTTATCTATAGTCTGCAACCATGCCGGCAACGTATAATCCAGCGGTAAAAACAGATTATAGTGTTCAAGGTTGTGCAACAATACAATAGCCAGCAGGGCAAATCCGCGCAGAGCATCTACTACTCCGAGCCGTTCAGTCGTTTTAAGTGTTTGAGTCATCAGATATGTTTATTCATGATTACTAATTAGGCAGTAAAAATAGTAGAAATATCTGAAGTACAAAAGTTTATAAATATTAATTATATCAACTCATAGCTTGCCATTTGTATCGGCATATCCAGATTATGAAGCACTTTTTCCAGTAGAATACCTTCCCGATTGTCATACTCATAGCCGAAAGTTGCCCGAATTCCTTGCAGAATAAACTGGGTAGCACGGTCCAACGCCATCGGAAGACTGTCTCCCTGCATCAAGGAGCCGGTGATCACACTTGTGAATGTATCCCCTGTGCCCGGATAGTGGGCAGGCAGATAAGGGCAAGTCACTTTCCAGTAGCGGTTTCCCTGACGATTATAGGCATATACGGAAGTCTTATGAGGCTCATCGTGCACCGGAACACTGGTGATAATAACCACCTGCGGACCTTTGTCGGACAGGAGACGGAGATATTCTTTCAGTTCCTCATCCGTACTATCCGCTTTATACGGTTCGTCCAGCAATAAAACAGTTCTGTCAGATTCGGTGTGATCACATCCGCTTTGGTTATCAGATGACGCATTTCTTTCACCATCTCCATATCAAAGTTGGTATAAAGCCGGCCGTTATCACCCAGCACCGGATCGGCTACTATCAGACTATCCGGCTGACGAAAATCCTTGATGAAATCGGAAACAATCTGAATCTGCCTCGGGGAACCTAGATAACCGGTATAAATGGCATCAAACTGAACCTCCAGTTTTTTCCATTCGGCTATGATCTTCGGCATTTCATCCGTCAGGTCCAGAAAGGAGAAGCCGGGATACTGCGTATGGTTGGACAATACTGCCGTAGGAAGCGGACAAACCTGAAAACCCATAGAAGATAAGATAGGAATAACGACTGTCAGAGAAACACGTCCCATCCCCGAAAGGTCATGAACGGCAGCTATCTTCTTTACTTTATTTGCATACATACTGTTTTTATTATTAGACGATTATAGTACCGACTTTTTAATCAGCCCCTAAGCTTCTATTGTTTTAAATCCAAATTTATTTTAGAATAATAAAGCGGAGTTACGTCAATATGACCAAAACTTCCCGTGCTCCATGCGCTCCCATGACCAATGCCTGTTCGATGTCCGCCGTCTTTGACGGGCCGGAAATAAAGGTCCCGAACTGATATTCCTGTCCGTCCAGTTTGCGATAAGCGTCGTACATGGTATCCACAATTTTATTCCGGTCGATCAGAATCACCAGTTTCTCCGAAATAAAATAAATCGCTTTGTACTTCACGGTTTGCGGTATCCAGACAGCGCCGTTCTCCGCTACTCCGATCTCTCCCTGAATAACGGCTATCTCGGTTCCGTCCAGTTCTTTCGGGTCGTCCACCATATCCGGATTGAAAGTTGCGCAAGATATATCCGGCAATACGGAAGCAATGCGCATCGCATCCGGATATGTCCGGCGAATGACGGCATTCACATCTTCGCCTTCGCCCAATACCACTGCCGTACCACCTACCGCCCGGCTGATAGCGCAAAATTGCTCTATTTTGTCCGGATACGTCAAACGTTTCATATCCGCTATATCCGGCTTTTCGTAGCGTGTCTGCGTATGCTTGCGGATGCTCGCCAATATTTCTTCTCTGCTGCTCATTTTGATTCCTCCTTTCCCTGTACCTCATTTTTCTTCCACATTTCGTTGAATGACTCTTTGGCAAATTCCGGCAGTTCGCGTCCTTTGCCCCAATCGTCAAAGTCATTGTATTTCATAAAGCGTGGCAGACTGTTCACCATCGGAGCCGCCCACAGAGCCGCATTGAACAATGCAGGACGTTCCATCAGGAACTTCATGCCACCGGACATTATCTTCTTTCCGGTATTCGCCTTTCCCAATCCGTCCAAATCCTGACGCCACTTGTAAATCTGTTCTGCCAAATCCACTTTTACCGGACAGACATCGGAACAGGACATACACAAAGAGCAGGCGGAAAGATTATCATAATACTTCTCCGGATCATGAGCCATCCCCAGATTGATACCGATAGGGCCGGGTATAAAGTAAGTGTAGGAGTATCCCCCACTCCGGCGATAGACCGGACAAGTATTCATACAGGCACCGCAACGGATACAGTTTAATGTCTTGATATGGTCGGGCTTGGAAAGGATCGTACTCCGGCCGTTATCCACAATAATAATATGATATTCGCCGCCTTCACGAGGACGGCGGTAATGAGAGGTATAGGTAGTCACCGGCTGTCCGGTTGCCGAACGTGCCAGCAGACGGGTGAACACACCCAGCGCATCCAGATCCGGCACGATCTTCTCCATGCCGAAAGCGGCTATATTCAACTTCGGATAAGAAGTACCCATATCGGCATTCCCTTCATTGGTGCAGACTACAATGTCTCCGGTAGAGGCTACGGCAAAGTTGGCGCCCGTCATGGCGGCTTCCGCATTCAAAAAAAGGTGGCGCAGATTCTTGCGTGCGGCATGAGTAAGGTAGGTCGGGTCGAAGTTTCCTTTTTCCGTACCCATCTCCTTTTCAAACAGTTCTCCCACTTGCTCCCGTTTGATGTGGATAGCAGGAAGAACGATATGGCTCGGTTCGAGATGCATCAATTGTAAAATACGTTCGCCCAAGTCGGACTCTACCACGTCTATTCCGCGTTCCATCAAGAAGGGATTCAACCCGCACTCTTCGGCAAGCATCGACTTGCTCTTGATGAAATGATGTACATTATGCTCATTCAGTATTTCGTACACAATGGCACAATATTCGTCCGCATCTTTTGCCCAGTGCACAATCGCTCCATTAGCAGTAGCGTTCTTTTCAAACTCTTGCAAAAGCTCTTCGAGATGGCTGTTGGAATACAGTTTCAGTTCACAAGCCTTGTTGCGAAGCTCTTCCCATTCGGGAACTTCCTTGCTCATCTTGTCCCTTTTGGCTCGGACCATCCAAAGGGTTTCATTATGCCATGCTGCCATCTTGCTGTCCTGCAAGAACTTTTCGGCAGCCTTTGAATGTTTGGTACTCATGATTGCGACGCTAATATTTCTACAATATGGATAATTTGAATTGGCAGATGCTCCCGTTTGATCACACCTTGCATGTGCATCAGGCAGGAACTGTCCGCTCCGACAATGTATTCGGCTCCGGTAGCCATGTGGTCTTTCACCTTATCACGCCCCATGCAAACGGATACCGCCTGCTCTTCTACGGCAAACATACCGCCAAACCCGCAACATTCGTCTATATGGCTGGGCTCGAAAACTTCGATGCCTTCGACCATATCGAGCAGATCACGCAATTTATTGTAATAAGGGATGTTTAACTCACTGGGAGCGGAAATCAAGAGCTCGCGCACACCGTGGCAACTGTTGTGGATGCTGACTTTATGCGGGAAGCGTGCGGGTATCTTCGTCGGTTTAAGCACATCATGGATAAACTCGCAGAGGTCGTAAATCTTCCCCGCACTTTGGCAGACGTGCCCTTCTTTTTCAAGGATACCGGGATGATTCTCTTTCACAAATGCCACACAACTGGCGGAAGGGCCGACAATGTAATCGTACTCCCGGAACAGATCGTCAAAACGGAGCGCCAGCTTCATCGATTCATCTTCAAAACCGGCATTCGCCATCGGTTGTCCGCAACAGGTCTGATCCAACGGATAATCGACATCTACTCCTAAACTTTTCAATAGTTTATACGATGCTACCCCCACATTGGGATAGATAGCATTGATATAACAAGGAATAAATAAACCTACTTTCATAATTATATTACGTAAAATTTAGATGCATCCTCTGCTACTACATCCGTTTTCTCTACTTACCGGATGTCGATTAGTTTGTGTGTTTGCAGGCTTAGTCTCCATTTAGGATGTCGCATTACACAGTCCACTGTCAAAGCAGTGTTATTACAAGAACAAGGCTGGAGGAAAAAATGTTCAGCGGGAAGCAGTTCATAAATACTTATATCTTGCCCTTCGTAGACAACTTTCACTTCATCCATCCGGGTAATCCCTAATTTGACACCCTGCTTGGGCGAACAGGTCACCCAGTCGATGGACTCCGGCAGCGGTCGTGTGCCGTTGGTTTCGATACAAACGTATTTACCCGCTTTGTGCAGACGGTCGATCAGTGCGTCGTCTATCCAGAGCGAAGGTTCTCCCCCTGTGAGGATAACGGTAACGGCGGGATATTTGCTGACTTCGGCTATGATTTCGTCGTCAGTCATCAAGGTGCCTGCTTCGTGTTGTGTGTCGCAAAAACTGCATTTCAGGTTGCATCCGGAAAAGCGGATGAAGACTGCCGGAGTACCTGTGTGGTAGCCTTCACCCTGTAGACTGTAAAAGATTTCATTAATCTTTCTCATCATTCGAGCTGTTCTAAAATTTCTATTGTCTATTCTGTCTCTCCTGCTGCCGGAGTTTTCTCATTTGCCGCAGCATCTTTCTCGTAGATGACAATGTTTCCTTCGGACTCCTGCACTTCTACTTTATAGCATTGCGGAATCTGCTTGCAAACCCATCGGGCAATGTTTTCTGCTGTCGGATTGAATGGAAGTACTTCATTCAGATTCTGATGGTCCAGTTTCTCCGTGACCACTTCTTTGATTCGGGTGAAATCCACCACCATTCCTTCGGAGTTGAGCCGTGAGGAACGGCAATAGACAGTGATAATCCAGTTGTGACCGTGTAGACTGGCGCATTTACTGCGATACGGAAGTACCAGTTTGTGAGAAGCTGATATCTCCATGCGTTTGATTACTGTAAACATGGCTGTATGTATTTATTATAGTTACATGCATCTAATGTCACCTCGATGCAAGGACAAAGGTAATATAAAAAGAGCTTTCATCCAGCAAACCCGATTATTTTTTCCTGTTTTTACACTATCTTTGCCGAATGAAAACTCTTTATATTGTTTTAGGAAGCATATCTCTCGGACTCGGCATTCTCGGCATCTTTCTGCCGTTACTGCCCACTACCCCTTTTCTGTTACTGACCGCCGCGCTTTATTTCAAAGGGTCGCCACGATTATATAACTGGTTGCTGAATCACCGGCACTTCGGTCCATATATCCGCAATTTCCGGGAAAACAAGGCAATACCGCTCCGCGCCAAGATTATCTCCCTTGTGCTGATGTGGGGAACGATGCTCTATTGCATCTTCTTCCTGATTCCACTTCTATGGGTGAAAATCCTTCTGGGACTGATAGCGGCAGGAGTCACCTATCATATTCTTTCTTTCAAGACATTGAAATAGTTCGAAAGTCCCTGACGGGCGTCGGCAAGTTTGTCCTCCCAATGTTTCACGGAGTTTTGTCCGATAATGTCGGTCACGTACTTCACAGAAACAAAAGGAATCTCTTTGGAACGGCAGACGAAGGCTTGCGCATACGCCTCCATGTCGACGACATCTCCGCTTACGTGAGTCAGCTCCGTCAGGAAACCATCTCCCGTATTACAGATTCCCTCTTCCGTCCAATGCTTGCAGAAGCCTTTTGTTTCAAGCAAAGCGGAAGAATCTATTTCGCATTCCAAACCTAGTCCGGCTAGTTTCTGCATATCGCGGTCTATAAATTTGCGGCAGACAAAGATATCCCCTACCTGATGATTGACTGTTCCTGCACTTCCGAGATTCAAAACGAGATCGGGCTGCACCTGGCGGATCGCTTCTGCCAGATGAAAGGCGGACTTCACTTTTCCGATCCCCGTACGGATGTAATAAGGCTCTACATCGGGCCACTTTATCTCTACAAATTCGCCTTGAACGGCATACGTTACTAATATTTTCAGCATAAGTTTTCTGTATAAAAAGACATTACCACATGCAAAAATAAGCATTTATACTTGAAATGGTCAGAGATTGTTCTAAAATGATCAGTTTTTAATGATGGTTGCTTCCACAGTTCGCTAACTTTGCCTACATAACTTAAAAACAAAATATCATGACTCAAAACTCTATTGCGGACAACCGGATGGTCTGGCTGGATGTTGTCCGTTGCGTCGCCATGCTAATGGTAATCGGCGTACATTGCATTGACCCTTTTTACATTTCTCCTACGATGCGCGTTATTCCCGAGTACACACATTGGGCAGCCATCTACGGTTCGCTTCTCCGTCCTTCGGTTCCCTTATTCGTAATGATGACCGGATTACTGCTGCTACCGGTCAGGCAACAGCCTTTAGGCACTTTTTATAAGAAGCGCATCTTCCGCGTACTTTTCCCGTTCCTCATCTGGTCGGTACTTTACAGTATGTTCCCCTGGTTCACGGGGCTGCTGGGTCTGCCCAAAGAAATCATCGGCGACTTCTTCTGCTATACTCAGGGACATGAGTCGCAAAGCCTCATCGATTCTCTGAAAGATGTAGCCATGATACCGTTCAACTTCAGCCATAAGGAGAACCATATGTGGTATATCTATCTGCTCATCGGATTGTATCTTTATATGCCTTTCTTCTCTGCATGGGTAGAGCGGGCAAGCAACAAAACCAAACAAATTTTCCTTTTCATCTGGATTGTTTCCCTGTTTATCCCGTATATCCGCGAATATGTAGCCAATATGCTTTTCGACCGGAGCGGCTATGTATTCGGCACTGACACGTGGAACGAGTTCAGTATGTTCTACTACTTTGCCGGATTCAACGGCTACCTGCTGTTGGGACATTATCTGAAAGAAGGCGGCAACGGAAATGCACTAAAAATTTTCTGGCCTTTTAGTGGTTCGTCAAAAGATGATCGTCTTACTAATGATTGGAGTGTTTGGAAGACACTCCTCATTTGTGCCGTGATGTTTGCCATTGGATATTATGTGACGTACACAGGGTTCAGCACAACTGCCGCCAACCCGAATGCTACGGAGACTGAGATGGAACTGTACTTCACATTCTGTAGTCCGAACGTGTTGCTGATGACTTTAGCCATGTTCCTGATGTTGCAGAAAGTAGTAATCAATACACCTGTTATCGTCAAAGCATTAGCCAACATGACCCAATGCGGTTTTGGAATTTATATGGTACACTACTTTGTAGTAGGTCCGTTCTTTCTGCTGATAGGTCCTTCGGAAATTCCAATTCCGTTGCAGGTTCCGTTGATGGCAGTTTGTATTTTCCTTTGCAGCTGGGCATTCACCGCACTACTATATAAGCTGATGCCTCACAAGGCAAAGTATATAATGGGATAAAGAAACTAAAAAAGATATACGATGAAAATTAAAGTTGGTCTTATTGGATTCGGTCGAATGGGACGATTTTATTTGAAAGAGATGCAGAAAAGCGGAAGATGGGAAGTCGCATACATTTGCGACATCAATCCCGACTGCCGCGAACTGGCAAAGCAATTGTCGCCCGAATCGAAAATACTCGAAAATGAACAGGAAATGTTCGATGATGAAAGTGTACAGGTAGTGGGACTCTTCGCGTTGGCAGATTCAAGGCTTGACCGGATTGAAAAGGCTATCAAATACGGGAAACATATCATCTCCGAGAAACCGGTATCAGACACCATAGACAAAGAATGGAAAGTAGTGGACATCACCGAGAAAGCCAGTTGTTTTTCTACCGTCAATTTGTATCTCCGCAACGCCTGGTATCATCAGACTATCAAACAGTTTATCGATCAGGGCGAGATCGGCGAACTTGCCATTCTGCGAATCTGCCACATGACTCCGGGTCTCGCACCGGGCGAAGGTCACGAATATGAAGGCCCCGCCTTCCATGACTGCGGAATGCATTATGTAGACATTGCACGCTGGTATGCCGGATGCGAATACAAGACATGGCATGCGCAGGGCGTCAATATGTGGAGTTATAAAGATCCTTGGTGGGTACAGTGTCACGGGACATTCCAGAACGGCGTTGTTTTTGATATCACTCAGGGGTTTGTGTACGGACAATTGTCCAAAGATCAGACTCATAACTCATACGTGGACATCATCGGTACCAAAGGTATTGCCCGAATGACACATGACTTCAAGACAGCTGTCGTCGATCTGCGTGGAGTGACGCAGACCCATCATATAGAGAAGCCGTTCGGTGGAAAAAACATCGATGTGCTGTGCGACTTATTCGCCGACTCCATAGAGACCGGAATCAGAAATCCCCAACTGCCGCTCATACGCGATTCAGCCATCGCATCGGAATATGCATGGACCTTTTTGCACGATGCCTATACACATGATTTGCCTGCTATCGGTGAACTGGAGACACTTGAGCAAATATGGGAAAGAAGAAGAAATATGAAAAATGGATACGGATTACTTCAAAAGCCATAATAAATATTCAATAAAATAAGAAACTGAAATCAATTATTAACTCTTAAAAATAAAACCATGTCAGACTTTTCAAGAAGAAAATTTCTTAAAACGGGAGCCGCTGCTTTAGCAGGAATCACCATTGCTCCCAGTTCTATTTTAGGTATGAGCCACGGGCACGTTTCACCAACCGACAAACTGAACCTCGCAGCCGTAGGTATCGGCGGTATGGGCCATGCCAACATCAACAACGTGAAGGGCACCGAAAACATCGTAGCCCTTTGTGACGTAGACTGGAAATATGCCAAAGGCGTATTCGATGAATTCCCGAATGCGAAGAAATACTGGGATTACCGCAAGATGTACGATGAAATGGGCAAATCCATTGACGGCGTAATCATTGCTACCGCCGACCATACTCATGCCATC
>NZ_GG774702.1:849915-851293 GCF_000162515.1 Bacteroides sp. 1_1_14 | reverse complement strand
CAGACTTTTCAAGAAGAAAATTTCTTAAAACGGGAGCCGCTGCTTTAGCAGGAATCACCATTGCTCCCAGTTCTATTTTAGGTATGAGCCACGGGCACGTTTCACCAACCGACAAACTGAACCTCGCAGCCGTAGGTATCGGCGGTATGGGCCATGCCAACATCAACAACGTGAAGGGCACCGAAAACATCGTAGCCCTTTGTGACGTAGACTGGAAATATGCCAAAGGCGTATTCGATGAATTCCCGAATGCGAAGAAATACTGGGATTACCGCAAGATGTACGATGAAATGGGCAAATCCATTGACGGCGTAATCATTGCTACCGCCGACCATACTCATGCCATCATCACGGCAGACGCCATGACAATGGGCAAGCACGTATACTGCCAGAAACCGTTGACTCACTCCGTTTACGAATCCCGTTTGCTGACCAAGCTGGCCGCCTCTACCGGAGTAGTTACTCAAATGGGTAATCAGGGAGCATCGGGCGAAGGTACCGACCTGGTTTGCGAATGGATATGGAATGGAGAAATCGGTGAAGTAACCAAAGTGGAATGCGCCACCGACCGTCCTATCTGGCCGCAAGGACTGAATGCCCCCGAAAAGGCGGACCGCATCCCCAACACATTGAACTGGGATCTTTTCACCGGACCTGCCAAACTGAACCCGTACAACAACGTTTATCATCCCTGGAACTGGCGCGGATGGTGGGATTACGGTACAGGTGCACTGGGTGATATGGCCTGCCATATTCTGCATCAGCCGTTCAGAGCTCTGAAACTGGGTTATCCTACCAAGGTGGAAGGTTCTTCTACATTATTACTGAGTGCCTGCGCTCCTCAGGCCCAGCACGTGAAGATGATTTTTCCCCGCCCGCGACAATATGCCGAAAGTTGCCTTGCCGGAAGTTGAGGTACACTGGTATGATGGTGGTATGATGCCGGAACGTCCGAAAGGTTTCCCGGAAGGAAAACAACTGATGGGTCCCGGTGGTGGTCTGACTATTTTCCACGGAACAAAAGATACATTGATTTGCGGCTGCTACGGAGAACAACCTTTCTTGTTGTCAGGCCGTGTGCCCAATGCACCGAAAGTATGCCGCCGTGTCAAGTGTTCTCATGAGATGGACTGGGTACGCGCTTGTAAGGAAGACAAATCCAACCGCGTGATGCCGAAAGCGGATTTCTCCGAATCGGGACCGATGAATGAAATGGTGGTAATGGGTGTATTGGCTATCCGTCTGCAAGGATTGAACAAGACACTGGAATGGGACGGCGCCAATATGTGCTTCACCAATATCGGTGATAATGAAACACTCAGAACCTGCATTAAGGACGGATTTACGATTCATGATGGTCACCCGTCATTCAACAAGA
>NZ_GG774702.1:812595-849887 GCF_000162515.1 Bacteroides sp. 1_1_14 | reverse complement strand
GAAAGTATGCCGCCGTGTCAAGTGTTCTCATGAGATGGACTGGGTACGCGCCTTGTAAGGAAGACAAATCCAACCGCGTGATGCCGAAAGCGGATTTCTCCGAATCGGGACCGATGAATGAAATGGTGGTAATGGGTGTATTGGCTATCCGTCTGCAAGGATTGAACAAGACACTGGAATGGGACGGCGCCAATATGTGCTTCACCAATATCGGTGATAATGAAACACTCAGAACCTGCATTAAGGACGGATTTACGATTCATGATGGTCACCCGTCATTCAACAAGACCTGGACAGATCCGATCAACGCGAAACAATTCGCAGCCGAACTGGTGAAACATAACTATCGCGAAGGATGGAAGTTGCCTGATATGCCACGATAACACGATAAAAGTAAGTTAAGAATTAAAGATTAAAAATTAAATAGTTATTATTATGAAGAAAGTATTTTATCCATTAGCTTGTTGTCTTGCAGCGGGAGTTTTAGTTTCCTGCAGCGGTCAGAAGAAATCCGGGAGTGCTCAGGAAGAGCAATCGGCAAACGAAGTAGCATTATCATATTCAAAATCATTAAAAGCAGCAGAGATGGATAGCTTGCAATTACCGGTAGATGCGGATGGTTACATCACTATCTTTGACGGCAAAACATTTAATGGATGGCGTGGTTATGGCAAGGACAGAGTTCCTTCCAAATGGACTATCGAAGACGGTTGCATCAAGTTTAACGGTTCCGGTGGCGGTGAAGCGCAGGATGGTGATGGCGGAGACCTGATCTTTGCCCACAAATTCAAAAATTTCGAACTGGAAATGGAATGGAAGGTTTCCAAAGGCGGTAACTCCGGTATCTTCTATCTGGCTCAGGAAGTGACTTCTAAAGATAAGGACGGTAACGACGTGCTCGAACCTATTTATATTTCCGCACCTGAATATCAGGTATTGGACAATGACAATCATCCGGATGCAAAATTGGGTAAAGACAATAACCGTCAGTCGGCTTCTTTATATGACATGATTCCGGCAGTTCCTCAGAATGCGAAACCTTTCGGCGAATGGAACAAGGCTAAGATTATGGTTTATAAAGGTACTGTTGTTCACGGACAGAATGACGAGAATGTACTCGAATACCACTTGTGGACCAAACAATGGACTGACCTTTTGCAAGCCAGCAAATTCAGCCAGGACAAATGGCCGTTGGCTTTCGAACTGTTGAATAATTGCGGTGGCGAAAACCACGAAGGATTTATCGGAATGCAGGATCACGGTGATGACGTTTGGTTCCGCAATATCCGCGTGAAAGTTCTTGACTAATGTAATATATCATGAAAACGAACTATTTATTAATCTTATTCGCATTGCTGCTGGCAATTCCGCAGGCAGCAGATGCAAAAAAGAAGAAAGACATTGCCATACAACTCTATTCGGTCAGAGACATCATAAATAATGGAACCGACCTCAACGTAGTTTTGAAGAATCTGGCGCAAATGGGATACACCAGCATCGAAGCCGCCAATTATGATAATGGCAAGTTCTATGGCAAAACTCCGGAAGAGTTTAAAAATGCTGTCGAAAAGGCTGGTATGAAAGTACTGTCTTCACATTGTTCCAGAGGATTGTCGGACAAGGAAGTGGCTTCCGGAGATTTCTCCGAGTCACTGAAATGGTGGGATCAAAGCATTGCCGCTCATAAAGCAGCAGGCATGAAATACATCGTAAATCCGGGAATCGGTGTTCCTAAAACAATGAAAGAGATGAAGATGTATTGCGACTATTTCAATGAAATAGGCAAAAGATGTCAACAGAACGGTATGAAATTTGGATATCATAATCATGCGCATGAATTTCAGAAAGTAGAAAATCAAGCGGTTATGTTGGACTATATGATTGAGAATACCAATCCTGAGTATGTCTTTTTTCAGATGGATGTATATTGGATAGTCAGAGGGCAGCACAGTCCTGTGGACTATTTCAACAAGTATCCGGGACGTTTCACCGTGCTTCATATCAAAGATGACAAAGAAATCGGAGATAGTGGTATGGTCGGATTCGATGCTATCTTCAGAAATGCAAAGGTTGCCGGCGTAAAGCATATTGTTGCTGAAATAGAAGGGTACAGTTGTCCTGTAGAGGAAAGTGTCAAGAAGAGTCTGGATTATTTGCTCGATGCTCCTTTTGTGAAGGCGTCTTATAGTAAATAGAAGTAAATACAGAAATAAGGAAACAGTAGGTTCACGCATCATTGCTTGAGTCTACTGTTTTTTTCTTAGTACTGCCCGGCTATTATTCTGAAAGATATGCGAAGTATTTATATACCAGATCATCGATGGCACTATAAAAGAAAACTTCTTCAAAACTACATGAACTTATTATTAGAACTGCTAATAATAAGGCAGGTATCACAATATGTGTTTGGGAAAGTTCTAATTTTTAAAATATTAGTTTGTAAACTTGTTAACAAAGACAGAATTATCTTTTAACCAGGCTGCTGTAAAGAAAATGGGGACCCCAAAATCATTTGGACTGATATCAGAGTTTATATAATCCAGTAGGTACTCCAAAGGGTTATCCGGTGTTATGTTTTCATTGGCAAGAGGATCCAAAATTAGTCCTCTGATTATTGAGCTAGCCATAATTGATTTGCTTTTTTCTGATATATCTCCCTTCTTGGTAGTGGATTTATTTAAGATCTCATTCAACGCAACCTTTACATCCTGATAATTAAGATCCGATTCAACAATTAGAATTGATCGTCTTCCAAATTCTATAGAACCAACATAAATAAGTTCGCTTAATTGCTCTTGGACTATCGGAGAGTTGCTCAGTTCCTCCTCAGGCATATCCATAGCAATGGAAAAATAACTCTGACTAATATCTAATACTGCCACTGTTTTATGAATTGGATTAGGAGATGTTATTTTGAATAAGTCGGATAGATCTATTTCCTCACCGAAAAATAAAGCTAGCTGTTCATAAGAATCTATCTGCTTCAACGTAAATGAAAACTGATAGTTAGGTTTCAATACATTATTTTCTTGCAGCTTTTGCTGAATAGCCCTAAGCATATTATCGTATGAAGGTATAATCGTTTCGGATTTTAAAGGCAAACTATAGCTAATTGTAATAGGATTCATTGGCACATTAAGAAGTTGATGTAGACCGTTAACATCATTCGCTTTCATAATACCGCCAATAAATACCTCATAAGGGTTTTTGACCGCAAACTTAGTTGACGTATACTGATTATGTTGAGCAAAACTGCTAACATGGAGAATAGAAAAGAAAATGATATATATTATTACTGCTTTCATGTTTTCTATATTAAAGTTTAACTTCCGGGATTAATTCAAATGTGTACTGTACTCTTAGCCACGCCACCTGATTCTTTAGATTGTTACTGTTTCCACCCAAATATGTAACCAATTCGGAATATGATAATAATGAATATTTCTGCCCTATCACCGATAATGAACCATGCATATTGTTATCCTTTACCCAAAAGAAACCTGTATTAAGGATAAATGTGATTTCCCCATCTTTACTTCCACAATAGTCCCATATGCCAGTAACGCCATTGTATAAATATAAATCACCCTTATTCCATTCGGCTTTATACTCCTGAATTAACCCGCCTCGTTTGATGATTGATACAGAATCATTTTTGAATATAATTTTTTCAGGTTGAAACATTGTCACACGATCCCCAAAATACAGACTGGACTTATCAATATCTACTACCCCAGGTTCCTGTCCAGCTGGTTTATACTGTAATTCCACAATATTCATGGATTTCGGGTAATAGCTCAAAACGTTTATTGATGGCTGCTCAATGATCTTATGGTTATCATCAGAGCAAGATGTAGCCGCAATTGACACAAACAATATTAATAATAAAGAATTTAAATACCGCAATATCACTTTATCGCACCCTATAATCTGCAGGCATTGCCTACTTTGGCTCACTGAAAAAAAATCAAGTGTATTTTTAGATATGCTATCTAATGTTACTAATAGGGATAATGGTGCTTTTCTTTTTATCATCGCTAATATTTTTATAATAAGTATATTATATATAATATTTTATCCTGACTAAATATGTTTTGTTTGCAGGGTTTACCTCACAAACATATAAAAAACAGGAATGTTCTCATACAAACCCAATATTACTCCCAAAAGCTGAGATTTAACACTTTCAGTATATTTGAATCTCTTTACACAACCGGACCTAAAACGGCTTAAATAAGGAGCAAACTTACCGGATTTGTTGATATAACTGAGATCAAAAAGCAATAGCAAGACGACTACCCAACTGAGATTTGGCCAAGTTCTGTTTAATTTCACAAAAAAATAGCGCATCTCGAACGAACGAGGTGCGCTAATAATATCCCACCGAAATAAGCTTATAGATTTATATATTAAATTCCCAATATAGATTTAAGTTTCTGCAGATCTGCAGCTTGATCACTAATCCGTAATAATTATTTCTATAAATTACTCGCTAATCATTCTCCTTATCAAATCTCTATTCCTCGGATCATCCGCATTGATCACCTCACCATCTCCACGACCTAACTTTTTACGTTCTTCCTCGCTAATTTTCTTGTTAGTCCAGTACTTATTCTTACCTTTGCATCGTCTTAACCGACAAGATGTTTTTACCAATTCATAAGGAAGAGTTAATTGTTTTTCCCACACAAACTAAAAATAATCCCTTATCTTTTAGCAACTTCATCTGTATGAATTAATCTGTTACATTTGAGCAACTATCCAGTTACACTTGTGCAATATTCCAGTTACACTTGTCTAGCACCGAAGTTATTCAACTGCATATAATCAATGGCTATTCAAAAAAGGAATTATTATGAGCATACTTTACAAAACAACCCGCTTCGCGGATACATTCACGGGAGATAAGGAGACAAATGTCCGGGTACAACTGTTATCATGGGATACACTGGACACCAAAGCATTCGTAGAATATCTGGCAACCAAATACAACCTATCCAAAGGAGAAGCATACAAAAGCCTCAGCATAGTACTGGAAGGAATGGAAGCCGTACTGAAAGACGGAAACATACTCAATCTGGACGACTTCGGCAGTTTCTCTCTAAACGGAAATTTCTGTGAAGACAAAGAGCCGGACGAAAACCACAGGGCAGAATCCATCCAAGTAAAAAACGTAGTTTTTAAAGCGGACAAGAATCTGAAGAAACGTATTTCAGCTGCCGGATTTGAGAAGTACAATCCAAAGAAACACAATAAACGGAAATATTAACTGCATGGAATACGATCGAATTTACTCCATCCGGAAAGGAGAATACTTTGCGGATGCGCTAAAACGTGCAGGAAAAGATTTTATTCCTACCAATTGCATCATCAACAAACTGCTGCCGGGACTGGGTGCCACGCACTGTGAACTCACAGCACCACGCAAATCCATTATCATCGAACCGAATGTACCCGTCATCGAGTCGAAAGCAAGGGTACATAAGAATGCACTTGCCGTCTATAAAGGTGTAAGCATCCGGCAGATCGCCGACTTTCTGGAAACAAATCGGGAGAAGGATTACAAACTACTGACTACCCCCGAAGGCTTCAACAAGATAAAGGAAGCCATGCAAACGGTGGATATAGATATGTATACGGAATGCTTCATCTTGTTTGATGAATGCGAGAAGCTGGTACAGGACGTGCACTACCGTGACTCTATCCGCGAACCGATGAACGATTTCTTCCGTTTCCAGAACAAGGCACTGATTTCCGCTACGCCTATCGTACCCGAAAAGGACAGTCGTTTTGACGGTTTCATGCGGGTATTGATTCAGCCGGATTATGTCTATCGGCAGAAACTGAAACTGATTACTACCAACAATGTGCTGGAAACCCTGCAGGAAGTGATTGAAGCCAAGAGAGGAACTGTCTGTATTTTCTGTAACAGTATAGATTCGATAGACAGCTTCTACCGGTTGATACCCGAACTAAGCAATGCCTGCACATTCTGTAGCGAAGACGGACAATACAAGCTCTGGAAAGGAAACCGCCGCAAAAAGTCAATGATGATCACCGAACTGGAACGTTACAATTTCTTCACCTCCCGCTTCTACTCAGCGGTAGACATACTCTGCAAAAATCCGCCTCATGTGATTTTCGTCAGTGACTTGTATGGTGCCGCGCAATCCGTTATTGACCCTGCCACCGAGGCAATCCAGATTATCGGACGTTTCCGGGGCGGAGTCAACAGTGTGACACACATCGCTTCTATCCGACCGGAACTGGAATGTATGTCTTCTTCTGAAATCGATCACTGGATTCAGGGAGCTTCCACCATTTTCTACGGCTGGAAAGCGCAACTGGCACGGACTACCAACATAGGCGAACGCACCTTACTACAAGAGGCCATCGGAGAAAACTCTTACCTCCCTTATCTGGACGAAAACGGAAAGCCAGATTCGTTTCTGATAGCCAACTTCTATGAAAAGGAACAAGTGAAACGCCTGTACACCTCTGCCGATCTGCTGCACCTTGCTTACGAGCAGACCGGATATTTTGTCTTCTCGCACGAAGAACGCCTGATGCCGGTTTCGGATAATGAACGCATGGCTATCCAGCATCGTCTGGCAAAGAAGAAACGGGCAGAACTGATCGTCCGGAAACTGGAAGAGATGGAAAAGATGAGCAGAGCTACCGACAAGAAAATACAGAAAAGGTATCAGCGTATGTTGATGAATCTGATTACTTCTACCGCCGACAGGTATATATACGACTGTTTCTGCCGCTTCGGAGCGGAATTTGTACGGGAAGCCGATTATAATGAGAATAAATTGCGGACGGCACTAAATGTGAGTAGCGAGCATACGATTAAGAAGTCCGGGCAAATGCGGACATATATCCAACGTGCTTTTCCTGTGGGTGCTGAAATATCCGTGCAGGAAGCGAAAAGTATGCTCAGACAGGTATATAAAAAGATGGGATTAAACACGGGACGGGGTATAACGACGAAAGAACTGGAACAATATGCGGAAATAGAAAACAGCAGGAATCGCGAAGCCAGAATGATTAAAATACTGAAACACAAATAAATGAAAAAAAAATGCAGTTTTGATCCGGAAAAAGACAAAAACATCCTATAGTTTTTTGCAAACTTATTTTAAAAACAAGGCATTTTCAGAGGTAAACCACTGATTACAAACGCTGTGACATTTTTGTTTATCCCCGTATAATACTTAGAATAAAGACAAAAATGTCACAAGCGGCTAATTCTATTATTTGCCGAAACATATTTAGGTAAAACGGCAATTTTCCCGAATCATGAATACTTTTTCAAACGCCTGCGTGCAAAGAGAGCCAAAGCAAGCACAACGCACAAACCCGCTCCCCATATCCATAACAGTAAATCTCCCCCTTCGGTCTTTCCATAAGAGTGCAAGCCGCTCAGGTAGTAGTTTACTCCAAACCAAGTCATGATAATGGAGAGAATGGAGACTACGGACAGCAAATTGAAACACCAGGTTGTTTTACCTTTCAGCAGCGGGATAAAACGGATATGAAGTACCAGTGCGTAGACAACAATAGAGATTAACGCCCATGTTTCTTTCGGGTCCCATCCCCAGTATCTGCCCCATGAGACATTCGCCCAGATGGCACCGAGAAAGGTTCCTGCCGCCATAAAGAATAAGCCGAGAATCATTGCCATTTCATTCAGTAAGGTAAACTCACGTATACGGAAGAGAAGCTTCACCCGATTGGTGGCAGAAAGCAGATTCATCAAGATAAGATTAAACAGTCCCGTCAGCGCACAAAGTGCAAAGAATACATAGCCGATCATGATAATGGCGACATGAGACATCAGCCAATACGACTGAAGCACCGGAACCAAAGGAGTTATTTCCGGATTCAGATGGTTCAGTCCTGCCACGAAAAGCATGATTCCGCCTAACAGTCCGGCAAGCGCAGGGAGAATACGGAAACGCCGGGCAAACAAGAGGCCTCCGCCAACGAGCAGCCAGGAAGTGCAGATCATTGATTCGTAAGCATTCGCCCACGGTGCACGTTCGGAGATATACCAGCGCAGTAAGACACCGGTCGTGTGTGCAAGGAAAGCAGCGATCAGAAGAACAATCAGTATGCTACTCAGTCTGCTCCCCCATTTGAAATCCGCGATAATCTCTCCGCAGGCTATGAAAAGTAAGATTCCGCCCAAAATCAGGTAAGCCAGACGACACCAGAAGAACAGGTTTAACTGATTATAGAGAAGCTCCGCTTTTACTCTCTGATTGTCAATAGCGGGAGTTTTACTTTTTGCCTGCTGGAAGATATGCATCATATCGACAATCTTGTCCGCTTCTTTCCAGTTATTAGTGCGGACACCATTACCCAATTCGTAGATATACCAATCCATGATTTTAGAAACAAACAGGGAATCCTTATCATGAAAGACGGTTTGTTCGTCACCTGCCGAGTACCATTTTCCCTGAACGTCGTTTTCGTCCGGGAAGAGGGGCAGAAGTTGATGTTGCATAATACGGTAGACAATATTCACCGATTCATCCAATTTTAACAAATCCGAATCCATTCGTTTCCGTTCTGAAGCGGATTTTGCATAGATGGCATTCACTTCATCGGTCAGCACATAATTGCCATCGGCATCAAAGACATCCTGCCATGCGATGTATTTGCCGTCTCTTCCGAACCGTTGAAGAATTTCTTTATTATCGACCTTGATAAAAGGATAGCCACCCCACTCATCCGGAAAAGCGAGAAGATTCAGAAAGAACTGGTCTGAATTGATGTTGTTCAGCTTGTCCGCTCCGTAAAGTTTGCGCAGAATGGCGGAAGTGTAACTGTTGACAGGTTCAAGGCGACCATTAGGATTGAGCAGTACCAGACTGCCGAATTTCCGGGCGTGCGAAGCAGGGATGCAAGGTAGCTGCGAAGAAGAAAGCGTTTCCTGCGCATATAACGCCTGTGTACCCAAAGTACCGGATAGACCTAAGAAGAGAAGCAGACAGAAAGGAGCACGCTTTTTCATCTCCCCCAGTTCTCTGCGCAAACGACCGAAACGGGACTTCTTACTGAACAGAGTCAGCACAAAGCCAGCGAACAGCAGGAAATAGCCGATATAGGTAATCTGCATACCGGGACGGTCATAACTCACGGACAACACCGTGCCCTGCTCATCCGGATCGAACGAAGACTGAAACAAGCGATAACCATCCACTTCAATCACCTTATTCATCCGGACCGTAGCCTGCAAAGGAGTTTCATTCCCCTTCTTTATCACCAGATCGCTTTCGTAAGACATCGGACTGTGAGAGCCCGGATAACGCTTTAACCGGAAATCATCGAGAGTGACAGAAAAAGGCAGGGAGGCATTTCCCATCCCTGCCCCTTCATCGCGCATCATGCGGTCCACCGTTTCCCCCTCACGGATGTGCATGATTCCTGTTACTCCTGCATAGTGAGTAACAGCCGCCCCCAACCAGATAAAAACAAAAGCCCCATGAAAGATCAGACTTCCTTTACTGATTCTTTTGAAATAACCTCCCTGAAGAAACATGGCCAACAGATTGACAGCCTGCAAGAGTTGCAACAAAATAAACCACGGAGCATAATAAAAGCATTCGCGCGCAACGGCCGGACCGGACGAATTTTCCACAAAAGTGGCGATTGCCAGTACCAACGCATAAACTCCCGCTAATACGTACATCAAAATCGGAGAAGCGATCAATCGAATCAGTTTCATCAGTTTTCTGTTTTTACAAATAAGCAATACCTTCTATTTCTACAAGCAGTTCTTCCCTGCATACATCGGCATAAAGATAGACAATAGGAACATCAGGACAAAGTTTGTCCATATCTTCTTTTACAATCTTTGCATCCTCCTCATGCTTCAGATACACACGGAGAAGTTCCAGCTTGCCGGAATGTTCCGGAAGTTTCTCTCTCCCTTCTTCCAGACCAATCAGATGCTGAATGTTCTCCAGCGTGATTTCCGTCTGCACAAGCACATCGCCCGTCACTATACTTTCTTCACCACGAATGGCGGCTGTGCCGGATATATAAATCATCTCCCGTTGATGATCGGACAACGATTTGCCTCTTTCAAACTTGGGAGTTCCCTTCTCCGCATCCGTCCGGTGGCTGATCAGGACTTCATCCGAATAGACATGAGCAGCTTTCTGCCAGTCATTATCCAACGGGATAATCTCTATTCCTCCTTTGACGGCATTGAAATCGACCAGTATTCCACCATGCTGCGTCCCGATCCCTGTAGCCGCCGGATATCCGGAAGCCCATTCCGAAGAAGCATAAAACTGCGAACGTATATCATTAAAATCCTGATAACACTGATTGCCGTGCACAATATCCGTGATGCGTTCCAGATAATTCCACTGGCGGACAATATCACCGAAGCTCATCTGCTCCGCTTTCAGAATTTCTTCCGCTTTCCCGAACACCTGCTCCGACTGTTCGCGGACAGGAAGAGTCAAATCATCGGCATAGAGTCCTCCCGCTATTATTTCCCGATAATGACCGGAAGTAACCCGAAGGTAGCGGACGGAAGAAGCCATCTGTTCTTCTACCGTCACTTCCTCACCGGCAGTTGCCGGCAACGAATGGACTTCCATGACCAGTTCTCCGACCAAAGGCTTTTGGGCTACGAGCGAAAGGACCGGACGGGGAGAAACGAAATGCTCATCCACCCATTGTTCCAGAAAAGACCGTTGGAGCTGATATTCCCGATTATCCTCACAGAATGTAAAGAATACAAGACGGACCACTTTTCCCCCATATTCCTTTCCTCCCCTGCGAACGGCTGACAGCAGTAATTCTTCTGCCATTCGTTCCCAGCTTTTTCCTTCCGCTTTATAGATCTCACATTTTATCCGATAATATTTCATATTGCAAACTTCAATGATTTTTTATGCCACAGACATCAATTAATGATACGAAGCTACTCCCGCCGGCTTATCTGTACTATATACGGAAGACATCGTCTGTAGTTCCGGAGTATTCTCCAGAGAGTAGAGCACATTCTTCTGGCGGTCTACCAGCAGCAGATGTACTTTCTCTTTCGGGTTCACGTGTCCCGTCCAGTTCGTAATCAGGAAACGTCCGTCGGAGAAGTACTGAAAACCTCCGAGAAACTTCAAAGGCTTTCCGGGAATATCCGCATTCGATATTTCCCAGATCGTTTTTCCTTCCGGAGTCACTTCTATCAATCTCGGGTTCTGATCTTTATCGGCAACAGCTATCAGCGTATGTCCGTTAGGCAGGCGAGTCAGAGAATGAGGACCGCCGGGAACATCCAGCTTCCACACCACCTTGCCGTTTGCATCATACTCCTTCACACACTGGTCTCCATAATGAGCTACGAGGAAATGACCGTTATCCAGCCGCCGTGCATTACGCATGAATGCGAATCCGCCATCCTTCACGCCTTTCGGCAGGATGCAGGTTTCTTTCACAATCTTCCCTTTGGGAGATATCTCCAGCATCCGTCCGGTAACACATTCGCCAACGAAAGTATTACCATTCTTCAGACGTTGGCAGGCAAAGACCGGACTTTTTGATTCATAATGGAAAATGGTATCGTTCTGACGGGTCATTTCGAGTACTCCGTGTCCGGTGGTGAAGAGGATATTGCCGTTAGGCAATATCCACAAATCATTAGAATCGGGCGCTTTGTGCTTCCACACCATTTGGTTGTTTTCCATCACAAATACGATTCCCTGCGAATAATCGGCTCCGGCAAACGTCTTGGTCTGTGCAAACAGAGAAGAGGCAGAGAGCAGAAGCGACAAAAACGCAACACTACATATCTTTATCATTATTATTCTATGTATTAATATAAACAGATATCTTCTTTACAAAGACAACACATACTCTTCCAGTTCTTCCAATTCCTTCTCAGTGACAGGCTTATGAGGTCCGTGAACTTTCAGCATATCCTTCATCGAATAGCTGCGCCCGTCATAAAGATAGGGAGCTGTACGCCAGCATTCATTCAGTGCCGGAACATCCATAGACAGTCCCTTGTCCGGACCTGTTGTCCAGCCTACCTTATACTGTTTCTGATCTGTATAGTACTCTCCGGAATGGCAGCTCGCACAGTTTTCCTCAAAAATCTTCTTTCCCTTCTTTGCCTTACCGGAAAGTTTACCGTTCACAAGGTATGGGCTTGGCAACGGTTTCAGGGATTTCAGATATTCATCGATGGATTCGTATATTTCGTCTTCACCTTCCATAAACAGAATATACTTCACACCCGAACGTACCGCTACTTCGGCATTCTTACGGATACCGGTCGCCATACAGGGCGGAGTCTGATGCGAAAGCAAAAGTGTCTTGGTATTCTTCGGGTTACCCATACCGTCATTCAGCAAGTCCCAGTTAAGTCCGTCCATGCGGGCGTCATTCGGATGACAGGTAGCACAGCTCTGCCAGTTCTGGAAACAAATAGTAGCGTCATGGAAATACATATCACCCTTTCCGACTTTCGTGAAAGCCAGCGGAGCACCCAAAACCTGCTTCTTCAGATTCTTGCCGTTCAAATCCATAGACACCAATTCCGAAGTATAATAGTTGGCAGTGAAAATCTTATCTCCGGTAGCAACAACCGAACGGGGGCCTTTCCCCTGTGTCGGGATAAAGTCGCGGATACCATATAAGAATCCCGCATCATTCGGAATATTATTCCATGACTTCACGGAAGGCGTCACCATCTCTCCCTGCTTTGCCTTCGTCAGACGTTCGTGCAAAGCAATGCGGTCAATACGAACCAGCTCCTGACTTCCGGCAGCAGCTACGATAATCTGTTTATCATCCGGAGTGACAATCACCGACCACGGATTGGCGGCTCCCTTCTGAGGAGTATCCAACAATACGGAAGTCAGCAATTTCCTCGCCTTCAGGTCGATGATGGACAGCGTGTTTGTAGCCATCCATCCACGGTCCAGCTGATTGGTAGGCAACTGATAACGGGCAATCAAGTGAGTGACATACGCATACGTCTGATTTTTATCTACCGCTACAGACTTCGCATCGGTAGCACCGTTCGGCAACATGATGCGTCCCGTCACCTTCTTTGAAGGGACATCTACGATATCGAGCTGCACTGCAATAGGATAAGCCGTAGAAGGCATTTCCGGCAGATTGTTGGCTATCAGCAGACAAGAGTCTCCTGCAAACGGAGCCATAGCCACCGGTTCACGACCGATTGCAATCTTTGTCTTTACCTTGCGGGTTGCCGGATCTATTTCCCACAACTCGTTGTTGAAGCGCTGTGTCACCCAAAGTGATTTGGACACCGGACTATACAAGATATCCGAAGGCGTAGCACCGCTCTTTGTTTTTGACTGCACCGAAAGTTTCTTTCCATCCAGTTCGTACATCATGCCGGTGTTTCCGTCGCATACCACCCAGAGGTTGCCGGATGGGTCTTGTGTCATGGCGTTGACGGGCGAAGAAAGGGTCACTTTCTGTTCCGCCTTCTGTCCGTCGGACGACATTTTGATTAATTCATTGCCTGCCCTGTTCGTTACAAACAAGGACTTTCCACTGTCCGCCAGAAACAAACGATCCGGCGAAACCGTCTTTGCATCTTCTTTCCAACTAGCGCAAAGAAGTATAGCTATGATACTAACAGGTATCAATATCTTTTTCATTATTTCTGTTGTTTAGTTTGAAGAGATTGAATGTACTGGCGAATATTCTCCTGTTCCTCCATGCGGGCTTGTTTCCGCTTCTTATCGTAGCGGTCGTAAAACTCCCGGTCATGATCCGACCAGTTGTTCGCTTCCCGATAGTCACCGATCTGAGGAACGAGCAAGTCGATCCAGAGAGAAACTTTACGTATCTCCTGCGGTGTCAGTTTCGTACCTCCATGACCCTCTTCCAGACGCTTGATCAGATTACTCTTGTTGGACCCTGCAAAATAAGGAGGCAACAAAGTAGGCTGGGACAAAGCGCTGATCCAGTTTACTTCCGGATGATGGGCATCCCCTCTCCATGCTCTGTCGGGACCATCCGGACGGGCATGAGTCAGACTGAGATATGAATCCGTATATTTTCTTTTACTCTGTTTGTCCACTACCTTCAGTTCTCCTTTCAGGCTCATCGGGTGTTTCACTCCGTCATGACAAGAGATACAATTTCGGTCCCAGATAGGCTGAATCTCTTTCAGATAGCTGAAGTTACGTTCTCCCATTTCATCTTCCGGATCCAATGCCTTGATTCCTTTGTCCATTGCCATGGATACCCGATGACCTGCCACCGGAACCGTATTCTTATGTTCATGGCATCCTACACAACTCTGAACTTCGTTCGGCTGCAAGGTAGACCAGCTGCGCATCGTCTGCACTACCCTGCCCTTTTCGTCCAACGCCTGGAAGTAAAGCGGCCTGCGGGCAGGTACTTTAAAGAAAGCGGAACCGTCGGGATATACATCCGTCACTCCGATCACTCTCTTCACGTCCCAAGCGGCATTGCCGACTCCTACCGGAGAACTTGCCAATGCACCACCTCCCTCATCATTACCATTCACTTCGCCTACACCGGCTGCACGGAATTGAATTTCTACGATACGAAGCTGTTTGATCGTTCCGGGAGCCACTCCTTTCAAGCCATTCCCTTCATAGATATTCTGCATATAATATACTCCTTCATTCTTCGTATAGTCTACAGAAGACGAACGATGGAACGGACGTTTACGGGGAGCAAGCAAGATGGGCTGATTGCAGGATATTTTCGAATCGGCAACCAGCAATTCACGTTCTCCGTTTGCATTCATCCAGTAAATGCCGAACTCCATCGGATGTCCGATATGATATCCCAGCGGAGTATAGGAAATCAGAAACTCCGTCTCGTTCAACGGGAAAGGATGCTGAAACTGGTCGGTAAACTGTCCGTAGCTATCTATACGCTCTGCCTCGGGTTTGCGCACCGGAGCAACAAACATGACACCTTCATTCTCATCTCTTCCGGCTTCGGGATCAATAATACCCAATTTACCGTGCTGGGGATTATGATGTCCCATGAAGACAGTCATCACTTTACGTGTACCGGGAATCTGACGGGTATGCGCTACCGTTGTCGGGAACCAGCTGTTCATTCCGTAATATTCGGCTTGTCCCGTTCCGTCAGGATTCATCTGGAACAGGGGTTGCGCCCATACTTGTCCGCGGTCATTATAGTCCCAACGAGTGTAAACTACACGACCGTCATCAAGTAAAGTCGGCGTAGTAGTATGCACCTGGTCGAAACCTACCTGACGCATATAACGTCCTTCACGGTCACAGAGGTACATATTGCTGACTTCGGTAAACCAGCAATCCACCGCACTTCCGCTACGGGTAGAGTTGAAAAGTATATTCTCATCCGGCAGATAGATACCTTCGATATCAGCGTGTCCTTTTCCAAAAGTCAGTTGCTTGACTTCACGTGTCTTTAAATCCATCTCATACAAATGGAAATCATCGTCTTTTGCAGACTTCTTCCAGGAGAAAAGCAGGTGCTGACCGTCAAAATGAAGATTCGGATCACGATATACACCGTCTTCGTCCGTCAACAGTGTTTCTTCCTCCGCCCAGATACCGTTCATCTTAATCTTCGACAGCGAACCGCCTGCAAAGTAGTTGCACTCTGCACGGGCATCGGAAACGCCTTCGGTATAGGCAAAGAAAGAAGGACGCAACGTTCTGAACTTCGTAAAAACAATCTCCGGCTGATTGGCAGTGAAAGTTTCCAGACGTTCGGCACGTCTTCTCTCGCACGCTTTCAGATAAGACAGGAAAGCGGCTTCGATACTTTCCGGATTATCATTGACAGCAGTAGTAATGTTCAGCTTCTGCATACGAAGGGAAAGCTGCCGGCTGAAAGAACCTCTGAACCAGTTTACATCTTTCCCGTCCTTTATATCTTTCGCATCATTTCCATCCTGTAGCCACCAGTCATAATAAACCGGATAATCATGCATCAACATCCGATGTGTATCTCTTACTTTACGCTCCAGCTCTTCCCTGTGATTCTCTTTCTTCTTTATCGTCTGAACCTCCGCAAACTGCTTCTGCATTTCGGCGATAAAACCTTTTGTGTCGGTTGGCTGGAAAGAAGTGTCCTTCGCCTGCCAGGCGAGGAACGGGACGAGCATGCAACATGCCAGCCCCCACTTCAACCATTTTATTAATTTCGATCTTATCATTTCAAATTCCTGTTTACCTTAAATTTACCTTTCCGAACCGGACATTACAGACCTTTCTTCAACTCTTTGTAAGCTTCTACAATCTGAATACCGCTTGAAGTACCGATGCGGGTAGCACCCACCTGAATCAATGCCAGTGCCGTATCGAGGTCGCGGATACCGCCTGCGGCTTTCACACCGATCACCGGACCTACCACACGACGCATCAATTCAACATCATGCACGTTGGCGCCTGCCGTACCGAATCCGGTAGAAGTTTTTACGAAGTCCACACCTGCTTCCTTTGCAATGCGGCATACGGTTTCTTTCTCTTCGTCAGTCAGGTAGCAAGTTTCAAGAATCACTTTACAGATCACACCGGCAGGTTTGCAGATAGAAACCATATCTTCGATTTCTTTCTTTACAATGTCTGTCTGTCCCTTCTGCAAAGCACGGACATTGATGACCGTATCAATTTCGGTAGCTCCCTTGGCAATGGCATCACGGGTTTCGAATGCCTTGCACTCTACGGTATTCTGTCCCAGAGGGAAACCGATGGCCGCTCCTACACGTACACCCGAACCTTCCAACAGTTTGACACAGGTTTCCACTTCCGCAGGGTTGATGGCTACCATCGCAAACTTATACTGACGGGCTTCCGCACAGAGTTTTTCGATGTTCTCCGCTGTTCCGAAAGGTTTCAGAAAGGTATGGTCAATCATTCCTGCCAGTTGTTCTACTGATAAATTCGCAATCACTTCGTTTATATTTTTCTTTTCCATTGTTTTGAGTCGTTTAATATGTTAGTTAATTGTTAGTTCTTAAAAAGTCAGTACACATTTCAATACTTCACCCCGTTTCACGGCAGCGAAGGCTTCTTCGATTTCTTCGATTTTGAAACGGTGCGTGATGAAGTCGGAAGCGGAAAGTGTGCCTTCTTCAATCCATTGTGCCAGCGTGGTCATAGCCGCTTTTTCTTCCGAACGGGTAGGCCACTGGTGCATATGCAGGTCGAAGTTATAAGGCGCTTTCGACAAATCAAATGTCGGATTCTTCGTCATGACACCATATACACAGACATCACCGCCCATTTTTACCAACGGCAATACGGAATTGACTACTACATCGAGTCCTACGGCATCAATCACGGCATCGTAAGAACGATTGGCGGAGGCTATAAACTCCGGCGTGCTGATTTCGGCAGGTGTATATCCGTTGTCCGCTCCCATCCGGCGGGCTACTTCCAGTTTGGCAGGAAGCATATCAACGATGTCAATCTGCCCCAAGCCGAACAGCTTGCCCAACTTGACGAAGCTCAGTCCTACAGGACCGGAACCTACCACTATCACTTTCTTTCCCGGAGTCAGGTTGAAATCCTTGAAAGCGCCCAGCACTTCACGCCAGGTGCAGGAGATCACCGCTTCTTCCGGCTGCACATGAGCAGGAACCGAGTTCTGAATCTCAAAGCTATCCCAGCATCCCTGTTCGGGGGTAGCCAGTCCTTCTTCTTTCAGTACCTCGAAATCGTTCACCACTACATATTCGCTGAAACCGCCCCAGCCACTGTTAATTCCCTGCGCGCCAAAGTCGGAGATCAAACCGCCGATAGCCCGGTCGCCTACTTTAAAGTTGCGTACTTTCTCGCCTACGGCCACTACAATTCCTGCATTCTCGTGTCCCAAAGCCAGAGGATAAGTATCTACTCCGGGAAAATGTCCCGCAATCAGTTTGCTGTCAGTCGCATTGCACAGTGCCACCATTTCTGTTTTCACCAACGCCTGATAAGCATTGATGACAGGAGTTTCGACCTCTCGTATTTCTATTTTGCCGGGAGCCGGCACAATTACAGATTTCATCGTATTCTTATTCATTTTTATAGGTTATAGTTCAGTTTTTGCTATCTCTGTGTACATCCCACACAAGGCGTGATAAGCCTGATCGAAAACAGGCATCCACGCTTCGTACTTCTTCACATTTTCGGGAATAGGCTGCACCGTCTGCTCGATACGGACAAAACGGTCGATTACAGAGAAATCAGGGAAAACACCTGCACCGATACCCGCAAGGATGGCCGCTCCCATCGAAGTTGCCTCTTCGAGATAGTTAGGCACACGGATTTCCGCCTGATAGATGTCCGCCATCATCTGACGCCAGACAGGATTCTGAGCACAGCCGCCAATCACCGTCATGCGGTCGATAGGAACATGCTTGCGGAATATATTGATGATAAATCCGAGATTTAAGGTTATTCCTTCCATCACGGCACGCAACATATCACCATGTTTATGTCCCAGCGTCAGACCGATGAAAGCTCCTTTGGCATCAACGTTCCAGCGGGGAGTACGTTCACCCAGCATATAGGGAAGGAACAGGAGTTTGTTCGCACCTATCGGAGAGGCAATGATCTGTTCGTCGATCAGTTCGAACACGCTGCGTCCCGATTGAGCCGCCAGTGCCTGTTCATTCTGGCAAAGTTGGTTAATCATCCAGTTGTAGGATGATCCTGCCGCCTGCATCGTTCCCGACGGGTGCAACATGCCGGGTACTACGTGTGCCCAGTTCATGGTACGGCGTTGTTCGTCTACAATCGGCTTTTCGACCGTCAGTGCTACCCAGGAAGAAGAGCCCAGATAGTTGTACGCAGTGCCCGGAGCCACACAGCCGACACCTACTCCGGCACAGCTACCGTCGCCACCGCCACAGATGACGGGTGTTCCGGCAAGCAGTCCTGTCTCACGGGCAGCTTCGTTGGTGATTTCTCCGATCACGTCAATCGACGAACGGACTTCGGGGAATAAAGAAAGATCGAGCTCTGCGGCTTCTATAATCTCTTCACTCCATTGCCAGCGGTTCAAATCGTAGGCATTGGTTCCCGACGCATCCGAAGGATCTGTGGCGATAGTACCGCACAAACGGTAGTTGATGTAATCTTTCGCATTCAGCATTTTGGCAGTCTGCGCAAAGATTTCCGGTTCGTGCTTCTTTACCCACATCAGTTTTTCCACAGAGTAAGAGGCGCTGATCCGATGTCCCGTGATTTCGTAGAAATGGAGAGGGTCTATCTTTTCGGTCAACTTTGCTTCTTCTTCCTGCGAACGCTGGTCGCAATAGAGCATATGCGGACGAAGCGGATTACCGTCTTTATCTACGCAAAGACATCCCATCATTTGTCCGCTAAGAGCTACTCCGGCAATATCATTGGGTGATACCAGTTCGAGAAGTGCCTGTGTTGTGTCAACGATGGCTTTCCACCAATGGTGCGGATTCTGTTCCGCCCGGTTGCCGGAAGCATAGTCGGTAGGATAAGCAGCGGTACGCGAAGCTATCAACAGCCCCGATTCATCGAACAAAGTGGCTTTGTTCCCACTGGTACCCAAGTCATGTGCTAATATATACATTTTATATTTTCCTTTTCAGTTAATTGAATTAGAGTGCCGCATTCGTGTATCCGGTAAGGCCGACGAAGATTCCTCCGACAATGCCGCCCAGTATAATAACTACCCAACGTGGAAACGCTTCTTTCAGCAATCCGCCGCGTGTGCCTTTCGGTGCGCAGAGCACGTCTGCAAAGATGAATCCCATCGCAATCGCCCAGCCCATGTCTACCCAAGGGGCACTGCCACGATTCCCCTGATGGATCAGGCTGAACTGCATCGGCAAGCCGTCGGCATCGTTCAGCAATCCGGTAGAGAAGCCGAATCCGGGCAGTTTATGATTAACCAGCCAGAACGTTCCGATGATAAGGGCGGCTGCCATGAATCCGCCTATCGGACCAAAGTCCTTCACCAGCTTGGGCCAGCTCATCAATACGGTAAATGTCACGGCAAAAGCCCCGAAAATAGTGGTGATGATTCCGGCATGATACATACCGAACATCTCATTATAGGTTTGTAACCATTCGCTCATTGTGTTCTCCTCCTTATTTTATCTTTCGGGCACAGTCGCACGAACGGATTTTCCAAACTACAATTCCCGCCAGTGCACCGCCTATCAGACAACAGACCAGTGTAGGCACTGCATAAAAGAAATTGGTAATATCTCCCTGAAAGCGGACGATTCCCCAGGCTATACCGGCAGAACCGATACACCAGCCCTGATCGAGCCATATTTTTCCCGGAGGATTCAAAATCGCTCCGTTATAATGATTCATATACCACATGATGCCGATAATCAGCGTTGCCGCCAGCCAACCGCCCATCAGACCGTAGGTCTTCCAGAGTTCCGGCCAGATGCCGAAAGCGAAACCACCACAGATGGCGGAGCCGGCAAAGGTCGATAGATAGTATTTCATATTATAGATATAGATAATGTGTTCTTGGGTTAATAATATTTTTTTAGGCACGGATTACACGGATTTCACGGTTAAAGATTACACAGTTTTATTAAATCCGTGTCATCCGCGTAATCCGTGCCTAAATCCTATTTTTTCTCTTCCAATGATAGTTTAGCCAGTGTGAAAGGCTTGTCGTGCTTGGTATTTACCTTGTCCGGTCCGGTCACCAGGTCGAAACAGGATACGATCACCTGACCGTTCCATACGATGGGTTCGCCCGGTTGGTCCAGTCCGCCATCGCTTCCATCGCAATCGGGGCTTTGGGCGATACGCTGAATCTTTCCGTCCTTATCTACACGGGCAACGGCATTTGCAGAGAAATCTGCTACCCAAATATTTCCTTTATCATCGATGCACATACCGTCTGTGGTACGAAGCTGAGTCGTATCCTGTGCCCAGACATCGTTGCTGACAACTTTTCCTTCCGCGTCCATCTTGATACGATGGATTGCGCCATCACCGAAGTTACCTACAAAAAGGTCGCCCGCTTCGTTAAACACGATTCCATCCAGTCCGTATTGTACTTCGGGGTTCTTGGTGATTACTGTAGTCAACAGGTTCTGATCTGCCGAAGTATTGGTTACTGCGATGTCACGGTCGTTCATATCAAAGCAATATACACCGCTGACAAGCAGACCGGAAGGGTCTTTGATCTGTGACAAAGAGCTTTGAGTCACATATAATTTTCCGTTACGGATACGGATACCATTGGGATGCTCCATACCGGATGCTACCGTAATGGTTTCCTTCAACTGGTCATTTTCAAACTTCAGACGAAGTACACGACCTTTGTTCTTTGCTTTTTCTGCACCGCTCCAGCCCTGATTGTCACTGATGAACAGGTCACCCTCTTCATTAAAGGCAAGTCCCATCGGAGAAGCCCATCCGGTTTCCTCCAATACAGGCACATCCAGCCATTTTGAAACGGCTCCATCCTTAGTAATACGCATCAGGCAAGCAGGCTGTGTGATATCTGCAAAATTGGGACATGCCAGAATCAAATCTCCATTGGGAGCAATAGCCATGCCGTCCGGTGTCGGACAATAGTCCGGCAATGATACAAACAGTTCACTCTTTTGCGGAAGAGTATTCCCTCCACTCTTTTGTTTGGGAGAAGTACATTGAATACAAGTTGCTCCAATCAAAGAAGCAGAAATCAGAGATAGTAAATAATACTTTTTCATGGTTAGCTGATACAAATGTTTATGTTTATAATTTGAGTCCGTTAGTTCGGTACGCAAACTTACTGGAAAATCTCAGCAAAGAAGGAAAACGACAAATCAATAAAGGACAAAATTTGTTCATTATGACGCAAAAACGCCCCTTTTTTCATTAAAAAAGGATATAATCCTTCAACGGAATGATTCATTTCATCTCTCGATTATCCATCGACAGGGAACTCAACAATAATAGAAATTACATTATTTTATGAACGAATCAAATGATCAAAACCACTAAAAAGAAGAGTTTATTTAGAAAGCGCCTCCGGTCTGAATGGAGAGATTTACCGGCTAGTATCTGCCGAAAAAAGAGAATATGAAGTCATGGGATGATGAAACAGTCCGGCTGAAAACACAAAGCGGCGCTTTGTGTGAGCTAAAGCTTAGCTTTAGGAGTCGTAAAGCTAAGCTTTAGCCTCCCCAAAGCGCTATGTTATTAACCGATGCAAAAATGCACTTTTTCGGGGGCCTCCCTAACACACGCACACACGTAAGCGCACGCGTATACACATACATACACGAACATAACTAAATACGCGCAAACTATATTATATACGTGCGCCTGTGTGTGGAAAAATTGTGGAGTGCATTTTCTGCATTTTTGCATTTTTCACCTCCGCCAAGCTGTTCATAAAAAAAAGATTTATATGCATACTCTTCCATAATTCATCCCCTTTGCCCACGTAATCCGCTATTTTAAGGCTAAAAAGTACATTTTCTCCCGAAAAGTTTTTGTAATATCAGAGTTAATCGTATTTTTGTGTACAATTTTGGTGTAGTGATGACAGAAGAAGAAAAAAAGTTATTGAGTACCTTTGAAACGCAGCTACGGCATTTAATGTATTTGCACGATGAATTAAAGCGTGAAAATGCCGGGTTGAGAAAACTTCTTGAAAACGAAAAGTTGAAGAACGAGAAGGTGCAAGCTCAGTATGATGAATTGGAAGTCAACTATACAAACCTAAAAACAGCTACGGCAATCAGCCTTAACGGCAGCGACGTAAAAGAGACGAAGCTGCGATTGTCAAAATTAGTGCGTGAAGTCGATAAATGCATCGCTTTATTGAACGAGTAAAGAAGAAAGATGTATGAACGATAAGATAAAGATAAACCTGCAAATAGCAGACTCAAACTACCCGTTAACCATTAACCGAGAGGAAGAAGAAATGGTACGGGAAGCAGCCAAGCAGGTAAACATCAGGCTTAATGCGTACCGGGAATATTATAAAAACCTTGAACCGGAAAAGATTATTGCCATGGTAGCCTATCAGTTCTCGTTGGAGAAACTGCAATTAATGCAACGTAACGATACCACTCCGTATACGGAAAAGGTAAAAGAACTAACGGAATTGCTGGAGGATTATTTTAAGAAAGAATAATGCCACCGAGCCATTCACTGATAAAGAAAACACCACGCACTGCACAATATCCGAGCAAATGTATGCTCTGATATTTGGCGGTGCGTTTTTATTTATATAACTAAATTAATGTAAGAATGATAGCAATAATAGCAACAGCAATTGCTTGCTTCGTCGTAGGAGGAATCCTTTCATACGTACTGTTCCGGTACGTGTTGAAGTCCAAGTACGACAGTGTCCTGAAAGATGCGGAGACAGAAGCTGAAGTAATTAAGAAAAACAAATTGCTGGAAGTAAAGGAAAAATTCCTGAACAAGAAAGCTGATTTGGAGAAGGAAGTGGCACTGCGTAATCAAAAGATTCAGCAGGCGGAAAATAAACTGAAACAACGCGAAATGGTGCTCAGCCAGCGTCAGGAAGAAATCCAACGCAAAAAGCTGGAAGCCGAAGCCGTAAAGGAAAACCTGGAGGCGCAACTTGTTATCGTTGACAAAAAGAAGGAAGAACTGGACAAACTGCAACATCAGGAAATAGAAAAACTGGAAGCAATCTCCGGTCTGTCTGCTGACGAAGCAAAAGAACGTCTGGTCGAATCACTGAAGGAAGAAGCTAAAACGCAGGCACAGTCATTCATCAATGACATCATGGATGATGCGAAACTGACTGCCAGCAAGGAAGCCAAACGAATCGTTATCCAGTCTATCCAACGGGTAGCTACCGAAACTGCCATCGAAAACTCCGTAACAGTATTCCATATCGAATCGGATGAAATCAAAGGACGTATCATCGGACGTGAAGGACGCAATATCCGTGCACTGGAAGCCGCTACCGGCGTTGAAATCGTTGTAGACGACACTCCGGAAGCAATCGTTCTTTCCGCTTTTGACCCGGTTCGCCGTGAAATTGCCCGTCTGGCTCTTCACCAACTGGTGACAGACGGACGTATCCATCCGGCACGTATTGAGGAAGTGGTGTCCAAAGTACGCAAACAGGTAGAAGAAGAAATCATCGAAACCGGTAAACGGACAACAATCGACCTTGGTATCCACGGTCTGCATCCGGAACTGATCCGTATCATCGGTAAGATGAAATATCGCTCTTCTTATGGTCAGAACTTGTTGCAGCACGCCCGTGAAACAGCCAATCTCTGTGCTGTGATGGCATCGGAACTGGGCCTGAACCCTAAGAAGGCAAAACGTGCAGGTTTGCTGCATGATATCGGTAAAGTGCCCGATGAAGAACCGGAATTGCCGCACGCATTGCTGGGTATGAAACTTGCCGAGAAATACAAAGAAAAACCGGATATCTGCAATGCTATCGGTGCTCACCACGACGAAACGGAAATGACCAGTCTGCTGGCTCCTATCGTACAGGTTTGTGATGCTATCTCCGGTGCACGTCCGGGCGCACGCCGCGAAATTGTAGAGGCTTACATCAAACGTCTGAACGATCTTGAACAACTGGCTATGGCTTATCCGGGTGTGACCAAGACATACGCTATTCAGGCAGGACGCGAACTCCGCGTGATCGTAGGTGCGGATAAGATCGATGACAAGCAGACTGAAAGTTTGTCCGGTGAAATCGCCAAGAAGATTCAGGATGAAATGACTTATCCGGGACAGGTGAAGATTACCGTTATCCGTGAAACACGTGCGGTCAGCTTCGCTAAATAAGTAAATATTCAAAAGAAGATTCAATATAAGGGCGAAGCAATTCGCCCTTTTTTAGTTTATCATCATTCACTTCTCATGTTTGCAGCATCACGTAGCAGCATGCAGTCTAAAAGCATCAGCTTATGAAAAAGTACCAGTTTGAAGTCTGTGCCAATTCCGTAGAAAGCTGTCTGGCAGCACAGGCAGGCGGAGCCGACCGGGTAGAGTTATGTGCAGGTATTCCGGAAGGCGGGACGACTCCTTCTTACGGAGAGATATCGACAGCACGCGACATGCTGACAACGACTCGTCTGCATGTCATTATCCGCCCGCGGGGTGGGGATTTTCTTTATTCTCCCATCGAAGTGAGAACGATGCTGAAAGATATCGAAATGGCACGGCAGTTGAGAGCTGACGGAGTGGTATTCGGTTGTCTGACGGCAAACGGGGAAATCGACCTTCCTGTAATGCAAGAGTTAATGAAAGCCTCACAAGGGTTATCAGTGACTTTTCACCGTGCCTTTGATGTATGCCGTGATCCTGAAAAGGCTTTGGAGCAGATTATCGGATTAGGGTGTAACCGTATCCTTACTTCCGGTCAGCAAGCTACCGCCGAACTCGGAATCCCCTTGCTAAAAGCATTGCAGACACAAGCTTCCGGAAGAATTATCCTGCTTGCCGGATGTGGCGTGAACGAAAAGAATATCGTCCGTATTGCTTCGGAAACCGGAATACAGGAGTTTCATTTCTCCGCACGGGAAAGCATCAAGAGCGATATGAAGTATAAAAACGAATCAGTATCGATGGGCGGCACTGTACATATCGACGAATACGAACGAAATGTAACCACCGCCCAAAGAGTGATAAATACCATTCAGGCTATAAAAAGCTGAAAACTGCGATAAACAGCGATTTATAGTCCTGCAATAGCATACCTGTTTATAAATAAGGGATAATCGTAATATAAATACCGGTAATAATAGCCGAGGTGATTACTCCTGAGATATTGGCTCCCAAGGCATCTCCCAATACGAATGAATCGGGATTGTCTTTGCTTACTATCTTTTGGGCAACCTTTGCGGTGGTAGGTACGCAACTAACGGCTGCGATACCGATCACCGGATTGTAATTTCCCCGTTTGACAATGTACATGATGTATCCTCCGATAATCCCTCCGATACCGGAAAGTAAAAGTGCGACGATACCTAATACCAGCAATTTCAGAATCTTCGGATCGAGCAACAGATGCGCATCGCAAAGTACGCCCAGCAATACTCCCAACATAAAAGTCGAGCCATAGAGCAACGGCCCACTGACAAAATCATAAATATGCTTCATACCGGATTCACGAACGGCAACGCCCAGGAACAGGGAGAAAAACAATGGAGAGGCAACCGGAAACAAGAAACAAAGTACTGCGCAGAGAACAGCAGAGAAAGCCAGTTTCACTTTGGCATCGTAATTCTTCGGCGCCTTCTTGGTCACCATCTTAATGGCACGGAAACGTTTGGGCACTAATAGCTTGACCAAATATGGATACCCTCCGTACGTCAGCCCCAAATACAGGTAAGCGACTACTGTAATAGGAACAAACAAATGTTTTGCCAAAGCCAGCGAAGTGAAAAGCACCATCGGACCGTCTGCACCACCTACCATAGCAACAGATGCGCTTTCCTTTAAAGTCAGTCCGAGCGCGGAAGCGATGGGCACGGTAAGGAACGTACCGAGTTCGGCACATAAAGCAAGGAATATACTCGCAAACGGTTTCTGGAGCAGAAAGCCCACATCCAGCAAAGTTCCGATGCCCATAAAGACAAAGCAGGCTATAAGCCCGTTACTGAAAGTCAGCGTGTAGACAGGTTGCAGAAAGTCTATCTGCATCGTATTCATCAGGTCATCCGTATCCGAAAGCATCGGATCGAGGAAGAGGTTACCTAATGTACCGTCCGGCATCATCAATGTTCCGCAGTTGATGGCTACCATGCCCAATCCCATCGGAATCATAACCATAGGTTCGAGCACTCCCTTCCAACCCAGATAGATAAGTAACAAACCGAGAAGTACCAGAAAGACTCTGGCAGAAGCCAGTAACCAGCCGCTTTCCATCATTGTGCCGATACCCTGAAAGAGGGTGGCAAAATCAATATTTTCCATAAATAAACGTCATTTTATTGTTTGTTGGTAGTAGATTTCTTTGTATTTTTCTTGTTGACATGCGCCAGTTCTTCTTCTTTGAGAAAGAACTCACGTGTATCCCGCGGATAATAATAATCCATCAGGTTCTCTTCCGACGCACCCGGACTTACTCCATGATAATAACCGGAATAGCCGGAAACATTCCGGTTGATTCCACGACTGAAATCTTCGCGATAATCTCCTAAAGTCCCTTCGTCCGGAAGAGGCATCTGCCTGACAAGCCTTTCTACTTTCTGCCGGTGTTGTCGCCAGCGATGTAACCGCAGCAGCTCCAAACGGTGAGAACTATAAAAATCAAAAGAATCTGCCGCATAAGCAATCAGTTTGATGACTGCCGCAACAAAAAAACCGATGAGAAAGGTGAGCCCCATCATAGCGAAAGTAGATATTAATAAATCAATCATAGCAATAAAAAATATAGGTTTGATAATATAGTATTCAAAAAAAGAAGAGGCGCCCAATGGCAAATCATTATTAAATTTTAGACACACATGAAAGTTAAAATCCCATTGGGCACTCCTCATCACCCATATAGAAACAATTGGCAGATGTTATTTGCTTGAATCACTTCGGTATACATCTTTGCTTCTATACGACGTAACTCCCGTTTCACAACGAAAACACAATATCCTGATCCCGATACTTGATTGGGTATCCGGGAAATATATCACACGTTTATAGGAACAATAAATAAAAGGAGGGACAGAGAGAAAGGACATACCTCACCCTGCCAATGGAAAATAATGCAGCCTAAATAAGAATATGGGCTAATGTATAGACGTAGTATTTACACGAATATTTAGTGTAATTGACATCAAAGCAGGTATGGCTCAGACGTTCCTCCGGAAGCAACGTATTCAGTGAACTCAATATCTGTATTATTGCAGTATTTGTATTAAATCTCAGATTCTTGAAAGGAACAATGCTTCTAGGAAAAGATAAGTTATCAAAAATGCAGTCATTGACCTTACTGCCGTAAGTTCCGTCAGTCAGCAATGAATGAGTATCTTTACATGATTTATCGAAACCGGCAGAAGAGACACTGCAATTTGCTCCCGCATTGTATTGCATATCAATTGCCGGGACCTCAGTTTCTTTCTGAAATCCCTGCAATTCTTTATTGGAAATATGAGTAAATCCCAAAGCCAGAAATGCAAATGCTAATATGCAAAAAATGTACTTCGCCATAATTTGCTGCAAACGTAATCATTCTTTTCCAAAAACAATGTATTAATGGTAAGAATTAACGATTATTGCACTCTGACTCCTCTTTATAATCCATGTACTACTTTCATCAATTGCTCTCCCAGACCGATCGTATATCCTTGAGAAACAAAGACCACACGGTTGAAGGTATCGGCAATGATAAAGACAGGCAGGGTTGATTGATTCAACTTCATCGCATCAACAATCTGTTTTTGAATGCTGTTATCCACATCAATGCCATAAACAATGGTAGAGGGAAGATCTTTAAATTCATGCGTGTTGAACTTTTTATATTGCTCTTCCGAAGGGAAAAGAAAGACCATTTTACGTCCCCACTGTTCAAACTCGCTGCGCAAAGCCGCAATATCTCTTAAAGCATGATTGGTAGGCTCCTGCCCCACTCCGAGAACAGCAACCACAAAATAGCCGCGTCCGCAGGTTTGCAGGATACTTTGCAGGTCAGTACCTCCTACCGGACGATAGGTAGCTTCGGAATTGAAATTACCGATCACTTGCACCTGATCTTTACTTTCACGCATCACAAGGTCAACAGTAGTCGTCTTATCCGGTTCGATAGTAAAGAATGTGGTATTAGAAAGTACCGCACCACTAGCCAGGCGGGTTCCGGTCACCATCATATAATAACCTTCGTCCAGCTTTACTCCGTTTTTCAGGAGATTCGACCACATAGCACCACCACCCATATCTACATCGCCTTCGTCATAATTGAGCAGTTGGAACGTGCCGTTCTTAAACTTGGAGATAGTGAAATGAGAATAGTATTTAGGATCGGATAAAGAACGTATCGGAGTATAGCTGGCTTTCAACATGCCGGTACAAGATTGTGTGGACTGCGAAGTCTCAAAGTTGACATCCTGCGGAGAAAGCCCATCGCTTACATATTGAACCTTCCCGGTCACTTCATCAATCCAGGCTGGTATCCCTATGCTCCGGGCAGCTGCTACGAAGAAGATATCACGGGACTTCTCATCAGCTACACGCGACTTCCATACTCCCATCGGAGAAACAGGAATCTGCTGAGAATTCAGTTCGTTATCGATCTTAATCTCTTTTCTGCACCATTCTATTAATGCTTTGGCATCATGAGCAGCATCAACAGGTGCCGATTTCAAGACTGCTTCAGAAATTGCATCATAAAGTATCTTTTTATAAGGAGTCAGCATCTCATTCGCTATGCGAGGATTGAGCAACGCCCTTTTCACCAGATCAGTGTCCGTCTTTTCTCCATCCGATGTGTTTTTCAGATGATCGTTCAGTACATCGAGTGTCACGTCACGAAGATCTTTTGCCGAGATATTCTCTAATAACCACATACCCCGCATTTCCTCCCATGAAATATGTTTTTTCTCCTTTCTGATAGCTGAAAGAAAATCCTTCAATGTCTGGTGGTTTCCGCGCGAAGCAACCAGAAAAGCTGCCAACTTATCTTTCATAGTTTCAGGTTGCAATATATTTCCGTACAGTCCGTTCACCCATTCTTTTGCCTGTTCATCTGTCATCATCGTTGCCACATATGCATTGCGGATCGAATCTTCCTGTGCCATCCGGTGGTCATTTTCCGCCCGTTGTTCAGGAGTTACTTCGGGAAGGTTAGCCCCTTCTACCGGAGGAACAATATCCATCGGAAGTGTATAGCTTTCACCTTCTTTCTTATCTAAAGATAACTTCAAAGCATCTTCTTTTCCAAATGACAGTTTAGCATATCCGAATTTTCCATCCCTGGATGCCCATACCAACATATCTCCCTTGCCGGCAGTAAGGAAGGCTTTACCTTCGGCATCGGTATATTTCGTGGCTACCGTATAGAACTCAGCATAATTGTATATCTTAAATTCCACTTTTGCACCTGATACCGGATATCCTTCCGTATCCGTCACCGTCACTGTAGCTTTGGCAGTAGGCGCATAATTGTCTATCACATTGATCTCCGTGTAATTCGGCGTTTCAAGCATAATCTCTTCCGGACCGGTATAGCGACCGAACACCTTTGTATGCATCAGCATCCCGCGACTGGCAGGAGCATTGAACCATCCGAGATTCAAAACCGGTTCGGGCTCGCAAGCTCCGAAGAAATACCACTGGCCATCCGCCCACGCTTCTACCCAGGCATGATTATCATCCGTATGTGCCCAACGGGGAGTATATACCTGCCTTGCCGGAATCCCCACCGAACGCAACGCAGCCACAGTAAATGTGGATTCTTCTCCGCAACGCCCATACGCTGTCTTCACCGATGCCAGCGGCGAACTGGTACGTGCATCACTCGGACGATAGACCACCTTTTCATGGCACCAATGATTTACTTCCAGAATAGCGTCTTTCATGGACAGATGCTTCACCCTATCCTTTAATTCTCCATAAAACACCCGACGCGAGTCATCCAAATTCTCATTATTCACCCGGATAGGCAACACAAAATGCCGGAACAATTCATCCGGAATCTGATCCCCCCAAGGCATCTCGGTACGCGTCTGCCCGGACAAGCGAACATTCTCCAAATAATAATCTCCAGAATAATCCGTCACATCCCCTATCGGCATATAAGCATAGAGAAACATCAGGGCTTCCTGCTCATATACAGACAAGTCAGGATTCGAAAAAACAGTAAACAGGTCTCCATGAGGAAGTGCCTGCTTTTTCTGTTCAAAGTCTTCGGTCACTTGATTCCGATAATTCTCTTCTTTCAGAAAATGAGCATTGTTGCAGGCATACAGCACAACAGACAGGATAAGAACGGATAAAAGATGAATGAATGTCTTCATAAAAGTGTTTGGTTTATTTTAGATAATAAGATTGCTGACTCACAAAAGTACAAGAATATTTTCTGAATGCCTAGATAAGTATATAAAAATGTGACAGATAAGAATAATATTGTCATCGGGGAAAGAGGACGGGAAAATTGTAACAGGTTTGTAACATCTCCGTGTCCGAACCTCTCATAAAAAGAAAATTCATAAGAAAAAGAAGATTTTTATGTTTTACAGCATATAATTCAAAAACATTTTGTATCTTTGCAGTGTTAATAAAGAAAACAAGATGTAAAACCGCTCTTCAAAACGTGGAGGGCAAAAAAAGAGGAAACAAATTATGAAAAAGAATGCAAATGAAAAAATCATGATGTTACAGTACCGTATCAAACGTTATCAAGCAATGGGAAACGGTGCAATGTGCCAAACCTTGAATGGTAAACTTCAAAAACTGCTGACGAAGCAGCCTGCCATGTAATTAAACACACTAATATATATCATGAAAAGAGCGGAGCAACCACACTGGTTCTCCGCTCTTTCTTTTTATTTCTTCTTCAAAGTCACATCACTGATTTCTACTACACCACCCTTATTCTGTCCAAGAATAGCCACGTAACAGTCTTTCAGGATAGCAGCGTCATCATCCGTATCGGACACTTCCAGAGCAGGATTTGATTTTTTGCTGCTGATTGCATTTACTACCTGTCCCATATCATAGTAAACAACGACCTTTGTCCATTTGTCGGCATCTTTAATCTTGAAGTTGTACTGTGCCCCAGAAGCGTTAGGCTGGGCGTCAGCATCATAATCCCTGCGCATGAAAAAAGTGGTGTTCAGTTTACCGTTATCATTTTTTTCCTCATTCGTCTGCTTGATATATACACTGACCGGAGTTCCTGCCTCCTTTGCTTTTGCATAGAAAGTCAGCACGTAGATACCTTTCTCCAAGCCATCTGTAATACGTTGACCAAGAAATGCTTTATACCAGGATGTATTCTTCTCAGCACCCGAATTATCTATTTTCATCGCGTTCGGATACTTGGCATCTCCAGTCTGCTCCCAAGCGATTGTTGTTACTCCGTCCGCCTCATTATTCATAATGAACCACTCACCAGCCGTAGCCTTGCTAGGATTGGTTACCTTGTTCGTTACTTCCGTAGCAAACTTTTCATTTTTGATCAGATTCTGCGCACTGATGCTTACTCCTGCGATAGCCAAAAGACTAACTAATAATACTTTTTTCATCTTACTGCGATTTAATTGTTTATACGTTATTTCTTATTTTCACTCTGCTTGCTGAATCCTATTTAATTTGTTGAATAACAAACTTATAATTTCCAGTTTCTTTCTTTTCGTTTGTTTTTAGTGTGATGCGATAAATCTCCTTACCCCATACATTAGAGAGGCGCGGATCGTCCAATTGGATTGTTTCCAGTTCGGCTTTGAACAGGGTCGGATAGTCCAGTTCCACTTTCTGCCCCTTTACTTCAATCTGAATTTTGCCCTGTGAAGGGAAAGTGACATTGCCCCAAGTCATGAAATTCACCTGATTGGGAGCTACGGCCTCTTCCAGCGTGTAGCTGTCGGTGATCGTCAGTTTCCGGTCATCCAGTGTATACGACCGGATCCAGTTTTTCACTTTTGCTTCCGACGGATAGGCGGCAGCAATATCAGTGGAAAAGACACGTTTCTTTTCATTGCAAATGGTATTTGTCGCTTTATATTCCTGTCCGTATTTCTGCGGCATACCATTAATCATCGGCAGATTATGATAATTACTCTGCATTGTCCAGATGGTGTAACGGTCTTTACCGAAAGTCTGCTTAGTATATGTACCTACCCCTGCATCAAGGATTACGGGAATGGTATTCACATATAAGGAAAACGTTCCCACATCATTATGATTATGACTTTCGTTGTTGAATCCGCCTTTGGCAGCCACGAACATTCCATTCTTATTCTTCATGTAGCAGAATTCTGTTTCGGGATACCAAGTCACGTCCGGCATATCATGCTTTGGAGTCTCTTTGGCAAGATCATTGCAGCAAAGCAGAGACTGGAGCGAGCGGAATGCATCATTCCCCATGGTCGCGTACGGTTTTCTACCATTCAGCAGATAAGCTGCAAAATGCATCATTTCATCGCTGTTTACCGCTTTACCAAAACGATAGATTAGCAGAGGATCGCCACCACCTTGCGCGGAAGCATCGGCAAAGTTCACCACCCAACCATTACCGACATAAGAACGGGACATATACTCTCCCATACGCCGGATCATCGGTTCATTCAACAGGGATATTCTGCCACCCGTACCATCAGAAAGTATTTGCAAATAATCATAAAGCTTACCTGCCGCATGTCCCCAATAAGAAGTCCCTTCTTCGCAAGCACCGTCAGACTTCACAAAGTTGATAAACTTATCCACCGATTTCATCGAACGGTATACAGCCTTTGCCAAACGGTCTTTATTGTTCTCCATCAGAAGGAAACACTGCAAAGCATTGGAGTTGCACCAAGGATTCCAGTTATTGATAATCTCTCCCGGCTGCCAGTTGAACGCCATCCACCACATATCGTCATCGTTCATATAAGGATCAAGGATACGCTCCTTTATAGCTTTGCGCATTTGCAGAGAAACCACCGGATTGATTTTGTCGAAAGGTTTACGGAAGAAATAGTGCACCCAAGCCATCAATGCACCATATCCGCCGGAACCAAGATCAATGATCTGTTCGCGGAAATCAGGAAGAGAACGTTTGCTGCTTTGCCGGGGCAGGTGAGCAGACAGTACCCATGAATTCATTTCGCAACTCATATAAGCTCCGTTGAGCAGCTGATCGATGAAGCGTCCTTTGCCTTCCGCCAGTTCTGCCAGCATCAGCGTATTCAATGCCTGACGGTTGGCGTCATAGGGAACTTCCATGATTTTACGATTACCGGTCCGCTCATATTCAAGATAGGCGGTAGCAGGGATCAGTTGCCATTTGTAATCGAGGAGCTTCTCGCCTGCCGCGATAAGGCGCTGCTTGTTGGGCCCCATCAATGAGTCCCAAGCAGCACGATCAGTATAGGCCGGATAAGGTACCCATGCCTGTTTCATTACCAGCACATTTTTCAACGTAGTTTCATCTGCCGCTTTTTGCAGCAGGTCGCGTTCCGTATAGGCATTGGCTTTGAAAGAGAAACTTCCAAAGGCAGCTAACAGAAAAACACAAATTAAATGCTTCATTCGATTCATGGTATTTTATTCATTTAAGCATGGCAAAGATAACGCATCTCTCAAAAAGTAAGGTGAGCAAATCATACGAACCTCATGACAAAAAAGTACAGACTTCAAAAAAAGTACATTCAGAAGCTCTCAGCCCTCTCGTGAAACAGACGCTCTGTTCAAAGCAAACAGACCTTCTATTTAGGGCAAACAGAGCCTTCATTCAGAGTAAACAGACGCTCCGTTTGAAAAACATCCTGTTGATTGGATACAATCAAGCGGTCATTTCATATCAAACGACCGCTTAATTTGACTCAAACAACTGCTCGGTTTGCCCCAAAGGAGCGGTCGTTTATTATAAACAGAAACTTCATTTGAGCTTCTATAAAATTTCCACCGATGGTAAAACCTGAACTTTATTCCCAATCGCTAAACTCAAAACTGAGCTGCTCCCAAACTCCATGTTGTTCATCCGCCTCCTCTTTCGGATTGGAAACAGAAAGCCCGATCAAGCGGATAGGATGCTGTTCGTACTCCACACTTTTCAATAACTCTTTAGCGAGTGGAAGGATGCGGTCTAATGTGTACAACTCCTGCGACTGCGTAATACTTCGGGTAATCTGACTAAAATCATGAAACTTGATCTTCAGAGTCAATGTATTTCCTTTAAACTCTTTACGTTGAAGACGTTCTATTAATTCTACCGCTACATGATACAATTCGATGATAACGGAAGAGTGAACCGATATATCTCTTTCCAGCGTTCGTTCACAACCGATAGACTTCCGAATACGAACTGCCTCAACCGGACGCTCGTCAATCCCCCGCGAACATTCATAATAGAGTGCCCCCACCTTTCCAAAGTGAGCCGTCAGCATTTCGAGCGAGCATTTACGTAATTGAAGACCATTGTGAATACCAAGCAAATGCATCTTCTTTGCTGTCACAGGTCCTACTCCCCAAAAAGATTCGATCGGAAGTCCTGCTATGAAGTCCAGCGCCTGATCAGGATGTATGGTACACAGTCCGTCCGGCTTCCGATAGTCCGATGCAATCTTTGCAAGAAATTTATTATAGGAGACTCCGGCAGATGCGACCAGGTTCAACTGTTCCCGGATACGAAGTTTTATCTCCTTTGCAATATCAACTGCCAGAGAGATTCCTTTCTTATTCTCCGTAACATCCAAAAAGGCCTCATCCAAAGACAGAGGCTCGATTATATCAGTATACTCATGAAAGATTTCGTGTATCTGACGGGAGACGGACTTATAAACGTCCATTCTTCCGGATACAAAGATAAGCTGGGGACATAAACGTTTCGCCTTCTGAGAAGACATGGCAGAACGAACCCCGTAACGACGGGCTTCATAACTGGCTGCTGCCACAACTCCCCGCTCCTCGGCATGTCCCACCGCCAAGGGTTTGCCACGAAGTTCCGGATGATCACGCTGTTCTACAGAAGCGTAGAAAGCGTCCATATCGATATGTATTATCTTACGCTGAAACACTTGTATTCAAATTCCATAGCAAACTTACTATAATTTTCCGAATAAACAGCTTCTAAAATAATATGCACCTATTTTTTAGAGGCACAGGACATAAAAAAGATTCGATATCATAGCGATTCCATTTCTAATAATACTATATTTGTATATTGTTATCTATAATCTATCAACAGGAAAATATGTGAAATACAAACCATAAAGTAAATTTAGTATTATGAAAAAACTACTATTCTATTTATTCGTTCTATGCAGCACTTCCATAGTTGCTCAAAATGGAATTACTTTTGAAGTTGAACAACTCTCCAAGCCCGAAAAATTATATCCCGTGGCTTCCCCTGATGAAATCTACAGATATCTGATGCTATCTGACAATGAATCAACCATTAGAATTACAGAAAAAGACATCTGGAAACCTCCATTCAATGTAATAGCCAAGAGTGAATCTCCTGACAGTTTATTATACTTTGGGTATAATTCTTTCTTCTGCGGTATGTATCAGGCTTATGCAGATCATAGGCCGTTCGTTTTATCTCCGGATATGATTTGGCTACTGATTAACCAAGGTTTTGCCCAACATGTGAATGCCAACCATGAGTCTTTGAGAAAATATTTTGTAAATTTCTCCGGAAAGGAATCTTTAATTGTACAATCCAATAAGAAACTGAAAGACCCGAATCTTTTATGGGAAGAAATTTTCCCGCAGTTTACAGAACAGATAAGAAAAGAGGTAGGAGACAATTTGGTTGAAACACTCACTTGTAATTTCTCTACAACGACTTCTTTGGAAAAGACTGTTTCTGAAATAACAATAATGGAAACGGTGAAATCATACTTCGAGTTTATCACCATAATGATTGTTTGCGGTATTCCGGAAATCACGCTTGAAGGGACACCACAAGACTGGGAAAAAGTTTTAAATAAAGCCAGAGGACTAAAAGAATATAAACTCGAATGGTGGATTTCACAACTTGAACCTCTTTTAGAGGAGTTTGTGAAGGCATCAAAGGGAACAGTAAACCAAGAGTTTTGGCGCAATATGTTTAAATGTCATTCGCCAAAGTCATGCGGAGCTCCCGAGATTTTTGATGGATGGATCATTAAATTCTTTCCTTACGACAATGAAGGGAAAAGAAATAATCTAAAACAGATTGTGGGTCGTAAAAAGCTTCCGAGCGAGATAGTAAAAGTTGATTTAAAGTATATTGAAGCATACAATGACACCGTAATTGAAACACCACTGGAGTTGTGGTCCGGTTTCATCGGACTCAAACAAAACAATGAAAATTTTACACTGAGACCACAAATTGGCTGGATGGTCAAAAAGAAAAGCACAGACAACACCGGACTCATAAACAGATTGAAAGCCGATGCCAAAGGCAGGGGTATCAACCTTAGAGTGAAAGAGTTCCCTTCCGTCCTGCTGAAACTTGAAGAAATAAAACAGTTGGAGCTTACCTTTATTAATGAAATTGATATACCGGACGAACTGTCAAAAGTGAAAATCGAAAGGTTGAAACTATCCGGCAGAATTACTAAAGAAGAGATGCAACGCATCAAAACTTTATTTCCCAATACCGACATTAAGATAAACGGAAGTAGAATATAACAAAAATATTACCGAGTAATTCGCAGAGACATATAAGGAATAATCAGAATTTCATATAAATAAAAA
>NZ_GG774702.1:721920-811578 GCF_000162515.1 Bacteroides sp. 1_1_14 | reverse complement strand
GTATAGGAACTAGACGTGACAAAACAGCAAGCGGATACATCACCGAAAGTGCCCGGTATAAAGCACAAAGATGTGAAGGGTGTCCTTTGTGTGGCAGTTGCTTTAAAGCTCGGGGGAACCGTATGATAGAAGTCAACCACCGGTTAAACCAATACAAACGGCAGGCACGGGAAAGGTTACTCTCGGAAGAAGGCATCAGGCATAGGGGAAGGCGATGTATAGAACCGGAAGCAGTTTTTGGACAAATGAAACACAACATGGCATACAAAAGGTTCCGGCATGTGGGAGAAGACAAGGTTACAATGGACTTTGCCTTCTTTGCTATAGCTTTTAATATCAAAAAGATGTGTACAAAACTACTAAAAGCAGGAAAGAGAAGGAGTGCACACACTATATTTATCTTTATCAGACCACGTGTGACTCAAAATACGACGAATATTAAGCCTTATTACCTAATTACTGAAAAAATAGTCGCATAGACAAAAAAAGAGGAATGACTATTTTATATTAAGAAAAGAAGGGGATGTGCCTTAGTTTTGACACAGCCCCCTCCTTATTTAATCTACCTAGAAAACAAAACCATATTTATTCAAGCCGAACCCTCATATCTACTACCGTCGGCTCTACAAAAGACTGACTACCACCGGTTTCACCACGCAAACCATTATTGGAAGTTGCGTCATTATGATTCGGCGACTGGTCGAGCACATACCACACTCCGTCCCGTTGTTCGATATCTTCTCCATTCAGTTTCCAGTAACCGACCAGACCATTTGAACCTGAATCGACAAACATCATATTTTCACGAATCTGATTCGCAGTACGGGCTACCGACCATAAACGAACCTCACTCATAAATCCGTTCCATTTACGATTCCGGTCATAGTCATAAGCATAACCGATACAGAAACGTTCGTTCAAGTCGAATGTCAGTGAGCCCACCGTTTTTTCTGCTATTTTCTCTCCATTGAGATAGAGAGTAGCCATTCCCGCAGAAGCATCGTAAGTGAACGCTACATGATACCACTGATTCAACAGGAATATGGATACATCGGGCATCTGAAGTGCAACACTTCCGGCCATTTGAAGCTCGTTATCAGGATGATTCAAGTCACCGGTACGCATAATCAAAGTACCTTCATTGCCCATAATGGTGCCCAGATTCTTCCAACGTTCGGCATAAACCAATGCTTCGTAGGTGACAGACCCCATTGTTTTATAAGCAGTCGGCAGACGTACATCAAGCCAGCCCGGATTGATACGGTATACTTTATCAATAATAATTGGTTTCCTTACTACAATATAAGTAACGCTCGAACTGCTTATCTTTTCAATGTCCGTACTGTTCACTATTACGGGCAGAATATACGTTACCCCGTCTTCCCCCTTGGTAATATTCTTTACCGACAATCCGCAGGGATCAGCATATAGTTCGCCTGCTTTAATAGTCGAAGAAGTTCCTGTCATTTCATAGTTATCAGTCGCCAAAAGCTGTCCGGTCGTTCCGTGTTTATGATTGTATTCATCCACAAGGTCCTGCCCTCCTACCTGATAGTTCACATTTACATTACTCTTTACCATAGTCGACAATCGCGACACCAATTCGCACTCGTAGGTATCCGCTTCAACTTCCACTCTTATCACATTACTTTCAAAGTAAAGTTTCGGCTCCAACAGATCGCTTTCGCTGTCGTTGCAACCCACACTAGAGAAAGACAATGCAACTAGTGCACCTGCATATAAGATTTTGATACGTTTCATTGCTGTTCTGTATTTTCATTAGATTGATTGTCCATATATTCCTGATAAGCCTGCAGATTAATCTGTATAGCATGACGCACAAAATTATAATCACGGGCATTATCATAGTCATTATCAAGTCGGAAAGCACCGACGCCACCTTTCGGTCCATTGGCATGGTTATAAGCAGCCTGTTTCAAAAGTACACCACCGGTAGTCCAGGATGACTCAAAGTTCTCGGTAAATACATGCTTACGATAGTCGTAATACTCTCCGCACCAGTTTTGCAAAGTACGAACCCGGCTATCAAGATTGGAGTCGCCATATGCCTGAGTGATGAAATAGTCAAAATAAGGAGCAGATTCTTTGTTAGAGTTCCATGTTTCACCGTCAATCATAAAATAGTAATACTTACCATTCGGACGCTCGGTTGCCATCGGACCAAAGTATTTTCCTATCTCTTCTACCAGATAATGCAGAAACTCACCACGCGGACCACCTCTGCGGTCTTTCAGACTGCCTACGTATCTTCCGCCGTCACCACCATTATCGGGTTCCCAGTCAATGTCCAGACCATCATAATCGGTCGCAACAATCGTGTCTACCAATGCTTTGGCATAGCGTTGAATGGCTGCGATATGGTCTTCAGCACCTTTCTCTCCACTGGTAAATCCCCAATAAGCTTCTGTTGCTTTATTGACCAACTCAGTGATTTCCTCACTGGAAGCATTCGGGTTTTCCGCCTGTACTTTTTCTGAAACGGAAGCAGGCGTAATACCAGTTCCAATATTATGCAGAATGTAACAAACCGTGATCTTACCGCCTTTCTTCTTTTGGAAAATCTCCTTATCAGCCAGTTTCGCTTCATTCAAGCCGAATGGACCACTCCACATCGATACCATGTCGATGCTGTCCGGCAAAGAAGCCAGATATCCTTTACGAATAGGTCCCTCGGGAGACCAGTTGCTGAACCATCCGAAGAAAATAGGACGTCCGTAACCCTGACTGGTTGCCTTCCATGCACGAAGATCGGCATAATACTGTGCACTTTCTTCATTGTCCATCGTGTTGTAACCGCCGATATGTTCAAAATCCTTGCTTTCTATATCGACACACGACGCAATCATTATCCCTATAACAGGAAGTATATATAATAATCGTCTTAACATTTTCATATGAATCATAGTTTAATAGATTTTATTTTTACAATCCCACCACAACTGAGTAGTTGCTTTGTCTTTATCAAGACCGCCCAATAGCTTCAATGCTTCTTCATAATTGGCTCTATCCTCTGCCGACTGATAGAAACTTACAGGATACACCATACGACGAATGCCACCTTCACGAGTAACGCCCTGTCCGCGGTTGGTCTGCACCTGATTCAGTTTCGGATAACCGGTTCTTCTCCATTCGGTCCATGCTTCGTGTCCGTTTGGATATAGTGCAATCCACTTCTGAATCATGATCTTCTCCAGTTTTTCTTCCGTTCCACCGCTGAAGGCAGGTGTTGCAGTAGTAGGAGCCGCAGCATTGTAACTGTAATAGGAGGCTCTCATATTATGTGCAATCGGAGTCAATCCGGAAGCCAGATAGTCGTCTACAGACGAACTGATACCATTCTCATCAAATGACGTGGCAACTCCTTGTTCATACAGTGCTTCCGCATCACCAAATTCGCTTCCCCATCTCAACGCGGCCTCAGCTCTCAGAAAATAAACCTCGGAAGCACGCATCCAGTAAGTCGGAGTGTTGGAGGTAATATTGGGTTTGGAGAAATCGGTATAAATCGTATTCTGCTGATTGGCATTGCCGGGAGGTACCGCCTGATAGTTTTTCCCGTCAAAAGCCGCTACCGCATACGCACTGGGAGAAGCTTCAAAATAAGCACTCAGACGCGGGTCCTGATAACCCAACAAATAAGAAAACATGGAAGAGCCCATGCGACACTCATTATACTGATTGGCCAGCCACTCAATGTTGTTACGAAAGACCATTCCGGCTCCGGTACTCATCTGGGCTTCGTCTGATTTCGAAGTCATCACTCCAAATGTATGATTCAAAGCCTGACGGGCATATTTCTGTGCAGTCGTTTCGTCAGCATAACTGATACGCATTGCCAAACGCAACATCAGTGAATTGGCGTATTTCACCCATTTTCTCGTATCACCGGCATATACGGCATCATAATCGGCAACAATGGTTGCCCCTTGTTCCGCTCTCACAGTCAAAATGTCGATAGCAGCTGTCAGATCGGTAAACATGGCATTGAATGCAACTTGTTCGCTGTCGAAAGGTATCACCAGTGCAGGTTCTCCTGCATGAGTGTAAGGAATAGGACCGAAAGATTCAAGCGTTTTATGCCATGCAGATATCTTCAGAATCTGAGCCAAAGCAAAGATTTCCGGTGTTTCGGTCTTTTCGGATTCTTGTTTTATCTTTTTCCAGGAAGACAGCAGAGTCGTATATGAATTGGTATAAGTAGCCGCCACCCAATTGTCCTGCAAGTAATAGGTAGTATTATTACTGCCGCTATACCAGTTATTGTTCTGTCCGAAAAATCCGCTCCACGAATCGGCTGACAGATTATATGCAACCTGATACTGGTTGATGGCATCCGTATCGTCAGCCTGAGTTCCTACGGTGACTACAGCTCTTTGCATCGCTGTTACAGCACCTCCGACAGCAACACCATCTCTTATGCCCATTTCGTCGGTCATCTCGAACGGATTGGTGTTTAGCTCTTCAAAGTCACAAGCAGTAAAGAGCGACAAAGCGCAGATTCCTGCTAATAGTTTATATTGATTTATCTTTTTCATGAGGTCAGTTATAATTTAAATTTAATACCGAAACCGAAACTTCTCACACTCGGCTGCATAAAATAGTCATTACCTTGACCGTAAGTTCCTACGGACGGAGTCAGTTCCGGATCATGCGGAGCTTTGCTGTAGAGCATCCAAGGGTTATTGGCAATGAATGACAAAGTAACATCTTTCAGCACATTCTTAAACCAAAGGTCGGGGAACCTGTAACTCAAAGTCAGCTCTTGCAGACGGATATTGGTTGCACTATACACATAATATCCGGAAGTGGTATAGTCACCCGTACCTATCAGCTGATAATACGATTGTGCATCCACTCTCCCTTGTCCGGGCAGTAAGACACCGCCTGCATCGCGTGCTTCGGCAGATGCTTTGGATACTCCGAAGCGATCGAGAATAGCTTGGGTAGAGGAAGTTACCACACCACCAAAACGTCCGTTAATCAGGAAGCTGAGTCCGAATCCTTTGTATGACAGCGAGTTGCTCCATCCCAGATTAAAGTCCGGTGACGTCTTGCCCAAGAAAACGGGTTCACCTTGTTCGAGTCCGTACGAACCGTCTTGTTTGATTTCAACATACCCCTGACTGTCTTTCTTCAGGAAAGTATTGGCATATATATCGTTGATGCTGCCGCCGACTTTTAATATAACGCGTCCATTGTCTTTCCTTACTTCCGGCACGTTGATAGGCTCGGGACTCATGTCGGTACGATAGTTTTCCACCATTTCTTTGATTTCGTTGACATTGCGCGAGAAGGTCAGATTGGAGGAGAAGCTAAAGTCTCCGAAGCTGTCTCTGTATCCCAACGATGCTTCCCAACCGTGATTTTGTACATTACCAGCCTGCAAATAGATTTGTTTGTAACCCGAAAATTCCGGCAAATCGCCAATAAAGGTCTGATTGTATGTATTCGATTTATAGTAAGTAACTTCGGCACTCAGTTTATTCCATAAACGTACACTCAATCCCAATTCATAAGAACGGGTACGTTCTGCCTTGAAATCAGTAAAAGGATAGATGCCTGTGGGAGCCAGTGCACCACCGATAATCGGAGTGGTCACAGTTCCCGGAGTAAGTCCCGACTGTGATACCGGAGAACCGACTTCCGTATAAGACCCGCGTACCTTTAAATAGGAAATGAACTCGGGCAATTTCACCATTTCAGAGATAATACCGGACAGACCTACCGAGGGATAGAAGAAGGATTCTTCGCTGGTGTTTACCAATCGGGAGTTCCAGTCATTACGCCCTGTCAACGTAAGATAAAGCATACTTCTCCAGCCCAATTCGACGTTGGCAAAGATAGCGTGATTACGTACGCGACTGTCACCTCCGTCTTCCGAGATACGACCGTTGGAAGGGTCGATGTTGCTGGCGGCAAACAGGTTTGTTACTCCGAGCAAGGTTCCTTTGTAGCCTCTTGCCAGCGACCAGTAGTTAGAGTAGCTATAACCCAAGTTGGCAGAAATATTAAAATCGTTGAACTGCTTGTTGATATTTAACATAAAGTCGGCATACTCCTGACGGTCTTTGTAATTGCTGTAATCATACAGACCTTTCTTTCCTTCGGCAAATTTCTGATCGGAAGTAGCATAAACCTTACGTTCAAACTGAACATGAGTATCGTCCATACGATAACGTCCGGCAAGATTCATCCAATCGGTAATCTTATAGCTCAGACCGACATTAAACATATAACGGCTCTTCTCGTTCGTTGCGATGTTGCGGTAAGCAGTCCAGTAGGGATTCTGCGAACCATAGGTTGCATCGGCAATCGGCCAATACTGTATCGGAATATTGCGGCTCTGATCATAACGCTCGAAAGTCTTGATATCGTCGAAGTCTTCTCCACGGGGGAAAAGGTAGGCAGAAATCACCGGATTCCAGTATTGTCCCTGCGATACCATGTTTTTATCTTCCTGTTTCACATAGGACGCTCCTAAATCCAACTGCAATTTATCGTCCAGAAAAGTGGCTGTATTGCGAATGGTGAAGTTCAGACGGTCATAAGAATTGTTGGGAACAATACCTTTTGAATTGGTGGATGAAACCGAAGCAAAAGTTTGATTCTGCTTTGTACCGGTAGACAAGGTCAACGAGTTGATAAAGTTGGTTCCGGTGTTGAAGAAATCACTCTTGGGATCATACGAATTCGGACGGGCCAGTTTGTCACCCCAGCTTTCGAACATACCTTCTTTATTTCCATACGTGTTCTGGAATTCGGGCATCATGTACGCTTTGCTGAATTCGGATGAAGAAGAAAATGATATCTGTAATTTACCTTCCTGCCCTTTCTTAGTAGTAATCAGAACGACACCATTTGCCGCACTACTACCATACAAAGCAGCCGCCGAAGGTCCGCTCAGAATAGAGATACTCTCGATATCTTCCGGATTGAAATCAGCAATACCTTCCGTTCCGGCTTTGCCTTCACCCATGATACCACTATCTGTGTTTCCCATATTAGTATTAAACAAAGGGATACCATCTACTACATACAGTGCATTGTTGTCGCCTTCGATAGATTTAGCGCCACGCATAACGACACGCGTCGCACCACCGACACCACTACCACTCTTGTTGATACTTACACCGGCTATCTTACCATTCAGTGAATTGATGAAGTTGGCATCTTTAATGCCGGTTATATCCTCGCTTTTTATCTGCTGCACATTGTAAGACAGTGCCTTTTCTGCCCGCTTGATACCCAATGCCGTCACGACTACTTCGTCCAGCACTTCCGTATCTTGTTTCATTGTAATCGGGTAAAAGTCCTTATTGGAAACAGCAATCAGTTGAGTTGCATATCCTATATAAGATATTTTCAAACGGGCATTACCGGGACTTTTAATCGAAAAGTTTCCGTCAAAGTCTGTAATTGTCCCTGTAGAACTGCCGTCCACAGAGATATTTACTCCGATCAGGGGTTCACCATTCTCATCGGTTACTTTCCCTTTGATATCTTTGACAGATTGTGCAGCTGCCGGTTTCTTCTCCGTAACTATAATATAATTACCTTGAATCTGATAAGAGAAACCTGTTCCTTTCAAGATTGCATCGAGCGCAGTAGTCACCGATACGTCTTCCAAGTTAAGATCGGCAATTTTCTTTCCTTTCAATTCGGAATCACTATAATTTATAGACATCTTCGACTGTCTTTCCACAGTTTTCAATGCATCTACTACAGTGATATCTTTCTGCTGGATAGTAATTTTACTATCACTTTGAGCAAAAGCAAGGGTCTGCATCAATAATAGACCTAAAAAAAATGAGAAAGACTCGCTTTTGAACAACATTATCTGCTCTTTTTTCGTAAATTTGTAGCATCTTTTTAGTATTAGTTAATTGGTTATTATTCTATGATCAATTGAAATAGCGTCGAGATACGCTAATATTAGAAGGACAATGATTTCACATCCGGGAGAAACGGCCATTTCTTCCGGATACTTTTTTGCATAGTACATTAAGTTAAAAAAGGTTCAACAATCGTTTTTCTATATTTTATCAGTTATATAGCATTTATTCCCCTTAATTATATATTTCACATCCCCTGCCACCTGTGTTATTATCTTCATCACCTCTTCCAAAGTGGCTCGCTGTTGGAAACGGAAACTATACGATTTATTGTTCAGGCTGTGAAGGCTATAAACAAAGGTATAGGGAAATTTGCGTTCGAGACTCGTAAAAATCTCATCGAGATGCATATCACTGAAAACCAGCTCTCCACGCTGCCAAGCAGTCACATCCTCTATCCGAGGCGATTGGAGGCTACGTTTCCGGGTCTGTTTATTATACGTTATCTGCTCATTGGGTTTAAGTATTACATTAGATATCAGATTATTAAATTCTACCTTCACACTACCTTCCAGCAGAGTTGCAATCAGTTCATTGTTCTCCGGATAGGCATTCACGTTAAACTCTGTACCTAAAGCTGTTATTTGAAAATCATTGGCTTTCACTATAAAAGGATGTTTTTCATCCGGCTTTACCTGGAAATTTGCTTCGCCAATCAAATATACACTTCTGGTCTTACCGGCAAACTGCTCCGGGTACAGTAAGGTGCTTCTCGAATTTAGCATCACCCGGGTACCATCGGGCAATGTAAGTTCACGTATTTCCGCCGTTGGTATGAAACATTCTACCAAGTCTTTTTGCGGTTTGTCTTTCTCCAACATCAGATAGATAGAAACAGACGATACTGCCAACAGGAAAATAGCTGCTGCTCTCCATATAAGTAACTGATACTTTTTACCGGAACCGACAGACTGCATTCCCAGATTTTGTTGCATCCGTAATATGGACTGTTGCATTCCGCGAGGTACTTTCTGTTCTCCCGCTTGTTGCCACAACGTGTGAAGTGCTTCTTTTTTTTCTTCCGCATGATTGTCGTCAGCCAACCATCGCTGCACTTTTCTACGCGTAGCCAATGAATACTCATTATGCCCGAATAACTCTATGATCTGTTGAATATAGTTTTTCATCATTAATTTCTTCCTTTATACACTAAATACAACTAAAAGAAAAACACTACTTAAAGGAAAATAGAAAAAATAAAAATAGAAGCACTTTTTTTAGTTCTATCAGTGCTAAATACACCTGGTGCTCTACCGTACGGATGGAAACATTAAGCTTTTCTGCGATTTCTTTATAACTTAATCCCTTAAAACGACTCAGCTCGAATATTAACCTTCGCCGTTCAGGCATTTTTTCCAAAGTCAGGCGAACAACCAGCAACATTTCTTCATAATATATATTATTAAGGGCATCTTCCCCTTCTATCAATTCATGAAGCACTGTTTTCTCAAGGTATCCTTCCTGATATTCCCGTTCGATTTGCTGATGCTTGAAGATATTCAGAATAATGTTTCTGGTCATTATAAAGAGGTAGTTATCTAATTCATTTTCATTGTCAAGCCATATTTCCGGTTGTAACCAAAGCTTACAGAAAATATCTTGAGCAACATCTTCAGCATCAACTTCCGACTTAAGCAACAGCTGGGCATAATTCTTTACTTTCGGAAAATTAGAAATAAAAAAACGCTGAAACTTCAACTCAATTTGGTTAACATTATTTTCCATATCCGCTAAGATTATTATCGATTACAAGTATAAAAGTAGACATTCTCAAAGATTAGAACATAATAAAGATATATTATTAATACTTGTTTGCATATATTTATAATTATTCCGTATATAAAACAAAAACACATAAATATTGACAATACCAAATAGCCATATTATCATACCAAAAGAGAATAGAGTGATAGGATGTATAAGAAATTGACTTTGTATCTAAAAAGAGATAAAATAAAGGATCAACAATAAAAAGGGGAGTAAAAGAGAAAAACTGCAAAAAGAAAAAGCTCTGATAATCAGAGCTTTCATTTGTTTTTAAGTGGAGCTGGAGGGAATCGAACCCTCGTCCAAACGAGGAAATCATAAGCTTTCTACATGCTTATCTTTGCCTAAATTTTCGTGCAGGAGCAGAACCAAAGCCATCAATTCCTGCCTTATCCTCTAAAGTTTCATCAAAAACGCGAGGCCGCTTCTGACTATCCCCGATGTTACTGCACCACTGAACCGGAATGCTTCGGAGCAACAGCTTCCGAGTGATGTCTCGTCCTGGCACCTAGTGCCTGGATTAAGCTAATCTACTGTGATTCGATTAAGCAGCAAGAGCGTAATTAGTTTCGCCAGATAAAGTTTTGATAACTGAGATTTAAGTGGAAATTACCGACCCACTGCATGCTTACCTACCATTTCTGCCCGCTGTCAAATCCAGTCAACCCCATGACTTTGTAACGGTCTGGAAATCAAAAGAAAACAATCGCTATTTTATATTTAAGAAACAAATAAGGGATAAATAATGCATCATATCCTTTCAATAATCCTGTTTTCTTTGGCACAAAGATACATATTCTTTTGTTACTAACCATCATATATTTGCAAATATTAGCCGATGATATGCTATCCGGTATACAGAGATATATCATGAGCGGAGGCAGACTTGGCTCCCAAACATACAACATTTGTAGGCCCGGTTATTTCCAACTTACCAACATTATCCGTACATTTGTGGAATATAATAAATACTATCAACCTCAAAAAAGCAATGGAAGAACCATTTGATTATTCTCAAGTACCTTTCACATTCGGAATGTGCGCTGCCGAAAATTGCCCGCAAGCCTCGACTTGCCTGCGACAGATAGCTTTAAAACACGCCCCTGCAAACAAAGTTTTTCTGCCAATTATGAATCCAAACCATATAAAGGGCATAAAAGAAAAATGTGACTATTTCTGTTCGAACGAAAAGGTGCGTTACGCCAAAGGATTCATGTGCACAATAAATGCACTCACAGTACGCGTGGCAAACACGTTCCGCTATCGGATGATCGGATATCTGGGACGTAAAAACTACTACTTGAAACGCAGTGGCAAACTGGCGCTCACTCCCGCCGAGCAGCAATGGATTATAAACACTGCCAAAGAACTGGGAGTCATTCAAAGTGAGTATTTCGACAGTTATATAGTAGAGTATAACTGGGACAGGTAAGGGAGATTTCCGTTTCAAGTAAAGAAACGACAGTTTCCTCGTAGAGAAACGCAAGTATCCCCGTAGAGAAACGACCGTTTCCTCGCCGGGAAACCATCGTGTCCTCGTAAGGGAACGACAAGGAAACTGCAATCATCTATTATACAAGACATTAGTATAGACTAAGGAAGTTGCTATCTAATAAAAAGAACCTATATATGCTAAAAACTTTTGCAACCATCTGTATTATCGGTATGTTCACATCTAGTTGTACATCAAAAAAGGCTTCCCGGACCGAAGGCTCCCATGAAGCAGAACAGGAACTGACAATGATTGTCGGTACTTACACTTCGGGAGACAGTAAAGGTCTCTATAGTTTCCGATTCAATGAAGAAAACGGAACCGCAACCGCACTCAGTGAAGCGGAAGTGGAAAACCCATCTTATCTCGTACCTTCTGCCGACGGCAAATTCATCTATGCAGTCAGCGAATTCAGCAACGAACAAGCTGCTGCCAACGCATTTGCTTTCAATAAGGAGGAAGGAACTTTCCGACTGCTGAATACGCAGAAAACCGGAGGCGAAGATCCTTGCTACATCATTACCAACGGAAGTAATGTGGTTACTGCCAATTACAGCGGAGGAAGCATTTCTGTCTTCCCGATCGATAAGGACGGTTCACTTCTCCCCGCTTCTGAGGTGGTGAAGTTCAAAGGTTCGGGAGCCGACAAGGAACGTCAGGAGAAACCGCATCTGCATTGTGTCCGCATCACGCCGGATGGCAAATACTTATTTGCAGACGATCTGGGCACGGACCAGATACACAAATTTATTGTTAATCCGAATGCAAAGGCAGACAATGAAGATGTTTTTCTGAAAGAAGGAAGTCCCGCCTCTTATAAAGTAGAAGCCGGTTCGGGTCCCCGCCATCTGACATTTGCACCGAATGGAAGCTATGCGTATCTCATCAATGAACTATCGGGAACAGTCATTGCGTTTGAATATAGCGATGGAGAGTTAAAAGAAATTCAGACAATTGCTGCCGACACTGTGGGAGCCAAAGGAAGTGGTGATATTCATATCAGCCCGGACGGCAAATTCCTGTATGCAAGTAACCGGCTAAAGGCTGACGGGCTGGCGATCTTCAGTATCCATCCGGAAAACGGTATGCTGACGAAAGTTGGTTATCAACTGACAGGCATTCACCCGCGCAATTTCATTATCACGCCTAACGGCAAGTATTTGCTGGTGGCTTGTCGGGATAGTAATGTGATACAGATTTATGAAAGGGATACAGATACAGGATTACTGACGGATATACGTAAAGATATAAAGGTGGACAAGCCTGTCTGCATCAAATTTGTACCGTAAACAGGAAGAAGTACTTGGTTAGCACCGGACTGAAACAAGAGTACGCCGGTCCTAACCAAGAACCAATACTTCCTACCCAATCAGACTACGAAAAGCCTGAATACCCTGATGATTGATATCCAATCTTTCTACCTCACTCAGCAACCGAACAGATTTCTCTTTTTCGTTCAATCCCCAATATCCCAATGCCATCATATATTTGCAGTGAATGACGTTTCGTATGGTCAGGTCATCTTCCCATATTAACAAATCGGGTAGTGACACTGCAAAATAATCCATTTTAACCTTGTCAAAAAGATGTTTCTCTCCGTAAGTTGTCAGTTTATGGAAGCGTCCGTTAGCCTCATCCATGCGGTTCAGTTTCAACAATGCCAGTCCCTGATAGAAAATCTTATCCGGTTTTGCATCATTGTAGTACATGGCAGCAGCCGGTTCGGTAGGACCGACAATCGCTTGTTCCCAGCATTCTACCGCTTTATCATTCTGCCCCAGACCTTCATAAGTGCAACCCATGAAATAATAGAAATCATTTTCCTGTGCACCGTGCAACTTACCTTCACCCAAGTGATGCGGATATTCAAGACACTCTGCCAGCAACGAGACAGCTTCACTGTAATTCCCGGCTTCAAGTGCTTTCTTCGCCAGTTCCACACGGGCAAACTGATATTGTCCCGGTACTTTTCCTTCGCCGCCTTCCCACGGATGGAAGATATGCGCATCAAGTAACGTTTTAGCCTTTTCATACTCGCCTGTCTGATTCAGCAAAGTGATTTCTTCCAGTACGAGGTCGTCACGTTGCGCTATCAATTCGGGGTATTGCTGCAAGAACACCAGACGTTCGGAATGCGGACGACGGACACGTTTATAGAGCTGATCCAATTCCATCAACACACGCGCATCGGTCGTATCGAGTTGGAAAGCACGTTCCATATATTCGATGGCTGTTGCTTCGTCATCCTTTTTGTTAAAGTTAGCCAAAGCCAGATTACGCCATATCGTAGGGAACTTGTCATCCAGTCCGGCGGAAGTTTCCCATGCTTCGAGTGCCAAATCGTACTGACGTTTGTCGTAGTACAAATTACCCAGATAATAAGGTGCTTTCGCATCATTCGGGTTTTGTTCCATAGCACATTGCAAAGCAAGAATGGCTTCCAGGCGGTTAGGGAAACAATAGTCCGGACAAGCGTTGGCAGCATCGGCAAATGCCTGTTCCGCACCGGATAACTTACCCTGAACAAGACACCAACCCAAGTAATAATAAGTCATCGGTGTTACACTGCCCTCAGCGATAGCTACATTCCACAAAGAAGCGGCTTCTGTCCAGCAACCGGCAGCACAATAATCAAGTGCGATTTCATCATAGTTGTGAGCTTCGCCACGCATCATCGTTTTTAAAGTAAGCAAGTCTTCGGTAGCATTGGTTATCAGATATTTCTCATAACGGCAACCGAAGTTGAATTTATCAATAGCCAATGAATCTTCAATCACTTGCAAGGCTTCTTCCGCTTTCCCCATCTGACGGAGAATGGTCGTTTTCAGAGCACGTGCCTTATGATTATGCCAGTTGCGGATAAGCGAACGGTCCACTTCGTCCAAAGCGTCTTCCAGACGTCCTTGCATCGTAGCAATCTGGGCACAGGCAAAATAACCGGCATCCTGCCAGGCTGCATTCCAGCATGATTTATAGAAACGGTCGTAAGCCTCATTATAGCGTCCCTGATATTTCAAGGCAAGTCCGAGATTATAGATAGGTTCTCCATCATACGGATTCGGGTTGCGCTTCTGCAAGGTCTTCACTGCTGTAAGCAAGTATTGTTCAGCTTTCCGGAAACGGCCTTTACGGATATACCATAATCCGAGTGCATTATTGCTACGTACATCGATCGGGTCACGGCGCAAGGCTTCTTCGTAATAGTCTACCGGATTATAGGTGGCGTGTCTGTATTGTTCCAGATGTAAACCTGTCAGATAGAGTTGCTCGGTTGTTTTTATTTCTTCCGGCAACAAAGCAGCTTCGGCAGCATCCGGAATCGGTTTTACTTCGTCCGGTTCGGCATGCCAGTAAAGCAGTTCCTTGCCGTTTGCGGTGATTTCAAGATTCAGTTTGTTCAACTTCTCTCCTGCTACGTCTACCGTTTCATTCAATAGTTCTTCCGGAGTAATGGTCACTTGCCTGCTATAATACACTTTTCCATCGTCACCTTTCAGCACTACATTAACCACCTGCTTAGATGTTGCGAATATCTTGAAACGTACCTCCTTTTCACCTTCCGGTTCTATGTTCATCAACAAATCTTTGCTTGCATTCTTCACCACTCCCAGTTCACGGTAAGGCAGGAAGTACTGTACGAAGCTCTTTTCTTCGTAAGGTTGCAGCCATGTAAAGTCCGGTTGGTTCTCGGTATAGACACCAGCCATCAGTTCGATGTAAGGTCCGTCCTCGTCAGTCAGATTACGGTCCCATGCACGGCCGAAATCACCGTTCCCCCATGTCCATTGCTTTTTACCCGGAGAAATATGATGATTTGCCACATGAAGCATACCTGCACAAGTGTCGTTTTCGTAGCCACCCTCAAAGTTGTAACGGGAGTTGACAGCCATATACGAAGTAGGAACTTTGATATTCTTATAGTTCGAAATGTCTACTCCGGCAGAATAGTCCATCTTATAATAAGTACCCGTTGCTATAGGGAAGCTGGATACGGCACGCTTCCCATGATCGAACACCGCATTGATGTCGGGCGGAAATACACTCTGATAGTAGTCGTTCACCGCTACGGCAGGATTCGCCCACCACAGGAAGGTTTGCGGCACTTCGGTGCGGTTGTAGAGCACCCCTTTTATTTCGAGAAAAGCATGTCCCGGACGAAGCGTGAAGCCCGCCATCCCTTTCTGATGAAACATCCGTTCCATTTCGTTCACCCATACAGTGACGCTGCCGTCAGCATTTTCTTCAATCGTCGTATCCACAGGCATATAAGTACTGGGACGATGATGCTGAGGCCAGTTAAACTCAATACCTCCCGAAATCCACGGACCTGCCAGCCCCACCAATGCAGGTTTAATCACGTGATTGTAATAAATAAAATGACGTTCCCTGATCTTATCATAAGCCATTTGTACACGACCGCCTAACTCGGGCAGAATCATCACCTTGATGTATTCGTTTTCAATAAAGATAGCTTCGTATTCCTTATCTACTTTTTCATCGGACATCGATTCGATGACAGGATAAGGATAAACTACCCCACTACTGCCCTGGTAGACACGTTTCTCCAGGAAAATAGGATTCTTTTCCGGTTTACCTACTTCATAAGTAGGAATTACAACCTTTTCTCTCCATGCTTTTACCATGATATTATTAATTATATCTTTTTATTTTATCAGATCTTTCTCCAATGTCTCCAGCGATTTCCCTTTTGTCTCAGGCAATGCACGCAGGAAGAAAAGGAAGCCGAAGACGCAGATAGCCGAATAAATCCAGAATGTGCCGTAACTGCCCAATGCAGTATTCAGCAACGGAAATGTGTAGGTAAGCGTGAAACTACCGACCCACAAAGCGAAAGTACAGGTTGCCATAGCGACACCACGCACGCGGTTGGGGAATATCTCAGCAAGCAGTACCCACGTGATAGGCCCCAAAGACATGGCATAACAAGCTATCGCCAACACTACCAGCACTACCATAAAGAAACCGCTGACCTGAAAAAAGTAACACGTACCGAGAACCAGATAAATACCCGCCAGTCCCCCAGCCCCCAAAAGCATCAAAGCACGGCGCCCCAAACGTTCGACCGTATAGATAGCCACAAACGTAAAGATCACATTCGCTACACCGGTTACTACAATATTAAAAAGTACATCACCCAGCGAATAACCCGCCGACTGGAATATTTCCTGTGCGTAATTGAAAATCACATTCGTACCGCACCATTGCTGGAACACAGCCACGATAACACCCAGTACGAGTACCTTACGGAACGGACGACTGAACAACAATTTCAATCCTCCTTCCGACTTGGAAGCGGAGGTTTGTTCCACCATTTGAAGTTCCCGCTCTGCATAGCGGTTTCCTCCTATCCGGCTGAGCACACTCCATGCTTTCTCCCTCTTGCCTTTCATTGCCAGCCAACGGGGACTTTCGGGAATAAAACAGGCTAGCAGCAAGAATACCGCTGCCGGAAATGCTGCTCCCCAGAACATCCAGCGCCATCCCATCTGTCCGTTCCATGAAGCACAGATATCGGCAGGCGTAAAGTCGGCAGGTATAGGCTCGGCTATCAGCCAGTTGGCTATTTGTGCACCAAGGATACCTAATACAATAGTCAGTTGATTGAGGGACACCAATTTCCCCCGAATGGAAGTAGGAGCTACTTCGGCAATGTACATCGGAGACAGCCCCGAAGCGATACCGATGCCGATGCCTCCCAAAAAGCGTGCTGCCAGAAACCAGCCGAATACGGAAAATGCACCGGTAGCGTATGCGGAAGATAAAAAAATAAATGCGGAAATCAGCAAGAGAGGTTTCCTGCCATAGCGGTCAGCCATCATACCGGCTACCATAGCACCGATCAGACAGCCAAGCAGGGCTACACTCATAGCCAGTCCCTGCATCGTCGGCGAATCGGCAATACCGAAATAGAGTTCATAGAAAGGTTTCGCTCCTCCGATTACCACCCAGTCATACCCAAAGAGCAGACCGCCCATCGCAGAAACCAAACAAATGGAATAGACAAACTTTTTATTATAACTTTTCATACCACTAGAAGATTGATTAATTGATGTTGCAAAGATAGAGCGTATCCAAAGCACAAAAAATAGAATTTCATTTTATAAAGATGGACAATCTTATTTTTAATGTATTATTTGACAGATCGCATACATTATTATATATTTGCGCAGAATAACCAATTATGTACTATGGTAAAACTAAAAGATGGATTTACCGGGGAAAGAGCCTTAGTATTGCCCCGCATCATCGTTGATAAGATGGAAGAGGACCCGCTGACCTCCATGCTGCATATCACTGACATCGGATATTATCCCAAAGCCAAGCATCATTTTCGGGAACGGAAAGAGCCCATCAATCAATATGTCTTCATCTATTGTATTGATGGCGCCGGATCTTACCGGATCGGAGACCAGGAATATACCGTCTCCGCCAATCAGTATTTTATTCTTCCAGCAGGAGTCCCGCATTCTTATGCTTCCAACAAATCGACGCCATGGACTATTTACTGGATTCACTTCAAAGGTATTCTTGCTCCGTTCTATGCCAAAGACGCCAACCGTCCGATGGATATTCAGCCCGAACAACACTCCCGCATCAGTACGCGGATCAACCTGTTTGAAGAGATATTCAATACACTCAAAAATGGTTATAGCAACGAGAACCTGCGTTATGCGTTTTCTATGTTTCACTTTTATCTGGGAACGTTACGCTATGTCCAGCAATATCGTAATGCAGGCACCAATGAGGCAGAAGACGAGGGAATAGTGAACGTTGCCATCCACTATATGAAAGAGAATATGGAGAAACATCTGAGTCTGGAAGAGATATCGACACAAATCGGATATTCTCCGTCGCACTTCTCCATGTTGTTCAAAAAGCAAACGGGACACAGTCCGCTTACTTACTTTAATCTACTAAAGATGCAGCAGGCCTGCCTGTTGCTGGATACCACCGATATGAAGATAAATCAGATATGCTATAAAATAGGCATTGAAGATACTTATTATTTTTCCCGCCTATTCAGTAAGATCATGGGAATGTCACCGCGGGAATATCGTAAATCAAAAAAAGGCTGACTAAAAAGTCGGTGGTAACTTCCAACTCTCCTCCTTCGGGAAGGAGGGGAATTGTGGGTAGTTCAGACTTTTTAGTCAGCCTATATAATCATTCTTATTTCTTCTCTATAGTCAGAACAAACTGGCGCAAATAGACCTGCTGTTCTTCATCACTCACATTCGTGAAGCGGACAAACTTCACAGGAGCTTTCTGCAAACCGGCCGACAATCTGCTTTCTTTCTGCTTCAGATCCACCGTTTTCCATTCCTTGCCGTCCGTAGAGATTTCAAGGCGTCCCCATGTACAAGGAGCATCCTTACCAAAGTTTATCTGAATATTCTCTCCCGGATAGATAGCATCCAGTTCTATTTCAACACTGTTTCCAGCCGCCCATTTCACAACTTCATTGGCAGGAGAAATGAGTACACGGTTCGCTTTCACCTGCAACGGCAGGTTCTTGATCTGCTCCACATTACTGATCATCTTATGCGGCATATAATCGGTAGTGGCATCCAGATGAGCATTAAACTTTTGATTGAAGAATTTCACAACTGTGGCAAAAGTCTGGTCAATTAATGGTTTTATCACTCGCGTAGCTGTCTTTACTCCCGGTTGATAAGGATTCTGATTACTCGTCTGATCGATATAGAACATCTGTTGCTGCAAAGCCTTCACATGATTGTATTTCCGCAGAAAATAAGATTCATTCCGGCCTTCTACCATCTTCAGCACTTCTTCTCCCATTTCAGCCGTCAGTTTAAACTGATGCACCCAAGGAGTGATTTCCACAATCAACGGTTTGTTCTCCGTATTCATCAACAGGATATCGGCGGATTCTTTCATGCGTTCGAACGTATATTGAAGAGTCTCGAAATCTGCCTTATCGTAATTTTTGCCTTCTTTGAACGCTTTCAGGAAACGTTCGGCAGCCGGTTGGATATCCATAGATTCTTCGCGGCGGTATCCATGTCCGTTAGGTCCCAAGTCGGAATTGTGCATTGCAAAGCATTCAAGTTCTTCCGCTGCACTTGGCAGAATGGTACGGATCGCATCCTTCCACGTCTGCCATGTATCATACTTGGCAGGATTCCAGGCATAACTTGCCACACTATAAATCGCTATCTTTGACGATTCGGCATGTTCCATCGGATTGGTTACAAAGCCCGACATCTCTTTGGCAATCGTAGTATCGTTGCCATACACAGGACCGAGAAGCAGATGATCGCGCACATAATCGGACACCGGGAAGTTCCACCAGATATAAGCCGGACGCTTGATTCGTTCGTTAATCCATGAAATGCCGTCACGGGTAATATCGGAAATGACACGGTCTCCCGTCCACATGATCTGAATGGAAGGATTGAGTTTTTCGCCCAGCGTAGTCAGATAATTGCCATTAGGGTTCGACCAGCTTTTATTATATTCCGTAGGGCACATCACCAGTTGGTTTATATCCGGTTTTACCTGTGCGAATTTCTCATCAATGTAGTTCAGTAGTTCCGCTTGTTTCTGCGGATTAGTACCTTCACCGGAGATATCATCAAAGAATACGGCGAACGAACGGACACCGAGCTGATACATCTTCTCAAACTTAGCGAGCAGAAGATCACGGTCTTCCTGATTCCATTTGATATCCTGTCCCGGATGGATCGCCCATACAAAGTCAACTTCGTTCTCGTTGGCTACCGCCACCAATTCCTGCAACTGGGCAGCTTCTTTGTCGGGATAAGGCAAACGCCAGTTGGGAGCACTATGATACGGATCATCTTTCGGACCGTATATATAAGTGTTCATCTTGTTTTTACCGTAAAACTTCAGTTGGCTAAGGCGTGCCTGATGACTCCAGGGAGTTCCGTAAAATCCTTCTACCACTCCACGATACCGTACAGAAGGGTAATCTTTGATTTCTACTTCGGGCAGCTTCCCGTCTTTCAGCAATTGCGCAAAAGTTTGCAGAGCGTAATAAGTACCTCGTTCGTCGTTTCCGGCCAGTACGATTTCCTTTTCATTCACAGACAGGTAATAGCCTTCTTCATGGTCAGGAATCCGGCGGCTATATTTACGCACACTCTTGTCACCTTTCTCTCCAATAGAAATAAGCATCCCTTTCTTGCTGCTTTGCTTACCGGAAAGCAGTTCTTTCAGTACCTTTACAGCATGCGGATTGGCTTCTTCCCCGCCATTCAGCTGATAGACAGCAGGCAGATCGATGGTCTTGTTTTGAACAATGAGTTGTTGAGGAGGGGGTTGCAGACTAACATTCTGCGCAAAAACAGTAACAGCACACAGGAGGCAGGCTCCCAACAGATAAATCTTGTTGTTTTTCATAAGTTGTAATAATGGGGGTTAGTTATCATGACTTATATCATGGTGCAAAGAAACACTAATTTATCAAATTAAGCAAATTTATGGGGAACCTAGATCAAACAAATCAAAAAGAGCAAACAAAATAATCATAAAGACATACTTTTCTGATTTATTATTTCTATCTTCGTCCGCTGTTATACTTTTTATTTAAATACCCCCAATTACCATGAAAATCAAACATTTTCTACCCCTGCTATTGCTACTCGGTAGCAATGAGATGCTTACAGCACAAGAAATCGCTCTCACCCCACAACCGGCTCACCTTACCGTAAAAGACGGCCGCTTTGAGTTTGGCAACCAACTTAAAGCCAAAGTCACTCCTTATCAGGGAGACAGCATCCGCATGGTCTTTGAATCATTCAAAAAGGAATTGCAAGAAGCAACCGGCATCAAGGTTTCATCTACTCAAAAAGAAGCTAAAGCAAGGATTATCTTAGATTTGAATCCACAACTTCCCGCCGAAGCTTATAAGCTGAACGTCTCGAAAAAACAAGTCCGGATCGAAGCCTCCCGTCCGGCAGGTTTCTATTATGCGCTACAAACGCTAAAGCAACTGATGCCCCGCAACGTAATGGCAGGCGTAGCAACGTCCGACCATTCACAATGGAGTCTCCCATCTGTCGAGATTGAAGATGCTCCCCGTTTCGAATGGAGAGGTTTTATGCTGGACGAAGGCAGACATTTCTTCGGTAAAGATGAGATAAAACGAGTGATCGACATGATGGCCATCTACAAAATGAATCGTTTCCACTGGCATCTGACAGAAGATCAAGGCTGGAGAATCGAAATAAAGAAATACCCCAAACTGACGGAGACAGGCGCATGGAGAAACAGCAAAGTACTTGCATACGGTGACGTGAAACCAGACGGTGAGCGTTATGGCGGCTTTTATACTCAAAAAGATATCAAAGAAATCGTAGCGTATGCAAAGAAGAAATTTATAGAAATCATTCCCGAAATAGACATTCCGGGACATTCACAGGCAGCCGTTGCAGCTTATCCGGAGTTCTTGGCGTGCGACCCGGAGAATAAACATGAAGTATGGCTACAACAAGGGATTTCTACTGATGTAATCAACGTAGCCAACCCGAAAGCGATGCAATTTGCCAAAGAGGTAATTGATGAACTCACTGAATTGTTTCCATTCAATTATATTCATTTAGGCGGTGACGAATGCCCCACTAATAAATGGCAAAAGAATGACGAATGCAAGAAGCTGCTGAGTGAAATAGGTTCTTCCAACTTCAGAGACTTGCAGATTTATTTCTACAAACAACTAAAAGATTACATTGCCACCAAACCTGCCGATCAACAACGCCAACTTATATTCTGGAACGAAGTGCTTCACGGAAATACCAGTATCCTTGGCAATGACATCACCATTATGGCATGGATCGGAGCTAATGCCGCCGCAAAACAGGCTGCCAAACAAGGAATGAACACCATCCTGAGCCCGCAAATACCTTATTATATCAACAGAAAACAGTCGAAACTTCCCACGGAACCGATGTCGCAGGGACATGGAACGGAAACTGTGGAGGCCGTTTATAACTATCAGCCGCTTAAAGACGTGGATGCTGCCTTGCAACCTTATTATAAAGGTGTACAAGCCAACTTTTGGACCGAATGGGTGACCGAACCTTCCGTTCTCGAATACCTGATGTTGCCACGTCTTGCCGCCGTTGCCGAAGCCGGATGGACACCACAAGAAAAAAGGAATTATGAAGACTTTAAAGAAAGGATTCGTAAGGATGCAGAGCTATACGACCTCAAAGGATGGAATTATGGCAAACATATCATGAAATAAGCAAACGCTTTCATTTGACTGCCGATAACTGGGGAGTGACTAAAAAGTCGGTAGTATCTCAATTCTCCTCCTTCGGGAAGGAGGAGTACCCGCAGGGGGAGGTGGTAGGTGAATACGCAGTCCACTTATTCACTGCAAATTATAGACAACCCTATTTTACCTACCACCCCGGCTTTCAGCCACCCCTCCTTCCCGAAGGGAAGGGGAGATACTATTGTCTTTTTAGTCAATCCCCTTCCGTCTTTTTCAGACCATCTCAGTTCTTTCACTTTTTATTTTGTGCCACACGATTATTATTCGCCTGTGGCTTCACCACTACCCCATTTCCATTCTTCGTACATTTAATACATTCCTTTCGTAATGTGCCCTCCTTCAGATTGAAAATAAGATTCGGATTAAAATGCTGACCGTTAATGCGGGTTTCAAAATGCACATGCTCCGTAGTAGCACGGCCGGTACGTCCGGTCAGTCCGATAGGTTGTCCGGCTTTCACCGTATCTCCGCTCTGTACCAAATTCTTGAAGTTATGACTGTAAATCGTTTCCAGCCCGTTCGCATGACGGACTACAACCAAATTTCCGTAAGCATAATATGGCTTCGACATACGTACGACTCCATCAAAAGCAGCACGAATCGTATCTTTGGCACACGTCTTTATATCTGCTCCCGAATGTCCTCCGCGAGTTCCGTAAGCGGAAATAACTTTGGCTCCCGGTAAGGGAAAAGCATATTCATGCTCTTGCAAAGAATCCAAATGCAGATATATATGATTGCTTTTCGCAAAAAGTCCGGGAGTAGCAACCCGTACATGATTCACCTCCATAGAAGAAAAAGAGGATTTACTTTGCGCATAAGCAAGAGTTGGTAAAAGCAGGACTGTCAATAAAATAAGTATGTTCTTCATGTATTCCTTTATTATTCAAAATAGATAAGCTCGCCGCCATCCGATCCGGCATAATCCCTCAGTAAGGATTGAATCATTTCAGCAGCTTCCTTTAATCCCTCTTTTCCGTTATACCCGTTGACTATCGCGAGAATATGAGTAGTCCCGACATCCATCTTCGTACGTTCGTGGTCGCTTGTCGGTGTCCCGATTCCTCCAAAAGAATCTCTGTACACCGGCAATCCTTCAATGTTCAAAATGCCCCGACCGATACCTTCGAAAGGTTCTTCCGCTTTGCCAATGCCAAGTTCAAGATGGTTACCCTGTATCTTATCCGCATCGAAGCCACCGATAGAATGTCCGGTACGGAGAGAAACCAGATTGATAAGGTCAACCAAAGTATCAATCTGATACAAAGGGATGCCACGCATCAGGCGACGGCGCAGCGCTTCTGCCGACGGACGATAACGCCCCGGATCTTTTCCGCAACGCTTATAAGCCTCACGGGTAGCAGCAATCACAGGTTGCAACTTAATGTCTGCCATTTGGGTGGTGGTAGTCAAGTCTTCTGTGAAAGTATTTATTTCTTTCCAAAGTCCATCGCAGTAAGCAGTATTCTTCACTGCTGCATATACGGCTGCTCCGGCAAAAACAGGGCAGGCGTTCTTTATTTCCTGAGATACTTTTATTTCAAACATACTTTTATTCAAGTTTATATCAACTTACGTTCAAGTCTATTATTTATGAATCATGATCCCCGACAGAATCCGTCCGGACTTAATGCCCAAACGCCTTGCCGAGAAAAACTCGTCGTGATGAATATACGTACATATCCGGGCAAGCTCCACTTGTCCGGACGGCACACCGAAAGCAAGGATTTGCATCCGGTTCGCTTCCCACAAGTCGATATGATGTTTTCCGGTTTCCTCTTTCCTGATAGAAATACGAGGCATATCAAAACCATTCTTCTGAAATGCTTCATACACTTCCTCACCCACTTCAAAAGAAGCCAATGAGATACTCGGACCGATACAGGCAACTACATCTTCTCCACTTGTGCCAAACTCCTTTTCCATCCGCAACAAAGTATCACGCACGATGTATGCTACCGTCCCTCTCCATCCGGCATGAATGGCAGCTATGGCACTATGTTTCTTATCATATATCAACACAGGAACACAATCCGCAGTAGAAATGCAAAGGCAATATCCCAACTCGCGGGTAATCAAAGCATCCACTCCGTGCAGCATCTCCTGTCGTTGTTGAGACGAAGCCGATAAATAAGCATCCCCGATCAGCAGGCAATTCGTCTCATGAGTCTGCACAGGAATCACCAGTTCTTCGGGTGTCTGCGACATTCCTTCCATCAGAAGCGTTTGATTCCGCCGGACCTTTTCCGCCTCGTCTCCACTGTAGGGCGTACAGTTGAATGACGCATAATTTCCTTCGCTGTACCCTCCCTGCCGGGTAGTTACAAAATGAGAAATGTTGGAGTATGAGCTTAACGACTCATACCCCAACATTCTTTTATCTCTTGTGATTGAAATCATTTTTCCTCCCAATCCTCTTCTTCGTATTCGTAGTCGAGATCATCATCGTCGTCGTCAGCGTCTTCCTCATATTCATAGTCGAGTTCTTCATCCTCGCCCATCTCTTTGAGTTCCTGTTGCAGACGGGTCACGTCTTTCGGACGGTGAACAATGTCTTCTATCTTATTACTTTCCTTGTTCAGTTCCTCCCACAGAATGTCTTTCAACACTGAGATTCCCAAACCGGAAACAGAAGAAATGAATATATGCGGAACACCCTCGGGCAATGTCGGTTCAATCTCGTCCATCAGCTCCTGATCGAGCATATCGCTCTTCGTGATAGCCAGCACACGTTGTTTGTCCAGCATTTCGGGATTGAACGTACGCAACTCATTCAGCAATACTTCATACTCCTTGCGGATATCATCGCTATCCGCCGGAACCATGAACAACAGCAACGAGTTACGCTCGATATGACGCAGAAACCGCAGTCCCAATCCTTTTCCCTGACTGGCTCCCTCGATGATACCCGGTATGTCCGCCATCACGAATGACTTTCCATCGCGATAGGAAACAATTCCCAAATTCGGTTCGAGTGTCGTAAACGGGTAATCGGCAATCTTCGGTTTCGCAGCCGAAATAGCAGAAAGTAACGTAGACTTTCCCGCATTCGGGAAACCTACCAGTCCTACATCTGCCAACAGCTTCAGCTCCATGATCACCGTCATTTCCTGCATCGGTTCGCCCGGCTGCGCAAAGCGCGGAGCCTGACGGGTAGCCGTCTTGAAATGACTGTTGCCCTGACCGCCACGACCGCCTTTCAGCAAGATCACTTCCTGTCCGTCGTCCGTCACATCGCAAAGGTATTCTCCGGTTTCGGCGTTATACACTACCGTTCCGCAGGGTACTTCGATCACTTTATCCGCACCGTCTTTTCCGAAACTACGGTTCTTGCTGCCCGATTCGCCATGACCTGCCATCGCATGACGGTCATACTTCAAGTGAAGCAATGTCCAGTAATTACGGTTACCACGCAAGATAATATGGCCTCCTCTTCCACCATCGCCCCCATCGGGACCTCCGTTAGGACAATATTTCTCGCGCCTCATGTGCGTAGAGCCTCTTCCGCCCTTGCCTGAGCGACAGTATATCTTTACGTAATCAACAAAATTCGATTCAGCCATATTTTTTATTTATTACAATTTGTCTACTGCTTCGCAGATATCAGCGAAGATACCATCCATAGTACCCAGACCGTTGATGTGCTGGTATTTCTTTTCGTTCTTGTACCAGTCGATCAGCGGAGATGTCTGTGAATGATATACATGCAGACGTTTTTTGATTGTTTCTTCGTTGTCGTCGGCACGACCGGAGTCTTTGCCACGTTTGATCAGACGTACCATCAGTTCATCTTCCGGAACTTCGAGATCCAACATTACAGAAACATCCTGTCCTCTTTCCGCCAACATCTTCTTTAATGCTTCCGCCTGTGCAATTGTTCTTGGGAAACCGTCGAAAATTACACCTTTGCTGTCTTTGAAGCTATCGAATACGCTTGCCAGAATATCAATCATCAATTCATCCGGAATCAACTGCCCCTGGTCGATGTAACCTTTAGCAGTTTTGCCCAGTTCCGTGCCGTTCTTGATTTCTGCACGCAATACATCTCCTGTCGAGATGTGGTTGATTCCATACTTTTCTACAATACGTTCGCTCTGCGTTCCTTTTCCTGAACCCGGAGCACCGAAAATTACAATGTTCAACATCTTTTTAACCTAAAAATTAATTTGTATTTGAATTTAATCTACTACAGTATAAATATCGGGATAATTGCGTCCGAAACCATCATAATCCAATCCGTAGCCAACGATAAAATCATTCGGTATTTCCATCGCTACGTATTCTATGTTCAGATTGACCTTCAGCTTTTCCGGTTTCACCAGCAAAGAGGCGATATGAATCGCTTCGGGGTTGCGTGTGCCCAGTGTATCCAGCAGACGCTGCATCGTCAGTCCGGTATCTACAATATCTTCTACGATCACTACCGTACGTCCGGCAATGTCTTCATTCAGCCCGATCACTTCTTTAATTACTCCGGTGGAAGTCACCCCCTGATAAGATGCCAACTTCACGAATGAAATTTCGCACGGAATCGTGATATGCTTCAGCAAGTCGGCGGTAAACATGAACGAGCCGTTCAACACACTGAGGAAGAGCGGATTCTTACCTGCCAAATCACGATTGATTTCGTTCGCTACGCGAATCACTTCTTTTTGAATATCCTGTTCCTTAATGGAAACAGTAAATTGCTTGTCCTTTATCTGTATGGTATCCATAACCGGTCATTTTAAAAAAGTTGTCGCAAAAATACAATTTTTTATTCTACCCCGTGCATCATCTTCTGTAATTTCTTCGAGAGAAGGAACAGAATCAGTGAGGCAACACCGGACATAATGACGAACAGCATGAAGAAGTCGTACATGGTAGCGATCTGATAACCAAGGATTGATTTCACTTTTCCGTCTTCGGGATAGAGGCCGCTCAGCATACCTGCAAATTTATTTGCGGTGGCCATCGAAAGATACCAGATACCCATCATCAGAGAAGCAAAACGCAACGGGCTCAGTTTGCTGACCATCGAAAGTCCGATAGGAGACAAAGCGATTTCGCCCATTGTATGAATAAAGTAAAGTCCTGTCAGCCAGATCATGCTCACTTTTACTCCGGGAATCGCATCTTTCACTCCAAAACAGATGAAAAGATAGCCTAGTGAAAGGAGCAGCAAGCCGATTGCCTGCTTGGTCGGGGATGCCGGTTCCATCTTTCTCTTATTCAGGAAGCCCCATATGCCCGGCATGATATAAGCAAGAATCACCACGAAAAGCGGATTGAATGACTGGAACCACGAAGCCGGCATCTCCCAGCCGAGAATATCACGATTGGTCTGTTCGGATGCAAAAAGCGTCAGAGAAGCTCCTGCCTGTTCGTAGGCTGCCCAAAAGAAGATCACGAAGAAGGCAACAATATAAATGACGAAAATACGGCTGCGTTCTATCTTAGTCAACGAACCATCCAACAGGATAAGAACGGGGAAGACAATGCAGGCAGTAAAAATACCGATACTCACCCAGTCGCCGCTGAAGGCATAGCTGAAGAAAGCGATTAAGGCAGCGGTAAGAGCAGTGATTATAATAATGTTACGTATTTTGGTACGCTTATCCATCTTCGGATGTGAGATGTGTTCGGCTTTATCTTCCTTCCTTTCGCGTTTAGCGTCGGGAACGATGCCAATCGGTTCGCCAGAAGGAGAGAAAAGGTATTTATTCTTCTGAGTTTCAAAGAGAATGACTGTAAACAACGTCATGATTCCAGATGCGAGGAATCCCCATTTAAAGTCCTGCGGATTTCCTGTGTCTCCCAAGAAACCGCAAATCAAAGGAGCAGCGAAAGAACCGACATTCACTCCCATATAGAATATGGTGTATGCTGCATCCAGACGTTTGTCTCCGGGTTCATATAGTTGTCCGACGAGGGAAGTAACAGTAGGCTTAAAGCAACCGTTGCCTAGAATAAGGAATCCGAGTCCGCCATACATCAGCCAGTGGGCAAGGTCTGTATTGTTCAGTGAAGAGGCACTCATAAACATCAGGAACTGACCGACTGCCATCATCACCGCTCCCCAAAATACCGAACGACGGATGCCCCAATATTTATCGGCAATGTATCCGCCGATCAACGGAGTCAGATAGACCAGTCCGGTGTAGCTACCGTAGATAGAGGCCGCCGCTTCTTTATCAAAAAGCAATGCCTGCGTCAGAAAGAGGATAAAGATAGCACGCATACCGTAGTAACTGAAACGTTCTGCCGTGCTCGTTGCGAAAATTAGGTAAAGGCCTTTCGGGTGCCCTTTCAATGAACTCATGAATTATGTGTTTAGTAGTTTATGGGGCGCAAAGGTACTAAAAAGTAGATTAAATGCCTCAAAAAAGAAGATTCTTATGGAATAGAAAAATACAGGATGGCGTGCAAAAAGTCTCAGTTACCCACCTTATTATGTTTTCAACAGTGTAAATAATCAAGTGGATATTCTCCTTAAATGTGGGTCAGTCCCCATTTATCCAAAGGTAAATTCAACATTCTCAATACTGGCATAGAGCATTCCTTCTTTTTTTCTAAGCAGGATTTTGTTTTCCCTTGCCAACCAGCCGATAGCAATCGCTACATCCTCGAACGTCAAACCTAACTCATGGCACAAAGTGAACATAGACTGTTCGCCCTTTTCATTTAAGATGCGCCATACTTTCCCGGCATTTGAGCCAATTCTTTTCTTTTCCATCATGCAAACTTTAGAAGATTAAACAATTTATATTTATAATCTAAACATTGTGAGCACAGGAGAATAACGTAAAGCACATTACTGCACTACAAAGATATCATTTTTTACGAAATAAGCAAATAATCAAAGCATTAGCTGCTATTATTAGTTACATTCTAATCATTTATGCCGATCTCTGCTAAAAAATAGCACAAATAAAGAAACAGTTCAATTCTTTTTCATAAGTTTGCAGACGAGAACTAAACTAATATCGCACATTTAAAACTTTAATTAGCATGACTACCAAAAAACTAACAGGAATACTTTCGTTATTCCTTTGTATTATTTGCCTCGTGAGCTGTAATGACAATGATGACAACTTTTCTCCAATCACTCTGGAATATGAAGATCCTCAAATTAAGTTCGACAACGAGAGCCGTTCTTACACACTGACTCCGTTCAGCAAAGAAACGACACCACTCTTCATCAAGGGTGGAGACGGAACTTACAAAGTGACCAATGAGAATGAGAAAGTGGTACAAGTAAACTACCACAACGGAAGTTTAACATTGAAGGCAAAGGAAATAGGACGCGCATCCATCAAGATAGAAGACAGTTCGAATAATATGTATATACTGTCTGTCGTTGTAAAATATCGTACTCTTACTCATAAGGCGTTTACAGCAAAAGTCATTGTGAAGGGAGACGAGCTTACATCTGAAGAACACACTGAGTTAATGAACAAAGTGGGCAATTCATATCCGATTAATAAATATGTATTTACTTTTATGAATGCGGAAGACAGCAAAGGAACAGTAGATTTGTATTATTCAGATAATAACATGAAAACAGGCAACTTTGAAAAAGAACATATAGTGCTGGATGAAGAAAATGCCATTCCCATCAAAGGTGAATACAAATTGAGTGAGTATTACCGTATAACAATCAAAGAAGATAATGGCAAAGTTATTGATACTTTCTATATTACCAAGAACTTTCTACCACTCCTCAATACAAGAATGAATGCTCATCCGTTAATTCAGTACTGTTTTGTCAGAGATTTAACCGCACAGTACAAACAAGATTACCTTGCACTGGAAAATGCATATCTGATTCAAATAGCAGAATGAGAACTACACTGATTTTCTTCTTTAGCAGAGTGAATAGAGTATTTATTATATGAGCAAACTCCCCATTAGATTTAGCAAAAAACAATAAGCTATTAGCTAATCAAGAATATGCCCATAGCATATTTATCACAATCACCTCTTCCACCCTTTTCCTGAACCTTTGATAAATAAGGCGATTGCGGGTGAAAGAGGTGAACCAGAGGAATATACAGTAGTAGAAACACGCATGGGAAGGTTAACAAACAGCCATGAATGTTCTCCGGAGAGAGTAAAAGTAAATGAGATAACAATGCTTGTTATACTGCGTTACAAGCATTGAAAGCCATCATAACAAGCATTGATATCTACCATAACAATCATTAATATCTGACTTCTCAACTATTAATAACTGACACATCAACTATTAATACCTGACAACTCAAGTATTAATACCTGAAGTTCCTTCCCAAAAAGCCGAAAACCAACCGGAATAAAGGATTAATTCAGAGTTTTTGTGTAAGTTTGTGCGTCGAAAACTAAAAGAATATCGCAATGAAAATATTTCCAAGCAGCAGCATTAAGAAGTTAGATGCCTATACCATTGAACATGAACCGATTGCATCCATAGATTTAATGGAACGTGCCGCACAGGCGCTGACTAAAGCCATCACCAACAGATGGAATCCGGAAACACCTGTCACCATCTTTGCCGGACCGGGCAATAATGGCGGAGACGCCCTCGCCATCGCCCGCATGATGGCGGAAAAAGGATACAAGATCGAAGTATATCTCTTCAACACGAAAGGCGAACTTTCGCCCGACTGTCAGACCAACAAAGAACTGGTAGAGATGATGGAAGAAGTAACTTTCCATGAAATCAGCACCCAGTTCGTACCTCCCACACTGACACCGGAACATCTCGTGATCGACGGATTATTCGGTTCCGGACTCAACAAACCATTGAGCGGAGGATTCGCTGCCGTTGTGAAATATATCAATGCCTCTCCCGCCATGGTAGTCTCCATCGACATCCCTTCCGGACTGATGGGAGAAGAAAATACATTCAATGTAAAAAGCAATATTATCCGTGCGGACGTCACTTTCAGCCTGCAACTTCCTAAACTGGCCTTCCTCTTTGCCGAAAATACAGAATTTGTTGGCGAATGGGAGTTATTGGACATCCAGCTGAGCGAAGAAGGAATCGAAGAGACTGAAACAAACTACGAAATGCTGGAAATCGAAGAAATCCGTTCACTGATCAAACCACGCCAACAATTCGCCCATAAAGGAAACTTCGGACATGCCCTGCTGATAGCCGGCTCAAAAGGAATGGCAGGTGCATCGGTACTGGCCGCGCGTGCCTGTCTGCGCTCGGGAGTAGGTCTGCTGACCGTACACGCGCCGTTATGCAACAACGATATTCTGCAAACGTCTGCCCCCGAAGCCATAGTAGAAACAGATGTCAGCGAAACTTGCTTTGCCGTACCTACCGATACGGATGATTATCAAGCTGTCGGCATCGGTCCGGGACTCGGTCGCAGCGAGGAAACGGAAGCCGCCTTGATAGAACAACTGGAACATTGTCAGACTCCGACAGTACTGGATGCCGACGCACTCAATATTCTGGCCAATCACCGGCATACGCTCACCCATCTGCCGAAAGGTTCCATCCTCACCCCTCACCCGAAAGAGCTGGAACGCCTGGTCGGCAAATGTCAGGACTCATACGAACGACTCATGAAAGCCTGCGAACTGGCGCACACTGCCAAAGTACATATCATTCTGAAGGGAGCTTATTCCGCCATTATCACCCCCGAAGGCAAATGTTACTTCAACCAAACCGGTAATCCCGGTATGGCAACAGGAGGCAGCGGAGATGTACTGACAGGAGTAATCCTTGCACTCCTTGCGCAAGGCTATCCCGCCGAAGACGCCGCAAAGATCGGTACTTACATTCACGGATTGGCCGGAGACATCGCCCAGAAAAAACAGGGCATGATCGGATTAATCGCAAGTGATATCGTCACCTGTCTGCCGACGGCATGGCGACTTGTAAGCGAATAAAAGTTAAGAACTTACGGTTTATTCAATAACTTCATTAACTTTGTTTTTCAAAATCAGCTAAAAAGAACCGAATATGAAAAAGTTAATCATAGCAACAGGACTACTAATGGCAACTTCCGCCTATGCGCAGACCGAAGTGCTGACAGGAGTGACGCGAGGAAAAGACTACGGAGTAGTGTACGCCCTCCCCAAAACCCAGATAGAAATAGAAATAAAAGCAAACAAAGTCAACTATAAGCCGGGTGAATTCAGCAAATACGCCGACCGCTACCTGAGACTGACCAACGTCTCTGCCGAACCCGAAGAATACTGGGAACTGAACAGTGTCAAAGTGAAACCTGTAGGTGTACCAAACAGCGAAGCTACTTATTTCGTCAAACTGAAAGACAAAACCGTAGCTCCTCTTATGGAACTGACTGAAGAGGGTCTTATCAAATCAATCAACGTCCCCTACAGCAGCAACAATGCAAAGAATGCAGCAAACAATGCCGTTGCTCCCCAACAAAAAGCCAATCCCCGCGACTTTCTCACAGAAGAAATTCTGATGGCAAGTTCAACCGCCAAGATGGCCGAACTGGTAGCAAAGGAAATCTATAATATCCGCGAAAGTAAAAACGCATTATTGCGCGGACAAGCAGATAATATGCCTTCGGACGGCGCACAGCTCAAAATCATGCTCGACAACTTGAATCTTCAGGAAGAAGCCATGACCGAGATGTTTTCGGGAGTCCGCAATAAAGAAGAAAAGACATTTACTGTCCGCCTCACTCCGGATAAGGAATTCGACAATGAGGTAGCTTTCCGCTTTTCAAAGAAGCTGGGTATAGTTGCCAACAACGATTTGGCAGGCACTCCATTCTACATCAGTCTGAAAGACCTGAAAACGGTGAAGATTCCGCAAGAGGACGGGAAAAAGAAGAAAGAGATGGAAGGCATTGCTTATAACGTACCGGGACAGGCAATGGTGACGCTGACGGACGGCAAAAAGAAATTGTATGAAGGAGAAATACCTGTTACTCAGTTCGGTATCATAGAATACCTTGCTCCGGTATTATTCAACAAGAACTCGACCATCAAAGTTTACTTTGATCCGGTGACCGGTGGACTACTGAAAGTAGATAGAGAAGAAAGCAAATAAAACCTCTAAAAAAACAAAACGATGGGTGGCGAAGGACATATGCTCGACATGATACGTCGGCTGAAAGACGGCAAAGAAGCCTCCCGCTTACGCCGTGAACGGAGAAATGACAAGTTAGGGCGACTTAGAAGAAACAACGACCCTTATCTTCTGCCGGATACGACTCCGGAAGAGATGGAACGCATCATCAAGGATTCGGAAAAGAAAAAGAAAAAGATAACAGCTATTTCGTATGGGGAACGCTCATCATTATGGGCGTACTGATAGGATGTGCTGTCCTCCTGTGGGCAATCTTTTTTAATGGATAATTATCCATTTAATAAATCCGTCTTTCTGTAATTGGGAAAGATAGGTAGATACACGAGACTCGTAGCCTGCTTCATATTGAAAGTGGTCTGCGAGTTTTTCTATAATCTCACGAACCGTCCGCTGCCCGTCTATCAGGTTCCATACAGCCGTACCGTGTTCTTCTAGACGCACATGAATATCTTTGGACATTCCTTTCGGCAATAAATAACGACTCATCCACGAACGTTTAAAACGAGGGAAGGAGAGCACAATAGTCTCCCCTTCCTGTTCAGCTTTAATATGTTCGTTACGACAAGGGATCACCTCCAGGAGGTTTATTTTCTCTTTCGTAGCCATATCTTTTCTCTTTTATATCTTTTCAGATAGAATATATACTGTGATTATTTCTGAATATTTGCTTCTTCCAGTCCGTAGCCTTTCTTCTTGTTTTCCACTTTCAGCATCAAGGCAACAATCAGGGCAAGTACACCGAACATAGCAAAAATAGCCATCGGCAAGGTATAATCATAAGTCTGTGCACCATCTACAACCGGACCTTTGCAATAAGAGTTCAACACCCATCCGATCAGCAAAGGCACGCCCATCAATCCCCAGTTCTGTACCCAAAAGATCAACGCATAAGCCGTTCCCAACTGTTTCTCCGGAATAATCTTCGGAACCGAAGGCCACATTGCCGAAGGAACCAATGAGAAAGCAAATCCCAGAATAATCATGATCACCGTTGCAAACCACCATATATTCAGAATAGGAAGAGCGAACATCGTGTGTACGAAAATCAGCATCACCGACCCGATCACCATCAGCGTGGCTCCCTTACCGATACGGTCATACAATGAACCGAACAACGGTGTCAGGATGATCGCGCCAATCGGCAGCAATCCGGGAATCGTTCCCGCAAGTTTCGGATCAACATTGTACTTCTGTACCATCAAATCGGCCGCATACTTGATGAAGGGGAATACAGCCGAATAGAACAATACGCACAGTAATGCGATCAGCCAGAATCCTCTGTTGGTAATGATATAGACAATGTCTTTCATGCGGAAAGGTTCTTCCGGTTCCAGTCCTTCCGCATCCAGTGAAGTATCCAGTTTCTTATCGTAGAAAGTATAGATGAAGAATGCGATGGTACCTACGCACAACATGACGAGACAGAACAGAATAGGAGCGGGAATATTGGTATGGAATACGCCGCTCTCATCCGTAGACCCGAAGAAGTCTGCCAAAGGAACGGTAAGCACCATGGCCAAAGTCGTTCCAATACGCGCGGTCGCCATTTCCAGTCCCATAGCGAGAGCCATCTCTTTGCCTTTAAACCACTTCACGATAATCTTCGAAACGGTGATACCCGCAATTTCGACTCCTACACCGAAAATAGCATAACCCAATGCAGCCAATGTGACTTGCATCTTGAATCCGAAAAGCATCGCACCTTCCGGGAAAGTAGTAGTAATAGCATAATATTTCAATCCACAACCGAACACCATCAATAAACAGGCACCCATTCCGGTGAAGCGTACTCCCATCTTATCCAGAATGATACCACCAAAGATGAGCATCAGCAGGAATACATTAAACCAGCCATAAGCACTGGTGAAAAAACCGTAATCTAAACTGTCCCAGAGAAGTTCTTTTTCAAGCATGGGTTTCAGAGGAGACATAACGTCTGTGAGGAAGTAGCCGCACAACATGGTAAAAGCGACTAATGCTAGAACACTCCAACGCAGCACTGCGGAGTCATTCAGCTTTTGTTTCAATTGTTCTGTCATTGTAATATTTAAAAGGAGTTAATAATCTCGTAACGGGCAACAAAGTTAACTAATTATCATTTGTTTTACTAAAAAAGGAGAACATTTTATAAGAAAAAGGACATCTGACCGGATATTCCTGTATGAAGAAGAGCAGACCGGGCCCAATAATAAAGACAGGCGCGAACTACACGTATTACACGATTCTATTAGAATCTCTTGTAATTCGCGTAATTCGCGCCTATAATGAAGAGAACGGGTCAAAAAGCCCGTTCACTCAATAAGTTTAAACCGAATATCCTGTCACTGAATTATTCTGCTGCAGGAGCAGGAGTTTCAGTAGCCGGAGCTTCCGTTGCTGGTGCAGACTCTGCAGGAGCAGTAGCATCTGTCTGAGGAGCAGCAGTACCGGTAGGCATATTATACGGGTTGGTTTGTTGTTCTTTCTGTGCTTGTTCCAACAATACATCTTTAGCTGCAGAAGAAGAAGGAACAACGTAAGCAGTAGCAACGCTCATCACAACCATGAAGATAGCCAGACCCCAAGTTGCTTTTTCCAGAAAATCTGTAGTCTTGCGCACACCCATGATAGCGTTTGATGAAGAAAAACCAGAAGCAAGTCCGCCTCCTTTTGAATTCTGAATCAGCACGATGAAGCACATCAGCAAGGCTGCAATCACCATTAAGATAATGAATAATAAGTACATTTTTAGTTATTTTGAATTAGCGTTAATAATCAATTTCTCCAAAAATCTGATTTGGTCTGCAAAGTAAGCATTTTTTTTTGGATATTTCAAGCTTAATTTTTAATTATTTCAAGAGCTTTCGAATATCGTTGCTGTTTTACGTAGATTTTGGCCAAAGTTTCTGTGAAACAGCTGTCATCTTCCTCTTCTATGGCGTTGGTTTCAGTTGTTTCGTCTGTTCTGCCCGTTTCGTTTGTTTCAGCGGAAGAAGCTGCCTTTGCTTTCTCTTCTTCCCTCAAAGGTTTCAGGTATACGACTGGATCAGTCTCGCTTTTTTCGATAAAGTTGTCAATCAGCTCGTGTCCTTTCAGCTTGGGCATTGCCTCTGCCGGCTCGTCGGCGACAGATGTCTCTTCGAGAAGGTATGCCGTATAGTCCATGGAGTAATCAAAGCTTGTCTGACTGGTTACTTCTTCGGGAGCCGTCGAAAGGAAAGCATCGATCAGAGCCAGTGTCCGGTCGACGGTAGGCTCATCTTTCAATACTTCAGAGAGAGGCAGCCCTTTCTTCTGGGATTCGACAGCGAAGCGTTCGCCTTCGATCAGATGAAACAGTTTCCGTCGGTCGGCAATATACAGAACGGCTTTCCGCAGTTCCGCACCGAAATTAATGTCGTGGAGAATATACAGGTTCTTGAGATACAACAACCGGAGCGACTGAAAATACGGATACCTCGCGAGCTGGTTGCGCAGTTCGTACAAAGTATCCCTATTCAGCGTCTCGGGATGCTGAATCCATTGTTGCAAGTTAACAGAAGTCATTAAATTACCAGTTTGCTACAGTTGCATTAAATATTTGGTCGGTTATCTCTTTACTCATTTCCGCTATTAATCCATCCTGTACGGCTGTCAGCAGCTGGCTGGAATCATAGGTACGGAAAGCTGAGAATTGTTGTTCGAAGTCTTCGGCGTGATTTGTGTTGTTGACAAAGCGTACATTGACCGTGATGGTCAGCTTCGTTTCCGAAGAGTAACCATCGGCAGACACTGCCTGGTTATACTGGTTGTAGCCCGTAATTTCACCGTCAATCTGCAGATCCGCATTCTGGTTCGGTTTCAGCAGTTGCAGACGGGTCTGTCTGATGAAGATATCTTTCAGGTCTTCATTGAACTTGGTAGCCAGCGGAGCATACACATACTCCGACTTAATCGGGAAATCAGCAATCGAAATAGTCTTCACCTTATCGTAATTGATAGAGGAGCCATTAAACTTATAGGACACACTACAGGCGATGATGACTGCCGGTAAAACAACCAATATCAGCGGTCGTGCTATTTTCTTAATCCAATTCATATTCTTTTATTTTTCTGTAAAGGGTACGCTCGGAGATATTCAGATCCTTCGCCGCACTTTTCCGCTTACCATGATGCCTCTCAAGCGCTTTACGTATCATTTCTTTTTCCACTTCATCGAGCGAAAGGGTTTCTTCTACATATTCTTCCGTGTCCTGAATATCGTCATCGTCTTCTTTGGGACAAACAGACGGTTGCTGCACAGCATGGATAATGGCCGGCACGGAAGGCTGGTGCGTCGTTGTCACTACCGGAGTAGCTACTACCTGTCCCATCTGTCCGACTTGTCCCGCACGTTCGGCCATCATATTGTGCACCATCTTCTTCAGTTCCGCCACTTCCTGACGCATATCGAACAAGACAGAATATAGTATTTCGCGTTCGCTCTCAAAGCTCTTGCTCTCGCGTGTGCCGAACAGTGCCGGAAGGCGTTGGGTATTCTGTGCCGGAAGATAGGTCTGCAGAATCGCAGCCGTTATCTCACGGTTTGTTTCTATAATCGAAATCTGCTCTGTGATGTTCTTCAACTGCCGGACGTTTCCCGGCCACGGATAAGCAAGCAATATCTTCTTGGCATCTTCCGTCAGCTGGATAGCCGGCATCCGGTACTTTTCGGCAAAGTCTGCGGCAAACTTACGGAACAACAACAGCACATCATCTCCACGCTCACGCAAAGGTGGTATCTGAATAGGCACCGTGTTCAACCGATAATACAAATCTTCCCGGAAGCGTCCTTCGGCAATGGCTTGTGTCAAGTTCACGTTGGTAGCTGCCACAATACGTACATCCGTCTTTTGCACTTTGGATGAACCTACCTTGATAAATTCACCGCTTTCAAGTACACGGAGCAGACGCGCCTGTGTAGGCAACGGCAACTCTCCCACTTCATCAAGGAAGATAGTTCCACCGTCAGCTTCTCCAAAATATCCTTTCCGCTCACCAATAGCACCGGTAAATGCTCCTTTCTCGTGTCCGAACAGTTCGGAATCGATCGTACCTTCCGGTATGGCACCACAGTTGACAGCAATATACTGCCCATGCTTTCTCCGGCTATATTGATGAATGATCTGTGGAAAACTTTCTTTTCCGACACCACTTTCTCCGGTAATCAGCACAGACAAATCGGTAGGCGCTACCTGAATGGCAACATCTATGGCACGTGATAAAGCCTCGGTATTGCCAATAATACCGAAACGCTGTTTCACTTGTTGTATCTCTGCTTTTGTCATCTATCCTAATATTAAGTAATAAGTAACAGGTAATAAGTAATAACCTTGCGGATATATAGGACAACGGTAATACTTATTACCTATTACTTATTACCTATTACCTATTACTTATTTCTAATCTTCGTCTACTGTATCCAGTTTTAGTTTATCACTATCGTCCCGTTTCTCGTAATACTGCTTCCGCAACGGGTTTACCCGTGCCGCTTTCTCGCGCTGGCGGTTGCGGAATACATCAATCGCTACATAAATAGCCTGGCGGAAAGAGTCTTCGCTGGCCAGTCCTTTACCGGCGATGTCATAGGCTGTTCCATGAGCCGGAGAGGTACGTACAACCGGCAGTCCGGCGGTATAGTTCACACCGTCTTCCATAGCCAGGGCTTTGAACGGAGCCAGTCCCTGATCATGATACATAGCAAGGATTCCGTCAAAGTGAGTATAATTGCCCGAACCCATAAAACCGTCCGCAGCATAAGGACCGTAACAGATGATCCCTTTCTCTTCCATTTCTTTCATGGCAGGGATAATGATTTCCTGTTCTTCCATACCCAGCAGTCCGCCGTCTCCTGCATGAGGATTCAGTGAAAGCACTGCAATACGGGGCGCACCGATACCGAAATCCTGTTTCAGACAACGATGGAAAATCATCAGCTTTTCCTGAATCAGTTCCTTGGTGATTGTTGTAGCAATCTCCCTTACCGGAATATGCGTCGTTACTAAAGCCACACGAAAATCGTTTTTCATCAGGATCATCAGTGACTTGTTTCCATTGCCCAGACGTTCTTCAATATACTCCGTATGCCCGGGGAAAGAGAACTCTTCCGACTGAATGGTATGTTTGTTGATCGGAGCTGTCACAATGACGTCGATCAGCCCCTCACGATACTCTTCTATGGCACGCTCCAAAGCACCCAATGCAGCCTTACCTGCTTCGGGATCGGGTTTGGAGAATTCCACTTTCACTTCGTCATCTGTACAGTTCACTACACTCAGACGGTTGTATCCGGCTTCGGAAGCTGTGTTGACAATGCTGAAATTAGCCTGTACATCCAGTGCTTTACGATGGTAAGCCGCTACTTTAGGTGAACCGTAGATAATCGGAGTACATAGCTCAAGCATGGTAGGGTCTGAGAATGTCTTCAAGATCACTTCATAACCTACCCCGTTGATATCTCCTTGGGTAATGCCGATTCTTATTTTGTTTTCTTCCATGTTTTTATTTATTAGTTGGTTCCGCTTCTCTGGTTACCCCCAGTGGAATCTGACTCTGCTGAGCTTCTTGCGGAAGTTTCAGCGTATAAAGAGATGCTTCCATCTGGCGAACCAGATTGCGTTTCATTTTATCGGGTGAATATACAAATATTTCTGCTGTAATAATACGTTGGTTCTTCTGATCCAGACGAGTATGGGAAACGAACGGGCCACCCATGAAGTCACCCTTCATGCGCCACAATCCACGAGCTTCCATCGTGTAGTCATTGTGCACGTTGATCGGACGAACATCGGTCAGTAACGAGTCTGTCGACATATATACGCCTTCTTTATATCCGGGGATATTGGCTTTCATCACAGAATCGCGCTTATGAACAAAGTATTCTTTGGTGAATGTATCCTTGTCAGTATAAGGATAAGAATACATCACGAAATTGCGATCCGCGCTGCCTGTATTGGTAGATGCCCAGAAGAAGTCCTCTCCTGTCTTGGAGTTATTCAGTTCGGAAGGTATCCAGATATCGCAGCCAAACAGACTATCTACCTTATTTGAGATAAAGTTGTTGTGCTTTTCCTCCAGCAAAGTAATCTGACGGTTCATTTCAGCGCGAGTGAAGAAGTCGATAATCGTCTGCTTGTTTTCTTCGACAAACTTCTCAAACACTTCTTCGTTCGGAGCCTGAATGGTCAGTATCATCTGTGGAGAAGCATAAACGTCTTTCGCATACTTGAAAGTACCTTTGGTATAAATATCTTTTATATCTACTATCACAATATTACGGATCAACTTCAGCGTAGAATCATAGTCCTTCGGTGAAGTATACATAATCCGGAAAGAAGGTTCCGACTGGGGCAGTCCCGGCATGTCAGAATCAAGCACATCATGCAAGGCCCTTCCGGCGGCACGGTCCCACACTCCCGCATCTACTACAACCAACAGTTCATACGGACGACCGCTAGAGGTATGATTCCCCTTTAATCCACAAGAAGCAACTACGAAGGCTACCAAAGCCATGCTTAAATAAAAAAAGTACTTTTTCATGATGTTCGATTTTTATATTAACTTTTATTATTTTCCTCCTGTTTCGCAGTCGACAGCATACCGCATGCCGCAAAAATATCCTCTCCCCGCGAAGCACGAATGGTAGTGAAAAGCCCGTGCGTAGTCAGATAGTCACGGAAACGGGTCATCGTATCCATATCGGCTCCTTCAAGGGCTACTCCCGGAATAGAATGGAAACGGATCAGGTTAATCCGGCAATCCAGTCCGCGAAGCAGTTTGAGTAACTCCTTGGCATAAACTTGCGAATCATTAAGCCCCTTAAAAACAATATATTCAAACGAAAGTCGACGCTGTTTGCTAAAATCATAGTTTTTTAACAGTTCCACCATTTCCGTGATAGAAAAGGCTTTCTCCGCCGGCATCAGTTCCGCACGCTGGGCGGTCACCGGAGAATGCAGGCTGATGGCAAGGTGACAGTCGCTTTCTTCGATAAAGCGCCGCAATCCTTTCCGCAATCCGACAGTTGAAACGGTAATCCGCTTCGGGCTCCATGCATAACCATAGGACCCTGTCAGTATGTCCAATGCCTTCAACACCTCTTCCAGATTATCGAGCGGTTCGCCCATTCCCATCATGACGACATTCGTCAGTTTGTCCCGTTCCGGCAAGGAGTGAATCTGATTGATAATCTGATGGGCGGTCAGGTTGGCAGAGTAGCCTTGTTTCCCGGTCATACAGAACTTGCAGTTCATTTTGCAGCCTACCTGCGAAGAAATGCATAAAGTCGCCCGTTCATCATCCGGAATATACACCGACTCCACAAAATGATTCTCGCCCACAGGGTACAGGTATTTCACCGTACCGTCTACAGAGCGCATTTCCTCCACCGGAGCTTCAGCTCCTACCTCATAGTTCTGCTTCAGTAACTCCCGGTATTTCAACGACAAGTTAGTCATTTCATCAATCGAAGTCACCTTCTTATCATAAAGCCAGGATGCAATCTGTTTGGCTGCAAAGCCCGGCATTCCCAGACGTTTCACCAGTGACTGCAGCTCTATAAGCGTCATTCCTAAGAGGGGATATTTAGACATCATTCTTTCTGTTCATGGTTTATATTTGCAAATGTAAGGAAATAAAGTCGATTTCCGTATAGCAAGGATGTAAAAGTTAGCAAAAAAGGTCGTTCCAAAGCATGGAACGACCTTTTGCAGTTATCGTTTTTACGACTAATCTTAGAAGAACAGGTAACGTGTATCCTTCACTTTTCCTTTCAGATACAGGTCGTTCATCAGACGGCTTGCGAAGCGTGCGTGCATATTAGCCAATGTAGCTTCTTCATCTTTAGCGTTAAAAGTATCGCTCAGTTTGTCTTTGCCATACATCTGAAGCACAAATACACCGGCATTACCTTTGATTGGAGCACTCAGTTTGTTCATTTCAGCCACAGAAGCATAAGCACCTACCAGCGGTTCGCTGCTGCGCAATTCAGAGACATAAGCGGGAGCGGCAAATGTAACCAGCTTCAAAGAATCGCTGACTGCGCCGGGCATAGCCTTGTACTGGTCGAGAGAAGTTGCATTGGCAGCTTTCATATCAGCCATGATCTTTTCGGCTTTCTTATCTTTAACGATTTCAGCTCTCAACTGATCCTGTACAGCTTTCAGCGGACGATATCCTTCCGGAGTAACACCAACCAGAGCTACTGCAACCATATGGTCGCTTTCGCCACATTCATACAAACCGGAAACATCACCCGGTTTAGCGGCAAACGCCCATCTCAATGCTTCTTTAGTACCTCTTACACCACCGATAGTGTGTTCTGAGCTATACAAGTCTCTTCTGTCAAGCAGTTTGTATCCGGCTTCTTCAGCGTTAGCGATCATCTTTTCAGCAGTAGGATTGGCAGCGATGAACTGGCTGAAGTCATTGTAAGCACGGTTATAAGTTTCTTTGCTGAATTCAACTTCACGTTTCACAACAGCTACTTTATATTTATCCTTCACAGCTTTCTTGTTAGTCACCTGTAGGATTACATTAGCTTGTCCCAACGGCAGGTTTACTACTTCGTTCACGCCTGTATTATTGATAGCAGAGATAAACTTCAGGTTGTCACCATCGATCTGTGCGCCTTCATACTGTGCAGAGCTCATCCAGTTAGTCTCACCCGTCTGACCGTATTTCTTAGCCAGATCTGCGAAGTTAGCACCGCCTTTGATAGCAGTATAGATACTGTCCGCCAAGGCTTTTGTCTTCAAAGCGTCTTCTGCAAACACCTGAATCTGACGGAACTCGATTGAGTCGGCAGCAGCTGTTTTTGCAACCACTTTGAATGAATTAATAGTATTGTCGGCACCATTATAGTACGGACCATAAACAGAACCAACGGATGCAGAGTCCAGACGGGCAACTACATCTGACGGGAAAGCTGTTTTATTATAGAACAAGTCTACATAAGGAGCTTCCGAGCCTACAGAGCGGATAAAAGAAGTATAGTCATCTGTTGTAGTAGCCAACTGTGCAGTAGCTTCGTCTACTTCCTGCTGGATAGCAGCTCTGTCTTCCGCACTTGCAGTCACCTGAACATCAATGTACTTGATATCACGGCTTTCCTGATATTGCTTGAACTGTTCTTTCTTCTTGTTATAAAGGTCTTTCAGTTCCGATTCTTTCACAACGATTGTAGAATCTACTACAGAAGAATAAGGAACGGCAGCCATCAACAAGTCATATTGATTCACTCTTGCGTCGAAAGCGTCCTGTGCTTCTACCGGGTTAGAAAGAAGCGCTTTTGCTACCAATGCCTGATATTTTTCTGCCAGGCGGCTCTGAACCAATGTCTTCTGGATGAATGACCAGTATTTGTACATGTTGTTGTACTGTTCTGCATACTGAGCCGGCATCTGAGATTCGTTCATTTTAGCGTAATCTACCAGGAACTTATTGAGCATATCCTTATCGAAAGCACCGGTCTGCGGGTTGCGGAAAGGAGTCTGTTGCAACAACGGATGCACGCCTGCTTTCAGGATATCCTGAATTTCAGCAGCAGAAACTGTCAGTCCCAATGCTTTTGCTTCTTTCTCAACCAGTTTGTTATTAACGTAGGAACGCCATACTTCGTCGCGCACCTGATTGGTCTGTTCGTCGTTCAGTGCAGTCACTCCACGGGAGAGTTTTATCACTTCGGTATATTCTTCTACCAGATTCTGATACTCTTGAGCGGAAAGAGCATCTCCGTTCACCTCACCTACGTCATGTGCCTGGTGCGGTTGCATCACCTTCCACGCGTCACCCGCGATGAAAGCAAACAGCGCCAAACCGATAACAATCACCAATAGAGGTCCTTTCGACCTAATGTTTTGTAATGTTGCCATTTTGATTAATACGATTTATGTTTATTATTATTTCTTTCTATTGTCATTTTAGCGCACGAAGATACAAAAAATGCTAATATGCTTCTATTTATTAGCTAAAAATTTCACGGTTATCGCCATTATTCCATGACTTTTAAGCGTACAAGTTCTATTTTTGTCGCTGTCACCTTGATTATTTTAAACTGATAACGGCCGACACGTACCAATTCGTGCAGTTTCGGGAAGCTCTGATATTGGTTCAGTATCAATCCGCCTACCGTCAGATAGTCGTCCGATTCGGGCAGATCAAGTCCGAACATTTCATTGACTTTTTCTATCTCCAGACGGGCGGACAAAACATATTCATCTTCGTCAATCTTCTTGCAGATATAGGAAGTATTGTCATGTTCATCTTCTATATCACCAAATATTTCTTCTACCAAGTCTTCCAACGATACAATGCCGGATGTACCTCCAAACTCATCCACGACCACGGCAATCGTCCTCTTTTGCAACATAAACAGCTTCATCAGTTTGTGGGCAGACATCGTTTCGGGTACGATCGGCACGTCTTTCACGTTATCGCGCCAGTCTTTCGGATCACGAAACATTTCCGATGAATGGATAAAACCGACCACATTATCGATATTTCCGTCATACACAATGATCTTCGAGATCCCGGATTCTATAAAACGGCTCTTGAGTTCATCCAACGAAGTAGTAAGGTCGACCGCAACGACTTCGGTACGTGGAACGATACAGTCACGTATTTTTATGTTTGAGAAATCAAGTGCATTTTGAAAGATTTTCACTTCCGTATCCAATTCTTCTTCATTCGCAGCATTATCGATGCTACTCTGCACGAAATAGTCCAGATCGACTTTTCCGAAAGCCTTGTCCGAAGCATCTTTGTTAACCTTCATACCGAATATACGAAGAAAAAGGCAAGACAAACCGGAAGATAACTTCGAGACAGGATATAAAATGACATAACAAATAAAAAGCGGAATAGCGGCAACATTCAAGACCAGATTGGGATTGATCTTAAACAATGTTTTAGGAAGAAACTCTCCAGTCACCAAAATAATCAGAGTAGAGATGACGGTCTGCGCCAACACCATCAGAAAGTGGTTATCAATAAAACCAGCCAACAGATTATCACCGATGATCTGTGCCATCAATATACCATAGATAACCAATGCTATATTGTTTCCTACCAGCATGGTAGAGATAAATTCGTTCGAGTTCTTGAAAAAGATGGAAAGAATACGGGATGTGATTCCTCCCTTACGTTCCATTTCAAAGCGCAACTTATCTACTGAGACAAACGCGATCTCCATTCCTGAGAAGAAAGCGGAGAAAGCCATAGTGATGAGTAAAGAGATATAAATATTCATAGTTTATTTCACAGAATCTTTTTTCGTCGAATCCGGCGGCAATGCTTTTACTTCCGGTTGAGCAGTTCCCCCATTTTCGTCAACATAGAAAATGCCCTCAATATTCTGAATGACATAAACGGTCATTTGCTGATTGGAGTCAAAACCATGTCCGGTAATTACACGATCCGGCTGCTGGATACGTATAAACTTGTCGGAATAGACTTTTTGAGTTGCTTCGTTCCAATAAAGCAACTCGGTATTGAAACGCTCCCCTTTCCGGTTCTGTATATCTACATTCCCTATCAGTTTCCAGAGTTTCTGCTTATCATAATAATAAGCGGTATCTGCCTTGATGCTGGCTTCAATATTAAAGATAGAATCAAATTGTTCCAGATAAACTCCTTTTTCAAAAGCCCAATAAGAAGGCTTCTTACGATCGAACATCAACCATTCTTCCGTCTTCACCCGATAACGTGTCACTCCCGAATCAGAAATAAGGGTTGTAACTCCCAACGTTTTCATCATTGGTAATGAGTCACGCTCAGTAATAGCATCACCTACAGTCTTCTTCTTACCGCCGCAGGAAGAAAATGAAAGAAGCATAACAATTGCCCCGAAGGCAATTGTTATGCTTATGCTTTTATGCAACAAACGGTTACTTCGTTTTCGCAACATAAATTTTATCTAATCGTTGTAGTCTCTCCGATCCAGCCACCGATAGTGATGCGGTCGCCTTGTTTGTAACCTAACATAAATAGGTCTTTAGCCTGTGGAGTATGACCGGAATATGTACCAATCAACTTGTTTGCTTCTTCAGCCACACTTGGGTCAACAGCTTTTGCACGTTGCAGTTTATCAATTACAGCGAAGTAAGTACACTTATTCAATGCAGACTCATCACTCCAGTTAGGACTCATTGCATACAAGTTAGCAATCAGGATATAAGGAGCACCATAGTTCTCGTTGAAGCTAATTGCTTTCTGACAGTATGATCTGGCTTGAGACAATTTCTTAGCAGAAGCCAATACAGCTGCAGCAGCATATGCCTTTTCTGCTTTCTTCACGTTGTCAGTTTCCAATTGGATTGCTTCGTCAAAGAACTTCACAGCACCATCAATATCACCTTTCTTGAATGCCTGATAAGCACATCCTGTAGCAGCTTCAGCTGTTGGCTCTATCTTATAAGCGTAGAAAGATGCTTGCAAATAAGCTTCGCTTTCTGTACATCTCATCATTTTCATGATATCGATTACTTTTTTCAGATAAGCCAAGTCTGTCTGGTTAGCTTCTACTTTCGGGCCATAGATACTTTGCAGAGATTCGCAGTCAGCAGTACCACTGTTTACGAACAAAGCCACGAGGTTATCTTTGATACCCATAAAGTTTTTCTTTTTTGCTTCATTAGTTTCTGCAGCAATAGCAGCGTCAGCATATTCTGAAGCAAGCAGATAATCCTGAATAAATTGTTCTTTATGATTAGGATCAGCTTTCAGTTTATCCAATGACATCTGAAGGAAATAAAAAAGCGTAGCAGCTGCCGATTCGCCTTTCACTGCATTTACAGACTGGCTCAACCATTGATAGGCTTGGTTAGCGTCTACTTTCGGAGCCAAAGCAATATAGTCTACAGCCTTGATACCCAGTGCTTCGTCAGCAGAAGACACTTTAGTTCCTTTTGCAAGGAATTCTTCTGTGTATTTCATACGCAAATCATGCGTATTCATCAATTCATCAAAATACTTCTGATATTCAGGATTATTCTTATCCTTAATCTGGGCCATCAAGCCTTTAAGGATTTTATATCCGTCAGTAAAAGTGTAAAAACGGAGTGTGGGACAATTTTCCAACACAGCTTTCCAGGGAGTATACGCATCTTTAAAATTTCCTGCACGCACAGCCTCATGCGAAATACTACTGTTTGAGTTACAGTTAGACGCATCCTGTGCCACCACAGTGGTTGCTCCAGCCGAAAGGAACAACATAGCCACAAGCGTTTTAATTTTCATTGTATCTAAATTTTAGTTGTTTATATAATATCGTCTATTCTCTCTCTCTCACTTTTATTACTCTACCCTACGCTTGAAGAACCAACGTTCGTTGAACGTAAGCCCGATACTCACGCGGAAGATATTTTCATTCACCATGTTCGTCTCCAATCCTTTTACACGGACAAACTGTCCACTGATACTAAGTATGGAACGCGAACGGGGAACAGGCAGACCGAAACCGGCAGTTACACCATATTCACGTGAAGCCTTTTTCCCATCAATCTTATAATACGGCGTCGTATAATAAGCTCCTAAACGGTATTTTATGTGGGCGAAATAGGAACGTCCTATCAAATTAGGAATGTATTCCGCACCTACTGATATTTTTGTACGATCACAATAAGTGAAAGTTTCATTAAAGTCCTGACGTACATTCTCGTCACTTGTTACTACGCCAAAATTAGTTTTTGACCATTGCTGTAAGCTATAATCTGCACCAACTGTCAAACGCTTGTCATAGTTATATGTAAATCCGACTCCAAAGGTATTGGGTAATTCAAATGTAGCATCCAAGACATCCTTATATTCAGTTCCATAACTTGAACTAGATGCTCCCATGATTACAATTGACGTATAATCATTATTCAACTTATGTTTAGGAGAATATACAGCACCAATCGTCAAAGAACTCTTTTTATTCAAAGCCTGTGTATATTGTGCACCGAAATCCAATTTATAATCAGAAATCGAGGTTACCATTTTTCGCTGATAGGAATCATAAGAAGATGTTCCCGGATAGAACATTCCTCTTGTACGGGTTATATCTCCCCAAAAATAAGATGCATTCACACCGACAGAGAGATTCTTAAGTACTTTTACACCAGCACCAACGTACATTTGATGCAAACCACCGTCGCCGGTAAAACTTCTGCTATATGCCAAACCATTGTCCGTAGTCTGACTATCAGACACCGTATACCCCACATTAGAATATGGCAACAATCCGACACTCATCGCCATCCACGGAGCCAACCGGAACTGCATAGCGAGATAATCGAAACTGGCGTTTTTGGCATTCAACTTCAGGCCACCACCACTAATATTCATATTCTGTAAACTGACACCCCCTTCGAACAGGAACGTCAACGAATCAATGGCCGTATAGGAAGCAGGATTCGTTGGATTGATCTGTGCTCCATCCCTGAGTCCGAAAGCAATTCCACCCATCGCCTTGCTATTTCCGAAACTTTGATCGGACAAGTCGCCATAGCCATATCGTGTGTAAGGAGAGTTTGTATTATTTTGAGCGATTGCCGTTCCGGTAACCATCATGAGCAAAAGCGCCCAAATCGTGTGTTTAAATCCTACCATTATTATAGTTTAAAATTCTATTTAATCCTTTCAACACTAAAAATCTATCTGCAAAGATGGCACTTTTTACGCTGCTATCAAAAGAAAAGTCATCTCCGCCCGTTAAAAAAACCAAAAGTTCAGGATATTTATGCTTCATAGCCTCAATATAACCTGAAATTTCATATTCCATTCCTTTCAGCACCCCTGCACGGATGGCAGTTTCCGTATCCCTTCCCATCGGCAGTTTGCGCCCGTTGGAGTCTATCAGCGGCAAGCGTCCGGTAAACTGGTGAAGCGCTTTATAGCGCATCTGCATGCCGGGAGAAATATTACCGCCATGATATTGTCCTTTCGAGTCAATAAACTCATAAGTAATGCAAGTGCCTGCATCAATGACCAAGATGTCATTATGAGGAAACTGCTCGTTGGCACCCACTACAGCAGCTATCCGGTCGTACCCCAATGTCTCGGGAGTTTCGTACAGATTACCTACCGGCAACGGAGTCTCATGATTGAGCCATAACAGGGGGAACGGCAAAGCAGCCAGTTCGGCAAGTATCCGTTCGTTCAAATCGACGACAGTAGCTACAATCCCCCGCTCAATCCGGTATTTGGAGCAAAGAGCCTCCAAGCTATCCAATGATTGATTGGATTCGGTCAACACCTCCACCATCTCACTTCCATTGAAGAGGGCAACTTTCGCTGTCGTATTTCCTATGTCGATAATTAAGTTCAATACTTTTCGTCTTTAGCGGCGCAAAGGTAAAGTAAAAAAAGAAAAGTTGAAGCATACAGAAGGAATTATCTTCTTTTTTCATTTCAAATATCGCCCCAAACGCCAAAATCGAACTATATATTTTTAAATATATAATTTATTAGTTATCCCTTATTATGGTACCGCTTTGCGTTTCATAGTTATTTTTCCTTACGCGACATTTCTCTATGTATCAATCAGTTACAAGAGTTTCAAAGTGTTCCGTTCAGCGTTCCACATTTTATAAGAAAAAAAGAACGCTTTTAGAGGCCCTATTTACCCTAATCAGAGGCTCTGTTTGGGTGAAACGAAGCCTCTGTTTGGGTAAAACAAAGCCTCTGTTTGGATAAAACGAAGCCTCCGTTTCTACAATCCAACTATTCTTCGTATATTCGCCACCAAAATAATAAACGGGCATTTCTGATGAAACGGACAATTCTATATCCATTACTGACTCTTTATCTGCTTATCTTTTCAAACGGACAAGCCATAGCTTCTGGCAACGACTCCATCCGCCTCAGCCTGCTGACTTGCGCCCCCGGTGAAGAAATATACTCCCTGTTCGGACATACAGCCATCCGCTACGAAGATCCGGCCAACGGAATAGATGCCGTATTCAACTATGGACTATTCAGCTTCAATACTCCCAACTTCATCCTCCGTTTTTCACTCGGTGAGACAGACTACCAGCTGGGAGCTACCGACTACGCCCGTTTCGCGGCGGAATATGCCTTCGACGGGCGCAGCGTCTGGCAACAGACACTCAACCTGAGCAAAGAAGAAAAAGCGGAACTCATCCGACTACTGCAAGAAAACTATCTTCCCGAAAACAGAGTTTACCGGTATAATTTCTTTTATGACAACTGCGCTACACGCCCGCGCGATAAAATAGAAGAAAGCATTGACGGAAAGGTAATATATCCCGCAGAGCCGCAAGACGGTTCGCTATCTTTCCGCGATATCGTACATCAATACTGCAAAGGCCATCCGTGGGCCCGCTTCGGCATCGACCTCTGCATCGGCAGCGAAGCAGACCGCCCCATCACGCAACGCCAAATGATGTTTGCCCCCTTTTACCTGATGGATGCTTTCGCAGGCGCCCAAATCGTCCATGATTCGGTTCAGCGTCCGCTCGTATCCGGCAAGGAGCTGATCGTAGACGCCCTTCCCGAGGAAGAAGAAGGCGGTTGGATGCCCACCCCGTTCCAATGTTCCCTCCTGCTTTTTATACTTACCGCAGCTGCTACTATCTACAGCATCCGCAAAAGGACAGGACTCTGGGGTGTCGACCTTATTTTATTCGGTGCCGCAGGCATCGTGGGCTGTGTGCTGGCCTTCCTCGCCCTATTCTCCGAACATCCGGCTGTCAGCTCCAATTTCTTATTGCTGGTATTCCATCCGGGACAGCTTCTGATCCTTCCATACATCATTTATTGTGTCCGAAAAGGAAAGAAATGCTGGTATTTGACGCTGAATTTAGTCGTTTTAACACTTTTTATGGTGCTTTTTCCGCTAATTCCGCAGAGATTTGACTTAGCTGTTGTACCTTTGGCACTCTGTTTGCTGATACGTTCAGCGAGCAATTTGATATTGACCTCTAAAAAGAAATAATGAAAGGACTACTAACTTCCCTGATTACCGTACTGACCTTCACCGGGCTACAAGCTCAGTCGTTGCCTACTGCCCCTAAACTTGTGGTAGGACTCACGATTGACCAGTTGCGTACGGACTATCTGGAAACTTTTTCGTCGCTCTACGGCGAGAGAGGCTTCAAACGCCTCTGGAAAGAGGGAAGAGTATTCCACAATGCAGAATATACATTCAGCGGTGTAGACCGTGCCTCTGCCATGGCAGCCATCTACAGCGGATCAACGCCTTCCGTCAACGGGATCATTTCCAACCGATGGATGGATGTAGCCACCCTACGCCCTGTCAACAGTACGGACGATGCGGCCTTCATGGGTTATTACACCGATCAGACCTGTGCCCCTACCAAATTATTAACCTCTACCATTGCCGACGAACTGAAAATAGCGACACAAGGCAAAGGTATCGTATACGCCATCGCCCCTTTCTGCGACGCAGCCATTTTCGCTGCCGGACATGCAGGAAACGGAGCGTTCTGGATCAATCCCACGACCGGAAAATGGAGCGGAACGACTTATTATGGCGAATTCCCCTGGTGGGCAAGCCAATATAACGACCGTCAGGCCATCGACTCCCGCATCTCCAGCGTCACATGGGAACCGGTTTTCCCACGTGGTATGTACACTTTCCTGCCAGATTGGCGGGACGTAGTGTTCAAATATAAATTTGACGACGACCGCAACAATAAGTTCCGCCGTTTCATCACCAGCCCGTTCGTCAACGATGAAGTAAATGCCCTCGCAGAAGAAGCAATCGGCAAAGGTTCGGTCGGCATGGATGACATTACTGACTTATTGGCACTTACTTATTATGCAGGCAACTATGCGCACAAGTCCGTACAAGAGTGTGCCATGGAAATACAGGACACTTATGTACGCCTCGACCGCAGCATCGCCAACCTGCTTGACCTGCTCGACAAGAAAGTAGGCTTGCAGAATGTGCTTATCTTCGTCACTTCCACCGGATATACGGACAGCGAATCGACGGATTCGGGACTGTACAAAATACCGACCGGAGAGTTTCACCTCAACCGCTGCACCGCCTTGCTGAACATGTTTCTGATGGCCACTTACGGCGAAGGAAAATATGTAGAAGCCTATCACGACCAGCAAATCTATCTGAACCACAAGTTACTGGAACAAAAGCAACTGAACCTGACAGAAGTGCAGGAAAAGTCTGCCGACTTCCTGATGCAGTTCAGCGGAGTAAATGAGGCATATTCCGCCCACCGGCTTCTCCTGGGTTCATGGACTCCGGAAATATACAGAATACGCAACGGCTATCACCGCAAGCGTTCCGGCGACCTCGTGATCGACGTGTTGCCGGGATGGACTATCGTCAGCGAAAACGGCAACGAGAACAAGGTGGTACGTCATTCCTATATCCCCGCACCGCTGATCTTCATGGGTCACTCCGTGAAACCGGCCATCATTCAGACACCTGTAACAATCGACCATATTGCGCCTACACTGGCTCATTTCATGCGCATACGGGCTCCCAATGCTTCTTCTTCGGCTCCTATTACCGATCTTCGGTAAAAGATTCCTCACAAAAACCATGCGAAAAACATAAATAAATCAGCATTTTAATGTAACTTTGCGCGGATTTATATATGGAAAAAGCACCGTGCAGACAATCAAGAAATAATAATAAACTAAATAATATAACATGGGATTTAATGAATTTTTAAGCTCGATTTTCGGAAACAAATCCACACGAGACATGAAAGAAATCAAACCCTGGGTAGAAAAGATCAAAGCTGCCTACCCGGAGATTGAAGCACTGGACAACGATGCCCTCCGTGCCAAAACGGAAGAACTCAAAAAATACATCCGCGAATCGGCTACTGACGAACGCGCTAAAGTGGAAGAACTTAAAGCGAGCATCGAAAGCACCGAACTGGAAGACCGCGAAGAAGTCTTTGCACAAATAGATAAGATAGAGAAAGAAATTCTCGAAAAATACGAGAAAGCACTGGAAGAAGTATTGCCCGTAGCTTTCTCTATCGTCAAAGCAACTGCCAAACGATTTACGGAAAACGAAGAAATCGTAGTAACCGCGACTGAATTCGACCGCCATCTGGCTGCCACCAAAGACTTTGTACGCATTGAAGGCGACAAGGCCATCTACCAGAACCACTGGAATGCCGGCGGCAATGATACGGTATGGAACATGATTCATTACGACGTTCAGCTGTTCGGTGGTGTCGTTCTGCACAAAGGTAAGATTGCGGAAATGGCAACCGGTGAAGGTAAAACTCTCGTTGCTACCCTTCCGGTATTCCTGAACGCGCTGACCGGAAACGGTGTGCATGTAGTAACCGTGAACGACTACCTTGCCAAACGTGACTCCGAATGGATGGGCCCGCTTTATATGTTCCACGGTTTGAGCGTAGATTGCATCGACCGCCATCAGCCGAACTCCGATGCCCGTCGTCAGGCATACCTTGCCGACATCACGTTCGGTACCAACAATGAATTCGGTTTCGACTACCTGCGTGACAACATGGCTATCAGCCCGAAAGACCTTGTTCAACGCCAGCACAACTACGCTATCGTCGATGAGGTTGACTCGGTATTGATTGACGATGCCCGTACTCCGCTGATTATTTCCGGTCCGGTACCGAAGGGCGACGACCAACTGTTCGAACAGCTTCGTCCGCTGGTAGAACGTCTGGTAGAAGCTCAAAAAGTATTGGCAACCAAATACCTTTCCGAAGCCAAACGACTGATTGCCTCCAACGACAAGAAGGAAGTGGAAGAAGGATTCCTTGCCCTTTATCGTAGCCACAAGTGTCTTCCGAAGAATAAGGCATTGATCAAGTTCCTCAGTGAACAGGGTATCAAAGCCGGCATGCTGAAGACCGAAGAAATCTACATGGAGCAGAACAACAAGCGTATGCACGAAGTGACCGAACCGTTGTACTTCGTCATCGAAGAAAAACTGAACAGCGTAGACCTCACAGATAAAGGTATCGACCTGATCACCGGTAACTCCGAAGACCCGACATTGTTCGTGCTGCCGGATATCGCCGCACAACTCTCCGAACTGGAAAATCAAAACCTGACCAACGAACAACTGCTGGAAAAGAAAGATGAGCTGCTGACTAACTACGCCATCAAATCGGAGCGCGTACACACCATCAACCAGTTGCTGAAGGCTTACACCATGTTCGAGAAAGATGACGAATATGTTGTGATCGACGGACAGGTGAAGATTGTAGACGAGCAGACCGGACGTATCATGGAAGGCCGCCGCTACTCCGACGGATTGCACCAGGCTATCGAAGCGAAGGAACGTGTGAAAGTAGAAGCCGCAACGCAGACATTCGCAACGATCACTTTGCAGAACTACTTCCGTATGTATCACAAGCTGTCCGGTATGACCGGTACTGCCGAAACGGAAGCAGGCGAACTTTGGGACATCTACAAATTGGATGTAGTCGTTATCCCGACTAACCGCCCGATCGCAAGGAAGGATATGAACGACCGCGTTTACAAAACCAAACGCGAAAAGTATAAAGCCGTTATCGAAGAAATCGAAAAACTAGTGCAGGCAGGACGTCCGGTACTGGTAGGTACGACTTCGGTAGAAATCTCCGAAATGCTGAGCAAAATGCTTACCATGCGTAAGATCGAACATAGCGTACTGAATGCGAAGTTGCACCAGAAAGAAGCTGAAATTGTTGCAAAAGCCGGTTTCAGCTGTGCAGTGACCATCGCTACCAATATGGCAGGTCGTGGTACCGACATCAAGCTGAGCCCGGAAGTAAAAGCCGCAGGCGGTTTGGCCATCATCGGTACGGAACGTCACGAATCCCGTCGTGTAGACCGCCAGTTGCGTGGTCGTGCAGGACGTCAGGGTGACCCGGGTTCTTCTGTATTCTTCGTGTCACTGGAAGATGACTTGATGCGTCTGTTCTCTTCCGACCGTATTGCCAGTGTAATGGACAAACTCGGTTTCCAGGAAGGCGAAATGATCGAGCACAAGATGATCTCCAACTCTATCGAGCGTGCACAGAAGAAGGTGGAAGAAAACAACTTCGGTATCCGTAAACGTCTGTTGGAATATGACGACGTGATGAACAAGCAACGTACCGTTGTTTACACCAAACGCCGCCACGCCCTGATGGGTGAACGTATCGGTATGGATATCGTTAATATGATCTGGGACCGTTGCGCGAATGCGATCGAGAACAATGACTACGAAGGCTGTCAGATGGAACTGCTCCAGACATTGGCTATGGAAACTCCGTTCACCGAAGAAGAATTCCGTAATGAAAAGAAGGATACGTTGGCAGAAAAGACATTCAACATTGCCATGGAAAACTTCAAACGCAAAACGGAACGCCTGGCACAAATCGCTAATCCGGTCATCAAACAAGTATACGAAAACCAGGGACATATGTACGAAAACATTCTGATTCCTATCACAGACGGAAAACGGATGTATAACATCTCCTGTAATCTGAAAGCGGCTTACGAGTCCGAATCAAAGGAGGTGGTGAAAGCTTTCGAAAAGTCTATCCTGCTGCACGTTATCGACGAAGCATGGAAAGAAAACCTGCGTGAGCTGGATGAGTTGAAACACTCTGTTCAGAACGCAAGCTACGAACAGAAAGACCCGCTGTTGATCTACAAACTGGAATCCGTAACACTGTTTGACGCTATGGTGAACAAGATCAATAACCAGACTATCTCCATCCTGATGCGCGGACAGATCCCTGTACAGGAAGCTCCGGCAGACGAACAACAGCCACGCCGCGTAGAAGTACGCCAGGCTGCTCCCGAGCAACGTCAGGATATGAGCAAGTATCGTGAACAGAAACAAGACCTCAGTGATCCGAACCAGCAGGCTGCTGCCAGTCAGGATACTCGCGAGCAACAAAAACGCGAACCGATCCGTGCGGAAAAGACGGTAGGACGCAATGATCCTTGCCCATGCGGAAGCGGTAAGAAATATAAAAACTGCCACGGACAGAATGCTTAACAGCAGTCCGATGTAAGATTATAATCTAAAAGAAAGCCTCAAACGGTTAAAAACTGTTTGAGGCTTTCTTTTATTCATCCAAAATAGTACTTTTGCTTAAACTACTAAAGATATCAAGACTATGGCAAAATTCTATTCACTGGCATTTGTTTCTCTGCTACTGTTGGCACTCGGCAGCTGTCAGAGCCTGGAGCAGATTTCTATTGACTATATGCAGCCCGGAGATATGACTTTCCCTTCTCAACTCCGTAAAGTGGCTATCGTGAATAACACCAGCACCGAACCGGATAACAAGCTGATCACACAGACCGAAAAGCCGAAAGAAAACGTACCCGAAATAAGCCACGCCACAGCGTATGCAAATGGTAACGTTAAGATTGCGGCTGAATCGCTGGCGGAAGAAATCGCGCATCAGAACTATTTTGATGTAGTGGTGATCTGTGATTCCGCTTTACGGGCCAATGACAAGTTTCTTCGTGAAAGTACATTGAGTCAGGAGGAAGTCCAACAGCTGACATCAGACTTGGGAGTGGACTGTATCATCGCAATGGAAAACCTGCAATTCAAAGCGACCAAAACGGTTCGTTATATCCGTGATTTTAACTGCTACCTGGGGACAGTGGATGTAAAAGCCTACCCGACGGTGAAGGTATACCTGCCCTCGCGCAGCAAACCGATGACTACGCTACACCCCACCGACAGTATCTTTTGGGAAGAATACGGAGGATCGGTAACAGAAACATTTGCACACATGATACCTGATGCACAGATGTTACGGGAAGCTTCTGAATTTGCAGGGACTATCCCTGTCAAACAGTTACTCCCTTTCTGGAAAACAGGCAAACGATACTTGTACACCGGTGGCTCCGTACAGATGCGTGACGCGGCAATCTTTGTCCGTGAAAATTCATGGGACAGAGCTTTCGAACTTTGGGAACAAGTGTACAACGGAACCAAGAAGGAAAAGAAAAAGATGAAAGCTGCCCTCAATATCGCTGTTTATTATGAGATGAAGGACAGCTTGGCAAAAGCAGAAGAATGGGCAGTCAAAGCACAGCAACTTGCCCAAAAAGTAGATAAGAAAAACATTCCCGAAAATGCGGCGTACGCCACCATTGACGATATACCGAATTACTACCTTACAACCCTTTATGCAAATGAATTAAAGGAACGTAACAGTCAATTGCCCAAGCTAAAAATGCAAATGGAGCGATTTAATGATGATTTTTAAGGAAATCATGCATTGATTATTATTTTTTTATACCTTTGAGGTAACAAAAAGGAAGAACCTATGAAACTGAGCCAACAATCTCTGTCTACCATCGAATCGGCTATCCAAAAGGCAGCCGGCAAATATGTATGTGGCTGCGACCAGACAGCCGTAACAGATATTCATTTACAACCGGACCAAACATCGGGACAACTCACTATTTATAACGACGATGACGAGGAATTGGCTAATGTAATGATTGAAGAGTGGGCAACTTACGATGGAGATGATTTCATGGAAAATGTAGAGCCCAACCTGAAAAGTATCCTTTGCAGAATGAAAGATGCAGGAGACTTCGATAAAGTAACAATATTAAAGCCTTATTCATTCGTACTGGTAGATGAAGATAAGGAAACAGTTGCAGAATTGTTGCTGATAGATGACGATACATTGCTTGTGGATGACGAACTGCTGAAAGGACTGGATAAAGAACTGGACGAGTTTCTGAAAAATTTGTTGGAGAAATAAATATGTTCGATTGCCCGGCATGCCCTTGCTGAAGCAATTATCATTTATAAAAAGAATAATCGGAAGTAAAAGGTATTCCCCTGTTTACTTCCGATTATTCTTTTTTCGTTTTATATGATTCGTACAAACCCAAGTTTCCCTATCAGCGCTGACTAAAAAGCCGGAGCAGTGTAGGTAGATAAATTACTTTGCTTCAATCGCTGTCCGATAAACAGATTTTGCCGTTTCAATTACATTTTGTAACTTATGATCTGATGAATCAGCTGTTTTGTTTTTCTCCGCCCATGCTTTCTCCATGCCATAGAAATTAATCGGTTCTTCCGCTGATTCACCAAGTTTGCCGTCCAACTCCCGTTGTTTCTGCTCAAAGAAAGTTTTCCAACGTTGATAATACAAGTCTTTCAAAATCCCGCTCCACTCCCGATGGGAATAATCATGCAGACCTCCCTGATTAGCAGCTATACTGTCTCCCCAAACCGTGATCAGCGCAGAAGCATTCCATTCGTAAAGTTTCTTTTCTTCTTCCGTGGTTCCCAAAGAACGTGCGGCATTCAGCCATGAAGACGCCGAGAACTCCTTTCGGGTGGACAGCAAACTGTCCTGAGCTAATATTAACTCCAGAAACTGTTGTGTCTGTTTCCCGAAGCTATCCCTATCTTTCCGATCATAACTCTGAGAAATTTCTTCAAGCAGCACATTCCCCTTATCTGCCAGGCTCTGACGCACCACGTCCACCAAATCATATTCAAAGTTATTATTTCCCTTGTACTGATCTGCAACAGAAAGTAACAAGCGGGCTGCCTTTGCCGTTGAATCAGGTGAATAGAATAACTTGGCATATCCCCATGTCGACGTTCTGTCCAGATGAAATCCCGGACGGGCGCACAACAAGGATTCGACTGTCCCTTCTCCCTGATAATTCTTCGGAGCATTGTAAACTGTATGTTCCAGCGCACGCCATGCTTCCGCTACTTCCGGTGACAAATCATTTCCATACCGCGCTTTCAGATACGCTTGCAGCCATTCATCCGGTGAAAAACGTTCTTCCCGCCAAGGAAGCTCATACAGCAATTCAAACATCACCGGATTATTCTCGATTCCTTCCGGAGTAGCTCCTACCCCCCGCAAGGTTTTCCCGTTGACATGTGCACAGGCGTTATAATATCCATTCACCAACTGCTCCATCCGTCCATGCAGACCGACATTACCGCCAAAGTTAAGCAACATACAATAGAGCCAGTCATGCTTGCCGAAACCTTTCTCCCGATACCACATCGACTCCGGATCACCCCATTGCGGAAGTTTCTCACTATACAAATCCAGTACCAGCAAATCACTGGAATCGAGCGTGTTGACCATCGCTTCCCGCGGATTCGCCTGCCATGCCTGCATCACCCACACAGCCTCCGGATTCGCTTTCTTCATAGCACCCATAATAGAAGTTCCCGCCTTTGCCAAGTCTACTCCTTCCGTATTTCCTCCTTCGTGAAAGGGGTCCATACTGTAATACTTTGCTTTTCCGTACAGTTTCTCCAACTCCTCATAATACATGGCAGCAAATGAATCGAAATGTTCATCTTCCGTAGAAAGAAAGGCCGGACGAGGAAAACCGCACCATTTACCGGGATCGGCAATCTGATACCCCAGTTTCTCGCCGATATTACGGGGGACCATTCCTGCATATCCGGGGAATACCGGTTCAATGCCCAGCTCCCTCATTCGGGCAATGATCTTCTTTTGCAGTGCTTCCTGTTGACCGATACCAACTGTCGGGATTCGGTCCGCCCCATCCTTCCAGATTATTCATCTGCCACCATGCCATAAAGGCAGGACCGGAAATAAACTCATTGATCTCCTCCGTCGTATATCCGATACGCTTCAGCAGATTATACCAGACAACCTCCATCCCTGTTATACTCAAAGGCATATTGATGCCGTGCATCGCCATCCAGTCTATTTCTTTCTCCCAGCGTTCCCAGTCCCAGAAAGCCATGGAGTAGGAATAGGTACAGTAATTCAGGTAATATCGATTCTTCATAGCCGTCGCCTGTCGGATTTTCTTTTGAGGCAGAGGCAGTACTTCCGGCAATTTCTGCGAGGGATTATTCCACGAAAGATGAATACCTGCTACGTATTTCAGGTACCAATTCAAGCCCGTAGCCAGTGAAAGATCGGAGTTTCCGGTTATCAGCACTTTGCCATCCTTGAAGTCTATCTCAAAGTAGTCCTTTGCCGGATCGGCTTCATCAGTAACCAACCGGAAAAGGATTTGATCTTTCGACGTATTCTCCGTCACACGTGCCGCCAATGAATCAATTGGAGCAGACGTAGATTGGCAGCTTGTATACATAACAACAGAACCAAATAATAAAAGTAATAGAAGACGCATGTTCATAGTCATTATTTTTTTAAGGGTCATCAAATGTGTTTGAGCGTTTGAACCCCTAAATATATTTCAAATTTCCGATTACTGAAAATAAAATGTAGTTCTTTTATACTGATACACATTAAATAACCTCCAATATATGAAAAGTCGGAAAGATATAGCATTGGCTCTAATAAAGAAAGAAGATGTGTCAAACAGTTATTTGCACATCTTCTTTCAATTTGTGTTTCAGTTAATTATTACTCCCATCCCGGATTATTGGGGGCCAGTTCTGGGTTTAATGCGATTTCATTAGTAGGCACCTGATACAGATAATACTTATCTAACCAACCTTTACCTGCTACCAAAGGATCATTATACATATAGATAAAACCTTCTTTCTTTCCTGTTGTATCGGCGTATCCTTTTTCAAGATCAACAAACTGTCCGGAATCGCCAATCTGCTCTTTAGTAGCCCATTGACCATACTGTATCTTATTGATAAACCAAGGTGCTTTTTTCCAGCGGCGCACATCGTAGAACCCAAATCCTTCACCCATCAATTCTACTATGCGCTCGCGACGAATCTCCCACAATACAGGGTCTACGGTCTGGTCGCGCTTCGGATCAAATCCGGCATTTATCTCGGCCACTTTCATATGCGCAACTCCCACCCGATCGCGTAACTTATTGATAGTAAGATCAGCAACAGTCTGATTGAAGCCCTCGGCACCTGTACCACCTTTTTCAAATTTAGCCTCAGCATAATTCAACATCACTTCATCAATCTTGAACAAAGGTACATCTGAGGTCCCCTCATTCTCTTTCGAATTATCCCATACATTATAGTATCTGTACACATAGTTACCGCTACGGGCTACGAGGAAACCTTGTCCGCCATTGTTGGTGAAGAAGTGAGGCATCCCTTTCAATATAGCAGCAGACCAGTTCATCAATGGGAACACTTTATGTTTACCGGCTTCCCCATTTCCGCCCCCGAAACCTGTGTAACGGGTAATGCCCATGATATCCATAAACTCACGGTCCTTGGGATCAGAAGTATACTCCCAACTGGTATTATCGGCACTTGGGATCACCTTATAAGGGGGAGCTACAGTCTCTAGCAGACGAAGGTCACGATTGCGGAAGGTAGCATTCATACTATTATCCCCATCCTGCGACCATTCATATTCCGAGCTGTTATGAATCGTTTTACCATCTTTACAAAGATACATATCGATGATGTGTTGCGGCATTTCCACATTATGGGTGGATGTCCGTTCAACATGAGTCAGTACATAATTAGTCAGTTCTTTTTCTACATATTCCTTATACAGAATGATGCCTTTCATTCCTTTCAGGTCAGATGTCAGCATCTCTCCCCAATCACTGTTCAGTTCGGGATAAGAATCCATCAGCTTCTTGGAATAAGTGATACAAGCATCAAAGTATTTATCTTCGTCCCCCAAAGCATGATATTTACGCCATGTACCTTCAAAAAGGCAGAAACGGGAAAGAAGAGCACGGACAACATGCACATTGATCGTATTTTCACCGTCACCGTCTTCTTTTATATGCTCTTCAGCGTATATCAAATCGTTCAATACATGATCGGCAACTTCTTTGCGAGGGGTACGGGGGCCATATGCTATTTCCGTATCCGAATCACCCAGTACACGATCTACCCAAGGCACATCACCAAAACGAGCTATCAGTTCCGAATAATAATAGGCACGGAAAAAATATCCCACCGAACGCCAATGTTCCTTGTCCGCATCCGTCATCCCTGAGTTATCGATATTTGCCAACATGACATTGACCCGATAGACGAAACTGAATGCCCATCCATTGCCCGATGACGAACTGGATACATTTTGAAAAGCATACGGATTACCGTCACCCTGACGACGCATCAGATAACCTGCATAAATATCGCTTGTATAGGATGTGGCACTGGCATAGGCTCCGTTTGTTCCGGGAATACGCAGGATATTAGTATTTGTAAATACTCCATATAATCCCCAGGCATAGGTCTTGAAAGTATTATAATTACTGAACACTGTCTGCTCCGTCAACGAAGTATCCGGATAGCGTTCCATAAAACTATCGTTGCATGAAGTAAACCCGATAGCTGCTGCCGCAAGCATAGTATATATTATTTTTTTCATAACCAATTATAAATTAAAGAGTAACATTAAAACCAAAAGAAATCGTACGATAGAAAGGATATCCCCAAGACAGGCGTTCCGGGTCATAACCCTTCATCAGCTTAGTAAATGTGTGAAGGTTCTCACAACTTACGAACGCTTTCAAACTCGTTAATGTAATAGGTGCTAACCAGCTCTTCGGGAAATTATAACTCAAAGTCACATTCTTGACACGCAGATAAGAGCCATTCATCAGATACTTCGTTTGCGCACGTGTATTGTAACCGGAGTTGTTTCCTTGCCCGTAAATACGGAAATATTCCGCATTCGGATTGGCTGCCGTCCAATCACCATTGGCAGAATCTACCGGTTTCCAATAATCCAGCTGGTCTTTAAAGAGTGAACCAAACTGTCCGGAATTAAACGGCCAGCGGCGTGCATCACTGATCCATACATCACGTTTACCTACTCCTTGCAGCAAAACACTCAGATCAAATCCTTTGTAATTGACTCCCAGGTTTATACCATACTGCAAACGCAAAGAGTTATTACCGATTATCTTGCGGTCTCCCGGATTGTCAAAGGTTCCGTCTCCCGTATCAATGCGATTCGTACTCGATCCATCATCACGCAAATTCTGGTACTTGATGTCGCCGGGACGCGGACTTACTCCATCCACTGTCACCACCCCTTCTTTCAATTTCCAGGTATTTGTATCTTCAAAGTCATCGGCTGTATAGTAACCATCCGTTACATACCCCCAGATAGAACCGATTTCATATCCTTCATAATAATTATTCGTGCCATCACTTTTCAGGATAATCTTGGATTCATTATGGTATTTGGTAACGACTGTTTTAGAGTCATAAAGATTGAAGCCTACATTATAGCCCCATGCACCGATTCTATCTCTCCAGGTCAATGATAATTCCCAGCCTTTCGTACGCAAGTCGGCGGTATTCTGCAAAGGTGCGGAAGCACCTACCACTGACGGCAACTCAGCTCCCGGAGCAAGCATATCTTTCGTATCACGGCGATACCAGTCGAAAGTACTTTGCAGACGTCCGTTCAAGGCAGTTATATCAAAACCAAAGTCCAATGTTTCTACCGTTTCCCAAGTAAAACTATCACTGACCAGTCCCGGAGCATTCAAAGTCAGCGGCTTCGCTCCATTCACCAACCATGCCACATCCTTCTTTTCCACTTGCGACATAGTCGGAACAAATTTATAAGGATCAATACCCTGATTACCTATTTGCCCCCAGGTTCCGCGAAGTTTCAGATCGCTTAGCCAGTCACCTGCAACCGGTTTCATAAAGTTCTCGCGAGCAATGTTCCAACCCACAGATACAGAAGGGAAGAAACCGAAACGATTTTTCTTCGGGAATTTAGACGAGCCGTCATAACGACCATTGGTCTCAAACAGATATTTGCCTTTATAATCATAATTAACACGATAGAAAGCACCACGCACGGTATACACGCGATGATCATCTGTAATAACCTTATTCTCACCGGTAGCCGTACTATGTGACGGATACTTCTCGTTAATCATATCATAAGAATAAGTATACAATTTCTTCCAGTCACTGGATTCCTGGTTGAAGCCGCCCATTAATGACAAGTTATGCGTGTCATTCCATGAATATCTATAATTAGCATACAGGTTGATGGCATTATAATCAGTACTTTGGTGAGTCGTCTCCAGAGAAGAAGTAGTGGCAGTCTGTATTTTTGCCAGCTCAACCGTTGTATAATCAATGGAAGCCTTATTCACATTCTGATTACTCCATGTCTTGTCAAATGTATATTCAAATGCCACTTCAAGCCCTTTCAATGGTTTCAATACCGTTTTTGACAGGATACGGGCATTGTCTCTGATTGTATTGTTATCCGTTGCCATTCTCAAAACGTTGGAAGGCGTATTCGTCATCAGGCTGGTGCCGTCAGGCAAAGTCAGGGAGCCTTCGGGATATACAACCGGCAAACGCATATCATACAATCCGGTCTTATCCGAAGTCACAGGCATATTCTTGTCACTCTGAGCATAGCGTATATCTACAGACTGAGTCAGCCACGAGGTGATTTCGGCAGAAATATAGGCACTACCCGACAAACGTTTGTAGCGGTCTTTATCGGTGATCAAAATACCTTGCTCGCTATTATAACCAAGGGACAGACGATAAGCCAGCTTATCAGTACCACCACTCAATGACACATTATGTGCTTGCAGAAAACCGTAATCATCAAGCATATTGGCATACAGGTCTTTCTCATTCAGATAATAATTCAATCCTGTTTCCGGGTCTACATATACCCCGTCTCCGGTAGTCTGGAATTTACCCGGATTCTTACGATATTCGGTCAGGTAGTTCATCCATGTTTTGATATCTTGCCCGGTGTAGTATTTACCGGCATTGAACTCGCCGTCCAGGTAAGCCTGCATCCACTCCAGCCCGTCAGCCTGTTCCGGACGATTGATAGAACTCTGGAAACCAAAATTATTATTATAATTGACATGAAACCCGTCGCCTTTCTTCGCCTTCTTTGTAGTCACAAGTATTACACCGAAAGCGGCACGCGCACCATAGATAGCGGCCGAAGCAGCATCTTTCAACACAGAAACACTTTCGATATCTTCGGGATTCAACATATCGATATCCCCCGGAACATTATCTATCAACACCAACGGACCACCGCCATTGATGGAAGTCGTACCACGAATATTGAATGATTTGCTCTGTCCCGGACCGGCAGCATCATTATTAGGAGTAATCTGAAGTCCCGGCATCGCACCCTGCAAAGCACTCATGGCATTTACAACAGGACGACTCCCCAGTACATCATCCATCTTTACCTGAGATACCGCGCCGGTCAGGTTCGCTTTCTTCTGTACACCAAAACCAACTACTACCACTTCGTCCAGACTCTGTGTGTCTTCTTTCAATACTACCGACAGCGTCTTTCCCGGAGTTACTTTCAGGGACTGTCCTTGATAACCAATATAAGAAATTTCAAGAATGGCGTCTTTTGAACCGACATTCAGGGTAAAATTACCGTCCATATCAGTGATCGTGCCATTGGAGGAGCCTTTTTCTATCACACTGGCACCGATTACCGGTTCACCTGCCGCATCCACAACTCGTCCGCTTACTTTTACCTTTTCCTGATGCGCCTGTTCGACAGATGCCAACTCCGTGGACAGAATGATCTTTTTATCTATTACCTTATATTCTACATTCGTATTTTTAAATACTTCGTCAAGAACTTTAAAGATATCATTACGGTTAGCGGAGATTGTCACCAACCGTTTCAAATTTATATGAGCATTGTTGTAGAAGAAACTAAATTCTGTTTGCTTCTCTATCGCTCTTAATACATCCTCAACTGTCTGATTACGTACATTCATCGTAACCTTTGCAGATTGGGCATAACTATCTGTCGCATTAGTTAATCCGACAAAACAAAATAAGAATAAAATAACCAGTCTCATAGTACGTGGGATTTTTTTCGAGGTTAGCCAAAAAGACTTTACCACCCTTAAAACTTGGATGCTAAAATTGTTTTGCATAATTTTGTATTGATTTAAGTTGAAAATGAGTTAACTATGCTTGTCTGCCAACAAGCATTTTCAATTGATTCATTTTAGTATGGGGAGATCTGCCAAAATCTTCCCATACTTTTTTCTAAGTGGGTTTTGCTTTCATACTACTAAATTGTTAAAGGTTAATCAATAAATTTCTATTATCTCTTTTTTTCTGTCACTTCCATCCTTATCATCATTGATATGTTGCCAACGTATTTTGGAGGATACTTTAAAATATTCCAGGATCTTCTCCAAACGTTGATTTGTAAAGGTTCCCGTAAACGAACTACTCTTCAGTTTTTCGTTCTTAATAACAAATTTCACACTATATCTTTTTTCCAGCATCCATAATGCTTCTTCCAAAGGTGTATTATCAAGAACAACTTCTCCATCTTTCCAAGCCAATTCTGATTTTCCCGAAGTTTTATAAAGGTGGACTTTATCAGTCTCCGAATCATACACCAGCTTCTCTCTTGGAGATAAGAACACATGTTTCACCCCAGCATCTTTCTCGAACATAAAATCTACTTTTCCTTCAATCAAAGTTGTAATAACCTCTGTATTCTGTTCATATGCTTCCACATTGAAACATGTACCCAATACTTCTATCTGTGATTGATGTGTAATAGAAAGGATAAATTTCTTTTCCGGATCTTTGGCCACTTCAAAGTATGCTTCACCACTTAACGTCACTTTACGGAAATCTCCATTAAAGCGAGAAGGATAAGACAAAGAAGATTCCGAATTCAAATAAACAATTGTACCATCGGGTAATGTCAACGAAGTGGTCATTCCAGGACTAGTCTTAACTTCCATCATCTCCGCTACCTCACCAGTATCCCCTTTCCAATTCTGCCATATAAATAAGGTAAGAAGCGGAATAAATAGAATTGCAGCAGCACGTTGTGCCCACTCCCACCACACTATCCTTCTCACTTCACGGTCCGACATTTTTCCCTTTACTTTCAGTAAAGCTTTCTCCGTATCAACTTTCTTCATTACCTGAACCGTGTCCACAGCCAAATAAAGAGCAAAAGTCTGAGTAGCAACTCGTTTATTCTCCTCCGACTCGTCCATCCACGCTTCCACTTCCAGACGTTCCCCCTCGCTCAACCTCCCCTCACAATAACGAGGAAGCAATTCTTCTATTCTATTATTATCTAATTCTTTCATCCTTTATTCTACCTTTTATTATATGACAAGACCAAACCATGACATTCCTAAACGAAAACCTTATTTTTTTCAGAAAATCTTTATTTTATTATAAAAAAGCTATATTTGCAGCAAATTAGAATTTAATAAATGAAGGAACTACGCATAAAGAGGAATGACCCTCAATTATCTGAAATACAGCGTGGAGGCCTAAAAGCCTTTGAAATGCTATTCAGGCAATACTATGCAGTGCTATGTGCCTATGGTCATAAATATGTTGACTTTCACGATGCAGAAGAAATTGTGCAAGACTCCCTTCTATGGATATGGGAAAACCGGGAAAACCTAATTATTGAATCATCATTAAGTTCTTATCTCTTTAAAATGGTACATCACAAGGCTTTAAATAAGCTTGCACACATTGATGCCATCAAACGTGCTGATACGCGTTTCTATGAAGAAATGCAAGAGATGATACAGGATATGGACTTCTATCAAATTAAAGAGCTAACCAAACGTATTGAAGAGGCGGTTACTGCATTACCGGAAAGTTATCGGCAAGCATTTGTTATGCATCGTTTCCGGGATATGAGCTACAAAGAAATTGCAGAAACATTGGAAGTGTCTCCAAAGACTGTAGATTATCGTATTCAGCAAGCACTCAAACAATTACGCATCGATTTAAAAGATTATCTGCCATTGCTGCTTCCTTTACTGTTTCCTTAATATAAGTGACTCCTTCCAATAAATTGGATTCGTACCTATTAAATCTATACCATCCTTCAACTAAATAGAGAAAAACGGTCTCTTTTTAGGTAAAGTTCTTTTTTGCTCTATCAATTAAAGCTATAAAACAGAAAATAGTAAATCTGTATTTATCTATAGTACAAGCTGATACAGATCATAAATTCTCAACCATTCTCATCATGATGAGAATTATTTCTCACCACAGTGAGAACTTTTTCTCATCGCAGTGAGAATCTTTTCTCATTGCATTGAGAATTTTTTCTCATTGTGGTGAGAATATTGTCTCATCGTAATAAGCTGACCAAAGTCTTGGAAGTCTGCAATACATAAAACTAACAATCATAAAGGATAAGAAGACAAATACGATGCTATTCCTGCTGATAGGGCAGCGTAAACCAGAAAGTAGAGCCTTTGCCTTCTTCCGATTCAACCCCAATCGTCCCTCCTAACCGGTCGATAATCATCTGACAAATGGAAAGTCCCAAACCTGTTCCCTGAACAAAAGGATTGTATTTCACAAACCTTTCGAATACATGCTTGCATTGCTCTTCTGACATGCCGCAGCCTGTATCCGAGACATAAAAGCAAATTGTATTGGCATCCTTCAGACGATATCCCATTCTGATAGAACCTGTCTGAGTAAATTTAATAGCATTGATGACAAAATTGGAAATCAGTTGTATCAAACGATTCTTATCTGTATAAAGGGTACATTCCGGCAGACGTTCGGTAAAAGTAAGAGTGACAGTTTCTTTTTTCAAGCGAAGCCTCATGCTCTGTTCGATTTCTTCCATCGTCTGGTTGACATCTATCAATGACGGACAGAAGTCAAAAGTGCCGGCTTCGATTTTGGACATGTCCAGAATATCATTGATCAGTTGAAGAAGCAAGTCGGTATTTGTTTCGATGATGTCTGCATATTCGCGCATCTCCTTACGATCTTCTATATCCGGCAACATATTCGAGAAGCCGACAATCGCATTCAACGGAGTGCGGATTTCATGACTCATATTAGCCAGAAAGGCGGATTTCAACTGATTCGCCTGCTCCGCCTTTTCCATTGCCTCACTCAGACGAGTGTATGCCTTGCGAAGAATACGTATATAATAGGCGATCGCTGCTATCAAAATAAGAAGGAAAATGGAACAGGAAAGGATTTCAACACAGTATTGATGAAATATACTTTTAGGTTCGTTGACATAAACAGCTCGTTCAGGATAAAGGTGATAGGGAATATTGTAGGATTCCAGCACCGGATAACAGAGGTAGGCACTCGCCTTCCCTCCTATACTTTCGGAAATGTCCTCCGCCTGTTCTCCATGCAACACACGGTCAATAATTTCAAGTAAGGAATCGCCGAATGATTCTGCAGAAACGTAATAGCCTCCTGCAAAAGTATTATTGGACAGGTCTTCGGAAGAAAGCAGGAACAAGGGAGAGGACGTAAAATTGGTGATAATCTCCTGAATATGATCAAAAAGATAATTATTATCTTCTTTATTATGCGACTCAAACCAGGAATAATAAATAATTCCGGTGTTTGCTTTATAGCTGCGCAAGGTGTCCAGAAGCATTTCTGTTGACAAGTGAGTGGTAGAAAGCAATTCTAAAGGCAGGTTTGGAAAATGCTTTTCAACAGCTTCTTTCACGTCTCCGCGGGTTTCTTCACTGATGTAGCGATCGTCCGAGATAAATGCCAGGCGATCCATATCAGGTATCAGGCTATAGATCAGTTCAACGGTTTCCTTCACATAGTAATGCTGTTTCAGGGTAGTCAGGTTGTAGCCTTTTCTCCACTCTTGGGCGGGGACGCTGTTGGTCTCATTCAACGGGGCATGAGAGAGCAGAATATCCAAGGTAGCAGGCAGGCGGTCACGGGAGTTCGTTATGATCACCGGAACATCTTTCCATAGGTCATCAAATAAAGGACGACAGACAATCCAACCCGGATCACCAATTATCACAATAGCGGCAGGAGGAAGCGGATATTTCTGACGCAGATGCTCGATGACCGCATTTACCTCCATCGTATCCTGCAAGGCCGGGACAGACAATGATTCCGCTCTGGCAGTTATTCCCTGTTCCTGAAGAACATCGTGCACATACCAATAGAAGTTTCTGGCCCAAGGAAGGTTGAAGTTAATAGAATTCAAAACTAATATTTCTTTATCTGATTTCCCATTATCTGCCAACATAGGGGAGAGGAGTCCTTCGAAAAGAAGAAAGAACGCACCTGTTAAGCATATTCGCAGTAATTGTTTCATTTTGCTGTGTGATTAAAAGTGGAAGCAAAGATAGTATTATTTTTATCTTTTAAAAAGAAAGGCATCCCAAATCTATCGGGATGCCTCTCCATTACATATTTTTATGTATCAGTTCATTATGCCTTTTTTAAAGCTGCGATGCTTTCTTTCAAAGAGCTGATGATACTTTCCGCATCGGCCTGCTTCTTACGTTCCATTTCGAGAACGGTTGCGGGGGCGTTATTGACAAATTTCTCATTGCTGAGTTTCTTCAATACACCTTGCAGGAATCCTTCCTTATGTTTCAGTTCAGCTTCCATACGGGCGATTTCGGCTTCTACATCAATCATATTGCCTAGTGGCACAGCGTATTCGGTAGTTCCTACCATGAAGGAAGAAGCACCTTCCGCCTTGCTCTCTACCACTGTAATGGAAGAAAGGTTACACATCTTCTGAATCACCGCATTGAACTCTGCAACCGGATTTTCGCCCAGCACCTGCAAGTCAAGCGGTTCTTTCTGAGCTATGTTCTTTTGCAGACGGATGCTGCGGATATTACTGATAACTCCCTTGACAACTTCAAACTGTGCAACGAATGCGGTGTCTACATAAGTATCCATGCTCAATGCACTTACCATCAGACTTTCTCCTTCTTCCGCATTACGTTCGTACATCTGTTGCCACAATTCTTCTGTGATGAACGGCATAAACGGATGAAGCAGATGCAACAGGTTATCGAGGAAGCAGAGAGTAGCGCTATAAGTGGTACGGTCAATTCCCTGTCCGTAAGCCGGTTTAATCATTTCCAGATACCAGGAAGAGAATTCATCCCAGAATAATTTATAAACAGCCATCAATGCTTCGCTCAGACGGTATTTGCTGAACAAGTCCGCTACTTCGGCAGCTACTTCGTTCTGCTTGGATTCAAACCAGTGGACAGCCAGTTTAGCGGCATCCGGAGCTTGAATATTATCGTCAATCGTCCAGCCCTTGATCAGACGGAAAGCGTTCCATATCTTGCTGCAGAAGTTACGTCCCTGTTCGCAGAGTGCGTCGTCGAAAAGAATATCGTTTCCGGCGGGAGCTGCCAGCATCATTCCCATACGGACACCATCGGCACCATATTTGTCGATCAGTTCCAACGGGTCGGGTGAGTTGCCGAGTGACTTGGACATCTTACGTCCCAGTTTGTCACGAACGATCCCTGTAAAGTAAACGTTCTTGAACGGCATCTTTCCTTCATATTCGTAGCCCGCCATGATCATACGTGCCACCCAGAAGAAGATGATATCCGGTCCGGTCACCAAGTCGCTGGTCGGATAGTAATAGCTGATTTCCTCGTTACCCGGATGATTGATTCCGTCAAACAGGGAGATAGGCCACAACCAGGAAGAGAACCAAGTATCCAGACAATCTTCGTCCTGACGAAGATCATCCATCGCCAAAGCGGCGTTTCCTGTTTTCTCTTTGGCTTTTGCCAGCGCTTCTTCGGGAGTGACGGCTACCACATAGCCACCTTCCGGCAGGAAGTAAGCAGGAATACGATGTCCCCACCACAACTGGCGGCTGATACACCAGTCTTTGATGTTCTCCATCCAGTGGCGGTATGTATTCTTATATTTGGCAGGATAGAATTTCAACTCATCGTTCATTACCGGAGGCAATGCCATATCGGCAAAATGCTGCATTTTGAGGAACCACTGCATAGACAATTTCGGTTCGATCACTACATTGGTACGTTCCGAGTAACCTACTTTATTTGTGTAGGCTTCTGTCTTTTCGAGCAATCCGGCAGCATCGAGGTCCTTCTCTATCTGCTTGCGGACGTCGAAACGATCCATACCGATATACAATCCGGCAGCTTCGCTCAATGTTCCGTTATCGTTGAAGATGTCGATGCTGGGCAGATTATACTTTTCACCCAACATATAGTCATTTACGTCGTGGGCCGGAGTTACTTTCAGACAACCGGTACCGAACTCAATATCCACATAATCGTCCTCGATGACAGGGATAACACGGTTTACCAACGGAACGATGACTTTCTTTCCTTTCAGCCATGCGTTCTTGGGGTCGTTGGGGTTGATGCACATTGCCGTATCGCCCATGATTGTTTCGGGGCGGGTCGTTGCTACTACTGCATAGCGGCCTTCCGGATCACCTTCCACCTTATAGCGGAGATAGAACAGTTTTCCGTGCTCTTCCTTGTAGATCACTTCTTCGTCGGAAAGGGCAGTCAACGCTTTCGGATCCCAGTTTACCATGCGGACACCACGGTAAATCAATCCTTTGTTGTACAGGTCTACAAATACTTTCAATACGCTTTCGCTGCGTTCCTCGTCCATAGTGAAGGCGGTGCGGTCCCAGTCACAGGATGCACCCAGTTTGCGGAGCTGCTTCAGGATAATGCCTCCGTGCTCTTCTGTCCAGTCCCAGGCATGTTTCAGGAACTCATCACGGGTCAGGTCTGTCTTCTTGATGCCCTGGGCAGCGAGTTTGTTTACAACTTTTGCTTCGGTAGCGATGGAAGCGTGGTCAGTTCCCGGCACCCAGCAGGCATTCTTGCCTTCCATACGGGCACGACGAACCAAAATATCCTGAATGGTATTATTAAGCATGTGTCCCATGTGCAACACACCGGTGACGTTCGGGGGCGGAATGACGATGGTGTAAGGTTCACGACCATCGGGTTTCGAACTGAATAAACGGTGTTCCAGCCAATACTGGTACCACTTTCCCTCCACGTCAGCGGGATTGTACTTACTTGCTAATTCCATGTTTCTTTATGTATATGATAATGTATATTCAAAAAATAACGGCTGCAAAATTAATAATTTTAATTCAAATCTTACCACCCACAGGATGTTTCTGTGCCCGGAAAGATAATTTATATCCCTCATAAACAGCAATTCCATAAAATAAGGCGGACATCGACACCACATTCTTCACCATGACAGAAAAGATTTCGCCATAATCGACTCCCGTCAGCACTTCGAAAAACGTCATATCATAATCCTTGGCAGCAAAGCCGATGATGGATAAGAAATCACCCAACACACAACTGATCAATGCCAATACCGCTCCCAAAATACCGAAGACGGGACGTATCCCCTTCCCCTGCCGCATGGCGAAACCGACCATGAATCCGACTCCGATAGCCATATATCCCATCTGAAGACCTGTAGAAACGGAGATAAGACTCCATGCCACCGCCCCCAAGATACACGCGACGGATGCATACAGCACTCCTTTGGGAAGATTTTCTTCGGCGAGAAGTTCTTCTTCCGTCATTGACACCGGAAAGTCGTCGGGCTTGGGAGGAGCCATCTTCAACAGTTCTTCATCCTTCTCGAAGTTTTCGCATTCTTCGTCAAAGTCAGGAAGCTCTCTGGTACGTTTGCAAACAAGCCCTTTCCCATTCACGAAATCACGTGACACGCAATTCCGGCAATACTTTTCAATTTCTTCTACGGTAGCCATCTTTCGTTTAACAGTTTTTTTGCAAATATAGAGGTATTTTTTCGCGTGACGTTTATTTAATGCATATTTTTGTTGACTAAAATCTGAACGGATGATGAAACGGAAACTGATAATTAGATATATACTCCTGGGAGTACTGCTGCTTCTGGTATGGATGACACAGTCGATTCCCGCGTTGGGAAACCTGTATTCACAAACCGTTTATCCTGTCATCTCCCGCGTTTTGTCATTCTTCTCCAACTTATTCCCTTTTGCCATAGGGGATCTATTTATTTTCGGGAGTATCACGGGAGTCATCGTTTATCCTTTTTATGCCCGTATCCGCAAGAAACTGCCGTGGAAAAGGATTCTGCTACGTGACGGGGAATATCTGTTATGGGTTTACGTATGGTTCTACCTCGCGTGGGGGTTAAACTATTCGCAGCCAAACTTTTACCAGCGTACGCATATTCCTTATACAGCTTACACACCGGAGATTTTTCAAGAGTTTGTGGATAACTATATCGACTCACTGAACAGTTCGTTTGTTCCCGTAAAAGGAATCCATGAGGAACAGGTACGTGACGAAGCTGTCAAACTTTACAATCAATTAAGCGACAGCCTGGGAGTACACCACCCTCCATTTCCCAACCCACGGGTCAAGACGATGGTTTTCACCCCATTCATATCAATGGTCGGAGTGACAGGAAGCATGGGGCCTTTCTTCTGCGAATTCACCTTAAACGGAGACTTGCTCCCCATCAACTATCCGGCAACGTACACTCACGAACTGGCTCATCTGCTGGGAATTTCGAGCGAGGCAGAGGCCAATTTCTATGCCTATCAGGTTTGTACCCGTTCACAAATAAAGGGAATCCGTTTCAGCGGCTACTTCTCGATTCTGAATCATGTACTGGGGAATGCCCGACGACTGTTGAGTGAAAAAGAATACGCCGATATAATCAACCGTATCCGACCGGAGATTATAGAACTGGCGAAAAAGAATCAGGAATACTGGATGGCTAAATACAGTCCGTTGATCGGTGATGTTCAAAACTGGATATACGACCTCTACCTGAAAGGAAACAAAATAGAAAGCGGAAGAAAAAACTATTCGGAAGTGATCGGGCTGTTGATTTCGTATCAAGTATGGAAAGCGAAAACCGCATCAGACCAATAAAAAGACTTTTATTAGCGCCCTTGCTTCTGTTTTCGTACCGATTAAGGCTATAAAAGACAAGGAAGCATTATCTTTGCAACATTATTTATAAAAAAAATCAAAGGAATGATACATACAAGAGAAGAACAAATGGAAGCCTTCGGCCGCTTTCTGGACATCCTCGACGAGCTTCGGGTCAAATGTCCGTGGGACCGCAAGCAGACGAATGAAAGTCTGCGCCCCAACACTATAGAAGAGACTTACGAGCTTTGTGATGCCTTGATGAGGGATGACAAAAAAGATATTTGCAAGGAGTTGGGAGATGTGCTGCTACACGTAGCATTCTATGCAAAGATCGGTTCGGAGACAGGAGACTTCGACATCAAAGATGTCTGTGACAAGTTGTGCGACAAACTGATTTTCCGCCATCCTCACGTATTCGGAGAAGTAAAAGCTGAGACTGCCGGACAGGTATCCGAAAACTGGGAACAGCTGAAACTGAAAGAAAAAGACGGAAACAAAAGTGTATTAAGCGGTGTTCCCGCTGCACTCCCTTCACTCATCAAGGCTTACCGCATTCAGGACAAAGCCCGCAATGTAGGCTTCGACTGGGAAGAACGGGAACAGGTATGGGATAAGGTAAAAGAAGAAATCGGAGAATTCCAAGCAGAGGTAGCCAACATGGACAAAGAGAAAGCAGAAGCCGAATTCGGTGACGTCATGTTCAGCCTCATCAATGCGGCACGCCTCTACAAAATCAATCCGGACAATGCTTTGGAACTAACCAATCAAAAGTTCATCCGCCGTTTCAACTACCTGGAGGAACATACGATTAAAGAAGGGAAAAACCTCAAAGATATGTCTCTTGAGGAGATGGACGCTATTTGGAACGAAGCTAAGAGAAAAGGACTGTAACACCATCCTCCTTCCTTATGGAATGGATATAATACCTGTCCAAACTCTGTTATTCCCACTTCCAATGGTCTACTCTTTTAGTAAAGCAACAAAGATACATCCGGAAACAAAAATCAGAGGCTCTATCCTATGCGGATAGAGCCTCTGATTTACTCTGACAGAACGTCCGTTTCATCCAAACAGAGCCTCCGTTTTATTTCTTCCTTTTCGGATCATTTCCTCCGTCCTTGCGGTTCATGCCTTTCAGCATTTCCCGATGGAAACGCATCTCCGCACGTTGAACAAGGAATATCTTCTTATTGGAAAGTATCTTTTTAAACCGGTCCAGATAAGACTTATCAAGACGGTCGGCAGCGATACGGTTGTCACATACCTTTGCTACAATTTCTTCGTACTGGGCTTCTGTTGTTTTGTCGTCTTTACCTTGACGCATTAAACTCCACGATTCATCGTTCAGTTTCTTCTTCTTCTCCTGCAGTTCAAAATAAACCGGGAAGAATTTGGCAGCCTCTTCTTTGGTCAATCCGGCCTGCTCAATAATAAACGCTTTCTGTTTATTCCGGAATTCCTCACGGGACAAATGCTGGTCACATCCATCGGCAGCCCAAAGAACAGGCATAAAGCCACATAACAAAACGACTAAAGCGATTAGTTTCTTCATTTTCTTATTCAATCTGTTTTAATAAATCATTCTACACTCGCGTCACTCAGATAGACATATAACGAATAATCATCCAACATCGCACGGTCTAACGCAACATCAATCATCTCGTCGGATACCTGTTCCGTATCCGCTTCCATAGCCGTTACTGCCACCGCTATATCATCTGCCACCGGTTTATGGTCTGATGACGCTACCCGGATAATCAGGGCAGCTCCTACAAACATAGCCGCCATATAGAATAATGGTTTCAATCTCGTCCATGTCGAAACATGCTCTTCCTTGAAAGCGACTTTCTCTTTTTCAGGAAGTTTGTTCATCACCTCTGAAGTCAGATTTTCAAAGTAACCGTCGGGCACTTTGAAGGAATGCTCCTTTCCGATTTTCTTCAATAGGGTATCTTCTTCTTTCATACGTTTTTCTCCTCTCTTTTGATTAGACGATGTCTGCTTTAAAAGGTTTAATCTACTTCTTCCAAAAACTTCTCTATTTTCTTTACCGCATGGTGATAGGAGGCTTTCAGCGCTCCGACTGAAGTTCCAAAGATTTCTGACATCTCTTCGTACTTCATTTCCTGATAATACTTCAGATTGAACACCATTCGTTGTTTTTCGGGCAAGGTAAGCAATGCTTTTTGCAATAACATCTGCACCTGATCGCCCGAATAGTAGGGATCACTCTCCAGCTTCTGCACAATCGCCGCTTCGGGATCGTCGATAGCCACCGTCGTTGTAGCACGCTGCCTGTTCAGAAAAGTAAGACATTCATTCAGCGCAATACGGTAGAGCCACGTAGACAACTTCGCCTCGGCACGGAAATAGTCAATATTTGTCCATGCCTTGATGAAGGTGTTTTGCAGAAGGTCGTTCGCATCTTCATGCGACAGTACCATCCGGCGGATCTGCCAGTATAACTGCTCGCTGTATTGCGCCACAATCAACTCAAATCCTTTCCGCTGTGTACTCTCCTCCTGAAGGAGTTTCAGAACCTCACGTTCGTTATAAGGGGTCATAGTCTCTCGTATCTGTATAGTTATTTATGGTTATGCACATATTCTCTCTTGCCAAAACCGTTTGGGGGAAGATAGCCGCCGCTTCATTCAACAATACAGACTCGTCCTCATAACGGGCGGAAAAATGTCCGATGACTAATTGTTTCACTTCAGCATTCAAAGCAATCTGTGCGGCCTGTGCAGCAGTTGTATGATGAGTTTCCCTTGCCCGCACCTGTTCGGTCTGAGCAAAGGTGGCTTCGTGGAAAAGAAGGTCTACCCCCTTTATCTGCTCCACGATCTCAGGTCGGTAAATCGTATCGGAGCAATAAGCATATTTTCGTGCAGGGGCAGAAGGACGGGTCAGACGATGATTCGGAATGACTTCTCCTTCGGGAGTTACAAAATCCGCTCCGTTCTTGATCCGGTTCAGTTCGTAAACGGGTACTTTATAGAAATCCACCATATCTCTGATGATATGATTGGGACGCTGCTTTTCTTCAAAAAGAAAACCACAGCAAGGAATACGGTGTCTCAGAGGAATGGTGGTCACAGCCACCGAGCGGTCGTCATAGATCAGCGTCGGCTCCTTCGTCTCAAATTCATGGAAAAAGACTTTATAGGCCAGCGTTTTGCAAAAGAAAGAAAGTAAGGGAGCAAACAGTTCTTCCAGTCCTTTGGGTGAATGGATATGCAAGTCTGCCGTTCGTCCCAACAGACCGAAGGTAGAAATCAGTCCTAACAGTCCAAAGCAATGATCGCCATGAAGATGGGAAATAAAGATATGATTCAAGCGGGAAAACTTCAAGCGGGAACGACGCAACTGCATCTGCGCTCCTTCCCCACAGTCAATCATAAAAAGCTTTTCACGCAAGTTCACAACCTGCGATGTCGCAAAATGGCGAGTGGTGGGCAAAGCAGAACCGCATCCAAGTATATGTAGTTCGAATTTCTCCATAGCGGCACAAATGTACACAAGTTTTTTGGTATTTGCGCTATCATGGCAAAACAAAAAAAGCGCCCCGATAATCGGAGCGCTTTTCCATTATATAGAAATAACGATTATTTCTTTCCTTCCAACTGTTCTTTCAAAGCAGCCAAAGCGTCGATGTCGCCCAGCGTAGTTGAAGCAGCCTGGTTTTGGATCATCGGAGCATCTTCTCTCTTGTTGTTAGAAGACTTTTTAGCACCGGAAGCAGCTTTCTTTTCTGCTCTTTCTTCAGCCTTAGCTACATCTTCGAAGATACGACTGTGAGACAGGATGATTCTCTTAGCGTCCTTGTTGAACTCGATCACTTTGAATTCAAGTTTCTCATCCAACTGAGCTTGTGAACCGTCTTCTTTTACAAGGTGTTTCGGAGTTGCGAAACCTTCTACACCGTAAGGAAGAGCTACAACAGCACCCTTATCCAACATTTCGATGATAGTACCTTCGTGTACAGAACCTACAGTGAATACTGTTTCGAATACATCCCAAGGATTTTCTTCGAGTTGCTTGTGACCAAGGCTCAAACGACGGTTTTCTTTGTCGATTTCCAATACCTGAACTTCGATGTCAGCACCAATCTGAGTAAATTCTGACGGGTGTTTTACTTTCTTAGTCCAAGAAAGGTCAGAGATGTGGATCAAGCCGTCAACACCTTCTTCGATTTCTACGAATACACCGAAGTTAGTGAAGTTACGTACTTTTGCAGTATGCTTGGAACCTACAGGATACTTTTCTTCGATAGTTTCCCATGGATCTTGTTTCAGTTGTTTGATACCCAAAGACATCTTACGTTCTTCGCGGTCCAAAGTCAGAACTACAGCTTTCTACTTCGTCGCCCACCTTCATGAAGTCCTGAGCAGAACGCAGGTGCTGGCTCCAAGACATTTCTGATACGTGGATCAGACCTTCTACACCTGTAGCGATTTCGATGAATGCACCGTAGTCAGCCATAACAACCACTTTACCTTTCACCTTGTCACCTACCTTCAAGTCAGTGTCAAGAGCATCCCATGGGTGCGGAGTCAGTTGCTTCAAGCCAAGAGCGATACGTTTCTTTTTCGTCATCGAAGTCAAGGATAACAACGTTGAGCTTCTGATCCAGTTCAACCACTTCTTTCGGATCACTAACGCGGCCCCAAGAAAGGTCTGTGATGTGGATCAAACCGTCTACGCCACCCAAGTCGATGAACACACCGTAAGAGGTGATATTCTTAACAGTTCCTTCAAGAACCTGTCCTTTTTCGAGCTTGCCGATAATTTCTTTCTTCTGTTGTTCCAGTTCAGCTTCGATAAGAGCCTTGTGAGATACAACAACGTTTTTGAATTCCTGGTTGATCTTAACCACTTTGAATTCCATTGTTTTGCCAACGAATACATCATAGTCACGGATCGGTTTAACGTCGATCTGAGAACCCGGCAAGAATGCTTCGATTCCGAATACGTCTACGATCATACCACCCTTTGTGCGGCACTTGATGAATCCCTTGATAATTTCTTCATTTTCCAGAGCAGCGTTAACGCGATCCCAAGAACGAGTAGCGCGGGCTTTTCTGTGTGACAGAACGAGTTGTCCTTTTTTGTCTTCCTGGTTTTCGATGTATACTTCTACAGTATCACCTACCTTCAGGTCCGGATTGTAACGGAACTCATTCAAAGGAATGATACCGTCTGATTTGTAACCGATGTTCACAACTACTTCACGCTTGTTCATTGCGATTACGGTTCCGTCAACAACCTCACGGTCGTTCACTTTGTTAAGCGTACCGTCGTAAGCTTTTTCTAGTTCTTCGTGGCTTGCGCTTGTTACAGCTTCGCCGTTTTCATAAGCATCCCAGTTGAAGTCCTCAATAGGAGCTACGTTCTTTAAGTTTTCCATTAATAAATAAATTGTTTAATACTTTAATTGAATAAGACATTATATTATCTATAAATCGGGCGCAAAGGTAGGAATATTTTCTTGACCGACAAAAGAATACCCAAAGAAAAGATGGTGATATCCGTATTTTTTGTAATATTGCAAAACTAATATTATACGACTTTCAACATGAACGGAACATTGGACAAAATCAGGGTGCAGTTTGATTATCTGCCACTTATTAATTTCGCGATGCAGCAAAACAAAGTATCGGTCATCCATCAGCTTTCGATTGAAAATATGACGTCCGAACCCTTCAGAAACATTCAGGTACAAATCACGGCCGAGCCCGACTTCGGCAGTATCACTCCTGTGATGATGGAAGCGATTCCCGCCAATAATTCCGTGTGTCTGCAATCGTTCAGCCTGGTCTTGTCCGCCAATTATTTCGCCCAGCTGACCGAGCGTATGTCGGGAAGTCTGAAAATAGAAATCCGCTCCGAGGCGGAAACGATCTTTGCCCAGACCTACCCCATCGACATTCTGGCATACGACCAATGGGGCGGAATCAATATATTCCCCGAGATGCTGGCAGCATTCATCACCCCGAATCATGCCGTGCTCACTCCTATTATCAAGAGAGCCGCCGCCATTCTGGAACAGTGGACCGGTACTCCTTCACTGGACGAATACCAAAGCCGCAATCCGGACCGTGTGAGAAAGCAGATGGCAGCTATCTACACCGCCCTCACCGAACAGCAGATTATTTACAGCACCATTCCCGCCAGCTTCGAAGAGCACGGGCAGCGTGTCCGTCTGATAGATTCCGTACTGGCACAAAAGCTCGGAACTTGTCTGGATATGGCACTGCTTTATGCTTCCTGCCTCGAATCCATCGGACTGAATGCCCTCATCGTCATCACCAAAGGGCATGCTTTCGCAGGCGGCTGGCTGGTGCCGGAAACCTTTCCGGACCCTGCCATCGACGATGTATCCTTACTGACCAAACGAACCGCCGAAGGAATCTACGACATTACACTGGTAGAAACCACCTGCATGAATATGGGACATAATGTCGACTTCGACAACGCTGTGAAAAGCGCTAACGGCAAACTGAGCGATCCGGGCAGTTTCATCCTCGCCATCGACATCAGAAGGGCCAGGCATTCGGGAGTCCGCCCGATCCCGCAGCGCGTACTGAACGGACAAGTATGGGAAATAAAGGAAGATGAGGATATGAACAGAAATACCACGCACGCCACTCCGCAAAGCGTGAATCCATATGATTTGTCGGGCAGCGAAACTCAGACAGTCCTCACCAAACAGTTGCTTTGGGAAAGAAGACTGCTGGATTTGAGTCTGCGCAACAACTTGCTGAATATCCGGATTACAAAGAATACTCTTCAGCTGATTCCGGCAAACCTTGCCTGTCTGGAAGACGCCTTGGCGGAAGGAGATGAGTTTCGTATCCTCCACCGTCCCGCCGAATGGGAGAATCCGGCGATGGAGTTTGGCATTTATTCTTCCATACCGGAATCGGATCCGATAGCCGACTTCGTTAATTCGGAGCTTTCACAGAAAAGGTTACGTTTTTACTTGCCGGAGAATGACTTGGGCAAAGCACTGACTCACCTGTACCGTTCGTCCCGTACTTCTATCGAAGAGAACGGAGCGAACACGCTTTATCTGGCTCTCGGACTTCTGAAATGGTACGAAACGCCTTCCAGCGAGCGTCCCCGTTATGCACCGATATTGCTGCTGCCGGTCGAAATCATCCGCAAGTCAGCCGCCAAGGGGTATGTGATTCGTTCGCGGGAAGAAGAAACGATGATGAATATCACCTTATTAGAAATGCTTCGTCAGAATTTCGGCATTTCCGTACCGGGACTTGATCCGCTTCCGACGGACGAAAGCGGAATCAACGTAAAACTGATTTATTCCATCATCCGGCACTGCATCAAGAATCAGCGCAAATGGGATGTGGAGGAACAGGCTATTCTAGGTATCTTCTCCTTCAACAAGTTTATCATGTGGAACGACATCCACAACAATGCTCACAAACTGACTCAAAACAAGGTGGTCTCCAGCCTCATCAACGGAAAGATCGAATGGGACGTAACTGCGGAAGAAGTGGATGCCGCCTACATGGACAGGCAGTTATCTCCGGCAGATATTGTGCTGCCCATCATTGCCGATTCATCTCAGCTGGAAGCGATTTATGAAGCGGTGCACGACAAGACTTTTATCCTGCACGGCCCTCCGGGAACCGGAAAGTCCCAAACGATAACGAATATCATCGCCAACGCGCTTTATAAAGGTAAACGAGTCTTATTTGTTGCCGAGAAGATGGCAGCCCTCTCCGTCGTCCAAAACAGACTGGCGGCCATAGGGCTTGCCCCGTTCTGTCTGGAGATTCACTCCAACAAGACAAAGAAATCCACTGTCATCTCGCAACTAAAGGAGACAACCGAAATCATCAGACGAACTCCTCCCGAAGAGTTCAGGAAGGAAGCCGAACGCCTGCTGAAGTTACGAACGGAACTAAACAAATACATCGAAGCCTTACACAAGGAATATCCTTTCGGACTTTCCCTCTATGATGCGATCATCCACTACCAGTTAACAGACGTTGAACCCTGCTTCGATATCCCGTCATCTTATCTGGACAATCTGGACAAAGACCGATTCTCACATTGGGAAGATGCCATCGAATCTTTGGTCAGTACCGCCAATGCTTGCGGCCACCCGTATCTTCACCCATTGACAGGGATTTTCATTCGGGAATATTCGTCCGCCATCAAAGAGGAAGCCTTACAAACGCTCGCCACTTTCATCGGCTTATTGACTGCCATACAATCGAAACAGCCTGTCTTTTCCGCTTTACTGGAAAATACGGACATTCATCCCACCCGCAAGGATTTCAATATAATCAGCGCCATTATCCGAAAAATACTCGATATTCCGGAACTGACGCCCGAACTGCTGACCACTCCTTTATTAAATGAAACGCTAGAAGAGTACCGGAAAGTGACGGAACACGGCAGGAAACGCGATGAAATCAAAGCAGAAATAGAAAACGGATTCACCAAAGAGGTACTGAAGATAAACGCCGGCCCCATGCTGGCCGAATGGAATCGGGTATCCGCCCAATGGTTTCTCCCACGATATTTCGGACAAAGAAAAATAAAAAAGGTGATTCGTCCTTACGCTCTGCAACCGGTAAAGCCAGAGACAGTCCAGCCTTTGCTCCATCAGGTCATCCGGTATCAGGAAGAGCTTGATTTTACAGACAGATACGCCGCCAAGCTGCCTTCTTTATTCGGAAGATTCGGAAGAGATGAAGAGTGGCCCATCATCGATCAGATCATCCATGAGGTATCTTCGCTTCATTCCCTGTTACTGAGTTATTCAAAAGATGTGGCGAAAACATCCCGAATCAAACAGAACTTAGCGTTACAACTGACAGAAGGTATCCGGACATTCAGAGATATCCATTCTCATTCTCTGAATGAATTGTATCAGCTGGTCGACACGCTTACGGCAACCGAGCAACGGCTTTCCACCACTCTGGGCATAACCGTAGAGACGCTTTATACAAACTCCGCCGACTGGATCGGCATCGCCCTACAGCAAGCCGGAATATGGAAAGAAAATCTGGACAAACTCAAAGACTGGTATCAATGGCTTCAATCCTACAACAAACTGAACGAGCTGGGTCTCGGATTTATCGCAGAAGAATATAAGGAAAAGAATATTCCTACGGATTTACTCACCAGCAGCTTCCGCAAGAGTTTCTACCAAGCCGTTATTCACTATATCATCGCCAAAGAACCGACGCTGGAATTATTCAACGGCAAGATATTCAATGATATTATAACCAAATACAAGCAGGTATCCGCCAACTTCGAGGACATTACCAAAAAGGAACTGTTCGCCAGACTGGCTTCCAACATTCCGTCCTTCACCCACGAAGCCATTCAAAGTTCAGAAGTCGGAATATTACAAAAGAATATACGCAATAATGCACGCGGAATATCCATCCGCAAGCTATTCGATCAAATACCTATCCTACTGTCCCGTATGTGTCCGTGTATGTTGATGAGTCCTATATCGGTTGCCCAATATATCGATGCCGATGCAGAGAAATTTGACTTGATCGTCTTCGACGAAGCTTCACAGATGCCGACTTACGAAGCGGTAGGTGCCATCGCCCGAGGCAAGAATGTAGTTATCGTAGGCGACCCCAAACAGATGCCGCCTACCAGCTTCTTCTCCGTTAATACCATTGACGAAGACAACATCGAGATGGAAGATCTGGAAAGTATCCTTGACGATTGCCTCGCTCTCTCTATCCCTTCCAAATACCTGCTGTGGCATTACCGAAGCAAACACGAAAGTCTTATCGCTTTCAGTAACTCCGAATATTACGATAATAAGCTGATGACTTTCCCGTCACCGGACAATATTGAATCGAAAGTCAGAATGGTCGCCGTAGACGGTTATTATGACAAAGGAAAATCCCGTCAGAACCAAGCGGAAGCGCAAGCCATAGTAGACGAAATAGCGAGAAGGCTGAGGAGCGAAAAATTAAGGAGAAAAAGTATGGGGGTAGTTACTTTCAACGTGGTTCAGCAGGCGTTGATAGAAGATTTGCTATCCGATCTCTTCGCCTTTCATCCTGAACTGGAAACCTTTGCGCTGGAATGTGAAGAACCCCTGTTCATCAAGAACCTTGAAAATGTGCAAGGAGACGAACGGGATGTGATACTGTTCTCCGTCGGCTATGGTCCCGATGCCGAAGGGCGCGTCAGCATGAACTTCGGTCCGTTGAACCGTGCGGGAGGTGAAAGACGGTTAAACGTAGCCGTCTCCCGTGCCCGATACGAAATGATCATCTTTTCTACGCTGAGATCGGACATGATTGATCTGAACCGAACTTCTTCTATCGGAGTAGCCGGGCTGAAACGCTTCCTTGAATATGCGGAGAAAGGAACCAAGCGCATACTGAATACCTCGACTAATATTCGGACCTCGGAAGAAGAAACTTCTATCGAAAAGATTATTGCCGACAAGTTACGTTCTTTGGGATATACCGTACATACTGATATAGGCTGTTCCGGATATAAGATCGATATTGGCATTGTCGATACTCAAACCCCGTCCAACTACCAATTAGGTATTATCTGTGACGGAAAGAACTACAGACGTACCAAGACTGTCCGTGACCGGGAAATTGTTCAAAACAATGTACTCAAAGCACTGGGATGGAATATCTGCCGTATATGGACGATGGACTGGTGGGAAAAGCCGGATGAAGTGATGGCGTCTATACAAGCAGCGATTGCTCAGGATATGAAAGCGGAGAAACCGGTTATAGTAAAAAAGGAACAAGAAAAAAGAGAAAAGAATGTGCAGGAAACGCCGATGCAGCTAAAATCTGCATGCGTATACACAAACTTTTCTTTTATCTCCGTACAAAATTATAATAATACTAAAATACGTCCGTTCCTGTACGCTGCCGACGACATCTTCGCTAAAAGAAATAATCCTATTATTGTCTCCCAAGTCCAAAAGATAATAGAAAATGAAGCCCCGATCAGCAAAACCTTACTTGGAAAGAAAATCATATCCGAATGGGGAGTCAACCGTGTAGGACCACGAATAGATGCTCAATTGGAAATAATATTCGACACATTACATCTTTACCGCATAGAACATGACGGGCTTATCTTCTGCTGGAAAGATGAAGCGCAATACCGTTCTTATTCAGAGTACCGTCCCGATTCCGACCGAGATGCAGCGGATCTGCCACCCGAAGAAATAGCCAATGCCATCCAACAAATATTAATCAATTCCATCAGCCTGCCTTTACCCGATTTGGCAAAAGCATGCGCACAAGTATTCGGCTTCACACACATGGGGTCAAACATCGAAGCATCCATGCTCAGAGGGATTCAGGAAGCGGTAAAAAGGAATTATGCCAAAGTTGAAAACGGAAGGGCAACGATCATCGATTAACACGGTAAGGCAGACACAAACAGCCGCCACCCGTCAATACCCCTTCTGCAAACGTTTCAGAGCAGCAATAGAATCAGCTACATACGTATTATCCGGTTCTATGGAACGCCAATAACAAAGCGACCCTATCAACCGTTTCAGATAGGCAGGATCATGGGAGCCGATTCTGCGTTGATGTTCCGCCAGCCCCTTTGTCAAAATGAAATAGACATTCTTGCGAATCTCTCTCTTTCGGGCTTTAGGAATGGTCAGCTTCACACCGGAGCTGACGGATACGCCCGTGATTATCTTCCTGTCATTCTCATTCAGAAAACGAGTTTTCTGATGATTCGGTTCAAACTTCTCTTCCCTGATGATTTCCTTTACCCGCGCAAGCACCTGCTCTTTCGGAAAGACATCGCCCGAAAAGGTGAGGTCGTCGGCATAACGACTATAAGTCAGCCCGAATTCTTCCGCCATCGCCGCCAGTTTCCGGTCCATCTCATAAGCGATGATGTTACTCAGTACCGGACTGGTAGACGCTCCTTGCGGCAAATGCCGACGCATACAACACAACTCGCCCAGCACTTTCGATATATTCTTCGGATAGCCGATCTTTTCGAAAGTCTTTTTCACCCTCGGACTACGTATGGAAATAAAGAAATCATGGATATCCGTCTTCAAGACACAGCGTTTTCCCAGATGAGGACGGACGTTATCGACGATGGAATGCTGACGCCGGAATCCCGTAGCGGCAGGATGCACATTTACAGACAGTAATATACGATGATAAATAGTATCCTGAATGGCTTTCAGTTCCTTGTCCGGAGCAGAGATCATACGGTATCCTTCTCTCCGCTTTCTGATCCAGAACTCCCGATAATGCGAAGAGACATCCTGTAGTATCTCTTTCAACCTCATCACCTCTATTCCCAACAGATTGGCACACCACACCACCGCCTCTTCATCAAATACAGGACATGTTCTCATTTTAGGAGTGACTACTCCTAAAGCATGCCTGAGCCAGGCTCCATGTTCCCATTTGTTTTTGGAAGTCTCTTCGTTAGTAGTATTACCGCTGCCTGTTGCTTTCCATCTCTTGTATCCTTCCTGTTTCCGGCTCGAAGAAATCAATTTATAAATCAGAAAACCGGTAACAATAAGTATCGTAATTAAAATTCCGTCCATCTTGTTGTTACATATATAAAAAGGAGAAGAAGAGGATGAGATTTTACTAAAATAAATAGAGGTATTTATACCAGAGATTTATTTTCCAGGAAAATACCTGTGCCTGCGAGGCGACTACACCTCTTTTCTGCTAAATTTTTCCTCATCCTCTTCCTCACAAAGATATGTATTTTCTATACATTATGCAACTGTTATGAAGAAAAAACTATCGGTTAAACAACTCGAAAGTAAATTTACATCCGATCCCGCTGAACTTCCAGTTCTCACTGCTGACGAATACTCCCACATCAAAGACATGCGTACCGATACCATAACCCACTTCCAGATATGGCTGGAGATGCGGCATAGAGAGCGCACTGATATAAAGACGTTCGTTCTGCACATAGCGGGTATATTTCATCAAATGCCGGAGAATAAGGAAAGGAGCCTCGTAAGTGAAATGTCCGCGTACATAGCGGCGGGAGGAGTTGTACCAACGTCCGTCGAGCACCTGAAACACACCACCGATTTCATCATTCCACCCTACCGGCAGATTATGACGGGCAAAATTGGCAAAGTCCACAAAGTACAGTTCATCCTGATTGGTAAACGCCCCGAAGCCGAAACGATAATAAATATTTCGCATCAGCCCCAGCTGAATCTTATGTTGAAGGTCGAATTCTATCCGTTCATATTCTCCGGTACTTTTAAATACTCCTTCTATTCCCCGTTCATAGTCCACCGAAAATGTCGGATAGTCAGAGCGGAGATTGATCTTACGCTTTCCGTTCATATAATAATAAAGCGCCGGAGTCCATTCCACCCGGATGCGCGGGGCAAAGCTGATATAGGTATTTCTGAAGCGTTCCATAAATTCCGGCGGAGGCATTGGATAGTCACCCGTAATCACAAAACGGGATTTCTCGACAGCTGTTCTCTTGTGTGCCGAGAAACCGAGGCTGATATCCAGTCCGTTGGTAATTTCAAAACTATGACGGAAGTTGAAATACAAGTCCTTGAAATAATCCAGATGGATGAGGTCGAAGTTAAAGATACTGTCCGGCATCGCTTTCAGTTCGTCCAGCATCTTGCTGCTATAGATACGGTTACCATTACCCACACTCAACCGGAAAAAGCCCCGTTTCTGCGGCCAGTACTCAAAGTCAGCATTCAGCGACCAGTAGAACTCTTTCCGTGTAAAGTTATAACCCAGTTTGGGTACGATGCGGAGCCACTTGTCGCCTCTGAAAATCCGGTTGTAACGGAAATCCTGTCGGTATGATAATCCGTTGCTTCCGCTATAACTGAACAAAAGCGGATTGATAAACGGCGAGAAGCGGACACTTCCGATATTGGACAGGTTGAATTTATAATCTTCCACCATCAGGTCGCCCATCGTTCCCCAGAAAGCCTGACTCTTGGATTTTCGTTGCACCGACACGGTATCCCGTCTGTATGCGTAATCCTTATAAAGTTGTTTTTCTCTGTCACTCAAAGGAATGGGACGTAATACGCCAAACGTGGAAGCATCTGTTTTATAGGCATTCGTATCACACTGCAAGGAGAATGATTCCGACAAATTATACTTTTTCTTCTCCTTCTTCCGAACCTTTCTTTCTTTCAGTTCTATTGATTTATAGTCCAACGAAGCGGTATAATTGCCGTCCACCTTATTGCCCAGGAACTTAAAAAGGGCCTCCACATCATAACGCACCGGGAGAAACTCATCTTTCTTTCCAACTTCCCCCATCTTGATCCAGCAAGTAAACGTAATCAGTTCCGACCGTCCCGAAAAACGTATTTCACGCACGCTCCATACATTGCTGCTGACAATCATATAGCCGCCCACCAGCTGGTCGCTCTTGGTACGGGGAATGAAACGTATCCGGTAGTCGAGATTATTGGGATCGCCCATCACACTGTCTATCCGGTATTTGTAGTATTTCTGCCCGTTCTTGGCAAGCGGAGACAGCAAGCGTTCGTCATTCAGAAGAGAAGATGAGTAGATATTGACACTAAAATATTCAAGCA
>NZ_GG774702.1:654016-721441 GCF_000162515.1 Bacteroides sp. 1_1_14 | reverse complement strand
TGATGCCTTAACTTTCTGGTCATAGATATTGGGAGCTGTATAATGCAGGTCACTATACGTTTCGAGCAAGTATTCACGTACCCCTTTCTGCAAGCGAAACATCGAAGGAACGTACCGGAGGATAAAATTCTTCTTCTGAATATTCATCTTACCTTTTATATATAGGTTCGCGCGATAGTCGCTCACTATACTTTCATAAGAGGGAGCAAAAGTCATGACACGCTCAATGATGGAATCAGCAGATATCTCCTGACTTGTATAAGGATTAAGAACAAGATTGGCTGCCCCCTTCGGAATAAAAGAGAACAAGCACAACATACATCCTATCAATATCTTATATTTCAATCGTCGTATCTCCTTGTTTATTGTAGGCAAATATAAAAAAGAATATCGAAAAGCAAGGGAATTAAGCTGCAAAAAAGAGTTAGCAAGGAAAATCCTTTCCCCACGCCACGCATCATATCAGTTTTCATGGACATTTTTCTACTTATGCTACATTCACATTTCTATGTAGAAGGTGATTCATTCTTGCATGATTTAAATCACTTCTGCATAGTTATGAGTCATCTTGAGGCAGGCTATGAACTAATCCTGATTAACACGTTTTTTACCTCTTATCTTTAATAAATCTATCTTCGACTATACATAAAACTATTCGTCTGACAGCTGTTATTTTTTCGTCTGACAGCTGTTAGACGAAAGAGTAACAGTTGTCAGACGAAAGTTCAACAACTGTCAGACGAATAGATTTAAGTATAATGGGGACTAGTTCTTTGCAAAAACAGAATTAAATCTTAATAAAAAAGACGAATGATTAGTTCATTAACGTACTCTAATGAACTAAAATGCTTACCATTCCTTTTAGGCACGAACAGGGTTTAAATAAAGAATGAGTCCCTTCCAACTAAACGAAAGTAAAAGTAACAGCATCAGTATAAGGCATCCCTGCATATCCGTGTTAAAGTTATCCTCACCTGCCTTTTATTTTCCACTTTATTCTTGACGAAAAAGAAAAATGTTGTATCTTTGTAATACTCTTCTTACAACCAGGCAGGAAACCTGCCTCTTTTTGTGGCAGGCATTTTTATGCCTGTCTCGATGCTTCATATGGCGGTTTCGTACCCCCGTGTGGAATGTTAATGCACCCACTGCCTGGTTGGTGAAGAGTAACGGGAAAGGCGGAACCGCTCTTATTATTTTAGAAAATCTTCGCCTACCACACACTCATAATCACTTATTATGGAAACAGAACAAGTTGCCGTTCAACCAACGGTGGGAGGTATCACACAAGCTCCCAAAAATGTATTTATTGTTAATGACAGAGAATTAAAGGACTTCTACCTCAAATTCGCCCTCTTCCTGAACCCGGATTCCTGCTCCGTAAACCGCACTGAATTCGAAATGCTAAACATTCTGCTGAAAGACCTGAAGAAAATTGTGGGAGCACTCACCCATCTCACCATGCACGCTTGGGATGATGGCATGGCAGAAATCCTGCTCTCCTGCGGTGCCTACTCCATACAGGACGACTTAAACAAAAAAACGCGTATGCAAATGAACGCATCGATGGGGAAGCATCTACAGTTCCTCACCCAAATGGCTATGGACAGTCCTACAATGAAGCTGCTATACAGAAACATGAACAAGCATTATATGCAGGTAGAAATGTTAGTCAAACAGATGGCTGCGGAAATCGACCGGCAGAAAACAAGGACGGACAGCAGGAAATACTGGAATCCATCTCTTAATCGGTTATAATCAAAAAGCACCATGACGGGCAAAAGGTAATTCAGAGACGAATCAATCCTTTAAAGAGGGGGTGTTCCTCAGAAAAATATATCATTTTCTGAAAATACCCCCTTTAAAATAGGGGTACTTTCAGAAAAAACATATAATTTTGCGCCATCAACCGATAAAAAGAAGACGATTTATGTCAAAAATGAGATTTTACACCTTACAAGAACTTTCCAACCGGAAGCCGCTGGAAGTTACTGCCCCTTCCAACAAACTCTCTGATTATTATGGTAGCCACGTATTCGACCGCAAGAAGATGCAGGAGTATCTTCCGAAGGAAGCCTATAAGGCTGTTACCGATGCAATCGAAAAAGGTACACCGATCAGCCGTGAAATAGCCGACCTGATTGCCAACGGCATGAAGAGCTGGGCCAAGTCGCTCAACGTCACCCACTACACACACTGGTTTCAGCCTCTGACAGACGGAACCGCCGAAAAGCATGACGGCTTTATCGAATTTGGCGAAGACGGCGGAGTCATTGAACGATTCTCCGGAAAACTGCTGATTCAGCAAGAACCGGACGCTTCTTCTTTCCCCAATGGCGGTATCCGTAATACATTCGAAGCTCGCGGATATACCGCATGGGACGTTTCTTCTCCAGCATTCGTAGTAGATACCACGCTCTGTATCCCTACGATTTTTATCTCTTACACAGGCGAAGCGCTGGATTACAAGACTCCGCTTCTGAAAGCACTTGCCGCCGTAGACAAGGCTGCTACGGATGTTTGCCAGCTATTCGACAAGAACGTAACACGCGTCTTTACCAACTTAGGATGGGAACAGGAATATTTCCTCGTAGACTCCTCCTTATATAATGCACGTCCCGACCTTTGTCTGACCGGACGTACCTTGATGGGACACTCTTCCGCCAAAGACCAACAGCTGGAAGACCACTATTTCGGCTCCATTCCTCCACGTGTCACCGCATTTATGAAGGAACTCGAAATCGAATGTCACAAACTGGGCATCCCTGCCAAGACCCGTCACAACGAAGTAGCTCCCAACCAGTTCGAGCTGGCTCCCATCTTCGAAAACTGCAACCTGGCAAACGACCACAACCAGCTTGTCATGGACTTGATGAAGCGTATCGCACGCAAGCATCACTTCAATGTATTGCTGCACGAAAAACCATATAGCAGCGTAAACGGCTCCGGCAAACATAATAACTGGTCGCTCTGCACCGACACCGGCATCAACCTGTTTGCCCCTGGAAAGAATCCGAAAGGCAATATGCTGTTCCTTACTTTCCTGGTAAACGTACTGATGATGGTATACAAGAATCAGGACCTGCTGCGTGCCTCCATCATGAGTGCCAGCAACAGCTACCGTCTGGGAGCGAATGAAGCTCCTCCCGCCATCCTCTCCTGCTTCCTCGGTTCACAACTCTCGGCAACCCTCGACGAAATCGTACGCCAAGTAGGAAACGAAAAGATGACACCGGAAGAAAAGACTACGCTGAAACTGGGAATCGGACGTATCCCGGAAATCTTGCTCGATACCACCGACCGCAACCGTACTTCTCCTTTCGCCTTCACCGGAAACCGCTTTGAGTTCCGTGCCGCCGGTTCTTCTTCCAACTGTGCCGCCGCCATGATCGCCATCAACGCCGCCATGGCCAACCAGTTGAACGAATTCCGCGCATCTGTGGAGAAACTGATGGAAGAAGGAGTGGGCAAAGACGAAGCTATCTTCCGCCTGCTGAAAGAAACCATCATCGCTTCCGAAGCCATCCGCTTTGAAGGCGACGGTTACTCAGAAGAATGGAGACAGGAAGCTGCCCGCCGCGGACTGACCAACATCTGCCACGTGCCGGAAGCACTGATGCACTACGTAGACAACCAGTCGAAATCGGTACTGATCGGTGAGCGCATCTTCAACGAAACCGAACTGAACAGCCGTCTCGAAGTAGAACTGGAAAAATACACCATGAAGGTACAGATCGAGGGACGCGTATTGGGCGACCTTGCCATCAACCACATCGTGCCGACGGCTGTCACCTACCAGAACCGGCTATTGGAGAATCTTTGCAAAATGAAAGAAATCTTCTCTCCCGAAGAATACGAAGTATTGAGCGCCGACCGCAAAGAGCTGATTCGCGAAATCTCACACCGGGTGACTTCCATCAAAGTATTGGTACGCGAAATGACCGAAGCCCGAAAAGTTGCCAATCACAAAGACAACTACAAAGAGAGAGCATTCGAATACGAAGAAAAAGTACGTCCTTATCTTGATAAAATCCGCGATCATATCGATCATCTGGAGATGGAGGTAGACGACGAAATATGGCCGCTACCCAAGTACAGGGAACTCTTGTTCACCAAATAAAAAGCTCCTGAAGATTGCACGAAAGAACCTGCTTTTGTGCAATCTTTTTATAGATTCGTTCATTTTCTCATTTTTTCTTTCTACTTTTGTGCTGTATAACACAGTTTTGTAGCACCCATGGTAAAAATGAACATGTCAGACATCGATATTTCGGAACCATTATCCGATTTGTTAGCTCCTTTGAATAACGAACAAAGGGAGTTTCTGATGAACAATTATACAATACAGACCTACAAAAAAAACGAAACCATCTACTGCGAAGGGGAGACTCCCTCTCATTTGATGTGCCTCATTACCGGCAAGGTCAAAATCTTCAAAGATGGTGTAGGAGGTAGAAGTCAGATTATCCGCATGATTAAACAGCGGGAATACTTTGCGTACCGTGCATACTTCGCAAAGGAAGACTTCGTAACTGCTGCCGCTGCTTTTGAACCTTCTGTTATCTGTCTCATCCCCATGACTGCCATTACCACGCTTATTGCTCAAAACAATGATTTAGCCATGTTCTTCATCCGCCAGCTTTCTATCGATCTCGGCATTTCCGACGAACGTACCGTCAGCCTGACACAGAAACATATCCGCGGACGTCTGGCAGAATCGCTAATTTTCCTCAAAGAAAGCTACGGTCTGGAAGAAGACGGGTCGACATTGAGTATTTATCTTTCCCGTGAAGACCTGGCAAATCTGTCGAACATGACCACCTCGAACGCCATCCGTACCTTATCACAGTTCGCTACGGAACGCCTGATCACCATCGACGGAAGAAAGATCAAAATCATTGAAGAAGAAAAACTCAAGAAAATAAGCAAGATAGGATAATACAGACCTTATACGATCATAAAAAGTGATCTGAAACTTTAACTGGAAGCCGATGTTCGTCACATCGGCTTTTTTATTTCTATACTATTGGAACTTATCAATTAAACAAGTACATTTGTCCTGTCAATATATTAATAACTTAACACAATTTCAGACCATGAAGAAAAGTATTTCCCTTCTTCTTTTGTCCTTACTTATGATTACCCCCAGTTGTCAGAAGCCAAAAGAAGTGACGAACGAGTACAACATCGTTCCGCAACCCAACCAGCTTGTTCCCAAAGAAGGCCGCTTCGAACTGAGTAACAAAGTCCGGCTGGTAGTTCCGTCCGATGCTCCGGAAGTTAAAAAGGTAGCCGACGGCTTTGCCGAACAACTGAAACAGACTGCCGGAATCTCTCTGAAAGAAGCCGAAAGCGTGGATGGAAAGCCTGCTATCAGTTTCGTACTACAAGAAGGTATGCCTAAAGAAGGCTACAAACTGTCTGTCACCCCTACCCTTATTACAGTTACAGCTTCTCAGCCGAACGGATTTTTCTATGGTGTACAGACTATTTATCAACTTCTTCCTCCCGCTGTTTACGGAAAAGAACTGAAGAAGAAAGCCGACTGGTCTGTTCCGGCTGTAGAGATCGAAGACGCTCCCCGCTTTGTACATCGCGGACTGATGCTGGACGTTTGCCGCCATTACGCCCCGATAGAGTATATCTACAAGTTTATCGACCTGTTGGCAATGAACAAGATGAACGTTTTCCACTGGCATCTGACGGACGATCAGGGATGGAGAATCGAAATCAAGAAATATCCGAAACTGACAGAGATAGGTTCCAAACGTGAAAAGACGCTGGTAGACTATTATTATGTGAACTATCCGCAAGTATTCGACGGAATAGAACACGGAGGATATTACACACAGGAACAGATAAAAGAAGTAGTAGCTTATGCTGCAAGCAAATATATCAATGTAATCCCCGAAATAGAAATGCCGGGGCATGCATTGGCGGCTCTGGCTGCTTACCCCGAATTGTCTTGTGATTCTACACAGACATATAAAGTATCACCTACGTGGGGCGTATTCGAACAGGTATTCTGCCCGAGCGAGACCACTTTCAAGTTCTTTGAAGGAGTCATGGATGAGGTAGTCGAATTATTTCCCAGCGAATACATTCATATCGGAGGGGACGAATGCCCCAAAACAGCTTGGAAGAACAGTGCTTTCTGTCAGCAGTTGATTCGTCAGTTAGGCTTGAAGGATGACGTGACTCCCAGCAAAGTGGACGGAATGAAGCATAGCAAGGAAGATAAACTGCAAAGTTACTTCGTTACCCGCATGGAAAAATACCTGAACGGCAAAGGACGCAATATCATCGGCTGGGACGAGATTTTGGAAGGCGGTCTGGCTCCGAACGCTACTGTCTTATCATGGCGTGGCGTTGAAGGCGGATTGAATGCAGCTAAAGCAGGACACAACGCAATCATGGCTCCCATGCCTTATGCTTATCTGGACTTCTATCAGGAAGATCCGGAAATCGCCCCGACTACCATCGGCGGATACACAACGCTGAAGAAGACTTATAGCTACAATCCTGTTCCGGATGATGCCGATGAACTAGTGAAAAAGCATATTATCGGTATGCAAGGCAACCTCTGGAGAGAATATATGAAAACTTCCGACCGGGTAGATTATCAGGCCTTCCCACGTGCAATGGCAATCGCGGAAACGGGATGGACGCTGGATGCCAACAAAAACTGGAAGAGTTTCTGCGAACGCATGGTTACGGAATTTGAGCGCCTGGAAGTCATGGATACCAAACCCTGCCTCAACTTCTTCGACGTAAACATCAATACTCATGCGGATGAAAACGGTCCGTTGATGGTATTGCTGGAAACATTCTACCCGAATGCGGAAATCAGATACACCACAGACGGCAGCGAACCGACTTACGGTTCTACGCTATATGAACAGCCTTTCGCACTTGAAGGAAACATCGACCTGAAAGCTGCCGCCTTCAAAGACGGCAAGATGCTGGGCAAAGTCACCAACAAGCCATTGTATGGCAATCTGCTGGCGGGAAAACCATTTACCGTCAATTATACAATGGGATGGACAGGGGATATTTTCGGCGACAATGATGTACTGGGAGCTGACAAAACAACTTTCGGTCTGACGAATGGTAAGAGAGGTAACAATGCTTCTTACACTCCGTGGTCCAGTTTCGCAATCGTAGAGGGTAAAGACCTGGAATTCATCGTCCATCTGGACAAACCGACAGAAGTAAGAAAAGTGGTCTTCGGCTCCTTGTTCAATCCTGCCATGAGAATGCTCCCCGCCGGAGGAGTTGCCGTAGAAGTATCTGCTGACGGTCAGAAATATACTCAGATAGCCGAAAAAGTATTGAAGCATGATTGTCCGGAAACGGGAAGAATCGCATTCACCGACTCTATCGAATTCGAACCGACACAAGCCACTTTCCTGAAAGTAAAAATCAAGAATGGCGGTACCTTGCGTAATGGCGTCAATTTCGAAAAGAACAACGGTCCGGAAGTCATTCCTGCCGAATTGTGGATAGACGAAATCGAAGCATATTAATGCCTGTGAGATAACAAAAAACGGTGGACATTCAGCTTGTTGCTCATGTCCACCGTTTTTTTATCGATTCAGTTCTTATTTATTCCATGCAAAGCATTCCGCCTTACTTCATCTTTAAATAATTCCCTTTGCAGAGAGATAACGTTCCGCTTCGATAGCAGCCTTACAGCCACTTCCCGCTGCTGTAATAGCCTGACGATAATGCGGATCAGCCACATCTCCCGCTGCGAATACTCCGGGAATTTTCGTACGGGGGCTGTCACCATCTGTAATAATGTAACCCACTTCGTCAGTATCGATATACTCCTTGAAGATATCCGAATTCGGTTTGTGACCGATAGCCAAGAAGAAGCCGTCGATCGGCAGGCTGTAACGTTCTTCGTCCGATTCGCCCCAACGCTTCACGACATTCATACCTTCTACGCCGTTGTCGCCAAACAAGCCGACTACATTGTGTTCAAAAAGAACTTCAATCTTCTCATGCTTCTGCACACGCTCCTGCATAATCTTCGATGCACGCAGGTAAGGTTTGCGAACCACCAGATATACTTTGGATGCCAGACCAGCCAGATAGATCGCTTCCTCACAGGCTGTATCTCCACCGCCCACCACTGCAACGACTTTCTTCCGGTAGAAGAAACCGTCACAAGTAGCACAAGCGCTAACTCCCATTCCGGCGTATTTCTTTTCGTCTTCCAGTCCCAGGTATTTGGCCGTAGCACCGGTAGAAATGATCAATGCTTCCGTTTCAATCACCTTATCACCGTCAATCGTTATTTTATAAGGAGCTTTGCTCAAATCTGCCGCTGTAGCAATACCGAAACGGACGTCTGTTCCGAAACGGCTGGCTTGCGCACGCAAATCTTCCATCAACTGCGGACCACTGATTCCTTCCGGATAACCGGGGAAGTTCTCCACATCCGTAGTAGTCGTCAACTGACCACCGGGTTGCAATCCTTCATAAAGCACCGGACAAAGGTTAGCACGTCCTGCATAGATCGCTGCCGTATATCCGGCAGGCCCTGAGCCTATAATCAGGCATTTTACTTTTTCTATTTCTGCCATTTTATTGTTATATTATTGTTTTATATTCCAACTATCTCATCTCTTACTCAAAAGAACATCCTATCGTAAGTCTATCACTTCCGCAGTGGGGTATGCCTTCCGGTCGAAAGTGAAAACATGATCCGCATAATCCAGTCCGGTCTGATAAGCTGTCACGGTAATCTCATTACGCGTTTTCTGACCACGTTGCTGAAGCTGAATGTAAACCGGTTCATACGTACTCTTTGTCACATAAAGCGTAATACTTTCCAACTCTTGCTTTTTATCATTAGCAGTCAGAATCACTTCCCAAACAGCTTTACCCTGATATACCTTCACAGTTCCCAGCTTATAAGAGAATCCTTTCTGATACATATAAAGAAAGGTATACGGATTGATTTGCTGCAACTCTTCCTGAGTAGGATTGCTGACATTCACTTCATCATTTCTCACCATGTAACTCCACTGTGTTTTCCCGTCAAACCAAGTGGTTGTCTCGGAGGTCTTCAGCATAAACTTCTCGCCTTTCAACTGGATGATACCATTCTCACGTCCTTCCAGATGACCGTCATTGACAGCCTTCAAGGTAAAATCAGCCCTTACACCACCTGCCTTCTTAAATGCTTCGGCTGTCTTCTCCAGAACAGCTTTAGCCTGCGACTGCTGTTGTTGAGCAATCACAGGCAGTGACAGTAAAGCTATTAAAACACTAAAAATGTATTTTCTCATTTGATTAATAAACGATCTGTTATTGTAAATTGTTCAAACGCATTTCAAGATCATTATCGTCGATGCAGAGTACATCACGAGCCTTGCTTCCCTGTGTGGGTCCGACGATTCCCGCCTTTTCAAGCTGATCCATGATACGTCCGGCACGATTGTAACCAATAGCAAATTTACGTTGAATTAACGAAGTGGAACCTTGCTGATGGATGACCACCAAGCGTGCCGCATCTTCAAATAACGGGTCGAGACGTCCCATATCAATGTCGCCCACTTCACTACCGCTGTCTTCGCTCACATACTCGGGCAGGAAGAACGGAGTTGGATAACTCTGCTGACGGGCAATAAACTTCGTGATTTCCTCCACTTCCGGCGTATCGATAAAGGCACACTGCACACGTACCGGATCAGCACCTTGCAGGAAGAGCATATCTCCCTTACCAATCAGGCGGTTTGCCCCCGGACGGTCAAGAATCGTACGGGAGTCCATCATAGCAGATACACGGAACGCAATACGTGCCGGGAAGTTCGCCTTGATCGTACCTGTAATGATATTCGTTGTCGGACGCTGCGTAGCGATAATCATGTGAATACCGACCGCACGTGCCAACTGCGCAATACGGGCAATAGGAAGTTCCACTTCCTTACCGGCAGTCATGATCAAATCTCCGAACTCGTCGATTACCACCACAATATACGGCATAAACTTATGTCCTTTCTCCGGATTGAGGCGGCGGTTGATAAACTTCTCATTATACTCCTTGACATTACGTACATGAGCCATCTTCAAGAGGTCATAGCGTGTATCCATTTCCACACAAACAGAATTCAGCGTTTGCACTACCTTGGTCACGTCCGTAATAATCGGTTCGCCTCCGTCGGGAAGTTTGGCCAGAAAATGGTTTTCAATGACGGAGTAAATGCTGAACTCCACCTTCTTCGGGTCAACCAGTACAAATTTCAATTCAGCCGGATGCTTCTTATATAATAAGGAAGTAATGATTGCATTCAAGCCGACAGACTTACCCTGCCCGGTAGCACCTGCCACCAACACGTGCGGCATCTTGCAAAGGTCGAACATGAACACTTCGTTCGTGATCGTCTTACCCAGTACAATCGGTAAGTCAAACTTAGACTCCTGGAACTTCTTGCTTCCAATCACGCTCTGACCGGATACAATCTTCGGATTCTTATTCGGAACTTCAATACCGATGGTTCCCTTACCCGGTATCGGAGCAATAATACGGATACCATCCGCTGACAAACTCAGGGCGATATCATCCTCCAGGCCCCGGATCTTCGAGATACGCACACCCTGTTCAGGGGTAATTTCATAAAGAGTCACCGTAGGACCTACCGTAGCTTTGATCGTACTGATTTCAATGCCAAAGCTGCGCAATGTATTAATGATACGGTCTTTATTCGCATTCTGCTCGTCCATGTCAATCGTCGGATCGTCATTCTCAAAATGCTTCATCAAGTCGATTGTCGGGAAACGGTAATTTTCCAGATCCTTCATCGGATTATAAGGTTCTTGCTCCGGACCCTGATATTCTTCTTCGGACGTAGCTGTCTCTACCTGGAACCCGGGTTCATCCTCACCCGGCAATTCATCCTGAGCAGCAGGAGGAACCACATCGCTTACGGTCGGTTCAAAGACCATAGTCACCCCTTCCGCCTCATCAGCAGAAGGAAGTTCGTCGTCCGGTTCCGGTGCGTTGACCGGAGATTCTTCTTTCGGTTCTTCTGCCTGTATATCCATCACGGGAGCAGGAGGAGGTGTTTGCTTATAAGTACGTTTCAGATTGAACTCCACTTCCTGCGGTTGCGAGGTCGTGAACTCCTGTGTTCCTTCTTCTGCTGTCTCTTTTTCCTCTTCTTTCTTCTGACGTTTGAGGAAACTCAGAGCAAAAAGTTTGCGCAACCAGATTATCGTCCGTGCACTTATATAGATAAAGAAACAGACTGCCGTTATCAGCAGGATCATCCATACTCCGGGAACTCCCACCTGCGAAACCAGCCAACGGCTTACATTGTAACCGTGCATACCTCCCAGATAAATGAAAGAATCCTGATAATGATCCATCAAAGCGAAACCGAAGAATACGGAGAACCAAATCAATAATAATGTACAACCGATAAACCATTTCCACAGACGGACAATGCGCACCCGCATCAGCTTCAATCCTGCCACCGCCAAAAAGACAAGGATAAAGAAAGAAGATATTCCAAAACAGTCATTTATCAGATAACTAGCTAACTGTGCTCCGCGAGATCCGGCATAGTTTTTTACATTGTTATTAACCGCCGCAAGGTCTGCCGAGTTGCCGCTGTCGATAATACTTTGGTCGGCTGCCCCCGTAAAGAAGAAGGAAGAAAAAGCCAACAAAAGATAAACAGAAAAGATTACCAGCATCAATCCGATCACAAAATGAACGGTTTCATTCTTAAAAATTGATACAATCCTTCCAGGAGAAGACGGAGTGCGTTCAGCCTCCTTATCTATTTTCTTTTTTGCCATGAGTCTTTATTCTTTAAATAAATTGGAATCCGTATTATAAGCCGCAAAAATAATAAAAAAATAACGAGCAGTACTCTCATTCAATCCTTTTTCTTACCTTTGCGATTCAAATCAATCTGATTATGGAAAAAGAAAGCCAAACGATATTTGAAAAGAATGTGATCGAGTTCGTAACGGTAGCCGCCGAATTTTGCGCATTCCTCGAACGTGCTGAACACATGAAGCGCAAAGCTTTTGTCGACACGTCCTTAAAAATACTTCCCCTGCTCTATCTCAAAGCATCCTTGCTTCCGAAGTGTGAAACGATTGGAGATGAGGCACCCGAAACGTATGTAACAGAGGAAATCTACGAGATTCTGCGCATCAATCTGGTAGGGCTGATGGGTGAAAAGGATGATTATCTGGACGTTTTCGTACAGGATATGGTGTACAGTGACCAGCCTATCAAGAAGTCCATCTCGGAAGATTTGGCAGATATCTATCAGGATATCAAAGATTTTATTTTCGTTTTCCAGCTGGGACTGAACGAAACCATGAACGACTCGCTGGCCATCTGTCAGGAAAACTTCGGTCTGCTGTGGGGACAGAAGTTGGTAAACACTCTGCGTGCCCTTCACGATGTGAAGTATAACCAGCAGAATGAGAATGACGAAGAAGACAACGAGGAAGAGAATAACGAACTAAGCGATGACGACTATTGTTGTGAAGAAGACGGTTGTCACTGCCACGACGACGAATGTCATTGTCATGAGGACGGTTGCCATTGTCGTAATGACGAATAAACAAAAATGATAGTAAGAAGAAGTATAAATAAAGACGAACTAAAGGAACTCCCGAAAACTGTATTTCCGGGACGAATCCATGTGATCCAGTCGGAAGCGGAAACAGAAAAAGCAGTAGCTTACCTGCAATCTCAGCCGATACTGGGTATCGATAGCGAAACGCGCCCATCCTTCACCAAAGGACAAAGTCATAAAGTAGCACTTCTGCAGATTTCTTCAGACGAATGCTGTTTCCTGTTCCGCCTCAATATGACCGGACTCACCCAACCTTTGGTCGACCTGCTGGAGAATCCGGCTGTTATCAAAGTAGGACTGTCGCTCAAAGACGACTTTATGATGCTGCACAAACGTGCACCTTTTACCCAACAGAGCTGCATCGAACTGCAAGACTATGTACGCCAGTTCGGCATACAGGACAAAAGTCTGCAAAAGATTTATGCAATCCTGTTCAAAGAAAAGATTTCCAAATCACAACGGCTGTCCAACTGGGAAGCGGACGTACTGAGCGACGGACAGAAACAATATGCCGCTACCGATGCCTGGGCTTGCCTCAACATCTACAACCTGTTGCAGGAACTGAAACGAACCGGCAACTACGAGGTCGAAAGCCTCCCTGTAGAAGAAGAGGTTGACGCAAATGCTCCCGCCAATCGCTGACAAATGACCGATAAAAGACTAATTAATAACTGATAAAATAGCATTTTAAACAACATGCATAAAGTATACCTCAAACCCGGCAAAGAAGAGTCTTTAAAAAGATTTCATCCCTGGATTTTCTCCGGAGCAATCGCTCGTTTCGATGGAGAACCCGAAGAAGGTGAAGTTGTAGAAGTATACACTTCGAAGAAGGAATTTATAGCCGAAGGACATTTCCAGATCGGAAGTATCGCCGTACGTGTGCTCTCTTTCCGTCAGGAACCCATCGACCACGATTTCTGGAAACGTAAACTGCAAATTGCCTATGATATGCGTTGTGGAATCGGTATCGCAGTCAATCCCACCAATGACACCTACCGTCTTGTACACGGTGAGGGAGACAATCTGCCTGGGCTGGTCATTGACATTTATGCCCGGACTGCCGTCATGCAAGCGCACTCCGCAGGAATGCATGTAGACCGCATGACTATCGCCGAAGCCCTGTCGGAAGTAATGGGTGACAAGATCGAAAATATCTATTATAAATCGGAGACTACACTGCCTTTTAAGGCAGATCTTTTCCCCGAAAACGGTTTCCTTAAAGGAGGAAGCAGCGATAATATCGCACGAGAATACGGCCTGAAGTTCCATGTAGACTGGCTGAAAGGCCAAAAGACAGGATTCTTTGTAGACCAACGCGAAAACCGTTCACTGCTGGAGCATTATTCTAAAGACCGTTCGGTACTGAATATGTTCTGCTACACCGGCGGTTTCTCCTTCTACGCTATGCGTGGAGGTGCAAAGCTGGTACATTCCGTTGACAGTTCTGCCAAAGCAATCGATCTGACTAACAAAAACGTAGAACTGAATTTCCCCGGCGATGCGCGTCACGAAGCTTTCGCCGAAGATGCTTTCAAATACCTTGACCGCATGGGCGACCAATACGATTTGATAATTCTCGACCCGCCTGCATTTGCCAAGCATAAGGATGCTTTGCGGAATGCCTTGCAAGGTTACCGGAAACTGAATGCCAAAGCATTCGAAAAGATCAAACCGGGCGGCATCCTGTTTACTTTCTCCTGCTCGCAGGTGGTAACCAAGGATAATTTCCGCACAGCTGTGTTTACCGCTGCTGCTATGTCAGGACGTAGTGTACGTATCCTGCACCAACTAACCCAGCCTGCCGACCACCCGGTAAATATATACCATCCCGAAGGAGAATACCTGAAAGGGCTGGTACTCTATGTAGAGTAATATATGTCATAAACACCATGAACTTGCATAAACAAGGGGTGAATAAAAGAAAAATAATAGTTTCAAAGTTAATTAGAGTTAACAAATAGAAGTTTTTTGGCAAATCATTATGTTCTATAACATAAAACCCTTTATATTTGCACTGTGTTTTTCATGGTATTAGATTTAAGGTTAATAAAGATTGGCTGTCTGGGATAGATAGCCTTCTTTTTTTATATGCCTATCCACCCTCTTTTTAACAGCAATTCTTCACTATTCTTCGCATTTATGGCTTTTTTATCCCCTTTTTATCGATTAACTTGTCCACCCAATCAACGAAAATATTATATTTGCATCTATTATTAACGTAAAAAGAGAAACACAAATTAGAAAAGTCATGAGTATAAAAGTTCGTTTGATCATTATGAACTTCCTGCAATTCTTTGTATGGGGGTCATGGTTAATTTCACTAGGGGGTTACATGGGCAGAGAACTCCACTTCGAAGGAGGACAGATCGGTGCCATCTTCGCCACCATGGGTATTGCCTCTTTAGTCATGCCCGGCATCATTGGTATTATCGCCGATAAATGGTTCAATGCCGAACGTTTATACGGACTTTGCCACATCGCAGGGGCAGCTTGTCTTTTCTATGCCTCTACCGTTACGAATTATGACCAGATGTATTGGGCTATGCTACTCAATTTATTGGTATATATGCCTACCCTGTCACTGGCCAATACCGTTTCATACAATGCACTGGAACAATATAAATGCGACCTGATCAAGGACTTCCCTCCTATCCGTGTATGGGGAACGATTGGTTTTATCTGCGCCATGTGGGCGGTAGACCTTACCGGATTCAAGAACTCCAGCGCACAACTTTATGTAGGCGGTGCATCCGCACTCTTGCTGGGTTTATACTCTTTCACCCTGCCGGCATGCAAACCGGCCAAGACAGAAAAGAAAACATTACTTTCTTCCTTCGGACTGGATGCATTCGTATTATTCAAAAGAAAGAAAATGGCTATTTTCTTCCTGTTCTCCATGCTTTTAGGAGCAGCATTGCAGATCACCAACACGTATGGTGACCTTTTCCTCGGGAGCTTCGCCAGTATTCCGGAGTTTGCAGATTCTTTCGGAGTAAAACATTCGGTGATCCTGCTGTCTATTTCTCAAATGTCTGAAACATTATTTATTCTCGCTATACCATTCTTCCTGAGACATTTCGGCATCAAGCAAGTGATGCTGATCAGTATGTTCGCCTGGGTATTCCGGTTCGGGCTGTTTGGCTTCGGAGATCCGGGTTCCGGTCTGTGGATGCTGATTCTTTCCATGATCGTGTATGGTATGGCGTTCGACTTCTTCAACATTTCAGGTTCGTTGTTTGTTGAACAAGAAACCAGTTCCTCCATCCGTGCCAGTGCCCAGGGGTTGTTCTTTATGATGACCAACGGGTTGGGTGCCATCATCGGAGGATATGCCAGCGGTGCTGTCGTAGACGCATTCTCAGTATATGCTGATGGCAAACTAGTGAGCCGTGAATGGCCGGACATCTGGTTTATCTTTGCGGCGTATGCACTGGTGATCGGCATCCTGTTTGCTCTGGTATTCAAGTACAAACACCAACGAGAGAATAAAGTAAATTAAGTAAAAAAGAACAATGGACAAAAAAGTAGAATTACAAGTTTTAAATATCACAAATAGCCAAGCGCAAGTAGGCGCTTTTGCCCTACTGTTGGGTGAAGTGAACGGTGAACGGCAACTGCCTATCATCATAGGTCCCGCTGAAGCTCAGGCAACCGCCCTGTATATGAAGGGGGTCAAAACTCCCCGCCCTCTGACACACGACCTGTTCATGACCATTATCGGCGTATTAGGAGCTAGTTTGCTCCGCGTATTGATCTACAAGGCGAAGGACGGTATTTTCTATTCCTACATTTACCTTAAAAAAGACGAAGAAATTATACGTATCGATACACGTACCTCGGATGCTGTCGGTATGGCAATCCGTGCTGAATGTCCGATCCTCATTTATGAATCCATTCTGGAACAGGAATGCCTTCGGATATCGAACGAGGAAAGAAGACATCCTGAAGAGTCTGATGAAGAAGCGGAAGACGAAAAGAAGCGGGATCTGCCTCGCAACGTTACTTCAATGTCACTCGAAGAAGCATTGGAGCAAGCAATCAAAGACGAGAATTACGAACTGGCTGCCAAGATACGCGACCGGATCAATTCAAGAAATCAAAACCACTAACCAATTATGCACGTATTTTATACTCCCGATATACAGAAAAACTACGAACTTCCGGAAGAGGAAGCACAACATTGTACCCGCGTCCTGCGGTTGGGTATCGGAGACGAAATCACTCTTACAGACGGTAAGGGACATTTCTATAAAGCAGAAATCACGGTTGCAACCAACAAGCGTTGCCTTGTAGCCATCAAAGAAACAATCTTTCAGGAACCGCTCTGGCCGTGTCATCTGCACATTGCCATGGCGCCGACCAAAAATATGGACCGCAATGAATGGCTTGCCGAGAAAGCTACGGAAATCGGATTTGACGAACTGACTTTTCTCAACTGCCGTTTTTCCGAACGCAAGGTGATTAAAACCGAACGGATCGAAAAGATTCTGATATCAGCCATCAAGCAATCTCTTAAGGCTCGCCTGCCGAAACTCAACGAAATGACGGACTTCGACAAGTTCATTGCACAAGAGTTTCAAGGTCAGAAATTTATTGCTCACTGTTACGAAGGCGAAAAGCCTCAGCTGAAAAATGTACTGAAAGCAGGAGAAGATGCTCTCGTTCTGATCGGTCCCGAAGGAGACTTCAGCGAAGAGGAAGTGAAGAAAGCCATCGAATGCGGATTCACTCCCATCAGCTTGGGTAAATCACGGCTTCGGACAGAGACAGCGGCACTCGTGGCTTGCCACACAATGAACTTATTGAACCAATAATAACTTTTAAATAGTATGAGTATGGCAAAGAAAATGATCTCACGGCTCTCGGTACTGGCAGTACTGATTGTGTTTCTGGCAGCATGTTCCAAACAAACGGAATATACGAACGTAATACCGGCAGACGCTACGGCTGTTGCCTCTATTGATTTGAAATCACTGGCCAACAAAGCCGGAATGAACGACAAAGAAAATGAAGCTGCTAAACAGAAACTGCTGGAAGCAATGAAAAGCGGGATGAATGCTGCCACTTTCCAACAGTTGGAGAAGGTGATCAACAATCCGGGAGCATCCGGTCTGGATCCGGAAGCACCGATCTATATCTTTAGCTCTCCCCAAATTTCCGGTGGTGCATTCGTTGCCAAAGTCAGCAATGAAGACGATTTGCACGCTTCCCTCGATGTGATGGCAAAAGAACAAATCTGCCAGCCGGTCAGCGAAGCGGACGGATATAGCTTCACTACCCTGAACGGAAACTTGCTTGCTTTCAATGAAACCACTGCAATCATTATCTCTGCCAGCAGAACTTCTCAGACAGAAGCAGCCAAAGAAGCCATCACCAAACTAATGAAACAGACTGCCGACAACAGCATTGCGAAATCCGGAGCCTTCCAGAAAATAGCCAAGCAAAAGAGTGATATCAACTTCTTCGCCTCCATGTCAGCAATCCCTTCTACTTACAGAAGCCAGATCAGCATGGGACTTCCTTCTGAGATCAAACCGGAAGACATTACCATCCTAGGCGGACTGAACTTCGAAAAAGGCAAGATCGCCCTTAAAACAGAAAACTACACGGAGAACGACGCCGTCAAAGCGCTTCTGAAAAAACAAATGGAATCATTTGGAAAGACAAACGGCACATTCGTGAAATACTTTCCGGCATCTACGCTGATGTTCATCAATATGGGCGTAAAAGGAGACGGACTTTACAATCTGTTGAGTGAGAATAAAGAATTCCGCAGCACTGTGTCTATCGCCAAAGCGGATGAAGTAAAAGAACTGTTCAGTTCATTCAACGGCGATATCTCTGCCGGGCTGATCAATGTAACCATGAACAGTGCCCCTACTTTTCTTGCTTATGCTGATGTAAAGAATGGAAATGCTCTTGAAGCTCTTTACAAGAACAAGCAGTCACTGGGCATGAGAAAAGGAGAAGACATCATGGAACTGGGCAAAGACGAGTATGTCTACAAAACAAGAGGCATGAATATATTTTTCGGCATCAAGGACAAACAGATGTACGCTACCAATGACGAACTGCTCTACAAGAGCATTGGCAAAACGGTTGACAAATCGATCAAAGACGCTCCTTACGCAGCAGACATGAAAGGCAAGACCGTATTTATGGCCATCAATGCAGAAGCCATACTGGATTTACCGGTCGTAAAGATGCTGGTAGGTTTCGGAGGCAAGGAGTTCAAGACTTATTCTGATCTCGCTTCCAAAGTTTCTTATTTATCCGTAAGTTCGGAAGGAGAAACAAGCGAAACAGACCTTTGCCTGAAAGACAAAGATGTCAATGCCCTCAAACAAATCGTAGATTTTGCCAAGCAATTCGCCGGCATGTAATTCGTCAATGAACGGCATGAATAGTATTCACTTACAGCAAACACTTCCCCAAGTGTTTGCTGACCGTAATTCGGTGACCTCTGATGTATGGCATCAGGACCTTATCTTCCGGAAAGGAGAAATGTATCTGATAGAAGCCGCCTCAGGCACCGGAAAATCATCGTTATGCAGCTATCTTTACGGCTATCGCAACGATTATCAAGGAATTATCAATTTCGATGAAACCAATATCAAAGCATATTCCGTGAAGCAATGGGTAGACCTGAGAAAGCATTCACTGAGTATGCTTTTTCAAGACTTGCGTATCTTCACCGAACTTACAGCGCTAGAAAACGTACAACTGAAGAATAACCTTACCGGACACAAGAAGAAAAAAGAGATTCTTTCATTATTCGAGAAGCTGGGTATCTCAGATAAACTGAACGTGAAAGCCGGAAAACTTTCTTTCGGCCAACAACAACGGGTCGCTTTTATCCGTGCATTCTGCCAGCCGTTCGACTTCCTGTTTCTGGATGAGCCTATCAGCCATCTGGATGATGAAAACAGCCGCATCATGGGAGAAATCATCATCGACGAAGCCGGGAAACAAGGTGCCGGAGTCATTGCTACGTCCATTGGCAAACATATCGAACTGCCATACAAGAAGGTGCTCCAACTATAACAGAATCAGCGTCATCCGCGCCTAAAAATATAAAAATACAAAATAATGAATACCCTTGTCTGGAAACTTCTCCGCCAACATATCAGTATCGGTCAGTTAGCCGGTTTCTTTTTAGCCAACTTGTTCGGCATGATGATTGTATTGCTCAGCGTACAGTTTTACAAAGATGTCATTCCCGTATTCACCGAAGGAGACAGCTTTATGAAAAAAGACTTCATCATAGCAACCAAGAAAATCAGTACGCTCGGGTCTTTTGCCGGAAAAAGCAATACGTTCTCTCCCGAAGATATCGCCGATCTGAAAAAACAGTCGTTTACCAAAACGATAGGAGCTTTCACTCCTTCTCAATTCAAAGTTTCGGCGGGATTGGGGATGCAGAAAGCGGGTATTCATCTCTCTACGGATATGTTCTTCGAGTCAGTTCCCGATGAATTTGTAGATATCAAACTCGACAAATGGCACTTTGACGAAGAAACACATACCATTCCCATCATTATCCCACGCAATTATCTGAATCTGTATAACTTCGGTTTCGCTCAAAGCCGCAGTCTGCCTAAGTTGTCAGAAGGATTAATGGGACTTATTCAGATGGACATCATGATGCGGGGCAACGGACGGGTAGAACAATACAAGGGAAACATCGTCGGTTTTTCCAACCGTCTGAATACGATTCTCGTTCCGCAGTCTTTCATGAACTGGGCAAACAAGAACTTCGCCCCCGACGCGGAGGCACAACCTGCCCGACTGATCATCGAGGTCAGCAATCCCGCCGACTCTTCTATTGCCAGCTACTTTCAGAAAAAAGGCTACGAGACGGAAGACGGAAAACTGGATGCCGGAAAGACCACTTATTTCCTTCGCCTTATCGTAGGTGTTGTGCTGGGAGTAGGTTTATTCATCAGTATCCTGTCATTCTATATCCTGATGCTCAGCATATTCTTACTGCTCCAAAAGAATACAACCAAACTCGAAAGTCTGCTTCTGATAGGCTACAGCCCCAACAGGGTAGCGCTGCCTTATCAGATACTGACCGTAGGACTGAACATCATCGTACTGATTTTATCTGTCGGATTGGTATGCTGGCTGCGCAGCTATTACATAGAGAGTATCAGACTCCTCTTCCCGCAACTGGAAACCGGTTCGTTATGGGTAGCTGCCAGTATGGGTATTCTTTTATTCCTCATCGTATCAGTCACTAATATACTGGCTGTGAAGCGAAAAGTTCTTTCAATCTGGATGCATAAAAGTTAAAAACACAATATATGAAAAACACCACTACTCTTCAAAGTAAAAGAAGTATCACAGTACTCTTGGGAGTCCTTCTATATTTCTCATCGCTATCTGCACAGACCATGCAAGATACGATTATCGCCAACTTCAGTCTGATGGAAAGAATTCCTAAAGAAAAGTTGTACCTCCATCTGGACAAGCCTTTTTACGGAGCCGGAGAAAAGATATGGTTCAAAGGTTATCTGGTGAACGCCATCACCCATCAGGACAACGCACAAAGTAATTTTATCATTACGGAACTGATCAACCGTTCCGACTCCATTGTGGAACGAAAGAAAATCCGCAGAGATTCTCTCGGATTCCACAACGCCTTCACCCTCCCTGCCACCCTTCCGGCAGGCGATTATTACCTGCGGGGATACAGCAACTGGATGCTGAATGAAGACCCCGACTTTTTCTTTTCGCGCAACATCAAGATAGGAAACTCTATTGACAATACCATCGTTTCGAGCATCGAGTATCAGCAAGAAGATGATACACATTACACTGCCAAGATCAAATTTACAAGCAACGTACAGGCTGTTTTTGAAAATACAACAATCAAATACCTATACCTTGAGAATGGTAAGATAAAAAACAAAGGCAAAAAAAAGACGGACGAAAACGGCTGGATTTCCATTTCCCTACCCGATTTAAAATCTCCGGTAGCGCGCAGAATAGAAGTAGAATTTGACGATCCGCAATATATCTACAAACGGACTTTCCATCTTCCTGTGTTTACCAATGATTTCGATGTGAAGTTTTTCCCCGAAGGCGGTGCCTTGATCAACATTCCTCATCAGAATGTCGCTTTCAAAGCACAGGGAGCAGATGGCTTCTCTAAAGAGATCGAAGGTTTCTTGTTCAACTCTAAAGGAGACACACTTACCAATTTCCGTTCGGAACACAACGGCATGGGCATCTTCACAATGAATCCCGTCAACAATGAGACTTATTATGTTACGGTAAGAACTAATGACAGTATTACCAAGCGGTTTGACCTTCCTGCCATAGAACCGAAAGGAATCTCCATCGCCATGTCGCACTATAAACAGGAGATTCGCTACGAAATCCAAAAGACAGAAGCGACTGAATGGCCTCAGAAACTATTTCTGCTTGCACATACCCGTGGCAAACTGGCCATTTTACAACCCATCAATCCGAAAAGAACTTTCGGAAAGATGAATGACAGCCTGTTTACGGAAGGGATCACTCACTTCATGCTGATTGATGAACAAGGAAATGCACTTAGTGAACGGTTGATTTTCGTTCCGGACCATAAGCCGAATCAATGGCAAATCACTACAGACCAACCGACGTATGGAAAAAGAGAGAAGGTATCTTTACAGATCGCTGCCAAAGACAGCGAGGGCAACCCGGTAGAAGGTACTTTCTCTGTCAGCATCACCGACCGAAAAAGTATTCAGCCCGACTCTCTCACCGATAATATCCTGTCCAATCTCCTGCTGACTTCGGATCTGAAAGGATATGTGGAAGACCCCGCATTCTATTTTCTGAATCAGGACGCCCGGACGCTCCGTTCCATCGACTATCTGATGATGACACATGGCTGGCGCAGGCATAAAATGGAAAATGTTCTCCGCACTCCTTCGCTGAATTTCACAAATTATATAGAAAAAGGACAAACCATCAGCGGACGAATCATGGGATTCTTCGGAGCAAACGTAAAGAAAGGTCCCATCTGTGTACTGGCTCCCAAATACAATATCATAGCCACCACCGAGACAGACGAGAAAGGCCAGTTCATCGTCAATACCTCATTCAGAGACAGCACGACATTCCTTGTTCAGGCACGCACCAAGAAAGGATTTGCCGGTGTAGATATTCTAATGGATCCTCCCCAGTACCCGGTCGCTACGCATAAAGCCCCTTATTTTAACGGAGCAACTACCTTTATGGAAGATTATCTGATGAATACCCGTGACCAGTATTACATGGAAGGGGGAATGCGTGTGTACAATCTGAAAGAAGTAACAGTTACAGCGAAGCGGGAACGTCCGAGCTCAAAAAGTATCTATACGGGGGGGATCAACACCTATACTGTAGAAGAAGACAGACTGCAAGGATACGGTCAGACAGCTTTTGATGCAGCCAGCAGACTACCCAGCGTTACAATCACGAACGGAAGTGAGATACATATCCGTAACAATTCCGAACCGGCAATCATTGTTATCGATGATATTGTGTATGAAGATGCTTCCGATATTTTGAAGGATATCCAAGTCAGTGACATGTCCAGTATCAGTCTGCTTCGAGGAGCAGATGCCGTCATACTGGGTCCCCGTGCTTCCGGAGGTGCCGTTGTCATCACTCTGAAAGACCCTAGAAATCTTCCGGCCAGACCAGCGCAGGGAATTATCACTTATACGCCGCTGGGATACAGTGAGTCCGTAGAATTCTATCACCCCACCTATGATACTCCCGAGAAAAAGAACGCCCAGCGTTCGGACTTCCGGAGTACCGTTTACTGGAATCCGGAATTACGGTTAGACGCCGAAGGCAAAGCGACCATAGAATACTATACACCGGACAGCACAGCTCCCGAAGATATCATTATTGAGGGCGTGGACAAGAATGGAAAGGTATGTCGTATCCTACAGACCATTAATAAGTAGCTTTTCTCAACGCTTCTTCAAACTTTTATGTAGTTCAAATTTGAGTTCTGCTTCCTATTAAATAATCAGATAAAAGCATCCAAATGACCCACTGGGTCAAAATTATTATGTAATTCTGGAAGATTTTTATAACCACTTTATTAGCAAGCAGTTCTGAGGATAAGGTAAAAATGAGGTAATGATTTGGCAACCCTGTCTATTTCTACGTTCTGCTGTGAGTTGCTGTCAATGTCTCTCGTCTTGGTACAAAAGTAGCAATAAAAATCGGATACACATCAAAATGTCCCATGATTTTTATCACAGGACGTTTTTTATCTTCGCTGAATAATCCGGTTTAACCGTTACTTCTATTTTCGGCAAGTTGCGGGCTATGATTGCTGAAATTTATACTTTAATCCATACTCTTCCAACTTGCTATACAGCGTTGTACGTCCGATTCCGAGCAATTCGGCGGCAACCTTGCGGTTTCCGTTTGCCTGCTTCAACGCGCGTAAGATGCGTTCCTTGTCCTCCGCATCGTTTCGCAAGGCGAAGCTGACAGGTGAGGTCGGTTTCGTTACGGCAAGTTCCAGATGCTCTTTCATGACAACTCCCGTCTGTGCCTGCAACACCGCGCCCATTATCTTCTGCCGAAGCTCACGGACATTACCCGGCCACGGATGGGTCAGCAATGTCTTACGGGCTTCCGCATCGAACCCAGTCACGCTACATTCCAATTCATTGTTGGCAATCTCACGGAAGAACTCCGCCAACGGCATGATGTCCTCCTGACAGTCACGCAAGGGCGGAACAGTTATCTCGAAGTCGTGCAAACGGTACAGCAAATCCTGTCGGAAACGTTTTTCAATGACCGCTTTCTCCAGATCCTCGTTGGTGGCGGCGATGATGCGGACATTGAAGCTCTTGTCCGTCTTGTCACCTATAGGGCGGTATCTCCGTTCCTGTATGGCACGGAGTAACATCTGCTGGGTTTCCAATGCGAGATTGCCTACCTCATCCAAGAACAATGTGCCACCCTCTGCCTCATTGAAGTATCCTTTCTTTGTGCTGTCCGCACCCGTAAACGCGCCTTTGACATGTCCGAAGAATGCCGAGGGCGCAAGGTCTTTGGAGAGTGAACCGCAGTCCACAGGCACAAACGGTTTCCCTGCCCTTTTGCTCTTATCATGCAGATGGTGGGCGATATGCTCCTTGCCCGTGCCGTTCTCTCCGAATATCAGCACGCTCATATCAGTAGGGGCAACTAATCTTATCTGTTGCATGATTTTCTGAAAGGCGGAACTGTCACGGGCAAAAACGGGCATACGATTTCGTCCGATACTCCGTTCTTTCAGGATGGTATGAAGCAGAGGCATAAGTTTATCCTCCACAAGCTGCTTGGGGATATAGTCCAGCGAGCCGAGTTTCATACTTTCGACTGCCGTATGCACTTCGGCATAGTTGGTCATGATGATTAACGGTTGTGTCATGCCTTCCTTGCGCATCCAGCGCAGCAGGTCGATGCCGTCACCGTCGGGTAGTCGTAGGTCAGAAACCACGATGTCCCCGTCTGAGGCTTGTTGCAGAAGTTTCTTCGCGGTCGAGAGGTGGTAAGCCTGCACGGTACGGAATCCTTCCCGTGCCAGCAGGTTGCAGACAAACTCGCAATACACGATATTGTCCTCCACCACGATGATTCTTGTTTTATCCATTTTCGTATTTTTCCTTTCTTCTTTTGCCTGCCGGATAATTTCAGCACCTTTATCCAGCACAGCCGGTCACCGCTTTGCATATCGCTTCGTCATCTGGAGTGGCACTTCCATGAAGTTGGGCGTAAAGTTCCCTCAATGGCTGGTCGGCACGGAGAATCTGCCATGAACTTCGCAGATGGTGTGTAAGTGTGTCCAGTTCTTGGAGGTCTTTACGCTGTTCTGCATCCTTGACCGCCTGCATTTCCTTTTCGGTTTCCGCTATCAGTTTGTCCTGCATGACGGATTCATTGCCATAAGATAGCAGAGTGGAAAAATCCGGCTTTTCATCCAATATGCTGCTTAATGCGCATTTATCCGTAATCTCCATCAGTTCGGATATGGAGAACGGCTTGAACAGGCATCCGGCAAATCCACGCCCTATAAGTTCCTCCTTGCTGCAACTGCCCGAAGCGGTTGTCACGACTATGGGAATACTCTTCGAGTTGCCTACATTGGATGAGCGCAACAGTTCCAGCAGTTCAAAACCGCTTATCTCAGGCATATTCAGATCCGTCAGAAGCAGGCTGTATTCCTTTTTTCGTATCAGCTCCATCAGTACCGAAACATTGGTACAGGTATCGCAGTGCATCCCTTCCTGGGCATACATTTCTTTCAACATAAGGAGAAGTACCTCGTCATTGTCGATGGCAATCACATCATGGCAGATATGATTATGGCGCATTTGCGCTTGAATTGTCTGTTCCGGCAGTTCCTCGGCTGTCTGCATGGGAATTTCCACCGTGAAGCGGCTCCCTTTGCCTTTCTCGCTTTCCAAGCGTATAGTTCCACCGAGCATCGCCACAATACGCTGCACGATGGACAATCCTAATCCGAAGCCGTCTTTTGCGGCGGCATTTGAAAGACGTTCAAATGCACCGAATACTCGTTGTTGCTCATCTTCGGTCATGCCCGTACCGGTATCTTCAACGATAAGTTTCAGCAAACCGTTATCATAATCCGCTGCCAATGATACACTACCGTTATCCGTGAACTTGATGGCGTTTGACAACAAGTTGTTGCCGATTTGCAGGATACGTTCCTTGTCGGTCAAAACCACCGCATCGGTGTGGCTCTCCACTATCAAAGTCAGCCCCTTGTTCATGGCAATGGGCATGAACTCCGTTTCAAGAATATGCGTGATTGCGGAAATCCTGCAAGGGGAAAGGTTGGGTTGCTCCTTGCCGTTGTCCAGACGGAAGAAATCCAGCAGCGTGTTGAGCATCTCCCGCATACGCTCGGAAGATTGCCGGATATTATCCACATACATGGTGCTTTTATCCGCGCTACAACTTTTCTGCATCAGTCCGGCATAGCCTCATTTTGTCAATCGTATTTTTTCGTGGTAGAAGTAGTTTACGATGACAGGTTTGCCTTTTTCCGAGCGTCCGTATGGCAGATCGTTTATACGATACGGGAAGCCCTGCTCCTTGGCGTAATTTGAAATGTCCTGCTCCAATGCCTGCCAGTATTCAAGCCTTTTTTTATTGTAAATTTCCTCGTAAAGCGGTATGAGGTCAGGATACTTCTCACGGATATACGTCATTATCCCGCCTTTGAACTGCCCGCGTAAATTCAGGTTTTCAAGCCAGATTAAATCAGCATAATCTTTTACCTCCTCTATTATTGCCTTCACGTCTGTTATTCTGGGGAATATGGGCGAGACGAAGCATACGGTGCGGATACCTGCCTCGTATGTCTGACGCATCGCTTTCAGACGGCGTTCAATGCTTACGGCGTTGTCCATATCTGCGCAGAACTGCTCGTCGAGCGTATTGACAGACCATGACACAGTCACTTTGGGAAAACTCTTCAATAGGTCGAGATCGCGAAGGACAAGATCGGACTTTGTGCATATCATAATCTCGGCATCGCTTCCTCGCAGCTCTTCGAGCAGCCTTCGGGTACGGTGGAATTCTTCTTCATACGGATTGTAACCGTCCGTCACAGACCCTATTACAACACGTTCACCGTCGTATTTATGAGGATTCGTTATCGGCTTCCAGTTTTTTACATCTAAAAACGTACCCCACGGCTCGGTGTGCCCGGTGAACCGTTTCATGAACGATGCGTAGCAATACCTGCAGGCGTGGGGACACCCTACATAAGGGTTGACCGAATATCCTCCCACCGGCAGAGAGGATTTGGTCATTACACTCTTTACATCTATTTCCTTTATTGTATCCATATTCATTGTATTCGTCTGGTAAATTGTTCCGGCAATTCCTGAATCATTCTTTCGTCGCCCATAATCGGCAGCAAATCCTCTTTCATGAACACCGGTATGCCATGAGCCTTTGCCTGTTCTGCAATGCTAAGCACCCATTCGGGGCGCGAATATGACTTTCCTTTTCGGTTTCCGGTCTCTGTGCCTATGACAATCCAGTCAATTCCCTCGAAATCAATCTCGCCGATATCATCGAAGAGAGGTTCAAACGTGACATGGTAGTGTCGTGCTTTGATATTCTTTTTCAAATCATCAATCCTCCTTTTCTCGGAACTGCGCGTGACGGTCACGCCCATCCATACGTTCTCGTCGTCAGAGGAGAAACTGATTTTGTCAGGGCGCTTCGTCAGAAAGATATAGGCGTGCTGGGGATTGCTGCTGATCCGCTCGAAAATTTCTGCGTTCCATTCAGGCTTCCAATCGGAGAAATCGCTCATTCCTGTCATGAGCCACACATGAGGACGGGACGTATCGATGATGCGCAGTTTTCGTTCCATGTATTCAGGCACGGAAAAGTCGTCGGTAATGTGGAAACGGCGGCAGTTGTTACGGGCATAGCAGTAAGGGCATCCTATAGTGCACCCTACCACTATGTTCATGTTTTTTATCAGGGATTTAATGCAGACACTCATAACACAACTGTTTCTCCGTCCTCCGGGATAATCAGCCGGCTCATGTCGGCTTCGTGATGCGTTGCCTCATTGCGCAGAATTGCACGGGTGGTCTGGCAATGGTCGATGGCATCCATGTGTACGGCTATCAGCTTGATATGCGAAGGCAATTCGTCAAGTATCTGCATCACTTCGTTCTCGTCGGGGATGATAGGACCGTCCGTTTTGGAAAATTCGGGAAAGATTGCACCTCCGGAGTTTACCACGATATAGTCAGGATTGAACCGTTCCACGGTGTCTCGGATACATGCTTCCCATCGGCAGTCACCCATTATATAAACGGTCGGGAAGCCCTCGGCTTTTAGCACATAACCTGATACAGGTCCCATCATCTGCCCGATCTGCCCGAAACCATGATGTCCGGTCGTGCGGTAAATGGATATGCCGTCTATTGTTTTTATTTCTTCGATGGGTATCACATTTGTAAATCCGTCGTTTCTGATGGCGTCCGCGTCCTGGGGCTGAACGTAGAAAGGAATTTCTTTGGGCAAATGTGTGGGGACACTCGGCTCGTAATGGTCGATGTGATTGTGGGTCAGGAGCACCATGTCCACGCCTCCGATAATATCCTGAATAGGAATGGTGAGGTGTACCCTCGGTGTTTTATTCACACCGAGGGCCGATATCAAAGTGCCTTTGTCGGCTAAAACGGGGTCAATTAGCATGGTGTGTCCCGCATACCTGATTTTCAAGGTGGCATTGCGCACCAATTGTACTGTGGATGTCTTTTTCATGACTATATGTCTTGTTATTGATTACGGGTGCAAAGTTCGGAAGAATCCGGCGAAACATCTATGCCTGAAAAAACGGTAATTATGCCATTTTGATAAATGAAATTATTATCTTTGCAAAAACGACAAGGATATGGACGAGATAATCAACCCTGATCGACTGGTCAGCGTACCGTTCAACAAGACACGCTGCGGCGTGGATTTTTACATCAATACTGCCATAAACAAGGACATCGGACTTGTGCTGACAGAAAACAAGCGGTTTAAGACAGACTTCTTCAGCTTCTACTTTTTCCGTAAGGCAAACGGATATTTGCTACTGAACTTCCGCAAGATTGAACTGCGCGACGGCATGGTTCTCCTGCTTTCACCCCATCAGCAACAAGAGTGGCATGTAGATGAGACGGCGTTGGATTACACGTTCCTTATATTCCGCGAAGATTTCATGCGTACTTTTATCGCCGACAAGTTCTTCGTTTTTCGCCTTTTGTATTGTTACCAGACAGATACGCCGCCTTACATCAATGCCACACATGACGAAATGAAGGAATATATGCGGCTGCTCGGAAAGATTAAGTATGAGCTGATGAATCCAGTGTCCGATACGTACAATATCATTGTTTCCTTACTATATTATCTTTTGCTGATTATCAATCGTACATACGCTGCCGCCTATTGCTTGCCCGCTGAAATTGCTAAAAACAATTTCGCTTTTCGGTTCAAGGACTTGTTGGAACAGAATATCCGCACCCACCAGCGGGTGCAGGAATATGCAGACATGCTTCATGTCAGTCGCATCACACTCAATAACTCAGTAAAAGCCCAATTCGGAGTATCAGCTACCCATTTGATAAAACAACGTCTGCTTGAGGAACTGAAGAACGAATTGCTATTCTCCAACCGCACTGTCAGTGAAATGGCGGATGATTTCAATTTCTCTGATCCGAGCCATCTCATGCGCTTCTTCAAACAGCAAACAGGCAAAACATTTACTCAGTACATGACGGATTACAATAAAGGCATATACGAATAACTTCTTAATATAGTCGATAGCGGCTATCGAAATATGGTTGTTGATGTTCAGGCGTTTTTGTACTGCATGAACCATTTTACGATTTCTGGATCTTCGTGCGAGCCGAGTAAGAAAGGCTTGTCGGTATCCAGCGTCTTTATCCGTGCCATGTCGTCGGCCGACAGGGTGAAGTCTAATATGTCGAGATTCTGCTTCATGCGTTCCGGTTTCACAGACTTAGGAATAATTATGCACACTGATATTTATCGCGCCCGGACAGGTGTTCGGTGCGGAAGATGACGGCATGCAGTTCCAACCAGATGGCTACCTGCTTATGTTCCATCCCGACCTGCTGCGGAATACACCTCTCGGGCGGATAATGCGTGAATATTCGTTCTTTTCCTACGAGACAAACGAGGCATTGCACCTTAGTGTGGAAGAACGGCAAATCATCATGGATTGCTTCCACAAGATTCAATATGAATTGAACCATCCGATACACCGTCACAGCAAGAACCTCATCACAGACAGCATCAAGACGTTCCTTGATTACTGCACACGTTTCTATGACCGCCAGTTCATCACACGCGACAACCAAAACCGAGACATCCTCGCAAGATTTGAGCGGTTGCTTGACGAATACTTCCATGATGGGGCTGCTAAACGGATAGGCTTGCCCACTGTACAGTATTGTGCAGACAAGCTCTGCCTCTCGCCCAACTATTTCAGTGATTTATTGAAAAAAGAAACAGGTTCAACCGCCCTGCATTTCATTCATGACAAGTCTATTGAAATAGCCAAGACGGAACTTGCATCTACAGACGACACCGTTAATGAAATCGCCTATAATCTCGGTTTTCAGTACCCGCAACATTTTACCCGACTGTTCAAGAAAGAGGTAGGTTACACTCCGAATGAATATAGAGCGCAAGTGTCGTGAGAATTGGATTAGTACAGAATATTAGAACCCAACACCTCTCTTGCGCTTAACTTTCTTCCTTCTGCGAAGTATATCCACCATTTCCTGATTGGCTTCCGCATCAGCAGCGTTATAAGATGAGCCACTGCTTTTTAGCAATCCCCAAGAGCCGTTGAACAACTCGCTTTGTGCCGTGCCGGACGGTGCGCTTGGTGTAGCCGTTTCATATATTCCGGCTGTTATTCCCATACGTTCCCTGCATCTGTTGTGCTGCAAAGCCGCGTCAATCTTGGAATAACTGAAACGCCTGTCCACTTTGGAGCCGTTGAAATGGTAGCCATTCATGGAGAATACAACACCCTGCACCTCGCTGGTCTGCCCCTTATGCTTGAAATATACTTCCACTCCCTGCCGTTTCAGGTTGGCGATAAGCACGTTCCAGTTGCCGCATCTGCCGACTTCCATTTTGATGATGTCGTAAAGCGCATATTTCGTCCTGTCTGGCTCTTTCAGGCGGTTGCGTTTGACATTGTCCTTTCCGCCAGCCATATGCAAGCCGTATTTCAAGGTCAATTCCTTGCAGATGCGGGTACTGCGCAGACGCTCGTGCCTGTCCGATATGGTATTGCCGTTGTTGTCTATGCGGTTGAAAGCAATATGCACGTGCGGATGCTCCTTGTCGAAATGCTGGGCGATGAAGAACTGCGTATTCTTGATTCCCATCCGTTCCATATATTCAAGCGCGATGCCTGCCATGATACGGTTCGTCAGCCGTAACTCATCCTCTTTGGAAAAACTCAACGCGATATGTCCGACAGGTTTTGTCACCTTATCGTTCATCCGTGACTGGGCATTGAAACTCATGGCGATAGTTTCCAGATTTTCCATAAACAAGCCTTCGCTTGCTACTATCTGCGTATCCTTCTTCTTGTCGATGATGTAATCCACCACACCCTTGAAGTCGCTTCCTTTTACGATTTTCGCCATCATATCCCTATCTTGGTTATAAGTTCATGAATCCTTGCCACTGCCACCTTGCAGTCCCACCGTTCATCGTGGAAGCCTCCGGCGTTTGCCTTACGCGCAAGCTGGTTGAGATTGTTAGCCATGCCGCAGAGTTGGCGGATGTATCCGGCATGTTCCTCCGACAGCCGTTCTTTCACATGACCGTTACGGAAACATTCCCTCATGTACTCGCTTGGTGATACGCCCGCCTCATGCGATCGTGTCAGCAGGCGGAAGTAGTCGGCTGCCGTCATTTTCACTGCGATACGGTATTTCTGTTTCTCGGTTGCTTCCTTCTTGGGGCGACCTCCCTTGTTGCGTTCCTTGTGTTCCTTTGTCTGTTCCATATTTTATTCCTTTTAATTCGGTTACTGATTCAACTGTATAGACCGACGGGATGCCACCTCCTGCAATTTGGATGGTGGGTGGCAAGCGGTTTCGGTACACCCGAAACACAAACTTGCTACCTCCCAATCCTTAAGGAATGAGTTTCGGGCATCTCCCGTTTTTCTCATTCGGGATGTCATAATCCCAACCCTTTCTTCTTGGGTTTTACGATAGTTCTTGGCGGTGGACTAACGGCTAATTTCTGCCGGATTCCACGCAGGTAATCGTTCAGGTCTTTATGCCCTTTGTAGTTGTCGGAGAAGTCGCGGATGCGTCCGGCGAACTTCCTTTCCAATTCCCGATACGCCTTTCTTCCCGCCTCGTCATTGTCGAGCATGCAGTGGATACGTCCATACCCGTGCAGCACATCTATAGCTTTGGAAACATTGGCGGTCGAATTGAGGATGACGTAATCCTGCCTGTCAAGGTCGGGCAAGTTCGAGCAGTTCCTCTTCCGCAACGTGAGGAATGAAAGATAGTCCATCATGCCCTCGAATACAAGGCATTTCTCTCTCGCTTCTCCCTGTTGCCGAATATGGCTGATGTCTTTGGGTGCGACACAGCCTTTGAAAAAACGGTTACGCACTTCAAATCCTCCCGCCACATTCGGAAAACCGATGGCGAAATAGGGCTTGCCGTTATGGGTGAAGTGGAGCTCTTTACATTGCGCCTTTGCCAAAGCGATGTTTATGCCCCGTTCCTGCAAGTATCGGAGCAATGCCGGATGGGTGAGTTCGCCCACCTCCAAATGTTGGAAACTCGGTTCGGATGCCTGCTGGCGAAAAGAGAAAGATATGGGACGGATGTGTGGTGCCTGTTCCGCTATCTTGCCAAGCAGATAAGGCACATGGTCGGATGCGTACAGTACCCCTGCAAGTGCGATGATGTTACCACCTCTTCCCAGTCCATAATCGAACCACAGGTTGCGGTCGGTGTTCACCTTGAACGAGGCTTCCGTTTCCTGACGGAACGGGGATTTATACCACAGGCAGTTTCCCTGTTGCTTTACGGGCGAATAACCCAAACTTTGCAGATAGTCCGCAATTTTGATTTGTTTTGCTTCTTGGATGTTCATGATATAATTTCTATGGATTTGATGATGACTGTAAAAACGTTGATTTGATGAATGAGATATGTATTGTCCTATACGTTAATGCTTTATATTCTCAACATCTTCTCAACAAACCACTCACAAATAGAGAATCCAACAAACTGATGCTGTTTCCCTCTCAACTTTTCTTTTCGATTGTTGAGAATTTGTTGAGAGTGTATGCTGTTTATTATCAGTATGGTTATATCATTATTCATCAATTCAACAAAAAAAGAATAGTATTACAGGGATTCAAGTTGTTCCCTTGTGACGGTGTAGAAACGACCGACTCTTTTTATCGGCTCATATCGGCACTCCCGATTGTAATTGAATTGGTAAGTGGTATATGTAAGCCCGTTAGAGGCAGGAGTAAGTTTCCAACATTCCTGCAATACCTTTCTGACTTGGTGCTTCTCCACCTTTACCTGCGAATGTACCAGCAAAAGAAGAATGTCGTTGTGGCAGAACGAGAATGTGTCCGTGCCGACACTTTCCATAATGTCAAGGATAAGTTCGCACATCTCTATCTCCAATCGGTTGCGGTTGCTGCGGATAATCTTCTGCAAGGCTTCGGTATGCAGCAAAGAGGGCGCAAACCACATACGGCTTTCCTTTTCGGTGGAAAGTTGTCTGTATTGCAGGTAATACAGAAAGGCAGGTATCTCAGCTTTCAGCTTTTGCAGGAAGTCTGTGTCATCGGATTGCAGACGGTCTATCTTGCGCACCCAATAGCGTGTTTCACCTGCATCAATGATAACAGGCAGATACTCGTTGTTGGAGCATAGCACGAACTTGGCAAAGAACGCTATCTCGTCACGGTCTTTGCCTTTGGCTTCCACCTTGTAGGAAAGTGTGGTGCTGAGGTTCTTCAACCGCTCGCTGTCCTCCCTGCGGTTGAGCAATACCTCGTCCACCACGATGAGCAGTTTTCCTGCCCAGTCGGAATTGAACTGGCTGCGGAAGTCCTCGTTGGTATTGAAAGTGACATTGTTTTGAAACACAGCTTTCAGGAAGTTCAGGAATGTACTCTTGCCCGTGTTGCGTTCTTCTGATACCAACAGCAGGATAGGCAGTTTCTGCACGGGTTGCAGGTAGAGCAATTGAAGATAGTCCATGCCCAATTCATACTGTTCACCGAAGATATGGCGCACCAATGACCGGATACAGGGAAACTCGCCTTGTTGCGGACGGTGTCCTATCGGCTCGTAGAGGTTCAGGAACTTGTCCACCACGGGACGGTAGTCCACATGGTCGGGGACGGTGCAGAAGCCGTCGTACTTCGGCACGGTGGCGAGATAGTCCTTGCCGTAGTCCTGCCGCAGTGTTTCGTTGTTCCACACGATGCGCTTCTTCACATAGCCTCCGTTCAGACGGGGCTGGTTCACTAACTTGTAGAGGGTAGTACCCACACGGATAAACTCCTCATTTTCAAAGTTACCTTGTTTCATTAGCACTTCATTTTTTTGTTTAATCAGTGCAAAACTCGGCAATTAGCGCAGAACGGATTAACAACTCACGCATACCTCACGTAAGATTTTCTTGGATTTGGCTTTATGACATACAACAAAAGCCCGAAGAAATGCCATTCTAATGGATTTTTCTTCGGGTTTGTCGTAATCGTACGTATGAATGGCAATACACCTATTCACATACTCGTATAAATACATTGTTGGCAATGGGAATACGCATAGGTCTCACTACTTCATGTCGTCATATCATTAGAACTTATGCCTGATAATTAGACATATCCCAACCATTTATACCCAGCGAAAAGAAGATATTTGTTTTCTCTTTTCGCAAGTACAGCCTTTTAAATATGGCATTGCGCACCTGTTCCGCACCGAAGCTGTCAATGCGGAAAGCAAGTGCGACTATCATCGGAAAGCTGAACACATCGGCATGATACCCGTTCTCCTGCCGAACATACTTCTGTACCTCGTATTCTTTTAATGCTCCACTGTTATAGATGTTTCTGATGGCAGAACGAAGTGTCGGAGCAATTACTCCGAACAGTTCCACCAATTCCGGCTCGCTCATCCAAATGTTTGAGACATTCTCCGGCATGATGATATTGCCGGATTCATTCACTGTTATGCTGTTTCTTCTCATACTCATGACATCGTTATTCCGTTAAACGTCTTACTCAGTTTGTCGCCGAACATGGTCAGGTCGTTGTCGAGCTTCTGCGTGGTTATCTTTGCGTAGAGTTGGGTCGTGACTATATTCGTATGTCCCAACACACGGCTTACGCTTTCAATGGGCATCCCCTTGCTCAAAGCTAATGTTGCGAAGCCATGACGACTGCAATGAAATGATATTGACTTGGTTATGCCACATTCCCTTATCATCCGTTTCAACGGTTTGCAGATAGACCAATAGTTCAAGCCGGGGAATATACGATTGTCTTTCTGCATCGGTCGGTAGCGTTCGACTATCTGCAAGGGTATATCCAGCAGCTTCACTTGGAAGGCGACTTTTGTCTTGTGGCGTTTGGACAATATCCACTTCTCGCCGTTCACCTCCACGATGTTGTCATTCGTCAGTTCCTGAATGTCCACGAATGACAAGGCGGTGAAACTGGCAAAGATGAAAATGTCACGGATGTATGCGAGCTTGCTGTCTGCAAACTCATGTGTCATGACCGCTTTCAGTTCATCCTCCGTCAGATATTCCCGTTCTTTCACATTGGGGCTGATATGAAACTGGATGAAAGGATTGCGCGGTATCAACCCGTTATAATGCGCTTTCATGACCACGCCTTTCAGCCACATACAGTTTGCCCATATCGAACCGTTCCGCAATCCGGCTTCAGTCGAGAGGTATGCGGCGAACTCCTTGATGAAATCGGGAGTAAGTTCCAACATGGACATATCGCTGCGTCTGTAAAACGACTTGATAAAGGCGGCTACATGGTTTCTTGCCCGTACACGTGCCCGATAGGTAGCCATTACCCTGTCTTTGCCTACCCGTTTCTTGAACACTTCGTTCTCACGGTCGAATGCTTTTAGCAGCGTCTCATACTCGCTGCCGATTCCCTGATAGGCGTTGCGCACCATCTCAGCCGTAACAAATGCCTCGCGGTCTGAAATGCGCTGGTAATGTTTGATGATTTGCGCCTTGATGTTGTCAAGGGCAAGGTTGATGTCTCGTGCCTCGCGGCTCTTGCCTTTCGCCTTGTTTCCTTTCACGTCCCAAAGCGTTTTCGGGATGTTCTGCTTACAACTGAACTGCGCCACAGTCCCGTTGATTGTCACTCGTCCCATGATGGGGACAATACCGTTTTTCTCCTTGCTGCCGTTCACGTAGAACAGAACCTTGAATGTGCTTCTTGCCATACTCGTTTTTTGTTTGCAAAGTTATTACTCAACGAGTTAGACCTTGATATGCCAACCTGTGCCACAAGCTGCCAAATACAACACGGTGTGTTAAAAATCACCATTCGGCGGGTAATGATTTGGAGACCGTTCTTCTTCATAAATCCGCTTTCCTTTACGTTACCTCGATTTTTCGCCTGTCCTCATTTGTCTTCGCAAACGCCTTATTGACAGGCATTACGAAGACATTTGTCCCTTTTTATTCGTCTTTTCCAGAGATATTTTGTATTTTTGCCGTCATTAAAGAATAAAGCTATGCCGGACTATGATTTAATCACCATATTAGGGCCAACAGCCTCAGGGAAAACTCCTTTTGCTGCAGCATTAGCCCATGAACTGAATACAGAAATTATCAGTGCCGACTCTCGTCAGATCTATCGGGGAATGGACCTCGGTACGGGCAAGGACTTGGCAGATTATACAGTCGACGGACATCCAATTCCTTATCACTTGATTGATATCGCCGATCCCGGATATAAATACAATGTTTTCGAATATCAGCGGGATTTCCTGATTTCTTACGAATCCATCAAACAAAAAGGCTGTCTGCCCGTTTTATGTGGAGGGACAGGTATGTATCTGGAATCGGTACTGAAAGGCTATAAGCTGATGCCGGTACCGGAAAATCCGGAGTTACGTGCCCGTCTGGCTAATCACTCTCTCGAAGAACTGACCGAAATCCTGAAGCAATATAAAACATTGCACAACTCTACGGATGTGGATACTGTGAAACGTGCAATCCGCGCGATAGAAATTGAGGAGTATTATGCCGTGCATCCGGTTCCCGAACGGGAGTTTCCGAAGTTGAACAGCCTCATCATCGGGGTAGATATCGATCGGGAACTGCGTCGCGAGAAGATCACCCGACGGTTGAAACAACGGCTGGACGAAGGAATGGTGGATGAAGTAAGGCGATTGACAGAACAAGGCATTTCACCGGACGACTTGATTTATTACGGACTGGAATACAAATTCCTGACGTTATACGTCATAGGCAAACTGACTTACGAAGAGATGTTCACTGAGCTGGAGACGGCCATCCATCAGTTCGCCAAACGTCAGATGACTTGGTTCCGCGGCATGGAACGTCGGGGATTTACCATCCACTGGGTCAGTGCAGAGCTGCCTATGGAAGAAAAGATAGCCTTTGTGATAGAAAAACTGCGAGGGAATTAGTATCTTTGCCAGTCATTTACGAATGGTCTGTGAAAGATAAAAAATGCGATTGTTAATACAGTTAGGATAGAAATACGGTTATGAGTGTAGAACCTGGAAAATGGGGAGTGATCTACAACCCCAAAGCAGGTACCCGAAAGGTACAGAAACGATGGAAAGAAATCAAGGAGTACATGGACAGCAAAGGTGTCAACTATGACTATGTACAATCCGAAGGTTTCGGTTCTGTAGAACGTCTTGCCAAAATTCTGGCGAACAACGGCTATCGTACCATTGTCATCGTAGGTGGCGACGGTGCGCTGAACGATGCCATCAACGGTATCATGCTCTCTGATGCCGAAGACAAGGAGAACATCGCCCTTGGCATGATCCCGAACGGTATAGGAAATGACTTTGCCAAATACTGGGGACTCAGTACCGAATACAAACCTGCCGTAGACTGTATCATCAACCACCGTCTCAAGAAAATAGACGTAGGCTTCTGCAACTTCTACGACGGCAAGGAACACCAACGCCGTTATTTCCTCAATGCAGTCAACATCGGGCTAGGCGCAAGGATTGTGAAAATCACCGACCAGACCAAACGTTTCTGGGGGGTGAAATTCCTGTCGTACGTTGCCGCCCTCTTCTCGCTGATATTCGAACGCAAACTATACCGGATGCACCTTCGTATCAATGACGAGCACATCCGCGGGCGCATCATGACCGTATGTGTAGGAAGCGCCTGGGGCTGGGGACAGACTCCGAGTGCCGTACCCTACAACGGCTGGCTGGATGTATCCGTCATCTACCGTCCGGAATTCCTGCAAATCATTTCGGGATTGTGGATGCTGATTCAGGGAAGAATCCTGAACCATAAGATGGTGAAAAGCTATCGGACAAGAAAAGTAAAAGTGCTCCGCGCACAAAATGCTTCCGTCGATCTAGACGGTCGCCTGCTGGCAAGACATTTCCCACTGGAAATAGGCGTATTATCAGAAAAGACGACCCTGATTATTCCGAATTAGCCAACAGAACCGGGCTTCTGGCGAAAAACAGCCCTTCACTCATGAAACTATAAATAAGTAATTAGTAACTTGTAATTAATAAAATGATCGAACTTAAGAACAATCCTGCCGGTAACTTCTTTCTGCTGGCCGGTCCATGTGTAATAGAAGGTGAAGAGATGGCAATGCGCATCGCTGAGCGTGTGGTCGGAGTCACTGAAAAATTACAGATTCCTTATGTATTCAAAGGTTCTTACCGCAAGGCAAACCGTTCGCGTCTTGATTCATTCACAGGTATCGGTGACGAGAAGGCACTCAAAGTGCTGAAAAAGGTACATGATACTTTCGGAGTGCCCACAGTGACGGATATCCATTCGGCCGACGAGGCTGAGATGGCTGCCGAATACGTAGACATTCTCCAGATTCCGGCTTTCCTTTGCCGTCAGACGGATTTACTGGTTGCTGCTGCTAAAACAGGTAAGACGATTAACATCAAGAAAGGACAGTTCCTCTCTCCGCTCGCCATGCAGTTTGCCGCTGACAAAGTGGTGGAAGCAGGCAACAAGAACGTGATGCTGACCGAACGCGGAACAACCTTCGGTTATCAGGACCTTGTAGTAGACTACCGGGGGATTCCGGAAATGCAAACGTTCGGTTATCCGGTCATACTGGATGTCACCCATTCATTGCAGCAACCCAACCAGACCAGCGGAGTGACCGGTGGTATGCCCCAACTGATCGAAACCGTAGCCAAAGCCGGCATCGCCGTAGGAGCCGACGGTATCTTTATCGAAACACACGAAAACCCCGCCGTAGCCAAGAGCGACGGAGCAAACATGTTGAAGCTGGACCTTCTGGAAGGACTATTAACGAAATTAGTCAGAATACGGGAAGCTATCAAATAGCCTACTAAAACAGGAAGTACACGCATCAATTAATAACAACACGACCATGAAACATTTACTATTAGTTCTACTAGCAATGATAAGCTACAGTCTTCAAAAGACTATGGCACAAGAGTCTATACTTCCGATCGATCCTAAAGTACGCATAGGTAAACTAGACAATGGTCTTACCTATTACATCCGTAAAAATGCTCTGCCGGAAAACCGAGCAGACTTTTATTTCGCACAAAAAGTGGGGTCTATACAAGAAGAAAGCAACCAGCTTGGCCTAGCTCATTTTCTGGAACACATGTGTTTCAATGGTACTGCACATTTCCCAGGTAATTCCCTTGAACAATATCTCAAACGGATAGGTGTTTCCCCAAATGCTTCCACCGCAATGGATGAAACGGTTTATCATATGTGTGATGTGCCGGTCGATATTCCCGGTGCTATCGATACCTGCCTGCTGATTCTGCATGACTGGAGTAATGACCTGACTTTAGATCCGGTAGAAATAGACAAGGAACGCGGAGTTGTCCATGAAGAATGGCGCACACGAATGACTGCCATGCTACGTTTTCAAGAGCAGATGTTACCCATCATGTATGCCGGAAGCAAATACGGAGTCAGCTTTCCGATTGGAAAGATGGATATAATAATGAATTTCGAACCGCAAACACTAAGAGATTATTATGAAAAGTGGTATCGTCCAGACCTGCAAGCTATTATTGTTGTAGGAGATATCGACGTAGATAGTATAGAGGCACAAATAAAAAAAATGTTTGCCGATATTCCCGCCCAGCCCAATGCCGCCAAACGAGAATATTTCCCTGTTTACGATCATAAGGACCCTATCATATTCATCGCGCAAGATAAAGAAAAGACAGACATTGAATTCGTTGTATTTAATAAACATGACGCCACTCCTGACAGTCTTAAAAACTATTCCGACTATCTGAGAAAGGACTACGCAACGCAGGTAATCAGTCGCATGCTCGAACAACGGTTGTACGAACGTTCGCAAACTGCGCATCCCCCATACAGTAGTTGTTCTGTATATGATGGTAACTTCTTCATCGCCAAAACCAAAAAAGCTTTCACAAGCAACATAACTTGTATTGAAAACTCTATAGAAAAAGGAATTACCACCTTATTCGAAGAAATAGAACGTGTCTGCCGTTTTGGTTTCACCGAAACTGAATACAACCGTACAAGACGTAGCTATCTTCAATACTTGGAGAGCAGATACAACGAACGCAATAATCTGAAAAATGAGGAACTCACTAATCAATACATTCTTCATTTCCTTGATAACGAACCCATACCAAGCATAGAATACAAGTATAAAATACTCTATGAAATCGCAGCAACAACCACTGCAAATATGCTAAACGATGTTATACATCAGCTTATTACAGATAATAATAAGTTCATCGCACTTTTCGCACCGGAAAAGAAAGACTTAAAATTACCAACAGAAGAAGCGATCAGAAACATACTGAAAGAAGTAAAAGGAAAAGAACTCACACGCTATGTAGATGACTACACCAACCAGTCATTAATCGAAGACATTCCTCAAGGTGGTAAAATCATTTCAGAGGTCACAGATTCTTTATTCGGAACCACATTACTAACTCTTTCCAATGGGGTAAAAGTGATGGTTAAAAAAACTGATTTCAGAAATAATTAGATATTGATGAAAGGAGTCAGCTTAGGAGGGGGATCTTTATTCCCAGATTCAGATATTCCCAATATCAATTTTCTGGGAAAGGTGATAACAACTGGATTAGGGAATTTTACCTTTAGTGAACTAAAGAGAATGTTAGAAGATAAACAAGTATCTGTTGGTTATAGTCTCACAGAACTGGCAAATACAGTTGACGGTAATTGTACACCGAAAGACTTCGAAACAATGCTACAACTCACACACCTACTTTTCACATCACCTCGACGAGATAAATTAAGCTTTAACGTCACAAAGGATTTGTGCTATCAAGAATTGTGCAATCAAGCAAAAGATCCTGAAATCGTATTCAAAGACAGTATAAACAATGCCGTATACATGGGACATGCTCGTAGGAAACGTCTTACATCTCAAATGCTAGATCACGTGGACTATGATAGATTATTAGAAATATATCATGATTGTTTTAAAAACGCCGGAAATTTCACATTCGTCTTTGTTGGCAATATTGATATGGAACAGCTGGAACCACTGATAGTTAACTATCTAGGAACTCTTCCATCGACTCAACAAAAAGAAACGTTCAAAGATAACCAGATAAAAAGGCGCAGAGGAATCTACAAAAATATATTCTACCAAAAGCTGAAAGTCGACAAAGCATCTAATTTCATATCCTTCACCGGATCATGTCCATACAACTTAAGAAACATTACCTTGTTCGATATATCCTGTCAAGTCCTAAATGAAATCTATACAGACAAAGTGCGTGAACAAGCAGGAGCAACATATTCAATCTATGTCGGGGCAGACAGCGACAAATACCCGGAAGAAATCAGTTTGCAAATAGTATTCGATACCGCCCCGGCTAAACGGGAAGAAATGATAAAAATTATAGATGATGAAATAAAACATATCGCTGAAGTGGGTCCAACGAAGGAAAGCTTGGACAAAGTGAAAAAATACATGTTGAATAAACGAGCTAAAGATTTAAAAGATAATGAATATTGGATAATATGGATGGATGAATATCTACGTACCGGTCTCAATCCGCTCGACAACTACGAAGCTGTCATAAACAGCTTCACAACAAAAGATGTATCCAACTTCATTAAAACACTGATAGAGCAAAAAAACAGAGTGGAGGTTTCAATGGTCAGTCAGAAAGAAGATAAAACCGAATAAATATGTTTATTAATTATAATAAAGGTATAACTTGTGATTTAACAAAGGTACCAACGACAGATATTTCAAACAACTTTTTTATAAACTAAATAGAACATGAAACATTTATTACGTGGATTTTTTATTGCAGTTCTCTTTATATGCTGCAACTTCCAACTCGTGCTTGCACAACCTATGCAAACACTACCCGTGGACAAAAATGTCCGCATAGGTAAACTTGACAACGGGCTTACTTATTACATCCGACACAACGCACTCCCAGAAAAACGCGTCGAATTTCACATTGCACAGAAAGTGGGTTCCATCCTTGAAGAGCCGCAACAGCGCGGTCTGGCTCACTTCCTTGAACACATGGCTTTCAACGGAACAAAAAACTTCCCGGGTGATGAAACCGGACTGGGCATCGTGCCTTGGTGTGAGACTAAAGGTATCAAGTTCGGAACAAACCTGAATGCATACACCAGTATCGACAAAACAGTATACCGAATCAGCAATGTACCTACCGACAACGTCAGTGTAGTAGACTCTTGTCTGCTGATCCTGCACGACTGGTCAAGCGCCATCAACCTTGCCGACAAGGAAATCGACAAAGAACGTGGTGTGATCCGTGAAGAATGGAGAAGCCGTAACAGTGGTATGCAGCGCATCATGACCAATGCCCTGCCTGTCATGTATCCGGATTCCAAATATGCAGACTGTATGCCAATCGGAAGCCTCGATGTAATCAACAATTTCCCTTATCAGGACATCCGTGACTACTATGCGAAATGGTACCGTCCGGACCTGCAAGGTATCATGATTGTCGGCGACATCAATGTAGATGAAATGGAAGCAAAGTTGAAAAAGGTATTTGCAGACGTGAAAGCTCCGGTGAATCCGGCTGAACGTATCTACTATCCGGTAGCAGACAATCAGGAACCGCAAATCTTTATCGGTACGGACAAGGAAATCGAAACTCCTTCCATCAGCTTCTTCTTCAAGAGCGAAGCCTTCCCGGATTCACTGAAGAATACAATCAACTATTACGGCATTCAATACATGATTAGCATGGGAGTTACAATGCTGAACAGCCGTTTGGCAGAAATCCGTCAGCAAGCGAATCCTCCTTTTACAGGTGCAAGTGCAGGTTATGGCGACTTCTTCGTAGCCAAGACCAAAAATGCTTTCGGAGTAGACGCCAGCAGCAAAATCGATGGTATCGAACTGGCCATGAAAACGATTCTCGAAGAAACTGAACGCGCACGCCGCTTCGGATTCACCGAAACTGAATATGACCGTGCCCGTGCCAACTATCTGCAACGCGTAGAATCTGCTTACAATGAACGCGAAAAGATGAAAAACGACACTTATGTCAACGAATACATCAGTAACTTCCTTGACAATGAACCGATGCCGGGCATTGAATACGAATATGCAATGATGAATCAGCTGGCTCCAAACATTCCGGTAGCGGCTATCAATCAAGTGATGCAACAGCTGATCACTGACAACAATCAGGTAGTACTGTTGGCAGGTCCGGAGAAGGAAGGTGTAAAATACCCGACGAAAGAAGAAATCGCTGCTTTGCTGAAACAAATGAAATCTTTCGATCTGAAGCCTTACGAAGACAAAGTTTCTAACGAACCATTGCTGAAAGAAGAGCCGAAAGGCGGAAAGATCGTTTCTGAAAAAGCCGGAGATATTTACGGAACAACAAAACTTGTTCTGTCCAACGGTGTGAAAGTATATATCAAAACAACCGACTACAAAGCTGACCAGATTCTGATGAAAGGTACCAGTCTTGGTGGTAGCAGCCAGTTCCCCGACAAAGAGATTCTGAATATCTCTCAAATCAACAGCGTAGCAATGGTTGGTGGTATCGGTAACTTCAGCAAAGTAGATTTGAGTAAAGCACTTGCAGGCAAACGTGCTTCTGTAGGAGCCGGTGTGAGCGCAACAACAGAAACGGTTTCCGGCAGTTGTTCTCCGAAGGACTTTGAAACAATGATGCAGCTGACTTATCTGACTTTCACTGCTCCCCGCAAGGACAACGAAGCATTCGAATCATACAAGAACCGCATGAAAGCCGAATTGCAGAATGCTGACGCTAATCCGATGACCGCATTCAGTGATACAGTCTCTTATGCATTGTACGGCAATCACCCACGTTCTTTCAGCATGAAAGAAAACATGGTGGACAAGATCGACTATGACCGTGTAATGGAAATGTACAAAGACCGTTTCAAAGATGCGAGCGACTTTACATTCTACTTTGTAGGAAACATTGATGTTGAGAAAATGAAACCGATGATCGCCAAATATCTGGGTGGTCTGCCATCTATCAATCGCAAAGAGACTTTCAAAGATACGAAGATGGAAATCCGCAAAGGTCAATACAAGAACGAGTTTGCCAAGAAACAAGAAACACCGATGGCAACCATCATGTTCCTGTTCAACGGTACTTGCAAATATGATTTACGCAACAACCTTACTCTCAGCATCCTCGATCAGGCATTGGATATGGTTTACACCGCAGAAATCCGTGAGAAAGAAGGCGGTACTTATGGCGTAAGCTGCAGCGGAAGCCTCACCAAATATCCGAAAGAACAACTCGTGCTTCAGATTGTATTCCAGACCGATCCGGCCAAGAAAGACAAACTATCGGGCATCGTCATCGAACAGTTGGAAAAAATGGCCAAAGAAGGTCCGTCTGCCGAACACATGCAGAAGATCAAAGAGTATATGCTGAAAAAATACAAAGACGCCCAAAAGGAAAACGGCTACTGGCTGGGCAATCTGGATGAGTATTTCTACACAGGTATCGATTATACAAAAGACTATGAAACGTTGGTCAACAGCATCACAGCAAAAGATGTACAGGAATTCCTTGCCAAGCTGATGAAACAGAACAACGAAATCCAAGTCATCATGACCGTACCTGAAGAAGAAGCTAAATAAACTTTTATAGCATACCAACAGTATGATGATATTTAACGAATTACGCAAACATGGACGGCTCGCCTCCAAACGGCATCCGATGTATGAAAAGAACAAAGTTGCCAAAATATTCGGATATATCGGGGTTGCTTTTTGGGCAGGATACCTGATATTCTTCGGTACGACGTTTGCATTCGGTTTTGCAGATATGGTTCCCAACCGGGAACCATATCATGTAATGAATGCCGTTGCCCTGATATTTATTCTGGCACTTGACTTCCTCTTGCGTATTCCGTTCCAAAAAACACCGACGCAGGAGGTAAAACCTTACCTCCTGTTGCCGGTTAAACGAAATCGGATCATCGATTTCCTGCTTATCCGTTCGGGACTTAGTCTGTTCAACCTGTTCTGGTTGTTTATGTTCGTCCCCTTTTCCTTCATTACCATTACCAAATATTTCGGTATCTCAGGTGTACTCACCTATCTCATAGGCATCTGGCTTTTGATCGTTGCCAACAATTACTGGTACTTGTTATGTCGCACACTAATCAATGAACGTATTTGGTGGGTGCTGCTCCCCATCGCTTTCTACGGTGGACTGGGCTGCCTTGCCTTTATTCCCGAAGACAGTCCCCTGTTCTACTTCTTTATGGACCTGGGCGACGGATATATCAACGGGAATATTCTCTGTTTCCTCGGTACCATTCTTGTCATAGCCATCTTATGGCTGATTAACCGCAAAATCATGTCCGGCCTCATCTACGCCGAATTGGCAAAAGTAGATGATACCCGCATCAAGCATGTTTCAGAATACAAATTCTTCGAGCGATACGGAGAAGTTGGTGAATATATGCGGTTGGAATTAAAAATGCTTTTGCGCAACCGGCGTTGCAAAGGTGCATTGCGCAATGTTCTCCTTGTAGTCATCGCCTTCTCCTGCCTGTTGAGCTTTTCAAGCCTTTATGACACGAGCACCATGACTACCTTTATCTGTGTTTACAACTTTGCCGTATTCGGCATGATCATCCTTTCGCAACTCATGTCCTTCGAAGGCAATTACATCGATGGACTAATGTCCCGCAAAGAATCCATCATGAGTCTGCTGAAAGCAAAATATTATATCTATACTATCGGCGAGATCGTCCCATTTGTCCTGATGATTCCCGCCATTGTAATGGATAAAGTTCCCTTACTGGGTATCTTTGCCTGGTTCTTCTATACCACCGGTTTTATCTATTTTTGTTTCTTCCAACTGGCTGTTTACAATAAGCAGACCGTAGCACTGAACGAGAAAGTGACAAGCCGCCAGACCAACAGCGCCATACAAATGGTTGTCAACTTCGGAGCTTTCGGTATCCCGTTGATCCTGTATTCTGTGTTGAATGCGTTTCTGGGTGAAACGGCCGCCTACTCTATCCTGTTCGCCATCGGGCTTGGATTCACACTGACTTCTCCGCTTTGGATCAGAAACGTCTATAAGCGTTTCATGAAACGGAGATACGAGAATATGGAAGGCTTCAGAGACAGTCGCCAATAAGAGATTTACGATTGAACCGATTAATCATTTACGATAAAAATACCAAGACAATGATAAGCATCAATAATCTTCAAAAGAAATTCGGCGAAAAGTTAGCCGTGAACATAGATCACTATGAAATCAATCAAGGCGATATGCTCGGATTGGTAGGAAACAACGGTGCCGGTAAAACAACACTTTTCCGGTTGATGCTCGACTTACTGAAAGCGGATAATGGGAATGTCGTCATTAACGAAATTGACGTCAGTCAAAGTGAAGACTGGAAAAACTTCACAGGTGCTTTCATTGACGATGGATTTCTGATAGACTACCTTACCCCGGAAGAGTATTTCTATTTTATCGGGAAAATGTACGGACTGAAAAAAGAAGAGGTGGACGAACGCCTTCTGCCGTTCGAACGTCTGATGAGCGGAGAAGTGATCGGACAAAAGAAACTGATCCGTAACTACTCAGCCGGTAATAAACAGAAAATCGGCATCATCTCCGCCATGCTTCATTATCCTCAGTTGCTGATACTCGACGAACCGTTCAACTTCCTCGATCCCAGTTCGCAATCCATTATCAAACATATGCTCAAAAAGTACAGCGAAGAGCATAATGCAACTGTAATCATTTCCAGCCACAATCTGAATCATACGATAGATGTATGTCCGCGTATTGCCCTGCTGGAGAATGGCGTCATCATCCGGGATATTATGAATGAGAATAATTCAGCTGAAAAAGAACTGGAAGACTACTTCAATGTAGAAGAATAAAGTTACTTATAATTTTACGATATACGAAAAGAAAGATAGCCGATGGGAGTGAACTTCAAACTAATCTTCATACTGACAGGACTGATCTTTATCCTTAGTTCCTGCCGCACGTCTGCTCCCCGTCTGGATTACCAGGCACTGGCACGCGCCTCCATCCTGCTGGGCGTGGACATCAATATGGAAGATAACCACAAACTCTATCTGGAATCGGCCGAATGGATTGGTGTTCCTTATCGTGGAGGCGGCGATTCAAAACGCGGTACCGACTGTTCGGGACTCACCTACCAGATATACCGGAAAGTATACCGTACTCAGGTTCCGCGAAATACCGAAGACCTGAGAAAAGAAAGTACCAAAGTCGCCAAACGGAATTTGCGAGAAGGCGATCTGGTATTCTTCAGCAGTAGCCGTTCCCGAAAAAAGGTAGCTCACGTAGGTATCTATCTCAAAAATGGGAAATTCATTCATGCCAGTACCAGCAAAGGAGTGATTGTCAGTCGACTGAGCGAAGACTATTACACCAGACACTGGATATCCGGAGGAAGAATACGCTGATTATCAACTTAAAAACATATAGAATCATGAAATCGTTTATTGGAGCAGTCATATTTATCTGCGTAGCGTTAAGCGCAAACGCACAGCTTTTATGGAAAGTATCTGGTAACGGACTTAGCAGCCCTTCATACATTATGGGGACTCACCATCTCGCTCCGTTGAGTGTCAAAGACGGCATTACCGGACTACAGAAAGCGATGGATGAAACACAACAGGTATATGGAGAACTGAAAATGTCGGATATCCAGTCTCCGGCCACCATCCAGAAGATGCAGAAAATGATGATGATAGAAAGCGATACGACTCTGACTACCCTCCTCTCACCGGAAGATTACGAAACCGCTAATAAATTCTGCAAGGAGAACCTGATGATGGACCTCAACATGGCACCCAAAATCAAACCGGCTTTCTTACTGAACAACATAGCAGTAGTGGCGTACATCAAGCACATCGGAAACTATAATCCGCAAGAACAGCTCGATACTTATTTCCAGACTCAGGCAACACAAAAAGGAAAAAAAGTGGATGGACTGGAAACTCCGGATTTCCAGTTTAACCTGCTATACAATGGAATTTCCCTGCAACGCCAAGCCCAACTGCTCATGTGTACCCTCAATAACATCGACAAAGAGGTGGAAAGCCTCAAAAGACTGACAGATGCCTACATGAAACAAGATTTGGAAACCATGTTGAAAATCAACGAAGAGCGTAAAGGAAATCAATGTGATGCACTTCCCACAGAAGAAGATGCCCTAATTTACGACCGCAATAAAACATGGGCACAGAAACTACCGGCTATCATGAAAGCCGCTCCTACCTTCGTTGCAGTCGGCGCTTTGCACCTGCCGGGTAATAAAGGCTTATTAAGCTTACTGAAAAAACAGGGATATACAGTAGAAGCAGTAAAATAATGAATTATAAAACTTATTTATTCGATTTCGACTATACACTAGCCGATTCATCACGGGGTATCGTTACTTGTTTCAGAAATGTACTTAATCGTCACCAATATACGAATGTCACTGACGAAGCGATCAAACGTACCATTGGTAAAACATTGGAAGAATCTTTCAGCATACTGACCGGAGTCACCGACTGGGAACAGCTCACCGCTTTTCGACAAGAGTACAGACTGGAAGCGGATGTTCACATGAACGTGAATACCCGCCTTTTTCCTGATACACTCTCTACTCTGAAAGAACTAAAAGAGCGAGGTGCCCGCATCGGCATTATCTCTACTAAATACCGTTTCCGTATACTTAGTTTTCTGGATGAGTATCTGCCGGAAAACTTTCTCGACATAGTGGTAGGCGGAGAAGATGTACAAGCTGCCAAGCCTTCACCGGAAGGAATAAAATTCGCTCTCGAACACTTGGGCAGGACTCCGCAAGAAACCTTATACATCGGAGACAGTACTGTGGATGCCGAAACAGCACAAAATGCGGGAGTAGATTTTGCAGGTGTCCTTAATGGAATGACTACCGCTGACGAACTCAGAGCATATCCGCACCGGTTTATTATGGAGAATTTATCCGGTTTGCTATATATCTGATTATCTTCTGTTACAACAGCAAAAAAATAAAGGAAATATTTGTCTGAAACAAATAAAAGAAGTACTTTTGTGCCCGATTATTCCGCAACGGGTTCGATAAAGAGCTCTTTAAGTGATTAAAGACCACCCGCCGGAGCTAACTTATACATTATATATAAGATGTACGCAATTGTAGAAATTAACGGTCAGCAATTTAAAGCAGAAGCTGGTCAGAAACTGTTCGTTCACCACATTGAAGGTGCAGAAAACGGTTCAACTGTAGAATTTGAAAAAGTTCTTTTAGTAGACAAAGACGGAAACGTAACTGTAGGTGCTCCGACTGTAGAAGGTGCTAAAGTTGTTTGCCAGGTTATTTCAAACTTGGTTAAAGGTGACAAAGTTCTTGTATTCCACAAGAAAAGAAGAAAAGGTTACAGAAAACTGAACGGTCACCGTCAGCAGTTCACAGAGTTAACAATCACAGAAGTAGTAGCTTAATCATTTAAAAAGTAAGAAGAAATGGCACATAAAAAAGGTGTCGGTAGTTCTAAGAACGGCCGCGAATCACATAGCAAAAGATTAGGCGTTAAGATATTTGGTGGTGAAGCTTGCAAAGCAGGTAATATTATCATTCGTCAAAGAGGTACTGAATTCCATCCGGGTGAAAACATCGGAATGGGTAAAGACCACACTCTTTTCGCTTTAGTAGATGGTACAGTTAAATTTAAAGTAGGTAGAGAAGACAGAAGATATGTTTCTATCATCCCTGCTGAAGCAACAGAAGCATAACCTGTACAACTGAAAATATTCAAGAAAAGGAGATGTAATCCAAAGGATTGCTTCTCCTTTCTTTTTTTATGCAGATTTTCATTGCTCGCTTATTCGTTTTTTCTTTATCTTTGTAGCCTTAATAAAGAAAGTTCATAAAAAGTATAGATATGCTTACCATTAAACAAATTACAGAAAATACAGAAGCGGTACTCCGCGGACTGGAAAAGAAGCATTTCAAGAATGCAAAAGAGACGATTGATGAAGTCATCGCTCTCAACGACAAGAGACGTACTACGCAAAACCTATTAGATAAGAACCTGGCAGAGGTTAATTCACTTTCCCGCACGATCGGTCAGCTGATGAAAGAAGGAAAGAAAGAAGAGGCCGAAGCTGCACGTGCACGTGTTGCCGAACTGAAAGAAAGCAACAAAGCGCTGGACGCTACCATGACACAGGCTGCTACAGACATGCAGAATGTACTTTATACGATCCCCAACATTCCTTATGACAGCGTACCCGAAGGCGTAGGTGCCGAAGACAATGTCGTAGAAAAGATGGGAGGCATGGAAACAGAACTTCCCAAAGATGCACTGCCTCACTGGGAACTGGCTAAAAAATACGATTTAATCGATTTCGACCTAGGTGTAAAGATTACAGGTGCAGGCTTCCCCGTATACAAAGGAAAAGGTGCCCAACTGCAACGTGCCCTGATCAACTTCTTCCTGGACGAAGCACGCAAATCCGGATATACTGAAATCATGCCGCCGACAGTAGTCAATGCCGCTTCAGGTTATGGTACAGGCCAGCTTCCCGACAAAGAAGGACAGATGTATCATTGCGAAGTAGATGATCTCTATCTGATCCCGACAGCCGAAGTACCTGTCACTAACATCTACCGTGATGTTATCCTGGAAGAAAAACAGTTGCCGATTATGAACTGCGCATACACACAATGTTTCCGTCGCGAAGCCGGTTCTTACGGTAAAGACGTACGCGGGCTGAACCGTCTGCACGAATTCTCCAAAGTAGAATTAGTGCGTATCGACAAGCCGGAACATTCTAAAGAATCCCACCAGCAAATGCTTGACCACGTAGAAGGCCTGTTGCAGAAACTGGAACTTCCATACCGTATACTCCGCCTTTGTGGTGGTGATATGAGCTTTACTGCTGCGCTTTGTTTCGACTTCGAAGTATACTCCGAAGCACAGAAACGCTGGCTGGAAGTAAGTTCCGTATCTAACTTCGACACTTACCAGGCCAACCGGCTGAAATGCCGCTACCGTAGTGCAGAAAAGAAAACAGAACTCTGCCATACGTTAAATGGATCAGCACTGGCACTACCACGTATCGTCGCCGCTTTATTGGAAAACAATCAAACCCCCGAAGGAATTAGAATTCCTAAAGCATTGGTTCCATACTGCGGTTTCGACATGATAGACTAAGAAACTTTCTACTCCTGTAAGGATGAGATATCTCTGCCCCTTACAGGAGTTTCCTTTATTAACCTTTAACACATTTACCCCCATGACAAAAAACACAAAAAGTTTCGTATTGCCATTGGCATTCATTGGCGTTATGTTCTTTTCACTGGGCTTCGCCCTTGGTATCAACTCAGTATTAGTCCCCGTATTGAAGGGATCACTGGAAATCAGTTCGGCCGAATCATATCTGATCATTGCCGCCACTTTCATCCCGTTCCTTATTTTTGGTTATCCGGCAGGCCTTACAATCAAAAAAATCGGATACAAACGAACAATGGTCCTTTCATTCCTTATGTTTGCCATAGCCTTCGGACTTTTCATACCATCGGCAAGTTATGAAAGTTTTCCTCTGTTTTTATTGGCTTCCTTTATCAGCGGAAGTGCCAACGCTTATCTGCAAGCTGCTGTAAACCCGTATATCACGATTCTGGGACCGATAGACAGTGCTGCCAAACGTATCAGCATTATGGGTATATGCAACAAACTCGCATGGCCGATTCCTCCTTTATTCCTGGCTTTCCTAATCGGAAAAGAAGTGACCGATATTACAGTAGCTGACCTGTTTCTGCCATTCTACGTTATTATCGCCGCATTCATCGCACTAGGTATTATCGCATACATGGCTCCCCTACCGGAAGTCAAAGCCGTCGGTGAAGACGACAGCGAAGAGGCAGCCGAAGCCTGTCCGTACGCCGCAAAGAAAACCTCCATCTGGCAATTCCCGCATTTATTATTAGGATGTCTTGCTCTCTTCTTATATGTAGGTGTAGAAACCGTATCACTGGGTACATTAGTAGATTATGCCACCAGCCTTCATTTGGAAAATGCAGCAATGTATGCCTGGATTGCTCCGATAGGCATTGTGATCGGTTACATCTGCGGCATCATCTTCATCCCTAAATATATGAGCCAGGCTACAGCACTGAAGATTTGTTCAGTGCTGGCTATCATCGGTTCCGTACTAGTAGTACTTACACCTGCCGATATATCCATCTATTTCATCTCATTTATGGCATTGGGATGTTCTTTAATGTGGCCTGCCCTATGGCCTTTGGCTATGGCAGATTTAGGAAAGTTTACCAAATCCGGTTCATCTCTTCTGATCATGGCAATGGCAGGCGGTGCTGTTATTCCGACCTTATTTGGCTATCTAAAAGACATTTCCGATATTCAGAAAGCATATTGGATTTGCCTTCCCTGCTTCCTGTTTATTCTATATTATGGGGTAGCCGGATACAAAATCAGAACGAAATAAATAAAGATATTCACATGGATATGGAAAGTCACTCATCAAAAGAGTGACTTTTCTTTTTATATTTCGTAAATAAGCCGTATCTTTGCCGAAATTTATAACATTCTGATAGCAGTTACGTAATAATACCAACAAATTAATTAGATAATGAACAAAATCATTAGCAAAGAACGCTTTTCTGAGAAAGTGTTTAAACTTGAAATTGAAGCTCCTTTAATTGCTAAATCCCGCAAAGCCGGCCACTTCGTCATTGTACGTGTAGGCGACAAGGGAGAACGTATGCCTCTGACGATTGCCGGTTCTGATTTGAAGAAAGGCACCATCACTCTGGTGATACAGGAAGTCGGGCTCTCCTCTACCCGTCTTTGTGAATTGAACGAAGGTGATTATATCACTGATGTAGTAGGTCCGCTCGGACAAGCTACTCATATTGAGAATTTCGGAACAGTTGTTTGTGCTGGTGGTGGTGTAGGTGTTGCTCCGATGCTTCCTATCGTACAGGCTTTGAAAGCTGCCGGAAACAGAGTGATCACTGTATTGGCAGGACGTAACAAAGACCTTATCATTCTGGAAAAAGAAATGCGCGAAAGCTCCGATGAGGTGATTATTATGACGGACGATGGCTCTTACGGGCGTAAAGGTCTGGTAACCGAAGGCGTGGAAGAAGTCATCAAACGTGAAAAGGTAGATAAATGCTTCGCCATCGGCCCTGCTATCATGATGAAGTTCGTTTGTCTGCTGACAAAGAAATATGAGATTCCTACCGACGTTTCATTAAATACCATCATGGTAGACGGAACCGGCATGTGTGGTGCTTGCCGTATCACGGTAGGAGGAAAAACGAAGTTCGTTTGTGTTGACGGTCCCGAATTCGACGGTCATCAGGTGGACTTTGATGAAATGCTGAAACGTATGGGTGCGTTCAAAAAAATTGAGCGTGAAGAGATGAACAAACTCCAGCCCGAATGTGAAGCAACGAAAGAGATAGATGAGAAAAGCCGCAACGCAGCCTGGAGACAGGAACTGCGCAAATCGATGAAACCGAAAGAACGTACAGCTATTCCACGTGTCGAGATGAACGAACTCGATGCCGAATACCGTTCACATAGCCGCAAGGAAGAAGTAAACCAGGGTCTGACCGCTGAGCAAGCAGTTACAGAAGCCAAGCGTTGTCTGGACTGCGCTAACCCTGGATGTATGGAAGGGTGTCCGGTAGGCATCGACATTCCGCGCTTCATTAAGAACATTGAGCGTGGCGAATTCCTCGAAGCAGCCAAAACACTGAAAGAGACAAGTGCGCTTCCGGCAGTATGCGGTCGTGTCTGCCCACAGGAAAAGCAATGCGAATCCAAATGTATACACTTGAAGATGAATGAAAAACCGGTAGCTATCGGTTATCTGGAACGCTTCGCTGCTGACTTCGAACGTGAAAGCGGACAAATTTCAGTACCTGTCATTGCCGAAAAGAACGGCATCAAAGTGGCGGTGATCGGTTCGGGTCCTGCCGGATTATCATTCGCAGGTGATATGGCAAAATACGGCTATGATGTAACAGTATTCGAGGCACTCCACGAAATCGGCGGTGTATTAAAATATGGTATTCCGGAATTCCGTCTGCCAAACAAGATTGTAGATGTAGAAATAGACAACCTCGTTAAAATGGGCGTTACTTTCATCAAAGACTGCATTGTAGGAAACAATCAGTGTGGAAGATTTGAAGGAAGAAGGTTTTTAAAGGAATATTTGTCGCTTCCGGTGCCGGTTTGCCTAACTTTATGAATATACCGGGCGAAAACTCGATCAATATCATGTCTTCCAACGAATACCTTACTCGTGTCAATCTAATGGATGCTGCGAGCGAAGACTCTGACACTCCGGTAGCTTTCGGCAAAAATGTGGCTGTCATCGGTGGTGGTAATACTGCTATGGACTCTGTCCGTACAGCCAAACGCCTGGGTGCTGAACGTGCTATGATCATCTACCGCCGTTCGGAAGAAGAAATGCCTGCACGTATCGAGGAAGTGAAGCATGCCAAAGAAGAAGGAGTCGAATTCCTGACATTGCACAATCCGATTGAATATATTGCCGACGAACAAGGTTGCGTGAAACAGGTCATTCTCCAGAAGATGGAATTAGGAGAGCCGGATGCTTCCGGACGTCGCAGTCCTGTAGCCATTCCGGGAGCTACGGAAACAATCGATATCGATCTGGCCATCGTCAGTGTCGGTGTATCTCCGAACCCGATTGTTCCAAGTTCCATTAAAGGACTGGAATTAGGACGCAAAGGAACCATTGCCGTAGATGACAACATGGAATCATCTATTCCGATGATCTATGCCGGCGGAGACATTGTGCGCGGAGGAGCTACCGTAATCCTTGCCATGGGAGATGGCCGTAAAGCCGCCGCTGCCATGAATGAACAACTGCAAAGCAAGTAAAAGGACAAGCTTATTATAACAGAAAGCCCCGTCTGCTGAATGCAAACGGGGCTTTCTTATCACAAGATACTTCTTACTTCACTACGCTATTCGTCGCAGGGTCCGGGAAAATCACGGTCGGTTTAAACGACTTCGCTTCCTCAAAATCCATCAATGCGTACGACATGATAATCACAATATCATCCGGTTGCACCTTGCGGGCGGCAGCACCGTTCAGACAAATCTTACCGGAACCGCGTTCACCTTTGATAATGTAGGTTTCAAAGCGTTCGCCATTGTTGTTATCAGCGATGTACACTTTTTCTCCCGGAATCATGTTGGCAGCATCCAGCAGGTCTTCGTCAATCGTGATACTACCCATGTAGTTCAAATTTGCCTCTGTGACACGTGCACAATGAATTTTCGACTTCAACACTTCAATCATCATAAGGTTTCGTCTTTTTTTAATTTAGATTTCTTTATACTTGATATTATCAATCAGTCTGACCTCTCCGCAGAACACTGTGATACAGCCTACTACATACAGAGAATCCTCCCAACTGCTTACCTTTTGCAGCGTGTTTCCGTCAACGATTTCAAAATACTCCAAACGCAATCCCGGAGCATCCTCTATCGCTTCTTCTACCATCTTCTGCGTCTCACTCACTGTATGAGATGCTGCAAAGGTACGACTTTTAAATAATGTCTGAGAAATATTTAAAGCATTTTCACGTTCTTGTGCTGATAAACGTTTATTCCGACTGCTCAGAGCCAATCCGTCTTCTTCACGAACGATAGGACAACCTACAATTTCCAGTTTATAATCCATCTGACGAACCATCTCCCGAATAATCGCCAGTTGCTGGAAATCTTTCTCTCCGAAATAAGCACGATCCGGTTGCACCGCGTCAAACAACTTGCTGACAATCTGGCAAACTCCGTTGAAATGTCCCGGACGGAAAGCCCCTTCCATCACCGTATCCAACGGAGCATAGCTGAATTCACGCGTATCCGGCTGCGGATACATCTCTTCTACCGAAGGAGCAAAGGCAAATGCTGCCCCGCAATCTTCCAACAAGCGGCAGTCAGCATCCAATGTACGCGGATACTTTGCTAAATCGTTTTTATCGTTAAACTGAGTGGGATTTACAAAAACACTCACTACTGTTACACCATTCTCACTTACGCTGCGCTTTACCAGTGATGCGTGTCCTGCATGTAAAGCACCCATTGTGGGTACCAGTCCTACCTTCTTACCCTGGGCTCTCAGTGCCGTCAATTCGGCCTGTAAGTCCTTGATAGTGTGTATTACTTTCATTTTTGTTAATTGGTTTATGTTTTGGTCGTTTGCAAAAACTCTGCAAAATAAACTAATATTTGCCACATAAAGAAAGAATATGGTATTTAAAGTTCCTTTTTTTTGCTATCTTTGCAGAATATTATAGTGAACTATTGTTATTATGACAAAGGCGAATAAAGTTTTATTTATTACTCAAGAGATTACACCTTACGTTTCAGAATCCGAAATGGCCAATATAGGTAGAAACCTTCCACAGGCAATACAAGAAAAAGGCCGTGAAATCAGGACATTTATGCCTAAATGGGGAAACATTAACGAACGCAGAAATCAACTGCATGAAGTAATTCGCCTCTCCGGTATGAACCTGATCATCGACGATACTGATCACCCCCTTATTATAAAAGTTGCTTCTATTCAATCCGCACGTATGCAGGTATATTTCATCGATAATGATGATTATTTCCAGAATCGCTTGCAGACAGCGGACGAAAATGGTGTGGAATACGATGACAACGACAGTCGTGCTATCTTTTATGCACGCGGTGTGCTGGAAACAGTGAAGAAGCTTCGCTGGTGTCCCGACGTTATCCACTGTCACGGATGGATGACGGCATTGGCTCCTCTTTATATTAAGAAGGCCTACAAGGACGAACCATCGTTCCGTGATGCCAAAGTTGTATTCTCGGTATATGAAGATGATTTCAAGAATACGCTCAGTGAGGACTTTGCAACCAAACTGATGTTGAAAGGCATCACCAAGAAGGATTTGGCTGGTTTGAAGGAACCGGTAGACTATGCGGCACTTTGTAAACTTGCCGTTGATTATTCTGACGGAATCATACAAAACAGCGCAAAGGTAGACGAATCAATCATTGAGTACGCCCGCCAATCAGGCAAACTGGTACTTGATTATCAGGATCCGGAAAACTACGCAAACGCTTGCAACGAATTCTACGATCAGGTATGGGAAACCACTACAAATAAAGAAGAAGAATAAAAATCTAGATACGACAATCATGAAAGCAAAATATGCCTTGATAGCTTTACTGGCAATCACATTTTTCGGATGCGATGATAATACAGGCGGACTGGGATTAGGAATGTTCCCGGGCAATGACCAAAATATCAAAGGAAAGTTATCCACGTTTGATGTAACTACTGAATCTGTTAAGACAGGTGACATTTATGCGAAAACTAACATCGGTTATATTGGCAAATTCACTGATGAAACATTTGGCACTTATCAGGCTGGATTCTTGGCTCAGCTAAATTGTCCGGATGGACTAACTTTTCCTGAACCATACAAAGAAGTTACAGATGCAAGTGGTAATGTTATTTCAGCCACAGGAAGAATGGTTGTCGATGATAAAGATCCAGAAAATAAAGATGTTACTTTTATAAAAGACGGAAATCAAATCATAGGAAACATACGTGCAGTCGAACTCTACCTGTGGTATGACAGCCACTTTGGAGACTCATTGACAGCTTGTAGATTAAGTGTATATGAACTGGGAGGCAATGGGAAAGAGACATTAAATCTTGATAATGCTTACTATACCGATATTAACCCTGAGGATTTTTACGATAGTCAGAATATATTAGGAACCAAAGCATATACAGCCGTAGATCTTTCAGTAAAAGATTCTATTCGTAACCTAAGCACATATGTTCCAAGTGTGCATATTGCTTTCAAAGAGGATATAGCAACAAGAGTAGGTGGAAATATTTTAACTGCGGCAAGAAAAGCTAAAAATGCTGATAAGGAATTCAATAGCCAATTATTCAGAGAAGCTTTTCAAGGAATCTACGTTAAGAGCGACTATGGTGATGGAACTGTACTCTATATAGATCAGCCACAAATGAATGTAGTATACAAATGCTATGCAACAGATTCTATTACCGGAAAAAAATTACAGAAGAAAGACGGAAGTGGTAAGGACTCTACTTATTACTCTTATCGTGTGTTTGCTACAACTCGTGAAGTAATCCAAGCCAATCAATTAAAGAATGATCCCGAAAGGATAGATGCATTAATTAAGGAAGATAAAAACACTTATTTAAAGAGTCCGGCAGGTATTTTCACCGAAGCTACACTACCCATTTCAGATATACAAAACGAATTGACAGGCGATACCTTAAATGCAGTAAAACTGACATTCACTAATTACAATCAAACAGGTGATAAGAAGTTTGGTATGGCTATACCATCTACTGTAATGCTTGTACGTAAGAAATTCCAGGATAGCTTCTTTAAAGACAATAAGCTGAGCGATGGTGTATCTTCTTATCTAACTTCACACACAAGTAGCACGAACCAATATGTATTCAGCAACATCACCAAATTGGTAAATGCTTGTATTGCAGAAAAGGAAGAGGCTAAAAAGAATGCTGGTAGTTCATGGGATGAAACTAAATGGTTACAAGAAAACCCTGATTGGAACAAAGTAGTCCTTATACCTGTACTTGTGACTTATGACTCTTCAAATACTACAACTGGTCAAGCTAATATTATTAGAATACAACATGACTTAAAACCAGGTTATGTACGTCTGAAAGGTGGAAGTCTAGGCAAAACAAATCCTGATTATAAGTTGAAACTTGAAGTTATTTCTACAGACTTCGGATTAACAACTAAGTCAAACTAAAAAGATATATAAAATAACAGCGCGGATTACTTCGGTAATTCGCGCTGTTTTTTATATGTACCTGCCATTGGAAGTAATAGCAAACAAGCCCTTTTCGGACAATCCCATTCCTATATAACATCGCAATATAAAAAACAACCGTGAGGTGATTCCCATCTCCCCACGGTTACAACCAGTTAATTTATTATTATCTTATTCTTCTTTCTTTGCAGTAGCTTTCTTGCGAGTAGCTTTAGCTACCGGTTCTTTTTTCGCAGCTACTTTCTTGGTAGCTTTTGCAGCTCCTTTTTCAGCTTTTGCCTGCCATTTGGTTACTTCCTTTTGCAGTTCAGCTATCTCCTCACCCTGATTCTTAATAGTAGTCAGCAGAGAGTTAAGCTCTTCATTATCTACATCAACAGGATACAGTGAATCTACTCGTTTGATAAAGTCGCCCAAGATATTCATGTAGTTAGTGAAGGCATCGTAAGGAGAGTCATAGATGCCACGATTCAGCCAGATACCTGTATTCTTGGTAGTCATGAAACGGAAGTTGTTGCTGGCTTGCAGATAATCCCAGTCCTGCTTAATACGACGGTCGTCACACAGGTGAACACGTTCTGCTACGCTATACAACTTGTTGAAAGCCTCACGCTGCAGGATATTACCCAGCCAACTGCTTGTATCTCTTTCTTCGTCCACCCATGACATTGGATAAGGAACATCCAGTTGAGATACAGATTTCAATTTAGATACAATCTCTGTCGGAGTAGAGAACGTGATACCCTTTGATTTAGCACATTCGGGCAATGCTTTCAGGAATTCCAGGATATTGGAAGAAAGCGGCTGAGCCATACCCAATGCACTTAATTCCATAAAGATATTAATCACTTGCTCTTCTTGTGGCAACGCATCAATCCAGTTAATATACTTATCAGCAAATAATGGATATTCCGGCCATTCCGAATTGGAGAAACGCAATCCTATATCATCAGAAAGTTTAAAGTCTCTCAACAGCAATTTGAGACTTGGAGCCTGATTGCAGTGATATACATAGTGCGGGCTCTTCCATCCCAATACATGTTTTGCACCTTCCGTCAGCATTCCCTTAAAGCCCATAGAAGCTACCAGTCCACCTATTTCATCCGAATAAATCAAGCTGGAATTGCGGAACACCTTCGGTTCTTTGCCAAACATCTGTTTCATTTTATCACGCTGGCGAAGCACTTCTTCACGGAAGCAGTCTTCGTTAGCCAAAGATGACAAGCCGTGTGAATAAGGTTCGCAAAGGAACTCACAACAACCGGTATCATTCAACTGATGCAGCAAGTCAATCACCGCCGGAGCATGAATTTCAAGTTGCTCCAATGCCACACCGGAAATAGAAAGCGCCACTTTGAAAGCTCCTCCCGAGTTTTTCACCATCTCGATCAACGTGCTGAGAGCAGGTATATAAGATCGTTCGGCAACCTCATTCATACCGGTTTCATTTGCATAGTCATCATAGTAATAATGATCGGTGCCGATATCGAAAAAACGGTAGCGTTTCAAGTGTATAATCTGATGTATTTCGAAATAAAGACAGATCGTTCTCATAGTCTATATCATTTTATTGTTTACCATAATTTTTAATAACCTCATCATAGATACCGCGAACTTTATATCCCACGTTCTCCCATTTAATCTCATCCACTTCTTTCTTACCCTCTTCTTTCAGGTACTCGTACATAGCCGGGTAAGTACAGATAGAATAAATGGCATCCGCCATAGCGTGAATATCCCAGTAGTCCGTTTTAATACATTTATCCAAAATTTCGGCACAGCCGGATTGCTTGGATATAATGGAAGGTACACTACATTGCATAGCCTCCAACGGAGAGATACCGAATGGCTCAGATACAGAAGGCATAATGTATACATCACTGGCTTTCAGCACTTCGTACACCTGCTTTCCCTTCATAAAACCGGGGAAATGGAAACGGTCCGCAATACCGCGTTCGGCTACCAGACGAATCATCTGATCCATCATATCACCACTACCGGCCATTACGAAACGGACATTGCGCGTACGGTGCAATACCATTGCTGCAGCCTCTACAAAGTATTCCGGTCCTTTCTGCATGGTAATACGTCCCAGGAAAGTAACGACCTTTTCGCTCGGATTCTTTTGAGGAACAATATCCTGTATCTCTTGTGACAAAGGAGAAACGGCATTATGCACAGTAGACACCTTCTTCGGGTCCTGAAAATACTTATGGATCACAGTCTGACGGGTCAGTTCGCTCACACACATGATGTGGTCGGCATTGTCCATACCATTCTTCTCAATGGCATACACTGTCGGATTGACATTGCCGCGACTACGGTCGAAATCAGTAGCATGCACATGGATCACCAATGGCTTACCAGATACTTGCTTGGCATGTATCCCTGCCGGATAAGTCAGCCAGTCATGAGAATGAATGATATCAAACTCCTGCTGACGTGCTACCACCCCGGCAACGATCGAATAGTTATTGATCTCTTCGTGCAGGTTGTCCGGATAACGTCCGGAGAACTCGATGCATCCCAGATCATTCGTATTGAGATAGTTGAAGTCGGCATAGATATGATCGCGCAAGTCATAGAACAATTGCGGATCCATATAACTGCCTACGCGTCCTTTCACATAGTCCCAACCGACATTTTTCCACACTACCGGCGTGCTGTTCATGCCGATAATTCTTAAAAAGCTCTGATCTTCGTCTCCCCATGGTTTGGGAATACAGAATGTAATCTCCAGATCATCCTGCTGAGACATTCCTTTTGTCAGACCATAACTGGCAGTCCCTAACCCTCCTAAGATATGCGGGGGGAACTCCCATCCAAACATTAAAACTTTCATTTTCGTTCCTCCTCTTTTTAATAATACTTAGACAGTAGCTTCAGAATACGCAGTACTTCGGCGACATTCATGGCAAACGATACAGCTCCGCGTCCTTTAAAAGGCGGATTACCATCGAAAAGTTCAGGCAGCGAACTGATACAATGAATTGTCAGTTCATCTTCGAGACCAATAAGCTGGCGTTCAATGAACGACAGGCCACTCATCTTATAAATTCGCAGATAGGCTTCCATATAGAATCCCATCAGCCAAGGCCAGGCTGTGCCTTGGTGGTAAGCGTAGTCACGCTGTATCTGAGGACCAACATAGTTAGGGTTATAGCCCCCGCTCTTCGGACTCAAGGTACGGAGTCCCTTGGGGGTGAGCAACTCTTTGGTTGCGATGTCGAGCACTTGCTTCTTTTGTGCCCGGTCCAACGGAGAATAATCGAATGCTACGGCGAATATCATGTTGGGGCGTACGCTCCAGTCCATCATATTTCCGTCTACATAGTCAAGTAAATATCCATATTCGTTGCGGAACACTTCGATAAATGATTTTCCCGTCACTTCCGCCTGTGCGTCAAGCGCATCGGCCAAAAGAACGTTTCCATCTTCACGAACCAGATCGGCAACGAAACGAAGCGCATTATACCACAAAGCATTAAATTCTACGATATATCCCGTACGGGGAATCACCGGATGTCCGTTTACGGTGGAGTTCATCCACGTAATCGCCTTATCGGTGCCATTGGCATAAAGCAGACCGTTTTCATGCAGGAAGAGGTTCTCATGTTTCCGCTGACGGATAAATTCGATGATATCTTTCAGCAGTTCGCCATATTTCTGACGGCATTGTTCGCGAGAGGTCTCCTTGGCATACTGTTGCAAAGCCCATACGGCCCAAAGCAGTACATCCGGATGCTCCATCTCGTAAATCTTGTATCCTGCCGGCTCATCATTGATGAAGCTTCGAATCGCTTTTTCCGCTGTCTTCATCACATCTTCAAACTGATCCACCTCGTCCAGCGCAAGTGTCAGTCCCGGCAAGGATATAAACATATCGCGGGCACGGCACTTGAACCACGGGTAACCGGCAAGGATATAATGTTCTCCTTCCTGCTGGTTGTGGAACTGATGGGCTGAGTTTTTCAGACAGTGATAGAAGCTATCGCGAGGCGTACGGTCAGCCACTTCGGCTTCGAACGTCTGCTTCAGTCTGCGCGGAGTAACTTCGGAAGTACCCGCAGAGAAAACGATGCTTTCTCCTTTCTTTATATCCACTTCAAAATATCCCGGAACATAGAGGTCTTCATTGAAGTCGTAGCCTCGCTCTTGTTCTTTCGGATATTCGAATCCACGATACCAGTCGGGCTGGAAATGGAACTCACAAGCCTTGTTCAACTGCATGAACAGTTCCGGATAACCGGGATACATACAAGTCTTGATACCATTTTCCACAAGCTGATAATCGCGGCTTGCCTGCGCATTCTCGTGAGTGTACTCTCGCACGCTCCGGAAAGCGAGGAACGGTCGGAAGCGCAAAGTCGTCGCCGAATGTGCGTCCAACAAAGTATAACGAATCAGGATTCTGTTTTCATGATGTACAAAGATTTTTTCTTTGCGTAACACTACTCCTCCAACACGGTAAGTTGTCGCCGGGATATGCTCACAATCGAATTCACGGATATACTTATGTCCATTCGGACTAAAGTTGTTTCCCTGATATTTATGCAACCCCAAGTTAAACTCAGCACCATGTTGAATTACCGTTTCATCAAGAGAAGATAGCAGCACATGATTTTCATCGTCGATATTGGGAACAGGAATTACCAACAGTCCGTGATATTTGCGTGTGTTACAATCAACAATCGTTGTACAATGATAAGCTCCTGCTTTGTTCGTCCGGAGAATCTCCCTTTGGAGACTTTCTTCCAGATTCGTCATGAGGGTCTTGTCAAATCGTAAATAACTCATAGTTGTGCATTATTTAAAGGTTAATTATTGGTCACTATATTCCTTATATATATCTATTGCTGTTCTGTATATATACCAGCCTGAGCATTGTATATATAGGTATAATGCCCAAATGTACAAATTCTAGATAAAAACAAAAATAAAAAGGCTTTTTATTTTCAGTTTTTGTGCAAATATTCGTAGTATTGCGTAAAATATCTAAAGAATAGAAAGTAATGAAGCGAGATATTCAGCGTATCATGCTGGCTACAGCGGTGCCGTTGTTCCTAATTTTTATCCTATTTCTGCTAAAGATCGTTGAAGTCGGCATGGACTGGGACTTCTCTCACATGGGAATATACCCTCTGGAAAAGCGAGGAATAACGGGTATTCTGACTCATCCGCTGATACACAGCGGGTTCAGCCATTTGCTGGCCAATACGTTGCCGCTATTTTTTTTATCATGGTGCTTGTTCTATTTCTACAGGGGGATAGCCGGACGTATTTTTATGATCATCTGGATCGGAGCCGGACTGCTGACCTTCATTATCGGCAAACCGGGATGGCACATCGGTGCCAGCGGACTGATTTACGGACTTGCCTTCTTTCTTTTTTTCAGTGGTATCCTGCGGAAATATGTTCCTCTGATTGCCATCTCACTGCTTGTCACCTTTTTGTATGGAGGAATCATCTGGCATATGTTCCCCTACTTCTCTCCCGCCAACATGTCATGGGAAGGACATCTCAGCGGAGGAATCATGGGAACACTCTGTGCATTCGGTTTCTTGAATCACGGGCCTCAACGACCAGAACCTTTTGCGGACGAAACGGATGAAGAAGAAGAGGAATCTCCGGAAGAAGATATCAACAATACAACCGACTCTACGGATATTACCTCATAAATCCCGGTTACGACTTATGCAATGCCTCAATCAGCAAGGTGATATTAGCAGTAAACAACCTTACTGAGATAGCGAGCAGGATGATACCGAAAAACTTACGGATGATATAGATCCCCCCTTTCCCGAGGAAACGTTCCACACGTCCGGTCATGCTTACTACAAAGTAGACCCATAGCATATTCAGTATCAAGGCAATAATAATGTTAACACTGGCATATTCGGCACGAAGCGAAAGAAGCGTAGTAAAAGCTCCGGCCCCTGCCAGCAGCGGGAAGACAAGCGGAACGAGTGTCGCTTCCTTTATCGGCCCCTGATTTTTGAAGATTTCTATATCCAGAATCATTTCCAGAGACATGAGGAAAATAACGAATGCGCCCGCCACGGCGAATGATTCGATATCTACATGAAAAAGTTTCAGCATCATATCACCCGCGTAGAAGAAGCCTATCAGTAAGGCAAAGGAGATGACAGTAGCCTTTGTTGCATTCACATCTTTCCCCTTTTCCTTCAGGTTAATAATAATAGGTATAGAACCGATAATATCTATTACTGCAAAAAGTACGATAAACGCACTGATCATTTGCTGCCAATTAAAACCCGTGAACATAATTCCTCCTTTTTTTTGCAAATATACTCTATTTTTATGCATTCAAACAATAAAAAAAACAAAAAGAAAGGGGATATGTGGATAGCAGTGTTGTATTATGAGTAAATTTGTACGATTAATAAGAGATTACAACGTATGGAAACAATGTTCGATACTTTGCTCCAATTACCTTTATTTCAGGGGCTTTGTCATGAAGATTTCACTAGTATTCTGGATAAAGTCAAGCTGCACTTTATCAAACATAAAGCTGGGGAAACCATCATAAAGAGTGGTAATCCCTGTACCCAGCTTTGTTTTCTGTTGAAAGGTGAGATTTCTATTGTCACCAATGCAAAAGAAAACATTTATACGGTCATCGAACAAATCGAAGCTCCCTATCTGATAGAACCTCAGTCTTTATTCGGTATGAATACCAACTATGCTTCTTCTTATGTGGCACATACGGAAGTGCATACTGTTTGTATCAGCAAAGCATTCGTACTCAGTGATCTGTTCAGATATGATATTTTCCGCCTCAACTATATGAATATCGTCAGCAACCGGGCGCAAAATCTCTATTCCCGTTTATGGGATGAACCCACGCTGGATTTAAAAAGCAAAATTATCCGTTTCTTTCTGTCACATTGCGAAAAACCGCAAGGGGAAAAGACTTTCAAAGTAAAGATGGACGATTTGGCGCGTTGTTTGGATGATACTCGATTAAATATTTCTAAAACACTGAATGAACTACAGGATAATGGTTTAATCGAGTTGCACAGAAAAGAGATTCTGATTCCGGATGCTCAAAAACTACTTTAAGAGATTGACAGTTTGGGTAGAACAATCTAATATATATAAGGTAGAAAAAAGTCAAAAGAACAGTCTTCTAATTATTTTCAAAGGAAAAATCGACCTAATTATTTAAATTAATTGCATTACTTTTCATCCTGGAGAGCAATAGAGACCTTATGCCAAATTGAATAATTTTGAAGAAGTCGTAATAGGACTTGGTATTTTTATACCCCAAAGTATATTTTCTACTGTTTCCATAGGCTATTCAAAGGTTATTAAGTGCATGTACTATTCTAAGACGGTGTAAAGTTATTAATAAAATCGAAAAATACAATATCTTTTTATTTTAATTATCAACAAACACCATTTTTTAGAATCTCAATTCTACTATATAGTTCATAAATTGTCATCCCAAGCATTCATCAACCAATTAATCAATTATATATAAGACACTTATATACACACATACCAAGTCCTATTACGACTTAGCCCCAATTAATCAATATGATTACAACCTTAAATTAACATTTATGAAAAACTCTTAGCAACAGCCCTCCGCCTTTCAAA
>NZ_GG774702.1:590326-653033 GCF_000162515.1 Bacteroides sp. 1_1_14 | reverse complement strand
AATAGGACTTGGTATGTGTGTATATAAGTGTCTTATATATAATTGATTAATTGGTTGATGAATGCTTGGGATGACAATTTATGAACTATATAGTAGAATTGAGATTCTAAAAAAATGGTGTTTGTTGATAATTAAAATAAAAAAGATATTGTATTTTTCGATTTTATTAATAACTTTACACCGTCTTAGAATAGTACATGCACTTAATAACCTTTGAATAGCCTATGGAAACAGTAGAAAATATACTTTGGGGTATAAAAATACCAAGTCCTATTACGACTTAGCCCCAATTAATCAATATGATTACAACCTTAAATTAACATTTATGAAAACTCTTAGCAACAGCCCTCCGCCTTTCAAAATCGGAGAATTTGATCTCATTCTTTACTTTATTTCAGCACAGATCAGAATAGGTATAATATGTATTCTGAGTTCATTATCAACTTCAATACCCCCAATTTAAGAAGATGAATAATAGCAGTCAAACACACCCATATATTTTCAAACTTACTCATACATACAAAAACAAACGTATACCCCTTGTATGCATACCCTAGTTCTACCCACATAGTAGACACACAAGAGTAGGTTTCCCTATCACTTTTTTTAACCAATCTAATTATTAACCTTTTATCACAGAAAAACAATGCGAAAAAGAAGAGTTTATTGGACGCTGTTCATTACAGCTTTCGCGTGGTTAGCTTCCTGTTCAGATGACGACATCAATGGAAGCAGCGGGTTCAACCCAAACCAGCCTATTGAGATTACAGAATTTTATCCTGATTCCGGAGGTATAGCCACTCCGATGATCATCGAAGGCCGCAACTTCGGTACAGACACCACTGGCATGAAAGTCTATTTTGAAGATGTAGACGGGATCAGACATCCTGCCGGATTAGTCAGCAGTAACGGTAGCAGAATCTATGCATTTGTTCCCAAAGGACTCACCTTCAAAAGAGAGATGAATATTCTTGTAGAAAGAAGAACGCCCGACGGTCAAGAATACATAGGCAAAGCACCAGACCAATTCCTATACAAGACACAAACCAGTGTTAGTACGGTAGCAGGACTTGCATCACCGGACAATAATATAAACACCGTTGGTGGTGACCTTGCCACATGTACTTTCTCCTCTCCTTTCTATCTCTGTATAGACGGTGAAGACAATATATTTGTGGTAGACCGTAAAGGAGACAGTGGAAAAGACAAACAACCAAACACAACCTGCCGTAATGAAAAAGGTGAAGGCGTAAACGGAAACATTTCAATGATTTCCATCGCCAGCAATTCTTCCATTGTATTAAAATATGGAACTGCATATATTAATGCACCGGCTTATTCTGATGAAAAAGATGCTGAAGCTGTTTACATTCCGGATGATGCCGGCATGAAATATTATGATATGCAAAAACTTCTAAATTATGTTCCCCGATATAGAACAGTCTTGAAATCAGAAGAACTCAGCACCGTAGACGAAAACAACTGGAAGCATTGCTTTGTAATCAACAAGCTGGATCATATGATCTATACGGTCATGTGGAAAGGGCAATTGGTTCGAATCAATCCTAAAAACCGTACAGCAGAAATTTTGCTAAAGAAAATATCTAATGTAGCAACAGGCGACGGCGGCAAAGCAGGAAGTGACTCCTATATCGCATTCAGCCCTATTAAAGGAGAAGAAAACGTACTCTATGTATCTCTTGCAGATTTTCACCAGATTTGGAGAGTGGACGTATCCAAGATCACTCCGGAAGATAAAGACACTTATAACGGAGAATCATACGCAGGAAAAGCAATCTACGAAGGAGTTATGAACGGGAAGGGCTGGGAAGACGGCTTGCTGAAGAACGCCAAATTCAGACACCCGCGCCAGATTTGTTTCACCGACGACGGAAAAATGTACATTGCTGACAGTGGTAATTCCTGCATCCGCGTAATAGATACTACTATGCCGAAAGAAAGAGCAGCCGTAACCACACCTATCGGTCTGCCGGGAGCGGAAGGTTATAAGGATGGAGGTCCGGAAATTGCCAAATTCCACTTCCCTTGCGGAGTAGCAGTCAACAGTGATGGAACTATTGTATATGTAGCCGACACACAGAACAAAGTGATTCGTAAATTATCCATTGAATAACCTTATACAAAATACAATATGAGAAATAATTTTCTACTGATTGTACTGATCATGGCGCTTATACCGCTGACGAGTTACAGTCAAGACAATAAGAAAAAACAGTTTACTGTAGCGGGGGTCGTAATAGACAAAACCGGTGAACCGCTACCGGGTACTACCATTTATGTTAAGAATGCACCGGGAGTGGGAACCTCAGCAGATATGGATGGTAAATTCAGTATCAAAGTAGATGCCAACCAAATATTAGTCATTCAGGCTATTGGAATGAAATCTATCGAGAAACTGGTGACTAAAGATGAAATGACACTCAAAGTTACATTGGAAGAAGATGACACCAAGCTTGACGAAGTAGTGGTCACAGGTATGACTTCACAAAAAAAGATATCAGTAGTAGGTGCAATCAGTACCATTGATGTAGCCCAGCTCAGTACTCCCGGTACTTCCCTCAACAACATGATCGGCGGACGGTTGGCTGGTGTCATCACCATGCAGAGTTCGGGCGAACCGGGAAAAAACATCTCCAACTTCTGGATTCGTGGTATCAGTACTTTCGGAGCCAGCTCCGGTGCATTAGTGCTGATTGACGGTATCGAAGGCCGCCTTGAAGACATTGATCCTGATGATGTAAAATCGTTCAGTATCCTGAAAGACGCCTCCGCCACCGCAGTGTATGGTACCCGAGGTGCCAATGGCGTGGTCTTGGTTACCACTAAACGTGGAGAAACAGGCAAACTTACCATCACAGGACGAGCAACATTAAAAGTATCGCACATCAAACGTCTGCCCGAATACCTGGGAGCTTATGACTACGCTCTCCTTGCCAATGAGGCACGTGCCATGTCGGGTGAAGACGACCTTTACTCCCGTCTGGAACTGGATCTGATAAAATACAATTTGGATAAAGACCTCTACCCGGATGTTAACTGGATAGATGAAATAATGAAACGCACATCTATCCAACAGAACTATTACATCAATGCACAAGGAGGAGGCGACATAGCCAGATATTATCTTTCATTAGGGTATCAGGATGAAGGAGCGGCCTACCGGCAGGAAGACAACCTGTTCAAAAAGCCTTTGTCATATAAAAAAATAACATATCGTGCCAATATTGACATGAATCTGACCAAAACAACCAAAGTTTATTTTGGTCTGGACGGATATATTTCCAACTATACCAGCCCGGGTGGACAAAACACGAATACGGTATGGTCAGCAGTCCGTCAGCTAACTCCACTGATGTTTCCTAAAACCTATTCAGACGGTACCTTCCCTTCTTATGGAAAACATGACCTTGCTTCTCCGTATGTCATGCTAAATAACACCGGATACACGCAAGATGAAACTCAGCGTAATATGCTTACACTCAAACTTGAACAGAAATTCGGAGGATTCCTGAAAGGAATGACAGCGTCGGTACAAGCGATGAGCGAAAATATCAATTATTTCAATGAAGGACGTTACATATGGCCTGACCTCTACCGCGCTACAGGAAGAAGTTCACAAGGGGTACTCATCAAAACATTACGTACTGCCAAAGAGAACATGAAATATACACAAAATAACAACAGATACAGAAAATACTACATGGAAGCCAAAGCCAACTGGGACCGTACATTTGGTTTGCACTCACTAGGAGCATTGGCTTTATATTACATGGAAGATGTTCATAACACCCAATGGAAGTATGACGCGATGGGTATCAATGCCATTCCTCAACGGCGTCAAAACTTATCAGGACGTGTTTCCTATGGCTATAACAATTGCTATTTCATTGATGCAAACTTCGGTTACACAGGTTCTGCACAATTCGAAAAGGAAAAAGATTCGGCTTCTTCCCTTCCATTGCTGTAGGCTGGGTACCGACATCCTATAACTGGGTCAATGAGGCCATTCCCTGGTTAAGCTTCCTCAAGTTCCGCGGCTCCTACGGTCAGGTAGGTAATGACCAGATCAGTGGTGACCGGTTCCCTTATTTGACATTAATCAATGACAATGCCGCCTCTTACTGGGGATATCGTGAACGGGGTATTACAGAAACTGTGAAAGGAGCCGACAACCTTCAATGGGAAGTAGCAAAGAAACTCAACTTTGGTATCGATGCCAAGTTCTTCCACGACAAGCTCTCTGTCACTGTTGACTTTTTCCGCGATACACGTGATCACATCTTCCAGGATCGTGTGACGCTGCCTAAGTTTGTAGGTATGGTTACCGTCCCGAAATCAAATGTAGGAAAAATGCATAGCTATGGTTCTGACGGAAACTTCGAATTCTTCCACCAGATCAATAAAGACATGAGCTTCACTGTACGCGGCAATTACACTTTCTCTCAGAATATTATTGATTACTATGAAGAAAACAAGTTACCTTATGATTATCTGAGTGTAACCGGAAAACCCTTTAACATCCTTCGCGGATATATTGCAGAAGGTCTCTTCTCCAGTAAAGAAGAAATCAACACAAGTGCCGACCAAAGCGGATTCGGCCGCATTCGTCCGGGAGATATCAAATATCGTGACGTAAATGGAGACGGTATTATCAATGACGATGACAAAGTACCTTTGTCTTATTCCAACCAACTCCCCCGGGTAATGTATGGGTTCGGAGCCGATTTTCATTGGAAAGACTTAACCCTCAGCTTCCTTTTCAAAGGTTCGGCAAAAGTAGACTACTACCGTTCGGGACTCGGTAATGACGCAGGATGGATTCCCTTCTATAACGGAGAACTCGGCAACGTTATCAAGCTGGCCAACAATCCCAAGAACAGATGGACGCCCGCATGGTATTCAGGCACCACCGCTACGGAAAATCCCCATGCAGAATTCCCACGTCTCTCCTACGGAGGTAATACGAACAACTCCCAGCTTTCCTCTTTCTGGAAACGGAACGGTTCTTTCCTGCGCTTTCAGGAACTCAGTCTGAAGTACAACCTGAAGACTCCATGGATAAAAAAGACAAGACTATCTTCTGTCGATCTGGAGTTTGTTGCCAACAACCTTTTTACTATCGACAAAGTGAAGTATTTTGATCCGGAACAGGCATCTGCAAACGGGGCCGCTTATCCGATACCGGCAACTTACACGTTCCAGGTTTATCTTAAATTCTAAAAATAATATAGAACACTCATGAAAAAGTTATTCAAAATAATATTGGGAGCAACAGTAGGAAGTACACTACTACTCAGTTCCTGCAATTTTCTGGATGTAGACCCATACTTCGAAGCTACTTTCAAAGAAGACTCCATCTTTCACAGCAAGAAAAATGCTGAAGGTTATCTCTGGAACACTCCGAAAGGTTTTCCCGACGCAGGGGCTATCTGGGGAAATTCCTGGAATCCGGGGGAATCTGCTTCGGACGAAATAACACTTAAATATCAGACAAATGAATTTTGGGGACTACAATTTTCCGTAGGTACCATCAACAGCAGAAATCTGCCTATCCAAAACCAATGGTACGACATGTATGTCATTGTAGCAAGATGTAACAAAATGCTTAAAGAAGTCTACAATGTACCTGATATGAACGAAATGGACAGAAGACGTTATATCGGATATGTTCACTTTATGCGTGGGTACGCTTATTATCATCTTTTGATGAACTGGGGACCGTTGATTATCGTGGGCGATGAAGAACTGAGCACCTCCGAACCTGCCGAATATTATAATCGCGAACGGGCTACCTATGATGAGTCTGTAGATTATATATGCGATGAATTCCGACTGGCAACTCAAGGCATCTATTCGGCGGATGAGCAAAGCGTCAACTATTATCAACGTCCGACCAAAGGAGCAGCCATGGCACTCATCGCCCGTTTGCGCCTCTTCCAGGCTTCACCGCTTTTCAATGGCGGAGCTGCAGCCCGTAAATGTTTCGGGACCTGGAAACGTAAAAGCGACGGAGCCTACTATGTCAATCAAGAGTATGACCCGAGACGCTGGGCCGTTGCAGCAGCTGCCGCCAAACAGCTGACCAAAATGGGATACGAGCTACATACAGTGGAAGCAGATGCCCAGAACCCATATCCTCTGGCCTCCAATGTCCCTACTGCTAACTTCCCTGACGGAGCAGGCAATATCGATCCTTATCACTCTTACTCCGACATGTTCACAGGAGAAGGTATCATACAGACTAATAAAGAATTCATCTGGGCGATGGAATCCAGTAACGTCACTAACTATACCCATCACTCATTCCCTGTCAAGTTTGGCGGATGGGGTTCAATGTCTGTGCCGCAGAGGGTAATTGATTGCTATCTGATGGCAGATGGGCGGACTATTCATAATTCATCGGCAGAATATCCATATGAACCGGACTTCAGCAGACTCACCGGCGAATCCAAAAAACTGGGGACATACCTACTGAGGGAAAACGTACCTATGATGTACGCCAATCGTTCGGCACGCTTCTATGCCTCGATAGGTTTTCCGGGTCGCTACTGGCCGATGAGTTCAGCTTCTACCGACGCCTCCTACGTCAATCAGCAATTCTGGTATTCTCACGATGATACCAATGCCGGAATTGCCGGTGCCGGAAATAACGTAAACGACTACAGTGTCAGCGGTTATGTTCCCGTCAAATACATTCATCCGGACGACTCATGGGCTAACGGCAAAGGGAGTGTAAAAGGCGCATTCGTCACCAGCCCTAAACCGTTCCCTATCATTCGTTATGGTGAAGTGCTACTGGAATATGTAGAAGCATTGAACCGTGTAGAAGGTACAGTGACCGTAGAAGTATCCGACAATACAGGTACACTTATTGAGGAAACCGTTAGCCGTGATCCGGCAGAAATGACTAAATATTTCAACATGATACGTTATCGCGTCGGCTTGCCGGGAGTAGATGCCAACGACATGGCAGAAGCAGACAATTTTGAAAAAATCATCCGCAATGAACGTCAGGTAGAGCTCTTTAACGAAGGATACCGATATTTCGATACGCGCAGGTGGGGAACCTATCTGGACGAAGATGCCAACAGCTCCAACTGGCGGGGACTGGATGTGACAAAAGACCGTACAAATGCCAACGGTAATGAAGGATTCTGGAATATTGTGACGATCAATACACAAAATGTGCGAGACCGCATTGCACTGCCTAAAATGGTATTCTTACCGATCCGCCATGATGAATTGCTGAAGGTTCCCAATGCCGACCAGAATTTCGGATGGGACAGATAATATCAAAACATGAATAACAGACTGAATATGAAAAAGAAATTTAATATAATGCTCTGCACCCTTATAGGTGTATTGAGTGCTTGCAATGAATACGATTTCGACCAGGAACAATACCGGAACGAAGTAGGCTTACTCAGTAATTCGAGTCTGATCTACGACCGGCAGGTGGCTAATGTAGGACAAGAAAAAGATACGATCTATCTGGTTGCCACGGTTAGCGGCTCACAAATAAGCCCTAACACACACCATGTAGCTCTTCTGGAATCGGATTCTTTGCTGAAAGCATACAACAAATCCAACTTTGATATAGAAAAAGAAAAATTTGCCAAACTGCTTCCCGATGAATGCTATGATTTTCCCAATAAGGAACTGGATATTCAGGCAGGCACTTCCAAAGTAATGTTTCCGATCTATCTGAAAAATCTGGAAAGGATTTCACCGGATTCTATTTATTTTCTGGATTACAAGATAGATCCGGAAAAAACACCTAATTATAATCCGGATAAAAGTCATGTATTATTGCGTATCTATAAAGAAAACTATTACGCAACGACAAAGACTTCTACCTACTACAATTATACAAGCAGTACGATTGTAATTCCTAACCCCAGTGGTAGTCCCGAAGTCCGTAGACCGACAAATGCCAATCAAGTATTCCCGATCGGTGCCAATTCGGTACGCATGATGGCAGGTGATGAAGATCTTGGCGATTATAAGACAGCAAGAAGCAGAATTGTATCTAAGAGTATCATTCTGGAAATTGGCGAGCAGCAACCGGAGAATCCTCAGGCCAGAGAACTTACCATCAGAGCGCATGACAGAGTTAATGATGTGGAAGTGGATCCGGTCGATGTAGTACAACTTACCCCAATCGATGATTACGACAACACATTCCTGTTAAACGCTATCCGTACTCCCGACGGACGTGCCACTTATTACAAAGAGTTCCGTCTGCATTATAAATATCGCCTGGAATCCACCGCCCCTTACCGGGAAGTGAAAGCCAAACTACGATATGAATTTAACCCAAGAGTAGATAACTTGTAATCAAATCAAATGAGTATGAAAAAAAATATATTAATCATCGGGCTCGCAAGCATATTCGGAATTGCTTCCGGACTTATCTCTTGTTCGCCCGATTACGAAACCGAGTTTAAAGTAGAAACGCTCGTAGTTCCTGATAAAAGTCAGGCACCTATCACTTTCCCACTTCTGGGAGGAGAACATGAAATTGAAGTGCAGACCAATGTACCACTCGACAGATGGAGTGCCCAGTCCAATGCAGAATGGTGCAAGGTAGTACAACACGAGGGCAAAGTAGTCGTATCTGCCAGTGCAAACAATATATACAAACAACGCCGGGCAGAAATCACTGTAGCCTATGGTCATCAAAGCTATTCCATCACTGTCTCGCAGTTTGGTAAAGAACCGGCCATCCTGATAGGTGACAAGCTACAACAGGAAGGATATGTAGAAATAATAGATGCAGAAAGAGAAACATTGACAATTCCTGTAGCGACCAACCTGAATCTGGATAATATCATTATACCAGACACTTGCAACTGGATACGTCTGGCAGAGCAACCTGCCACATTTGATGCAAAGACGCGTGCAGCGGAAGACGTAAACAAACAGGAACTGAAATTTACGCTGGATAAAAGCACCGAGACTGACGTACGTTATTGTACGATTATCCTCCAGTCTTCCCAGAATTACAGCTATACAGCTTCTTTCCTGATAAAGCAACAACCTAGAGGTTATATAGTCGAAATCGATGAAGACAAGAAGATCTATGAAGTGAAAGCAATGGGAGAAACAATCACTATTCCTTTCAAAGTAAATTCTCCTGCCGGTGAAGTGTCATATACCTATGAAGTCGAAGAATCCGCCCAATCCTGGATCACTCCAGTATCATTACCCGCTTCAAGAGCACTGCGTGATGTCTCCGAAAGCTTTATCATTAAAGCCAACACTGAAGTTGAGAATCAACCTCGTGAAGGAAAGATAACCTTCAAGAGTACCAATAGCACCGACAAAGTACCAAGTCAGTTCGTAGTCACAGTAAAACAGGCCGGATTTATCGCGACACCTCCTTTAAATGTGATCAATGCTACTGCTACTCCGGGAGCCGGAAGTATTCAGCTGCAATGGGAGATACCTGAAGATGTAGACTTCAACAAGATAAAGATTACCTATTACGATAAAGTCACGAAAGAAAATAAAGAGATCTTAATAAATGACTATAAGACAACATCCTATATCATAGATGATACTTACCAATGTGCAGGTGAATACTCATTTACTATCAACACCTATGGTCCGACTGGTATGGAGACAGATAGTCCGGTAACAATAACAGGCATTTCCGGCGAAGCTTCCGAAATGGAACGTGTTACTCTTACTATCGATATGCTTTCCGACAATGCTAATCATGTCGGAGACGGAGGCGGTTTACCGGCATTGATTGACGGGAAGGTGAATACTTATTATCATACCAAGTGGAATGCTCCTGTTACAACAGAAGCACATTATGTCCAGATCAAACTGAACAAACCATTAAAGGACCTTTGTTTTGAATATGATGCACGTCAAAGCAGAGTGAATAACGGAGGTGACGTAAAAGCCGCAACAATATATGGAAGTATGAACGGTGAGTTCTTTGAAAGTATGGGTAATGAAGAATTCAATCTGCCGACAACAAACGGTGGCCATGCCACAGCTAAAAACAATGTGAGTGGAAAGCAAGCTTACAACTATATCCGATTTACTCCTACGGCTCGCCGTGACAAAGATCCATTGGATTATACTGTCGCAGGCAGCGCATGGTGGAATATGTCCGAAATATACCTTTACAGAATAAGACATGATGAAGCCTGGGCAAGAGAGCAGCTAGGCATTTAACAAAACAAGAAAAGACTGACGAAGAACAAAATAAGATCAGATTAGACACATTTTCTTATCGAGTTCTTCGCCAGTCTTACTTTTTATAAAATTGGATGATAAGAATTATGAATATGAAACCCAAGAAATTAAGCCTCTTATTAACTATCTTGCCAATGATTATTGCAGCTACAGGTTGCCATTCCCGGCAAGAGTCTAAAGCAGACATCACTCCTCATTGTATCAATCTTCAGGCAGACAGCCTCTACCGGCAAGCAATAGCCCTGATGGAATCTTCCTATGATGTAGACTCCACCCGAAAATGCATCCGCTTTCTGGACAAAGCTTTGGCAATCGACAGTTTAAATCCTGACTATTACGGCATGAAAGCCAAACTTTTATCTGAAATGGGAGAACTGGACTCCGCCCTATACATACAAACACTTGCTATGGAGAAAAACGCAATTACTGGTGAGTATCTGTTCCAACTGGGACTACTTCAAGCTGCCAAAGATATGCACGCTGAAGCCCACGAAAGCTTTGGAAAAAGCAAGGTTTTCCTTCAAGCAGTACTAAAACAATATCCCGACAGCTTGGGAGCTTTTATCCTGGCAGAAGCCGCCAATTCTCTCTACGAAAATAAAGATTCACTTTTCATGAGAAATATAGATGAAATCCGTAAACGCTTTCCCGAAAGGTTGCTGGAAATAGAGATGACCCGAAGGGTGAAACCGCATTCGCTGGTCAATCAAATAAGAAGGATTCAAATAGAAAAGGATTATAATATTGATTTTGATATGGATAGTCTCGTTGAGGCGACTGTAGCGAAATAACTTTTTTTCCAAATGAAAAATGACAGCACTTTTGCCCTCACGCTCTCATTCCCGCTTCAATCCCCCTATTCATCGGAGTTACAGCGATTAGAGATCCAATGATAGCAGCGTGAGAGCAACCGTTTGCCCTCACGTTGCTACCAATCATTCTATTTTCAGCAAATGATAAAGTGTCCCCTTACCGGACTTCCGGCAGGGAATATTCAGCTTCTGAAGCGCACGGCCGAACACAGCTACCTTATTGATAGCCAACCTGTCCCGTGTCTTCGTCTGCAAATAATTCAGAATCTGCATGGACGTCATCCATTCGCCTCCCTCCTCTTCTTCCGCCGGACGGAGATAACAATGGAACAACTGTTCCAACGGGCTCGCCTGCTCAAATTCACGGTTCGTCTGCTTCAAAATCTTTTCATCCTCATCATCCAGCCAGTAACGCTCACCCTTATAAATGGCTTCCATCGCCTGAGCATAAAGCTGTTTGTAATTGATGGTAGCATTGATTTTGATAGGAGCTATCACCTCAATACAGATAAAACGACGGCTGCCACTGGGATCGGCAAGCAAATCTTTCTGATTGCTGGTGCCGATAAAGGAAGCATAACGACGCATTTCACGAATAGTATTGCCATGAGGCTTGCGCAAGTTAGCAACAGGCTTTTGCAACAAATGCTTCAGAAACCCCTGCTGGCTGACATTGATCTGATCAAACTCATCAATGTTGATCAGAAAAAAACGTCCTAAATAACGCTCCGCTTCCTGCTTACTCTTGAAATCAATACTGTCCGTATAGCCGAAACGCAACTCAGGCGGCAGAATAATCCGGCAAAACGTTGACTTACGATACCCTTGCGGACCGACAAGCAAAGGTGACGTACTGTTTCCATGCTGCCGATCCACCCCTCTCCAATGCGCCACCATGCTCAGAAACCAACGATAAAACAACTCCTGCCAGTACGGATTCGTACAAGGAACCAATCCTGCCAATGCACGGATACGGTCTTTCCCGTCCCAACGGCCGACATCATAAAGATATTCTTCTACAGGATTGTGCAAAGGAACATATTCCGAATTCAGAAAACGGTCTACATCACGATCCCAGGCATTGATCCCTTCTTTCAAGGCACAGATAGAGATACTGTTGCGCACACGTTTGTCCACGGGCTTAAAGTAAAAGTGGATGGAATCACGCTGGCGGTATTCCAGATCATCCAACACGGTGTTAAAACGAAATTCATAACGACGGTTCATAAATTCTTCCAGCAGAAAAGCCGTCTCCTGCTCCCTTCCGATACTGTTTTTCTTACCAAAACCCTTACATTCCTGATAAAGATTATGAATCGTCGAGCGTATGATTCGCTCATCCTCTTCCCGATAGTAATGAATGAGTGTCTGCCGGACCGCTTCTTCTTCGGGGATACCCGCTTTGAAACAATGCTCGGCAAGGTGTACAAGCAAAGGTTGCAAATCATCTCCACGCTTCCAGTCTTCCATTTCCTGAAATGCCCTGTTCAACGCCGCTTCATAAATCTTCGTGAAAGTTTTTGCAGACTCATATCCCGGTTTCAATCGCAACAACAGATTCTTTTCACCCTGCTTGCGCTGCCGGAAAGTTTCTTCACCGGGCATAGCGAGCGGTTGTTCCAGACAGAACGGCACTGCATCGGGATTGTAATATGGAGATTCGTCCAGTGTCATGCGACACTTCTGTGTCAGCACCGGTGCTTGCAGATTAATATCATAAGGAAGCATCGGCTGGTAGCACTTTACCGCCAGCCAGTAGGCATGAGCATGAAATAATTCCGCTTCCGCTTCTTTTTCGGGCAGTCCTCTGTCATCCGGCAGGGCAAAACGCACCCATATCTTCACGCTACGGCCACTGGAACCACAGAATGCGGCGAAAGTCTGAGGCAAGAGTGCCGCCTGCCGTTTCACATATTCCATTTCGGACGGGCCTGCCAGCCGGTTCACTTCCAACTGCACCAGTCCGTTATATTGTTTCATTTTTCGTTCGCCTTCTTTAGTGCGGGTACATTCTACGGCAGAATAGATATATGGCAGTTTGTCTATATGTTCGTACTGGCTGTACGTACCTTCCAGCATCGGTATCAGGTTTCGCAAAGCCGTAATGTGTCCCGATTTTGTCTCCGTTTTCATTTTGTTGAATAATGTACCTGCTTCGCATATGCTTAGAGCTTCTTTTCCACTCCCGCTGTCTTGTCTGATTAAAGTTATTTTCATTCTTTTTTGTCTGTTTATCTACCAATATTGTTTATCGCTTAATTCCTGTAAAGGTACGATATTATATTACGGCATACAAACTTTTCCTCTAATAAAAACAGACTTTTTGCTCGCATTAACCTTATAATAAAATATGACATCAATCACACGTAGATGGTTCATTTCTTACCATGATTTCCCTATATCATTGTATCTGAATGGCTTACAGTTTCCTTTAATTTCTTATTTTGGAAACGAGCGTTCCCTATATCGGAAACGCTCGTTTCCTGCCTTGGAACTGCCGTTCCCTTATAAGGGAATGCCAGTTTCCCAAGCAGGAAACTGGCGCTTGACTTATATGATTGGATTAACTTGACCGCATGAAATGTTTCAATCAACCTGATCTTTCAGGAAGCATTCAATCATATATCGGTCAATAATGCGTGAGTTATCAGCTATTAACACCTGATTTCTCAGTTATTAATGGCTGAAATGCCAATCGTTAATAGTTGACACTTCAGACATTAATACTCTGTAAATCAAATAATAGCAGTAAAAAACAACATATAATGCGACGAAACTGAGTGAGAGCAACCGTTTGCTCTCATACTTGCCACCACACTTGCTACCACGCCCGAAACCACGATGAATAAAGGGATACAGACGGACTGTTAGAGCATGAGGGCAAAAGTCGTGTTGAATTCCTATGGAGCGTAAATTTGAGTATGAGTTTTATTTAGTCCGATACCTTAAATTATCAAACAGGCGTTCTATCAATCGTCTGTCTTTTACAATAATATCGGCAGTTCCTCCCAACTCATATTTAAAGTCGAGAGTCTCTTCATAATTAGTTGTTAATCCGTTGGGTAATTCAACGTTAATCAAATATGTTTCAATGGTCTTTTCTCCTGTTTTCTGCGTTTGGGTGACCAAAGAAATAGAAGATACATATCCCTCTATATATCCATACTCCATGTAGGGATAGTTCTCTAACTTAATAACGACTTTACTGTTTTCTTTTACCTTTCCGGCTCCATTGGCCGGAAGCAGCACCTGACCATATATATGGTTTTCCTTGGGTATCACTCCAAATACCGCTTCTCCTGCCTGCACAAATTGACCATCTGAAATAAATTTCAGGAACTCTACTTTTCCATCAAAAGGAGCTTTGAAAACATATTTCTGTTCCCATGCGGCCATATTTGCTATCAAGTTCTGATGAGTGGACAAAAGTTCCACTTTCAGTTCCCGTTCTTTCTCCAGTTGTTCCACTTCCAGTTGCTCCAGCCGATGGTATGCTTCTGTGATTTGCATGCGGGTCGAGGCAATCTCCCTATTTATGTTTTGTACCTCCTGTACTGTTGTCAGGTAATTATTTTTAATCTGATCGGTCTCATATTCATAAGTCGCTATTTCCTGCTGATCAAGAGAGACATAACGTTTAAGCCATTTCCGGGCAACATCCATTCTATCTTTTGCAGCTTTCTGCGAGTCCTCCGCTTCTCGGACAATCTTCTTTTTCCATTCAATGCTCGTCGTGATATTCTCTCTTTGCTTTTCGTAGACATTCTGCTGCAGATAGTCACATTGAGCTTTCAGAGCTGCAAGAAAGGCATAGTATTGAGGGTTGATTTCTCCTAAATATACCTTGTCGGGAAATGTATCTTTAAGAGCAAGCAAATGGGTGCCATCGAAATCTATTCGATTTATTAAATCCGCAATCTTCCGCACATCCTCTGTAGAAGCAGGATTTTGCACGACCGCTATATATTCCCCCTTCTTCACCTCCTCCTGTGCTTTGTGCGAAAGAAGCAGCAAATTCCCCGTACTGTTGGCAACAAGCCTTACGGTCGGGTTCTGCGCATTAATTTTAATTTGCCCGGTCACCATATCCGGGTATTTGATAATCCATCCGAACAATAGAAATAATGCTGCAAATACAATGACCGCCAGTGCCACCCATTTTCCGAAAGCCATGGGCATCCGGTCAATAATCTCATCCAGTTCTTCGCTTCTTCCGGATGATTTAGTCTGCGCTTTCTTCTGTGGAGAAGGTGTTTGTTTCCGGTTCATATTGGCTTTGAATTAAGTTGTAATAATACTGTTTGTTTGTCATCAGGCTTTGATGATTGCCTGTCTCTATGATCATTCCCGCTTTTAATACGATGATTTGGTCTGCCCTGCGAATCGTACTTAGCCGATGAGCTACCACAATGACTGTCCTGTTTTTGAAAACGTTATTTAATGCCCTTACTATCTTTTGCTCATTAATCGTATCAAGTGCATTGGTAGCTTCGTCCAGAAACAGATAGTCCGGATCCTTGTAGAGCGCTCTTGCTATCAGTACACGCTGCCGTTGCCCTCCACTCAAACCTCTGCCCATTTCTCCGATCATTGTCTGGTATCCCTGCGGCATAGCTTCTATCTCGTGGCTGATATTGGCTACTTCAACAGCCTTCTGCAATGCCTCATAATCAATATTGGCATCATCCAGTACAATATTGTTCTGTATGGTGTCATTAAACAATTTCCCGTCCTGCATCACGCAGCCGCATTTAGCACGCCAATTGCGAAGACTGATATTATTCACGTTCATATCTCCCATACAGATTTCTCCGTAAGAAGGCATGTATAGACGCAACAACAGTTTGAGTAAAGTAGATTTGCCGCATCCGCTGTCTCCGACAATAGCGGTCACTTTTCCTTTAGGAATCTGCAAGGTGATGTTTTTCAAAACCAGCGGAGCATTTCTCGAATACTGAAATGATACGTTCTTCAGATATAAACTTTTGTCTACAGGCAAACTCAGACTGTTGCTTATCACAGGCGAAGAATCGTCTTCATCTTTCAGCTGATGAATTTCATTGATACGCATAAAGCTGATTTTAGCATACTGGGCAGATTGTATAAAACTGACTAACTGTGCCACAGGTCCGTTCAGCATCCCTATAATAAATTGCGTTGAGATCATGACTCCGAAAGTGATATCTCCATTGATAACGGCGATGGCACAGTAGAACGTGACGGCAATATTCATCATACTATTGATAAATTGCGCCCCAAGCGACTGTGCATTATTGATTTTCAGCACTTTCAGATTCAACCGGTATATCCTTGCCTGTATAGCTTCCCATTTCCAGCGTTTAAGGTCTTCGTAATTGTTTATTTTAATCTCCTGAACATTTTCGATGGTTTCCACCCAGTAACTTTGGTTCTTGGCATTCAGTTCGAAATACTCCCAGTCGAGCTTTTTACGTATGCTCAAAAAGGTGAAAATCCATGCTACATAAATCCCACTGCCCGCTATAAAAATAAAAAAGATCATAGGATTATAAATCAACAGTATAATGCTGAATACAACGAATGTAATGATAGAGAAGAACATCCCCAAGGAGTTGTTCATCACAAAGCTGCGTATTCTTTCATGATCGCCCGCCCGTTGAAGGATATCACCGACCAGTTTGTTTTCGAAGAAAGTCACCGGTAATTTCATTAATTTGATCAGATAGTCCGATATGAGGGAGATATTGACACGGGTAGAAACGTGCAGCAAGACCCAGTCTCTTAATACATTTGACAGCGTTATACTAAGTAAAAGAACAATATTGCCGATTAGCATCATGTAGATGAAAGATATATCCTGAGTATATATACCTATATCTATTACAGATTTTGAGATAAACGGAAGTACTGCTTGCAGTCCGGTGGCTATCAACATGATAGCGAACAATATGCCGAATGCTTTTTTATATGGCGTAAAATAGTTGAGAAGGTTTTCGAAACTTTTGAATCTTTCGATCCGTTCATGAGCTTCTATTTGCTTGAAGTTTGCCATAGGCTCCAGTACCATCAGCATCCCGAATTCTTCCCCTTCCTTATACCATCTGTCTTTGAAATCCTCTTCCGGATAGGAAAGCAAGCCTTTGGCAGGATCGGACACATATATCTTCCCTTTTTTTGTTTTATACACAACTATGAAGTGGTGCTGGTCCCAGTGTATGATACATGGCAGTGGAATCCTGTTGGTCAGATTCTCCATAGTCGCCTTAACCGCTACAGTTCTTAGCCCTATTTTTTCGGCAGCATAGCTAATATCCAAAAAGGAAACTCCTTCTCTGGTTATCCCACATAAATCCCTCAAATATTGCAACGAATAGTATTTGCCGTAGTATTTTGCTATCATTTTGATACATGCTGGGCCACAGTCTTTTGCATCCATTTGGTACTCCCAGGGGAATTGTCTTGTTTGCATAAAAAAAGATTTATATTTCTTGCAAAGATGCGAAATTTATTTCTATATTTGCAGAATCACACAAATAAAATTTAATACTTATGAAGCAAAAATTAACAAGAGCACTCATTGATGAGATTCGGAAAGAGATGCCAGTACTGACAGAAATGGAAATGAGATGTTGCAACGGTGGAGATGGTGGAACTACAAGTTGGGATTGTTTATTCAATTGCATGCACCATATGGATCCCTCCCGATCTGCGCAAGATTATGCTAATGATTATAAAGATATTTATGGTCTTGATCCTACAGCAATGGGAGGAGTTCCCAATGAATTAATTGGAAATGTCCTTAGCGTTATGGGATTTGGTAATACAGTTCCAGGTTCAATGACTTCTAACAGAGACTATTATCAAGTTGCAACTATGGTAAATCCTGATGGCACAGGACATACTATTATAGTCTTTGCAGTACCAGATGAAAACGGAAAAATCTCTTATTTTGACCCAACCCTAGAGGGGGAAGATGGGAAAAAGGTAAGAAAAGTAGACATTTCGGATATATCCACAATATATCGAATAAAAAAAGCCGACATTGATACTACCATTGGTGCTCATGAGGAAAGCTACGGCTATGCCTATGGTTATTTTGGTTATGGTAATTACGAAGATAGTTATGGCTATGGTAATAGTTATTACGGGAATTATAATTATGAAAATATTAGTGACTACAATGGTACTGCTAACAGTGATTACAGTTACTATAATTAATACTACAATTAATAAAAAGCTATGCGAGTTCTGCAAGATTTAGTCTTGTTATCATTATTACTTTTGAGTATATCAAAAGTATATTCTCAAGAAGATAAAAAAACTAAAGAATTATTCAATTCTGGTGGATATATATCTGATGGATATGCATTGGATAGAAACCAAGTACGATTTAATCAGTCCAGCGATTTTGTATTCCATTATATTCCCGGCGGTGATCGATTAACATGCATTACTTCAAAACAAGTTAGAGACTACAATCGACATTATAATTGTATACTATCAAAAGACAGTAATTTTATTGCATACGTATCTGTGCCTCCCATATTTTGCGGGGATAAAGATTCCATTTATGCTGACTTTAGTTTTAAAACAGGATTTATGATTGAAGTGAATACTTATCATTTAGAAATAATCAAAGGAGATTTTTTTGTAAATACAGGGGAAAGAGTGACCTCTTTATGCGACCTTCCTCTCACTTATAAATCTTTAAAATATGCTCGTAAAGCATATAATGCGGATACTGTAATTACATATCCTTTAAGAATGTGGGAAAATTTAGAAAATAAGTATAATCATTGCCAAGTAATGATTATTCAAAAAAAACGTCGCGGATGTATTGTTCTGTATTGCTTTTATAATGACAAAGGTGCTAGAAAATTAAGTCAATATATAAGATCATTAAAAAAGGTATTTTGGTATAGAGAGCCTAAAGATTATATTGAAGTAATAGATCCACCAATCATAGAAGAATACGAAATACCTCATTTAAAAGCTAAAGAAAAGTCCGCTGATAATTAAGATGCAAATAAGATGGGGATTTATCCCATCGTTTCTATATTTGTGAAATCACAAAACTAAAATCAAACACTTATGAAACAAAAATTAACAAGGGCACTTATTGATGAAATTCGAAAAGAAATGCCTGTATTGAGTCAAAATGAAGAAAAAGGAGTAATCGGAGGTACTTTATATGTAATTGGAGTGGATGGGCGTGTACTTTACTCTAACGAAACAAATACAGATGAGGTTCTTGTATCAATGGGATCATGGGATGGGGCTCCAACAATGGAATTGCCTAAAGGTACATCTTTTCAAATATCTTCTGGTCAATTGGTTATTGAAGGTACTAGTGAACAGAATCGAGATATCTATAGTTTTTTAACTCAAAATACTTCTGTAGAATGGTCTATGTGCGTGGATAGTTCAACTTATCATTTTTTCGCAGGTACCAATCATCAAGAAAAAGAAGTGTCAATGGCGTATAGTGGATGTGATATAAAATATCATAACCATCAGAGTGAATATGCTAACTATCCAAGTGATGCAGACTATGAAACAAAGAGTAAATTACAAGAAATTGGATATAAAGAATTTTATATTTATCATGAGCCAACTGATACCTATATTCCATATTGAGAACAACAATTATGAAAAATAGAATTATATCACTTTTCATATATTTATTGCCTAGTTTAATCTATGCTCAAAATAATGCAGACGACAAATATGAGATTCTGTCTCTAACTGACATGTTTAGTCTTTTCAAAGATAGTAAAAATAGTGTTCCTCAAGATTATGACGAAATATATGTTCCCGGTTACTTCTATGAGCCTTCCTTTATGTATCCTTCACCTTTAAAGAAAGAATTTTGTTGTGTAGCTCAATGGAGAATCCCAAACAGAAACTGTAAGTATCTATTTTTAGAAGATATATTTCCGCAAAACAAAGATTCCTTAAAACAAGCTTCTCTTGAATTACAAAAAATAAAAGAGAAATATGGAATGAGAGAATCAGCTATGTATCAAGATGTGCCCGCAGGTTATAATGGTATAATTGCCAAATGGTTCACTGGTAGATTATTCGTTTTGCATTGCCCAAGAAAGCTATTTAATACAGTTGTATCAAAGAAAGCTTCACTCATATCCATTCATAAAGGTAGGATATCTGACGAAAAACAAATAACTCCAGATGAGGGTAAGTTTGAATCTTCTTGTTTTCCACAAAAAGGAGGCATGATATTAATACGCGAAGACGGATGTTGGTATGATGACATTAAAAGGAATATAGATTTTTTAATCTCTCCCCTAATTAATGAAAATTTTTCTACAGAATTTAGCAAACATGTTGGGAGGGAATATTCATTTCTATTGGAAGTAGTCCCTAAAACAGGACAAATTATTCCACACCTCTTATTGCCGAAAACATTATCTACCGACGAGAAAATGATTGTATCTTATTTAGAAAAACAAATAAGGAAGTTTCCTGAAAACAGTTTTGGCCCCCTGATAACCATTGACAAGAAAATGTTATATGGTCGATATTTAAAATTTATTGTAAAAGATGAAAAGTTTAAGATTGAAGACTACCTTGAATATTGATATTAAGTCAAGAAACAATACTAAGTCACTGATTTCGAACACTGCTTATTGAAATTGCCACAAAGAAGGACTACAACCATTCTGCCATAGTACAATTCAATATTGAAGATTTCCCTATTAAAGCGAGTTAATATAAACGAAGTATGAAAAATAATTTTTTGGTGAACTTTATATTATTACATGGATATTCATTAGACAACTCTAGTCTGATGTTTGGTAAAATGGGGTATTCTTTAATTCTTTTCGAATATTCTCACTATTTTAAGGATGCTTTAGCTGAAAAACATGCTTTTGAGTTATTGCAAGAGGTACTAGCTTCTCCTATGAAAAGCAATACATTTAATGAAGGAAAAATGGGAATAGCATGGTCTCTTATTCATCTTATTGAAAAAGAATATATTGAAGCTGATTATCTGGAATTATATGGTCAAGAACATAAAGAAATAGTAGCATTCATAAAACAATTAAAAACAGATATGAACAATATTGTATCTAAAAACGACGCTATATCGTTTTTAATAGCTTCTAAATCATATATTCAGGAATCTGATTTTGATGAAATACTTCCCAATTTAATAGAGAACCTCTATGATTACCTAAAACAAATTCCTAAAAGTTTGTTTGAACGTAATTTGTTCTATTACCATGCTACGAAAATGCTCTGTCTCTATAATCTTTATGAAGAATTAAGTATTCGAGGAGAAACATTAATTGACATAATAGTACAAACACATAAAAAATTAATCAGTGATAAACATGTTTGTACTAATATATCATTTGGGGTCAATCTTTTGCAATATGGTTTGTGCCATAAACGCAAAGATATCATAAAGCTGGCAAATGCGATTATAAAATGCTACTTTTCAAATATGGTTTTGGAAACCCTAAACTTAAAAGAATCAATTGATGCTATTTACAATCTGAATAAATTACAACTTCTTAATAAAGAAAGTGAATGGACATCTTTAAAGAAACAATTGTCAAGCCTCTTGTTTAATAAAGAATCTTATTTATATAAAGAAAATCGGCTGACATTAAGTAGACTAAAAGGAGGAATTCCCCAATTGTTACTTATGGAATGTCTTAATTTCCAAGATATAAAATCCACCGGACACTATATAATGCTGAAATGATAGAAAAAAATGTTGTAATCCTCAGAATAGAAACTGGCAATCCATCCGGTGTTGTACGCTATATTCAAATGTTAACAGAAGGTATGAAACATATGAACGGCATTAAAGTTCATATTATTTGTTTAAATACCAGTCTGATCTTTCCCAAATTTGAAGTGACAGAGGATAGGATAATTGCTAATATCCCATATCCTTCTAAATCCAAGCCTCTGAGAAATGAAATATATTGGCTTACTAAGTATTTTAACGTCGTATCCGACTTAATATCTCCCTATTTTAAAAACAGGAAACAATTAATTTGGCATGTGCAAGAATTATTACTAGTAAAATTAGCGGATATTTTAAAGTTATCTTTAGGCGGACATATTTTAACCCATTTACATATCATTCCTTGGAAACTAAGTCTTGAATATAATGAAAGTCTGTTTAAGAAACAGTACTCTCAATGGTTGAATAACACATTCAATTTAATAAATGAAAATCAACTAGAAAAGATTGCATATCCTTTATCTGATAGAATTATATGTGTTTCTTATTCCGCAATGAAACACATTATTTCAGCATATGGTATCCATCCAGACAAAATATCTGTTATATATAATGGTATGGATGATACGGGAATCACCTTGCAGGAAAGAAAATCTAGAACACCAGAGATCCTTTTCGTAGGCAGAATCAGTCGTGAAAAAGGAGTGATTTGTTTACTTAATGCATTAAATAAAGTAGCCAGTAGAGGGTATTTTTGCAAACTGAAATTAGTTGGGCAATGTACCGGATATATGTCATCTCATATCCGCAAAGCATACAAACAACTAAAGATTGACATATTAGGGACTGTTTCTTTTAATGAGCTGAAAGAACTATATACAACAAATACTATAGGAGTCATTCCTTCTTTACATGAACAATGTAGCTATGTGGCTATTGAAATGTCCATGTTTGGTATGCCAATGATCGTATCAGATGTAGATGCACTTTCCGAAATGTTCGAAGATGAAGTAAACGCTTTGAGAATCCCTTTAGTGTTTGATGAAGATTTTGGTTTAGAGCTAGATGAAGAGAAATTAGCAGACGCCATCATCCGCTTGATAGATGATGAAGCCTTAAGGCTAAAACTGAGCACAAATGCAATCAAGAACTACCAAGAAAGATTCACTCTGGAAAAGATGATAGAGAATACGATTAATGTATATGAACAATTAATAGAACAAGACAATGCCTGAAATAACAGTTCTAATGCCCGTCAGAAATGGTGAGAGATATATAAAAGAATCTATTGATAGTGTTTTGAATCAAACACTGACCGACTTTGAGTTTCTTATTATAGATGATGGTTCAACAGACCGGACAGTAGAAATCATTCAAGGATATACAGACAAAAGAATACGTTTAGTCAGAAAGGAGCATCAATTTATTCAAAACTTAAATGAAGGATTAGAGTTGGCTTCCGGCTCTTATATTGCACGCATGGATGCCGATGATATAATGCATACAGAACGATTAAGAATTCAATTAAAACGTATGAAAAAAAATCCGGATATTACAGTTTGTGGAACATGGGCTAAGATTTTCAGCGATAAGGGCAACGAAAGAAATGTTTCCCACCTTGGATATGGAATCATACACGAACCTGTGTTGGAATTACTAAAATACAACATGCTACTTCATCCTAGTGTGATGATTAAAAAAGAGTTTCTGCTTAATCACCATATTGAATATCAAAATTACCCCTGTGTGGAAGATTATAAATTGTGGTTTGATATAGCGAAAGCTGGAGGAATATTATTTGTAGAACCACAAGAACTATTAATGTTTAGAAGAAGTGATACGCAGGTCACCGTAACGAAGAAAAAGGAAATGTCTTTAGGTTCTATCCGTTTGAGAAAGGAAATTCTTCTCTATCTTCTCTCTGTATATAATAATAAAACATTAAATAGCCTATTATCCGACTTTGAAAATTTAGAAAAGAATAAATGGATGTCTAATGAAGACATTTTTCGTTTTTTTGTGAATCTATTTAATAGAATACAACGCGATACAATGGTTTAATCTTTCAATTGAAAATTAATAAATTATTTTAGATAGAATTAGAACAACCATGAATATCGCTTTTTTATCTTCATCAAACCCTAATGATCAAAATAACTGGTCAGGTACTCTTTACTCTCTATACACTTCACTTCAAAAGAAACATAGGGTGATATGGGTAGGCGAAACTGTGTTTGCTGAGGTTTGGGAATTCCACAAAGCCAATTTCAAAAACAATGAAACATTCTTTCCTGAAAATTATGCGTTGCTTTTTGGTAAATTGTTTTCTGACCTATTGAAAAAGGAATGTTATGATGTAATTATATGCCGAGATTATTTCTTTGCCGCATATCTCGTTTCGGATATACCACTTATTTATATTGGAGATACTACATTTCATCTGTTTAATCAATACATGAACTGGCAGGACAAAAGTCTTACCAAACTAGCCGAACAACTGGAATCACTCGCTATACAAAAGGTGGATAAAATTATTTATTGTTCGGAATGGGCAAAACAGAGCGCAATGCAGGATTACAATGCTGATGCCGAGAAAATAGAAGTGGTTGAATTTGGAGCGAATATCACAGAGAACATCCCGATTCCAGATAACGTATCGCCGATAAATGCACCATGTAACCTCTTATTTATCGGAAGAAATTGGAATATGAAAGGTGGAAATAAAGTACTTGAAATTTATCATAATCTAAAAGGAAGGGGATTTCAATGTACGCTTACTATTGTAGGAAGTGAACCTCCAATGTCCTTACCAAATGATCCGAATATTGAAATATACCCTTTTATCGACAAAACAAACTCCAATGACAGGTTAAAATTCCATGAGATCCTGACACGATCGCATTTTCTGATTCTGCCCACTCGCTTTGATTGTTTTGGAATAGTTTTCTGCGAAGCATGCGCCTATGGTATTCCATCGTTAGGCACTAATGTAGGAGGTGTATCACAGGTTATCAAAGAACGAGAAAATGGATTTCTGTTCAACATCGATGCTTCTTCGCTGGAATATGCTGATAAAATAGAAGAGATATTCAATAACCATATAACATATTCCAAACTAAGGAAAACTGCACGAAAGGATTTTGAAGAACGTTTAAACTGGGATATATGGCTCGATAAAAGCAATAAGATTATAGAACAGCTTGCATCCGAGCATCAACCGGATTTTTATCTTCCGGTTTATGTTATCAATATGAGAGAAAGAGTGGAACGTAAACAACATATTACTAAGGAGTTCGACAACAAGGAAGAATTCGAGTTAAATTGGGTAGAGGCTTCGGCCCATCCTATCGGTGCAGTAGGTTTATGGAATAGTATGATCAAAATCATAAAAATGGCAAAAGAGAAAGGAGATGACATCATTGTCATTTGCGAAGACGACCATTATTTCACGGAAAATTATTCTCCCAAATTACTGTTCAAAGAAGTTACAGAAGCTTATATACAAGGAGCGGAAGTACTTTCCGGTGGTATTGGAGGATTTGGACAAGCGATCCCTGCAGGATATCATCGTTATAAAGTTGACTGGTTTTGGTGCACACAGTTCATTGTTATTTATAATCGTTTTTTTGATAAGATGCTGGATTATTCGTTTCAGAATACTGACACAGCCGATGGAGTAATATCCAAACTAGCCACAAACATAATGGTTATCTATCCTTTTATCTCAGAACAAAAGGATTTTGGGTACTCGGATGTTACTCAGAGTAATATGGAACAGCAGGGTAAAATAAGAGAGCATTTTGCAAGAGCGAATAAACACATGAAATCAATAAGTCTGAAATAAAAGAAAGATTGATGACAATGATAAACTTATTATTTATACAAAATAAAATAGTCTAATGGAAAATCTCATTTTTGATATAGGTTTTCATAAAGGAGAAGATACCCTTTTTTATCTTTTGAAAGGGTATCGGGTAATTGCTGTGGATGCTGACCCTAATTTAATAAATGAATGGCAGAATATTTTTAAGAAATACATAGAGAATGGAAAGCTATTGTTGCTAAACTATGTGATTTCTGACACAAATGACGTAGACACCGATTTTTATATCGGTCCAAATACCATTTGGAGTTCAACTAAAGTTTCTATTTCTTCAAGAATGTGCTGCAAGGCTATTAAAAAGAAGATTAAATCAAAACGGCTGGACCATTTGTTTCATGAATACGGTACTCCTTTTTATTGTAAAATAGATATAGAAGGAAATGACATCATTGCACTGCAAACGATGGAAAAAGTGAGTGAGAAACCTCTATATATATCAGTAGAAACTGAATGCATAGGAGAAGATGAAGATATAGCAGGACACGAATTGGACACTTTGAATGCTTTATATCAGCTAGGATATAGAAAATTCAAGTTAGTTGATCAAAGAACACTTACCGTACTCGACTATAATTGTTTTTATAAGAATAATTCTGAACATAATTGGTTCGAACAAATAGAAACCAATTGTAAGTATGCCGAAGAACTGATAGTTCTCTCCGATACTGATCAACGAGTGAAATTTACCGATTTCTTCCCCGGTTCTTCAGGACCATTTGGAGAAGAACTAGCCGGCAAATGGTATGATTACCCTCAAGCAAAGGAAATGCTTAAAAAGCATAGAGAAGACAAAATGAGACTGAACGAACCGGCATGGACCTTTTGGTGCGATTGGCATGCAACGTTTTAACAAATATAGTTACACATAAAAACAATAGAACTATGAAAATACTACAAGCAATAACCTTGTCAGCATTATTACTTTTGAATATATCAAAGGTATGCTCTCAAGAAGATAAAAAAACTAAAGATTTTTTCAATTCTGGTGGATATATATCTGAAGGATATGCATTGGATAGAAACCAAGTACGATTTAATCAGTCCAGCGATTTTGTGTTTCATCATATTCCTAACGGTAATCTAATATGCATTACTTCAAAACAATTTAGAGCACATGCATTTAGTCGACATTATAATTGCATACTATCAAAAGACAGTAATTTTATTGCATACGTATCTGTGCCTCCCATATTCTGCGGGGATAAAGATTCTATTTATGCTGACTTTAGTTTTAAAACAGGATTTATGATTGAAATGAATACTTATCATTTAGAAATAATCAAAGGAGATTTTTTTAGGAATACAGGAGAAAGGGTTACTTCTTTGTGTGATCTTCCTCTCATTTATAAATCTTCAAAATATGCTCGTAAAGCATTTAATGCGGATACTGTAATTACATATCCTTTAAGAATGTGGGAAAATTTAGAAAATAAGTACAATCATTGCCAAGTAATGATAATTCAAAAAAAACGTCGTGGATGTATTGCTCTGTATTGCTTTTATAATGACAAAGGTGCCAAAAAGCTAAGTCACTATATCAGATCATTAGAACATGTCTTTTGGTATAGAGAACCGAAAGATTACATTGAAGTAATAGATCCACCAATCATAGATGAATATGAAATACCTCATTTAAAAGCTAAAGAAAGATCCGCTAATAATTAAGATGCAAAAATAAGATGGGAATTTATCCTATTACTTCTATCTTTACAGAATCACACAACTAAAATTTATCAGAATGATTATAATGGCTACAATTATTAAAGTGTAAAACAATGAGAATACTACAAACAATAATCTTATCATCATTATTACTTTTGATAGCATCGAATGCTTATCCTCAAAAAGATAAAAGTCTTCAAAATGTTTTTATCCCAGAAGGTTATGCACTAGATAGAAATCAAGTACAGTATAATCAGCCTAAAGATTTTATATCCTATATCGATTCTTTAGGAAAAACAAAGTTTATTTAGGATGCTTTCTTGCAAAAGAATCTAAGAGATTACCAAGCTACTATCGCAAATCCTTTCTATCCAAAGATAGTAATTTTATTATACTCACTGCTATTCCCAGTATATTTTGCAGACGCAATGATTCAGTCTATGCAGATTTTGATTTGCTTCCAGAAATGAAAGTTGAGATGAATACTTATCATTTAACCCATATTAAAGCGGACTTCCTTAAAAATACGGGAAAACGAGTCGCTTTTTTATCTGAATTACCTATAACTTATAAGTCTTCCAAATATGCCCGTGAATCCTTCAATGCAGATACTGTTATCACATACCCTTTAAAAATGTGGGAAAAATATGAAAATAAATATACTCATTGCTTGGTCATATTAATTCAAAAACGATATCGTGGTTGTATCCCTCTTTATTGCTTATACACTGACGAAGGAGCTAAGAAACTCAACCACTATATCAAATCATTACAAAAGGTGTTTTGGTATAGAAATCCGAAAGATTATATCGAAGTAATAGATCCTGTCCCAGAGACAGATAATATATTTATTTTGCCAAAGCGAAATGAATCAGATACCGTACGTATAGTTGGTCAATTATGAAAAATAGAATTATATCACTTTTCATATATTTATTGCCTGGTTTGATCTATGCTCAAAATAATGCAGACGACAAATATGAGATTATGTCTCTAACCGACATGTTGAATCTTTTTAAGGACAGTATCAAGACGTACCAGCAGGTTATAATGGTATAATTGCCGAATGGTTCACTGGCAAATACCTTGAATATTGATATTGAGTCAACAAGCAATATTAAATCATTGATTGTCTATGCAACAATGCGTTTTTATTTCTATATTTGTAGAATCACACAACTTAAATTTAATGCATATGAAACAGAAATTAGTACGAATAGGTATTAGCGGGATACAGAAACAAAAAGAGAGATTTTGCCTTATATTTCCTGTACTATTATTTATATTTATCTTTCCCGCATCATCTATTGCTCAAACTATCGCAGAAGAATATAATTTCAATTTTAAGGGAGGAGAAGAACAAAAGTGGTCTTGGATAAAGAACCAAACCGGATGCTTTACTTATATTGAATCAATGCAAATAAAGAAAGATGATAATATAGTTTATAAAATATCATATACTCCACCTCCATCAAAAAATAAGAATATGATATTTATTGCATCTTGCACTATCATGATACCAGAACAGATAAATGGAGATAGCTGCCAAGTATCTATAAAAAGTAAAACAAGAGAGATAACTAATGCATGGCTTACAGTTACAGCTCTCAACAGTAATGAAGTGGCAGTAGCATCTGAAGACAAAAAGCTGGAACATCCGGAATGGACGGATAATGTACTATCATTAAAATTGACGGACGGGAAATATAAAGCCAAAGCATTACGAATTAATATCTTTTATTTTGGAAATAGTAATCCGGATCAACAAATATGTTTAAGTGACCTGCAAATCAATATTGATGGAAAAGATCTGGGGAAACAATCTATTGAAGATCAAACTGTCATTAACACAAACATTCACAAAAGACTTATCAAAAATAAGATTATAAAATTATCTCATGACAATGATAGTACTCTGCTTACGCGAATAAATGAATTGAAAGATAAAAAAATCATAGGATTAGGAGAATGTACTCATGGTTCGCAAGAATTAAAAACTGCGGTTATTCAATTTTCAAAGAATCTCATTCAAAATGGAGATTGCAGGTTTGTTCTGTTAGAGGCTCCCGTTGATGCCTTACTACTGGTCGATGCATATATACAAGGAATTATATCATCACCCGACATTGAAAAACAAATAAAAGAAATCATGCAGATGTTTTTTACAAACAATAGCGAGCTTATGGGCTTTGTGGATTGGTTAAAGGAGTATAACAAGACATCTCTTCGTAAAGTACACCTATCTGGTATGGATTATAAAGACATCATAAGTCCATATTTTTATGACTACCTATTAAATCTATTGGATAAAGAAAAAGGGCGATACTATTTATTAAAACTATATGATAAAGAATTTAAAGATATATTGCAATATGCTCATGAGGATGTTTATTTAAAAACGAAGTTGGGAGAAGAGAATTTTTCGCTTTTTACCCAATACATAGAAACTTGTATCAATTTGGGTATTGGCTCCCAATTGCCTCCTCCTGATTATAGGGATTTCTATATGTTTACTTATACCAAACAACTTGCTGATCATTTCTTAAAAAAAGATGAGAAGCTAATCATTCACGCTCATAGTGCCCATCTTTCTAACTTGGAACGTTTTGATAGTTTTCCGTATAAAGAAATCCCAGCAGGGAATCGTTTAAAGAAATATTATGGAGATAAGTATTACTCAATTGGTTTTCAAGTTGGAAAAGGAACATTTACTCAGGAATCCGCCGGTTATTTTAGCAAGCTGATAGCATTACCATTATCCAAGCCACCATATAATAGTTTTGAACATTTAGCTCTAAGCACAAAAGAAAGTTATTTCTATTATCCATCCAAATATATGGATGACGGTATTGTTGAGTTATTAGTTATTCCAAGAATGGCACGTTATCAGAGACAATATCAATTTCATTCTGTGAAAAACTGGTGTGATGCCTATGTCTTTATACAAGAGAGCACGCCGCTCAAAAATGTAACGACTGGAGAATTCGAAACAATGTTCAAACAATTTCTTAGAATAAAGGAGTTGATAAAAGAATTGAAAGCAAACGAAGAACAATATAATTAATTCTGTTATGCCTCTATTTACAAAAAAAACAACTCTATCATAAAGGATTAAAGTTATGAAGAAATTTCTTTTTTTAAGTATTCTATGCTATGCTTGTAATGTTGTTTATGGGCAGCATTATATTCCAGTCAAAAAGATGATATCTAACTATAAAGAGCAAAAAGCTATCGATACTTTGAAGAATCATGATATTATTTATAATATTGAAGAATCTCCTGAAGCAGGAATATTTATGGAACAATCTCTATTACCATCCGACTTACAAAGACCAAAAGATATTCGTGCGGAATGGTGCTTTGAATATTCTTCAGGACAAAAGGCTATGTTATACTTAAAGAAAATATATTCATCAAAAGAAGGAAAGTCGAATGAAGCATCGATCTATAAGAATAAGTTGGCTGAAAAATATGGAAAAGACGATTTAGGGATTCCTGCAATATGGTATTCGGGGAAGATAACAGCCTTATCGTGTCCCAAAGACTTATTTGGAGAAATTGTGACGAAGAATGTAGCTGAGTTTGACATAGAAAAGGGACAGGTTATATCACGAAACTTTTTAGATATTGCAAAAACCGGAACGATGGAAGGTCCTCGTCGTTCTCGTCCTACTATCAAGTATTCGCCTATTGCCAGTACAGATGGTTGCTGGTATACTAATCTTCAATATAAACTGGATTTATTAGAAGAGTTCGTTAATGGTAATTTGAAAAAGCATAAAACATCAACCACAAAATTTGGCGTAGATATCTTGTTGGTGACGAATAAAAAGGGAAAACGACCGGATATTTATTATCACCCAATGAGATCATGAATAAAGAGAATCAAGCTCTGACCGAACAATTAATAAAACAGATCAGCAAGTTGCCTCGTTGGAGTTTTGGATGGTTACAAACGATAAACGGTTCTATTTTCCAGGGACGGTATGTAAAAGCAAACTATTCATCGGATACAGGATGGAAGCTAGAGGATTATCTTCATTAGAACAAAGAGTAACTTCTACTCAAAAGTAAAAGCTACTCTTCATTCCATATAAGATTGGGGGATATTCAGTAAGTTTCCCTATTTATTTGCTTTAATACGTTGCCCGTCCGCCTGAACAGCGTACAGTTCCGCTCCTTCAATGTCTGCTCCGGCAGGTACAGTAAATACAAACCGATTGGCAAACCATACTTTTTTGCCATCCTTGATTAATTCGAAAGCAACCGCCTGTTCGCCATTAGTCACAGTGTATGTTCTTCCGGAAACGGTATAACTTACAGTCTTGGTGATTTTCACATTGTTCTGGAATGTTTCGAAATACCCTACATCTCCTCCATCTTCGGATATACCTTTTTGATTGCCTCCGGCTCCTGCCTGGTATCTTCGGTCTTCAATGTATTCAATAGGCGGACATTTAGTGGGGAATGTTTTCATATAAGCCAGCGTCTGATTAATCATATCCTGTGTCACGGTATATGAAAAGCTTCCGTAAGCATACAACTTGAAACTGACCGGAATAAAGAATCCCCAGACATCGAAGAATTCGGTCATATCCATATTAGCGGCTTTTGCTACGTTGCGTGCATACATCAGCTGTGCTGCGCCCGGATCATTGAAAGGTAACCAAAATTCAGGGGTACGTCCTTGTTCGAATATCTTACGGATGGTATTCGGTTTCTTGCCGATACGTTCGAAATATGTCCACAATTGCTGGTTGAGGCGCATATGCATTTCGGAGGCTTCTCCTTGATATAATCCATATTTATTGGCATCATCAGATGTCATGTCCTGAGGGGTAAATGCCAACGTGTTCGGGTCGCGCGGATGCATGAATCTGCTCCAAGGAGTCGGAGGCGCATACCGGTAAGTAGCTAAAGTCCCAATGGAGCTTCCACGTGATCCCCACTGGTTTATCTTGTACACCACATAATTAGAAAAGAGATTATTGCTCGATTCCGTAGTACTGGGCCAGTTGATAGCTCCCTGATGCATGTGTCCGAGTTCATGTCCCGGTCCCCATTCATTGTCCTGATTCTTGTCCATATCACGCGGATCGAAGTTGTTTTTGAAACCCCATCCATCTTTTGTGCTTACATCACCCGCTGCCATATTAATGTAATAATTGGTAGCATAAAGCCCGTCGGTGAAAGTCGTGACATGCATCAGTGAATTAAATTCTCCTGTATTCGAATAGGTATCGATGGCAGCCAGTTCCTGCTCCCAATCTATCAGGTTATCCCATCGTTCCATTCCTCTTACTACTCCATACTGTTTGAAGTTGTCCTGATTTTGCAGCAAGTCTTTCAGTGCTGTAAACAGAATCTTCCTGCCTTTCAATACAAATACGCATTTATCAGATCCGTCCAAAGTGACAGATTTTGCCTTCCGGATATATTCACGGAACAGATCATCGGTTTTATCCACAGTCAGATCCCATACATTGAAGCCTACACGCGCATGTTCCGTTATCTCCACATACTGGGGCGGAAAATGTATTTTCACTGCCGGCATGCCACGGGGATCAAGTTTCTGATAGATGACAAACAGATTTCCCGCACGTGAGAAAGAAAACTTGTTGATTCCGTTTTTCAGGAATCGTTCTTCACCGTCGGGCCCCAGATCCGAACAACACCTTAGTGAAATGGATTCACCTTGCGGTATGCCGTCTGCTAAAACGACCATCTCTTCACCCGCATTGGTTATGATACCGGTAGGGTTGCAAAGAGGCGAGTAGTAATTGGTTCTCAATTTATCTCCCCAATATTCGGGCACACTGTATGCCTGATATGACTGTATCCTGAATCTCTTTTCCGCTTCGGGATAAGTATTGCTCTGCAAAGACTTTGCCAGCACATTGAAGAATGCCGGAAGCCGATTGATGGCTTCGTCGGAAGCGTCCGGGAGGAGTTCACTGCATGAACGGTCGGTGAATACTGTTATCAGTTGTTCGTCAAGCGGATTTTCCGCAGCATGGAAAAATTCCATCTCATCGCAACTGACGAAATCATTCAATCCGCTTTTAACTTTGAATTGAACAGCCGCAGGTACAACCGGATCGTTCAGCAATATCCTATAGCTGCCTCCTGCTCCTTTAAAATCATAATCTTGTATATGAATAAAATCCGTACTTCCTTGAGGCTTGATGTAAAGTTCGAATGCTCCGAAATTACCGTTACCATTCCGGCTGTGATATAGGATATAGTCTAGCGTAAGCTGATTCTGATCGAACTGATATTCAAGAGTAACGGGGAATTTTGCAGATTGACTCCATGTGGAATGATAACAGGTTCCGCCGAACTGACCGTCATAAGACTTCGATATATCCTGCCCCGGCTGATGGTCGGTGTCGTATCCACCGGTAACTTTCAACTTTATATCCTTCTCCGGATTTACACCCGAAATATCACTCGATTTCTTTTGTTGTTTGATTTCCGACTGGTCATAAATGTTTGTATTTTCTTTGGATACAAACTTGATCGTAGCATTCCTTTCTGTAGTCAGAGGATTGGAAGCAATGGAGAATATTCGTGTACTGGATGCCAGATCGGCTCTTGTATCAGGTACTTCTTTCTCGGTAATCCAGTCTTTGGCTTCCTCCGGAATAACTACTTCATAGTCTGTATTGGAAAGCAAGTTGACTTCCAGATGATCGTTTCCTGTTCCCGCCACCTGAATGACACGGCTCTCTTCAGCCACTTCAATGATCAGGTCACCGCCTGTCTGCACAACTCTGAGTTTAGCAGTCAGCGCATTATTGGCGATAGTAATATTTCCTTCTCTGACTCCTTTTTCGGGACTGGATGTTGCCGAAACCGTCAGTTCTGTATCCGATGCTTTCCTTGCCGTCAGCCATTCTTTTCCCTCAGTTACCGATGCATTCCACTCCCGGTTCGATTTGACAGGTACGGCTACTTCCCCACCCTCTTTCTTGAATCCAATGGATTTCTGAACTTGCAGCACCGGCTCTCCCTGCAGCTCCTTATCATCACTCTTGCAAGCATAGAGAGTAGTGACTCCCACCAGCAGAATAAGAGAGATACATAGTATGTGTTTTACCTTATCCAATAACATAGTATTTATAATTTTTGTTGTTTTTCCATTTCGTTGACCAAACTATCCAAATCGAAGTCAATGTTATATTCATTCTCTATCTGAATCTTTTTGATTTGCTTCACCAGCGAATGCGGCTTCAACCTTCGGATCATCTCTATTTCCAGAAGCCTGTTCGGGAAACGTTTGCGAATGCCATCGATGTCTTTCATATAAATGCTGTCTGCTCCCTGATAAAGCGCATTGGCGGATTCTTCAAGAATAAATGCTCCCAAACTGTCAGGATATTGTTCGAGCACTGCCCGCAGAATTTCCAGACTTTTTCCGAAACTTTGATGCGCATCAGCATTCATATCTTTAGCCGCCTGAAACAATCCTAACTGAAACAGGTATTCTCCTGTTATCGCTTTTCTCTCCATTGCCAAAGTCTGGACATGCAATGCGGAATCCAGCTCCCCCATCTCAGCCAGTAGTTTAGCTTTGGTACCATAATAATCGGGGTTGAGACTGTCAATCGACAGTGCCCGGTCCAGAAGGCTGATACACTTCCGAGTGGAATCGACATCATAAGACGATTGCAGGATGGCTACCGCCTGTTGATAAAAACTGTCGGCACTGAGATTTACGGGATGGGGACGAATGTCCGGTTTCTGCCGTGAATGACAACCGATGGCTGTGCAGATTAGCAGCAAAACAAGTAATATGATATTCAGTTTCTTTGTTTTCATGTACATGATTCTCAATAGTCGGATAATATAAATAAAAAAATGACTGACAGGGAGTATTATAGGAAAATGTGTCTAATCTAATCTTATTTCCTCCCCGCCAGTCTTTCCATTAGTTTATCAGATGCCTAACTGCTCTTTGGCCCAGGCTTCATCATGCCTTACTCTGTAGAGATACATCTCAGCCATATTCCACCATGCTTTATTAGCGTTAGTATAGTCCAATGTGGCTTGATTACGGCGACCCGTAGGAGTAAATCGGATATAGTTGTAAGCTTGTTTACCATTCACATTGTTTTTAGCGGTAGCATGACCACCGTTTGATGTCGGTAAATTGAACTCTTCCGTACCCATGCTTTCAAAGTATTCACCGTTGGTACTTCCGTAAATAGTTGCGATCGTTACGTCGCCCCCATTATTTATGCCAGTCTGACGCGCATCATATTCAAAACGAAGCCCTTGCAACGGTTTGTTCAGTTTAATCTGCACGTAATGGGCTTCTGATACGACTGGATCTTGCCATCTGGAATGATAATAAGTTTCACCTTTGCCGTCAATCAAAGCAGGTAAGCCACCTCCATCACCGTCCTGTGTCGCATTAGCAGAAAGCATATCAACAGTGAGAATGACGCGTTCCAACTCGGAAGCTTCGCCGGAAGTACCTGTAATGATTACAGGACTCTCAGTCTCCATTCCCGTAGGACCGTAGGTCTTGAAAGTAAAGGAATATTCACCAGCACACTGATAGGTATCATCTATGATAGCCGATGTTGTCTTGAATCCATCTATTTCTATCTCTTTATTTTCTTTTGTGACCTTATCATAATACGTAATTTTCACTTTACTATAATCCACATCTTCCGGTGCTTCCCATTGCAGAGTGATGTGTCCGGCTCCCGGTGTAGCGGTAGCATTCACCACATTTACAGGAGGAACGGGAACGAATCCTGCTTGTTTCACAGTAACTGTAAAGCTGTTTGGATCAACCGGATCTTTACTTGTGAACGTTATCGTTCCTTCACGGGGTTGTTCTACAACTGCGGTGTTAGGCTCTATGATGAAGCTTTCGGAAGCATCACGCAATGCTCCTCTGGTGAGCGGTGCAGTTGCAGGCTTAATCCATGTTTGAGCATTTTCGTCAATCACATATTCATATTCCGCACCCGCAGGACCGTTCACTTTGAAAGGAATCGTGATCGTTTCGCCCATTGCTTTCACTTCAAAGACCTTGTGTGCATCGTCAATGTCAACAATATATCCTCTCGGCTGCTGCTTGATAATGAACGTGCCGACACAGTTGTAATTCTGTGACGACTGAAGGGTGATTGTACAATACCTCACAATGGTATCAGTATTCTGATCCAAACTGAATACCAGATTTTTCTTGACGATATCTTCCGCTTTTACAGCTTTTTGTCCTTTCTTTGCTTTCAGCTCTTTCGGTTCGTTAAAGCGTACCCAGTTACAGGTATCCGGTACAGTGATGACATCCAGATTCAGATTGGTATTCACCTGGATAGAAAGTGAAGTCGCTTTAGCATCCACCGCCTTCATTCCATCATCCGTCAATCCGGGTATATCGATCACCGGTTCCAAGCCGAACTGTTTCACACTTATGGAATAACTCTGGTGACCGTATGCTATCGTAACTTCTGCTATACGCTGTTTATAGCCTTCATTCTGATCGGCAGAAACCGTGACTTTACCTTCCTGCTTTTGTAGTTTGCACCATTCGGCATTCGAACTTACCGTCCAGTTATCGAGCGCCACGTTGGTCTCCACTTCTATCTCATGTTCGCCGCCGGAAAGCGGAAAAACAACAGCCGCCTGGCTCTCGCTGGGAATGGTCAATGTCAGTACATTGAACTCAGTTTCATAATCAGGACCACAGGAAGAGAGAGCTACGAAAGTTCCCAGGATTCCTGTCAGTCCGATGATTAGTATATTTTTTTTCATATTATTAGATGCATTACAAGTTTTCTACTCTTGGATTGAATTGGTATCTCAGTTTGGCATTTACCTCCCTGTAGAGGTCGGTAGACTTCAAACGGTATTTGTAATGGAGGCGGAACTCCTTATAATAAGTGGAGCGTCCGTCGGGCGTCCGGATGACATTCAATAAATACGTATTGTCATATTCGCCGATGGGTGTGAGCTGCACTACGTCGATGCTTTGATACGGCAGGATAGTGAGTTCCTTCGCCAACGGATTCTCGGGCAACTGTGTTCCCATTTCCAGAATGATGCTCCCCTTATTGATGATATCCAGCGCAGTGGTATAGTCAGTGAAATTTTCATCACCGGCCATCAAACGTACAGAGTTCTCAGAGATAGGAAATACACGGTTGGAATTGGTCGGACGGCGAACTTCACTATACCCATCCGGATTCGGGATAATGACCGTACTACTGGTGTAATTGTAGTAAGTTGCCGTCTGCGTGGACGCATAGTAATTCTCCTTGTGGATACGAAGCAGCACGTGCCTCTTTTTCGGATTACAGTCCGGTGTTCTCAATGAATCTATCTTATATTCGAGAAAATAGATGGAGTCGGGTGAAATCTTTTCCAGATTTTTCAGATACACCGGAAACATAGCCTTGGAAGAGCCGGCGGAAATGTTCATTTCCATCGTCGGAAATTCATAGCATTCTTCCGGCAAGTACTTTGCAAAACGGGCTTTATTGATATCAAAATTGGACTTGTTGTAAGCCCTCAACAGTGTATCGGAATGTTGCAGCACCACTGTTACCGGTTCGTCGGTAGCCTGCGATCCACTCAACGAAGCTACCACGAAAAGGGTATCTCCTCCCTGCTGCAACTCAGCTACCTGGCGATCATATACCAAGTTGGAATTACTGAGTAAATTTACTTCTTTGCGGAACTGTTCCTGATCGAAATCATACTTATCGCAACCACTTATCATAACCAAAGCAGAGCAAAGAATTATAGTTAATATCTTTTTCATATTATCTTTCTGTTATTCTTGTTTTTCATTATCTGTCCCATCCCGGATTCTGGTCCATGGAAGGTACTTTCAGTAATTCAGAGTGACTGATCGGCATAAATACCATTTTGGGCAGTGCGACGCGATCGCGGATATTCTGTTGGTCAATGGTCACGATGTTCCAGAATCCCGGATTGCCGGCGACGTCCGTACGGTCTTTTTGTACATCCAATCCCTGCCAGTTAGACGTATTGGCATCCTCGGTAAGGTAAGTACCCCATCTACGGGTATCGAAATAGCGGTAGCCTTCGTTGAAAAGTTCCACTTGTCGTTCATTACGGATGATCTGCTCAAATCTCTCCACCTCGTTGAAGTCACCCAAAGCCGGACCGGGTAATCCGACACGATAGCGGATCATATTGAAGTATTTAGCCATTTCCTGAATATCACGGCTGACAGTCACTTCGACATCCGTACCTGTCATATCAGGAGTAGTAACGGTGACCGTACCCGTCACCCGGTTCAACGCTTCTACATATTCAAGGAGTACTTCGGCATAACGGATGATGGCAAACGGTTTAGGCTGAGTAACAAATGCGCCTTTCACACTTCCTTTTCCGCTCGACCATGAATCGTCAGGATGAACAAACTTGACGGGAGTGTAGCCGCTGATATTGTAATCATTGACGTTATTTCCCGCACCGGCCAACCCGGCTTGCGTATCATCATGAGAATACCAGAACTGCTGGTTGACATAGGTTGCGTCGGAAGAAGCGGAACTCATAGTCCACAAGCGTCCGGGAAATCCGATGGAAGCATAGAAACGTGCCGAACGGTTGTCATACATCTTCGGAACATCACCTCTCAACTGATAGTTTCCCAGCACTTTATTCGTACCTATTGTCTGGCTGAGATCCGCTACATACGGATAGTCTGCCGATGCATTGTGGATGTCTCTGCCATCCATCATCAGGAAGCAATCGACCACTCTCTGAGGTACGGACATGCCGCCCCAGCCTCCGAATTTAACAGGGAACGAGTGGTGCGTGTAATTAGTCACATTTTGGGATGCCATTGCCCAGATAAACTCTTTATTGGTTTGAATAATACCTTCACCGTTGAACATATCGGCAAAAGAATGGTAAGGGTCGATACCACCCGCACCATCGGGGAAAGGAGCCGTAGGAACATTATCTGCCAACGGATAAGGGTATTGATTGTCCGGTGCCACTGTGAACAGTGAATAGTATTCCATATTGATCACTTGCTTTGCGGCAGCGGCTGCTACCGCCCAACGGTCGGGATCATAAGTCTGGTTTACGTAATCGGCACCGTCGCTTTTGCGCTTCCAATTGCTAAAGCACAGGCGGGCGGCATCACCGCCATTGAACAACGGAGAAGCCTGGAACAGGCGCAGACGGGCAATCAACGCTAAAGCTGCCCCCTTGGTAGGACGGTCGGAATAGCTGATACTCTGCTCGGTCGGTCCATAAATACCTTGTGTGGCAAGCTTGAATTCATTGCAAATATAATCCACCGATTCATCGTATGTAGACCGTTCCCTGTCATAGTATTCCGCAGATTCGGAAGTACCTAGTACTTCGTCTCCGACAATGAGCAACGGACCGTAGTTCATCAGTAAATGGTAGTAGGCATAACCGCGCATAAAGTGTACGTATCCGATGTAACGTCTTCTGTCGGCTTCTGTCATATCAGACACTTTATCGATATTTTCCAGCATCCGGTTACATCTTGCCACTACTACATACATGCTATACCATATATCCTGCCGCAGGTTTCTTCCGTTGACAGTACCAACACTGAATTGCGCTCCCCAAAACTCGTTGGTCTGCCATCTGACGGCAATCTCGTCCGAGGCAGTTTCTCCCGGATTCCATGAGTTTCCCCAAATGGCACCCGCGTCGGGAAAACGGGTCGGGGTGTTCCAAAGGTATCCTTCGGCATTTTTCATGCTGTGGAAAATGGAATCTTCCTTGAATGTAGCCTGAAAATAATTGTCTACATCCAGAAAATTGCAGGAACTGAGCAGCAAAGAACTGCCGATCACGGCTCCCAAAAGTATTTTAATTCGATTTTTCATAAATTTTTCAATGTTATGTGATTAGAATCTTAAGTATACCTGGAATGAATAGGTAGCAGGTATCGGATAGACAGCACCATTTGCCGATGCTTGTTCGGGATCGAAATATTTCACATTGTCGAAAGTGCACAGGTTATTCGCCACAAATTCCAGATCGACGGAAGACAATCCTACCGCTTTAATCCATGGCAGATGTTTCAGGCTGTATCGCAAGCTAACTTCCTGAAGGCGCAGGAAAGAACCGTTCCGCCTCCAGAAGGAGGACAATTGAGAATTGTTCTTATTACCTCCGTAAGAGAGACGTGGAAATTCAGCATTCGGATTTTCCGTTTCAGTAGTTCCCGAATACCATGCGGGCGTCCATCTGTTCTTGGGATTGTTGGCTAGTTTGATCACATTTCCCAAGTCTCCATTATAGAACGGAATCCATCCGTTGTCGTTGCCAAGCCCTGCACGATAGTAGTCTACCTTGGCGGAACCTTTGAACAAGACACTAACAGTCAGATCTTTCCACTGGAAGTCACCGCCGAATCCATACATCACTCTTGGTAACTGGTTGGAATAAGACAATGGCACCTTATCGTCTTCATTGATAATACCATCGCCGTTGACATCGCGATATTTGATGTCGCCCGGGCGTATCTTTCCGAATCCGCTTTGATCGGGGCTGGTATTGATCTCATCTTTGCTGGCGAATAGTCCCTCGGAGATATATCCGCGTAAGATGTTAAAGGGTCTGCCGGTCACACTGAGATAGTCGTAAGGTAATTTATTCTCTTCAAAATAGTCGATGATATTTTGTGAGAATGTATAATTGGCACGAACCGTAAAACTCATATCCTTATTAATTGTATGGAAAAACTCAATATTTCCGTCCGATCCTACACTGTGCATACGTCCGACATTCGACTTCGGATAAGTCACCATACCTACGTAAGAAGGTAACGTCACACGGTCCTGGAAGATGTGGTCACGAGTATCCCGGAATATGTCGACTGTCAGGGACAACTTGTCGTGAAAGAACTTGGCATCGATACCAAGATTCGCCTTCTTTGCTACTTCCCATTTCAAATTGTCGGCTCCGGTATGGGTTTCTGTGATACCCGCATAACGATATCCCCAAGCAGATCCGGCATGATTGTCTATCAGGGTCAGGTAAGGGAAGCGTCCCTGGCCGGTATAATCGTTGGTAGAAACAATCTGGTCGTTACCTACGATACCGTAAGAGCCGCGAATTTTGAGGAACGTAAACCAAGGTAGTTTCTCTGTCCACCATGCATAAGAGGAAGGAACCCATCCTGCGGCAATGGAAGGAAAGAAACCGAACTGTTCTCCTTTTTTGAACTGTGCAGAACCTGTATAACCGAAATTCGCATCGATGAAATAACGGTTTTTATAGTCATAGGAGATACGTCCGGAAAGGTTCTGATGGCGTTTGGGGATGCTGGCGATACCTAAATCATCATATTTGCCCCATAGAGAGTTTTTCTCATCTTTCATATAGTATTCGAGCAACGCGCCAAAGGTATGGTCTCCGAACGACCGGTTCCAGTTGGCTTTCGCCTCCATATAGTATTGCCTGTAAGAGTTTTCGCCACTTCCGTATGCCATACTTGATTGTGCTGAGCGCAGCGCTTTAATCAAGACTCCCTGTGCGGTTCGTCCGGTAGCACGGTAGAGGTCGGGCCAAATCCTGCGGTATTCGCTGAAGTAGCCGATATGTTCCGTCATCGCTTGTACCGACATCGTCAGTCCTTTCAGAAATCCTCCGAATTCTTGCGTCAGCTTCAGCGTCAGCATGTTTCGGTTGTCCTCGCTTTGCATGTATCCGGTATTATTCAGCATAACATATGGAGAAGCCAATTCACGTGATCCGCCATATACGGGCAGCGTGCCGTCAGAGTAAGTGACCGGAAACAGAAGGGGGGTCAACTGCTGGACGGCTGACCATACCAGATCTGTGTTCCCTCCGCCCGGACTGACATAAGAATTGACATATCCATCTACACCGAAGTATAGCTGGGTCGTCTTGGTCAAATTCATATCGATATTGGCACGATAATTCAGCTTGTTTACGCTCAATGGCTTTTTAAACAGATTTTCCTCTTGGCGATAGGCGGCTCCTTCATCCTGATACCCCAGCGACAAGAAGTATCTAGCAACGTCACCTCCTCCTTTAGCACTGACATAGTAGTTCTGCTGAATAGAATTCCTTTTCATGATTTCATCTATCCAGTTTACATCCGGATAAAGATCCGGGTCCAGCCTGTTTTTGATCAGATCCAGTTCAAGGCGGGTGTACAGATCGTCTTCCCCGGACATCGCTCTGGCTTCATTGGCAAGGAGTGCGTAATCGTATGCTCCCAGGTATTCGGGCAGACGTTTGATATGTGATATTTTCATCGTAGCACGTCCGGTCACCTCTAATTTTCCACTGGTACCACGTTTGGTAGTCACCAATACCACGCCATTTGCTCCGCGTGTTCCGTAGACAGCCGTTGCTGCGGCGTCTTTCAGGATACTGAACGATTCAACGTCGTCGGTATCAATATCTTCCAATCTTCCTTCGAGACCATCGATCAGTACCAAGGCTCCACTGCTGGCTCCGAAAGTACTGATACCGCGAATCCAGAAGTTGGAGATATTTTTGCCCGGTTCACCCGAACTCTGCATAGTGATAACACCTGCCATTCGACCTCCGATCATATTATTGAGGGAAGTGGCGGGAGTTTTTAGCTGCGCAACGTCAATGGTGGTGATGGCACCTACCACAGATACTTTTTTCTGGGAACTCATACCCGTTACCACTACTTCGTCAATCTTAGTCTCGTCTTCTTTCATGACGATCTTAAGCTTTTCTTCGTTTTTGGTAATCAGCATCTCGACATTCTTCATACCCACTGACTGGAATATCAGTGTAGCGTTTTTCGTTACTTTTATCTTGAACTTTCCGTCCAGATCCGCTACTACGCCGACTCCCGGTTCGTTCTTTACATAAACAGCCGTACCTACCAATGGCTCGCCGGTTGCATCCACAATCACGCCTGCCACTGTAAACTGTGTACTCGTTTCGTTCTGACTGTAGCCTGCCAATGGAATCAATGTCATAAGCAGTACAATCAATAAAAGATTTTTTTTCATATATGTATTATCAAAGGTTATTGTATAGACAATTTACGAATCACTTTATTTCCGGTATCTGCGATATATACGATTTGTCCGTCGGCACTAACAGCTACACCGAACGGATGATTGAACAACGCGATATCCGGACCGCCGTCTTTATAGCCCTTCATGCCCGGAAGTCCGATAGGAGTAGTTACCATAGCTCTATCCAAGGGCAATTTGGTATCGATTACTCGTATACAATTGTTACCACAATCAGCGATATACAATTTACCGTCTTCGGTAAAGCAGATTTGATGGGGATTATCAAACTTGGCATTCCTCAGCAAACCGTCTTCCCATCCTGCTCCTGCTACCTGTCCTTCCAATATGGCCTTTCCGGCATAACCTTCACCGGGATAGGTGTTTTTGTCTTTACCTTCCAGATTTCCCACATCCACTCGCCATATCTGATTTCCTTCTGCCATCGCGACATAAAGCATATTTTCCTGTCCTTTGACAGGGCTGAAAGCAAGGTATGAGTCACATGCATCAGGTCTGGTAGAAGTTCCGACTTTCTTGAGTAGGAGTTCACAAGTACGGGTGTTCGGTTTTATCCGCACCAGTTGTCCCTTAACCATCACTGTATAAATGTAATGATCCAGCTTATTCACTACAAAGCAGTGCTTATAGTTACCATCGGCAACGTCTTTAGTTTCATCATTCAGCAGCACCGTCAGGCGGCGCGGCGCATAGCTCACGCTTTTGGCCAAAGAATAATATCCCATACCGCCATCTTCAGGAGCGTACATCGTACCATCCAGGTCCGAAAAAGCAGGAGCATTCAGGATGGCTGACGTACCATACTGAAGTACCAGCACAGAATTACTCTTAATGGAAGCCATGACAATATTTCCGTTAGACTGCGCTCCTTTATCATTTTGACAGGTTACGGATGGATAATTGTTTCCTCCGTGCCATACGTGGCGTTCGGTGATAAAGATATTATCCTCGTCATCCAGACTAATGTAGTTGGGTGCCGACAATGTAGAAGTAGCGATGTCTCCTCCTACCGTAGGCTGGTTAGCGTCCGGCGAAGCTTGTCCTACAACGGTAGTCACGCTCGTCTGCGTCTTGTAGATAAATTGCCTTCCAGCTTGTCCTTCATATTCTGTTCCGTCGGGCATTGTTCGGGCAACAAGAAGATTCATTTCTTTCTTGTACGTCAGTCCCGAAGGAACATACAAGTAGATTTTGTTACCATTTGAACTCACCAAGCCCGCCTGGTGCTTTATCCCATCCGCATCTTCGAAATAAACTTTCAGATTGGTAGTGTCTGATCCGAAGTTGCTGCCTTCGACGATCATAGGGGTAGCGATCCCACCGGAATCCGGATAAAATCCGGTCACCTCAATAGGTTGATCCGGATTGAATACTGCACTTCCTATATTCTTACTATCCGAACATGAAGTCAGATAGACAAATACGGCGGCAAAAAATGTCAAAAAAATAGTTCTTTTTTGCATTGTTTTTCTGTGATTAAAGGTTAATAATTAGTTGTGTTAATATGGATAAGTAGAAAACTTACTATTCTATATCTAGGCATTATGATAATGTGGTAGAAATAAGATGTGCATTTTTACTCTAATACGTTTGTTTTTGGGTGTGTATGCTTTATCTTAATATTTAGTAAGTTTAGGAATATATATAGTTGTGTTTGACTGTTATCATTCATTTTGTTTTTTCTTTGGGGGGTATTGAAATTTTTAATGAATTCAATCTCTCTTCAGCACTGTTCTGATCTATGCTGAAGAAACGATAATAAAAATTTAATCACAGCCCGGAGGCGGCCTATAATTTCGCATTATCATAAATAATTATTAAGAAATATAGTCGTAATTGACCGATTAGAATAAGTCGCTCTAGAACTTGGTAGCTAAAATAATAAAACCATGATAATCAACAATATATAGCAACAAAAAGATTGTATCTATCTTATTACGATCTGAGTAGTAGAATGAAAAATCAAAAAAAACACCGTTTGCCGATAATTAAAATAAAAAAAACATTGCGTTTACCAATTTTATTAATAACTTTACACCGTCTTAAGTGGCACACAAACTTAATAACCTTTGAAAAGCCTATGAAAACAGGAAAAAATACACTTATTGGTATAAAACTACCAAGTTCTAGAGCAACTTATCCCAATCTGTTAAATATAAAAATGAATCATAACAGCCAAACACAACTATTTATTTTCAAATATGCTAAATAAAAAAGGTAGTGCATCCCCAAAAGAATAAATGCATAAGAAATAAAACGCATACCTTAATTTCTACCATATATAATAATATTTTCTCCTTCACCGACAATCTCTAGCGAATAGCCCATAATAAGAAGTAAAGGGTATATTACATAAAAAAATTCCAGTAACTTGCGATACTGGAATTTTATATAAATCAAGAAAATCTCTTATTCCCACTCAATAGTTGCAGGTGGCTTAGAACTGATATCATAGGTTACGCGGTTTACACCTTTCACCTTATTAATAATATCATTCGAAATCTTACCCAGGAATTCATATGGCAAATGCGCCCAGTCGGCAGTCATGGCATCAGTAGAAGTCACGGCACGCAATGCTACCGCTCTTTCATAAGTGCGTTCATCTCCCATGACACCTACAGACTGTACCGGCAGCAAGATAACGCCTGCCTGCCATACTTGATCATACAATCCCCAGTCGCGCAATCCCTGAATGTAGATATCATCAGCATCTTGCAGGATACGCACTTTCTCGCGGGTGATGTCTCCAAGAATACGTACAGCCAAACCCGGTCCAGGGAATGGATGACGAGTAATCAAATGTTCCGGCATACCCAACTCACGACCTACACGACGAACTTCATCCTTAAATAACAGACGAAGCGGCTCGCACAACTTCAAGTGCATTTTTTCGGGCAAACCACCTACGTTATGATGACTCTTGATCACTGTACCTGTTATAGACAATGATTCGATGCAGTCTGGATAAATAGTGCCCTGAGCCAGCCATTTCACATCTTTTATTTTATGAGCTTCCACATCGAATACATCGATAAAGCCCTTACCGATAATCTTACGTTTACGCTCCGGTTCCGTCACACCTGCAAGCTCTGCAAAGAACTTTTCACTGGCATCCACGCCAATTACATTCAGTCCGAGGCATTCGTAATCGTTCATCACATTCTTGAACTCATTCTTACGGAGCATACCGTGGTCTACGAAGATACAAGTCAGATTCTTACCGATAGCTCTATTCAGCAAAACAGCAGCAACCGATGAATCGACACCACCGCTCAATCCCAGCACCACTTTATCATCACCTAACTGAGCTTTCAACTCAGCAACCGTACTCTCGATGAAAGAAGCTGGCGACCAGTCTTGCTTGCATCCGCAAACATCAACTACGAAGTTCTTCAATATCTGCGTCCCGTCTTCGCTATGGAATACTTCCGGATGGAACTGAACGCCCCATACCTTCTCACCTTCAACCTGATAAGCAGCGATATCCACTTTATCCGTTGAAGCAATCTTCTTAAAATTATCAGGGATAGCAGTGATTGTATCACCATGACTCATCCATACCTGCGTATTCTCACGAACTCCTTTAAACAGCACATTATCCTTGCAAAAAGAAGTCAGATGCGCACGGCCATATTCACGTGTACCGGCCGGTTCTACTTTTCCATTGTTAGTATACGCCATAAACTGTGCACCATAGCAGATACCCAAAATAGGATATTTACCACGAATCTCACTCAAGTCTACCTTGAAGGCATCTTTATCATAAACCGAAAAAGGACTTCCGGAAAGGATGACTCCTTTAATTGTCGGATCTTCTTTAGGAAACTTGTTATAAGGAACAATTTCGCAATACGTGTCCAGTTCGCGTACGCGACGACCAATCAGCTGTGTTGTCTGCGAACCGAAATCAAGAATTATTATTTTCTCCTGCATATCAATGGTTGGATTTTGAATAAATGATTTGCAAAAGTAGAAAAAAGTAGGCAAAAAGATAGAAGAATAAACAGAAAAATCGAAATTTACGAGAGAAATATATCATCGGACAACATAAAATCCGAAAAGGGAAACGATGTCAGAGAGACTTATATATAATAAATAGGAGACTCAAAACAGAATCTCCTATTTTATTATACAAGTACTTATTTCTTCTCTTTCAGCAAGTCACGAATCTCAGTCAGCAACACCTCTTCTTTAGTAGGAGCAGGTGGCGCAGGAGGAGCAGCCGGGGCTTCCTCTGCCGCCTTCTTCGTAGTCAGTTTAGTGATCAGACGTATAAATAGGAATATAGCAAAAGCTATAATCAGAAAGTCAAAAGTTGCTTGCAGAAATTGTCCGTAATCCAGAGATACGGCAGGAGCAATCTCCTTACCGTCTGCTCCAACTTCAGCCGCTTTCATTACCCATTTCAGATCTGTAAAGTTCACACCACCAACCAATAAGCCTATTGGGGGCATAATAACATTCGCCACCAGTGACGATACGATCTTCCCAAACGCGCCGCCGATAACTACACCGACAGCCATGTCAATGACGTTCCCTTTCATAGCAAACGCCTTAAAGTCTTGTAAAAATGTGCTCTTTCCCATCTTTTTTCAATATTTAATGTGAATTTAATATGCGAATATAAAAACATTTTTGTAATTTTGCACCGCATTTGAAAATAAAACAAATGCGCGAGCTGAGAGATATTTGAACAAATATTATAAAACCCTTAAAAGTTTAAACAAAATGATTAAAGTAGGTATTAATGGATTCGGACGTATCGGACGTTTCGTTTTCCGCGCTGCAATGAAAAGAAACGATATTCAAATCGTAGGTATCAACGACCTTTGTCCGGTAGACTACTTGGCTTACATGCTGAAGTATGACACAATGCACGGTCAATTCGACGGTACTATCGAAGCAGATGTTGAAAACAGCAAATTGATCGTTAACGGTCAGGCTATCCGCATCACTGCAGAAAGAAATCCGGCTGACTTGAAATGGGATGCTGTAGGTGCTGAATACGTTGTTGAATCTACAGGTTTGTTCTTGAGCAAAGACAAAGCTCAGGCTCATATCGAAGCTGGTGCAAAATATGTTGTAATGTCAGCTCCTTCTAAAGATGACACTCCGATGTTCGTTTGCGGTGTAAACGAAAAAACATACGTGAAAGGTACTCAGTTCGTTTCTAACGCTTCTTGTACTACTAACTGTCTGGCTCCTATCGCTAAAGTATTGAACGACAAGTTCGGTATCCTTGACGGTTTGATGACTACAGTTCACTCTACAACTGCTACTCAGAAAACAGTTGACGGTCCTTCTATGAAAGACTGGAGAGGTGGTCGTGCTGCTTCTGGCAACATCATCCCTTCTTCTACTGGTGCTGCTAAAGCTGTAGGTAAAGTAATCCCGGCTTTGAACGGTAAACTGACTGGTATGTCTATGCGCGTTCCGACTTTGGACGTTTCTGTAGTTGACTTGACTGTTAACTTGGCTAAACCGGCTACTTACGCTGAAATCTGCGCTGCAATGAAAGAAGCTTCTGAAGGCGAATTGAAGGGTATTCTAGGTTACACTGAAGATGCAGTAGTTTCTTCTGACTTCTTGGGTGACACTCGTACTTCTATCTTCGATGCTAAAGCTGGTATCGCTTTGACTGACACTTTCGTAAAAGTTGTATCTTGGTATGACAACGAAATCGGTTACTCTAACAAAGTTCTTGACTTGATCGCTCACATGGCATCAGTTAACGCTTAATTAGAAATCTAAACATATAGGAAACCGCTGCGGGAAACCGTAGCGGTTTTTTTGTCTTCATTTTATATATTGTTAAAAAGCAAGGTATTATCCGTGGTATAACCTACAATTTTAGTAGTTTTGTACTTCTATGAAGAGAATTATGAAGAGATTATTAATAACATTGATACTAGTTTACACCATGAACAATATACTGAACGCTCAGAATCCTTTCTTCGGTCAGTATCAGACACCGCATGGGACTGTGCCCTTTGACCGGATCAAGACAGAGCATTATGAGCCTGCCATCCTCGAAGGAATCAAACAACAGAATGCGGAACTTGATGCGATCATACAAAACCCGGAGAAGGCGACATTTACAAATACAATAGAAGCCTACGAACAATCCGGAAGGCTGCTGGACAAAGTGACTGCCGTATTCGGCAATATGCTTAGTGCTGAAACCAATGACGACTTACAGGCATTGGCTCAGAAAATCATGCCACTACTCAGCGAACACAGCAACAACATCACACTGAATGAGAAGTTGTTTGCCCGCGTGAAAGAAGTGTACGGACAAAAACAATCTCTGCAACTGACTCAGGAACAGAATCGCCTGCTAGACGATATATACGACAGTTTTGTACGCCACGGTGCCAACCTCGAAGGAGAAGCCCGTAAACAATACCGACAACTGACCAACGAACTGAGCAAACTGACACTCGACTTCAGCGAAAACAACTTGAAGGAGACAAACAGGTATCAAATGCTTCTGACAGACAAAGCCAGCATTGCCGGACTGCCGGAAATCATCGTAGAAGCTGCTGCCGAAACAGCCAGAAGTGAGGATAAAGAAGGATGGGCTTTCACCCTGCACGCTCCAAGTTATGTGCCTTTCATGACTTATGCCGACAACCGCGAGTTGCGCCATAAGCTCTACATCGCATATAATACAAAGTGTACGCACGATAACGAATTCAACAATATCGAAATCGTAAAGAAGCTGGTTAATACACGCATGAAAATAGCCCAGCTACTAGGATATAAAGATTATGCGGAATATACCCTCAAAAAACGAATGGCTGAAAACAGCGATGCCGTATATAAGCTGCTCAACCAACTATTGGAAGCCTACACTCCCACCGCACAGAAAGAATATCTCGAAGTACAGGAACTGGCACGTGAGGAACAAGGTGATGACTTCATTGTCATGCCCTGGGACTGGAGCTACTATTCCAATAAGCTGAAAAACAAGAAATTCAATATCAATGAAGAAATGCTCCGTCCTTACTTCGAACTGGAACAAGTAAAAAAAGGAGTATTCGGACTGGCAGAAAGACTCTACGGAATCACTTTCCGGAAAAATACGGAAATCCCGGTTTATCACAAAGATGTTGAAGCCTACGAGGTATTCGACAAAGACGGTAAGTTCCTGTCCGTACTGTACACTGACTTCCATCCCCGTCCCGGAAAACGCGCCGGAGCCTGGATGACCAGCTACAAGGAACAATGGATAGATCCCGTAACCGGTGAAGACAGCCGACCGCATATATCTGTAGTGATGAACTTCACCAAGCCAACCGAAAGCAAACCTGCTTTGCTGACTTTCAACGAAGTGGAGACATTCCTGCATGAGTTCGGGCACAGCCTGCATGGCATGTTTGCCAACTCAACCTATCAGAGCCTAAGCGGAACAAACGTATATTGGGACTTTGTGGAACTTCCTTCACAGATCATGGAAAACTTTGCCATCGAGAAAGAATTTCTTAATACCTTTGCCCGTCATTATGAAACCGGAGAAGTGCTTCCGGACGAACTGATACAGAGACTCGTGGATGCTTCGAATTTCAATGCAGCCTATGCCTGCCTGAGACAAGTGAGCTTCGGGCTGCTCGATATGGCATGGTACACCCGCAACACTCCTTTCGAGGGCGATGTAAAAGCCTATGAACAGGAAGCCTGGAAAGACGCACAAGTATTGCCGATAGTCAAAGAAGCCTGCATGAGTACACAATTCTCCCATATCTTTGCCGGAGGATATTCCGCAGGATATTACAGTTATAAATGGGCAGAAGTGCTGGATGCGGATGCATTCTCACTGTTCAAACAGCAAGGAATCTTCAACCGTGAAGTAGCAGATTCGTTCCGCAACAATATCCTGTCGAAAGGAGGTACAGAACACCCGATGTTGCTCTACAAGCGCTTCCGCGGGCAGGAGCCTACCATTGACGCATTGCTGATCCGAAACGGCATAAAGAAACAATACAATTAAAAAAGGAGAGAATTGGACATGAAGAAGAGATTGATACTTAAAGTATTAGGATTGCTGTTATTGCTTCCGATGTTTTCCGGATGTAATGATACGGATGATGTAGCCGGCATCTTCACCGGCAAGACATGGAAACTGACTTATATCACCAAAGCCAACGGTCATGGATGGTATAAATTTGCGGATGTGGATGATAGTAACATCATGGAATATGCAGATGGAAAGAAAACTTTCATGCTGGTTTTTTCCGGTACTGTAGAGGATGATATAATACAAGGCACATTTACGGGCAGCGGCGCAATCAACGCCAACGGAACCTGGAGTGCGAACGGCAAAAACCAGGAATTCGGGATGAAAGTGGAAAAGGGAACTCCCATCGACAGCAAAGACCGCATCGCCGAAAAGATACTGGAAGGCATGAAAAAAGCAAATTCTTACAAAGGATCGGACAGCCGGAACCTATATCTTTATTACCAGACTGATAAAGAGAACCTCTGTCTCGTATTCGCTCCAAACTAAGACTAGAATTGAAACAAGATGGACACGGAAAAGAAACAATTGGAACTGGACAAACGTTACATACGTATGGCAAGCATCTGGGCGGAAAACTCTTATTGCCAGCGCCGTAAGGTAGGAGCGTTGATCGTCAAAGACAAAATGATTATCTCCGACGGATACAATGGTACTCCTTCGGGCTTCGAAAACGTATGCGAGGACGAGAATAACCTGACAAAACCTTATGTTCTCCATGCGGAAGCAAACGCTATCACCAAGATAGCACGCTCGAACAACAGCAGCGACGGTGCCACGATGTACGTCACCGCCTCACCTTGTATCGAATGTGCAAAGTTAATCATACAGGCAGGAATCAAACGGGTAGTCTACTCCGAACATTACCGCCTCGAAGATGGAATAGAACTATTAAAACGGGCAGGAATTGAAGTTATCTATACAGAAATGAACGAAGATTCTTCTCCAAACAAATAATAAGACGAACGTTTTAAAAAAAGGAATAGACATGAGTACAAGAAACTCTTCACGTTTTACGCCTATCATCATAGCTATCAGCGTGGTGGCCGGTATTCTTATCGGTACATTTTATGCCAAGCACTTCGCCGGCAACCGTCTGGGTATCATCAACGGTTCTTCCAACAAGCTGAATGCGTTGTTGAGAATCGTAGACGATCAATATGTAGACACCGTAAACATGACCGACCTCGTGGAGAAGGCTATGCCGCAGATCCTGGCAGAACTGGACCCGCACTCCACTTACATCCCTGCACAGAATCTCGAAGAAGTCAATTCGGAACTGGAAGGCAGTTTCAGCGGAATCGGTATCCAGTTTACAATACAGAATGATACGATTCATGTGAATGCCGTTATACAGGGAGGCCCATCTGAAAAAGTGGGACTCATGGCGGGAGACCGTATCGTTAATGTAGACGACAGTTTATTTGTAGGCAAGAAGCTGAACAACGAACTAGCCATGCGCACACTGAAAGGTCCTAAGGGATCGCAGGTGAAACTGGGTGTCAAACGCGTAGGAGAACCGAAATTGCTGGACTTCACCATCACCCGCGGAGACATTCCTCAAAATACAGTAGACGCTGCCTATATGCTGAACGATGATATCGGTTATGTAAAAGTCAGCAAATTCGGACGGACAAGCCACGTAGAATTGCTTAACGCCTTGGCTCAGCTCAATCATAAGAAATGTAAAGGACTGATTATTGACCTTCGCGGCAATACAGGAGGATACATGGAAGCTGCTATCCGCATGGTAAATGAATTCCTGCCCGAAGGTAAACTGATTGTATATACACAAGGACGTAAATATCCCCGTGCGGAAGAATTTGCCAATGGTACGGGCAGTTGCCAGAAAATGCCACTCGTTGTATTGATCGACGAAGGTTCTGCTTCTGCCAGCGAAATCTTTACCGGAGCAATTCAGGACAATGACCGCGGTACAGTGGTAGGACGCCGCTCCTTCGGAAAAGGACTGGTACAACAACCGATTGACTTCAGCGACGGCTCTGCTATCCGCCTGACTATCGCCCGCTATTATACTCCTTCAGGGCGTTGCATCCAACGTCCTTACGAAAGTGGTAAAGACAGGAACTACGAACTGGATTTGTACAACCGCTACGAACACGGTGAGTTCTTCTCACGCGACAGCATCAAGCAGAACGAGAACGAACGCTATCTCACCAGCTTGGGACGTACAGTGTATGGCGGTGGCGGTATCATGCCGGACGTATTCGTGCCACAGGATACTACCGGAGTCACTTCTTATCTATCATCGGTAATCAACCGCGGACTGACTCTACAGTTTACTTTCCAGTACACGGACAATAACCGGAAGAAACTGAGCCAGTATGAAACGGAAGAAGACCTGCTGAATTATCTTCGTCACCAAGGTTTGGTAGAGCAGTTCATCCGCTTTGCCGACTCGAAAGGTGTAAAGAGAAGGAATATTCTGATCCAGAAATCGTATAAACGACTGGAAGCGAATATATACGGCAACATTATCTATAATATGCTGGGACTGGAAGCTTATCTGAAATACTTCAATAAATCGGATGCTACAGTTCAACAAGGCATAGAACTGCTCGAAAAGGGAGAAGCTTTCCCAAAAGCACCCGCCGAGACAGAAGAGGAAGTGACGAAAGACAATAAAGATGGAAAGAAAAAAAGAACTGCGCAAGCTTATGGCATCACTGAAGACCCGACACGCATCTTCGACTTTGCAGAAGCTACAATCAGCTAAAATACTTGCCGCCCTCGAAGCCCACCCGGCTTTCAGGGCGGCAACTACTGTATTGCTCTACCATTCGCTCAAAGATGAAGTAGACACGCATGCGTTTATCCGGAAATGGAGCAATGAGAAGCGGATATTGCTTCCGGTAGTTATCGGCGATGAATTGGAATTACGCCTCTATACCGGTCCCGAGGATATGGCAACCGGCACTTACGGTATTGAAGAGCCTGTTGGAGAAACATTCACAGACTATGCAGACATAGACTTTATTGCCGTTCCCGGTGTAGCTTTCGACCGGAAAGGAAACCGACTGGGAAGAGGAAAAGGCTATTATGACCGTTTGCTGCCACGCATCCCCGCAGCTTATAAAGCAGGCATCTGCTTCCCATTTCAAATAGTAGAAGAAGTTCCGGCAGAAGCATTCGACATCTGCATGGACATAATTATAACAAGTAATGAGGACGAATTATCACACCCACACCACCCGCTGCCTTCATGCGACAGGGAGTGACGAAGAATTTGTTTTAAGTGCCATCAAAGGCGGCTATCAGGAACTTGGTTTCTCTGACCACACTCCATGGAAATACCATACCGATTATGTATCCGACATCCGGATGATTCCCGAAGAACTGCCGGAGTATGTAGAAAGCCTCCGCTCGCTACAAAAGAAATATAAAGATCAGATCAGCATTAAAATCGGCTTGGAATGTGAATATTTTCCGGAGTATATTCCCTGGCTGAAAGGAGTTATCAAGGAGTATCAGCTGGATTACATCATCTTCGGCAACCACCATTTCCATACAGATGAGAAGTTTCCTTATTTCGGGCGACATACCCATACGTTAGATATGCTTGAACTTTATGAAGAGAGTGCGATTGAAGGTATGGAAAGCGGTTTGTTTGCCTATCTGGCACATCCCGACCTGTTCATGCGTTCATATCCTGAATTTGACCGTCATTGTAAACTTGTCAGCAGACATATCTGCCGAACGGCCGCCCGCCTGAACCTGCCCCTGGAATATAATATAGGCTACGAAGATTACAACGACGAACATGGAATAACAACCATTCCCCACCCTGATTTTTGGGAAATAGCAGCGCACGAAGGCTGCACTGCCATTATCGGAGTGGATGCCCACAACAACCAATATCTGGAAACTCCGTTCTACTATGACCGGGCAAATGAGACGCTCCAAAAGCTGGGGATGAAAGTGACAGACAGAATTCCTTTCCTCAACGAAAAATAAATGTTTGTGATAACCGTAGCCCCTACTCTCTGATTCAGAGTACGCACCAGAAGTTCCCGTCCCATCATCAGTTCCTGACGAAGGGCGGCGGAAGTGAGATGTACATACAGCGTCTGGTTACGGATATAGAGATTACTGGTATAGCTTGCCGCCGGTCCCAACACCTGCGGCCAGGCATCCAGCAACCGCTGCTCATTGAGAGGAGACTCCAGACTCTCCTGACGCAGGTATTGCTGAATCAGTTTTCCTATCTGCTCGGCATCGTTACGTTTCATTGTTCAGCTCCCATTTCATTAATTACACCCTGATCTACGCGGAATACTTTATAATCGCTGCCTACCTTCTGCAGAATACGATCCAGATGTTCACGGTTGGTATCCGTAATAAATATCTGTCCGAAGTTATCACCAGCCACCAGCTTGACAATCTGCTCTACCCGCGAAGCATCCAGTTTATCAAAAATATCATCCAACAGCAATAAAGGGACGGTCTGCCCCGTACGTTTCAAGAAGTCGAACTGTGCCAGCTTCAACGCTACCAGATACGTTTTATTCTGTCCCTGCGAACCTTCCTTCTTGATCGGAAAGTCACCCAACAGCATATTCAGTTCATCTTTATGAATTCCCCGCAAAGAGAATCCCATAATCTTATCCCGTTCCCGGCTTTGCTTCAGAACTTCCAGTAAAGAAGCATCCCGTGCATGCGAATCATAAGACAGACCCACCTGTTCTTTATCCTGGGAAATAAAAGAATAAAACGACTGGAAAATAGGAATAAACTCTTCGATAAACGCCTCCCGCTTGCGAAAAACAATTTCACCCGCTTGCGCCATCATCTCCTCCCAAACCAGGAACAATTCCTCTTCTACCGGAAATTCACTTTTTAATAAGGTATTACGCTGTGCCAATGCCTTATTATAGCGTATCAATGCTTCCAGATATTCCTTATCATACTGAGAGATCACGACGTCCATAAAGCGGCGCCGTTCGTCACTTCCTCCGGCTATCAACTCCGAATCGGCAGGCGAAACCATCACTAACGGCAGAAAGCCGATATGATCGGAAAAGCGGCTATACTCCTTTTTATTCCGTTTGAATTGCTTTTTCGAACGACGCTTCATTCCGCAGTAAATCTCCTCTGGTGTGCCATCTTCCGCCTCATAAAAGCCCTGAATAACAAAGAAATCCTGTTCGTGCCGAATGTTCTGCGAATCAATCGGATTACCCGAACTCTTGCAGAAAGATAAAAAGTACACTGCATCCAGCAGATTCGTCTTTCCCATCCCGTTCTGTCCGAAGAAACAATTCAGTTTGGCGGAGAATCCGATCTCTACCTGTTCCAGATTCTTATAGTTTAATATGGATATCCGTTTCAGTATCATTGTATACGCGTTAATTTGTTCACAAAAGTAGCAAGTTTTTCGAGGTTTTCGAGCGTAAAACAAAAAAAGATGCCTCTAAATTTCGTTTGTAGATATAAAAAAACTACTTTTGCGAGTCGAATTATCAAACGATGAATAATAACAAAAAGAATCATATAAAAATGGCAGAACAAAAGAATCAGAACGAACATCTGAACGTAGAAGATGCACTGACACAATCGGAAGCATTTCTTGTTAAGTACAAAAACGCAATCATCGGCGGTGTTGTAGCCGTGATTATCATCGTAGCAGGTTTTATCATGTACAAGAACCTCTATGCTGAGCCACGTGAAGAAAAGGCACAGGCTGCTCTTTTCAAAGGACAGGAATACTTTGAACAAGATGCTTATGAACAAGCACTGAACGGTGATAGTATTGGTTATGTAGGTTTCCTCAAAGTTGCCGACGAATATAGCGGAACAAAAGCCGCTAATCTGGCAAAAGCATATGCAGGAATCTGCTACGCACAACTGGGTAAATATGACGAAGCAGTAAAGATGCTCGACGGCTTCAACGGAGGCGACCAGATGGTAGCTCCCGCTATCCTCGGTGCAACAGGAAACTGCTACGCACAACTGGGTCAGCTGGACAAAGCCGCTTCTACCCTGCTCTCTGCAGCAGACAAAGCTGACAATAACTCATTAAGCCCTATCTTCCTGATGCAAGCCGGTGAAATCCTGGTGAAACAAGGAAAGTATGATGATGCCGTTAATGCCTACACTAAGATCAAGGACAAATACTTCCAGTCTTACCAGGCTATGGACATCGACAAGTACATCGAACAGGCTAAATTGATGAAGAAATAATATACCTTATTATATATAATAGAAGGTTAGGCACGGATTACACGGATTTCACGGTTTTTAGTACGCACAATATGTACTAATGCAATTATGCGAAGCTACCGTGAAATCCGTGTAATCCGTGCCTTTTTAAAATCATGTATTTATAACCCACTTTAATTACTACAATTATGGCAACAGCATACCATAACTTATCCGAATACGATTTCAACTCTGTACCAAACGCTGAAAACATGAAATTCGGCATCGTCGTATCCGAATGGAATTTCAATATTACCGGAGCCTTACTGAACGGCGCAGTCAATACATTAAAAAAAACATGGAGTGAAAGACGAAAATATTCTGGTGAAAACTGTACCGGGAAGTTTCGAACTAACTTTCGGCGCCAATCAAATGATGGAAAATTGCGATGTGGATGCAATTATTGCAATTGGTTGCGTAATTAAAGGAGATACTCCACATTTTGATTATGTTTGTATGGGAGCAACTCAAGGAATTACCGAATTAAACGCAACTGGCGACATACCAGTCATTTACGGATTAATTACCACCAATACAATGGAGCAAGCAGAGGATCGTGCCGGTGGCAAACTGGGTAACAAAGGAGATGAATGTGCAATTTCTGCAATAAAAATGATCGATTTTGTTTGGAGTTTAAATAAATAGTTGTATCTTTGCACCGCAATTGAGAAACAAACCTCCTCAAAAGCACAAAAGGGCAAATACCAGAGTGGCCAAATGGGGCAGACTGTAAATCTGCTGGCTTACGCCTTCGGTGGTTCGAATCCATCTTTGCCCACAAAAATTGCGGAAGTAGCTCAGTTGATAGAGCATTAGCCTTCCAAGCTGAGGGTCGCGGGTTTGAGCCCCGTCTTCCGCTCTTCAAAGAGAATCTGAGAAATTAGATTCTCTTTTTTTGTATAACTTTAAACCTCTAAGAACATGGAAGATTCTCCAACGCAATCACACGTACTGCAATTGGCACACCCCCCTATCCCAATTGTCCGCATCGGAATCATAGGATTGGGGAATCGAGGGCTACTCACCCTGCAACGTTATCTGCAAATAGAAGGAACCGAAATCAAAGCTCTCAGCGAAATCAGGGAAGGTAACTTGAACAAAGCCCAACTCATACTCAAAGAAGCAAAGCACCCCGAAGCCACGGGATATACCGGACCAGGCGGCTGGCGAAAGATGTGTGAATGCAACGATCTGGATTTAATTTTTATCTGTACAGACTGGCTCACTCACACCCAAATGGCAACCTATGCAATGGAATGCGGCAAACATGTAGCTATCGAAGTTCCTGCCGCCATGAATATAGCCGAATGCTGGCAACTGGTCGATACAGCAGAAAAGACAAGACGCCACTGTATCATGCTGGAAAATTGCTGTTATGACCCTTTTGCCCTGACTACTCTCGAAATGGCACGTCAAGGTGTACTCGGAGAAATAATGCATGTAGAAGGAGCGTATATTCACGATCTCCGTTCCATGTATTTTGCCGAAGAGAGCGAAGGTGGTTACCACAATCACTGGGGAAAAAGATACAGTATCGAACATACAGGCAATCCCTACCCCACCCACGGACTGGGACCTGCATGTCAGATTCTCGACATCCACCGCAATGACAGAATGGAATATCTCGTATCCATGTCCACCCATCAGGCCGGCATGAGCGAGTATGCGCGGAAAAGATTCGGAGAGAACTCACCGGAAGCCCGTCAGAAGTATAAGCTGGGAGATGTCAACACCACGCTTATCCATACCGCCAAAGGAAAAACGATCATGCTTCAGTATAATGTTTCTACTCCCCGCCCTTACAGTCGCCTGCAAACAGTATGCGGTACACTCGGCTTTGCACAAAAATATCCGGTATCATGCATTGCCCTGGATTCTCATGGAGATACTCCGCTTGAAGGCGAAGCACTGGAGACAGTATTAACTCGCTATAAACACCCTTTTAGCGCCACCATCGGCGAGGAAGCACATCGTAAAGGATTACCGAACGAAATGAACTATGTAATGGATTATCGGTTAATATATTGCCTGCGCAACGGACTGCCCCTTGACATGGACGTTTATGATGCAGCCGAATGGTCGTGTATCACCGAATTAAGCGAGAAGTCAGTATTGAACGGAAGTATTCCTGTAGAAATACCGGATTTCACCAGAGGTGTCTGGAAAAAACACAAACATTAGATTTTACCTATTTACCCCAATTAAACTATAAAAAAACACATGAGAACATTCCTATCATTAAAGACATGCTTACTATCTGCACTTTTACTTTGCGTAAACAGCATTGCAGCAAGCAAGATTATTTCCGTATCTGATTTCGGTTTGAAACCCGACAGCCGTATCAACGCAGTGCCATTTATACAAAAGGCAATCGATGCTTGCAAGCAACATCCCGGTTCCACGCTTGTTTTCCCAAAAGGAAGATATGACTTCTGGACACAACATGCTATCGAAAAAGATTATTACGAAACGAACACCTACGATGTTAATCCCAAAATTCTCGCCGTGCTATTGGAGCAGATCAATGATCTGACGATTGACGGTAATGGTTCTGAGTTTATTATGCATGGACGGATGCAACCATTCACTTTGGATCATTGCCGGAACATTACTTTAAAGAATTTCTCCGTCGATTGGGAAATCCCATTAACTGCGCAAGGTATTGTCACTCAATCTACCTCCGAATACCTTGAGATCGAAATCGACTCCCACCAATATCCTTATATCATAGAAAACAAACGACTGACTTTTGTCGGCGAAGGATGGAAAAGCAGTCTTTGGGCGATCATGCAGTTTGATCCCGACACCCATCTCGTCCTGCCAAATACAGGTGATAACTTAGGCTGGCGCTCATACGATGCAACAGAAATAAACCCCGGATTAATACGCTTATCCGATCCTAAAAAGGAGGCTGATAAATTCTTCCCTGCGCCAGGTACGGTCCTTGTGTTACGACACAGCACCAGAGATCACGCCGGTATCTTCATTTACCACAGTATGGATACAAAGCTAGAGAACGTAAAGCTATTCCATACCTGCGGACTGGGAATTCTGTCACAATATAGCAAGAATATCTCTTTCAATGATGTACATATCATCCCTAACACTTCCAAGAAACGTGTGCTGAGCGGACATGACGACGGTTTCCACTTCATGGGATGCAGCGGATTACTCAAAATTGAGAACTGTAGTTGGGCAGGATTGATGGATGACCCTATTAACATCCATGGAACATGTTCCCGTATTATGGAAGTTCTTTCTCCTACCCGTATCAAATGCAAGTTCATGCAAGACATGAGTGAAGGGATGGAATGGGGACGCCCAGACGAAACAATCGGATTTATAGAGCATAAAACCATGCGTACCGTAGCTACCGGTAAAATGAATAAATTTGAAGCACTGAATAAAGCTGAATTTATCATCGAATTATCAGTACCACTTCCAGCCGGAGTGGAAGCCGGATATGTAATAGAGAATCTGACCTGCACACCTGATGCAGAAATACGCAACTGCCATTTCGGAAGTTGCCGGGCACGTGGTCTGCTTGTATCTACTCCCGGCAAGGTTATTATCGAGAACAATGTATTCGAATCCAGCGGCTCTGCCATTCTGATTGCCGGAGACGCAAACGCATGGTATGAATCAGGAGCTGTCAAAGATGTGCTGATACGCAACAATGATTTCCGTTACCCTTGCAATTCTTCAATTTATCAATTCTGTGAAGCTGTGATTAGCATTGACCCGGAAATACCGACACCGGAACAGAAGTACCCCTATCATCGCAATATCCGCATTATGGATAATACCTTCCACCTATTTGATTATCCGATACTCTTCGCACGTTCGGTAAACGGGCTCACCTTCTCCTCCAATACACTCATACGTGATACGACTTACCAGCCTTATCACTATCGCAAAGAAGGTATTACGCTGGAAGCATGTAAATCTGTAGTTATTTCAAACAATAAGATTGAAGGGAATGTATTAGGACGTACTGTTACAATTGAAAAGATGAAACCTTCGGATGTCAAGATTAGCAAGAATCCTTTCTTTAAACTGAAAAAATAAGAAACACCATATAGGCAATTAAACGTATTCAGACTCAAGCATGGGTATGAATACGTTTGAGCCTTTATCCCACAAATACGACAAATAAAGGAAGGTTCTCTTTGATGAACTTCAATGCTAATGTTATCTGCCGTTCTATTGCTTTTTCACTGACTGCACAACGTTCCGCGATTTCCCGATTAGATAGATGCTCTTCGCGGCTCATTCTAAAGATCTGCTGTCGTCTGGCCGGAAGTTGCGAAATCAATTTATCAATATAGTTCTTCAAATCAGCAGCATCCAATTCCTCTTCTATATCATAAGAATTTTCAAGTCCTTTCAGAACTGTCATTTTAAAATTCAGCTCGTTAAAATGTCTACGCGAATAATTGAATATAATATTACGGGTAATCATAAAAAGCAACCCATCAAAATTCTTGGTAATATCAAGAAACTCTTTGGACTCCCAAACTTTCACAAAAACATCCTGAACTACTTCTGAAATCACGGAAGATGAAGTGATATAAAGTCGTGCAAAGTTATAAACCTTCAGCCAATAAAGGTCATACAGCAAAGAAAATGCAGCCGCATCTCCCGCTTTTACCTTTTCCAGAATTATTGTCTCCTCCATCTCTTTTCAATTGTGTTACAAAAATAAAGAAATAACTATTAACCGCAACATTTTTTTTGATTTTTATTTATAATAAAGTTACCTTTTTTCCTTTAATAATGTCTTCAAAATCTATTCTAATTATTAATTTCAACTAAGTTCTGTTAGAACTTTGTTTCTTTTCCTATCTACACATCTTGCTTTTACTTTTTCCCAGATCTGTTCTTTTATTTTAAAATCTATAGCTTTATTTTCTGATTCATTCCATTGTATTTTAAGTTCTCTATCCACTGATTCCAGGTCAGCATAGCTCCTTCGCTGCTTTTTAGTCAGCTGTCCTGCCAGCAAACCTTTAATCAAACTCATCTTTGTATCTTTATCCATCCTATCTTACTTTGTTATTATTCTATTTATTATTACTCGTATATTATAAATACACTTGAGTTAAGTCTATCCCCACATCCCTTCGATAAAAAAAATAGCAAAATTATTAT
>NZ_GG774702.1:494146-590067 GCF_000162515.1 Bacteroides sp. 1_1_14 | reverse complement strand
TAAGTTCTGTTAGAACTTTGTTTCTTTTCCTATCTACACATCTTGCTTTTACTTTTTCCCAGATCTGTTCTTTTATTTTAAAATCTATAGCTTTATTTTCTGATTCATTCCATTGTATTTTAAGTTCTCTATCCACTGATTCCAGGTCAGCATAGCTCCTTCGCTGCTTTTTAGTCAGCTGTCCTGCCAGCAAACCTTTAATCAAACTCATCTTTGTATCTTTATCCATCCTATCTTACTTTGTTATTATTCTATTTATTATTACTCGTATATTATAAATACACTTGAGTTAAGTCTATCCCCACATCCCTTCGATAAAAAAAATAGCAAAATTATTATTAAAACCACAACAACTTAATAATCAACACACTACCACCCAATTAAAAAGAAGTTTTTTTTTCGTAAAAGTCATTTTTTTATTCTTAGTTCTAACAGAACTAAGATGGCATTTTGCCGTAGCTTCACTTGCTCTTTTACTAACAATAGGAGGATTTTGGATGAATTCAATCAGAGATAATATTAACGACGAATTTATAAAGGTGATAGCACAACAAAACCAAATGCACGTTTTACCGGATAGTACAAAAGTATGGATGGAATCAGGTAGTTCCATTAAATACACAAAAGCCTTCAACAAAAAAAGAGAAGTATGGTTAGAAGGCAACTCATTTTTTGAGGTATATAAACATGAAGGCAGTTTCTTCCAAGTACATATTAATAAAGCTTTTATAGAAGTAAAGGGAACCTGTTTCCAAATCAAGCAAACTAATGCTGAAAAAAATGAAATCACGCTGTTTCATGGTAAAATTGAATTCAATGTAGAATCTACAGGAGAGAAAATTATCATGTCTCCATCGCAAAAGGTAATGTATAATCCAAACAATGCACAAACATTAGTTGAGAATGTTATGGATATCAATTGGAAGGACGGAAGATACAACTTCAAAGAAACCCCATTATCCCAGCTCATTTCAATTGTAAATCAAATATACCAATCAAATATAATTCTAGAAGGAAAGTTTACTAAACAGCCTTCATTCACAGGCAGCATCCGTTATGATGAAACATTGGATGACGTGATAGATAAACTCTGTTTCAGCCTTAACCTTACATACAAAAAACAGAATAGAAAAATAGTAATATATAATTAACCATATTTCTAATAATTAACCCAATATTTAACCTCACAACAAGTTAAATCATGAAAAAAAATCACAGTTGTTACCGGAGGCGATATCTGAAGCATATCGCACTCGTTTTGCTCTTTTACCCCTTGTCCGCTCTTGGAGCTCAAGGACACATATCTATCAAGGGGCAATCAATCACTATTATGCAAGCTATCCAGCTTATAGAAAAAAACAGCGACTACACGTTCTTCTACAATGCAGCAGATCTCGAAGACAAACAACGGAAAGACATTAATTGTAATGGTCCTATTGACGAGATTCTGGATGAAGTTTTCAAAGACAGCGGTATTAGCTATATCGTAAAAAACAAAGAGGTTATTCTTAACGTACAAAAAACGAATAACACCCAACAAAAGAAAAAACGTACTGTAACCGGTACTATTATAGACGCAGTGGACGATAGCCCCATCATTGGAGCTAACATCACGATTAAAGGTGACAAGAACACCGGTACAATCTCGGATATTGATGGTAATTTTAGTCTTTCTATACCCGACAATAAGACGATCCTTGTCGTAACTTACATCGGATATAAAACTCGCGAAGTTCCTGTAGAAGATCTAGGGAATATCAAAATTGTACTGGAAGGAGACGATCATACCTTGAATGAAGTTGTCGTAGTCGGTTCCGGTACCCAAAAGAAGGTCAGCGTAACAGGAGCTATCACAAGTATAAAAGGTGCCAGCCTCAAGCTGCCGTCATCTACTTTATCCAATTCATTTGCCGGAAAGTTGGCGGGTGTCATCGCAAAAACAAATTCCGGAGAGCCTGGCTCCGGTGCCGAATTTTACATTCGCGGTATCGGTACTTTCGGTGGACGAGCAACTCCTCTGATTTTACTGGATGATGTAGAAATATCATCCGGTGACCTTAATTATGTGCCGGCCGAGAATATTGAAAGTTTCTCTATCCTTAAAGATGCATCTGCCACCGCTATCTATGGTTCACGCGGAGCTAACGGTGTAATGATCGTCACAACTAAAGGCGGAGAATACAATAGTAAAACATCCATCAACGTTACAGCAGAAAATTCTTTCAACTACTTAGACAAGTTCCCGGAATTTGTGGACGGAGCTACTTATATGGATATGTATAATAAAGCTTCATTAGCCAGAAACTCTTCCGCTACACCCAAATACAGTGCTACAGACATGGAACGTACGGCATCCGGAGTCAACCCATACCTATACCCCGATGTAAACTGGCAAGACGTATTGTTCAAAAACATGAGTATGCGCCAACGTGCCAACGTCAACATTTCCGGTGGTGGTTCTAAAGTTAAATATTACATGAGTTTGGATGTCAGCCATGATTCAGGCTTGCTGAACACAGGGAAAGCATATTCATGGAACAACAATATTAATATAATGAACTATACCTTCCAGAATAATATTGCTTATAAACTGACGCCGACGACGACAATCAAAATGAATATGAACGCTCAGATCCGTCAGAAAAAAAGCCCGAATGTATCAAGCGAGGATTTGTTCAAACAGATTCTGACTACTACCCCCATAGAATTTCCGGTTACTTATCCAAGTCAAGACGGGCGTATCATGTACGGCAACAACATCATCTCAGGAAGTACCTTATACACGAACCCCTATGCCAGGATGATGACATCATTTGCCGAAACGAACGAAAATACACTTAACACAGTTATCAAGATAGATCAGGATTTGGATTTTATCACTAAAGGGCTTAAAATTAATGCTTTTGTAAATTTCAAAACCTGGTCAAGTTCTTACTTTGATCGTAGCATTGCTCCTTATTATTATCGCATAAAAAGCGGAAGCTACGATGAAACCGACCTGGAAAATACGAATTATGAATTGGAACTGCTAAATTCGAATGGCAGCGATTATATCAGTCAGTCGGCTATCGGAAAGTCTTCCGACCAAACATTTGAATTACAGTTCAACCTAAACTATGCCCGTCAATTCGGTCTGCATAATGTAGGTGCCATGTTACTCTACAAACAACGCGAATACAGAAGCGATGTGTTACCCAACCGTAATCAAGGCCTTTCCGGACGTCTTACTTATGATTACGGACAACGCTATCTGTTTGAGTTTAACTTCGGTTACAACGGGACCGAACGTCTGGCCAAAGAAGACCGTTTCGGATTCTTCCCTGCCGTGTCTTTAGGATGGGTGATAAGCAATGAAGCTTTCTTCGAACCAATGAAAAATGTAGTGGACAATCTCAAAATCAGAGGTTCCTACGGTCTTGTAGGTAGCGACGATCTGGCAACAGCCGGCGGAAGTTATTACCTGTATATAGACAAGATTACAAACAACGACCTGTCTTATCTGAAATGGACTTCCGGACAAAATATGGACTACCAATTAGGAGGTCCTCAGATGGCATACTACGCCATGTCCGGTTTGGGATGGGAAAAAGTAAAAAAGCTCGATATCGGTATTGATTTTACATTGTTCCGAAACTGGACATTTACCTTCGATTATTTCTACGACAAGCGTTATGACATCTTCATGAACCGTGAAGCATGGCCACAATCGCTGGCTTATCATATTGCCAAACCTTGGAGTAATATTGGTAAAATGGATAATAAAGGAGTGGAATTCAGTATTAATTATGCCAATAACTTCTCCAGAGATTTGTCTGTCAGTCTACAGGCAAACTTCACCTACAACAAAAATAAAATGGTCTATGTGGATGAACCGGAATATCCGACTATATGGAAGTCAGAAACCGGAAAACCTTATTCACGCATTACCGGCTACATAGCAGAAGGCTTATTCAAGTCACAAGAAGAAATAGATAACAGCCCTGCCCAGAATTTGGGTTCTACACCCAAGGTCGGAGATATTAAATATCGTGACCTTAACGGTGATGGTATCATTGACTCGGATGACCAGACGATGATCTCCAAATATGGAAGTACCCCACGCTTACAATACGGATTTGGCGGAACTGTCAACTACAAGAAGTTTGATTTTGGTGTCTTCTTCAGTGGCTCTGCCCTGCGTTCTATCATGACAAACGGTATTGACCCTTTCCAAGAAGGAATAGCCGTCGGTAACAGAAATGTATTAAAATATATAGCCGATAATTACTGGTCAGAAGAAAAACTGAATTGGGATGCAAAATATCCTCGTTTGGGACTACTTGCAACAGACGTTGCCAACAATACAGTGAACAGTAGTTACTGGTTGAGAAATGGTTCTTTCCTCCGATTGAAGAATGTAGAAGTAGGATATAAAATACCTTATGGACGTATTTTCGTCAGCGCAGCCAATCTATTCACCTTTAGTCCGTTTGACCTTTGGGATCCTGAACTGTCTTCTTGGAACAGTTATCCTATGCAAAAGACTGTCAATGTCGGAATTCAACTTCAATTCTAATTTATTATGAGAAAAAATATGAAACTAACACGCATCTTTCAAAATATAAGTATAGCAGTTATTATCACTGCATTGGGCTTAACCTCATGTGATTATCTAGACGTTGTTCCACCCGAACAACCCAATATCGATGACGCAATGTCAAGCCCTACCCGAGCTTTAGGATTTCTTTATTCCTGTTATGGAGGTGTCAGTACAGACTTACCCAGTGCCTATTTGGGGGAAATAAACTCTACGACAGACGAATATGTATTACCTTATTCATGGAACACAGACGGTTATTGGGGCGCCTATGCATTTAACACTGCATCATCCACTAACCAAGACTGGCTATGGGGAACTACTTACCAATATATAGGACAATGTTATCTGTTTTTGCAAAAGTTGGAAAATGCGGGAAGCGACATTGCATCTGATGCAGAAAAGGAACAATGGAGAGCCGAATGCCAATTCCTGGTAGCTTATTACCACTTCGCTACTTTAAGAAGATATGGTCCCATCCCAATTACAGACTCGTACATCCCGATGGATACCCCAACGTCAGAGTATAATGGACGTTTTCACTTTGACTATTGTGTAGACTGGATTGCGAACCAGCTGGATGAAGCCGCCAAAGTACTTCCTGCCAACCGCACCGTTACCAATGAATGGGGACGCGCCACATCTACTATAGCCAAAGCTGTAAAAGCCCGTTTACTACTTTATGCCGCATCTCCTTTATGGAACGGAAGTTTCCCCTATCCTAACTGGCAGAATGAGAATTTCGAGACTCCGGGTCACGGTAAAGCTTTAGTAAGCAATACTTATGACAAGAGCAAATGGGAAAGAGCACTGGCCGCATGTCAGGAAGCACTTACATTAGCTACAACTTCCGGTGACCGTGAACTTTACGATGACGACGAATATTACTCCCGACAATCCCTGAACTTACCTTTTGTTCCCGGAGTAGCAGACGTGGAAGATAATAGAGAATTCCTGAAAAACGTAATGAAGATGCGCTATGCCGTAAGTACACGTGAATCTGAAGGAAACAAAGAAATTATCTGGGGATTATCCAACCAGTTTGATTTTTATTCCCGTTATCCGCTTCGTATTCTGAAGAAATCGGATGGAACATGGCATGCTGGTTATAGTGGTGTATCTCCTACATTATATACGTTCGAACATTTCTATACAGCTAACGGGAAACTACCTGAAAAAGACCTTGACTTTACTCCTTCCTCTGAATGGTTTGAGTCAGCAGGTATCTCTTCACGGGAAGACATTATCAAATTGAATGTGGGTCGTGAACCTCGTTTCTATGCATGGATGGCTTTTGACGGTGGTGACTACGGAACTAAATTTGCGGCCGGTTCTCCTCTGAAACTGGAAATGAGGAATTCGGAAATGCACGGTTACAATCCGTCTCTATTTAATCGTGACCATAGTGTCACAGGGTTCCTGACACAAAAGTTTGTTGATCCGGTAACTGAATTCTATACAGCCGGCGGTTCTACAAGCGGAACAAGCGCACCTACTATCTTATTCCGCCTGGCCGAACTCTACCTAAACGTAGCAGAATGCCATGCAGCATTAGGAAATACACAGGAAGCCATTGATGCACTAAATCCTGTTCGTGAACGTGCCGGAATCCCTAAATTAACATTGGCTGATATCACAAATAATATGACAATAAAAGACTGGGTACACAATGAACGTTTTGTTGAATTATGGAACGAAGGTCACCGCTTCTTCGATGTCCGCCGTTGGGCAGAAGGAGCCAAGTACTTTGGAGCAAACAAACGGGAAGGATTGAATGCAGAAGTTCAAAGTCCCACATTCGAAGAATTTAATAAACGAACTACAGTTGATGCACCTTATGTGTGGGAAAACCGCATGTACCTGAATCCGGTATTCTACAACGAAGTATACAAAAATCCGCAAATGGTACAAGCACCCGGATATTAATTATTTTTTATTCATTCATAACAATATAGAATATATATGAAACATATATCAATAGCATTGTGTTTGTGCGGGATGATTCTGATGAATACTTCCTGCGACAATTATGACGATACCTATCCGCAGGAATATGAGAAAATACTATCACTGCAGACCACCGGTGAGCAAGCCGTAGATCTTTATAAAACAGGAGAGGCTACTAACTATTCAATAACGGTCATTAAATCCGGAAGTCAACCCACATTGACAGCTTCTGCCCATATCGGTGCAATGGATGCAGTCAATTTTGAGAAGTATATCTCCGAGAGAGGTTTGGACTATGTGGCAATGCCTGCCAATTGTTATTCGTTCAACATGGAAGAACTCGATTATTCTTCTGCTGAAACCTATAAGATCATCAATTTACAGTTGAATACCAACGAGATAGAAATCTTTGAGCAGACTCTTGAAGAGGGACAAACGTGTGTTCTTCCAATCATGCTGACCAGTACATCCGATTCCATCCTGGCGGATAAAAACACATTAGTTCTGAAACCGGAGATTATTACTCCATCTCTTTCAGTCACTGAATCCAGTTCAGGAACCGTGACTAAATATTTATCACAAAGTGGAGGTATCATTGATCTTGCTTTAGGATTGCAAGTCGAAAACCAATGGAATTTCACCTGTAAAGTAGCAATTGATGAAACTACTACTACCTTAGAAGGAGCAACGTTAGTTTCGGATATCATCTCATTTGAGCCTGGAAACACATCTTCTGTTCAGGTTAATATCCCTAAGTTTACGAAGACCTCCGGAAATGTGGGTATAAAGATTCTGGAAATTAATGGAAAAGACGGTTTCGAATTCGACACGAATCCATTTATACTGGTTGCATCTGTTGAAAAATACAGTCTGACAGCGGACATGCTTTCCAGTAATGCAATAGAACCGTCAGAAGGTTCCTTAGCTAATTTATTGGATGGAGACATAGGTACCTACTTCCACAGCGCGTGGAGTGTATCAATTGCCGACAAGCATTATGTTCAAGTAAAATTGCCCGTATCAACTAAGACATTCCGTTTCACCTATACAAACAGATCAAATAACGGAAATGCCGCTTTGGCATGGTTCAATTTATATACAGGAACGAATGAGAACAATTTACAACTTTACAAGCGTTTTGCGTGGGATGAAGATGGTCTCCCGTCAGGTGCTGCAGGAGTTTATGTTTCTCCCGACGTTTCAATAGACAATGCTGCCAACACCTTACGCTTTGAATGTGAAAGCAACTGGACCGGTGGTTCCTTCTTTGTATGGAGCGAATTTAGTCTGTTCATACTGTCCGAATAATAAATGAGAGACAAAGGGTGAGTCAGACTTTTGATTCACCCTTTTATACCTCATCTATCTTAAAAACTAATACAGCAAAAAATGACAATAAAAAGATTCATTACTAACCTATTAGCCCTTTTTACTCTATTCACAGTTTCACTGGCATGCAAGGATACCGAAAAATCGATTATAAATAGCTCCTTCAGTATCAGTGAAGAATATCTGATACAAAATCTGGATAAATCAAGTACGTCTGTCCAGATTCCAATTAACACATCTATGGAGTTAGCTCAATGGAGTGTCTCTTATGAAGCAAACTGGCTACAATGCTCAAAACAAAAGACAGCAGCAGAAGGAACTTTCCTGAGAATTACAGTGAATGAAAATACAGGCGAAACCAAAAGAACAGCCAACATAAAAGTAACATCAACTACTGCTACCTATACTATCACCGTTAATCAATATGCCAAAGGCGAAGTAATTGTTGAGGGTGACATCAAGGTTACACCAACCGGAGGCAAAGCGAGTGAGCATCAGGAGGGACAGGATATTGAAAATACATATGATGGCAAATTTTCAACTGATGGAGCTGCCCCTTTCCACACTCCGTGGGGACAATCCGCCAAATTCCCTGTCACGCTGGAATACTATTTTAAAGGAGATACGGAAATAGACTACTTAATTTATTATACACGATCCGGTAATGGAAACTTCGGAAAGGTCAAAGTATATACAACAACCAATCCTGACCGATCAGATTATACATTACAGGGAGAATATGACTTTAAAGAGCAGAATGCTCCTTCCAAAGTTTCATTTTCAGAAGGCATAAAAGCGACCGGAATCAAATTCGAAGTATTAAGCGGTCTGGGTGATTTTGTAAGCTGTGATGAAATGGAATTTTACAAAACAAATACGGATAAAACACTGGATAAACAACTTCTTACCGTATTCACCGATATAACTTGTACGGAAATAAAGAACAGCGTCACCAACGAACAGATACAAGCTCTGCCAGACTATTTCGTCAGAATAGCAGAAGCGGTTCGTGACAATACATACGACAAATGGGAAAAAGAATTTCGCATTCGCAGCTATGAACCATACAGTAATATTGCTGAATGGGCGGATAAATTAATGACTAAGAAATATAGTGATCTCGACAATCCGACTGGTATATCCGTCAAGGCAGGAGACGATATCATCGTATTGGTTGGTGACACATACGGACAGAATATTTCAATGCAGTGTATTTGGGAAACAGGAACAGAATACAAGCAAACAGCTTCTTCAGGCGATGTCTATATGCTAAATCCCGGAGTCAACAAACTGACTATGAAAGGAGAAGGACAATTGTTTGTCATGTACAACACCGAACTGACTTCAAATACAGCAAAACCCATCAAAATTCACATACCACTCGGAAGTGGCACAGTGAACGGTTTCTTCGACCTGAAAGAACATAAGACAGACGAAAAATACGCTGAATTATTGAAAAAATCAACACACAAATACTTCTGCATACGCGGTGAAAAGATCATGTTCTATTTCCACCGCAACAAATTATTGGAATATGTACCCAACAACATCCTCTCAGCTATCCATCTATGGGATAACATTGTCGGCTGGCAACAAGAATTAATGGGAATTGACGATGTACGCCCATCACAAGTCAACAACCATTTATTTGCCATCTCACCGGAAGGAAGTTATATGTGGGCTTCTGACTATCAAATCGGATTTGTCTATACCTACTTAGGCAATATCTTGTTGGAAGATAATGTAATGGCAGCGGAAGATAACGCGTGGGGACCAGCTCATGAAATTGGCCATGTTCATCAGGCAGCTATTAACTGGGCCAGTTCTACCGAATCATCTAATAATCTGTTCTCTAATTTCATTATCTATAAATTAGGAAAATACAAATCGCGTGGTAACGGGTTAGGAAGCGTTGCAACCGCCCGTTATGCCAACGGGCAGGCTTGGTATAATATGGGAGACGCAACCCACCAGAACGAAGACACAGAAACGCATATGAGAATGAACTGGCAACTATGGATTTACTATCACCAATGCGAATATAAAACAGATTTCTGGCAAACACTTTTCAAACTGATGCGTGAAGTGAATATGACCGAAGGTGAAGATCCCGGGAAAAAGCAACTTGAATTTGCCAAAATGGCAAGTAAAGCCGCCAATCAGAACCTGACAGACTTTTTCGAGATGTGGGGATTCTTCGAACCTGTCAATACGACTATCGAACAGTATGGAACATACAAATACTATGTAAGTGATGCGATGATTCGGGAAGCAAAAGAATACATGGCACAATTCCCTGCCCCGAAACATGCTTTCCAATACATTGAAGACAGAAAGAAAAGTGAGTTTCCACCGAATGACTACCGCTATTCGGCAGTCGGAGATGTCGGATATTACACTCAATTCAAAGAAAATCAGAAGATAACCAAAGCTATCACGGCAGAGCTGGCAGGACGCAAGGTCTCCATCCAAAACGGAGATGAAGCTGTGGCTTTTGAACTCAGAGAGAATGATGAAAATGGAAAATTACTTTATTTTTCTACCTTCACGACTTTCGAGATTCCTTCATCTATATTGATGGTGAATGCCAAATTATATGCCGTACAAGCTGACGGAAAACGTATTCTGTTATAAGAATAATTTAACTTAACACACATTACAGATGTAGAAACGGCATCGCTCACTGTTCGGGCGATGCCGAAAATATCATTATAACATAGCGAATAGTGCGACTCTTTTTCTACCAAAAATATAGACGGGCAATGAAAATATCTACAATAATTACACTGGATTGATTAATTAATTAGTATTTTTGACACCGAAATGAAAAACCAATTAATAACCCCCAATTAAAAATTAAAAGAAAGATGAAGAAACTACTACTTAACACACTCATCGGTCTTGCATTGTTGACCTGCCAGACCAGTTTTGCTCAAAAGACAAAAGCAAAGTTCTCTCCGATTAAAGTAGAAACTCCGGCTCGTCCGGCAAATCAGCAAGATGTAATCCAACTCGTTACTCCTAAACTTGAAACGGTTCGTGTAGGCTTTATCGGATTGGGAATGCGCGGTCCCGGTGCGGTCGAACGCTGGACACATATTCCGGGAACTCAGATTGTAGCTTTATGCGATCTTCTCCCCGAACGTGTTGAAAATGCTCAAAAGATACTGGAGAAAGCCGGTCTGCCGAAAGCAGCTTCCTACGCAGGAGACGAAAAAGCATGGAAAAAGCTCTGCGAACGTGACGATATCGACGTGGTATACATAGCTACAGACTGGAAACACCATGCAGACATGGGTGTATACGCTATGGAACATGGCAAACATGTAGCCATCGAAGTACCTGCCGCTATGACACTGGATGAAATCTGGAAGCTAATCAACACTTCTGAAAAGACTCGCAAACACTGTATGCAACTGGAAAACTGCGTATATGACTTCTTTGAACTGACTTCACTCAATATGGCACAACAAGGTGTATTCGGTGAGGTACTTCACGTAGAAGGTGCTTATATACACAATCTGGAAGACTTCTGGCCGTATTACTGGAACAACTGGCGTATGGACTACAATCAGAAACATCGTGGTGATGTATATGCAACTCATGGTATGGGCCCGGCTTGCCAGGTACTCAATATTCACCGTGGCGACCGTATGAAAACTCTCGTAGCTATGGACACCAAAGCTGTGAACGGTCCGGCATACATTAAAAAGTCTACCGGAAAAGAAGTAAAAGACTTCCAGAACGGAGACCAGACCACAACCCTCATCCGTACGGAGAACGGCAAAACAATGCTGATACAGCACAATGTAATGACTCCCCGTCCTTACAGCCGTATGTACCAGGTAGTTGGAGCTGATGGCTATGCCAGCAAATATCCGATTGAGGAATACTGTCTGAGACCTACACAAGTAGACTCTAATGATGTGCCGAATCACGAAAAGCTGAACGCACACGGTTCTGTATCTGAAGATGTAAAAAAAGCATTGATGGCTAAATACAAAGATCCTATTCACAAAGAACTGGAAGAAACTGCCAAGAAAGTAGGTGGACACGGCGGTATGGATTATATCATGGACTATCGTCTGGTATACTGTCTGCGCAATGGTTTGCCACTGGACATGGACGTTTACGACCTCGCAGAATGGTGTTGTATGGCCGAACTGACCAGACTCTCCATCGAAAACGGTTCTGCTCCGGTAGAAGTTCCTGATTTCACCCGTGGCGGATGGAACAAAGTGCAAGGTTACAGACATGCTTTTGCCGAATAAGCCATTATACCTTATTAATATATAAACTTACGGATAGCCAGACTGGGAAAAAGTCAGGTTATCCGTAAGTTCATGTTCGGCACTTTACTGATTATTATAATCACCTATATGAAAGCAGATATTTTAAAACCCTCTAGACAGACTATCCTTCGGGAAGCCAAAGATTATGTGATGATCGCCGTAGGTATGATACTTTATGGCATCGGATGGACCGTTTTCCTACTCCCCAACGACATTACGACGGGCGGAGTGCCGGGTATCGCATCTATTGTATATTGGGCAACGGGATTCCCGGTACAGTATACATATTTCGGCATTAACTTTTTCTTATTGTTGCTTGCGCTTAAGTTATTGGGATTAAAGTTCTGTATTAAAACTATTTTTGGAGTATTCACCCTGACTTTCTTCCTGTCCGTTATCCAGCAACTGGCATCAGGCGTTTCCCTTCTTCGCGACCAACCTTTCATGGCATGCGTCATCGGAGCATCGTTCTGTGGCGGCGGTATCGGAGTTGCGTTCTGCGCCAACGGAAGCACCGGCGGTACGGACGTCATTGCCGCCATCATCAACAAATACCGGGACATAACCTTGGGAAGAGTCATACTGATCTGCGATATGATCATCATTACCTCCAGTTATTTCGTTCTGAAGGACTGGGAGAAGGTGGTATACGGATTTGCAACACTTTACATTTGCAGTTTCGTCCTCGATCAGGTAGTAAACAGCGCACGTCAGTCTGTCCAGTTTTTTATCATATCCAATAAATATGAGGAGATAGGACGACACATCAACGAATACCCTCACCGTGGAGTGACGATCATCAATGCAACCGGCTTCTACACAGGCAGAGAAGTGAAAATGATGTTTGTGCTTGCCAAAAAGCGGGAGTCTACCATCATCTTCCGACTGATTAAAGATATCGACCCCAACGCATTTGTATCGCAAAGTGCCGTTATCGGAGTTTATGGGGAAGGCTTCGACCATATCAAAGTTAAATAAAAAAAGAAACAAGATTGAAAAACATGAAATACAGATCATATCACCTATTACTGGCAGGAATATTCTCTCTGTTAACAACAGGCGCTATGGCCGAAAAGACATCCGACAAACCTTACTGGCAGGATGTGCAAGTTGTATCGGTCAATAAAGAATATCCGCGTACTTCCTTCATGACGTACGATAGCCGGACTGATGCACTTACCGGGAAGTTTGAAAAAAGCAACTATTATCAGTTGCTGAACGGTACATGGAAGTTCTTCTTTGCAGACAGCTACAAAGACCTTCCCGCCAATATCACCGACCCTTCCGTGAGCACGGACTCCTGGAATGATATCAAAGTCCCGGGCAACTGGGAAGTACAAGGGTATGGAGTGGCTATCTACACCAACCACGGTTATGAGTTCAAGCCCCGTAATCCACAGCCTCCCAGCCTTCCGGAAGCCAATCCCGTGGGAGTCTACCGTCGGGACATCGATATTCCCACCGATTGGAAAGAACGGGATATCTACCTCCACCTCGCCGGAGCGAAATCAGGTGTATATGTATACATCAACGGACAAGAAGTAGGATACAGCGAAGATTCCAAGAACCCCGCAGAATTCCTGATCAACAAATACGTGAAACCGGGTAAGAATGTACTTACACTGAAAATCTTCCGTTGGAGCACAGGTTCTTATCTGGAATGTCAGGACTTCTGGCGTATCAGCGGTATCGAACGGGATGTTTATCTGTATTCACAGCCCAAAGCCGCCCTGAAAGATTTCCGCATCACATCGACACTGGATGACAGTTACAAGAACGGAGTATTCGCTTTGAACGTCGACCTGCGCAATCATCGTCCGGCTGCAACCAATCTGACACTGGCATATGAACTGCTCGACGCTCAGGGAAAAGTAGTTGCCACCGAAGAGAAGACAACTTATGTCCCTGTCAACGAGACACGAACCCTTTCTTTTGACAAGAATCTGACCGATGTACACACATGGACATCGGAACACCCGAACCTTTACAAGCTGGTAATGACTGTCAAAGAAGAGGGTAAAGTCAATGAGATTATCCCTTTCAACGTAGGATTCCGTCGCATCGAGATCAAACCTATCGATCAGAAAGCCGCCAACGGAAAACCTTATGTATGCCTGTTTATCAACGGACAACCGCTGAAATTGAAAGGAGTCAATATCCACGAACATAATCCGGAAACCGGACATTACGTCACCGAAGAACTGATGCGTCGGGACTTCGAACTAATGAAACAGCATAATCTGAACAGTGTACGTCTCTGCCATTATCCGCAGGACCGCCGTTTCTATGAACTTTGCGACGAATACGGACTTTACGTGTACGATGAAGCCAATATCGAAAGCCACGGTATGTACTACGATCTACGTAAAGGCGGCTCATTAGGCAACAATCCCGAATGGCTGAAACCACACATGGATCGCACAATCAATATGTTCGAACGCAACAAGAACTACCCCAGCGTCACTTTCTGGTCGTTAGGAAATGAAGCCGGAAACGGATACAACTTCTACCAGACTTATCTTTGGTTGAAAGAAGCCGACAAGAACATCATGCAACGTCCCGTCAACTATGAACGTGCACAATGGGAATGGAACACCGATATGTACGTACCTCAGTATCCGGGTGCCGGCTGGCTGGAAGATATCGGCAAGAACGGCAGCGACCGTCCTATTGTCCCGTCAGAATATGCACACGCAATGGGCAACTCTACCGGAAATCTCTGGGGACAATGGCAGGCTATCTATAAATATCCGAACCTTCAGGGAGGATATATCTGGGACTGGGTAGATCAGGGTCTGCTCCAGAAAGACAAGAACGGAAGAGAATACTGGGCTTATGGAGGTGACTTCGGAGTAAATGCACCCAGCGACGGTAATTTCCTCTGCAACGGTCTTGTTAACCCCGACCGTGGTCCGCATCCGGCAATGGCAGAAGTGAAATACGTGCATCAGAATGTCGGCTTCGATGCGATTGACGCAGCATCGGGCAAGTTCAACATCACGAACCGTTTCTACTTCACCAATCTGAAAAAGTATCAGATACATTACAGCGTACTGGCCAACGGAAAAACCGTCAAAAGCGGAAAGGTATCACTGGACATCGCTCCGCAAGCTTCGAAAGAATTCACCGTACCGGTAAATGGGCTGAAAGCCCGTCCGGGAACGGAATATTTCGTTAACTTCAGTGTGATAGCCGTAGAACCGGAACCGCTGATTCCCGCCGGATACGAAATTGCATATGACCAGTTCCGTCTGCCCGTTGAAGCCGAAAGGAATACGTACAAAGCCAACGGCCCCGCATTACAAACTCAAACCCAAGGAGACGAACTGACTGTTTCTTCTTCAAAAGTAAATTTTGTATTCAACAAGAAGAGCGGTCTGGTTACCTCATACAAAGTGGATGGAACCGAATACTTCAAAGACGGATTCGGCATCCAGCCCAACTTCTGGCGTGCGCCTAATGACAATGATTACGGAAACGGTGCTCCCAAACGCCTCCACGTATGGAAACAGTCCAGCAAAGACTTCCACGTGACAGACACGAAGGTAAGCACAGAAGACAAAGCCGTCCTGTTGCAGGCAACTTATCTGCTGGCAGCCGGCAATCTGTATGTTGTCACCTATAAGATATACCCAAGCGGAATCGTTCATGTAAATGCAAAATTTACTTCTACCGATATGCAGGCTGCCGAAACAGAAGTCTCCGAAGCTACCCGCATGGCTACCTTCACTCCCGGAAGTGATGCAGCCCGCAAAGCCGCTTCCAAGCTGGAAGTTCCCCGCATCGGTGTACGCTTCCGCTTACCGGCACAGATGAATAATGTACAGTATTTCGGACGTGGTCCGGAAGAAAACTACATCGACCGCAATCACGGAACCATGGTAGGCATCTATCAGACAACCGCCGATAAGATGTACTTCAACTATGTACGTCCTCAGGAGAACGGACACCACACGGATACGCGCTGGCTTAACCTGTCTCCCGATAAAGGAAACGGCCTTGTCATCGTTGCCGACAGCCTGATCGGTTTCAACGCACTGCGCAATTCCGTCGAGGACTTCGACTCGGAAGAAGCGCTGCCCCACCCTTACCAATGGAATAACTTCAGCCCGGAAGAAGCTGCCAACCACGACGAGAAGGCCGCCCGCAATGTATTGCGCCGGATGCATCACGTCAACGACGTCACTCCAAGAGACTTCGTCGAAGTTTGTGTCGACATGAAGCAACAGGGAGTAGGCGGTTATGATAGTTGGGGGGCACGTCCCGAACCTTTCCACCAGATTCCCGCCAACCGCGAATACAACTGGGGGTTCACTCTGGTACCGGTCCGTTCCGGCAGTCAGGCTACCGAAGCCGCCAAATATGATTATCGATAACCTTAGTATAAATTTTAAAGAAAAGACCCATGAAAGATTTATCAAGTATTGTAGCCAAGTTCAACACCCAAGGTACTATCACAGAGATTAAGCCTTTGGGAGCAGGACTTATCAACGACACATACAAAGTTAACACACAGGAAGCAGACGCCCCCGACTACGTTCTGCAACGCATCAACCATGCCATCTTCCAGAATGTAGAAATGCTTCAATCCAATATTGCCGCAGTCACCGGACATATTCGCAAGAAACTGACCGAAGCCGGAGAAGCCGACATCGACCGCAAAGTTCTCTCTTTCCTCGCCACAGAAGAAGGAAAAACTTATTGGTTTGATGGAGAAAGCTACTGGCGTGTCATGGTATTCATTCCGCGTGCCAAAACGTACGAGACTGTCAATCCGGAATATTCCAATTATGCAGGAGAGGCTTTCGGAAACTTTCAGGCTATGCTTGCCGACATTCCGGAAACACTGGGAGAAACCATCCCCGACTTCCATAACATGGAATTCCGTCTCAAACAGCTACGTGATGCAGTCGCTGCCAATGCTGCCGGACGAGTAGCCGAAGTACAGTATTATCTGGACGAGATAGAAAAGCGTGCGGACGAAATGTGCAAGGCAGAACGCCTGTTCCGCGAAGGAAAACTTCCGAAACGAGTATGCCATTGCGATACGAAAGTAAACAACATGATGTTCGATGAAGACGGAAAAGTGCTTTGCGTCATTGATCTCGATACGGTAATGCCGAGTTTCATCTTCTCCGACTACGGTGATTTCCTCCGTACAGGTGCCAATACCGGCGACGAAGATGACAAAGACCTGGATCGTGTGAACTTCAACATGGAGATATTCAAGGCATTCACCAAAGGATATCTGAAAGGTGCCAAATCGTTCCTCACTCCCATTGAAATAGAGAACCTGCCTTATGCTGCCGCTTTATTCCCCTATATGCAGTGCGTACGGTTCCTTGCCGATTATATCAACGGAGATACTTACTACAAAATCAAATATCCCGAACATAATCTGGTGCGCACCAAGGCACAGTTCAAACTACTTCAAAGCGTAGAAGAACATACACCGGAGATGGTGGCATTCATCAATGAGTGCTTGGCTAATGGATAATTAGTGGAAATGGGGCGGAGCTGTTTATTTGGTAAACGCTCCATTCTTCCACTGATAAACAATAGGACGGCGGAGAAACGGTTTAAGTTTTTCTGCTGTTTCTTTTGACATATAGTCGGGAGTGGACAGAGTGACAGCCAGTTCTGTGTTTTCCTTGTTCATATCCACTTTCATCAATAAGATGTCTGCCGAACGGGAGGCTTCATCAAATTCATATATGGAAGCGGAGTCAGGAGTTATCAGAAAATCACTCATAACCGGGAGGGTAATGAATGAATGGTCAGTCAGCGGTTTCCAGTCTGTGGTATAGAAGCGGATGCTGCTATCACAAGCCGGAGCACATGCCGTAGCTACCGTACAAATCACATTCGTGGTATCATTCAAAGCCAATACTTTCATCTGCCAACTGGTTTCCGGAGTCATCTGCATCCGGATATAGTCCTTACTTAAGTCGGTCATTTCCGACTTCTGCCCGAAGCGGTTTTCCACCTGTGCTTTCATTTTACTGCTCAGAAAGTCGATGCAGTCTTCACGGTTCACCTTCGTAAGCAAGGGACAAAGTGAATCCGGAACGTTGATAAAAAGAGTCTTTGCTTCCTGCGCCTGTGAAGAGACAAAAGTAAACAAGCCGATGATGAAAAATGCGATGGTATGAGTGATTTTATTTGATTTCATATTGTACTTTTTATTTAGACCCCAAATATAAGAATATCATTCCGATTAACACGAGGATAAGGTCAATCGCTTTGCTTTTTAAATTCTTTTCACGGAAGAAGAGTGCTCCGGAAATGAAAGATACGATCACGCTTCCCCGACGAACCATTGAAACGATGGAGATCATAGAGTCATCGTAGCTCAGTGCATAAAAGTAGACAAAGTCCGCCGCCGAAAGGAATACGGAAATCAGAATGATGGTCCAGTCCCAGCGGAAAGGAGTGGTCGTCTTCCGTTTGGGCCACCAGAGCAGGAAGATAATGGTTCCCATGATAAAGAACTGGTAGACATTATACCACGATTGCACCAGCATCGGATTCAGCTGTTTCATCAGAAACTTGTCATACAATCCGCTGACAGCTCCCATAACTGCTGCCAGTATAATAAAGAGAATCCATTTGTTATGCTTGAAATCGATCCCTTCTTTCTTCCCCGAACGGCTCAACATAAAGAAGGAAGCCACTGCCAGCATCACTCCGATCCATTGGTAGAGATTCAGACGCTCGCCAAACACCAGCATTGCTCCTACAAGCACCATCACCGGACGGGTAGCATTGATAGGCCCCACAATGGTAATAGGCAAGTGTTTCATCCCGAAGTAACCGAATATCCACGATGACAGAACGATAAACGACTTGATGATAATATATTTATGCTGCTCCCATCCTGCAACGGGAACATTAAAGATGGTTCCCCCAAGGAGATCAGACTCGAATGCCGATACCAAAATGAACGGCAGAAAAATTAGACTGGAGAAAAGCGTATTCAAAAACAATACAGGCAACACCGCATTATCTTTCAATGACTGTTTCTTGAATACATCATAAAATCCCAGCAAGGTAGCCGAGAGAAAAGCTAATAATAACCACATGTTGAAATAAGTAATAGGTAATAAGTAACAAGTAATATTGAGCTGACTGGGAAGTCGGCAGTATCTAACACTCCCCTCCTTCGGGAAGGAGTGTAGATAGTACTGACTTTTTAGTTTCCTCTGAGAAAATATCTTCCGGATATTCTACGTTGACAAGGAAGAGCGCATTTCCCGGAGCGGAAGTTCCCGCTTTGCAACGATCCTGTTGTTCTATCACTTTACGGAACCCTTCCACGGTCAGTTTGCCGCGTCCTACCTCGAGCAATGTTCCTACGATGGCACGCACCATATTACGGAGAAAGCGGTCGGCACGGATAGTAAATACCCAGGTGGTGTCTTCGCCTTCCATCTTCGTCCATTCGGCATGGGAGATGTGGCAGATGTTTGTTTTTACATCTGTATGCAGTTTGCTGAAACTTGTAAAATCGATGTATTCGAACAGGGTTCGTGCAGCCTCATTCATCCGTTCATAATCCAATGAACCATAGACACGGCAGCGGTACTGGCGGTTGAAAGGATATTTGGCGGTAGTCACATAATACTTATATGTCCGGGCAGTCGCGTCAAAACGGGCGTGCGCATCCGGTTTTACCTGACGGACACGATAGACAGAAATATCTGGAGGCAACAGACGGTTCAACTTGTCGGCGACAGTCACCGTATCGAGCACGTCTTCATGATCAAAATGTGCCACCATCAGCGAGGCATGCACCCCCGCGTCCGTCCGGCCAGCACCTATCACTTCCACATCACGACGCAGAAAAGTAGACAAAGCCTTCATCAAGCATTCCTGCACACTACTCCCGTTGGGTTGTATCTGCCAACCGTGATAGTTGGTTCCATCATAAGCCAAATAAATAAAATACCTTTGCACGCCGATTCCTCATTTTAGGGTTTTCGACTGCAAAAGTAGTCATTTTTTTATTCATACGTAGAAGGAGTCGTACCAAATGCATCCACAAAATGTTTGCGGAAAGTCGGAATGTCATTATACCCCACCATTTCGGCAACTTCCTGCACTGCATATTGTTTCGTTTTCAACAGCACTCCCGCACGGCGCATACGTACTCCTCTGATCAGTTCTATAATGGTATAGTCTGTACTTTGCTTCACTTTGCGGTAAAGGGTGGGCTGACTCATATTCATTTCCGCTGCCAGTTTCTTCACGCTGAAGTCCGCCTCGCAAATATTTTCTTCCACAATTTTGATAACGGCTGTGATAAACGGATCTTCCGTCTTCACTTCCTCACCCGCCTGTTCCGGTTCGCTCACGACAATTGTATCCGTTCCCGGCAATTTGAACAACTTCGTGTACATCTGCTTCAACGTCTGACGACCATTAATCAGACTGCTGACTTTCGCCTTCAGAATGCCCGGAGTAAACGGTTTCAGTACATAATCATCCGCACCCAGCTGTAGTCCGTGAATAATATCGTCGTCTTCTACCTTTGCCGTCAGCATGATAAAAGGAATACTGCACGTTTCCGGATTCTCCTTCACCTCCCGGCAACATTCGAAACCGTCTTTCACCGGCATCATGACATCACAGATGATCAAGTCCGGCATCTCTTTCATTGCCGTATCGACTCCCTCCTGCCCGTTGGTTGCCATCAACAAGTTATATTCATTGCCGAAGAGCACTTTCAGATACAGGCGGATATCCTTATGATCTTCTACAATCAATATCGTCTTTTTAACTCCGCCCGCTACGGGGGATGCTACTTCTTCGGCAGGCAATGCCTCCGCAAAAAGCGGCAGTTGCTGATCCTGTTGCACCACAGCATCCTCTACTGCCAAATCCTGTTTCTGTGTTTCTGCCGATTCGGGTTCCGGCTCTGCTACTTCTGTCAGTTCTTCCGGATCAATAAACTGAATATTCGGATTGTTTTCAAAGACATCTCTGTCGGCAGGAAGATTGACCGTGACCTTCGTCCCCTTTCCTTCAGTACTTTCAAGAGTAATCGTTCCGTAATGAGCTTCGATCATCTGTTGCATGATGGTGAATCCCATTTGCGCAGCCGACATATCACGTTCCGATCCTTCATTCTCGCTCATCAACTGCTCAACAGTTCTTACCCTTTCTTTTCCGTCATCTTCTACTATCAGGCAGACATAGTGCATATTGTCATTTACAACCTCACAAACAGATAAAGAAACCGTTCCCGCATAATGCGTATGGGTGAAAGCATTTGTCAACAGATTATGAATGACGAATTCTATTTTCTTTTTGTCCACATAAAATTCCATCTCCTTCTTGATTCTCTTCTCGCAATGGAAATCAATGGTATACACCTTCAACAAGTCCCGAACACCAAAAAGAGAGCTGTCGATCATTTTATCCACCGAATACGGAGCAACTTCCAGTTTTGATTCCATATTGCCCTGCCCGTATACTGCCAGCAACTGGTCGCAGGCATCCACCATGCGGAGTGAGTTCCGGTACGCCACCTGTAGAGAAAGCTGAGAAGTCTGAGAGTCATCCTTCTGCAATTCCTTCAGCGGAGCGATGATGAGTGACAACGGTGTACGCAACTCCTGTACAAAGAGCATCAGCAACCGGTTCCTCATCGCTTCTATCTCTTTCTTTTGTTCCTGTTTCAGCTTTTCGAGATTCAAATTCTCCTTCAGTATCATCTCACGGTCACGATGAATCTGTTTGCGCTGATCCTTCTTTTTGAAATAAGAATAGAAGAAATAAGATAATCCGCCAAGTAACAGAACATACATGATATACGCCCATATAGTCTGATACCATTTACCCTTCACCACCAGAGGAATCTCGATTACCTCCCCTTCTTTCCCATCCGGGAAAACCAGCTTAGCCTGCAAGGCATATTTTCCGGCAGCCAATCCGTTGAACCACAGTCCTTCTGCAAGCGGTATCATTTTCCATTCTTTGTCCGCAGGAAGCAGACGGTAAGCAATCTTGCGCTGTGCCAGTCCGTAACGCAGATCGGAAAAGAACAAATGAAAGTCGTTGTTATCGGAAGCAAACACCAGTTTCTCCTGTTTTTCCGGAGAAACAGCCAGAATCATCTGCCCGTTCCGCTTTTCTCCTGCCAGCACCGTTTCTCCACCGACTTCCACATCGGTCAGCATCAAATGCTTCTTGCCACTATCGCCTTTGGTAGCAGAAGGATCAAAGAAAATCAGCCCCCAGGAATTCGCCCATAACAAGCGTCCGTCATTCAAACGACAGACTGCACTGCAGTTTCCCACCGACAGATAACTATAAAAAGCCTCCTGTCCATTTCTGATGGTCATCACTCCTACATTGTTTCCTGCCCATGTGTTTCCGATATGGTCGTCGACCATGCAACTGACATGTCCGTCCGTCAATCCACTCTGTAGTGTATAAACAGATTCTATCTTATCCTTCTCTCTTCCGTCGATGCGAATAACGACGTTCAGATAGGCTGCATAAATCTGATTATAGTTATTCACATACAGGGTTCGCACTCCGGCTTCTTCCAGCCCATTCTCCTTTTCATAGTTTCCTTCCACCCGTATCTGGTCACCGTTCGTTTCAATTCTTTTCAGCCCTTTATCCGTACCTACCCATACATTTCCTTCCTTATCTTCAGTGATGGCAAATACATTCTTGATTTCACCGGGCAGTTTTATATTTTTGCATCCGTGAGTTTTAGGATCTACCTGTACCAGTCCATTCGAAGTACCTACCCACAAACGATTCCACGAATCCAGACAGAAACAATGGACAACAGCCTGCATCCTCCCGCCTTCGCTGTTTTTCAACTGAAAAGATTCCACGTCTTCCGTAAGCGGATTGACAGAGATGATCTCTCCAAAATTGTTACCCAGCCAAATGTTTCCATCTTTACCTTTATATATGTGATAACGTCCGGAGAGACCGGATACTTTTTTCCATGGTTCAAAATGTGTATCCATCGAAAATGACGGAGTAGTGCTTCTCATGATGCCTCCATCGGTCACCGTCAACCAGATATACCCTTTTGCATCTTCGACCATGCCATCCACTCTGGATTTGAAATTCTGCCGTACCCGGCTGTACATACTGTCGCTGATATCAAACTTTACCACTCCCCCGCCAAAGGTACCTACCCAAAGAATCTGCTGCCTGTTATCCCATAGCAGACTGGTCATCTTATTTTCGATCCTTGAATGGAACGCTCTTTCCCCCTGTGTCAGCAGTGTCAATGTAAACGGACTCTCACACAAATTCAGATTCTCAAAATGCAATTTATATAATCCGTCCCATGTCGTCAGATAAAACGTCTGCTTATCTTTCATCACCATATCTGTAACATACGAGTTGGAGAAATCCGGCTGGTCGCCCCCCTCGAGAGAGACTACACGTTCCTTATGCGATTTAAGGTCATAACATACAATATCATTCCATAATCTGCATATCCATAAATATCCCTGTCGCAAAAAGAGTCTGTTCACCACATCATATTCTCTGATCACAGAAGTTCTTTTGGTTACGAGATCATAATGTATCACCTTTTCGCGGTCAACGGCAAAGTACAGGTTTGTTTTTCCATCCGTGCAAAGATTAGTAATCTTTCCTTTTATCAAAGGTTCGGGATTCAATATACAATAGACGAAATCTTCTTTTCCTTCTTTCTTGCGGATGGGACGCGATTCGAACAATCCATGCGAAGTAGCCAGATACAGGCTGCCATCATTCCAGCAAAAATCCTGAATCTCTTTAAGTTTCAGCGGCCTGTCAAAACGTACAGGCAAAAACTTTTCCATTTCTTTGTCAAAACAGGTTATTCCCCCCTGATAGAGTGAAGCATAAAATAAACCGTCGGAACCTTCCTTCAGCGTTTTTACAGCCTGATGCAAAGGAGTGGAAAGGGAGTCAACGCTCATAATGAGCGGATAATCACGAAATCTGAAGCCATCGTAGCGGGAGATTCCCTTGTCAGTAGAGAACCACATAAAGCCTTCGCTTCCGTAACAAACATGATAAATAGTATTATTTCCGACTCCGTTTTTAATTATTTGCGGTTCCAGGTCCCAGTGGGTATCTATAGAGTATGACGGAAGAAAAACCGTCAACAGCAACAACAGAAAGAAGAACTTCCTCATATCTTAATTGTATTTTGTTCATGTGTATTGGCTGATAAAGATATATAATTAAATCATTAGCAAATCGGATAACAAATATTTTTTAGCAATAATTCACAATAAAGTAAAAGCCCGCTGATTCGTAAAAGAATCGGCGGGCCTCCCATTGTTTGTTTCTTAATTGCCTGAATGACCAAAGCTATATTGTTTGCTGTCTGGTTCCTCTTTTTGTCTGATGGAATCTCCGTGCACGGCGCAAGGAGCCCTTTTATATAAGTTGTATATATTGTAACGTAATACCTAAAATCAATAAATTCCTGTTGTATTAATTAGCTGCTTTGGAAAGAGTAAAGCTATAAGTTCCCTTATTATCCTTGAAGTTGTAGCTACCTTTAAAGCTTACGGGTACCTTAACCAGGCAATTACCCTGGTCGCTTACACGGAAATAGAGATAAGAAGTCGAGCTGAATACACTGTTTCCTTCAGCAGTAGTAGATAAGGAAGCTCCATAACCCTGCCAGTTGAACAGGTCAGTCGAGGAGGAGTATGTAGTACCTATATAAAATACTCCGCCGTTATTATCAATATTAAAGTTGATGGAAACACACAATGCGAATTGTTCTACGAAAGCACCGCTTCTGGTACGGGCCTGATATTCTGCGATCATCTTCACTTCTTTTCTGTCACCACCTTCGTAGTATCCTTCCAAAGTTTCCGATTCACAGTTACGGATAGTATTACCATTCTGACGAAGCGCTTCAAGCACACTTGCCATTTCTTCTGCAGTCACAGAAGGTACATCACCTACTTTAGAGTCAACAGTTGCAGATTGTATACCATATAAAGATATCATGGATTCAAAGTTTGAAGAGTTGTCTTCAAAACTATCACTTTCAGCATTAGAACATGCTACAAAAGTTAATGCCAATACACATGCGAAAAAGAATTTAATTGATTTCATATTAGTACCTCCTAAATTTTATTTGTTTTTTTAATTTGTTTGCGAACTGTTGTTTGTTATTTCGTCCGCTTCTTACACTTCATATTGTTTATCTGTTCATGTTCCTTAGGAGGGAATCTTTTAAACTTAAGTTGTCTTATTTATCTTTTCTTGTTTGTTTGTACACTGCAAACATAGGCGTTTTATTCAATAGAAAAAACTTTTTCAGGAGACAAAATGAATGAATTACCACTCTTTAACGAACGAAATACAGCTTATTCAAGCACTTGAATAAGATATGCAAGTATCAAATCGCCGCTCATCTGCAATTCATTCAATACGAGCGGTAAAAACACCACCCATTACCAATGAATTATATGCCACCTATAAAAAGAATGATATACCGCCCCACTTATTAATTTCCATTGAAAGGAAAGAGAAGAAAGATGAATCCACCAATTAACGTCTATTCATATAACCGTTACTTTTGCAACATCAACAAACAAAACCCATCATGCGATGAAAAAGAAAAGAATCTTATTTTTGTTCGTTACCTTGTTTGCTTCTACCTTATTATATAGTCAGGTAGTCGGAGTGAAAACCAATCTTGTAATGGACGCGATGAAAATTATCAATCTCGGAGCCGAAGTCGGTCTGAGTAAGAAGTTAACGCTGGACTTGTATGCCAACTATAATCCGTGGAAATACAAAGATCAGAAGATGATGAAGATGCTTGCCATCCAGCCGGAACTCCGTTACTGGTTCTGCGACAAGTTCAATGGACACTTTGTGGGATTCCATGTACATGGAGGCGTCTACCAGGCTGCCGCCATCAATATGCCCTGGGGCATCTGGCCGGAACTGAAGGACCACCGCTTCAAAGGCAATTTCTTCGGTGCTGGTATTTCCTACGGTTATCAATGGATTCTTGCCAAGCATTGGAATCTGGAAGGGAATATTGGTGTAGGTTACGCACGTGTCAAGTATGAGCAGTTCGAATGCAAGACGTGCGGTGAGAAGGTTAGCGAAGGACATAAGAACTATTTAGGTCCCACGAAAGCTGCTATCAGTTTAATCTATTTATTCTAAAACAAAACAAATATGAAAAAGATATTATGCATACTCTTTTGCCTGCTGCCTGTATTGGGCGGGAAAGCGCAGACACTTTATAGAGATCAGGTGCGTATAGAGAAAGAATCTATCACACGCAATGAAGATAACAATGTGCTGAGCATCGATATGGATATCGTGATGCAGGAGAATCTGAAGCTCTCCTCCAATCATGTCGCTACCCTCACTCCGTTCCTCGAATCAAATGGCCGCACCAAGATACTACCTTCCATCGTAGTTTACGGTCGCAAACGTGAAGTAGTAAACCAACGCAATAACATCGCTCCTTCGGAAAATACTTACAGTGTTATCCGTCGCAAGCATAATAAAGAACAGATTATCAACTACCACCAGCAATTCCAGTTCGAAGCCTGGATGCGTGATGCGGAAATGAAACTGAATATTGATGTATGCGGCTGCTGCGACCTGAAAGAGGAGACCAGCGGTGAATTAATCACCCGATTGAACATTTTACCCGTGCAGCTACAGCCCGCTATATCCTATATCACTCCACAGGCAGAAGCCGTCAAGCACCGTGCCATAGAAGGAAGCGCTTTCCTTGACTTCCCGGTGAACCAAATTATCATCCGACCGGAGTATCGTCGCAACACAGTAGAGCTGGCCAAGATACGTGCTACCATTGACAGTGTACGTAATGATGACAAGACAACGCTCAGCAGTATAAGAATTCACGGTTATGCATCACCGGAAGGTGGATATGCCAACAATACCCGACTGGCAAAAGGTCGTACACAGGCATTGGTAGATTATGTGACCAGTTATTACAAGTTCGACAATAAACTGATCACTTCAGAGTATACTTCTGAAGATTGGGAAGGATTCCGCAAGTTTATCGCAGCTTCTTCATTGGAGAAGAAGGACGAGATACTGAAACTGATGGATGACTCGACACTGGACATAGACAAGAAAGAACGCCAGATCGCTCAATTGGCAGGTCCTCAAACTTATAAATATATATTGGAAGAATGTTATCCGGCTTTGCGTCATTCAGACTATACCGTCAACTATACCGTACGCGGGTTCAATCTGGAAGAAACCAAAGAGATTATCAAGACACGTCCGCAACTGTTGAGCCTACAGGAAATCTATCGGATTGCGGAAAGCTGTCAGCCGGGAAGCGAAGAGTTCAACCGTTCGTTCCAGGTAGCAGCCACCATGTTCCCGGATGACCCTATTGCCAATCTGAATGCAGGAGCCATGGAAATACAGAAAGGCGGAGACCTGACAACAGCGAAGAAGCATCTTGCCAAAGCTGATCAGAAAGCTCCCGAAACGCTGAATAACCTGGGAGTCATCGCACTGCTGGAAGGCGACTACGATGCGGCAGAGAAATATTTCAATGCAGCAAAAGCCGGTGGACTCACCACTCAGGCTGACACCAATATGAAACAACTAAAAAGCATAAGAAATTACCCCAAAGAATAATAACAAACAATTTTACCCCAAAACACAAACGCACCACCTGAGAAGGCAGTGCGTTTTTTTTATATCATAATCATCATATCATCGGCTTAACAATCTCCACTTTTAAGCCCAATGCATCAATGATACGAAAGAAAAGTCCGACTCCCGGCTCAAGCGCTCCTTTCTCAATTCTAGATATATAGGACTTGTTGGTACCTACCTTGCCGTACAATTTGTCTAATACAGCATCCATACTTCCAACGTCAGGGTTTACTTGCATAATATTCATTTTTAAGTTTTACTGCCTTTTCAATCTCACTTTCGGGCGTTTTTTGTGTCTTTTTCTGAAAGCCATTAAACAACATCACGATATTGCCTTCATCAAAAATAAAAAAAGCCCCATAAATATTCATGGAATGTTTTTTTATTTTCAAGCGTTTCAGCCCTTTCAGCCATCCGCCACAACCGCCTGCCAGCAGGCGAAAGCGGCTGAAAACCGCCCCCGAAAAAGCACCCTTTCAGCCTTCAGTCCTTTCAGCCGGGAATTTACCGGAGCGTCGGCTGATCTCTGGATGTCCCGTAGAATCCGGGAACAGGAACATAGATCGGCTGATTACGCAATCCGAGATTCTGCAACTTTCCTTCCTGGCAAATTCTCCGGATATGAATCATAGCCGTAGAACGTACCATGCCACACAAAGATTGGAAATCTCTGCGCTGCATCATCTGATGCGTACTGAAATACTCCTTCAGCAACATATCAATCTCTACTTCCGAAAGCTTGGACGAATGAAAATTCTTCTTCAGTTGCTTTACCTTAATTAATCCGATAGAGTTTTTCAATTTCTGATCCGAACGAAAGCGGATAGCCTTCAGTTTGATTTTCATATTCCGTCGCGGAGTGTCGGCGGCTATCTCTTCCGTAGCAGTCAGCGTGGGGTAAAAATAACCGATGCCGTCCAGATGAACCTGCCGTCCTTCTCCCAACTCCTCTCCCATCACCTGCGAAAGAGCATCAAGTACAGCAGTCACATCGACTTCATTCAGCGTACAACGGGATTGAATCTTACTCCTCATTTCGTCCGTATCTACCTGACCATTGTAAGCAATGCGGGGATGGAATCTTTTTTTCTTCGGTTGATCCGGTGATACCGGGTTCTCATACCAGTCAAATAATATAGCCATAGCTTCCTCTTTTATTAAATAAGTACTTCTAATCTGTTATTCCTACGGAAACTTCCGATGAAAGAAGCTTCATTTTCATCGGCTAATGTGCTATGGCTGCCCGGCTAATGGAGATTAGCCGATTGACTAATGAAGGATAGCTGATCAGCTAATCTGCATTAGCCTCTGATGTTTGCGCCTTCAAAGATACAACAGAAAGGCAGGAAAACCTAATGATTCCTACGTTATTTCATAAACGGAAGTATTTAAAGGAATCTATCGAAAACACTTGCAAATCGCTATCCCGGCATTGTAACTTTGATGCACGAAACTTAAAAAAAAGAACAAATATGATGGAAAAAGTAACCCAAATGATCGCCATGCTGATAAAGGCATGGAAAAAAGAGAGCGTATCACAGATTGACACACCTCCCGTTCCCGCAACGCCCGAACCGAAGCAGCAGTCCCCCAACAACTCCGCCTGCCTGACGGAACGGGTCAACACCTTTCTGCAAACTCACTATGACTTCCGCTACAACCGCCTGACGGAAGAAACAGAATTTCGCCCATTAAGCGGAGCAAAGACCGAATTTCGTCCCATCGGAAAACGTGAACTGAATACCCTCTGCATGGAGGCTCATGCAGAGGGCATTTCCTGCTGGGATAAAGATGTGAGCCGATATATTTATTCCACACAAATCGGAGAGTATCATCCTTTCCGGCTTTATATGGACGAACTTCCTCCCTGGGACGGCATCGACCGGTTGACTCTACTTGCCCGACGTGTATCCGCACTACCTCTATGGGTAAAAGGATTCCACACATGGATGCTGGGACTGGCTGCCCAATGGGAAGGAAAGACGGGCGTCCATGCCAACAGCCTGGCTCCCATCCTGATCAGTGCCGAACAGGGACGGATGAAATCGACTTTCTGCAAATCGCTGATGCCCAAAGTACTGCAACGTTACTATATGGATAATCTCAAACTGACATCAGAAGGACAGGCAGAACGTCTTCTGTCAGAAATGGGACTGATCAATCTGGATGAATTCGACAAATATGCAGAGAGTAAAATGCCGCTTCTGAAGAATTTAATGCAAATGTCGAGTCTCCACGTCTGCAAAGCGTATCAGCGTAACTTCCGAGACTTGCCGCGCATCGCTTCTTTCATCGGAACTTCCAACCGCTCCGATCTGATGAGTGATCCGACAGGCAGCCGCCGTTTCTTCTGTGTAGAAGTAGAAAAGCCGATAGATTGTGAGGGAATCGAGCATGAACAGATCTTCGCCCAACTGAAAGCGGAGCTTGCCGACGGGTGTCCGTATTGGTTCGACAAAGAAACGGAACGTGAAATACAACAGAATAATGCACCCTTTTACCGTACTTGCCCTGCCGAAGAGGTATTTCTCAGTTGTTTCCGCACCTCAGCCTCAGCGGAAGAGAAATATCTGCGACTTTCTGCCGCCGATATTTATAAAGAACTGAAGAAACGGAATGCTGCTGCTCTACGAGGTTTCAATCCGAACCATTTTGCGCAAGTATTGATAAAAATGGGGGTAGAACGGAAGCATACGGAATATGGGAATGTATATTTGGTGGTAAGACGATGAATTTCACTTGCATTATATTATCTTATATAATGTGCCTATATCATCAAATTTTACGGATTACCCATCGACCTTCTTTGCGTCCTCCTTCACGAGAAAGTATACCTTTCTCTGTAAGAGATTCTATATCACGTTTAATAGTCCGTTCTGTCACGTTTGTCTTTTGGGACATTTCAGAGATAGTTATAGTTCCATCAGCTTGCATGAATTCAAGTATAATCTGCTGACGTTCTGTTAGTTCTTTCGTGACATCTTTCGTGACATACACTCGATTCTCAATATGAAGGATTAGTTTCACCTGCATCAGTTCCGGCTGCTCAACCAATTCCGGCTTCAGCCAATGCTTCTCATTCCACGCACTAAGGATGAGCGGGAAACCTGAGCCTAGGTTTTCTCCGTAACCTATCATACGGAGCATATGCTGCATTCGTTGGTTACGAGCTTTGGATTCGCCACCAGCATAGATTTGTTCAACAGGCAATTTCAATAAGCCTGGATTGGAAAGCACAAAGCGGTCATCATACTTCTCGACACGAAGAAGGCCATTCAGCATTAAGTCGGCATGGATAATCATATTGGTAAAAGCCTCACGCACTGCCTTATGCTGTGGTGTATCATCCTTACGGATAATGCCATCCATTTGGAATGGCCTTGGAATATCTCGCGTCAAACGGGGAACTACCATACGAATGAAGTTGAACAGATTATTCTCCCATGTACCGTCATAGGTCAGTCGGTCACTATAACGTTGGTCACCTATAAGGTTTGACTTGTCAATATAGTCCATGCGCAGATAATCAAAACGCTCACGTACCGGCAACCCTTTACCAAACATCAGAAGACCTGCTATAGTCAGACCTTCAGTACCATCTTTTCGGTTTACAACATAGCCACCAAGTTGCATCAAGAACTCCTTATGATCAAGACTATTCCAAATATGTTCTGGATTATTAGTCTTGAACATAACACGATAACCCTCTAATGTCGGGATGTCAATATCATCCATTGTGTAATACTCCAAGAACATACGATCATTGCCATCCTCGTAAGCATCGCGCACCATCATCTTTATCATTTGCTCTGTGCAGTGATAATCACCTTCATGGTTGCGTCTATAAGTACCACGCATCAAGTTGTTATTAATGTAAACAGGACGCAAATTATAATCGGCACGTGGTACATTTATCGCTATTACCTCCTTACCATTAACGCTAATCGTCTGAACATCCTCATCATGTAGCAGATTCACATTTACTTTCTCACGACTGTTAATAGTATTCCATAAATCCTTGCGTATTTTGTCTGCATCCTCAACACCAGTGATTGTGAATCTCATCAAAGAGTCTTTCTCTGCTACGTTTTCATATACCCCCTACAAAAGAATTCCACCATTCGTATTAGCAAATGCAGAATATGTTTCCCACAAAGAATTTGGCACACCATTTTGTGCCTTTTTGCATTCAAGCGTAACACGCTCACCATCTGCAAGCAGTTTATATATATCTTGTTCTGTCATATCTTCATTTTATTATAATATATTTCAAAAGAACAAAGATAAGCAATCGATTTTAGGAAAGAGTAAATTTCAGCATATTCTTATTGCATTCGGAAAAAAGAGAGTGTATCAACGCCAAACAACGCAGCTATTGCCAAGTGCCCCCTTTTACCGTACTTGCCCTGCCGAAGAAGTATTTCTCAGTTGTTTCCGCACCTCAGCCTCAGCAGAAGAGAAATATCTGCGACTTTCTGCCGCCGATATTTATAAAGAACTGAAGAAACGGAATGCTGCTGCTCTACGAGGTTTCAATCCGAACCATTTTGCACAAGTATTGATAAAAATGGGGGCAGAACGGAAGCATACGGAATATGGGAATGTATATTTGGTGGTAAGACGATGATTGAGTTTAGCAACACGGCTGAAAGCACTGAAAGCAATATTCCTAGTTTTCAGGATAGTACTTTCAGCCGGAATATCGATGAACAGGGAGTTTCATGATAAAGCTGAACAATCTGAACCCTAATCGGTACTGTAATTCTCAATGTGATGCAAAGCAGTAGTAAATCATTCAAAACGGAATGAACGAAACACAATTTCACTAACTCCCCATACATTAGCTGCAAATTCTATTCGCTATATCTAAAATAGTTGAAGAAAATAATAAAACAACAACAGCGGTAAATAGAAAACATAGGCGGCAAAACATTCATTTAACCAAAAAATCATTCAAAAAACGATCAATTCACCCATCCCAAAAGACCATTTAAAAGATTGAAAAATTCACCTTAAAAATTGAAAAAAACACCAATTAACGATTTCGCATTTCTCCCATACCTTTGCAATGTCGATAAGGAACAAAAGTTTCTTGCGAAACAAACAAAAGAACAAAACAATAAAATCAGTATATAAACAATTAAAGAAACATTGCCTATTAGAAACAAACAAAATCATTCCTCTCGGAAGTTACTTCTCTTTCCTTATATAATATAAGGGCTTCCTATTAAAAAGAAAATGATGTTTTTAACAAAACAAACGCTCCTCATCCTTTAGATGACTCTCCTCAAAAGAAGAAAAAAAACAATTAGCACAGTATACATTATATATAGTGTGCAAACCAAAAAAAAGAATTATAGCATCACACATTAAAATCAAAACAAAAATGAAAGTAAAAAATTTATTATTAGCAGGTTTGGCAGTAGCAGCCATGACAGCTTGTAGCAATGACATTGACGAAATCGTTGACAACGGTAACCAAACTCCAACTGAAGAAGCGAGCATGAAACTTTATTTCAATTTCGCAAATCAAACGAGAGCTACTGGTGACAATAGTGGTGACAAAGTAAATGGTGAAGAAGTAGAATGGAACGTAAATCAATCATCAATTACAGTAGTACTTCAATATGCAAATGGAGGCAAGAAACTTGTATATGACAAATTGACACCTATTACAGAGGCAGCTAACGGTGCGAAAAAGTATACTACAACAGAATTTACTGTAGATGCAGGTAATGATGTTACAGTATATGCATTCATCAATCCTAATAACTTAAATATTGATGAGAATGTAAATCCTGCAACGCTAGCTCTTACAGAAGCCCTTATACTGCCTGAAACTGGATTAGGTTACCTTGCAGCCGGAATTGCCGCACCAAACAAATTTATGATGAGTGGTAAAACAGCAAAATCAATAAATATAGTAGCTGGAAGAACAGATAATAAAGCAGAGATTAACGTAGATCGTGTAGCTGCTAAATTAGACGAGAAAACGCAAAAGACCCCATTTACTATTGATGCTCAGGGTGTGAAATATACAGACAAAGACGATAAGACTGCAGCAGTTAAGATCCAGTTATTATCTCATTCATACTCAAACTTGTCAAATAACACTTTTGCTTTAAATGAAACAAGAGACAAAAGTTATTTTAATAGTACGATTGGTGCTATTAACTATTTACAAGCATATTCCGCACAAGGATCATATCCTTTAGACACATACTACAAATGGCTTACAAAGGAGGAAGATGCTGATAATGAAATTACCTATTGCTTAGAAAACTATGGTAATAGTAATCCTACAAAAGTTCACTATAAAGGTCAAGTTTATATTGGTGAAACTGCTATCAAATCTGATTTCTATATCAGAGCAGTACAAAATCCTGAAGCTTACTATATATTTAAAGATTTGGCAGAAATGAAGGCATATTACAATGACGCTGCAATCAATGCCATCACAGCTGAAACGTCTCGTGAAGATCTAGCTAATTTAGGTATTAAAAAGTACGATGGAGGTATATGCTATTATGAAGCTACTATTAACACAATTGTTCCAGATAAAGCAGCATCAATCCTACGTAACAACTGGTATAAATTAAATGTAAGTAAGATTAAAGAGATTGGTACTCCGACACCTGCTCTTGATCCAGAAGATAAAACAACAAAATTGGTAGTTGAAACTACAATCAATCCTTGGACTATCCAAGTTAATGATTTTGAACTCTAATTTCTAAATAATATATCGGGAGAGGCTTTCTCCTCTCCCGATACTTTTTCTTCTCTACAAAAACAGAGCATTACATCCAAACAAAACATACGCTCCGCAAAAGCATAAAAAAAGAAATGATGAAACAAATATTAACTACCATACAAGAAAAGGCAAACAAGATATTGTCACTTGCAATATTGGCTGGTGCAATCACATCCTGTGATTCAGTATTGAATTACAATGAAGATTGCGACATCGAATATTGTGTCAAGTTCAAGTATGACTACAATATGGAAGAAAAGGACGTATTTGCCGAACAGGTAAGAACCGTCACTCTTTATGCTTTTGATGATAACAACAACCTTGTTTACCAGAAGACTGATGAAGGTGAACCATTGGGCGAAGGAGATTATGCAATGAATATTGAAGGAATAGATCCTTCTCAATACCGCCTAGTAGTATGGGCAGGATTAAATGATGAATCATTTGCAGTTCCTTTGCTATACCCCAATCAATCAAAGATTGAGGAATTAGCTGTAAAAACATTACGCAAACAAGCCACCCGAAGCATCTCAGAAGATGAAAAGGACTTATATATAGTAGACAACAGTCTATATTCGCTTTGGCACGGTGAAGTTAAAAAAGGACCGACTACCCGCAGTGGAAGACAACAAATCACCAACGTGTCATTAGTGAAAAACACCAATACCATCCATGTTATCGTCGCACAAGTCAATCAGTCCAATGGCCCCATAACCAAAGCATTGACAGAAGAAACTTTCCAATGTGCGATATACGATGATAATGGATACATGAGCTATGACAACTCATTGCTCGAAGACAATCTATTAACATATAAGCCGTACAATACCAAAGCCGAAATTGTAACAACAAAAGCTTTTAGTGCAGAAAACGAACCTGCCAAAGAGTATAACGGCATTACCTCCGATTTGAGCGTGGCAAGACTCGTAAAAGGACAAACTCCTGAATTGACGATCAAGAACTCTCAAACACAAGAAGTACTGTTCCACAGTGATGACTTGATAAAATACTTCGAAGAAGTAGATGCGGAAAAATATAAAGATCGAAACTATTCTCTCCAAGAATACTTGGATCGTGAAGACGAATATACCATAAAGATTTTTGTAGACGAAAAGCTTGCACTCATCAAAACTGTAATCGATGTAAATGACTGGATCATCCAAATTAATGATATTGAACTTTAATATAACAAAGAATGAAATACTCTAAATTGACATATTATTTGCTGGCTATCCTCTGCATGATGGCAACGTCGTGTGTTTCAGACGGAGTTATGGATGAGTGTCCGGACAGCAAGAGCAAACAAATGGTAACAGACGCACGGGTAAGCCTCGTACTGAATTTTGCTATTAATAGTTCCGTAACAAGAGCAGGAGAAACCGACGGTAATACTACTGAAGGAGAAATGAATGAACGAAAAATAAAGGACGTACATATATATGCATTCCAAGAAAACAAATTCAAGGAAGAAGTGCAGTACGTATCTATATTTGGAACAGATGGAGAAAACACACGAACAATACAAGGAAGATTAAGTGAAAAATATCTAGCTGACAAAGCAGTAAAATTCATAGTAGTTGTGAATGGTGAAAGTAAAGGCGTTACTGCTCCAACTTTAATTAAAAATCAATCAACTCCAGATAATCTATATAACCAATTAGTATTTGACTACCGCGCTACTGACAACTGGAGTACTTATATACCTATGTCGGGAGAATGCGAGATAAGTCCGCTTCAAGAAGGTGATTACAATACTGCAAAATTGAGTTTAACACGTGCCATTGCAAAAGTCAATGTAACAGTGAATGAAGGTCATGGACTTGATAATTTCAGAATCACTGAAATTAAATTATGCAACTATAATATAAAAGGCTATTGTACATCTTCTAAAGTAAATGAACCCAATATACCCAATGGTACGACTCAATCAAAGTCGCCAATATCTTCTGGATCATTAACTGGAACAGAAGGAAATGCATACGAGAATCATTTCTATATTCCTGAACATAAGAATATAGGAGTAAACAAGGAACAAAAAGTTTACCTTGAAATAAATGCAATAGTAAAAGGTGTTGCAAAAAATTACACATTAGCATTTACCCAAAATGATACTCCACACAATGTGCTACGTAATTATCTGTATGTATTCAACATTAGAAGTGTGAAAATGGAAGTTAATGTAGAGCCAACTTTAGAATATGAAGTAAAATTATGGGAAGAAAAAACTGTTGATATCCCATCATTCAATTAATACAAGGAGGAAAGTCAGATGAAAAAGCAAAACAACATATTAGCAGTAATAAAAAATATAATATATCTAATGTTCGCTTGTGCATTTCTCAATGCTTGCACAGAGGATGAAATATATAAAACATCCAACATAGTGGAAGGCGTTCCGGTAGAAGTTGGTTTCAAATTTTCTGTCCCTTCAATGGAAAAAGTTACAACACGTGGATTGACTGACGAAGGTGAATTTCAAGTAAACGATTTATACATTTTTATATTTGATGCAAATAATAATCAAATACGAAAAGCCGGTGGAGGATATTATGATAGTGATGCCATTTCAAAAGTAATAACAGGTAGTCAGGTTTCCGGAACGACTTCATCTGGAACTTTAAAACTAAAACGACTAGCGGTGAAAGCCTCATTTATGGAATAGCCAACGTTAATGGTAATGATTTAGGTGGGAATATTGTCAGCAGATTAGACAAAATCAATAATCTCCAGGATCTACAAGATACGTGGGTTGAATTGACTATCAAAGGCAATGTTGAACGTTCAGCTCCAGCATTAGTAATGAGTGGCGCATATACAGACGGAAGCAATCAACCTCAAACAGGGTATTGTAATATAATAGATAAAACAACTACGCTCACAGGAAAAATTAGTCTTACCCGTCTTGATTCACACATCACATTCAAGATCAACCCGAAAATGAAAACAAACGGGGGTAAAATCATATCATTTGAGCCCAAAAGTTGGAAAGTATATAATGTACCATCTAAGTCTTATATATTAACTCACGGTAATTATGATGACGCAGTCACTGACAACAAAGATGATTATAAAGATACAGATGCATCCATCAGATTTGACACAGAGAACGATAAGTATAATTTCGATTTTTATATGTTGGAAAATCGAAAAAAAAGCAAATCATATAACGGCAAAACAATAAGTAAATATGAAGAACGTGAAGAAGAAGTTAAGAATGATGATAAAAAAAATACAGGAGAGTATAAATATGTAGAGCCATACGCAACTTTTGTTGAATTAAAAGCGCATATGGAAATAGAAAATGGAAAGGATGGTATACGAGTAGCTGATGCCACTTATGTTATTCATTTAGGCTATGTAAAAAACCAAGCTGATGATTTTAAAAACGAAAGAAACAAAAAATATACTTATAACGTCACCATTGAAGATGTAAATTCTATCATAACAGAAGTTACAGATCATACAAAAGAGCCACAACCTGGTGCGGAAGGTGATGTAGTAGATTCTGAAACTCAAATATACAATATTGACGCACATTATGGATATCTAATTCTAGGATTCTCTTACTCTCAAGTAGCATCCGGATTAAATTTCTTTGTAAAAACTCCTTTTGGAGAAACGAAGCAAGATAGTCCACAACTAAATCATGATTATAAATGGCTTAGATTCAAAGCTAACACAAATAATGTAGCTGACAAATTAGAAGAATATCCAAAGAATGGGTCAGGATTAATAGATTTATTCGGTTTAGAAAATAGTATAAAACAACAATTCGATAATAATAAAAAGAAAAACAACTGGAATGATGCTCAAGTTGAAGCACACAAAAAAGATATATATTACTACACAGTATTTATAGACGAATATTATTACGAACAACATCCTTGTGGTACTGAAAATTGGGGAAATAGAGCTCATTGGGAAGAGTTTGCAAATAAAGAAAACAGATATGCGCTATTAATATTCGAACCTCTAAAAAGTGCGGATGAAGAAAGTAGTTATGCCAGTGCCAAATATATGATTACCCAAAAGTCTATTCAAACATATTATAGTACAACGGGCTTAAATAGTGATAAAATTGCGCTTGGCATGGAGCATGTCGACGAAACCGGTGTGACTTCAGGTTGGAATAGTAACTATTATGGAAGCAGTCAAAAGAACGGCTATCAAAACACTTACTATTTTTGGGAATCAGCTCAAATAAGCAGTTATGGTGATGTTACCATTCCTTCCAATAATACGTTTAAGATAAACAACAATGTCCAAAGTGCAATCTATGATTGTATGTCACGTAACAGAGATGAAAACAATGATGGATATATAAAAGGAGAAGAAATAAAATGGTACTTGCCAGCTACAGATCAATTAGTAGGAATGTTTTTAGGAGCAGAAAGTTTACCGACTCCTCTATTCGGAGAAAACGATAAAGAACCAGGAAAAACTGCTGGTAAAACTAACGGTATATATCATTATATTACTAGTGACAAGAAAAGAATATGGTCAGAAGAAGGTGCAACATTTGGTGCTGCTGATGTAGGCTATGCCACAGCTCCTAAAAAACTTAGATGTGTACGCACTTTGGGAGTTAGTTCTAACACACAATCGCAAACTCCTTCATCAGACAAGAATATTGGTGGGACAATATATAGATATAATAGTAACACTAGAACATTCTACATGGATTATTTTGATGCACAAAGTATACGCACTTCAATTGTTGAAAACAGAGAACTAGATTTGCATCACAATTTTAGTTCATACAATAGACCTTATACTGCATTCCAAATTGCAAAAGACCGAATGTCAACCATTGGAAAAGGAAAATTCCAAGCGACAGATTGGAAGTCACTTGTAAGCAATAATGGTCTTAACCGTAGTGTATGTGCTGATTACTATGAAAATAGTGAATCGGAAAAGGGAACATGGAGAGCACCTAATCAAAGAGAACTTATGATTATATACCTCCAAAGCCCAGCATTAGTTGAAAATCGTCCAACATCCGAAGCATGGGGGGATAGATATGGTTCCTTTACAAGAACATCTTGGAAATTCAACGAAAATGATCATTTTACAGTAGATATGGCACAAATAACAAAAGGCACCGTTGGTTCATTTGTTCGTTGTGTTCGTGACGTTAAATAAATAAAACTTAAAAGTAAATATTATGACACCAAAAGACATCCTGCAACTAGAATCATCAGATATGCGCCAAGCCTATCTGTTTGAAGAGAACGGGCGCTGGTATGCTTATGAGCATTCAGCCAACCGAATCGAAAAATTTGTGAAGGGCTTTGTAGACTTCAGACACAAAGTGCAAGATGTCTGCGGTCGGATAAAAGTAGAAATCGACCTCAGTATTTTGGAAAAGTGTTCCATTACACTGTGCGAAGATTCGCTGCTTGTACTTGATTGCCCTGCAGCATAAAAAGGCTGTCTCCAAAAGTACACGCTTCATAATCCTTATAAAGAATTACACAATATATTGTTTGTTTTGTTTGTGTTCCTCAATCCACTCAGAGGCAGCTTGTGAAAGTAGCGCTGAGTGGGTGGGGATTTTTTGTGCAAAAAGAAAATGGAATAACATAAACTGATTATAATAGAATGAGCAAACAAAAATGAAAAAGTCTTGTTTATTGTTCACGGATTAGTTACCTTTGTTATCTAAAATACAGATCGATGACAGAGAAAAGAAGATATGTTCGCCAAGTCGTAGCATATTCCAGTTACTTCAAAGAGTTTAAAAAGACTTTATCTAAAGAAGTATTGTGCAAAGTTTATCAGATATTTATTTATATCATGACATTGGAGAAAGTGCCGGTAAAGTATCTGAAAGCTATTGCAAACACAAAAGGTCTCTTTGAAATACGTGTTGAAGAAGGAGGAAATATATATCGCATTTTTTGCTGTATGGATGAAGGAAACTTGGTGATATTATTTAATGGTTTTCAAAAGAAAACTCAAAAGACACCTGTTAGAGAAATAGAAAGAGCACTGCGAATCATGAATGAATATTTTGCTCAAAAAAAGAATGAAAGGAGAACAAATGATGATGACAAATGAAAAAATGAAGATTAATGGATGTACTCCTATAGAAGATTTGATCACCGAAGATTTTGGTGCTATAGGAACCCCCGAAAGAGATGAATTCGAGCGAGGATGCGAAGCCTTTATCATAGGTGAACGATTGAAAGCAGAACGATTGAAAGCGGGCATGACGCAAGAACAACTGGCTGCTAAAATCGGCACAAAGAAAAGCTATATTTCTCGCATTGAGAATGGACATGCCGACATACAACTGTCTACTCTTTTTAAAATATTCCAAGGATTGGGACGAAAAATAAGTTTCACGATTTGGTGATTTTGACAGGAAAACATGGAAACGTAAGTTATAATTCGCGAAATGTCTTCAGATTGCATCGCCCATAAGAAAGGCTTCCAACCCGTAGAAGCCTTTTTAACTTGTCAAAGTGATAGCCTCATGTCAATGAAGCAAAAATGATAGCTATATTTACAAATCTTGAATTTCTTCCGGCAACAATCCGGTGGCTTTTTGAATCGTTGCCGTGTCCATCCCCATTGATTTCAGATTCCGGGCGATTTCCAAACGACCTTCTATTCTTCCTTCCTATTTGGCTCCATCCAATACGTCATTTTGTATCATAATAATGCTCAAATACTCATCATAAGCATGCCGTTCTTCCTTAGGCATATTATAATAAATCAGCTTTTGACGAGCTTCGTCCAACAGAACGGCCAAAAAACCCTTAAGTACACCAAAATTTGCTTTTCGACGAAGAAGGTACTGTAGCGCCCAATCAAATCTGATATATCTGTCTTGTTGTTCCATATCGTTTCCTTTTCTTAGGTATCACAAAACTACGTTTTTTTTTCTGATTACAAGAAAGAAAAGCTTGTTTTGTTTGTGAACAACAATTCACCGGAAGCATAAGTTATGATTCGCAGGAGTTCACATGATTTGCATATCTGATTATTTATTGCGTTCTTTGTATTACATAAAATGTATAACGTAAAAGATGAACGACTTCGAGGAATACATAAGACAGAGCGAACCGCATAAGCGGGAGAAAGGATACGCTTGGCAAACAGCCATTGGCCTGCAAGCTGTTGATGGTCTTAAACCTTCGGAATATTTGAAGGAAAAAGCCCGCCAACACATTGAAGGGGATATCACTATTGACGAGGTCAAACAATTAGTTGATAGTTATTACAAATCAAAGGTTGCCCGTTCATCTAGCGAAGATCGTACGGAAGAAGCCGATAAGGTCTCAGCCAGAATAACAGAGATCCTTTCGGAGAATACATTCACATTCTCACCTATCGAATACTTGGCTATTCATCGGCATTTATTTGAAGGCATATTCAGCCATGCCGGACAAATACGGGATTACAATATTACAAAGAATGAATGGGTACTGAAAGGAGCAACAGTACTTTATGCCAGTGCAGGAAGTATCCGCGAAACCTTGGAATATGATTTCTCTCAAGAAAAGATTTTTGATTATAAAAATCTGAATATAGATGAGGCCATCAGACATATTGCCCGATTCGTTTCTGGAATATGGCAAATACACGCCTTTGGTGAAGGAAATACACGCACAACAGCCGTATTCACGATCAAATATCTGCATACTTTTGGATTCAATTTCAGTAACGAAACCTTCGCCAACCATTCTTGGTACTTCCGCAATGCTCTCGTCAGAGCTAACTATAATGACCTAACCAAAGGTGTGTATGCCACGACCGAATTTTTAGAAAAATTCTTCAGAAACCTGATTCTCAACGAACAAAATGAACTTAAAAATCGAAATCTACAGATCGACGAAATCGAAAAGGAAGCCATTCAAAGTGCAAAACAGACTGATATGGATATTCCAAAGTGCAAAAATTGCACTTTAGACTGCACTTTGGAAGAGATAGCCGTACTTAACTACCTCAAAGAAAAACCAAATGCAACACAAAAAGAAATAGCACAACACATAGGAAAATCTGAGAGAACCGTCAAATCCATGACCGTAAACTTAAGTGAAAGAGGTATTATAGAACGCAAAAACGGACGTCGTAATGGCTTTTGGGAGATCAAGAAATGAATATCTTATGTGAGTGATTCTTTGCATATCTGATTATTTATTGTATTCTTTGTATTACAAAAATGTATAACGTAAAACATGTAATAGCCATGAAGCCTAATAATCCTTTCCTCGTATACGGTTACAATAGTCCGGATTGGTCCCAAAATTATACAAGAGTAATTGTATATTGATAACACAGGTAATTGAACAGAGGCAATCTGAAAATGAAAACTTTTCGAAACATATCTACTTTTTATCACATTATCTTTGTTTATCTCTTATAAACCTGTATATTTGGAGTATTATAACTGATACATTTATATTAATACAGAATTACTATGAGTCATACCATCTTCCTAATCATCGCCCTCGTCACTACAGGAATTTTTCTTATTCAATTCGTATTATCCATTTTCTTCGGAGACATAGATGCAGATGTGGACGTGGATGCTGATATCAGCAGCGTAGTATCTTTCAAAGGTCTCACCCACTTCGGGATCGGATTCGGATGGTATATGTACCTCGTAGGAAATGCCGATATAGCAAGTTATGCAATCGGAATTCTGGTAGGTCTGTTCTTTGTCTTTGCCGTATGGTTCCTTTATAAGAAAGCCTATCAACTGCAGCAAGTGAACCGGTCTGAAGAGACCGATCAATTGGTAGGACGGGAATGTACCATTTACTTCAAGCAAAGTGATAACAAATATACAGTACAGACAAGCCGGGACGGCGCCATGCGCGAAGTGGACGTGATCTCCGAAACCGGGAAAGCATATCAGACCGGAGACAAAACAATCATCAGCAGCTACAAAGACGGAACTTTATACATTAAATAACTATTCAAATACACAATTTTATGACACAAGAAATGCTAATCATGGCTGCTATACTAGTGGCGGTCATTCTGCTTACTTTTATCGGCATCCTGTCGCGTTACCGTAAATGTAAGAGTGACGAAGTCCTCGTAGTATACGGTAAAACAGGGGGAGAAAAGAAATCAGCCAAGTTATATCACGGTGGGGCCGCTTTCGTATGGCCGATCATTCAGGGCTACGAATTCCTTTCTATGAAACCATTGCAGATAGACTGTAAACTAACAGGCGCCCTATCTGCCCAAAATATCCGTGTGGACGTACCCACTACCATCACCGTAGCTATCAGCACAGACCCGGAAGTGATGCAGAATGCTGCCGAACGTATGCTGGGACTGACAATGGATGACAAACAGAACCTGATTACGGATGTAGTATACGGTCAGATGCGTCTGGTGATTGCGGACATGACTATCGAAGAGCTGAACTCCGACCGTGATAAATTCTTGTCGAAAGTAAAAGACAACATCGACACGGAACTTCGCAAGTTCGGTTTGTATCTGATGAACATCAACATCAGTGATATCCGCGACGCTGCCAACTACATCGTCAACCTGGGTAAGGAAGCTGAAAGCAAGGCTCTGAACGAAGCACAAGCCAACATCGAAGAACAGGAAAAGCTGGGTGCTATCAAAATTGCCAATCAGATAAAGGAACGTGAAACAAAGGTTGCGGAAACCCGCAAAGACCAGGATATCGCCATTGCCGAAACCAAGAAGCAACAGGAAATCTCTGTAGCAAATGCGGATAAGGAGAGAATCTCTCAGGTAGCCTTTGCCAACGCAGAAAAAGAATCGCAAGTGGCCAAAGCGGAAGCGGAAAAGAATATCCGCATCGAGCAGGCAAACACCGAAAAGGAAAGCCGTGTCGCCGAACTGAACTCCGACATGGAAATCAAACAGGCAGAAGCTGCTAAGAAAGCGGCTATCGGACGTAATGACGCACAGAAGGAAGTGGCCTTATCAAATGCCGAATTAGCCGTCACACAGGCAAATGCCGACAAGCAAGCCGGTGAAGCCGCTGCAAAATCGGAAGCTGCCGTACAAACTGCCCGGGAAATCGCCCAAAAAGAAGTGGAAGAAGCAAAAGCGAAGAAAGTAGAATCTTCACTGAAAGCTGAAAAGATCGTTCCGGCAGAGATCGCAAGACAGGAGGCTATCCTTCAGGCAAATGCCATCGCCGAAAAGATTACCCGTGAAGCGGAAGCACGTGCAAAAGCGACTTTGGCACAAGCGGAAGCGGAAGCCAAAGCTATCCAACTGAAACTGGAAGCGGAAGCAGAAGGTAAGAAGAGGTCATTGCTCGCAGAAGCAGAAGGTTTCGAGGCTATGGTCAGAGCAGCAGAATCGAACCCTGCCATCGCCATCCAATACAAGATGGTAGACCAATGGAAGGAAATTGCCGGAGAACAAGTGAAGGCTTTCGAACACATGAACCTAGGCAATATCACCGTATTCGACGGAGGAAACGGAGGTACAAGCAATTTCCTCAGTTCACTGGTGAAAACAGTGGCCCCAAGTCTCGGTGTACTGGATAAACTGCCTATCGGCGAAACGGTAAAGGGTATCATCAATCCGGAAAGCAAAACGGAAGAGAAACCTGCCGGAAAGCCGGAGGAGAAAAAAGAGAGAAGAAGAAATAACCATAAATTATTTCATAGAGATTGCCTGCCTTCATTTTGAAGGTAGGCATTTTTTTTATATCTTTGCGAGCAAAATATTAAAAATGAATAACCATAAACTTCACCTTCTGCCTTTATTTATATTGATTACGGGGCTTGTCACTCTTACTGCCGGCTGCAAAAAGAAAGATATGTCTCTCAAACTGAACGAACCCCGCAACATCCGTGGTGTAGTCAGTTACAAACGTTCTTTCCCGGATTTGAATGATAAACATCTCGCCGTGGCCCAAGCCGTCGGCATCTGCCCGCCGGAAGACAGGGACGCCGCCGAAAAGATGAAAGAACAGCTTATCCATATCACCGACAACCAATTTTACACAGTAGACTCTCTGACGCATTCCATCCCCTATCTGGTCCCCCGCGCCAGCGAATTGCTCGACACCATCGGCTCCAATTTTCTTGATTCACTGACAGCAAAAGGGTTGAACCCAAATCAGATTATCGTCACTTCCGTACTACGTTCGCAGAGTGACGTGAAGCGTCTCCGCCGTCGGAATGGAAACGCTTCCGCAAACTCCGCCCATTGCTATGGCGCAACCTTTGACGTCAGCTGGAAACGATTCAAAAAGGTGGAAGACGAAGACGGACGACCTCTGCAGGATGTCAATGCCGATACCTTGAAGCTCGTTCTGTCTGAAGTGTTGAGAGACTTGCGCCAAGCCGATAAATGCTACATAAAATATGAATTAAAACAGGGATGTTTCCACATCACTGCACGATGAGTATAAATTGCTTAGAATTTGGACTGGATAGTACAAAACCTTCAGACTAAATTTTGCGTTATGATGGGAAACGGCTATCTTTGTACGAATCCAACGCTAAAAAAAATCAGATTATGAGTAAGCTATACCCTATCGGCATACAGAATTTTGAAAGCCTCCGAAAAGACGGCTATTTCTATGTAGATAAAACAAGACTTATTTACCAATTAGTAAAGACCGGTCGTTACTACTTCTTGAGCCGTCCCCGCCGTTTTGGAAAAAGTTTGCTGATTTCGACTCTTGAAGCATATTATCAGGGAAAAAAAGAACTTTTCGAGGGACTTGCCATCGAACAACTGGAAAAGGATTGGATAAAGCACCCGATACTGCATCTGGACTTGAACAATGAAAAGTATGATACCCCCGAAAGTCTCGACGGAATACTCAATGATAACCTGGAGAAATGGGAGAGCCTGTACGGCGCACGCCCATCGGAAGTATCTTTCTCCCTGCGTTTTGCAGGTATCATACAACGTGCTTACGAACAGACCGGACAACGTGTCGTTATCCTTGTGGATGAATATGACAAACCCATGTTGCAAGCTATCGGAAATGAAGAGTTACAGAAGTACTTCCGAAATACGCTGAAACCTTTTTATGGCGCATTAAAAAGCAAAGACGGATGTATCAAACTCGGTTTTCTGACAGGGGTAACTAAATTCGGTAAAGTAAGCGTATTCAGCGACCTGAATAATCTGATCGATATCTCAATGGATGAACAGTACGTAGAACTTTGCGGTATCACGGAAAAAGAAATCCATGATAATATGGAAGAGGATGTGCAAATATTGGCAAGCAAACAGAAAATGACTTATGAAGAAGTATGCTCCGAACTGAAAGAATGTTATGACGGCTATCACTTCGTAGAAGACTCCATAGGAATATATAACCCGTTCAGCTTGCTCAATACATTCTATAAGATGAAATTCGGTAGCTACTGGTTCGAAACCGGTACCCCGACTTATCTAGTGGAATTACTGAAGAAATCGAACTATGATCTTCAGCGTATCACGCATGAAGAAACGGATGCAGAAGTACTGAACAGTATTGATTCGACCTCCAGGAATCCGATACCGGTTATCTATCAGAGTGGGTATCTCACGATCAAAGGGTTCGACAAACGTTTCGGGATTTATAAGTTAGGTTTTCCCAATCGTAAAGTAGAGGAAGGTTTTGTTAAATATCTCCTTCCATTTTATACCAGTATAGATGCAATTGAGTCTCCTTTTCAAATTCGTAAATTTATTGATGAAGTAGAACTAGGTGATTATAACGCCTTCTTCCATCGTCTGCAAAGTTTCTTTGCTGATACACCATACGAACTGATACGTGACTTGGAACTGCACTATCAAAACGTACTCTTTATCGTATTCAAACTGATCGGTTTCTATGTAAAAGCTGAATATCATACTTCACAGGGAAGAATTGACCTTGTTTTGCAAACCGATCACTTCATTTACGTGATGGAATTCAAGCTGGAAGGGACTGCCGAAGAGGCGCTTCAACAAATCAATGACAAACATTATGCACAGGCATTTGCCACTGATGCACGAAAACTATTCAAGATAGGTGTAAACTTCAGCAAAGAGACCAGAAACATCGAGAAGTGGATAGTAGAAGAATTGCAATAAAATTCACCCGTAAACAGCCGAAGAATCCAAAACGTTTCACTAAATTTGCAGAAATTTTTCTTTAATACGATTCAATGATAGAGAAACTGATTGTTCTTGAGGATATTGACCCGGTTATTTTTTACGGCGTAAACAACGCCAATATACAGTTAATTAAAGCTTTATATCCGAAGCTACGCATCGTTGCCCGCGGCAATGTCATCAAAGTGCTGGGCGATGAGGAGGAAATGTGTGCCTTCGAAGAAAATATCACCAAACTCGAAAAATACTGTGCCGAATATAATTCGCTGAAAGAGGAAGTCATCATTGACATTATAAAAGGGAATGCTCCGCAAGCGGAACAGACCGGAAACGTAATTGTTTTCAGCGTTACCGGCAAGCCCATTATCCCACGAAGCGAGAACCAGCTGAAGCTGGTGGAAGGCTTTGCCAAAAACGATATGGTATTTGCTATCGGTCCCGCCGGTTCGGGAAAGACATATACCGCCATAGCCCTCGCCGTCCGTGCGCTGAAAAACAAAGAGATCAAAAAGATTATCCTCAGCCGGCCCGCTGTAGAAGCCGGAGAAAAACTCGGTTTCCTGCCCGGCGATATGAAAGATAAGATCGATCCGTATCTGCAACCATTATATGATGCTCTGCAGGACATGATCCCCGCTGCCAAGTTAAAGGAATACATGGAATTGAACATTATTCAGATTGCTCCGTTAGCATTTATGCGTGGACGTACACTGAATGACGCAGTCGTAATCCTGGACGAAGCGCAGAATACCACTGCACAACAAATCAAAATGTTCCTCACCCGTATGGGTATGAATACCAAAATGATCGTTACGGGAGATATGACTCAAATTGACCTCCCCGCCTCACAAACTTCGGGACTGGTGCAAGCACTCCGCATCTTGAAAGGGGTAAAGGGAATCAGCTTTGTAGAATTGAACAAAAAAGATATTGTACGCCATAAACTGGTGGAACGCATCGTAGATGCTTACGAAAAATTCGACAAGGAGGCGAAAGCCGAAAGGGAGAAACGAAAGAATGAACAACTGGTTATCAACGGCGAACGACCGGTGAAACAGGTCAACAACTAGTCGTTTCTGTGATTTGTAACTTGTAATTTGTAATTATAATAAAACAATGAAAGCATTAACAAAAACAGATTTCAACTTTCCGGGACAAAAAAGCGTGTACCACGGAAAAGTGCGCGATGTGTACAACATCAACGGCGAAAAACTCGTCATGGTAGCAACCGACCGTATCTCGGCTTTCGATGTGGTTTTACCTGAAGGTATCCCCTACAAAGGCCAAATGCTGAATCAGATTGCAGCCAAATTCCTCGATGCCACTACTGACATCTGTCCGAACTGGAAAATGGCTACGCCGGACCCGATGGTTACTGTCGGAGTTTTGTGCGAAGGCTTTCCGGTAGAAATGATCGTACGCGGCTATCTGTGCGGTAGCGCATGGCGTACTTACAAAAGCGGCGTCCGCGAAATCTGCGGTGTGAAACTGCCGGATGGTATGCGCGAAAACGAGAAATTCCCGGAACCGATCGTCACCCCGACAACGAAAGCGGAAATGGGACTGCACGACGAAGATATCTCTAAGGAAGAAATCCTGAAACAAGGACTCGCTACTCCCGAAGAATATGAGACTCTGGAGAAATATACACTGGCTCTTTTCAAACGTGGAACTGAAATCGCTGCTGAACGCGGTCTGATCCTCGTTGATACAAAATACGAATTCGGCAAGCACAACGGTACTATCTATCTGATGGACGAAATTCATACACCGGATTCAAGCCGTTACTTCTACTCTGACGGCTATCAGGAACGCTTCGAAAAAGGCGAACCTCAAAAGCAGCTTTCTAAGGAATTCGTTCGTGAATGGCTGATGGAAAATGGTTTCCAAGGCAAGGATGGCCAGAAAGTTCCTGAAATGACTCCGGCTATCGTACAGAGCATCAGCGATCGTTACATCGAATTGTTCGAGAATATCACCGGTGAGAAATTTGTGAAAGAAGATACCAGCAACATCGCTGAACGTATCGAAAAGAACGTTATGAATTTCTTGAGCAAATAAGCATGGATTACCCACAACAACATATCAAGCCTTACAACGAAGACGGTAAGAAAACCGAGCAGGTGGAACGTATGTTCGATAACATTGCGCATGCTTACGACAAACTGAATCATACCTTATCTTTAGGTATAGACCGCAGCTGGCGCCGTAAAGCCATTGCCTGGCTCCGTCCCTTCCGCCCACAGCACATCATGGATGTTGCCACCGGAACGGGAGACTTCGCCATCCTCGCTTGCCGCGAACTGAATCCTGACGAACTGATCGGAACGGATATTTCGGAAGGCATGATGAACGTGGGTCGTGAAAAAGTAAAGAAGGAAGGACTCTCGGACAAAATTTCTTTTGCCCGGGAGGACTGCACTTCTCTCTCCTTTGCCGACAATAGATTTGACGCTATCACCGTAGCATTCGGTATCCGCAATTTTGAAGACCTGGACAAAGGCCTCTCCGAAATGTGTCGTGTACTGAAACCGGGCGGACATCTGGTTATCCTGGAACTGACTACTCCGGATCGCTTCCCCATGAAGCAACTGTTCGCCATCTACTCGAAAGTAGTTATCCCATTGCTTGGCAAACTCCTCTCCAAAGATAACAGTGCCTACCATTATCTGCCGGACACTATCAAAGTATTTCCCCAAGGGGAAGTCATGAAAGAAGTCATATCGAAAGCCGGATTCGGCGAAGTTCATTTCCGACGGTTGACATTTGGTATCTGCACACTTTATACGGCGACAAAATAATGAAGAATGATGAATAATTAATTTAATCCTTTCGTGTCATGGAAAAATACGGTTTAATCGGCTACCCCTTGCGACATTCGTTTTCAATCGGCTACTTTAACGAAAAGTTTAGATCCGAAGGCATCAATGCGGAATATGTGAATTTCGAGATTCCCAATATCAATGATTTTATGGAAGTTATTGAAGAGAATCCCAACTTGTGCGGGCTCAATGTCACCATCCCCTACAAAGAGCAAGTGATTCCTTTTCTGAACGAACTCGATCGGGATACAGCTAAAATTGGCGCTGTAAACGTCATTAAGATTATCCGCCAACCAAAAGGAAAAGTAAAACTGGTCGGCTACAATTCCGACATCATCGGTTTTACACAATCTATTCAGCCGCTGCTACAACCTCAGCACAAAAAAGCACTGATCCTCGGCACCGGAGGTGCTTCCAAAGCTGTTTATCACGGACTCAAGAATCTGGGTATCGAAAGCGTATTTGTATCGCGGACACACAAGACCGACGATATGCTGACTTACGAAGAACTGACTCCGGAAATCATGGAGGAATACACCGTAATCGTCAACTGTACTCCGGTAGGAATGTACCCCAAAGTAGATTTCTGCCCCAACATTCCTTACGAACTGCTCACTCCAAACCATTTGCTTTACGATTTGTTATATAATCCAAACGTCACTCTTTTCATGAAAAAGGGAGAAGCACAAGGTGCTGTTACGAAAAACGGTTTGGAAATGCTACTTTTACAGGCATTTGCCGCTTGGGAAATATGGCACCGATAAGATAAAGGTACTGACAGCCGTTTTCTGATAGAGTTAAGAATAAGGGCGTGATATTTTAATTGAGGGGATTTATTATGAAGAAAAGAGCAGTCTACAGCATTATTATTATCATGCTGGTATTTACCAGTTGCACAATCGGCGGGAGTTTCTACATGTTGAACTTCTCCTTGACGCCGAATGCCAAAATATTGTCTAAAGACGCCGATTCATATCCCTATATGTACAGAAACTATCCTTTCCTGCGTCCGTGGGTGGATAGCCTGAAACAAGTGAATGCTCTGAAGGATACATTCATTATCAATCCGCAAGGCATACAGTTACACGCTTTTTACATCGCCGCACCTGCTCCAACCAGTAAAACAGCGGTAATCGTTCATGGATACACCGACAATGCTATCCGTATGTTCATGATCGGCTATCTGTATAATCGTGATCTGGGATATAATATCCTGCTTCCCGACTTGCAACATCAGGGAGAGAGCGAAGGACGAGCCATCCAAATGGGATGGAAAGACAGGATCGATGTTTTGCAATGGATGAACATTGCAAATGAAATCTTTGGAGACAGTACTCAAATGGTAGTACATGGTATCTCAATGGGAGGTGCCACCACAATGATGGTATCCGGCGAAAAGCAGCAACCTTATGTGAAATGTTTTGTAGAGGATTGCGGCTACACCAGTGTATGGGATGAATTTTCGCACGAACTCAAATCTTCCTTCCACCTGCCTGCTTTCCCGTTAATGTACACTACAAGCTGGTTATGCGAGAAAAAATACGGATGGAACTTCAAAGAAGCTTCCTCGCTAAAGCAGGTAGAGAAATGTGAGCTGCCCATGCTGTTTATTCATGGAGACAAAGATACATATGTCCCCACATGGATGGTTTATCCGCTCTATGAAGCAAAGCCGGAACCCAAAGAACTCTGGATCGTACCGGGAGCAGCCCATGCCCTCTCGTACAAAGAGAATAAACAGGAATACACCGACAAAGTACGGGATTTCGTCGGGCGGTATATTCATTAAACCTATTATAACAAGGAGTTTTGGAATCATAACAGAAAAAGTTTCTATATTTGCAAATGTAAAATGATTGTTATGAAATCAATATTGACGCTTATACTTGCTACTTTTCTACTGATTCCACTGCAAGCCCAAGAAAAGGTATATACGGTAGACAACTTGCCAAAAGTACATCTGCAAAATAAAATGCAGTATGTATGCAATCCGGCAGGGATACTTTCGCAAGCTGCTTGTGACACAATAGACACTATGCTCCACGCTCTGGAACAACAGACGGGGATTGAAACGGTAGTTGCCATAGTTCCTTCGATTGGTGATATGGAGTGTTTTGATTTTTGCCATCAGCTGCTCAATCAATGGGGAGTAGGCAAGAAAGGAAAAGATAACGGACTCGTTATCCTGTTAGTCACCGACCAACGCTGCATCCAGTTTTACACCGGATACGGTTTGGAAGGGGTACTTCCCGATGCAATATGCAAACGTATCCAGACTAAGTACATGATTCCATATCTGAAAGACGGCAACTGGAATGAAGGAATGGTAGCCGGAATCCGGGCGACTTGCCAGCGACTTGACGGATCAATGGAAAATGAATCGCTTTCTGAATCGAATAATGAATCGATGGATTTCATTTTCGCTGTTATCCTGTTCGCTGTAATCGGTGTAGGGATAGCGTTCTTTGCCGCAAGAAATCAGAGCCGTTGCCCCAAATGCGGGAAACATGCCCTGCAAAGAACCGGAAGCAGACTTGTATCACGTGTCAATGGGGTAAAGACGGAAGATGTCACCTATACTTGCAAGAACTGCGGAAATACAATCATACGTCGTCAGCAAAGCTACGATAGCGACTATCACAACAGAGGGGGTGGCGGAGGCGGTCCGTTCATCGGCGGATTTGGAGGCGGCGGCGGATTCGGAGGCAGTGGCGGAGGCTTTAGCGGCGGCAGCTTCGGCGGAGGAATGGGAGGCGGCGGTGGAGCCGGTTCACGATTCTGATCCCTACAGATAATATTAAATAATCAAATACTCATCAAAAAGTAAGAAACATGAAAAAGTCAATTATCATCATTTTAGCCGTTGTGGCTATCCTTGTCATATGGGCAGTCAGTGTATATAACGGTCTTGTCACCATGGATGAGAATGTTAGCGGACAATGGGCAAATGTAGAAACCCAATACCAACGTCGCGCAGACCTGATACCCAATCTTGTAAACACCGTAAAGGGATATGCTTCTCATGAAAAAGAGACATTGGAAGGAGTGGTAGAAGCACGTAGCAAAGCCACACAGATCAAAGTGGATGCCGAAGGTCTGACTCCAGAAAAGCTGGCAGAATATCAAAAAGCACAGGGTGCTGTAATGTCTGCACTTGGCAAATTATTGGCTATCACAGAGAATTATCCTGACTTGAAAGCCAATCAGAATTTCCTTGAATTACAGGCACAGCTGGAAGGTACCGAAAACCGTATCAATGTAGCCCGTAAAAACTTCAATGATGCGGCACAATCGTACAACACCAATATCCGCCGTTTCCCGAAAAACATATTTGCAGGGATGTTCGGATTCGACAAGAAAGCATACTTTGAAGCGGAAGAAGGAAGCGAAAAAGCTCCGAAAGTAGAGTTCTAAAGGATGATTTCTTAAAGAACTTCCAAGCTAAAATCGGAATCGCCGTTACCTGATTTATTCAGATAACGGCGATTCCAGCTCTTAACCACCACGAAAGGACTTCCATAAAAGAGCGTTAAAAAGGAACTTTTGCTCCTGTCTCTTTAACGGTTTAACTAGTCTCTTTCCACTATCAATCAGCATAATGATTAAAATAATACGAACCATTAATTAACACTTTTATGTTTTATTCTTCTTCCGGACGAAGCTTGATAAACAAATAGTTGGCTGTACGAAAAAAAAGCAGTACTTTTGCAGCCGTATACAAAAAATAATTCTTTAACTCATGAGTAATCAACGATACATGATGCGGGGCGTAAGCGCATCAAAAGAAGATGTGCACAACGCCATCAAGAACATCGACAAAGGAATTTTCCCAAAAGCATTCTGCAAAATTATTCCCGATATACTGGGTGGGGACCCGGAATATTGCAACATCATGCACGCCGACGGCGCCGGAACCAAATCTTCCCTTGCTTATATGTACTGGAAAGAAACAGGCGATTTGTCTGTGTGGAAAGGTATTGCACAGGACGCATTGATTATGAATATCGACGACCTTCTTTGTGTAGGCGCTGTAGACAATATCCTCGTTTCTTCAACTATCGGACGCAATAAACTGTTGATTCCCGGCGAAGTAATCTCCGCTATCATCAACGGAACAGACGAATTGCTGGCTGAACTCCGTGAAATGGGTGTAGGCGTATATGCTACCGGTGGCGAGACTGCTGATGTCGGCGACTTGGTTCGTACTATTATCGTAGACTCTACCGTAACCTGCCGCATGAAACGCTCGGACGTTATTAACAATGCCAATATCCGTCCGGGAGATGTCATTGTAGGCCTTGCTTCTTACGGACAGGCTACCTATGAAAAAGAATATAACGGAGGTATGGGCAGCAACGGTCTGACAAGTGCCCGCCACGACGTTTTCGGCAAATACCTCGCAGAGAAATATCCGGAAAGCTATGATGCCGCCGTACCTGAAGAACTGGTTTACTCCGGAGGATTAAAACTGACAGATACTGTAGAGGATTCTCCAATTGACGCAGGTAAACTGGTACTCTCTCCTACCCGCACCTATGCTCCGGTAGTGAAAAAGCTACTTGACACCTTACGTCCGGAAATCCACGGTATGGTTCATTGCTCCGGTGGTGCGCAAACCAAAGTGCTGCATTTCGTAGAAGATGTCCGTGTAGTAAAAGACAATCTTTTCCCTGTTCCTCCTCTGTTCAAGACTATTCAGGAACAAAGCGGTACAGACTGGGCGGAAATGTACAAGGTATTCAATATGGGACACCGTCTTGAAGTTTACCTGTCACCGGAACATGCAGAAGAAGTGATCGCTATTTCCGAATCATTCGGCATTCCTGCACAGATAGTAGGACGTATCGAAGCGTGTGACCAGACTGAATTAATCATTAAAAGCGAGTTCGGAGAATTCAGATACTAAAGAATGGCAGATAACAGTACCATATTAGAAAAACTAGACGGACTTGTAGCCCGTTTTGAAGAAATATCTACCCTCATCACCGACCCGGCAGTAATTGCCGACCAGAAACGTTATGTCAAACTGACCAAAGAATACAAGGATCTGGATGACTTGATGAAAGCCCGCAAAGAATATATCCAACTGTTAGGCAACATCGAGGAAGCCAAAAACATCCTTTCGAATGAGTCGGACGCTGACATGCGTGAAATGGCAAAAGAGGAGATGGACAACAGTCAGGAACGTCTTCCGGCATTAGAAGAAGAAATCAAACTAATGCTCGTTCCTGCCGATCCGCAAGACAGCAAGAACGCCATCCTCGAAATCCGTGGTGGTGCAGGAGGAGACGAAGCCGCAATCTTTGCCGGCGACCTTTTCCGTATGTATGCCAAGTTCTGTGAAACCAAAGGCTGGAAAATGGAAGTATCCAATGCAAATGAAGGAACAGCCGGAGGATACAAAGAAATTGTTTGCAGCGTCACAGGAGATAATGTCTACGGAATATTGAAATATGAATCGGGTGTACACCGCGTACAACGTGTTCCTGCCACAGAGACACAAGGACGTGTGCATACTTCCGCCGCTTCGGTGGCCGTACTCCCCGAAGCCGAAGAATTTGACGTAGTCATCAATGAAGGAGAAATCAAATGGGATACCTTCCGAAGTGGCGGTGCAGGCGGACAGAACGTTAATAAGGTAGAATCCGGTGTACGCTTGCGTTATATCTGGAAGAACCCGAATACAGGCGTTGCAGAAGAAATCCTGATTGAATGTACAGAAACCCGTGACCAACCGAAGAACAAGGAACGCGCCCTGGCACGACTCCGTACCTTTATCTACGACAAGGAACATCAGAAGTACATAGACGACATAGCTTCCAAACGTAAGACAATGGTATCTACCGGCGACCGATCGGCTAAAATCCGGACATACAACTACCCTCAAGGACGTATCACCGATCATCGTATCAACTATACCATCTATAATCTTGCCGCTTTTATGGACGGAGATATTCAAGATTGTATCGATCACCTGATCGTGGCAGAAAATGCGGAACGCCTGAAAGAAAGTGAACTCTAAAAATTATAGTATAGACATGAATAAACAACAGCTATTTGAAAACATAAAACGCAAGAAATCATTCCTTTGCGTAGGGCTTGATACCGACATCAAGAAGATTCCCGAACACCTGTTGAAAGAAGAAGATCCGATCTTCGCATTCAACAAAGCGATTATCGACGCAACAGCCGATCTGTGTATCGCTTACAAACCTAATCTCGCTTTTTACGAAAGTATGGGCGTGAAGGGCTGGATCGCATTTGAGAAAACAGTAAAATACATCAAGGAAAACTATCCCGACCAGTTTATTATTGCCGACGCCAAACGTGGCGACATCGGAAACACTTCTGCCATGTATGCCCGTACTTTCTTCGAAGAGCTGGAGATAGATTCCGTCACTGTAGCTCCTTATATGGGTGAAGACAGCGTAACTCCGTTCCTTACTTACGAAGGCAAATGGGTGATCTTACTGGCACTGACTTCTAATAAAGGTTCCCACGACTTCCAGTTGACAGAAGATGCAAACGGCGAACGTCTTTTCGAAAAAGTACTACGCAAATCGCAGGAATGGGCAAATGACGAACGTATGATGTACGTAGTCGGCGCTACTCAAGGACGTGCTTTTGAAGATATTCGTAAGATTGTTCCCAACCACTTCCTGCTCGTTCCCGGTGTCGGAGCGCAAGGCGGTTCGCTCGAAGAAGTTTGCAAATATGGAATGAACAGTACCTGTGGCCTGATTGTTAACTCTTCCCGTGGAATCATCTACGTTGATAAAACAGAAAAGTTTGCCGAAGCTGCAAGGCTTGCCGCCCAAGAAGTACAGGTGCAAATGGCAGAGCAACTGAAAGCGATTCTTTAAAGAGAAGGAATGCCTTACGAAAGAAAGATAATCAACGATCCGGTATTCGGATTCATTAATATCCCAAAGGGGTTACTGTACGATATTGTACGGCATCCCCTTTTGCAGCGTCTTACCCGCATCAAGCAAGTAGGACTCTCGTCAGTAGTATACCCCGGCGCACAACATACTCGTTTCCAGCACTCACTAGGTGCGTTCTATCTGATGAGCGAAGCTATCACCCAACTGACCTCCAAAGGTAACTTTATATTTGACAGCGAAGCTGAAGCCGTACAAGCGGCTATCTTACTGCATGACATCGGACATGGTCCTTTTTCGCATGTGCTTGAAGATACGATTGTACAAGGAGTTTCTCACGAAGAAATCTCCCTTATGCTGATGGAACGAATGAATAAAGAAATGAACGGGCAGCTTAGTCTTGCCATACAGATCTTTAAGGACGAATATCCGAAACGGTTTCTGCATCAGCTCGTCAGTGGTCAATTGGATATGGACCGCCTCGATTATCTTCGTCGTGACAGTTTCTATACCGGTGTTACAGAAGGGAATATCGGTTCTGCCCGCATCATCAAGATGCTTGATGTGGCCGACGACCGTCTCGTAATTGAATCCAAAGGTATCTACTCTATCGAAAATTTCCTGACAGCACGTCGTCTCATGTATTGGCAGGTATATTTGCACAAGACATCGGTAGCCTATGAACGAATGCTTATCAGCACGTTGCTTCGTGCCAAAGAACTAGCATCACAGGGAGTAGAACTGTTTGCTTCGCCGGCCTTACATTTCTTTCTATATAATGACATTAATCATACGGAGTTCCATAACAATCCCGATTGTCTGGAAAATTTCATCCAATTGGATGACAATGATATTTGGACTGCCTTGAAAGTATGGAGTAACCATCCGGATAAAGTTCTTTCCACACTTAGTCTGGGCATGATTAACCGAAATATCTTTAAAGTGGAAAATTCTGCCGAACCTATTGGTGAGGACAGAATAAAAGAGTTAACTTTGCAAATCAGCCAGCAACTAGGCATAACCCTTTCCGAAGCGAACTATTTTGTCTCTACCCCCAGCATCGAAAAGAATATGTACGACCCGGCAGATGACAGTATTGATATTATCTACAAAGACGGCACTATCAAAAATATTGCCGAAGCATCGGACATGCTAAACATCTCATTATTGTCCAAAAAGGTAAAGAAATACTATCTCTGCTACCAGCGATTGCATAGATAAGTATAAAATATTCATTCAATAACACGGAAATCTGAAAAAAAAATCCGTTATTTGTGAACTAATTTAATTTAAAATAAAGACATGGAGTTCTCGGCTAAGCAAATTGCAGCATTTATCCAAGGGGAAATCATTGGAGATGAAAACGCAACGGTACACACATTCGCTAAAATAGAAGAGGGAATGCCCGGAGCTATTTCTTTCCTGTCGAACCCTAAATATACGCCTTATATCTACGAGACACAATCAAGCATTGTATTAGTTAATAAAGATTTTGTCCCTGAACATGAGATTCGGGCTACTCTGATCAAAGTAGACAATGCTTATGAAAGCCTGGCGAAGCTGCTTAACCTCTATGAAATGAGTAAACCAAAGAAGCAAGGTATCGATTCACTGGCTTATATTGCCCCCAGCGCCAAAATTGGCGAGAACGTATACATCGGTGCCTTTGCCTATATCGGCGAAAACACCGTTATCGGAGATAATACTCAAATTTACCCGCATACTTTCGTTGGAGACGGTGTGAAGATAGGCAACGGTTGTCTTCTTTACTCAAATGTAAATGTTTATCATGACTGCCGTATCGGTAATGAATGTATCCTTCACTCAGGTGCAGTGATCGGAGCCGATGGATTCGGTTTCGCTCCCACCCCGAACGGATACGATAAGATTCCACAAATCGGAATTGTGATCCTGGAAGACAAAGTAGATATAGGTGCCAATACCTGTGTAGACCGTGCTACAATGGGAGCTACCATCATACATAGTGGCGCTAAAATTGATAATCTTGTGCAGATTGCGCACAACGATGAAATTGGCTCACACACAGTTATGGCGGCTCAAGTCGGCATAGCAGGCTCTGCCAAAATCGGAGAATGGTGTATGTTTGGCGGTCAGGTAGGTATTGCCGGACATATCACAATCGGCGACCGGGTAAATCTGGGAGCACAATCAGGTATACCAAGCAGCATCAAAGCAGACAGCGTACTGATCGGGACTCCTCCTATGGAACCGAAAGCTTACTTCAAGGCTGCTGTTGTGACTAAGAATTTGCCGGATATGCAAAAAGAAATACGCAATCTGCGTAAAGAAGTAGAAGAATTAAAACAACTATTAAATAAGTAAATAAGTAACCAATGCTGAAACAAAAAACGCTGAAAGATAGCTTTTCACTGAGCGGGAAAGGTCTTCACACTGGACTTGATCTCACTGTAACTTTTAATCCTGCCCCGGACAATCATGGATATAAAATCCAGCGTATTGACCTGGAAGGACAACCAACTATCGATGCAGTAGCCGACAATGTGACGGAAACAACCCGTGGCACAGTATTGTCAAAGAATGGAGTCAAAGTAAGTACTGTAGAGCATGGTATGGCAGCCCTTTATGCATTGGGCATTGATAACTGCCTTATCCAGGTTAATGGTCCGGAATTTCCGATTTTGGACGGTAGTGCACAATATTATGTACAAGAAATAGAACGTGTAGGAACAGAAGAACAAAGTGCTGTCAAGGATTTTTATATCATCAAATCTAAAATTGAATTCCGGGACGAATCAACTGGTTCTTCTATCATCGTGCTACCGGACGAGAATTTTAGTCTGAATGTACTCGTTTCCTACGATTCAACCATTATCCCGAATCAGTTTGCAACACTTGAGGATATGCACAATTTCAAAGACGAAGTGGCTGCCAGCCGTACTTTCGTCTTTGTTCGTGAAATAGAGCCACTTCTCTCCGCCGGCCTCATCAAAGGTGGTGACCTCGACAACGCAATCGTTATTTACGAACGCAAAATGTCACAGGAAAGCTATGACAAACTGGCTGATGTAATGGGTGTTCCTCACATGGATGCGGATCAGTTGGGGTACATCAATCACAAACCACTGGTTTGGCCGAACGAGTGTGCCCGTCACAAACTGCTGGATGTTATCGGTGATCTTGCATTGATTGGTAAACCGATTAAAGGTCGCATCATTGCTACCCGCCCCGGTCACACCATCAACAATAAGTTTGCGCGTCAGATGCGGAAGGAAATTCGCCTGCATGAAATACAGGCACCGACATACGACTGTAACCGCGAACCGGTGATGGACGTAAATCGTATCCGTGAGCTATTACCCCACCGTTATCCTTTCCAATTGGTAGACAAGGTAATTGAGATGGGTGCCAGCTATATCGTAGGTATCAAAAATATCACAGCAAACGAACCTTTCTTCCAGGGACATTTCCCACAGGAACCAGTGATGCCGGGCGTACTTCAAATAGAAGCAATGGCTCAGGTAGGCGGTTTGCTCGTTCTTAATTCTGTTGACGAACCGGAACGTTATTCTACCTATTTCATGAAGATAGATGGCGTAAAGTTCCGCCAGAAAGTAGTACCGGGAGATACACTGCTTTTCCGTGTAGAATTATTAGCCCCGATCCGTCGTGGCATCTCCACAATGAAAGGTTATGCATTCGTTGGCGAAAAAGTCGTTTGCGAAGCAGAATTCATGGCACAAATAGTAAAAAATAAATAAAACCAAAAACATGGTAAGTCCTCTAGCGTATATTCATCCCGAAGCTAAAATCGGAGAAAATGTAGAAATTGCGCCTTTTGTATTTATTGATAAAAACGTAGTTATTGGCGATAACAACAAGATTATGGCTAATGTGAACATCTTGTATGGTTCACGCATTGGTAATGGAAATACGATCTTTCCGGGTGCTGTTATCGGAGCAGTTCCACAGGACCTCAAGTTTCGTGGAGAAGAATCAACTGCTGAAATCGGAGACAATAATCTGATTCGTGAGAATGTTACAGTCAACCGTGGTACGGCAGCTAAAGGGCGTACCATTGTAGGAAGCAACAACTTATTAATGGAAGGGGTGCATGTAGCACACGATGCACTGATCGGTAACGGATGTATTATCGGCAACTCTACCAAGATGGCAGGTGAAATCGTTATTGACGACAATGCTATTATCAGTGCCAATGTATTGATGCATCAGTTCTGCCATGTAGGCAGCCATGTAATGATTCAGGGCGGATGCCGCTTCAGTAAAGATATCCCTCCTTATATCATTGCAGGACGTGAGCCCATAGCTTTCAGCGGTATCAACATTATCGGCCTTCGTCGCCGTGGTTTTGCCAATGAAGTAATCGAAAGTATTCATAACGCTTACCGTATCATTTACCAAAGCGGTCTGAATACAACAGATGCATTGAAGAAAATTGAAGATGAAGTTGAGAAGAGTCCGGAGATTGACTATATCGTCAATTTCATCCGTAATTCAGAACGTGGTATTATTAAATAAACAGTTCAAAATAGTCATATTATGATATACAGATTTACTATCATATCTGATGAAGTTGACGATTTTGTCAGAGAAATACAAATTGATCCGGAAGCTACATTTCTTGACTTCCATGAAGCAATACTGAAATCAGTAGGGTACACAAACGACCAGATGACCTCCTTCTTTATCTGCGATGATGATTGGGAAAAAGAAAAAGAAGTCACTTTGGAAGAAATGGACGACAATCCGGAAATGGATAGTTGGGTAATGAAAGAGACTACTATCAGCGAACTGGTAGAAGATGAAAAGCAAAAATTGTTGTATGTATTCGACTACATGACAGAGCGTTGCTTCTTCATCGAATTGTCTGAAATCATCACCGGAAAAGATATGAATGGTGCCAAATGTACCAAGAAATCGGGTGATGCTCCGCCACAAACTGTAGATTTTGAAGAAATGGCTGCTGCAAGCGGTTCACTCGATCTGGACGAAAATTTCTATGGTGATCAGGACTTTGATATGGAAGATTTTGATCAGGAAGGCTTCGACATAGGTGGTAACGCGGGTGGCTCTTATGAAGAAGAGAAGTTTTAAGTATTAAGTATCAAGTATTAGGTATTAATTGCTATGCAGTGACAAGCAGTTAATACCTAATATTTTTATCCCCTGGCACTTTAATACTTAACACCTAATACTTAATACTTAAAATCCATGCCCACTCTCATTGTTTTAATCGGACCTACAGGAGTAGGAAAAACAGAATTAAGCCTGCGACTGGCAGAGAACTTTCACACCAGCATTGTCTCTGCTGATTCGAGACAACTTTATGCTGAATTAAAAATAGGAACAGCGGCTCCTACCCCGGATCAATTAAAACGCGTGCCTCACTATTTGGTAGGTACTCTTCATCTTACCGATTATTACAGCGCCGCTCAATATGAGCAGGAAGCGATGGAAATCCTCCATCAATTATTCACAGAACATGAGGTAGTAGTACTTACAGGTGGTTCAATGATGTATGTAGATGCCATCTGCAAGGGGATTGACGACATCCCTACCGTTGATGCTGAAACACGTCAGGTGATGCTGCAAAAGTATGAGGAAGAGGGATTGGAGCAACTTTGTGCAGAGCTCCGTTTATTAGATCCGGACTACTATCGCATCGTAGACCTGAAAAACCCAAAACGGGTGATTCATGCATTGGAAATCTGTTACATGACCGGAAAGACATATACTTCTTTCCGCACCCAACAGAAAAAGGAACGCCCTTTCCGCATTCTTAAGATCGGATTAACCCGTGACAGAGAAGAACTGTATGACCGCATTAATCGTCGTGTAGACCAAATGATGGAGGAAGGATTACTGGACGAAGTACGTTCCGTACTCTCCTACCGGCATCTAAACTCTCTTAATACCGTAGGTTACAAAGAACTGTTCAAATATCTGGACGGAGAATGGGAACTCCCTTTCGCTATCGAAAAGATCAAGCAAAATTCACGCATTTATTCACGCAAACAGATGACATGGTTCAAAAGGGATGAAGAAATACGCTGGTTTCATCCGGAACAAGAAACGGAGATACTTGAGTACCTCCGTCTACAAAATCTGACTCATTTGCCCAGTTTGGATACCTTCTGATAAACTTCCCGATAGACATTATTGCCCAACCGGAACAGAAGCGTCATTTTCTTTCCGTCAATCCGGTAAGATATAGGAACGATAGCATTTGCCGATCTGCCATGTTCATTACGCAGTTTCTCGCAGTAAAGGCCTTTTGCAATGATGATGTACTCCCCCGAACGGGTAATTTTGTACGGGCAAAATACATCGTCCGAACTGCGGCTGCCTGAACTCACGTCTACAGCATCTTTGATATACGCATCCACATTGAAATAATTGCCTTCTTTATCAAGTACCTTATATCTGACCACTTGCGAAGAGCCTTCACTCTGAACAAGTTTCCAGATTCCTTTTAAGTTTTGACTCATACAAAATGCAGGCACAAGAAAAAGAAATGAAACAGCTAGTAAAATCTTACAAAATTGTCTTTTCATAATAATAAAATTTTAAGTTTAACAAATAGTTAATAATAGTGTATATCGCTTTTATTCCATATTTTTATTTCAACAGGATATAACTGCCCATTTTTAATCAAATAAAGTATCCTCTCATTTATCTTTCAAAACTACTTTAAGCATAGGTTTTACTTTCACTTCAGCAACAGACTTATTGACATCAGCAATCCGAAGTATCCCATTTTTAGGCGCTTTCAATTTAAAACGACCATCTGCATCAGCTACAGTATAATCATTTGTTCCCTTTACTAACACAGTAGCCGCAATCGTTTTTCCTTCTTCATCAGTCACAACTCCAGTTACAGAAATCCAATCAGAACGATATTTATCGGTTTCCAATCTTACAATCTTTGTTCCATCCATTTCATTTACAGACACCGATCTTATATTTTTGGTAGACATACCTTTCAATTTAGACTTCTTAATCTTTTCATCGTCTATACAATAAATAATTTCTCCTTCTACATCTTTTGCCATGCTTTCTGCCAATTCCAAAGCATCTGCATAAGGCTTTTTCGGATTAGCTTTATTAAACTCATATTCCGCATCTGTAAACAAAGTGATAATCAGCACTCCATTTTTCCCTCTTTCCCCATAAATATCCGTAGCTGATTTATCTTTCAATATAGTAAAGTTTTTAATACGATCAGGAGCAAGTTTGGAAATAGCATCTTCTTCCAATGCTTCTTTACCGTCAATAATAACCAAAGGCTTTTTTTTAGCTTGAGCAACATGCCATTCCTCATCATGAGATCCCCCCATATAAAAGTGTGATTTTTTAGGTGATTCGCTCTCAGTCCTTACCTTTGCAGGTTTTGGAAATTTTTGTTTATTCTGATATTCTTCTTCCGTCAACAAATCAACTAAAACTACTCCATCTTTCCCCCTCTCTCCATAAACCTCTACAGCTGCTTTGTCTTTCATTACAGATATACTTTTAATACGTTCCGGAGAGACACTGGATAAAGCTTCTTCGCCAACGGCTTCTTTGCCATCTATATAAACTAACGGCTTCTTACCACTTACTGAATGAAACGTTACACCCCAATTCTTACTTCCACGATTGAGAGCATCTAATCTCGTTTTTGAAATAGCATCAATCTTGTACTTATTCTGCAATATTTGTTCTGCGGTTGAATGTAACTGAATAACCATAGCCCCGTTTTTCGCTTTATCTCCATAAATATCTGTAGCCTCTTTTCCATCTAATATAGAAATACTTTCAATACGACTTGGATCTAAAGCATCTACCACAGTACGAGAAGATTCTTTACCATCAATGATCACCAATACATCTTTATCTCGCAAATCCACCGTAGATATCCCCCAAATATGGGTACCCATAAGTTTCGATTTATCTACAGATGTATTCATTCCCGGCTTTATTTTTGCTTGAGTTTTGGTTATTTTAAAATGATTATCTTCATCCGGCAGTAGTTTAGTAGCCAACACCCTATTCTTTCCTTTTTCTCCATAAATAGATATTGTTCCCTTCTCCTTCAATATTGAATCACCCGTGACTACCAACTTTTTCAGTGAATCTCCAGAAGTAATATTCGACACATCTTTGGTGATTTCTTCCACTTTTGCTTCTACAATTGCAGCCAAATCATTAACTTTGACGGCAGAAATCTCTTCAACTCTTTCGGAGATTTCGGGACGGGCAAAAGCGGTTACTGCAATAGCTGCCAACGGAAGTACATACAAGTACTTCAAACGTGCCCAAGGATTCGATTTTTCTTTTAACATCATAGTGATACGTTTTTAAGTTTACTGTGATTAAAGCTGTTGGCCATAGAGTAGAGCCTTGTGCCAACGGCTTTTTTTATTAATAATAACTGATAATCTTTTGCATTAATACCTTCATTAATAACTGTTTCATCGGCTTCATATTCATGAATATTCTGTAATTCCTGTTTCAGCAGCCATATGCCGGGGTTGAACCATTGAAAAAGATACAGATATCAGCTACCAACAAATCGATGGAATGACGATTCTGAATATGTGCCATTTCATGAATCAGAATCTCGCGTCCATCCTCTTCCAAATCTTTCCGGGAAATAACGATATATCTCATCCAACTGAAAGGAGCGACCTCCCGTTCCAGAACAATCAGTCTGACTCCTCCTTCAAGCCTTTCTTGTTTACCCGATTTAATCAGTAATAGTAAACGGGATAAAGAGTAAAGATTACGGCATGCAAAGAATATAATACCAACTAGATAAAACAGCAACAGAACTTGTACCCAGGAAATGGAAAGTTCCTCCGGCTGTGCAACCGTCACCTCCGCGGGATCCATAGCTTCCGCCATCATCAATAGTTGCTCAACTGTCAGTACGGTCTGACTCAATTCGGTCTGATGAGCAGTAGTCACCTCTATAAAGGGAATCAGCAGGGATAAAAATAATATCCCTAATAAGGCTATCCTATTGAACCGATGGAATGTTTCCTTACTTAACAACAATCTGTAAAACAGATAAAATAAAGACAGACAAACCGCCGATTTCAAAATATAGATAAGAAAGATTCCCATAGTCATTGATATTTAAAGGAGACAAATATAGTTTTAACCCGGATTAGTATAAATAATAAGGACACTGAATGACCATTTTATAAGTATATTGATTCCTAAGTTATTTATCCAATACGATTTTTATGTCTTTTGCAGCTTTTGTCCTGAAAAGAACCTTCTCACCCCGAGAAATCTGGAGAGAGGCGTCTTTAGGAGTTCTCAACTCAAAGTGTCCAGTTGCATCAGTCTTTGTAGACGATGAAGTTCCATACATAGTAATAGTGACTCCTTCCATAGGCTTTCCTTCCTTATCCATTACAATACCCGAAGCTAATACCCACTTATCCGAATTTCTTTCCGTTTCAACACGGATCGTAGTTTTACCCTCCCCGCTATTCTCAATACGTGATACTCCACGTACTTCATTTGCCGGAATATTTTTCAATTCTTCTTCCGAGGCTTCCTTACCATCAATAAAGAATACCATCTTCCCTGTAGGAACAGTTTTATCATCTTTTAGATTCATCGCTATCTCCCAGGCATTGTTATAGGGATGCTGCGGGTTCTTTTTGCGAGCTTCATATTCTTCCTCAGTAAACAGGTCTACCATAATCACTCCATTCTTTGCCTTATCCCCATAAGCCTCCAGTGCAGCTTCTGATTTCAAGACAGAAAAACTTTTTATACGATCCGGAGAAACTTTAGACAAAGCATTAGGACCCAAAACTTCTTTACCATCAATCACTACTAATGGTTCCTCACCATCATATACACCACGAATGGGAAGTCCGCCAATGCCGGGGACAGAGTTCTGTTTAGGAAATGATCCGGTTTTAGTCTTAAATTTAGCCTGAGTTTTAGTAATTCGAAAGTGGTTATCCGCATTCGGCAGTAATTCAATATCATAAACACCATGTTTTCCTTTCTCGCCATAGATAGAAAGAGCCGCATCGCTACGTAATATAGACACAGTCTTTATTCGATTCGGGTTGGCTTCATCATTCATTATCGAATACAATGTATCTTTAGATACTTCCTTACCATCTACCAATATAAGAGGCTTATTTGATTCCGAGATCCGTTCAAAACGGCCACCGTATAAAACAACCGAACTTCGCTTGGAAGTAACGGAATCATTGAATATTACAACTGAATCTGCTGAATATACAGTCGACGAATCCTTAGAAACCCAACGTCCTCCATACATTTTTGATTTCTCAGGCACTACATAAGGCTTAGCTTTCAGGGAATCTTTCAGCACATCTTTGGTAATTTCTTCCACTTTTGCTTCTACAATTGCAGCCAAATCATTAACTTTGACGGCAGAAATCTCGTCAGCCTTTTCAGAGATTTCGGGACGGGCAAAAGCGGTTACTGCAATAGCAGCCAACGGAAGTACATATAAGTATTTCAAACGCGCCCAAGGATTTGATTTTTCTTTTAACATCATAGTGATACGTTTCTTAAGTTTACTGTGATTAAAGCTGTTGGCCATAGAGTAGAGCCTTGTGCCAACGGCTTTTTTTATTAATAATAACTGATAATCTCTAGCGTTTATACCCTCATTAATGACCGCTTCGTCGGCTTCGTATTCATGGATATTCTGCAATTCCTGTTTCAATAACCACGCTCCAGGATTAAACCACTGAAAGAATATACAGATATCTGCTATAAGCAAGTCCCAAGAATGGTGCTTTCTGATATGCGCACATTCGTGAATCAGTATTTCACGTCCGTTCTCCTCCAAATCAGTTCGTGAAATCACAACAAACTTCATCCAACTGAAGGGTGCCACATTCCGGTCATGAACCAACAAAACAGTATGTTTATCTATCTGTCTCCGTTGCACCGTATTCGTTAACCGAACAAGACGGAATAAAGAATAGACATTCCGGCAAACAAGGAAAAATATGCCCGCTATATAAAATAGAAGAACTATTTCTATCCAATGCACTGGGCTTCTCCACGTATCTACCAAATCATCTCCTTCCACTACTGTTGTCACCTGGGTTTCCTGATGATTCTCTGCCATAACAAGTAGTTGTTCAATTGTCAATACTGCCTGATTTATTTCATTCTGCGGCGCCTTGGTCACTTCAATCAGCGGAAGCAACAAAGAAAACACGAGAATGCCCAACAACGCAATCCGGTTAAAACGGTAGAACGTTTCTTTACTCAACAGCAGCCTGTAAAACAAATAAAACAATGACAGGCACACCCCCGATTTTAGTATATAGACGAAAAAGAATCCCATATATAGATTAATTCCAGTTAGTTCTCTGCCAATTTCTTCTCAAACTCCTCCAAATAGGAAGGATTCTTTTTAGATGCCAACACCCAAATGCCTTTCTTGGCTTTACTACCAAACTTAGATTCCAGATTCGTCGACTCCGGCAAAATTTCCCATACATCATGCAGCAGATCATCCGGAGATAAGCTCTTCAACTGCTGGTAAGAAATTTCTTTTCCATCCAAAAGAATAAGCTGTCCATCATGCCCGGTTCCTCCATCCGTACAATAAATCTTAAAGAAATCCTTCACATAATAAATGCACTTCACAGTATGAGAGGTCTTCACTTCATGAGCAAGTACAGGATGAGCGTTCTGCTGCTTTTTAACTCCATAGAGTTCATTCAATGATTTAAGCATTCCTTTTTTTACCCGATGAACAAAATCCGCCAAGTCATTTTCTGTCCACGGAGTAGTCGAAGATAAACGCAGTATTCCATTTTCCTTTTGGTAAACACCTTTCCGATAACTGATGACATTATCATCAGAACTTGATTCCGAAATTGACCATCCTGCATATCCTACAGGGATATGCATTTTTAGAGTATCGATTTCTATAATTTGTACAGTGTCCGATTCTGCATAACTCTTAGAAACCAGAATCTCTTCGAAATGTCTCACATCCAGTGTATCCTGTATGAATGCATTTCTCTCCTGATTATTCATATTCAGAAGATTCGGACGGGCAAAAAGAATAGCTGCAATAGCTGCCAACGGAAATACTATCAAGTATTTTGATAACTTCCAAGGATTTGATTTTTTCTTCAACATCATAGTAATACGTTTTTTAAGTGAACTGTGATCAAAGCTATTGACCATAGAATATAACCTTGTTCCAACTGTTTTTTGAATCAATAAAAGCTGATATTTCTTCGCATCAATCTCTGTTTTCAGAACTGATTCATCTGCTTCAAACTCATGTATGGCTTTCAATTCTTTTCTGAACAGCCACATTGCAGGATTAAACCACTGGAACAAAAGGCAAATCTCCGCCAATAATAGGTCCCGGAAATGTTTGTGCAGGATATGCGCATACTCATGAGCTATAATTTCTTCGCCATACTCCTCCAAGTCCTGCCGGGATAGCACAATATAGTGTCTCCAACTAAACGGTGCCACATTTTGCTGATGGACCACCAATCTGATTTTTCCTTTCCAACACTTCTTCTCACTGTTACGAATCAAACGGTATATACATGCTATAGAAAATATATAACGCAACAATACCAGCAATGCTCCACCCAAATACAACAATTCTAAATTGACTGGGGTCAAAATTGTGAAGTCAGACTTTTCTTTTTCCAATTGTGTCTGTACCGTATTTGTTGTGACTTGTTCCGTTTCCTGCGGATTCAGTTGCTGTTTTATTTCTTCTTCCGGATTATTCAGGTGGTCAAACACTTGTTCAATCTGTGGTAAATGGAAGTTCTGTGAAACTTTTAGCGAAGGAATGACAAATGCAACCAATATAAGTCCGATCAACACCATCCTGTTGAATCGATGAAATGTCTCCTTGCTTAGCCACAAGCGGTAGAATAAATAAAAAACAGACAGACAAAGCGCTGTTTTCAACATATATATGAGGAAGAAAATGTGCATAGTATTGTTTTGTATTAGATCGTGTTATTCTTTATTATTTCTGATGAGCTTGTTCCACCTCGTTTATAAGCCTTTTCAAGTCATCCAAAGAAATATCCTCCTCTTTGACCAGAGACGAAACAGCGCTCAAATATGAATTATTGAAATACTTGCTGATTACATTCCGCAATGTCCCTTTACGAAAATCTTCTTCACTGACAACGGGATAGTACTGATAAGTATTCCCAAAAGTATGATGAGCCAGAAATCCCTTATCTTCAAGCCCGCGAACAATTGTAGATAACGTATTGAAATGAGGCTTCGGTTCCTCATAGAAAGCCAACATTTCTTTCACAAACAAAGGGCCTTTCTCCCAGAAATACCCCATCAATTCCTCTTCTTTTACTGTTAATCCTTTCATATTTACAACATTGTTTACTGCAAATAACGAGAAGTTTTAGTTCATAAACTAATTTTCATAGTTAAAGTAAACTAAATGCTTTAGTTTATCTTCTTTTCCAACAACCGTAACAAGGTATACCTATTTACATATTGGCATTAAACTCAGATTCTATCGGGATTTATCCATCCATTCTCCCAGCCTCTCAAAAAAAGAATTATGTTTTTATCTCTCATACTCTCATTCTTTTCTTATAAATATCAGAGAACTAACAAGATACAAAATGAGAGATACTTTCATCATCGGTATCTCTCATTCTTTTTTCAGCCAAATCACATAAAATCAACCTATCTCTCACCACACTTCAACCTATCTCTCATTCTATTTCAACTTATCTCTCATGATTTTTCGGACAGTATACCGTTACCTTACCTTCATCCGGTTGTTCTTTACAGATGATACTACCTATATTCTTAGCATCTCTTACCTACATCCTTATCTTATCTCCCTTACATACCTCTGTTTTCTTACCGACATCTTCATCGTTCCACTAGAGTGCACAGGCCTGCGCACTCTAGTGAACAGATCGTGCCACCCGGGTGAAACGATCTGTTCACCCGAGTGGCACGATAACAATTGAACTTATATCACACGACCTTATCCGATAGATAACACAAGAATATAGGGTTGTTTATCTGAAAAGTAAGGCTACACCTCCCCTATTATCCCAGTAATTTATCAATGATAAAATGGCCGATAAAGAATAAATCGCCCATGAAAACAATGCTGAATATCAGAAAAGCGAAGCAGGTACTCCAGCGGGAACCTCCTGCTTCCTCGCCACGTTTAATACGAAGCAGGGAACTATGCAGACAATCGCCCGCAATGAACAGCACAAACAGACTCGGAATCAAGTCACCCCATGATATCAGCCACAGGTTATCACCTTTTCCCATCAGGAATGTCAATGCTACGGCCAACAGGAAGACAGAAGCATACTGCAAATCTTTTCTCTTCGAATTCATAGCGGTAATATTTAAAGTACTTTTCACAAAGATATCGAATATCTTCCAATAATCCTTATCAATTACATCTAAAAAAGGTTATGTCTGACCGGAAGATTCGGACGGAGCATTCCCTGCCTTAGCGGATTTCTTTTTCAGCCGGCCGCTCTTTCTCAGCGCTTCGGCAATAATCCACTGAAGTTGTCCGTTTGTACTGCGAAACTCATCGGCTGCCCATTTTTCAATGGCATCCATTGTCTCGGCATCTACACGCAAAACAAAACTCTTTATTGAAGATTCTTTTTTAGCCACTACCTTCTTACCTTCTATTTTTATTTATTAATGATTCAACGTACCTGTATTGACTACCGGCTGTGCAGCCTCATCCGCACAAAGAACTACAAGCAGATTACTGACCATCGCCGCCTTCTTGTCCTCGTCCAATTCAACAATTTCTTCTTCAGAAAGTTTATGCAAAGCCATACGTACCATTGATACGGCACCCTCCACAATCTTTTCACGGGCACTGATAATGGCCGAAGCCTGCTGGCGACGCAACATGACGGCTGCAATCTCCGGAGCATAAGCCAGATAGTTGATGCGGGCTTCCACTATTTCCATTCCGGCCATCGCCAGACGTTCGTTAAGCTGGTGTTCCAACTGATCATTGATTTCATCGCCACCGCTCCGCAATGTCAATTCATCCGAATTCGCTTCGTTATCATCGTAAGCATACAATCCTGCCACCTGACGGAGAGCAGCATCACTCTGCACACGCACAAAATCTTCAAAAGCATTCATTCGTCCGGCAACGGTTACACTCATCTGTCCGGTTCCTTTATTATCCGCCATCGTCTGTGCATCGATTTCGAACATGGCCTTATACGTATCCTTCAGTTTCCAGACAAGCACCAGTCCTATCAGAATGGGGTTACCAATCTTATCATTCACCTTGATAGGTTCTATATCCAGATTACGGGCACGCAAAGAGAGCTTTTTCTTATTCATAAAAGGATTCACCCAAAAGAAACCGGTTTCGGTAAAGGTACCCTTGTACTTTCCGAAGAATACCATAGCCCGGGCTTCGTTCGGTTCCTGAGAAAAATATCCGGGAATCATCAGAATAGCTGCCGCAAGAAAGAGGATCAGCAGCAGGAACAAAACAATACTTCCTTTAAAAAGGACAAAGCTCATCACAATCAGAAGAGGCAGTATCGCCAAATTAACAAACAAGGCTACAAACCCATTAATAACCACGTCATTGTACTGAAATTCTTTTGCATTCATAGGACTAAATTTTGATATTATTTTGATATCACAAATATATCACTTTCCATTCTGATAATGCAAGGGGAAAGACTCTTTTTTCTCCGCAATACATCATTTTTAACTAAACAGCAGTCATCCGATACTAAACAAATTTAAAAGGCGTAAGAAAATAAGGGTTTAATTCAAACAAAAACAGGATGTACTTTGAGGTATTTAAGTTTATTGTTATTTTTGCAGGGTATGAACTTAACCCCCTTAAACAAGTAAAATATAAAACGATTTATAAAATGAGAAAAGTAAGTTTAGCCCTGCTCCTCTGCCTTCTCTGCCTCGCCGGAATGGCACAAGGACAAAAGGCACTTGATTTAAAAGATATTACCTCCGGACGCTTCCGCCCGGAAAATATTCAGGGAGTCATCCCCACACCAGATGGAGAGCACTACACACAAATGAACGCCGACGGTACGCAAATCATCAAATACTCATTCCGCACAGGAGAAAAGGTAGAGGTGATCTTTGACGTGAACCAGGCACGTGAATGTGACTTCAAGAATTTCGACAGCTATCAGTTCTCACCCGATGGTGACAAATTGCTGATTGCTACCAAAACGACCCCGATATACCGGCATTCATACACAGCTGTGCATTATATATACCCTTTGAAACGAAATGATAAGGGAGTTACGACAAACAACATTATTGAACGGCTGTCCGACGGCGGACCTCAACAGGTCCCCGTCTTTTCTCCCGACGGAACGATGATCGCTTTCGTGCGTGACAATAATATATTTCTCGTAAAGCTGCTCTACGGTAACAGCGAAAGTCAGGTGACCGAAGATGGCAAGCAAAATACAGTTCTCAACGGTATCCCCGACTGGGTATATGAGGAAGAGTTCGGTTTCAACCGTGCCCTGGAGTTCAGTGCCGATAATACCATGATTGCTTTCATCCGCTTCGACGAATCGGAAGTTCCTTCTTATTCTTTTCCGATGTTCGCGGGAGAAGCACCGCAGATTACTCCTTTGAAAGACTATCCGGGCGAATATACCTACAAGTATCCGAAAGCCGGATACCCGAACTCGAAAGTAGAAGTACGTACGTACGACATCAAATCGCACGTGACCCGCACCATGAAGCTTCCGATAGATGCAGACGGATATATCCCCCGCATCCGCTTCACGAAAGATGCCAGCAAACTTGCCGTCATGACATTGAACCGCCATCAGGATCGTTTCGACCTTTATTTTGCCGATCCGCGCTCAACACTCTGCAAGTTAGTGTTGCGTGATGAGTCACCTTATTATATTAAGGAGAACGTGTTCGATAATATCAAGTTCTATCCGGAAACTTTCAGTTTGCTTAGCGAACGTGACGGTTTCAGCCATCTTTACTGGTACAGCATGGGGGGAAACCTTATCAAGAAAGTAACCAATGGCAAATATGAAGTGAAGGATTTTCTGGGTTATGACGAAGCAGACGGTTCTTTCTATTATACCAGCAATGAGGAAAGTCCCTTGCGTAAAGCAGTTTACAAGATCGATAAGAAAGGTAAAAAGACAAAGTTGTCTCAACGTGAAGGAACCAATACGCCGTTATTCAGCAAATCGATGAAGTATTACATGAACAAATTCTCGAATCTGGATACTCCTATGCTGGTTACACTGAACGACAATACAGGCAAAACCTTAAAAACGCTTATCACCAACGACCAGTTGAAACAAACGTTAGCCGGCTATGCCATCCCGCAAAAAGAGTTCTTTACCTTCCAGACTACGGACGGGGTAACTTTGAATGGATGGATGATGAAGCCTGTCAACTTCTCCGCATCCAAGAAATATCCGGTGCTGATGTACCAATATAGCGGTCCGGGATCACAACAAGTTCTGGATACTTGGGGAATCAGTTGGGAGACTTACATGGCCAGCCTCGGCTATATCGTTGTATGTGTAGACGGTCGTGGCACAGGAGGCCGCGGAGAAGCGTTCGAGAAATGCACTTATCTCAAAATCGGTGTGAAAGAAGCCAAAGACCAGGTCGAAACAGCTCTTTATTTAGGCAAACAGCCGTATGTGGATAAAGACCGTATCGGTATCTGGGGATGGAGCTATGGCGGATACATGACATTGATGAGTATGAGCGAAGGAACTCCGGTGTTCAAAGCCGGTGTAGCTGTTGCCGCACCTACCGACTGGCGTTTCTACGACACCATATATACAGAACGTTTCATGCGCACCCCGAAAGAAAACGCAGAAGGATACAAAGAATCATCCGCTTTCACACGGGCCGACAAGCTGCACGGCAATCTGTTGCTGGTACATGGTATGGCAGACGATAATGTTCACTTCCAGAACTGTGCTGAATACGCCGAGCATCTGGTGCAGTTGGGCAAACAATTTGATATGCAAGTATATACCAATCGTAATCATGGCATATACGGCGGCAACACCCGTCAGCATCTATATACACGATTGACCAACTTCTTCCTCAACAATTTGTAATGGCTGACAGAGTGCGCAAGCCTGAATGGCTGAAAATAAATATCGGTGCCAACGACCGTTACACCGAAACTAAAAGAATTGTCGACTCCCACTGCCTGCATACGATATGCAGCAGTGGGCGTTGTCCCAACATGGGAGAATGCTGGGGAAAAGGAACTGCCACATTTATGATCGGTGGTGACATCTGCACCCGAAGCTGCAAATTCTGCAACACACAAACCGGACGCCCGCATCCACTGGATGCCAACGAACCGACACACGTAGCGGAGTCTATCGCTCTTATGAAACTAGATCATGCGGTAGTTACTTCGGTAGACCGTGACGACCTTCCCGATCTGGGAGCCGGACATTGGGCACATACCATTCGTGAGATCAAACGACTGAATCCGCAGACCACAATCGAAGTACTGATACCCGATTTTCAGGGTAGAATGGAACTGGTAGACCTAGTGATAGAAGCCAATCCCGATATTATTTCCCATAATATGGAGACGGTAAGACGCATCAGTCCCCTGGTTCGCAGTGCGGCCAACTATGATACCAGCCTGCAAGTGATCGGTCACATCGCCCGAAGCGGAACAAAATCAAAAAGCGGTATTATGGTGGGGTTGGGAGAAACTCCACAGGAAGTGGAAACCATTATGGACGACCTGCTGGCAGTCGGCTGCCAGATTCTTACGATAGGACAATATTTGCAGCCTACACACCGGCATTATCCGGTTGCCGAGTATGTGACGCCACAACAATTCGCCACTTACAAAACCATCGGTTTAAAGAAAGGATTCAGCATTGTAGAGAGTGCTCCTCTCGTTCGTTCATCCTATCATGCAGAGAAACACATTCGATAGAAAACAAAACACATTCCCTATTTGTTTTATAGGTAAAACCGGCAAATAAACATAAAGATGGATCATAAAGGAACACTTTCTTCCGCGTTTAACATGTCATTGGGTTTTATCCCCGTTATTATTTCCATTTTATTGTGTGAATTTATAACGCAAGACACGGCTATTTACATCGGTACTGGTATAGGTATCGTAGGGATATACCTATTACTACACCGTAAAGGAGCGCTAATTCCTAATTTTATTCTTTATATTGCCACCGGAATGCTGGCACTGCTGTCACTTGCAGCCTTGATTCCCGGTGACTATGTTCCGCCAGGTGCTCTGCCTCTTACCCTGGAAGTCAGTATCCTCATTCCGATGCTGATACTCTATATGCATAAAAAGAGATTTATCAACCACTTTCTGAGACAGATAGGCTCCTGCAATAAGCGCTTGTATGCGCAAGGAGCAGAGGCGGCAGTTGTTTCGGCCCGTTTTGCATTGATCTTCGGTATCCTGCATTTTATTATTATCAGTATTGTCGTTGCCAGTCAGGACCCTTTAAGCCAGACAAGCATGGTGATACTTTATAAGGTATTTCCCCCTGTCGTATTTGTGATGAGTATCCTGTTCAATCAGATTGCTATCCGGTATTTCAACCATCTGATGTCGCACACGGAATACGTGCCCATAGTCAACACAAAAGGAGATGTCATCGGAAGAAGCCTTGCCATAGAAGCCCTCAACTATAAGAATGCCTATATCAATCCGGTCATAAGAATAGCCGTATCTACTCACGGGATGCTGTTTCTTTGCGATAGACCGATGAATGCCATCCTGGATAAAGGGAAAACAGACATACCAATGGAATGCTATCTCCGCTATGGTGAATCCCTCACGGAAGGAGTAAACCGCCTGGTGCACAATGCGCTTCCACACGCAACGGAAGACTTCAAGCCGGAGTTTAACATTGTCTATCACTTCGAGAATGAAACAACCAACCGGCTCATCTATCTTTTCATCGTCGATATCAAAGATGATTCTATCCTTTGCACTCCCCGTTTCAAGAACAGTAAGCTATGGAGTTTCAAACAGATAGAAGAAAATATGGGCAAAGGCTTTTTCAGCAGTTGCTTCGAAGATGAATACGAACACTTGAAAGATGTTATTTGTATAAGAGAAAAATACAAGGAATCTTAGACAATTCGGGAATATGCCCTTTCCAGTCTTTCACCGTGCGGGTTTGTATAAACTCGCCCTCGCAAGTAATATTGGCAGCAATACATAGTTTTGTCTGCGGCCGGCAATTCTGCAAGATATCTTCTATCATTTTATGATTCCGGTAAGGAGTTTCGATAAATAACTGTGTCTGACTTTCAGCGTAGACACGCTGCTCCAGTGCCTTCAACTTCTTAGCCCGTTCTCCCGGTTCTATCGGCAGGTAACCATGAAAGGCAAAGCTCTGTCCATTGAATCCCGAAGCCATCACTGAAAGAATAATAGAGGAAGGACCTACCAGAGGAATCACTTTCAGTTTCTGGCGCTGGGCAATGGCAACCACATCTGCTCCCGGATCGGCAACGGCAGGACAGCCCGCCTCCGAAATCACCCCCATTGAGGCTCCACTCGCCAAAGGTTTCAGATAACCAGATATATCTTCGGGAGAAGTATGCTTATTCAAAGGATAAAAAGTCAGCGAATCAATATCAATTTCCCGGTCAACCTTCTTCAGAAAGCGACGGGCAGAACGAACATCTTCGACAATAAAATGCCGGATACCACGAATAATCTCCGTATTATAAGAAGGTAACACCTGTTCAAGAGGTGTATCGCCCAATGTAACGGGCAACAGGTAAAGAGCAGTTTCCACTTTAGGTAATAGGTGATAAGTAATAAGTAATAGGTATGGACTAGAGTTTCAGGTAACCGGACTCTTCGAACATACTCTGATAATCGGTAAGCTCCAGCAGATCCTTTATTTTAAGATCTTTATGCTTTTTCATGTAGGATGCTATAATCCGTGCTCCCACCCACGAACCGATCAATGCAGGGGCTTGTCCTCCCAACATATCAACAGTCGGCGCCGGTTTCATATAGTAGCGGATCACCATCGGGTCACGTGCGTGCAGATGATCGTTTGCACAGATATACTCCCAGATATCCTTTTCATTCTTCCTGCACCATTCGTTCTCCTGATCCGAGTATCCCATTGCCTGGCCAATATCGTCATAACCAAGCAGATGCTGCACCACATAATTGATTTTGCCGGAATGCATCATCAGATCGACCAGACAAGTACCTTCATGATAGTTCATTTCGTAACGGCTAAGGAGATAGAATGCGAAACAATCCGGCACAATCCGTTCCGGACGCATCGAAGTACATTGATAGTCATAGTAGAAACGTTTGTAGAGAGGATAGTCTTCTCCCATATACTTATCGAGGCTGATTCCCAGCAATGTATCTACCAGAATGATTGATTCATTGAATGCGGATATCTGCGAATAAATAAATGGTATTTTCGTATCGGGGACTTCCTTCTTCAGCTTCCGGAATCCTTTGGTGAGTCCTTTTTCTACTTCGTCAAGATTGGGATATTTAGCTTCTACATCGCTCAGCAAACGAAGCAAGGTGCTATCCGAGTAGAATTTTTGCAAACGCTGAGAAATGGTGTCGTCCTTCACCGTACCGATAGACAGTACATCTTCTATCAGAATCTTTGTCGGCTGACGATAGTCCATTGTCAGTTTCTGCATAGCGGAAAAGCTGTTGGAGCGAACATATTCGCTCAACAGCTTATCGTATCTCAGAACAGAAATCCCTTCTTCCTTCTGCTCCGCAACCTTTCCTGTGCTTAAGCCGCAGGAGGCGAAAAGCATACCTATTAATATAGTAAGAAGAGAGATCCGTAGTTTCATAACCTTTTATCCGTAAATGATATTACCATTTTCGTCCATGTACTCATCCAGTCCTTTTTCGTAAGTAGCCATTGCACGAAGACTCATACCTACGCTGGAGAAACCACCGTCATGGAATAAGTTCTGCATAGTCACTTTACGGGTAAGGTCGGAGAACATCACGATACAATAATCCGCACATTCGTCAGCTGTTGCATTTCCAAGCGGAGACATACGGTTAGCGAAATCATACAGCTTATCCATACCTTTCACTCCCGAACCGGCAGTAGTAAAGGTAGGCGACTGTGAAATCGTATTCACACGTACGCTATGCTCACGACCGTAGATGTACCCGAAACTGCGTGCGATAGATTCCAGCAGGGCTTTAGCATCTGCCATGTCATTGTAGCCGTAAAAAGTACGCTGAGCAGCGACATAACTCAAAGCTACGATAGAACCATATTCCGCAATAGCGTTCAGTTTCTTGGCGGACTGAATCATTTTATGGAACGATACAGCCGAAATATCCAATGTCTTGTCCAACATTCCATAGTCAAGGTCATCATAAGTACGTTTCTTGCGCACGTTAGGAGACATACCGATAGAGTGCAATACAAAATCAATTTGTCCGCCCAATATATCCATAGATGTCTTGAATACATTCGTCAGATCTTCCACACTGGTGGCATCTGCCGGCACTACCTGACAGTTTAGTTTTTCAGCTAATGCATTGACTTCACCCATACGGATAGCCATCGGAGTATTTGATAATGTAATAGTTGCACCTTCTTCCACGGCGCGCTCTGCTACTTTCCAGGCGATAGACTGGTCGTTCAGTGCACCGAAGATAATTCCTCTTTTTCCTTTCAACAAGTTGTTACTCATATCTTCTAATAGTTAAATTTTGTGCAAAGATAGTATCTTTCTGCATAAAAACACGAGAAGTGTGCAAATATTAGACATAAATGACAAAAAATACACGTATTCTATCAATAACTCCACATCTGCCTGAAGTTTCCCCCTTATCTTTGCCAATGATAATTAAGAGGTTTTTTCATAATATTTATTTTAAGGTTAGAATTAGGTTAACATGAATTTGTCTTATTCCTTTCCGGCAGGCTGCCTGCGAGAGGTCGCCTGCGGAGGGAGATAAGAGTTATGAGAAGCCATCTTAGAAATCGAAAGAGAATACCAGAAAAACAATAAATGTATAACCCTATAGAAAAGTTACTAAATGAACACAATGACAAGAAGACTCCTCTGGATGGTCGTATGTTGTTTGCCGTTTGTCTCGGGATGCAAACAAAGTGAGTGCGCAATAAGCGAAAACGCAATAGATGACACCATTTACCAGAATTTACCTTTCGAAATGCCGAAAGTACAGCAGCCGGTTTTTCCTGCTTATGAGGTAAATATCTCTAAATTCGGAGCCAAGGGGGATGGGATGACCCTGAATACGAAAGCAATCAACGATGCTATAAAAGAAGTAAACCAACGTGGCGGAGGTAAAGTTATCATCCCAGAAGGCACTTGGCTGACCGGACCTATCGAACTGCTCAGCAACGTGAATCTTTATACAGAACGCAATGCCCTGATACTCTTCACCGGTGACTTTGAAGCATATCCTATCATCCCCACTTCTTTCGAAGGATTGGAAACACGCCGCTGTCAATCACCGATTTCTGCTCGTAATGCAGAGAATATCGCTATCACAGGATATGGAATATTTGACGGAAACGGAGACTGCTGGCGTCCGGTGAAGAAGGAAAAACTAACAGCTTCGCAATGGAATAAACTGGTAAAATCGGGTGGTGTACTCGATGAACAGGAAAGAATATGGTATCCTACCGCCGGTTCGCTGAAAGGTGCAATGGCCTGCAAAGACTTCAATGTGCCCGAAGGCATCAACACGGACGAAGAATGGAATGAAATCCGTGCATGGTTGCGCCCCGTATTACTGAGTTTCGTGAAAAGCAAGAAGATTTTGCTGGAAGGAGTCACTTTCAAGAACTCACCGAGCTGGTGTCTGCATCCGTTGTCATGTGAAGACTTTACAGTGAATAATATTCAGGTAATCAATCCCTGGTATTCTCAGAACGGAGATGCACTCGATCTGGAATCTTGCAAGAATGCACTGATCCTGAATAGTGTATTCGATGCGGGTGACGATGCCATCTGTATCAAATCGGGCAAAGATGAGAACGGCCGCCGCCGCGGAGAACCTTGCCAGAATGTAATCGTAAAGAATAATACGGTATTACATGGGCATGGCGGATTTGTAGTAGGCAGTGAAATGTCCGGTGGTGTGAAGAATATCTATGTAGAAGATTGTACATTCCTGGGAACAGATGTAGGTCTGCGCTTCAAAAGTACCCGCGGACGTGGCGGTGTTGTAGAAAACATCTATATCAACAACATCAATATGATCAATATACCGAACGAACCGTTACTTTTCGACCTGTTCTATGGTGGCAAAGGAGCCGGAGAAGAATCGGAAGAAGATCTGCTGAGCCGTATGAAGACGGCGATTCCTCCTGTAACCGAAGAGACTCCTGCGTTCCGTGATATTCATATATCAAATGTCATTTGCAGAGGTTCGGGACGTGCGATGTTCTTCAACGGACTTCCGGAAATGCCTATCCGTAACGTAACTGTGAAGAATGTTGTGATGACGGAAGCTACTGACGGAGTCGTTATCAGTCAGGTAGACGGTGTCACACTCGAAAATATTTATGTAGAATCAACCAAAGGAAAGAATATACTGAATGTCAAAAGCGCCAAGAATCTGAAAGTCGATGGAGAGACTTATGAAGAGATTGACGCCAAAGGACAGATATTGAATTTCAAATAAGAGATTCCACCACAGAAAACCACAAAATCATTATATAGAGTAAAAAGCTCAAATAGCAGACTAATTTATCTTCCAAAGATAAGCCGGTCTGCTATTTTTTCAATTACTTTTGCAGAAAGAAATACGACGTATAATATCATGCCTTAAAATCATGAAGAAGAATATTTTTATCATCACACTCCTTGTCGGGTGCTGCTCTCTGTCCGCCTGGGCTCAAAAACAGGAGAAAACCATTACTGTAGAAGTAAACAATAACTGGAACCGTGCCAAGACGGATGAACCGGTAGTAATCAACTTGCGTGACTTGCATACCGGATTTAAAGTAAAGTCTGCCGTAGTAATGGAAGGAAGCACTGAAATTCCTTCTCAGCTGGACGACCTGAACAGAGACCGTAAGATGGATGAACTGGCATTCGTTACCAGCCTCCCTGCTCACGGAAGAAAAACATTTCAGGTAACCCTGTCTTCTGAAAAGAGTACGAAAACCTATCCGACACGGGTTTATGCGGAAATGTTCATTGCTGACCCGAGAAAAGGAAAGCATCAGTCAGTACAGGCAATCACTGTCCCTGGTACAAGTAATATATATAGTATGGTCCGTCCTCATGGTCCTGTACTGGAATCGGAACTGGTAGGCTATCGTCTTTACTTTAACGAAAAACAGACACCGGATATCTACGGTAAGTTCAATAAAGGACTGGAAATCAAAGAATCTCAGTTCTACCCTACTGACGAACAGTTAGCAAGAGGATTCGGTGACGATGTCCTCCGGGTATTCGACAGTTGCGGTCCGGGTGCTTTCAAAGGATGGGACGGAAAGAAAGCAACTCATATCACTCCGGTGGCTACCCGTACGGAACGTATCATCTCTTACGGTCCGGTGCGTGTCATCGCAGAAATCGAAGTGACAGGCTGGAAATATCAAAATGCGGAATTGGACATGATGACCCGTTACACACTCTATGCCGGACACCGTGATCTTCGTATCGAGGCATTCTTCGACGAGCCTATTAAGAACGAAGTGTTCTGTACAGGCGTTCAGGATATTGTCGGTACCGCAGAATCTTACTCGGATCACAAAGGGCTTGTCGGCAGTTGGGGAACAGACTGGCCGGTAAACGATACCGTGAAATATGCCAAAGAAACAGTAGGTCTTGGGACCTGCATTCCCCAACGATATGTGAAATCGGAAGAGAAAGACAAAGACAACTACCTCTACACCATCACATCTCCGGGAAGCAAATACTTACAGTATCACACCACTTTCACTTCCATGAAAGAAACTTTCGGCTATAAGACACCGGAAGCATGGTTCGCTTATCTCCGCGAATGGAAAGAAGAATTGGCACATCCGGTAACGGTCAAAATAAAAGATATTCATTAAACAAAGCATACAAATACAGTTAAACAATCAAATACTGGAGTATTTACCAGTTTTTATACCGACTCTGCACAATTATTACTCCTTTGTGCGGAGTCTTTTTTTTACCTTTGCCCCATTGAGAGACTTCAACTGAATCTTTAATATCAAACTATTATAACTATATCATGAAACGATTGACACAGACTTTAGCTTTTTGCCTGCTAACTGTTTTCACTGCGGTAGCACAGAAAAACTATGTATCCGAAGTATGGATTTCCGATCTCGGAAATGGTAAATACAAGAATCCGGTGCTCTATGCCGATTATTCCGATCCGGACGCTTGCCGCGTAGGAGATGATTTCTATATGACTTCTTCCAGTTTCAACTGTCTGCCGGGATTGCAGATTCTACATTCCAAGGATTTAGTGAACTGGACGATTATCGGAGCTGCTGTTCCCTATGCCCTCACCCCTATTGAAACACCGGAACGTCCGGAACACGGCAACCGTGTCTGGGCACCCAGTATCCGCCACCATAACGGAGAGTTTTATATCTTCTGGGGAGACCCGGATCAAGGCGCTTTCATGGTAAAAGCCAAAGACCCGCAAGGTCCGTGGACGGAACCTGTTCTGGTTAAACCGGGAAAAGGAATCATCGATACCTGCCCGCTTTGGGATGAAGACGGAAAAGTATATCTGGTACACGCCTATGCAGGAAGCCGCGCCGGACTGAAAAGTGTAATCACCATCTGTGAATTGAATAAGGAAGCGACCAAAGCCATCACCCCCTCACGCATTATCTTCGACGGTCACGAAGCACACCAGACGTGTGAAGGCCCGAAGTTTTATAAAAGGAACGGCTATTATTATATCTTCCATCCGGCAGGCGGTGTGCCAACCGGTTGGCAGGTAGTACTTCGTTCTAAAAATGCGTATGGTCCTTATGAATGGAGAACTGTACTGGCGCAGGGTGATTCTCCCGTCAATGGACCTCACCAGGGAGCTTGGGTAGACACTCCTTCCGGAGAAGACTGGTTCTTCCACTTTCAGGATGTAGGCGCTTATGGTCGCCTTGTTCACTTGCAACCGATGAAGTGGGTGAATGACTGGCCTGTAATCGGTATCGACAAAGATGGTGACGGTTGCGGCGAACCGGTAATGACCTACAAAAAGCCGAATGTAGGAAAGATATATCCCATCTGTACACCGCAAGAAAGCGACGAATTCGACGGATATATACTCTCTCCGCAATGGCAGTGGCACGCTAATATCAATGAGAAATGGGCATATTATGCCGGAGACAAAAGTTATGTCAGACTATACTCTTATCCGGTAGTAGCGGATTATAAGAATTTGTGGGATGTAGCTAATCTGTTGTTGCAAAAAACTCCTTCGGACAATTTCACCACCACAATGAAACTGACCTTCATGCCTAATCCCAAACTGAAAGGTGAACGTACAGGTTTGGTAGTAATGGGCAGGGATTATGCAGGATTGATTCTGGAAAATACGGACAAAGGTCTTGTGCTGTCTCAAATTGAATGTAAAAAAGCAGATAAAGGAGAAGCGGAACAGGTAAACTCTTCTGTCGGTCTTACCCAAAACACGGTATACCTAAAGGTACGTTTCAGTTGCGACGGCAAGAAAATTAAAGCCAGTGAAGGAGGTAACGACCTCATTGTGATGTGCAACTTCAGTTATAGCCTTGACGGAAAGAAGTTCTTGCCATTAGGCAACCCTTTTCAGGCAAGGGAGGGACAATGGATTGGCGCCAAAGTCGGCATGTTCTGTACCCGTCCGGCTATTGTTACCAATGATGGAGGATGGACAGATGTAGACTGGTTCCGAATTACAAGGAAATGATTCGTTTTTTATTCCTATCTTTGTAAGCAGAAAGAAAGGAAAACAGGATTAACATAAAAAAACAAGAAGTTCAATGAAGAAACTAGTCATTTTCGATTTGGATGGTACATTACTGAATACCATTGCCGACCTTGCACACAGTACAAATTATGCCTTGAATAAGTTAGGATATCCCACACATGAGATCGAGAAATATAACTTCATGGTAGGAAACGGCATCGACAAACTTTTTGAGCGTGCCTTGCCGGAAGGAGAAAAGTCCAAAGAGAATGTACTGCGCGTACGCAAGGAATTCGTCCCTTACTATGACATTCATAATGCCGATGACAGCCGCCCTTATCCCGGTATTCCGGAATTGCTCTCATACTTACAGGATGCAGGTATTCAAATTGCTGTGGCTTCCAACAAATATCAGGCAGCCACCCAAAAGTTGATTGACCATTATTTTCCGGAAATCCATTTTACCGCTGTGTTCGGGCAACGTGAAGGGATAAAGGTTAAACCCGATCCAACCGTTGTATTCGATATTCTGGAAGTTGCCAAAGTAACCAAAGAAGAAGTGCTGTACGTGGGTGATTCCGGCGTGGATATGCAAACGGCTGCTAATGCCGGAGTGACAGTTTGTGGAGTAACATGGGGATTCCGCCCACGTGCCGAACTGGAAGAATTCAGTCCTCAATATATTGTAGATACCGCTGAGGAGATCAAACGTCTTATTCTCTAATATCTGAATCTACAGAAAGATCTCATTCTTCAAGCTGTACGATAGATCTATGCGGATTATATCAACATAGATCTATCATGCAGCTATTTTTCTTCAATAACAGAACAATATTTTAAAGATTCTGCGCAGAGAATTGAAAACCGATTCCCGCATCATATAATTTACTATTTCTTTTTAACTTCAGAAAATCAATATCCGGCAGACTTCCATCCGCTTTGCGAGGCAATGTTAACTGAGCAGGATCCAAACTCACAAAATCATCCTCACCTACGGTCATATCTACAGGAAGAAAAGAATTATTGATAATCGTACATTCCTCCCGATTCACATCGACAATATGTTTTCCTGCAGCCCTCGGCTTATATGACAAATTATTCCGAATAATATGATCATATCCGTCCACGTCCACTATTTCTCCGGCAGACTTACGATTCAGCATACAGAAATTAGACGGATTCTGATAACCGGTATTATTGAACCAGGAAATTCCTCCCAAATGGTGATTGGCATAAAATCCTTTGTTCTTGTTTTTATATGCCAGACAATTCTTCACTACATGGTGTGGAATCTCATTCGGCATCTTCACTTTTGAGCGCATACCATAGCCACCCGCTTTAAACCCTGTACCATCTCCCGCACCCACAAATCCTCCGGGCTTATATCCATTATAAAACGCCCAGCAATCTTCAATCGTATAAGCTGCTTGTGCCTTTATCAAATCAAAACCGTCATCACTATTGTACCAGGCCCGACATCCTTTAAACACATTTCCCGTATAGGAGGCAGAAGCCGGATGCCCACCGAAGCCATCCACATTTCCACCGGTACCATTCTCAGATACAGGGTCAAAATTATTATAAGCATCACAGTTCAGTACGAGATTATGACTTCCCCGCACCAAATAAAAACCAATAGCCATGCCATCGTGCATCGCCAGATTCTCGTAAATATTATGATTTCCACCTTGATTGTATATACACTCCGACTGAGTATGCTCCCGGATAGTAACCTGTGTTTTGATAATCTCAAAATTGCGGAAATGGAGGTAAGAGCCTGATACATAAAAGACAGATACCCGTTTACCCTCCGGCTTTACTTCAGCCAGATTGAATATCGGACGTTCATCCTGATAACCTGTATAGCAGATTCTCTTGGCCTGAGTGCCACTTTTATTCATTTCAAAAACATAAGCGCGCAAATGATCTCCTCCCATCATCTGCTCTTCCCGTATCCGATACTCGCCTCCGCGAATATATACCGTATCTCCGGGAACGACTTTTGACTGCGCTTTTTGTAAAGTAGCGAAAGGTTTGTCAAGCGTGCCCGCATTTGAATCATCACCATTGGTAGCTACAAAATAATTCGTAGCCGAAAGAGACAGGAAACACCCCATAAAAAAAAGACTAATACCTATATGCTTTTTCATTATGCTTATATTTAAAAACCTATTGAAAACTGATTTCCATTTTACTGTTGTTAATGTGCTTCTTTATTACCTGACTCTTATCTTCTACCTCTAAACAAATATTCTGTAACCGGAAGTTTTTTCCAGTTACCGTTTTCATGCCGCTAAATTACAGCTTTCTTTATAGTTTAGAATGTACATGCGTACACAAAGCCTAGAAAATCGTATTTCACCTGAGATTTACATCAAGAATGAACGATAATACATCGTTTCTTTGTTTTTCCGTACGCTATTACATCCTCTATTCTAAAAAGAAAATTAACTTTGTAACCATTAATAATAATGTAGAATCGTAGAAATCAAATATGAAAAATGCACTGCTGATATTCGCATTCTTATCTTTCTATCTCAGTTCAGTACATGCATCTGTCGAGATACGTTCGAACAAACTGACCACCGGTGACGGACTGGCGAATAATTCCATCCGATATATGTTTCAGGACAGCAAGGGATTTATGTGGATGGGAACCGTCAACGGATTAAGCTATTATGACGGCAACTCTTTTGTCAGTATCTACCCGGACCCTAATCTGCCGATTTCATTGGCCGACCCACGCATCCGGAATATGGAAGAAGATTCTAACGGTTTTTTATGGATCGCCACCCTCTCTTCTTTATATAGCTGTTACGATTTAAAACATGGGCGCTTCGTCGATTTCACCGGTTGCGGAGAATACAAACAGAGCTATTCGAAAAAAATCATTGCATCCGACCAGTCTATCTGGTTGTGGGATAACAATAACGGATGCCGTCGTGTCGTCTATCAGGATGGCCAGTTCTCGTCGCAGGCATACAAAAAAGAATTAGGCAACCTATCTTCTGACAAGGTACTGTTTGTCTACGAAAGCAATGACAGCCCCGGACATGTATGGATAGGAACCAAGCAAGGATTATGGAAATACCATGACGGCAAACTGGAAGCAATGGATACACAGAGAGAAAGCTGGGAACATATCTTTTCTTATGACCAATATACCTGCATTATTACCGGAAAAAAAGAAATCTACCGCCACTCTCTTTCCAATAACCGACTGGAGAAAATCGCTTCATTAACCGAACTCGGAGATACAGGTGTAATCACCGGAAGCCTCCGCCTGCAACATCAATGGGTGATGTTTACCGCCACTGGCAGTTACATCCTAGATCCCGTAACGGGAAAGCTGCGCCAGTTCTCCCGCCTGAATATTAAAAACGGTAACGTCACCAGAGACAATAAAGGGAATGCATGGGTACACAACTATACCGGCAACGTATGGTATGTCAATACCAGCACTGGCGACATCAAACATTTTCAGTTTCTTTCATCCGAGCATTTGGGATATATCGATGTAGAACGTTACTCTATCATTCATGATTCACGGGATATCATCTGGATTACGACTTACGGAAACGGACTCTTTGCCTACGATCTGAATACCGGCGATCTGCAGCACTTCACTTTTGAAGTCAGTCACTCCAGCCATATCAATTCCAATTATCTGCAATATATCATTGAAGACCGTTCCGGGGGTATCTGGGTGAGTTCCGAATTCTCCGGATTATCTCATCTGGAGATTCTGAATAAAGGAACGTTACGTATCTATCCGAATGGCGAAGATGCTTCTGACCGCTCCAACACGATACGTATGCTTTTACGTGGCAAAAACGGTAATGTATATATGGCAAACCGCATGGGTACCCTATATGAATATGATGCCGACCTGAAAAATATACTTCGTAGAGAGAAGTTTACACATAACGTATACAGTATGTGCGAAGATAATGAAGGACAGTTATGGTTGGGTATGCGTGGTATAGGATTACGTATCGGGGCTGACCAATGGTACCGATATAACAGTAAGGATAATAACTCCTTATCAAACGACAATGTCTACTTAATCTACCGTGACCGCAAAGGGCGGATGTGGATAGGAACATTTGGCGGAGGATTGAATTTGGCTGTCAAAACAGGCAACGGTTATCAATTCAAGCATTTCTTTCAAGGCAGTTATGGAGAAAAACGGGTACGCGTCATACAGGAAGACCGCAACGGCATGATGTGGGTGGGTACCAACAACGGTATTTATATCTTCCATCCGGACTCACTGATCAACTCCCCCAAGAATTACGTACTTTACAATCATGTCAATGAAACATTCCCCAGCAATGAAATCCGCTGTCTGGTGAATGATCATGAAGGAAATATGTGGATTGGAACAACGGGAGCAGGCTTTGCCATCTGCTATCCGGGAAATGACTACCAACATCTGACTTTCGATTGTTATAGTATTAAAGACGGATTGCCCAACGGAGTCATACAGTCGATTGTTGAAGATCAGGACAATAAAATGTGGATTGCGACCGAATATGGCATTTCCCGCTTCACCCTCGCCACCAAGCAAATAGAGAATTATTATTTTTCTTCACATACACTGGGGAATGTATACTCTGAAAATACGGCTTGCATAAATGCTGACGGAAGATTACTTTTCGGTACGAACTACGGCCTGGTAGTTCTCGATGCCAATAAAGTGGAAAACATGGAAAAACTTGCATCGACCGTATTCACAGGGCTTCACATCAATGGAGCGCATATGCTGCCCGGTATGGATGATTCCCCTCTCAACGAAACCATGTCCTATACAGGGCAGTTAAACTTGAAACATTATCAAAATTCATTTGTCATTGCCTTTTCAACATTCAACTTTTTAAGCGGAGCATCCAAATATTCTTATCGGATGCCTCCATATGATTCGGAATGGAGCATCCCTTCAGCACAAAATTTGGCAACGTACCGTAATCTTCCTCCCGGTAAATACCAGTTGCAAGTGAAAGCCTGCAATGTAGCCGGCGTATGGGGGGAAGAAAGTACTATGGAGATTGTCATAGCTCCTCCTTTCTGGCAGACGACCTGGGCCTATCTGATTTATCTGGTATTCATTGGAATCGTCTGTTATTTCAGTTTCCATATCATACGAAATTTCAACAGATTACGCAATCGCATCGCTGTTGAGAAGCAATTGACCGAATATAAGCTGGAATTCTTCACCAATATATCCCACGAATTCCGTACACCGCTTACTCTGATTCAAGGTGCTCTCAACAAGCTAATCAATATAGAGAATCCTCCCAAAGAGATGCAACGTCCTTTAAAAACCATGGATAAAAGCACTCAGAGAATGTTACGCCTCATCAATCAGCTACTTGAATTCAGAAAGATGCAGAAAAACAAACTGGCCTTATCTTTGGAAGAGACGGACGTCATTGCTTTCCTTTATGAAATCTTCCTGAGTTTCAAGGATACAAGCGAGTCCAAAAACATCGATTTCAGTTTTGAGCCGTCACAACCTGCTTATAAAATGTTTATTGATAAAGGCAATTTAGACAAGGTTACCTACAACCTCCTATCCAATGCTTTCAAGTATACTCCTTCTAACGGAAAGATTATATTCAAAATAGATATTCAGGAAGACAAGCAACAGCTTCGTATACAAGTCATAGATAACGGGATCGGCATACCCAAAGAAAAACGTTCTGAACTGTTCAAGCGTTTCATGCAAAGCAGTTTCTCTCATAGCAGTGTCGGAGTAGGTCTCCACTTGACACACGAACTGGTACAGGTACATAAAGGTAATATCAGTTATGATGAAAATGAGGGAGGCGGTTCTGTCTTTACCGTCCTATTGCCGACTAATTCTGATATCTATCAGGAGAAAGATTTCCTGATTCCCAATCAGTTATTAACCGAAGAAGAGGAACAGCACTCCAAAGATTTTCTCAGAAATGAAACGTCAGAGGATACTTTCCAGCCTCCTGTCGATCCTTTGAACAAACGCAAAGTTTTGATTATAGAAGATGATACTGATATCCGTGAATTCCTAAGAGAAGAAATAGGAGTTTACTTTGAAGTTGAAGTAGCTGCTGACGGAACATCCGGTTTTGAAAAAGCAAGTACGTATGATGCTGATTTAATTGTTTGTGACGTTCTGATGCCGGGAATGAATGGATTTGAAGTGACACGCAAACTTAAAAATGAATTTACCACCAGCCATATCCCCATCATATTACTGACTGCCCTCAATATAGAAGAGAAATATCAGGAAGGAATTGAATCCGGAGCTGATGCGTATATCACGAAGCCATTCAATGTCTCTTTACTACTGGCAAGAATCTTCAAGTTAATCGAGCTACGGGATAAACTGCGCCAAAAATATTCTAACGAACCGGGATTGGCTCATTCCATTATCTGTACCAATGACAAGGATCAGAAGTTCTCGGTAAAGCTGAATGAAGTATTGAATGAGCACATGATCGATACCGATTTTTCGGTCAATGACTTTGCCGGAATAATGGGACTAGGACGTACTGTATTCTATAAAAAAGTACGGGGAGTGACCGGTTATTCTCCTTACGAATATTTACGTGTCATGCGGATGAAAAAGGCTGCTGAAATGTTATTGACAGAAGATCTCACCATAGCCGAAGTCGCCTATAGCGTAGGCATCAACGATCCGTTCTACTTCAGTAAATGTTTCAAGAACCAATTCGGGGTATCTCCATCTGCCTATCGGAAAAAGCTGTCTGAAGATGAAAATGAACCCATAAATGATGCCGACGTATGATCTTACAGGTTTTCCGTACTAATTTAATGGGTGTTTCTTTCATTGATGTACTTTCTTTGCCAATGAAAAATTAATCATTAAGAAATCATGAGAAACAAACTCTTTCTATTTGTATTTCTGTTTGCAGTGCTGGCTATTGTTGATAGTCACGCTTTCGAACGCAAAAAATACAATTTCAACAGTGAATGGCGTCTGCAAATCGGAGACTTTCCCGAAGCTAAACAATCTCAATTCGACGATAGCCGGTGGAAAGCGGTCACTTTACCGCATGCCTTTAATGAAGATGAAGCCTTCAAAGTGTCCATCGAACAGCTGACGGACACAGTGGTATGGTATCGGAAACACTTTCGGATTCCGGCTTCCGGTAAAAAACAAAAAGTATTCATCGAATTTGAAGGAGTGCGCCAAGCCGGTGACTTCTATTTGAACGGACAATATCTGGGAAAACACGAAAACGGAGTAATGGCGGCAGGCTTCGACCTGACACCTTATATTAAAGAAGGTGACAATGTACTGGCAGTACGTACGGACAATGACTGGATGTATCGCGAAAAAAGTACTAACTCCAAGTTCCAGTGGAACGACCGTAACTTCAACGCAAACTACGGTGGCCTGCCCAAGAATGTATTCTTGTACGTTACAGATGAAGTGTATCAGACTCTTCCTTTATACAGTAATCTGAAAACTACCGGAGTTTATATTTATGCTAAAGACATCGACGTAAAAGGACGCACTGCCACCATCCATGCAGAATCGGAAGTAAAAAACGACAGTCGTGAACCACGCCAATTTAGCTACCAGGTGGTCTTGCTGGATACTGACGGCAAACAGGTGAAAAGCTTCGAAGGTGAGAAAGTAACCTTACAAGGTGGCGAAACAAGGGTAGTGAAAGCTGCTTCCAAAGTAAATAATCTCCATTTCTGGAGTTGGGGATATGGGTATCTTTATACTGTCCAGACGATTCTAAAAGACAATAAGAATCAAGTCTTTGATGAAGTAAGTACTCGTACAGGTTTTCGCAAGACACGATTTGCAGAAGGCAAAATATGGTTGAATGATCGTGTGATCCAGATGAAAGGATATGCACAGCGCACCAGTAATGAATGGCCGGCGGTAGGCCTGTCCGTTCCGGCATGGCTTAGTGACTACTCCAATGGCCTGGTAGTAAAAGGCAATGGTAATCTGGTACGCTGGATGCATGTTACCCCATGGAAACAAGACGTAGAGTCCTGCGACCGTGTAGGCCTGATTCAGGCGATGCCGGCAGGAGATTCCGAGAAAGACCGTACAGGACGCCAATGGGATCAGCGTACAGAACTAATGCGCGATGCGATTATCTACAACCGTAATAATCCAAGTATCTTATTTTATGAATGTGGAAACAAAGGTATCAGCAGAGAGCATATGATAGAAATGAAAGCTATCCGTGATCAATACGATCCTTTCGGCGGACGTGCTATTGGTTCTCGTGAAATGCTGGACATTCGTGAAGCTGAATATGGCGGAGAAATGCTTTATATCAACAAGAGCGTGCATCACCCGATGTGGGCTACAGAATATTGTCGTGACGAAGGTTTGAGAAAATATTGGGATGAATACAGCTATCCTTTCCACAAAGAAGGAGACGGACCGTTACATCGTAACCAACCTGCAACAGACTACAATCACAATCAGGACATGCTGGCGATAGCAATGATCCGCTGTTGGTATGATTATTGGCGTGAGCGTCCAGGGACAGGTCGCAGAGTCAGTTCCGGAGGGGCCAAAATCATTTTCTCGGATACCAACACACACCACCGTGGTGAAGAAAACTATCGCAGAAGTGGAGTAACGGACCCTATGCGCATCGAAAAAGATGCTTTCTTTGCACATCAGGTCATGTGGAACGGATGGGTAGATACGGAAGAAGACAATACCTATATCATCGGTCATTGGAACTATCCCGCAAATACAGTAAAACCGGTCTATGTCGTTTCTACAGGTGAAGAAGTAGAACTGTTCCTGAACGGTCAGTCACTAGGAAAAGGCAAACGCGAATACAATTTCCTGTTCACCTTTGACAATGTGGCTTTTAAAGCCGGTAAACTGGAAGCAGTCAGCTACAACAAGGCCGGTAAGGAAATAAGCCGCTATGCTGTAAGCACGGTTGGTGAACCTGCCGGACTGAAACTGACAACGATACAAAATCCGGAAGGATTCCATGCGGACGGAGCTGACCTGGCATTAATACAGGTAGAAGTGGTAGATAAGGATGGGAAACGCTGTCCGCTTGACAACCGTACCATTCAATTCGACCTGAAAGGGAATGCCGAATGGCGCGGAGGCATCGCACAAGGAAAAGACAATTATATTCTTAATACCAGTCTCCCTGTGGAATGTGGTATTAACCGTGCTCTTATCCGCAGCACTACCCAAGCCGGCAAGATCACTCTGACCGCTAAAGCAGAAGGGCTCCCCAGCGCTACAATTACATTAGAAACCCTTCCCGTCAAAGTTAGCAACGGATTGAGTACATATTTACCTCAGATGACTCTGAAAGGAAATCTGGATAAAGGTGAAACACCTCTTACCCCATCTTACAAAGACACAAAACGTGATATACGTATTGTATCCGCTAAAGCCGGAGCCAACAATGAAACTGTAAACCAAAGCTTCGACGATAATGAAAGAAGCGAATGGATGAATGACGGAAAACTCAGCACCGCCTGGATTACATATACGCTCGAAAAAGAAGCTGCAATAGATGATATCTGTATCAAATTGAATGGATGGCGTTCACGTAGTTATCCTTTGGAAGTATTTGCCGGCAATACTATGATCTGGAGTGGAGATACGAATAAAAGCCTGGGGTATGTTCATCTTAATGTGGAAAAGCCGGTACGTTCCAAACAAATTACCATCCGTCTGAAAGGTAATACCAGCGATCAGGATGCTTTCGGACAGATCACTGAAGTTGCGGCAAAAGCAGCAAATGATATGGAACTCGAAGCAAAAGCGAACAAGAATAATGCTAATCTGAGAATTATTGAAATAGAGTTTCTGGAAGCAATCAAATAGAATAAAACATTTTCTCCCACCATAAAGGAGATATGTAAAAGAAGGTGTCACAAAAACCGTATTGCCCCATAGGAACAAAAGATTAGTACGGAGAAACAACCGTCAATGAACCGTTCAGTAAGCTATTATGCAGGCTAGATTAATGTATCCGGTCAGTAACAATAGATTGTTTCATGTACGTGGTCCCATCAGTCTACGTACATGAGCCATTGGGTTTACGTACGTGAGCCGAACGGTTCATGAACATGGAACGAAGACATAAAACCGACTTAACAGATTAATCAAACCTTGCTTGCATATTAAGGTTACCGGGCTTTGTTCTTAATGTAAGCAGCATACCTTGGAAACATTAAGGTGTAAACAGCGTACATTGACGCCCAAAATGATGTTTTTAACACATGCAGGCAAAACCCTCAAGCTGACTATCTATCATCTGATAATCAAGACTTTAAATAAAAGATTCATCAAGGAGAGGTGACAATAAGGTAAGCGTCTCCGCGATGCCATCTTTCCTTAATTTTTGTATTTTCTTACCTTTGGCTCAAAAAACATGGAAGCCAACCCCATTTACCCCTTAATTATTGCGGACTACAAGGCTCATCTTCGCGATGCTTCTATTCCTCATTTAAGTTTTCATTCTTTCTGCCGTCAGTACAAGGTAAGAATAAAAAGTGTCCGTCAATGGATGCATCGTCACGGCTTGGATGTTACCACCATGCGTTACGATGCCCTTTTGGAAGAATGCAATCATTCTCCTGAACAGCTCTTACGCATATAAAGCGCGAATATGATTTTCCTTTGTCTCACCCGGAGATGCATTCAGACTCCTATGTTCTGC
>NZ_GG774702.1:456545-492929 GCF_000162515.1 Bacteroides sp. 1_1_14 | reverse complement strand
AAAGCGGTCAATTATACCCTGAATGAATTTCCAGCATTATGCAATTATATGCTCAGACCCGAGTATGAAATGGACAATAATGCCATTGAGAGGATTAACAGATATATAAGCCTGAGCAGAAGGAACTCACTATTTTGCGGAAGTCATCAGGGAGCAAAAAGAGCAGTACTGATATATTCACTGGCATGTTCATGCAGGCTAAATGGAATTAATACATTTGAATACTTCAAAGACATATTAAACAAATTTGTAATGGTAAATCCCAATACAAATAAAAAATATCTCAGAGGACTATTACCGGATAAATGGAAGAAGTAACGGCATCGCGGAGACGCTTACACAATAAGAATGGAAGATACATTCTATTGTCACCTTATTATCACCCTCTATTGTCACCCCTATCTTCTTTATTATAAAACACTTAAATCAGAAAAGTGACAAGTGACAATAACAATGGATAAATATTTCCTATGTATATGTTTAAACAGAAATGAGTGTAGTCTGAAACGACCAGCTATTTCTTTATTAGTTTCTTAACTTCTTTAGCATAGCGTTTGCCTAAAGTAATCTGGCTTGCTGCATCAAAATGAGGATCCGTTTCATCCTTCAACGGAGTAAGTCCTTCGGAAGACACACAAGCACTATGGGGCAAAAAAGTGGAGATCTCTTTTATCATGTCATTAAAGGGTTTTGTACCTTCGGGAATATAAGGTTTCTTTGTCCAGTTCCATTGTGCTATTTGTCCTACGACAACTGGTAAATCAGGCATTCCCAGGTCATTACGTAAGTCTGTCATCAACTGAATAATCTTCTCTTTATATGCTTCCGGATGATGACAATCGGCTTCTCCCTGATGCCAGATAATTGCTTTCAATGTACCATACTTCATTGCTTCTTTTGCACGTCGTATTGCTTCATCATAATATCCGCCGGACTGTTTGGCATTCTTAACCCATGAACGAATCGAAGATCCTCCCCGTGCATTGACGATTAAGCCTACCGGATGTTTTTTAGTAGCCATCGTCTTGGCAAATCCATATGCAGGTCCTACTTGTTGCCAGCTAAGTCCTTTTCCTATCGTAGAATAGCGGTTCAAGGGATTCACTGCGGGTTCGAACTGATCATCTGCATTCAGCAGGTATACATTTTGTAGAGTATCCATCACTTCCGGTGATAATTTTCCTCTCCCTGCCATATTCGACTGTCCAATGCAAAGATACAGATCCAAAGTCTTCAGCGGTTTCTCAGCGTGTGCTTCCGATCTTCCCCATACTAGCACACATAAAAGGAAGAGGCCACATAGATAATTTGTTTTCATTATTTTATTGATTTTATTATCAGGTTAAACTTTATTCGTACACACCCCTAATTAAAATGAATTTTAATAGTTCCTCCATAAGGATTAAAGTCAAACATAACTTTATTCCCATTTATATACACAGGTAATTCTTTCCTGCCTTGCTTCACCAGAATTCCATTCATAGTTTCCCCTTGAATCACCATCGTCAATGGCTCAGCAAACAGTTTTCTATCTAATTTCAACTTGGGAGTAATTGTCATACCATTCTTTTTATTAGAGACTTTCAATTGTATCTCCTCCCTTTCTTTGATATAAGATGCCACTTCACAGAAGGTACCTACCCAAATCTGATCTTCCATACTTTTCACTTTATCCAAATGTTCCCAAAATAAAGAAGGCGATTTGAAAGCATCATATCCATAATTAATGCCGTGCGTCATACCTACTCCCCAATCTTCCGCTTTCATCAAATCCTTCAACCATTTGTCAAACCGTTCGGGAGTTGACTTTCCTCCGATTGAAATTTGTTTAGTACGTGTAGCGACCCTGCCTTTAGAAGCCATACTGACTATTTCTTCTGTCTTATAATTATATGGGTAACAATAGGTACGAGGTACAATGCCAATATTAGCATAAATAGCACTATCATTCTTTTCTATCTCCGATTTAACTTGCTCTATAGTCAATCGTTTGGCATTCTTATGTGCCCAGCTATGGCTGGAAACCTCATGTCCTTTCTTTGACATTTCACGCAACTCATCCCAAGTCATTCGAGGTACCTTTGCAGATGCACCTTGTTCCGTATAATAGCCGCATACCCAGAAAGTACCTCTAAAACCACGTTTCTCCAACTCAGGGGCAGCTACAGTTGAATGTTCCGCCAACCCATCATCAAATGTATAACTGATAGCACAAGCTCTGTCTCCTTTATATTTGGCGACATATACATGAGGATCATCCGAAAGAGTCTTTTTAATTTGTTCATATACCTGTTTACCCATATACTCGGCAGAAACCTGATTAAAATGAAGTTTATCTCCCATTAGTTCCGCTTCCGACATATCAATCAGATAAGCGTTCTTATCTTCTTTTGCATAGCGACGCATTCCTTCCTCAACATCACTATTATACCGTTTGTTTTTCCTGGATACGGTACCAAATATAAATGGAAGTTCAGAGTAATCTTTTCCGGTTTTCTCCGTCAAGTGGTTACGCACATAGGAAACTACTCCTTTCAGATTCTGATAATATTCTTTTCCGTGCTCATAATCACTTTCTCCCTGATGCCAAACGAAAGCATCAATCTGATAACCTTGCTTTAGTTTGGAAAGTGTCTGATCAATACTCGCATCAATATTGGCAATCAAAGAAAGTAATAAAGATTTTCCTTTCTCACTGGTAGCTGTATTCTCTGCCAACCATTTCGGGTCGGCAGACCAGTAAGTTCCCCGAAAAGGAGTAGTAACAGGAGCAGCTATGGCAGTGCCACCGATAGCCCACTTGATAACATAAAAATCTTCCTGAAACAACTGTTCCAACCAATAATAAGCAATCGCATCATATCCCCACGTATAAGGCTTACTTTTAGGATGACTCAATGGCCAAAATGGAACAAACATACCATCTGTACGATTATGGGCAATATGGCAATATTTGTAGGCTCCCGCAGTATACGTACTATCCACAGCCATTGCCTTTATATAATCCGGTAAACGATTGTTAGGTACTCGTCCATCCGTGTTTGACTGACCAGCTGTTATTATAACATGTGCAGGCTTCTGCCCTCTCGCCTGAATATGACAAAAGCCTAATACAAAAAACAAGATAAAAAAGAGTGTTCTCATGATCAATGATCCTTTAATTTTATAGTAATATTCTCCTGCAAAAATAAGGGTACTTTTACTATTCGACCATAGACTATTGTACACAAATACAAGGTCTATCATTCACATCGGGCACTACAGAGAAGATTTAAACTACCATTTAGAAAGCTTGGTTACTCAGGCTTCTGCCGTCTCATTTTCTCCCTGTTCTTTCATTTCACCGCGTTGATATACGGACGGTGCTACCCCAAACTGAGTCTTAAAGCACTTACTAAAATAGAACGGATCGCTGATGCCAACCTTGTAAGCAACTTCCGCAACAGTCAGATTCTCACCAGACAATAACAACTCAGCCGCTTTTTTCATTCGTACAACCCGCAAATATTCATTGGGAGAATACCCCGTCACTCCGCGCAGTTTTCTATAAAATACCGTTCGTCCTAATTTCATCAATTGAGCAAACTCATCAATAGAGAATTCCGGACGAGAAAGATTCTGTTCCAGTACAACAGCCAATCGGTCGGCAAATTCCTTATCACGGTCAGTAGAGCATACGGCAGCACGAACAATTCCCGGCTCACTGGAGAATTTCTCCCGCAACTTATCACGCTGTTCTATCAAGCGGAATACGCGTGCCAACAGAAGTTTTATACTGAACGGCTTCGCAATATAGGCATCAGCACCGGCTTCAATTCCTTCCAGATGTTTTTCCGGAGAATTCAATGCTGTCAGCAAGATAATCGGGATATGACTTGTCGCAAAATCAGATTTCAATTTCTTTGTCACTTCAAATCCGGTCATTCCGGGCATCAGTACGTCACAAATAATCAAATCAGCATCATAGGTACGAGCCTTCTCAAATCCGGAAGTTCCGTCAGCAGCTACTTCAACTTCAAAATAAACTCCTACTTCTTCTTTCAAAAATTCACGGATATCATTATCATCTTCTATAATCAATACTTTACGCTTATTCAAAGGTTCTGCTATTTTCTCCGGTTCCGGTAGTTCTTCCGAAAGTTCCAGTAAATGATGTGCCTGCCCGCCTGCCTCTTTCAACAAGACATTACCGGGAATAAGGAAATCTTTCTCCGAATAAACACTTTTGTCCGTCGGGATACAAACGGTAAAGACAGAACCTCCGCCGTCATTGTCTTTATATTCAATCGTACCTTTATGCACCTGTACCAATTCATAACTCAGATGCAAACCAACTCCGATACTATCACCGGAAAAACTACTCTGCATAAATCTCTTGAACAACTCATTTTGCTTCTCTTTTGGAATACCAACACCTGTATCTGCTACTTGAATCTGCAATGTCTTCTTCACTTCATCTACCGTAACAGAAAGTATAATCGTACCGTTCGAAGGGGTATATTTAAAAGCGTTAGACAACAGGTTATAAGTCACTTTATCCAGATTACCCTTATCAAGAAACATCTTGTAAGACGGTATAGACGGAATAAAACGGAAATTCATATTCTTTTGCTCCGCTACATCACCAAAACTCAGGAAGATTTCATAAAGGAAAGCAATCACATCCGTTTCTTCCAAAGAGAGCGCCAACTTATTATTCTGCATCTTGCGGAACTCCAATAACTGATTGATCAGCCTCAACATTCGCTGAGTACTTTTATCCATCGTTTTGAGCGGGTGTATCAGATCACGGGGAATATCAGCAACCCGTTGAATCTTTTCCAACGCTCCTTGAATCAAAGTTAACGGAGTACGAAATTCATGGGAAATATTAGTAAAGAAAACCAGCTTATATTCCGTCAACTGTTTTTCCACATTAATACGATTACGCAGACTGTTAAAGTTACGCACAATACGGAAAGTAAAATATAAAGTTACAATCAGCAGCAGCACATATCCCAACATAGCCCAGTTCGTCTTCCAGAAAGGAGGCACAATGACAATCTTCAAGGTTGTTTCACTTTCATTCCAAACACCTGCTCCATTACATGACTTCACATGAAGTACATAAGTACCTGGGTTCAAATATTTAAAAGAAGCAAAATTCAACGGAGAAGGTGTGCTCCATCCCTTATCATAGTTTTCCAGCCAGTACATATACTTTGTACGTCCGCTGTCCGAATAGTCAAAAGTAGAGAAATCTATCAAGAATGAATTCTGAAAATACTTCAAAGTAATTTCATCCGAATAAGCAAGCGATTGTTTCAATGGAGAATCCTCCATAGTAGGATTTATCTGGGTACCATTCACATGCAAATCTGTAAAGACCACCGGAGAAAAAGTTTCGCTATCCTGTATTTTATCCGGATCAATGACAAGCAGACCGTAATTTGTGCCGAAAAGCAATTTTCCATCTACTCCCACACAAGCACTATTCTCACTATAAACATTACCCAAAGTATAGGAAGAAAAGAAATAATTTTCAAAAGAATGATTAGTCGGGTTAAACTTAGAAATACCATATTCCGTAGCTACCCATAAGTTTCCGTTATTGTCCCCCAAAATTGATTGAATCACATCATTAACCAATCCTTCAGAGGTTCCGTAATGTTCATATTTCAATGAACGGTAATTATCTTCCGGCTCACAAAGATTCAAGCCGGAGCCAGATGTCCCCACCCACATACGTCCTTTCGTATCACGGTAGATACATCTGATTTCATTGCTGCAAAATGTACCGTTTGTATAATTGAACAGATGATAATCGTCACTGTCAGCTATCAATGAATCCGGATGAAAGATGCACACACCCTCACTGGTGCCCACCCAGATCATTCCATTATCGTCTTCTTCTATTACTCGCACCATACGCAGACCAAACTTCTGCTGTAAAAAATGACGGAATTTATACTTGCCATCAGTCGTCGGTTCTGCCAGTTCAAGCCCACCGCCAAAGGTACCTATCCACATACGGTCTTTCCGGTCACGAAAAAGAGAAAAGACATTATTTTCTGATAACGAAGCCGGATCCGAGACTTCATTGCGATACCATGAATCTCCGATCTTCAATCCATTTCCACGGGTTCCCACCCACATTTCGCCTTGATTATCTTCTGCTATCGCATAAATATTGGAATGGAAATACTGATTGGACATTTTGGAATGAAGATTCGAGTCAAACGTATATAATCCGCCTTTACGTGTTCCGACCCAAATATCCCCATCCGGCATTTTAGTCAACATACGAATCGTATTCGAGCGGTCAAATAATTCACGGGATTCGGGATAAATACGCGAGGTTCCTTCATTCAGAACTGAAATACGGGATAAACCGGAATACTCTGAACTTACCCAAATACCTCCGGCACGATCCTCCATCACATATAACAGAAAATCCGAACTTATATGACTCTGATCATTTATATTAGCCAGAAAATGTTCTAACTTATCCTCTGTCGTGTCATAGGCAAACAATCCGTTACCATAAGTAGAAATCCAAATGATTCCCCGGGAATCATGGACAATATGATAACGTTCATAATCAATGTATCCCAGTTTATCTTCAGGTATCAACTGAAATTCTTTTCTTGCTCCATTCTTGGCCAAAATATAAGTGACACATCCCGTATGATTATATATCCAGAAGTCACCATGATTATCACAAATCACTTCACCATTTCTGATGTTCAGACCAGAGTCCACACTGATCTTGCGTGTATTGAAATCATAGTTAAAAACCCCGGTATTGGTAAGGATGACCCATTTATCGTTCAACAGGAAGTTTCCCGTAGGTGACGTCTTACCCGCAACAGCAGAAAGCGAACCGACTTTTGTCAGTTTTTGCTTTGTAGTCTGATAGCAGTAGATGTCTCCGTCCGCTGTCAGAAAATACATATCATTCTTGAATGCCAGAGAAGAAGTAAAATGGAGTAATCTGTCTTCTACCTTATACTGTCCGTCGGATACGGAAACTAAGCCGCACTGTGTCCCGATCCAGATTCGTCCGCCGGCATCTTCATTTACAAACTGTACCCGGTTATCCGGAAGATTTCCACGCTCCGTCTTAAATTCCGTAGACACCATCTGTCTGTCTTTCTGATGGACCATTCTGAGACAACCATTGCCGGAATGTCTGAGCCATACATCCCCATTAGCAGCAACAAATATAGACGAATAATTCTTTTCCAGCGCACCAGTCCCCGTATAGTCTACAAAACAGGCACGTTGCAAGTCATAACAACTGAACAATTCCGGAGTTGTAGAGATCCATAAAAAACCATTTTTGTCTTCGGTAAGGTCATAAATCCGATTATCAGCCAAAGAGACTTTATCACCAATTTCCGGACGGAAAGTCAGAAAAGAGTTGCCATCATAGCGGCTTAACCCATTTAGGGTAGCCAACCACAAGAAGCCTTTGCTATCCTGATACAGGTACCGAACTGAGTTATTCGGAAGTCCGTCACTTGTTCTCATTTGTTTGGAACGGAGTTCAATGCCACCGTAAGCCGCATTGAAAACAAGAGTCATGAACAATGTGAAAAGTAATATGCGCCTCTGTGTCATATAGATTCTAAGATTAATGATAAATGCCAGACAAAAATAGTCAAGATAGTTGAAATAATAAAGAAACAATCCATAAATAGTATCAGGAGGATGCTTGTTTTTTAATCAAACATCCCCCTGATATCAATTCTGTCTAAGGGTTCTAGTCCATATGAAAGACTTCCGGCAATGGTATTGAAACCGGTGAATTGTCCGGATTCACTTCCATGATATCTGCCATATAATCCCACCATTTCTGTACAATCTCTGTGTTGCCCAAGTCCTGCGAACCTCCTTCTCCTTCTGTTTTCTGGAAAGCAAATAGAATATTGGTTTCTTTATCCCAATATATAGAATAATCTGACACCCCATTTTTTGAAAGCAGTGCTTTTAATTCAGGCCAGATAGCGGCATGCCTTTTTTCGTATTCTGCTTCATAGCCCGGTTTCAGATACATTTTGAATGCTTCTCGTTTCATGGTTCCTATATTTTAAAGTTAATCTTTTATTTATTCACTATCTACCGCAAAGATAGGAGCTGTTGTCTTCTGCTTTTCCTGATAATATTGCACGGCACTGTCATTCATCTGAGGATGCTGGGTGTTGAGCAAACGAATCATTTCCGCACCTGCCCAAAGCACCGGTCCGTATCCATGCGCCGCATATACATTGACCGGACGATAATAATAGAAAGCCGGATCGAAAGCCATACCGGTGCCTACGCAAGTGCCTTCCACCTGTCCTTCTTCATTTATCTTTCCGGCGACGGCATGCCATCCCAACTGGGCAACAGGACCATACGCTATCGCATCAATCCAACCTTTATTAATGGCGTGTGCCAGACAATATACATAGATAGCAGTTGCAGAAGTTTCCAGATAAGAATCATTACGGTCGAGCAACTGGTGCCAAAGTCCTTCTCCACTTTGCAACGCCGTCACTCCACGCACATGAGCACGGAAATAATCCATCACCTTCGGACGTTGGGGATAATCTTCCGGCAATACATCCAGCAGTTCACAAGCTGTCAGCAGCGCCCATCCATTGGCACGTGCCCAGCAAAAAGCCGGATGATCCGTACTGCTTTCCACCCATCCGTGTCTGTACAATCCCTTTTCGGGGATAAACATACGGTCTGCAAATTGCAGGAATTGCTTCACGGCTTCTGCCAGATATTTATTCTTCGCTTCCTTATCATAACGACTCATCTGCGCTACCGCCGGAATGCCCATAAACATATCATCCAGCCAAAGAGTATTCCGCTGAGGACGATTACGGGCAAACGTTCCGTCTGCCAGACGATATTCTTTGTTGATGATAAAATCAAAGTAATTCTGAATTAATCCGTCAACCGGAAGAGACTCGTCTTTCAACCGTAATTTAATCATGGCAGTACATACGGCTCCCGCATCATCCAACGCATGAGGAGTCAGGATTTGCAACAATTGCGAATCAGTCTTCCCTTTTTCTTCATAGACACGTTTGAAATGCGGAGCGACTTCCGCCAAAAAGCGGAAACGATTCTGAACATAGTCAGTATAACGCTTATCACCTGTTGTTTCGGCAGCCGCTATCAGAGCGGAATAAGTGACACCCCATTCATAACTTGCCAGACGGAAAGCTCCGCGTTCCAGCTGCGCCTCATCCCCCATTGCAGTATAATCCGTAATCACCTTACCGGTATTCTTATCCACTACACGAGCCGGTGTCTCCTTATCTATATATGCAAAAACACGATCGATGTCTTTTTTAACCTGTTCGGGGGTCAAATCACCATAAGTACCCTGATAAGCAGGTTGCAGTAAATGCAAAGGAGTATTTGAATCATTGATTACTGCTTTCTTTTTCTGCGCACAGGCAGGTAGTGCTACCAATAACGCAGCAACGGTCATCATACGATAATTCATAATTTACTTTTTAGGTATTTTACATCCTCTGAATATAGTGCCACGCAACTCCGGACCAAAATAGAATCCGGGCTGAGTAGGCTGATTATAAGCCACATTTTGAGTCGCAATACTGATACGGTAAACCGGATCTTCCAGGAAAGTATGGAAACGGTAGTCCGTAGGAATGGTAGAGACATAAAGCCTCAAAGCTGTATTATCGGCTGTACGCAACAATACTTCTTCTCGCCAGTCTCCTACAATATCTCCTTGCAGACAAGGAGTTGACTTTGTTCCGTTATTAGAAAGAGCACCTTCAAAAACAGCGATACGTTCACAAAGTCCTTTCTCCCAATTATATTTACTGACTACATTACGATCCAGCAACTCACGCAAGAGATCACCATCCCACCAGACAGCCATATTCGTAGACAATCCTCTGACTCTGGAAGCAATCACTTCCCCTTTCACATTTCTGACACCTTTAGAATCTAAAGACCACATTTCAACTCCGGGATGATTAGGATCAATATCAGCAGCCATACAACGACCTACATCTGTATTACTCTTTATCTGGAAAATAATTTCTCCCGTAGCTGCATCCCGGAAAGTTGAGCCATCTCTTCTATTCTCGTGGCAACTCCAAACCTGCAATCCCGGACGGGAAGGATCAAAGTGAGTCAGATGCATAGCATCACCATGCCCCATGCGGGTAGAATAAAGTCCGGTTCCATCGTTATTGATCGTACATTGTCCATATACAATCTCATCGCAGCCGTCACCATCTACATCACCTACACGAAGATTATGGTTTCCTTGTCCGGCATAAGCTCTGCAACCGGGATTATTACTGTCGAATACCCAGCGGTTCTTCAAATTCTTACCATCCCAGTCATAGGCAGCCAATACAGTACGTGTATAATATCCACGGCACATCACCACACTCGGATGTACTCCATCCAAATACGCAATACAAGCCAGATAACGGTCGCTACGATTGGCACGTCCGTCGCCCCAGTCCATCAGATTGCCACGTTCGGGCACATAATCAATCGTTTGCATTGCTTCTCCGGTCAGTCCGTTAAAGATGGTCAGATACTCCGGGCCTGTCAGAATACGTCCTCGCTCATTCCGATAATCCGCATTCGCATCACCGATCACCTTTCCCGTTCCGTCCACTGTTCCGTCTCCGGTCTTCATTACCACTTCCGCACGGCCGTCACCGTCCAGATCGAAGACCATAAACTGTGTATAATGTGCACCGGCGCGTACATTGCGTCCCATATTGATACGCCACAACTGCTGCCCGTTCAACTTATAACAGTCAAAAATCACCGGTCCCGTATAACCGTCATGAGCGTTATCATGTGCATTGGACGGATCCCATTTCAGAATAATCTCATATTCACCATCCCCGTCTACATCACCGATACTGGCATCATTCGGAGCATAAGTGTATGCTTGTCCGGACGGAGTAGTACCTCCCTCGGGGCGTACCAAAGGAATATTTAAATATCCTGTCGGAGCATCTGCCGGCAGTTGATAATTGCTTTCTGTTTTACCTTTTATAGCTTTTACCGTATAGAGTGCAGGTTCTGTTCCCTGATAAGAATCCTGGAAGAAAGTTGCATTTTTCAGCGGATGTTTATTCACCTTTTTACCATCCCGGTATATATCAAAGGATTCGTCCATCGGATCAGAAGAAAGATAGCGCCAAGAAACGACTACGGTTGACGGATTCTCACGAATGGCAATTACGCCACGTCCTAAATGTTCTCGTTTCAGTTTAGTAAAATCATAGTTTGGCTGGGCAACTACAAAAGTCGCTATTACCAACAAACTAAAAAAGATGCTTGTACATTTCATAGTTTTATCATTAATCAAAGTGTTCTTATCATATTTAGAATAACGTCGTGCAAAAGTAAGCGATATGGTCTACCCATAAAATAGAATATCGTACAAATCTATGTATAAATTGCCTTTTTAACCATCGCACTCCCTTTCCGAAGGCATTATGGACAAATTTAAATACTTGTGGACAATATTCCATTGAAGAGGAAAAAAGATTCCCCTATCTTTGCCCGTGAAATCAATTATAGTAGCTAATTTTATTTATAAACAGTTTTTATACCATGAAGAAATTACTCCTCTCATTTATTACAGCAACTCTCCTGAGTAGCATGTCTGCCGGTTCAGCCGGTGCGCAAGAGTTGCCCGAACAAAAGGAGACTTTGGCAACCATCGTAAAAGTAAACGACTACTTTATGAAAAAGTATGCCGATTATACCCTACCCTCGTTTTTTGGCAGAGTTCGCCCCAGCAATATCTGGACTCGCGGAGTATATTATGAAGGGCTGATAGCTTTATATAGCATTTACCCGCGCGAAGATTATTATAGCTATACATACGATTGGGCGAATTTCCACAAATGGGGAATGCGTAATGGAAACACGACCCGCAATGCGGATGACCAATGCTGCGGACAAGTTTACATTGACCTATATAATATGTGTCCCTCCGACCCTAACATGATCCGGAATATAAAAGCCAGCATCGATATGGTCGTAAATACTCCACAAGTAAATGATTGGGACTGGATTGACGCTATACAAATGGCAATGCCGATTTATGCCAAGTTTGGCAAGATGACCGGCGAACAAAAGTACTATGACAAAATGTGGGATCTGTATTCCTATACCCGCAACACAGAAGGAGAAGCCGGTATGTACAATGCCAAAGAAGGATTATGGTGGCGCGATCAGGATTTTGATCCTCCTTACAAAGAGCCGAACGGCAAGAACTGCTACTGGTCCAGAGGAAACGGTTGGGTATATGCAGCCCTTGTGCGTGTATTGGATGAAATTCCCGCTGACGAAACACATCGTCAGGACTATATCAATGACTTCCTGACCATGAGCAAAGCCTTGAAGCAATGTCAGCGTACAGACGGCTTCTGGAACGTAAGCCTCCACGATGAAAGCAATTTCGGAGGTAAAGAAACTTCGGGCACAGCCTTGTTTGTATACGGAATGGCATGGGGAATCCGCAACGGATTACTCGACCGTAAAGAATATCTCCCTGTTGCACTGAAAGCATGGAATGCAATGGTAAAAGAGGCAGTTCATCCGAATGGTTTCTTGGGCTATGTACAAGGAACAGGCAAAGAACCGAAAGACGGGCAGCCGGTAACTTACAAAAGTGTTCCCGATTTTGAAGATTATGGTGTAGGATGTTTCCTATTAGCAGGTACAGAAGTTTACAAGTTAAAATAAGAGCATTATTTATCAGGTAAATGAAAAACAAGGTATTTCACTGCTTATGCTGGCTCACAGCCATCATATGCAGCTTGCAGATGCAGGCACAAAACAACATTGCTTCTCCAATGAAAGATGTGAATCAGGTGGTAGACAACACACTGGACAGTCTGAATAAAGCACGCACGGCACGCCCCGTTGCCGGAGCAAGCCGTAAAGGTAACAATCCGGTCTTATTCCTGATCGGCAACTCTACCATGCGCACCGGTACTTTAGGAAACGGCAACAACGGCCAATGGGGCTGGGGATATTACGCAGGAGATTATTTCGACTCCAACCGAATCACCGTTGAGAATCATGCTTTGGGAGGAACTAGCAGCCGCACCTTCTACAACCGCCTCTGGCCGGATGTAATCAAAGGCGTGCAAGCCGGAGACTGGGTAATCATCGAACTGGGACACAATGATAACGGCCCCTATGACAGCGGACGTGCCCGCGCCTCCATTCCGGGAATCGGCAAGGACAGTCTGAATGTGACAATCAAAGAAACCGGAGCACAAGAGACCGTATACACATACGGCGAATATATGCGCCGTTTCATCAACGATGTAAAAGCCAAAGGAGCACACCCGATTTTATTCTCCCTGACTCCCCGCAATGCATGGGCAGACAAAGACAGCACCATCATTACCCGTGTCAACAAAACATTCGGTTTGTGGGCAAAGCAAGTAGCGGAAGAACAGAATGTTCCTTTCATTGATTTGAATGATATCAGCGCCCGCAAGTTTGAGAAATTCGGCAAGAATAAAGTGAAATATATGTTCTATATCGACCGCATTCATACCAGCGCTTTTGGTGCCAAAGTGAATGCCGAATCTGCCGCTGACGGAATACGCGCCTGCGAAGGGCTGGAATTGGCAAAGTATCTGAAACCTGTTGAAAAGGATGAAGCTACCGGTTCGAGTCGCAAAGAAGGACGCCCGGTATTGTTTACCATCGGTGACAGTACGGTTAAAAATAAAGATAACGATAAAAACGGTATGTGGGGATGGGGCAGCGTGATAGCAGATGAGTTTGATCTGAATAAGATATCTGTTGAGAATTGTGCTATGGCAGGACGCAGCGCCCGTACATTCCTTGACGAAGGTCGCTGGGATAAAGTATATCATGCACTCCAACCGGGAGACTTTGTTCTTATCCAGTTCGGACACAATGACGCTGGAGAGATAAATACCGGAAAAGCCCGTGCCGAATTGCCCGGCTCCGGAGAAGAAAGCAAAGTATTTTTAATGGAGAAAACAGGTAAATATCAAGTCATTTATACTTTCGGCTGGTATCTCAGGAAGTTTATCATGGACGTTCAGGAAAAGGGTGCGATACCTATCGTTTTAAGCCATACCCCACGCAATAAGTGGAAAGACGGAAAGATAGAACGCAACACTGCCTCCTTCGGCAAATGGACACGCGAAGCTGCCGAAGCTACCGGAGCCTATTTTATCGACCTGAATAAAATAAGTGCTGACAAGCTCGAAAAGAAAGGTATCAAGAAAGCGGCAGATTATTATAACAATGACCATACGCATACTTCTTTGAAAGGAGCGCACATGAATGCCAAAAGCATCGCAGATGGACTGAAAATGGCTGATTGCCCGTTGAAACAGTACTTGAAATAAGAGACAGACTCATCTGATATATTCATAAAGCGGTTAATGCATTTCACTGACAGTGCATTAACCGCTTTCTTCTAGCTATTATTCATCCATCGGAATGACCTCTTGCATATAGATAGCATCAAGGCTCCAAAGTGCCGCATCATTTGTACTGATGCTGACGCATTCATCCAAAGGGGCCGGAACTTCGGGTGGAAACAGTTTAGTGATCCGGAAAGGAGGCGCAGGTGTATGTTCCAGTCGGGTGAATAAATCCTCCCATGCCTCTTTTGCCATTAGTGCATCCCGCTTGTGGTAAGCAGCGTATGCCATCAGACGGGAAATTCGGAAACGGCTATGATTCAATTCCCACGCCTTTTGCTTATAACGTGCCGCATGGTCCAGCCACGCGTTTTTCCATTCGGGAAGGTCAATCATACGTATCATTTCGTTCATTACCTCAAAACCACCCATAATAGTCATTAAATGATTCGAAGATTCCAGCTTGGGATCACATTCACTGGTGATGATTCCCGTTGCCGGATCGAAACCCAGCGCTTTGGGTCCCGTAAAGATACGGTTGGGCAGGGCTGCTATACTTTTCATTCCGGCTACGATCTTATCCCGGTAAACAGTGTTGCCTGTACGCTCCCACTCCGTCATCCAGTTTCCGGCATACGCCAGCCAGTCCGGACCGATACGCAGTCGGGCAGGCGCCGTACAGGGATATTCACTGCGAGGCTGTGCCAGCCGCATAGGGTCTAATTCATATAGTTTCTGATCGGCATCCTTTACTTCAGTCATCAAGTCACCGCAACGTTCATCGGTAGTGAGATAATAATAAAAACGGTTCCATGCAGCCTGACTGATCCGGGCTTCTTTGGCACCGCATCCCCAATGGCTGACATTATGTCGGCTGCCTAATCCCGCGTTCGGTCCGATATGGTAAACGTCCACTTCGGCTGTATGACGGGTCATAGCTTCTGCCATACGCCAGATATCTTCACGACCTGTACGCAGGAAGTTGTACCACAACCACATATTAGAAGCCAGTTCCGTATTGTCCCAGGCAAATCCACCTATATCATAACGCCAAGTATGACGGACCGGGTCATAAGCATGCATCACATCTCCATAATTCCAAAAGCCATACCATTTATTCTGCTCTATGGCTTTACGATAAAAATCAATATATGCATCCAGGCGATCTTCTACCCGCGCACGAAAAGAAGTACTCCGGTCCGGAAGGCTCCATACGCCGAAAGCCTGCTGTGCATGAAGATAGTCTGGTGTGGGCAGCAATATTCCCGGTTCTGAGAGTGATTCAGCAACATCGGCAAAAGCCTTTTTTCCTGCATAACCTTTCTGTGGAATAAGTGTGAGTGTAGTGGTGCGGGCAATGCCATAAGGAGTACTCATTCCCTCCTGAACATCTTCGTAGCTGGCATTCAGATCATGAGCGACATTATCGTAGTGACGTAAGTCCATCGGTTCTCCTTCGGGGCTCCATAACCATGCCGTGATCGTTGCAGATGAAGTTTTGGCGCCCGATATTTCGAGGGATGAAGGATATGACTGCCAAAAATCATGCAGGCAGAGTCCCAAACCTCCCGTAATATCACCGACAAAAGCATAACCTCCGCTACGGGTGCCGGAGAAAGTTCCTATCCAGGGATTATTGTCATTGGCACGTTTGCAAATGGAGAAAGCATCAGCAGAGAGTTGAGACAAGCGATAATCGTTCCATGAAGCCCAGTTATCAAGAAGATCACGATTCTTCCCGTCAAAAGCCTCGTAAGGCGGAATGCGTTTGCCATCCATCTGTTGCTGTTGCAGAGAAAGTGTATCCTCTTTGCCGAGTGTCAGTTTACGCCGTCCTGCCAGCGGTTGTACCGGTTCACTCCAGACGCCTCCATTGGCACAAGAGAAAGCGACATGACGGTTATAAAGAGCTTCACGCATAGGAGCATCCATACGAATGCCCAAGGCACGAATAAAATCCTTATTTTGATCTCCGTCGTACACAAAGCTATGTACGATCTTGATCTGCTCACTTCCGGCGTAGAAGTAGAGACGGACTACGAACGGAAGCCACTCCCGTCCGGTTTCACTTCTGTGGGTGCCTTCCAGTTTGACGAGTGTCCGCACCTTACCTATACGTTCTACTGTGGCCGATGTCAATCTTCCGGTATAGTTAGTAAAAGTGATTTGAGAAGTATTTTCAAGGACCGGTTCGCTTTGAGTGTTGCATACAAGACGTGCTTTTTCACCGACTTTCACTCCTTCACGGAACAGACTGTCAATCATAAAATCTCCCTGACGAGGGATGTAAGCGGAAATAATTCCTGTCTCTATGCGGATACTTTGAGGTGTTTCAACAACAGATAGGGATAATTTATTGCTACGATCATCGGCAGTCCTTGAAGATGCTTTTTCTTTTGACTTTTTTCCGGTCTTTTTGAGTAGCAGTTTCTCCGTATTTTTCGGAATAACTCCGGCTATCCCTTTCCATTTCACAGAACCATCGGGCCAGTAGGCCAATGCCCAAGTATCTGTCGGAAGCATTTCACCTTTATCGGTCATCAGCTGCAAAGTGTGCTCCGGGTATAATTCTCCTTCATTGAAGGGAACTCCCAAACTTACCGCTTTGTTTTGCTGCGGAGTATTACCGATCCAGTGTAATGGTATTTCAGAAGTTTCCTGCGACGAACATTCATAATGAAAATTGGCGATACGAGTTCGGGACAAGGTGGTACGAAAGCCGAACCAACCTTCCGTAAGGGGTTCGGCATCGCGGAAATCCACCAATCGCACTCCATTTATATAATAACTAACCCTATTATTTTCATTCGTTATCTTGATATGATACCACTTGTTTGCCTCCAACAAATGGTCGGCATCTGTATATTCTTTCAAGATTGCGGGACGGGCTTTTGCATTTGTAACAGCCGCTTCGTTGCCGTCATAACGGCGAAAACGTGTAGTAGAATTATGATTCCCACCGTATCCCATATAGTAAAGTTGCAGGGAATAACAGTTCAGAAAGATGCCATTACGCCATTTCTCACGTTTCCATATATTATCGGGATACTGAGGGTCCGAAGCCATCCAAAAACAATTCAAGTCACTCAAGCGATCGCCTTCTGCCTCAACAACGACACACGCATCGTACTCAATGGTTACCTTGCCACTCATCTTTTCTTTTCGCCAAAGAGTTAAGCCTTTGGGAGAAAGAATTTCAGCAGTATCACCACGAAAGGTTACTTTATAATCCGGAGATTCGGACTCTACTTTCCAGTATTTATGAAACTGACGGGCGTTGAGTCCGGAGGTTTTATTATCCTGGGCGTTCGATGCCAAAGTAATAAGCAAGAACAAAAAAATAGATATGCTTTTCATATGCAAATAAACTATCTGATGTTGCAAAAATAAGAAAGGTCATCAAAGAAAGAAATAGAATATCATTCATTTCTATGTCTATTTGTGCAACCATTACATATTTTTCCAGTTTTACTATGTTTCCAATAGAAAAAGATTGCCACTTATTGTCTCATGAATCTTAATAATCCATACGCAATAAGTGGCAATAAGATAAGAATAACACTCTAATCTATTTTTATTCAATCAGAATCACTGTATAAACACCAGTTCTCCGACCTTCTCATCTGTACTAAAAACAACTGAACAAAGTCCATCTTTTATTTGAAGGATTTCCATTCCTGCCAAAATGAGTTCTTGAGGCTCCTCTGCCTCCTGATTACTTAAAATTAGAAGTTTAGCATTATCCTTTGCTCCTACAGAAGAGTCACCATCCCACGAGAGTATAAATTGTTTTCCTTCCATCAAATTAGTGACAGCAATACTACATACCTCTTGCGTTATCGCCCAATTGTTAGCCTTATTAAGTTCTATCATATCTCCCCAGACAAATCGCTGCGTATCAGTATTCAATACCTTTGATACAATTACGATATCTAAGGTAGCAATATGTCCCTCCATATCGGTTACTTTCATTGTCACCTTTCCGTATTTCTCTCCCTTGATATAAATTAGATTCTCACGGTATTTAGCTGACGCATACCCCTCGTCAGAAAAAGAGAACTGATATCCACCACTCCCATTTTCCACCTTCAATATACCTTCACTTCCTTCCTTGATTTGGATAGCTGCACGATCAAGCTTTAGTTCTCCCACAGTATCATCATCCTTACAGGAAGAAAAGAGACTAAACTGCAACAGGATCAAAACAAAACATAGTATATGAGCATTTATAAACTGTTTCATGTCCTTTTAAGATTATTCGGTTATTATCTTTTTATTTTCAATGTAATACTGCTTGTTACGTTTCCATTTGCATCTTCCACGGTAGCTTTCAGATTCAGGATACCGCTATATGACGACAGATCGGCCGTCTTATCATAAGCATCTTCCTGCTCTTCCCCGTTCTTATTGACGTATATCTTCGTAAATTGGTCAGCATTAGGTCCAACGACACTTGCTCTGTTACCCACCACAACGATAGTCGGCTTTTTCAACCAATCGAATTTGAGTTTGCTTGCATCATTCGAGGCAAAACATCCCATACCCCAAAAACGTAATTCAGCATCAGAAGTCAACCGCAAAAAATTAATATCAGGCAGACTTCCGTCAGCCTTACGCTCTTTCAGCAACTCCGTTTCATCCAAACTTAAAAAATCAGTATCCGCCAATACGTCTATTAAATCGAATGAATTGTTCTCTACGGTACTCTTACCTCTGTTTAACATTTCCAAAATAGTACTCCCTCTTTCACCTGCAAAAGACAGATTATTCCTGATTATATGATCATAGCCGGAAATATCTTCAGGAGGTAAAGTAATACCGTCTTTACGGTTTCTCATGTCAAAGTTACTTCCGCTTGCTGCTACAGTATTGTTTTCAAAAATAATTCCGCCCAAATGATGATTAGCATAAAAGCCTCTGGCTCTGTTATAATATGCAAGACAACCACGTACTTCATGTTGAGGTATCACACTTGGCAATTTTGGCAATGTAGTTGTACTCATTCCATAGCCTCCGGCTTTAAATCCCGTACCATTTCCGGCAGCATCTAGACTATTCGGCTTATATCCGTTATAAAATGCCCAACAGTTGATAATCTTCACAGCATCAAAGCAGTTGATTAAATCAAATCCGTCGTCACAATTATACCAAGCACGACATCCCTCAAACACATTGCCTGTACCTCTGCCTTGCCCGTTGATATGGCATCCGAAACCATCTACATTTTCTCCGCTCCCACCTTCGGAAACTGTGTCATAATTGTTATATGCATCACAATTGAGAATATGATTATTGTTTCCACCAGTCAGATAAAATCCGATTGCCATACCATCATGAAGTTTTAGGTCCTCATATAAATTATCATTGGCTCCTTGTACAACACGAAAACATTCAGACTGAGTATGTTCTGTTATGGTTACCTGAGTTCCAATCACATCAAATCCCTTAAAATGTAGATTAGAACCAGTTATATAAAACACAGTGACACGCTGCCCCACTGGCTTAACCTGAGAAAGGTCGAATATCGGTCTACCGGACTTATTAGGATTTGCCAGATAAGAAATAGGTTTACCGGCCTCTCCACTTTTACTCATATCAAACACACAATGATAAAGTCCATTGGTAGTGGTTGTCATTGGGGGTTGATCAGCAGGAACCACATAGATCCCCGGATTAATATAAACTACATCTCCTGCTGCTACCACCTCTTGTACTTTCATTATTGTAGCAAAAGGTTTACTTTCCGTTCCCGGATTGGTATCCTCTCCTTCCGGATCCATATAATATGTCTTTTGCGCAGCCAAGGGGACTGATAACATCAGTCCCAAAAGCAAACATGCTATTTTTGTCATATCTTTCATACTTTTCTTTTAATGAAGTTAAACCGTTTGAATTAATGAGAAGAAGCTGTCTTAGTCAAATCCCAAGGTACAAAATAAGCATTACTATTTTCAATCTTGCTCCTTATCTCAGCCTGCTTGCTCTCTGGATATTTCTCACATACAAAACGGGAAATAAGTGAATAATCATTCCAACGTTTGGCAATGCGAATCATGAGAGGATAAGTTTTACCTTCACATGGAAATTCAAGTAATGCTTCCTTTAGCAACTCAATATCGTTATGTTTCTTTATTTTCTGTTGAGCATCAGACAGTCCACTCAAATTATACTCTTCCTCAAGTTCCGGTTTTTCTTCCAATGCAGCATTCATATCATCCTCTGTTTCCCAAATTTCACGGTTTCCCAAACTTCCAAAAATTCCCCGGATACCCGCATCCGGATATCCGCGTCCATCAAATTTTGTCCATTGGTTGGTAAATCCTTGCCACATCACCGGGTCACCTAAGGTAACGTCACCGTTGTTAAAATAAGTATTCACACCTTTATTCATCAATACAGATACCGGAGTATAGCGATTCTGGAGATTCAATGCTTCCACCAACATAAAGTAAAGATCTGCAGTGTGATAAATATTAATATGTACATCATCGTTCTCTACTTTATGTCCGGATTTACTAAAGCCCCGATATTTCTGAATAGAATATTCTTCATCTACTACAATTTCTTTGAACGCCTTAAATCGCCCATCTGAAGTCTCTCTGGCTTTGTCGTCAGAAGGAGGATTGAAAGTTACATCCTTAAAACGTTTCACAGCCGGTAACGCAGCACGCAACATATACCCACCGCTGTAATCAAAATGCTTTAACAATGAATTCTTCTGGTTATATTTATAATCATACATAATTACCGATTCAGTAGCAGCATTCACCGGAGTAGCATTATCATACTGTCTTCCATACTGAGTAGAATAACTTCCTGAACGCATATACTTCACTTCGCCCGAATTATTAGCGCATCCTTCGAATGCCTTATTCATTTCCGACAACAACAGACTGGCTGCTGTAGCTCCGTCATTCTTCCATAATGCTATTTCTGCTTTCAATACAAAAAATTCCGGAACCATCATATCCCATCTTTTATATTCGTCGGAAACAGATGTGGAGCCTTCCGACGGATCCAACCATTCCCCCCATTTCATCAGATAGGTACCATCTATTCCATCATATCCGGTATTTAGCAAGTTATCGCAAGCATCAATGATTTCCGTCAGATCTTTTGTTTCATATTTTGAGAAATCGACCATACCATATACCGGATCATCAAACCAAACAGCTTGCCCATATATCTTTCCTAAAGTAAGATATATCCATACTTTAACTCTAACTGCACTACTGATAAGTCCTTTATAGTGATCAGCATCAATAGAAGTTTCATGAGCATCCTTGTATTCTTTCGCTTTATGCATATAATCATTGCATGCAATAATAACATCATAATATTTAGCAGGATCAGCATATGAATTTCCGCTCAAATCATCGTCATAATTATAAAGACTATATAACTCACTCGGAGTGTTCTCTGTCGGTTCCAACAATTCAGCACGTATATCAGTCAGATAAATAGCCTTATCGCCAATAGCTTGCATCTTAGTGACAATACCCAAAAAACCGGAATAAAGTTCCCCAACTTCCTTAACGTAATCGTCTCCTCTCAACTGCGTATCATTATCCGTTTCAAAGAAGTCGCTGCATCCAGTGCTTATAAACACTAGTACTCCTATCAATATTATATTTATATAAATTCGTTTCATTATTGTTAGAATTTTAAGTTAACGCCCACTTTTACTGTTTTGGGCTGCATCAATTTACCGTAATCTAATCCTTGAACATTCTCCGAATATGAAGAGGAGAATTCCGGATCCATTCCCAAATAATCAGTAAAAGTCAACAAATTCTCACCTGTAACATAAAGGGTTCCTGAACGGAAGAAGTTCCACACTGTCTTGGAGAAAGTATAGCTCAATGTCACGTTCTTTAGACGCAAGTAAGAAGCGTCTTCAATCCAACGTGAAGAAAAATAACTATTCCCTACAGGATCTTTCCATCTTGCGCGTGGTACATCTGTTTTTTGACCATCTACTGTCCAACGGTTCAGCACAGATAAGCTCTGGTTATTAGTAGTGGACATGGATTCTAGTTGTTGTCTTACAGCATTATATGCCATATTACCTTTTGAATAAGAGAATTCTGCGGAAAGAGCTAGACCTTTATATTTCAATTGAGTATAGAAACCTCCGAAATAGTCAGGAGATGCACTGCCCAACAATACACGGTCTTTATCATCAATTCTATGATCACCGTTCTGATCAACAAAACGGACATCACCAGCACTATAGCTTCTACCTGTACGATTGACAAGAGCTGCTTCATCAGCCTCAGCCTGAGTCGAGAAAACTCCATCAGCTTGATAACCATAGAATTGGTAAGGAGACTCACCCACACGATTCACGAGTTGCATGCCATTATAATTACCATCCAGTATTACTTGTTTTTCACCACCTAGTGCTTTGAGTTTAGCTGTAGATTTGGCAATATTCCCACCCACAATCCATTCAAAATTGCGTGTACGTAACAAAGATGCCTGTAAAGAGAATTCAACTCCCTTATTCTCCATTTTGCCAACGTTGGCATAGTACATTCCTGAACCGTGAACGGAAGTTGTAGGCATAGCGGTAATCATGTCACTGATTTGATTGTTGTAATAATCAACAGACATGCTCAAACGATCACGGAGTACTGACAAGTCCAGCCCTACATTCAACGATGCATTACGTTCCGGTTTCAATGAAGTATTCGGTATGTTAGAACGAACAATAGTTGAAAGTTGCATATAAGGAGCGGTAGAATAATAAAATCCTCCCATTGTAGACGAGAAACGAGTATTACCTGTTAATCCATACTCAGCACGCACATTCAATTTATTCATCCAGTCAGCATTCTGAAACAGCTTCCAGCCTTTACCCAATAAAGTAACTCCTACCGATGGATAGACATAGAAACGGGAGACATCTGTACCTGTAGATGAAGCAGCATCTATAGCCATATTCACAGATGCCTGTAATATATTGTTATAAGTATAATCAGCATGTGCATAATAATTCATCCAGTTCCAATTAGTAGTATATCCAGAGAAATAACGTCCTATAGTGTTAGTGCTTCCCAATGTCTGATAGAAATCATTACCTGTATTGCGTCCGTTTCCGGCATCATATTCATACTTCGATGTCAGCATCTGCCAACCTGCAATAGCGTTCAATTGATGCACATAATTGAATGTCTTCTTATAACTAGCATTCAGGTTCACAAACACTTCAAGCATTTCTACATCTCCTTCACTCACTGCATTCTCGCGTAATCCATATGTATCACTTACAGGTACTATAGTCGGATCGCTCTGTCCAGGAATAAAAACGTGCTCATTGTTATAATTATAAAACATGCCTACAGTTCCTGTCAAAGTCAGTTCACGAAAAGGATTATAGTGTAACCCAGCCCGCATATTCAAATCATACTGACGATTTTTAGCATTTAGTGTATTTATGATGGCAAGCGGATTACTTACACTGTAACTGCGATTCGTACTCCTACCATAATAATGAGGAGCATAAGTACTTAATGTGTTTCCATCCCGGTCTTTATCATACGGACTCAACATAGGAGATCTTCCATAAGCAGCCAAAATCGGATTGGTGGCAATATCCATACCTTGCATTTGATAATGTCCGTTCAAATATGCCAGACCAAGAGTAGCAAAGATATTCACTTTTTGGCTTACCAATACATTACCATTCAGTAATGTATGGAAACGCTCCATACTGGTATTATCCATTAAGCCATTCTCACGGTAATATCCTAGTGAAAGGTCATATTTAGCAATATTGTCACCACCTTCTACACGAAACAAATGATCAGTAGCAATGCTATTTCGATATATCTCATTTTGCCAATCTGTATTATTGTTATACAGATAGTTGTAACGCGGATCATTTGGATTTTGCATAAAAGGGAAATCCTTATAGAAATTCTGCGGATCAGAAGAGATAGTCATCCCTACATCTGCCAAATAATGTTTGTAATCTTCTACCCCCATCAACGGCATTCTTTTCTCATTCCAGTTTACTCCAAATGATCCATAGTAACTTACCCGAGTTTCCATATCATTGGATGCAGCCCCCTCAGTTTCAATCAAAATTACCCCATTCGAGCCCATCGAACCATACATAGCAGCTTCTGCTCCTTTTAGCACTGTAATGTTCTGTATGTCCTGCAAATGATAGAATTGGAAGATGTCACGAGTAAAGCCACCAATCAGTTCTGAAGATGTCTTGTCAGGCATATAGGGAACCCCATTGATAACCACTAACGGTGCATTATCACCAGTCAGTGTACGTATTCCCCGTAAGTTAAAATAACTACCTTCTCCAGGCATACCGCTATTACGCTTCATTTGCAAACCGGCTATTTGTCCCGTTAAAGCACGATCTATTTTACTAGTCCCGGGCATAAAATCCTTTTTGTTGATATTGGTAGCTGATGTATAATCCGAAAGTTCCATTTCCCCTTCACGACGGAAAGGAAGTATCATCGATTCATTATATTTGTAGCGATCTTCCGGTGTCATCATAATAATGATATGCTGACGGTCGTTTACCAATTGTTTGACTGAAAAATATCCAGGTGCCCACACACTGATTTCTTTTGCTTTCGAAGGGTCTTTCAGAGAGAACTGAAATGTTCCATCTTTTGTTGTCGTTACGTTCATTGTATCCATAACAGTGACAATAGCTCCCTCTACGGGTTTATTCTTGTTCGAAAGAATCTTTCCCGTCAGATTATGGCTTTCTTGTCCCCACACACTTGCTACTCCAAACAGTAGCAGTGCGGAAATGCTTAGTATCTCATTTATCTTTTTCATTTTCTAACCTGTCAAGATTAATAATTATTTTCTGTCGGACGGAAACACCAGCATAGCGGTTCCATACTTGCAGTAGTACCTATAGGCAATTCAATTGTAACTTCAATCTCTATTGGATCTCCTTCCGGAATAGTGAATGATTTACAAATTTCACCTCCGTCGCGATCATAGTTATTGTGATGATAAAGCTCATTGTAGCCTCCACCTGAACGGTCAAAATTAATTCCGCTTATTTGGGATTTAGTCATTTTCGCTATTTCCTCACCATTAATGTAAAAAGTAGCATCAACTTTTGAATGAGCACCATGGAATCCCATATAGAATGTATATTCTCCAGGAGGGAAAAGATATGCTTTCGGAGTCTTACCAGTAGGAGATGATGGATCATCCACCATTTGATAACATCTGAACTTGAACCTGCCGGGTTTAGTAGAATCCCGTGCATTAAGTATCAATATTCCATACTGAAGTTTCGGCCAATTAGGATTAGGTTGAAAATATCCAGGACTAGGAAAACAATTAAATTTCACTCTATTCAGCTTTATATTCTCACCAAAATCTTTGTCATACTGACCGATATATTTATATTCGGGATAATAAAACTCTTTAATCTGATCCTCAGTTAACTGATCCAAAGTCTCAAATCTTTCTTTAAACCTCCAAATCAGAATCTTATTTGTTGGAATCTTTAGTGAGGTTACCTTATAAGCCACTCCATTACTTAATTGAACAGGATTATTAACATCTACTTTATTAACCGTTGTTCGCCATTGCTGATCAAAAATAGAGTATAGGTCTATTTTATTTTCGTCTTCAAAGACTTCTTTCTCATACTGTTCTTTGAAGAAAGCGGTTTGGAAAATCCAATTCTCTAAAATAGAATCTTCTCGTTGTAATCCCCATTTGTCTAATTTAGCATGTGCTTCATTCAACGCTTTCGTTATCAAATCATTGTTAGGAACCAACAATGTTGCATGAATTGCCTCAGAATATATATCAAGCTTCTTATCCTTGAAATATTGACTTTGTACTGTAAATACGGAGTCATAAACAGTATTTCCAGTCTGATCAATTCCAATCGGTGTACTAGAGCCTTTATCAAATTTTTTTTCTGTACGAGCCAATACCATTTGCTTGAAAATCGAATAATTCTCATCCGGAAGGGTTTCCAAATATTCCATCAATGATTTAGGAGTATTAATATATTCCTCCAACTCATATATAAATGCATTATTAGTCTGAATTACCCTTTTCACCTTAGCTCCATTAAAATAAATTTCCTGAACTGAAGAACGGGTAACATCTGTTTCCGGCTTGGATACATTCACATATTTTCCATTCCACATGAGTAGTCGCTGTCCATCTTGCAGGCTACTTGGCGAAAGATAGGCATCAGTTATGTGAGATTGTGCAAGGAATGCTTTATCTGTTTCGGCATCAACCTCCTTACCATTATTTACTACCATCATGGTATATAATAACTCTTTTTCTTTCACTGTTTCAATAACACCGGTTTCTTCAAACAACTTATACATGTCCTGATATTCAGGTTCACTTTGTAGAAATTCACTGACCGGTTTATCCACTAGTTGAATGTTCATGTTTTCCACAACTGTTTCCTGCTTGGAATAGTGTGAATTCCAATCATCCGAACAGGCACACAGTCCAATAGAAACAACGACAGATGCTATGATATATTTACAATCTTTCATGGCTTCACTTAATTTACAGGTTCAAATAATAAATAATCCAACATTAAACGGAAATTTGCATTTGTGCTTGCAGTCGGGTCTTGTATTGTCAGTTTCAAAGAATGTGACTGCGTTTTATCAAACTCAATAGCATCGAACAGTGTAATACTTTCGTAAGTATGATTAGTATCATCTTTTTTACCGTCATAAACACGTTTAGAACTAGATTTGGAGCTTGAATTAGAACCATCAAATGAGAATGCAGTCAACCCTCCGTTACTGTTATTGGCTCTTTCACCCATAAACTTCATGGTAGGTTCATAAGCAAAGAACAAAGTGACTTTATACTTTCCTTTCAAAATGACCGGTGTGGTCATAGTCAACGTTCCATTATACCCGATATTAATAACAAGCATATCATAGTTCAAAAGCTTCCACCAGTCATATGTTTCAGATCCGCGAGCTATGCCATATTGCAAATAGTTCCATTCTGAAGTTTTAGCTCCACTGGGACCCAATGTCATCTGATAACATTCCACCTGAGAAACGATATCTGTTCTTCCAACAAGCTTCGCCAAGTTCGTATACTCTTCACTTTCATCGCGAGAACGTTGCTGATAAGGTTGCGCTTTCCCATAAGCAGCAACATAGGCAGCGATTTCTGGAAAATCACAAAAGTCAAAAGCGAAAGCAACAGGCTCCTGTGACACAATAGGCAAATAACCATCAATAGGCTGTATATAACCATTCTTAACCAGTTCATTGGCTTTCTCAGTAACAAATGTTACGCCTGCACCATTTCCGTCATCATTCAAATAACAGATTTGATTTACTTCAGAGGCTAAAATCAGGCTGTCAGCTCTGGTACCCCACAGTTTTTTCTTCTCCAAGATATTGTCATATGCTTGAAAAGCAGATAGTGTACGCGCCCCATTCAGTATATGATAAGCAATATAACTATTCAAGGCGTTTTCCCGATTTTCATAATCAGAGCCAGCATTCAGTTTAGCAACCAAGTCATCGAAAGAAGAAATTCCATCTCCAGCAAATACTTCATCAGATACTGAAAGTACTGTAAAATTTCGTTTCTGCTCTACTTGCATTCCAGATGGCCCACTAAGCAAAGATGTTACAATATTCAATGTATCCCGCCATCCGGTCCGTTCCAATGCCTGACAGAAAATCTTGTGATCTGTTTTTGTTGAGAGACGTTCATAAATGGTCTCTATTGCAGGGTTTAATACATCATCAAGTACATATATACGTCCATTAGCAGTAGTTATGGCAAATTCACTCACATGGGCTTCCTGATTTACAAACACGGAACTAAGCCCACCTTCAACAGTATTGTCATCAAAAGTAATCTGTAATGCATCCCCCGAAAGTGTTCTACCAGGTAGTTCGCCCCCCTTCACAAATTCTTCTTGATCAATGGAGTCATTGATAATATGATACTTAGCCAAAGTACGCGCATATTCACGTCCTAGTTCCTCTATAGAAGAAATATTCTTCTTTTCATAAAACCGTTGTACAGCATCATTTGTAGGTGCCAGTACGGTAAAAGCATCGTCGGCACGATTGATTGCATTAAACAAGTCTCCATATTTCAGTATCTTTATCCATTCGGAAAAGTCATTCGAACGGTTTTGAAGATAACTGCCCGCAGGCTGTACATCGTACACCTGATATACCGTGTCTTTATACGGATCATCACACGAATAATAAGCAACGAATCCGAGCAATAAACAAAGTTTTATTATATTTTTCATAGCAATTAATTAATTTGCAGTTACATCATAATAAGGATTTTGAGTCAGTACCGGGTTACGGTCTATTTCGTCCTGATGGATAGGTAAGAACCAAGCATTGTTGTCTTTCAACACTGAACGTAGCCATTTAGAACCAATAGAAGAATTATTGGCTACAATCAAATCTATAAACGATGTCTTATACTTATAGTTCTTCGCTTTTCCGAAACGCACCAGATCATACCAGCGTTTTCCTTCAGCAGCAAGTTCCATATCCCGTTCTTCCAACAAAGCTTTCAGCATTCTTTCCTCGTCGGATTTAACATCATCATCCAGTTTGTTGATTTGAGTACGGGTACGCACCTTATTTATCAATTCCAAGGCGGTAGTATAATTTGTCTCACCACCTTGCCAAATTAAAGCTTCCGCTTTCATTAACAAAACATCAGCCATACGGTAAAGAATCCAATTGGCATCTTTCGTACCTCGGTCACCATCCAGCATATAACCAGATCCCTGAAATTTCCAAATGCAATATCCTTCTACAGATGTACTGTTTCCAGATGGTTTAAAAGCACCCAGATAAGTACGTATTGAAGCCGGATAGTGCGTATATTCCTGATTTAAACGCTGACACATCGCTTTGGAATACTGGAATTTCGCAATTGAAGAGATCCCCCAAGGGTAAACAGTAGATGGACTATTGGCTGTTTGCGCATAAGTTTTTTCATCAAAATTTATTTCAAAGATAGACTCATTACTATTGCCGGGATTATACATATTGAACCATTGAGTCGGATCCTCCACAAATGCAGGACGATAAGCAGATGTTGAATTAATCAACATATCTGCATATTCAACACAGCTTTCATAATCTTCACTCCACAGACAAACATCCGCCATCAACGCATATAATGCCCACTTTGTTATGCGTCCTTTTGTCATGCCACTCCAGTTATCATCATCATAAAACTCTTTGGCAGCCCCAGTAGATAATGCCGTCTCAATATCCGATTTGATTTGGGCAACGATTCTCTCTTCAGAAGACTTCGGAACAGAAACAGCATAATCATCAGTCATATAAGGTTCCAAAATAAGCGGTGCTTCCTTAAAGTTACGTACCAGCGTGAAATAAATCCATGCACGCATGAAATATGCTTCTGCCAAATTGGAGTTCATTACAGCCTCATTATAGGTTTCATCGATAGCCTGTACGTCCGGTGCATATTTAATAACAGAATTGGCAACGTTTAAAACATTATAAAACGGTCCCCACTTGCAAAGAGTAGATGAGGCTGTTATCTGAAAGTTCTGTAAATCCTGCATCTTAGTATCCTGGTAAGCATAAACTGAACCTCCTCTGAGTTCCCCCCAATAAACAAGGGATGGAACTGTTGTTCGCATTTCTGAATAGCCTTGTGCCAGTACCTCTTCAACCTGTTCTTTCGTCTTCCAGTAATCCGCAGCCACCTGCTCGTTGTTGGGAACCACGTCCAGCCAGTCATTACAACCGGAAAGCAGCAGACTTGCTCCGGCAATTGTTAAACTTATAAATATCTTTTTCATCATTATAATCGCATTAGAAACTTAAATTTATACCAAATGTATATTTTCTTGCAACAGGAGTTGTCGAGCCGTCTGTTGCCAGTTTCGTTGGTTCTGACGGAATAGAGACTTCCGGATCTTGACCGGTATAGTTAGTCCACGTAAACAAATTGTAGCCTGTTGCGAAAATACTCAGAGAGTTAATTCCGAATCTGTTGCATATCTTTTTGGGGAATGCATAATTCAAAGTCAGTGTTTTCAGACGGACAAATGAAGCATCTTCTACAAAACGGTCTGATCCCAAGTAATTATATCCCTGATTAAAGAGTGCACGTGGAATATCCGTTTCATCCCCTTCATTTTTCCATCTCCGCAGTACTGCCGTACTTTGATTAGATGCGTTATACATAGCCTCGTTATTCATGCGAGTACTATTAACAATGGATTGACCGAAGCGTCCATGGAAGAAAGCACTGAGTGACAATTGTTTCCATTTAACAGTCAATCCTGCTCCACCTGTTACCACAGGATTTGAATTTCCTAAATAAACGATGTCGTATTGATTAATAACACCATCATGGTTGACATCTTCATATTTGGCATCTCCCGGCTGACAAGTAGCTGTCAGATTTTTCATAACAATAGGCTTACCATTGGCATCATTCATCACCTGCCCTTCTGCATCACGTGCATACGTAGCATCTGTATTCTGATAAACTCCCAGATAACGATAACCATAGAATGAACCGATAGGCTGTCCCACAATCACACGAGCAGCATAAGTACCATTTTTTGCTTCATAATTCTCTTGATTCATATTACCGGGCAATTCAGTAATACGATTCTCATTACGACTAAAGTTTACATAACCACTGATGGTCCAATCTTTTGTTCTCAAGGCTATAATGTCTGCACGGAATTCCCACCCCTTGTTTTCCATCTTTCCAGAATTGGAATATTTCACAGTCCCGAAACTTGAGCTTGAAGGCAATTTATATTCCTTCTGTAACAGATCTTCGATATATTTGCGGTAGTAATCAAATGTAAATCTCAATCGTCCTCCAAATGTAGACACATCTACACCATAGTTATATTCGGTCGAGGTTTCCCATTTCAGATTATCTAACTGCATACGATCTTGTTTAGTAGCTGACATATTCATATAGTCATCCCCTTTTTTGTAAGCTCCCAAGTAAACACCTGAACCACTAGGTGCACGTCCACTCTGTCCTACACTGAAACGTACTTTTGCTTCATCCAACCAGCGATCTCTAGCTTTCTCCAAAATTGGTTCATTCTGAATATTCCAAGCAAACCCTGCAGCCGGGAAATAGCCCATCCGCTCATTGCGACCCATTGCCGAATTACCTTCAGCATTCATTGAACCATGAAATACATAACGATCCAACAACGTATAATTCACTACTCCAATAAAAGCTGCACTACGGGTTTCCGACTCACCTGAATCCATTTTATAAACAGCAGTTCCCACTGTTGGATCCGACAGACTTGAAGAGGCGTTACCATAAGTAATGCTATTATAACTGGAATTGAGATCCTGGGAAGTACGCACTACCGCATTGGCAATCAAATTATGCTTGTTATTCCAGTTTTTAATATACATCAACTTATTTTCAGTCTGAAGTGAAAGTTTATCGGAATAGGCGTCTCCACTTTGGTTGTTATATTCACTGTCCTGCTTCACTCCTGTCACAACTTGCGGCAAGAAACGACGTGTTTTAGTAGTACGCATATTAATAGACACCAGCCCTTTATAAACAAATCCCGGCAAAATAGTGTAATCAGCACGAAAGTTGACCTTACTTTCCCGTTGTACAGTGTTATTCATAGCTTCATAAACCATGGCCACAGGATTATAATTTTGAGCATTTTTATAGTTACTGCCTACACTAAAATTACCTTCAAATTCAGGGTCGTGATATGTAAAATAATCGTTTGTTAAAGCTCCTGTTCTGTCATTGACTGTATAAGGAGATTTATTCGGCATCTTACTCAATGCCTGGGCACGAACATTATCTGTCCAGTTGGCATCTTTACCGGTTTGTGAATAAGAAAAGTCTGCACCAAAATTCAATTTGTTAGAGAATTTGTAGTCTACTCTCATTGAAGTATTGAAACGTTTCATAGACGTTCCAATAGTAGTACCAACATCACTCAGATAGCCTAATGCAAAACGATAAGTAGCTTTTTCACCACCACCACTCATTGAAAAACTGTTGTCTGAAAGCAAGGCATCCTGACGTATGTAATCCAGCCAGTTAGTATTTTGGTTATATTCGTCATAATATTGCCAATCCGGATTGTCACCAATAGCATTCGAATTAGTCAGTTTATCCAAATAAGAGTTCGTTCCATTTTGCAATCCTATATATCTGGCAGAGTTCCACAGTGCTTCCTGCATGAGTGAAGTATATTCCTTTCCATTCAGCATCGGAATTGTTTTCGGTTCTTCCTTTAAAGTCCATTTAGAAGAGAATGAAAAACTTGTTTTCCCCGTAGTTCCTGTTTTGGTTTTAATGACCAATACACCATTGGCACCCTGTGTACCCCAAATCGCAGTGGCAGAAGCATCTTTCAATACTTCTATGGATTCAATGTCATTGGGAGAGATATTCAAAAGTGCTCCCAAATCTTCTTCATTGGCAGTAGAAAAATCAAAATCATCGCTAATGCTTGTTGGATAAGGTACACCATCAATGACAATCAATGGATCGGATGAAGCATTCAAAGTACTGGTACCACGGATACGAATAGCACTACGGGTTCCAGGATCACCACCCCCAAGCACAATATCAACACCACCTAACTGTCCCTGAAGAGCATCTTCCACAGATACAACCGGGGCAGTTGCCACCAAATCATCCATTTTAACTTTTTGAGTAGCAGAAACCATCTCCTTATTTGTGATTCCCATATCATTACGCTCAATACGACGAGCAGTAACTTCTACCTGGTCTATGGACTTAGTATCCGAGTCCATACGGACATTCAATAAGGTTTGACCTGTATACTTTATACGCTTGGTTTGCATCCCAATATAAGAAAATACAATCGTAAGATTTGTTTCTCCTTCAGGAATAGTCACATTATACTGCCCATTTAAGTTAGTAATTCCACCACCTAAAGAGCGGTTTTGATTATTAACAATGTTCACATTGACACCTACCAAAGGCTCAGCAGATGTACCCAACAATTCAGTAACAGTACCGGATACGACTTTCCGCGTCTGCGCTGCCATTTCCATCACACTGGATAGAAGAATGGCTATCAATACAAAAAAGATTTTATTTATCTGTTTCATACTATCAGATATTCAGTTAATTAAAAACACCATCTATTATATGGAAGGCACCGTCGCTGAATGCAAACGGGAAATATTCATAGTCAGGCACCACATTACGCACTGCCCCTCCCTTCCACTGCACAGACAAAGAAGAACCATTGTCATTGTAATTTACAGTCGCACCGTTTATCGCCTGATATGCTCCTGTCAACCACGTATCCGATCCAATATAAGGACATCCGGACACCTGCGGAGTAGATTTAGAATTGAAAATATAGTTCGTCAGATATGTCCTCAAAGCATCGGCATCGGTAACAGTAGCATTTAGAACTCCATCAGCACCGACAGAACCTTCTATTCCCGGAATCCCTCCTTCTTGCAAAGCTTTTGCCAATACATCATTGGAAGGAATAAAAGCTACGATACGACCTGACAGTTCTGTCCACCATGCATACGTTTTGCCATCCTCCATAAGATGGAACATATCAGCTACTCTCATCAATTGCGCAAAAACAAAATAAGGATATTTCTTTTCAACTGCAGAAGTTAACAGACTTTTCATCGTTTTTCCTGTAGTATAGCCGAATACACCTGCATCATTTGCTGCATATGCATACACTTTCCCATTATTCCAGTCAGCTCCATCATTTTTCACTTCTTCTACATCAACAAAAAGTGAAGAAAGGGTTGTTTCATCCGGAGTTAATCCCAAAATACTGTTAAAATTATCATTTGTAGCAACCTTTCCATTCCTCACGAACCAATATGTAGCAGAATTTTGAGTCGAGAACACACCTCTTGTCTGTTTTTTAAGGTCTATTTCACCGGCGACAGTATGTACATTCAAGATTTGCCGCAAGGTAGACGTAGAAACGGCTTTATAACTATCATCATCACCCGGCTCTCCTAACATATATTCTACTCCGTTAGGAACTAATTTCATATCACTGATTTCAAAATTTTCGTTACTCGTTATCAAGAAGGTATACTTAGTAACATCCGAACTATAAATCTGCAACATACCAGCTTGATATAAAGTATACAAAAAGTCAACATACTTTGCATTAAGGAAAGTCGGACCTATGACAGATTGGAACATATCCGGCATTTCTAACTTATCCAGCCCATAAAAACTACCATTCACACAAATACTTTTATCTTTTACTGTATACGGGTCAAACGAATAAGAAGTACCATAATTGTTTTTAAGGGTTTTCACTTCGTCAGGGAAAACAATTGAACCACCATATACACATTGATCAATCAAGAGTTTAACAGGCAATGGATCTACATTGGATAGTGTCGGATAACCATTCGGCAACCAATACTTTTTATGGAAGTCATCAAAAGCATTGTTCGAAGGAGCAAAAACACTATATGAGATAGATGCCAATTCTGGAAATAGACGGTAATTAGAAACAGGCCATTCCAGAGCAATATTAGCCAAACCATAGTTTTGGTGTTTATGCAGAAAGAGACTATCTACTCCTACAGCATTACTATAGTTATTAGACAGATCTTGGTCGTATTCATAAGTACTATATGTATTGTAGAAGTCTAAAAAGTCAGAATATTCTGTTTTTTTCTTCATTGCATCATAAATTGTCTCAAGTGGTTCTAATACCTTATTAATAGTATATATATAGCCATTATTGGCTATAATCTGATAATTTGTAACGCTTGCATTAGATACATTGAAACCGTCATCCCCTGTCCATGTGGAGTTTGGATAAAAATATTCATAGTTCTTTTTGGCATCAATACCTTTTGACTTGAATATGTTATGAGAAAAAACCGGAAGAAAACGTTCTAAATGATAAACTGTTACTGTTTTCTTATTTATCTGGTCGACTTCTGTTGTTACAGGGCTAGTACTATGCGTACGAAACTTGTAGTACATTCCCGGTTGTAGCATTCCTAATTCTTCTTCATCCTCCCCCATCGAATTGTTTTCTGGGCGAAAATTCTCAAGGTCGCTCTTATTATAAGAGTAATAGATCAAGTGAAAACCAATTAACTTCTTTAAGTCGTCTGTTGGTATATCCTTCACCGAAACATAACCTTTCTTTTCAAGATAGTCAGCAAAGGCATCATTATCCGGTGCCATAACCGTAGCTATACTTTTCCCATCAAGTACAGGACGAAAACCAGATAATTCCGCAGCCTCCAGAAACATAGAATATTTACTTCCGTATTCATCGGAAGAAAGAACTTCCCAAGCCGTACCTTTCAGCCATGCCGGTTTTTCATAGTGTTCATCCATCTTGTCTTCACAGGACAGGAAAAAGGAAGAGAGGAACAATAGTAGCAGCAAATGCCGCTTTCGAATCATTGCATTTCTCATAATACTAAAAATTATATTAAGTTATAATTAAAAATCTGCTAAAAAGAAGTTTGGTATCGTGGCTAACAAAAAAAGACTTGCGCTCGATGTTAATAACTGCATAGATTCATATACATTCATATAGTTTCCGTAGTTTTTCATAATGATATAGTAATATTAAGTTAAACAAAAGTTAGATTCTGTTTTCGAAAGGTACTTTATTATAAATACCTGTGAAAAACTGTTGCAAACATAAGGAGTTAGTGAAGAAATACCAATGAAGAATCGTACAAAAGCATGGAAAATACCGTCTTTTGCACGAAAATCCATGCAATGAATCCATTTTTTTATTAAGAAAGAGTGTTCAGAGAGGATTTTTATTCCTTTTTCGTTGTATGGAGAATAGTTATTTATAAAACAAAACCCTAAAAGCAATATGGCAAATTTTTCAATTGTAATTGTGCCAACTAAGAAGTTGGCAAATGGCAGACATCGGATAAGGATAGCAGTAGCGCATCGGTCTAAGACCAGATACATTTCCCTACTC
>NZ_GG774702.1:436847-456322 GCF_000162515.1 Bacteroides sp. 1_1_14 | reverse complement strand
CCTCTCTGAACACTCTTCTTAATAAAAAATGGATTCATTGCATGGATTTTCGTGCAAAAGACGGTATTTTCCATGCTTTTGTACGATTCTTCATTGGTATTTCTTCACTAACTCCTTATGTTTGCAACAGTTTTTCACAGGTATTTATAATAAAGTACCTTTCGAAAACAGAATCTAACTTTTGTTTAACTTAATTGGATTATATGAAAAGAGCAACCAATGTGACAACTTGTTTACGCACACAAATCTCTTCTGATGATGCAACTTGTATCAACTGTGACATTTGTGTGCAATATTAATTTCATAAGTACGTGAGAAACATCTTAGTTATTATTGAAATATTTATTTTTTAGTATTATGAAAAACTTAACGATTATGCGAAGGCTGCTATGGCTGTCTTTTATTCCATTTTTCCTATGGTCCTGTGAGGATAAGATGGATGAACATTATGAGGTTCCCGGGTGGGTAAAAGGAAGCGCTTGGGAATTACTTTCGGATGAAAGCATGGACGGACAATTTTCCATGTTCCTTGAAGCAGCAGAACGTGCCGGTTATTATGAAATCATGAACGGTAGAGGATTAATGACCGTTATGGCACCGGACAACAATGCCTTTACTGCTTATCTGTCAGAACATAATTATTCGACAGTACAAGATGTTCCTGCCAGGGAACTGAAAGAACTAATCGGATTCCACCTACTTTATTACTCCTATAATAAAGGTAGTATGGAAAATTTCCGTCCTGAAGGTGAAGGAGCCTACGATGAAGGTACCGAAATTCTTGATCCGGGATTATACTACAAATTCCGGACACGCAGTTCAGGGGAACCGACAAGAGAAGTTGATCCTTTAACAGGCAAATCAGTCACAGTTTATCACCTGGAACGATTTGTCCCAGTCTTTTCACATTATTTTTTCTCATCTAAGAAAATAGATGCAAAAAAGAATTACGAAGCTTTCTATCCTAATTCAACCTGGACCGGTAATGACGGATTTAATGTTTCGGAAGCATCTGTGAAAGAATATGGCTTAATAGCCAACAATGGCTACATCCACACGATCAACAAAGTTTTGGAACCTTTGGGATCTATTTACGACCAACTTAAATCTAATACAGAATACTCTGATTTTCTGGCTATGTATGACAAATTCTCCATCTATACGCCCAACGATGAACTTACTCAAAAATATGGTAGCGCATTGAACGCGGATACGTTATATTTGCATAGCCACAGATCTCCATTAGCTCCTATTGCAATGGAATGGTATAAATATGACTATCAACGCCTGGACACATTAGCTTATCGTGCATATAGTTTATTTGCCCCAAATAATACGGCATTAAGTGAATTCTTCAATTCATACTGGAAAAACAGTGGTTATGCAGACTACAATTCTCTTGATCCGTTGATCCAGACTTTATTCTTGAATGAATATGTATATAGTGGTTCAGTAGCTTTTCCTGAAGAAATTGTTAATGGCACAGTTACTACCGCTTCGGGTACAAAATACAACTTTGACCCTTATGCATCGGACGTAAACAGAAAGATGTGTGTGAATGGCAGCTTTTACGGTTTAAGCAAGATACAGACCCCGATTCTTTTCAACTCCGTATCCGGTCCTGCTTTTCATGAAAAAAGATTCCTGAATTTCCTATATGCAATGAATGGCGCTAATCTGTTAAGTTCATTCGGAGCAGAAAACGAGAAATACACATTACTGATTCCAGACAACTCCGCATTCGAAGCAGACGGCATCTTCCTGAATTATTATGCTGAAGGAGGAAAACTGGAACAGAAACCCGAAGGAGAATGGGAAGCTGTTTCTTCTGACGAATTGCAACGCATCATACGAGCTCATACTGTAATGAGTGAGGAAGTAGAACTTAAAAAGCAGGGAACACAGATCGTACCTATTCAGTCCGCTTTCTGCTACTGGTTTGTAAAGGATGGAAAGATAACATGTAGTAATCATTTCAATGGTGTCCTAGAGCCGGGCAGTACCATTGACCCGTTTGTCGAATTTGAAGAAGTCACCAATAGCGGTAAACCGTGGGCAAATGGAAAGACTTACACGTATAAAGCAAACGCTATATCCGGATTGTTTGAAGCTGAAACTGAGGACGGTCAGGGAAGCAGTCTGCAAAAAGCATTAGCTATCTGCCAGGATACACGTTATCCCTATTATTGCTTTGCCCAGTTGTTGAAACAAGCTGATATGATTTCCGGAGAAACAATAGCAGGACTGGCCGGTCGTACCATTGCTTTTATTCCGACCAATGAAACATTAAAGAATGCATTGGCAGACAAAGAGATTCCCGGAGCAGACAAATTGATGGTCTATGAAGATGGTTCATTAGGTTTGATTGATTCCGGCAATGGACTGACCAGTGACGAAAAGATTGAGCTAAAGAAATACATCAGTAATTATTTCCTTGTAGCCTCTTCTGTTCCTTCAGCTTGTTATCCGGGTTCGAAGATGGAAAACGGCGAATATGTCAATTACAGCGGAAATACAATTGTTTATAAAGATTTGGGGACTTCTCTCTCAATCCAACTTAAGGACGGTACCAAAGTAGTCCAAGTGTCTGGAAAATATAATTATTTCCCATTCTGTTATAACGACGGATGTTTCCATTTTATCGAATCTCTTCTTATGTAATTTGAATTTTAAGAATTATGAAGTTAACAAAATTATATTTTTCTGTAGTCATACTTCTTTGTACTGTAGGAGAAGTAGTGGCACAGACACAGCAGATTATCATCGGTAATGTGACGGAACTCTTTGGGAAAAGTGCAGAACCTTTGATTGGTGTTAATATTAATATTATGAACTCACAGGAACGTTCATTGGGAGGTACTGTTACCAACATGAACGGTCAGTACAAATTGGCTATTCCTGAAAAAGAGAAAGATCTGACTCTCGTGTTTTCTTATATTGGGATGAAAACAAAGAGAATAAAGTATACAGGACAAAAATCACTGAATGTCACAATGGAATCAACGTCTGAGGCAATAGGCCAGGTTGAGATTGTGGCTGAACGTAAAGACCGTAATGATTTGGGAGTAGGACTGAAAGAACAGACTTCTGCCACACAAAAAATTAATATGGAAGACCTGGTAGCTACCTCTCCTGTGACATCTGTCGAAGAAGTTTTGCAAGGACAATTAGGAGGTGTGGATATCACATTAAGTGGTGATCCGGGAGCAAAAAGTACTATATTTATTCGTGGTGCCAGTACATTGAATGCCTCTTCCGACCCTTTGATCGTTATTGACGGTGTGCCCTATTCAGATAGTAACACCAGTGATTTTGATTTTGCAACAGCCAATGAAGAAGACTTAGGAGCACTTCTGAACATTTCACCGAATGACATCGAATCGGTAGAAGTACTGAAGGACGCCTCAGCTACAGCTGTATGGGGAACCAAAGGAGCCAACGGTGTATTGATCATTACTACCAAAAAAGGATCAGTAGGTAAAACTCGTTTCTCTTTCTCTTCCAAGTGGACTGCTAAAGTAGAGCCCAAAACAATCCCGATGTTAAACGGAGACGAATATGTTGCCTTAATGCAGGATGCTATTTGGAACAGTGCCAATTATGTAGGTGTAAGCCAAGCATCCAATTACCTTCGTCTGTTATTCAATACACCGGAAATCGGAGATAATCCGGATTGGCAATATTATGATGAATACCATCAGAATACCGACTGGCTAGATTTAGTACGCCAAAATGCTTTATCTTCCGATAACAGTTTTTCTATGAGTGGAGGTGGTAACAGAGCAACATATCGTCTTTCTTTGGGCTATGCAACCGATGACGGAACAACAATCGGTACTTCAATGAATCGTTTTAACTCTACATTGCGTATTGATTATAATTTCTCGAAGAAATTGAGATTTGGCGCTAATGTTACCTATACTCAAACCGATAAAGATGCAAACTGGGCTACCACCGTCCGTTCTGAAGCCTTTAAAAAGATGCCTAATAAGTCACCTTATGTGATTGACGATGTAACTCATCTTCCACTGGATCAATATTTCACTCGCCAAACCACTGATTGGGAAGGCGTACTCAGTAGTAATGATGCAGGAAGTAATGCAACTAACTACAATCCGGTAGCTATGGCAAAAGAATCTAAAAACAATACACTTCAACGGGAAACCAGAGCTATTATTGATGCCAATTATAAAATACTACCAGGCTTCACTTACAGCGGTTATGTATCTATCAAAATGAATACATCCAAAAACACCAAGTTCCTGCCACAATCTGTAACAGGTTCAGTTTGGATGAACGCTTTTGCCAATCAGGCTTATGATGGTATGTCCGAAAGTTTGTCTATACAAACTGAAAACAAGCTTCAGTTTATGAAAAACTGGAATGGTAAACACAATTTGATCACCAACCTGCGTTGGAATACCAGCCAGTCTACAAGTTCCAGCTACGCTAGTAAAACATCCGGAATGGCCTCGTCCGGGTTATCCGATCCAATAGTAGGAACATCTGTACAAAGCATGGGCTCAGGCGAATCCGAAGGTCGGAGCGTTTCAGGAATGGGAATGATTAACTATACATTGTTAGGACGTTATGTGTTCCAGGCATTGTTAAACATAGAAAGTAGTTCGGCAATGGGACGCAACCAACGTATGGGTTATTTCCCTGCATTTGGTGTAAACTGGAATATTCAGGACGAACCTTTCCTTGCTGCTGCAAAAGAAAAATGGTTGGATATGGCTAAAATACGTCTCAGCTATGGAGAAAGTGGAACTCCTCCTAAAGGTAACTCCGTTTATATGGGTGCATTTAAATCAACTGGAGATAATTATATGAATATGTCTTCCATTGCTCCAAACCGTATGCAATTGGATCAATTAAAATGGGAATCTCTTAAGGAATATAATATCGGAGCTGACTTCGGTTTCTTACACAACCGTTTGAGATTTACTTTTGATTACTATTGGAGGGACAGAGAAGACATTTTGAACAAAAATTACAGAATACCTTCTACAACAGGATTTTCTAATATTGCCTACTTCAACTCGGGATCTACCAGAAACCAAGGATGGGAATTCCGTACAGACCTGGTTTTCTTTGAAAATAAAGATTGGCGCGTAAGCGGTTATTTTAATGTATCACGTAACAAAAATAAAATTACTGAATTACAGTCTGGCGCAACAGAAGGTATAAAGAATGCTGACGAAGTGAAAAATGGAGAATATGCATATATCACACAAGTTGGCCGTCCTATCGGTTCATTCTTCGGTTATCGTTATAAGGGTGTTTATCAGAACAAAGACGCTACTTATGCTCGAGATGCAGAAGGTAATGTCATGAATGACTTGAAAGGTAACCCCATTGTGATGAAAAACGGTTCCTATCTATGCTATCCCGGTGATGCAATGTATGAGGATATTAATCATGACGGTGTTATTAACAAATACGATATTGTTTACCTCGGTAATAGTCAACCTTTAGTAACCGGAGGTGGAGGAGTAACTGTCAAATACAAACAAGTGACTTTAAGTGCTTTCTTCCATGGACGTTTTGGACAATCTATCGTCAATATGGCTCGTATGAACAACGAATCCATGTATGGCTCAAGCAATCAAAGCAAGGCTGTACTTCGTCGTTGGAAGAACGAAGGGGATAATACGGATATACCTCGTGCTTTGTACAATGAAGGACGAAACTATCTGGGATCAGACCGCTTCGTAGAAAAAGCTTCTTTTGTACGTTTGAAATCAATGACATTAAGTTACGGATTCCCAAGAAAGATCTGTAATAGATTTAATGTAAATTCATTAAGTGTATTCGTAACGGGATATAACTTGTTTACATGGACTAACTATACAGGACAGGACCCGGAAGTATCTACTAATAGTAGTAATCTGGCCATAGATACAGCTACGACTCCTGTCGCTAAGAGATTTTCTTTCGGTTTAAATATGAGTTTCTAATACTATTCAGATATGAAAAAGATATTAATATGTTTATTCGCTTTCGGGAGCTTACTTTGTGGCAGTTGTAGTGACTGGCTTGAAGTTTATCCTAAAAATGAGCAGATAACAGCTAATTATTGGAAAGCTAAAGAAGACGTAGAAGCGGTATTAGCTTCAGGATATTCATCTTTGCGTGCCTGTACCCGGACACTGGTTGATTGGGGAGAGCTACGAGGTGCTTCTATCTACGCCTACAGTGATACTAAAAAACAGAAATTGCAAAATTTCCAGATTACGGCTTCCGACGCTTTATGCAGTTGGGCATCCATATACAAAATACTGAATATGGCCAATTCTGTGATTAAATATGCACCGGAAGTACAAGCAAAAGATAAAACCTACATGGAAGTCACCATGAATTCACATTTATCCGAAGCTTATTTCTTACGCGGATTGTGCCATTTCTACTTGGTTCGCAACTTTAAGGAAGCTCCGATTGTAACAGAACCTTATGTAGACGATTCTGCTCCTTACGATATTGCAAAATCTTCAGAAGAAGATATAATCGCTCAGATTAAGTCGGACATTCAAACCGCACTGGATAGCGGAGCTGCTAAAGAGTTTTTTGAAGATGACCAATGGGAAGGTGCCAGTAAAGGACGTGCTACCAAATGGGCGTTGTACGCTTTGATGGCAGATGTCTGCTTGTGGAGCGAAGATTACGACGGCTGTATAGAATATGCCAATCAGCTGATTAATGCAACAGCTACACGCCGCCCCGTATTCATGGCAGTTCCTGAACAGTGGATCACTATCTTTACTCAAGGAAACAGTAATGAATCCATCTTTGAGATCAATTGGGACGAAAAGAATTTTGCCCAACAGGAAGAAAACAAAGGGACCTCACCTTCTTACTACTTTACACTCAGCACTACCGCACCATATCTATATACAGAAGCCATGTGCGAAGATTTATATAATGAAAGTATCGAGAATGGCGCTGGTGATATTACCGCTTCCGTACGTGCTAAATGGGGAGCATATGCAGACTTGGATGCAACAGGAACAGCAGATAAAAAACAGTATTGCGTCTGGAAATACAAAGGATCGGAATATCAGGATTTAAGCCAGGTACGTCCGAATGACGATGCCAACTACATCATTTACCGTATGGCCGAAATCTTATTAATGAAAGCAGAAGCACTCATCTGGAAAGGCGCTGCCGGTTATGAAGAGGCATTGGAAATCATTAATAAAGTACGCAACCGTGCCCGGTTAAAGGACCTGGATTTAACTGCTGAATCTGCAACAGAAGAAGAAATGCTGCAAGCCGTACTGCATGAACGTAATATAGAATTTGCCGCAGAAGGAAAAAGATGGTATGACCTGGTTCGCTTCGGTAAAATGAAAAATTACAGGTATAAGGATTCATTTATTGAAATGATTGTAACCTACAATTCAACCGCCAACGTATCTTGGCTGCGTTCTGTATTGAGTAATGAATATGCTTGGTATCTGCCGATCAGTCAAAGTGAAATTGATGCCAATTTATTGTTAGTTCAAAATCCGTATTATGCGGGTGTAACCGATTAATTATATTGCTATGAAAAATTTGATTAGAATTTGTATATTGATCATTGTCGCTGCTGTTTATTCCTGCGACGATCCTTATAAGGATGAAACTTTTGCAGTATATGACATGCAACCCATTTCATCTTACCTGAGCACCCGTCCCGATGATTTTTCAGAATGGATTAAGGTTATGAAATATGCAGATATGTACAATGCAGTAAATCAAGCAACTGCCAAGTTAACCCTGTTCGCTCCTACCAATCAGGCTATGGAAGCTTTCTATCAGGAAAAGAAAGTTTCTTCGGTCGAAGAATTAGGAAAAGTCTATGTAAGACAACTCGTACAATACCATTTGGTGAATGATACGATCACATTGGAAGAATTTTCCAAAGGTGGAGAGTTGGAAGACAAAACCCTGTCCAATGACATACTGGAAGTAACCTTTAATGCAGATGATTCATCCGAAGGAGGATTTAACGCTATGTATATGAATGGAGAAGCGCACGTAAAAGAACTGGCGATACATACTTCCAACGGCTTTGTTTATGTATTGGATGATGTAATGCGTCCGATGGTTGAAAGTGTTTATCAGAAATTATTCGAGAATAATAAGAATAACATTCTTGCAGAAGCATTGAAACGAACCGGATGGCATGACACTTTGAATATCATTGCCGATACAATCACGATGCCCGACGGGACCAAACAGGAAGTACGACGGAACTATACTATATTGGGAGTACCCGATGACGTTTTCCAAAGTAAAGGGATTTCTTCGTGTGACGATTTGGTAAAGAAGCTGGGAGCCGGCGAAGACTATGAGAATAAGAACAATGCACTAAACCGCTATGCAGCTTATCACATTCTGAACGGACGTTACAAGGTCGATAATCTCAAAAAGTTTGATGTAGATACAGTAGCCACTTGTAAGATATGGGGAACCGCTTGCGAAAATGCAGCTATTAAAATATCTCAGGAGGCAGATGACAATTATTACTTAAATTATGATGGCGGCAGTGAAATGAGAACCGTTTTCCGTGAAAGCGACTGCGACTATCAGACTAAGAACGGTTATATACAACAATTGGAAGGCCTGCTTCCTATTTGCAAGGATCTTAAGCCATTTATCATTTACTGGGACCTAGCCGACTATCCGGAAGTAGCCAACTATATTGGTTCTAACGGAGTAGATGGGCAGATTTTCCAACAAGAGATAGATGCAAAAGCAGAACCGTCAACAGAACTGAAGGATGCCAAACTGGCATGTTATGAATATAAAGTAGGTTCTCAAGGAATGCCGGTTAGTAACTTTGGAAACCTGGCCTACAGAACTCTGCGCAGTAATGCAAACTATGATAACCAGGATAAAACAAGAAGATTCTTACATGGTGATTTACTGACAGTTTCACTGGGTTATAAAGGATGGGTACAAATGAAATCTCCTGTTATGATTCCCGGAAAATATAAAGTGACCTTACGTTATTTTTATGCTAACAGTATGAAGAATTTCCGTTCCTACGGTAGTGGAAGTAATGGAGGACAAATAGATGTGGAATTCCCCGAAATGGAGAATGTAAGTTCTGTGTCTTACCCTCTGTATTCCAGTCTTCCGAGTGACACAGACGCTAATGGCAATTATCTGGTAACTATGGGGTTATTTGATACAGTGTTATACGATGTAGTAGAAATCCCAGATATGAAGGAATATACGATGAGAATCACCTTAAATGATCCGGCGGCCAGTATTTCAAAAGACTTCCGTATCCAGGTCGATTATATTTTGTTTGAACCAATAAATTGAATCAGATTATGAAAGTATATAAATATATCTTATCCGCTGCAATCATATGGGGAGGATTGATGTCTTCTTGTACGGACGAATGGGATAACCATTACAATAAGCAAGCAGCTGTCATCAATAATGAGGAAATGACTATTGTGGACGCACCAGCTATTGAATATTTAGAGTCACAACAATCATATAGCTCTATATGCAATCTGTTTAAAGAAACAGGAATCTTTAAAGAAATGGAAGCTGCCGGAGTATCTTACACCCTTTTTGTCGTTGACAATACACTAATGACTACCGTGAGAAGCTCGGACGACGGCATCGACGAAGAGAAAGCCTACATGGCAAAAAGTCATATAACGACTGCCTCCCTTTCTCCAAATACCATCGAAGATGGTCAACGCCTGATGATGTGGAACGGAAAATATGTGATGATTAACAAAACAACATCAGAAGAAAACGGATCACAGGAAATTATTTTCAACAGCAATTGTAAAGTAAAGAAAGTAGTTAAGGTGAACAATGGTTATGTTTATGAATTAGACAACATTATTGTTACTCCTAAATCTTTGCTGGAAACCATAGAAGGGCTATCAGATGAATATTCCATATTCAAAAATGCAATTCTTTCAAGGAATGTGAAGACCTTTGACAGAAATAACAGTCTTAGTATTGGAGTAGATGAATCCGGAAATACAGTTTATGACTCTGTATTCACTGTAAAGAATCCCTACTTCCTGGATAAAGGTTTAGATTTAGCATCTGAAAGCAAGAAAATAACTGTTCTTATCCCATCTGATGAGTTAATCAAGAAAGCATTAGATGAAGGCAAAGCAAAACTAAAAAAATGGAAAATCGAACGTCCGGACTCAATCTTGGAGAACTGGTGTTTTCAGGCAATGTTTTTCAAAGATGTGGAATACGACGCCGAAGTTTTCAATGATCCGCAAAAACCGGACTTAACTTCCGCTTTTGGCAAACAGTGGAGAACTACCGTCAATAAAGTAGACCTTGATAATCCAGTGAGAATGAGTAATGGTATTGCTTATTATGTCACTTCTCTGAAATTACCACAAAAAGACGTGTTAATATGGCGTTTTAAAGACCTGTTCAAATGGTTTAAATACATGGATCAAAACGACAAAGACAAATATTTTGCATGTACAAATTTAGCTCCGTATGGTAGTGGCGGCCCCACACGTACTGAAGTAAAAGCATGGACACCCGGATACGGATGGCCGGAAATTAGCAATGAATATTTATGGTTAGTACGTCAAGACGCAAATAATCTGGAAACCATATTAGACTTTACTACATTTAAATTTGATTTACATAACGATAATACTTATGACATTGAACCATATATGATTCCTCCAGGTGAGTATACTCTTCATTTCGGAGTTGGAAAGAATTCAAATATGAAGAATGATTGCAGCATTTATGTTAACGACAAACTTGTAGGAACAATCGTAAGGTCCAAATGGAGTAGTTACTCTCATGACCGTGGAGGTGGAGGAGCTCCAGAGTTTTACCCGTCAAGTCTGAATAATAAATACGACAGAGACGGTGGAGAAGTCGGTGTATTTACAATTGAAGGAAATGAACCCGTGGAACTTCGTTTGAAGTTCGTGGCCACACACAATGGAGGAACAGCTTTTACTCCTGAACATTGGTGTATCCGCCCGACTGCAAATTGTTATTAATCTAGATAAGGAATGATATGAAAAATATAAAAAGAATGCTTGCAGTTGCATTACCATTGTTGTTTGCAACTTGCATGTACGGACAGAAAAACTACAAACTGACAGGTAAGATTATCTCTGCCACTAATACACCTATAGCAGATGCCGTAGTGTCTGTACAGGACACCTTGAATGCGACTACTAAAGCCGATGGGGAATTCACTTTTAAATTAAGAGATAAATCCGGAGTTATATCGGTTTGGGCACCCGGCTATCTTCCCGTTCGGCAATTGCTGAACGGAAGAACGGAAGTGGTGATCATGATGATTTCAGACAATCAGTACAAACACAACGAGCAAGTTGTGCTACCCTTCCGGGGAGATAATACGGAGATTTCCGATTATACTGCTGCAACGAATATTGCAAAGAAGGATTTCCTGTTAGGAAGTGCTAAGATTGACCGGGCTTTGGCAGGACAAGTAGCAGGTTTACAAATGAAACGCGGTAGCGGTATGCCGGGCGAAGGCAGTTATTATAATCTCCGGGGTATCCGTTCACTGACAGGTGACAACGCACCATTGATCGTAGTCAATGGTGTACCCTACTTGCCGGACAAAAATGAATCACCGATCATCGGAGGCTTAACACGTGATATCTTTCAGGCATACAATATCAATGATATCCAGAATATCACAGTACTGAAGGGAGCAGAAGCCGCCATGTATGGTTCAATGGGATCGAACGGAGTTATTTTAATCCAGACAGATGGTGCCAGCTCCAACGACATGGAAACCAAAGTTAGTTATTACGGACAATACGGTGTAACCTGGAGTGACAAACGCATTCCTCTGCTGGGTGGAAAAGATTATTTGAACTACCTGACAGACGCGGGTATGACATATTATAGTGATATGGATAAATTCTATAGCAACTTTCCTTTCTTGAAAGATCCTAATAACCCATTGTATCTCAACACTTATAATAATCAGACTGACTGGCAGGATTTGATGTACAACACAGGGTATGCGACCGATCATCTTTTCCGTGTGGAAGGTGGTGACGAAATTGCCAAATATGACCTCTCATTAGGATATTCCAAAGAAAACGGTCTATATGAAAGCACCAGTACAGAACGTTTCCATACCCAACTGAACGGTAATATCCTCGTAAGCAAGAAAGTGGATATCTTTGCCACTATCGGACTAGCTTACTTAAACGGACATTTTCAGGAACAAGGGATGAACATCAAAACCAATCCTATCCTGGCCGCCTATGCACAATCACCGGTACTAAGTCCGTACAACAAGGATAAGGATGGAAATATATTAAGTACGTATTCACCTTACTATTTCGGTAAATGTACAACCATGGATTTTGCAATAAGCAACCCATTGGCCATCGTCAATACGTTAGATGCGCACAACCGCCAATATGATTTAACTCTGAGAGCAGGTGTAAACTATACCCCGCTGCCCGGATTGGTATTCACCGGATTGGTAGGAATGTACTACAACTATGACAATGAGTCTATGTTTATCCCCGGATTGACGGACAAAACAATCGTTCCGATATCAGACACTTATGGTACAGCAAACAACATGGTTCGTTCCGGTGTGGGTGAAACCAGCAATATGTATTTGAATCTGAATGCGCGTTATTCTAAAATGTTCAATCGTATCCACCAGCTGAATGCCATCGCCGGTGCACAGATCCTCACCACCAAAAACGAGTTTGATGTGGGTGAAGGACGTAACACGGATAATGACTTTTATCAGACACTGGGCAATACACAAGCCGACGGACGTCGTTTTTATGGTTACTTGAATAAGTGGAACTGGATGAGCTATTACGGACATGCGGACTATACTTACAACAATCTGGTACAGGCATCTGTCAATGTATCAGTAGACGGAGCATCGTCTACAGGAACAAGTGCCAACCGTTTCTATGTGTATCCGTCAGCAGGGGTAACCTTGTTGGGCAAAGGCTGGAAGCCTCTTCAAAATTCAGAATGGATCAACAAGCTAAATGTACGTGCTGAATATAGTTTGACCGGTAATACCCGCTTCGCAAGCAACATGGGTACGTTCTATTACTCATCAGCCGCTTATCAGGATATCTCCGCCATTGCACGCGTCAATGTACCGAACACACATCTAAAACCGGAAAAGAATGCTTCCCTTAATTTAGGACTGGACCTGTCATTGTTCCGTAACCGCTTAAATGTATCTTTTGATTATTTCAATAATAAGATCAGTGATATGATCTGTATGCAGCCTACATCGTCCATATACGGTTCCGCACCTTACTACGCAAATGTCGGCAAAATGGACAATAAAGGAGTGGAACTTTCCGTGCAGGCCTCATTGGTTCGTACCCGGGACTTCGAATGGATTGTAGGAGGCAATATCGCTCATTACGACGACAAGATCACTTCGCTGGGCGGTGAAGAAAGAATCATTAACGGAAACTGGATAACCGAAGTCGGAAAGTCTCCCTATCAGTTCTATGGATATCAGGTAGTAGGCGTATTCTCCACACAGGCAGAAGCTGAAGCTGCTAATTTAATGGCAGATAACGGTAACTATTTCCGGGGCGGAGACATGCATTATGTAGACCAGAATGGAGATCATAGAATCGACAGCAAAGACCGTGTCGCTTTGGGAAGTGCTGCTCCTGATTTCTTCGGAGGTTTCTATACTCAATTCAAATACAAAGGATTTGCACTTGGTGCCGAATTTAGCTATTCTAAAGGTAACATGGCATACAATGCCGTACGAAATCAGCTGGAAGGCATGAATACCCTGGGCAACCAAAGTATCGCCGTACTGAATCGCTGGTCACTGGACGGACAAGTAACCGATATGCCACGCGTACAGCACAATGACCCTTATCGCAGTACTTCATTCTCTGAAAGATGGCTAGAAGACGCTTCTTATCTTCGTATGAAGAGCGTGACTTTGAGTTACAGTTTCAATAAACCGTACTTAACTTCTTCCGTTCAGGTACCTTGTACGTATCAGGTGAAAACCTTTTGACAGCAACGAAATACCTGGGACTAGACCCGGAATTCTCTTACTCTTACGGCGAAATGTCTCAAGGACTGGATTATGCAAAGATGGTGCAACCGAAATCTGTAAAATTTGGTGTTAATTTGAAATTCTAACGACAATGAAAAAGAATATACTATTAAAAAGCATGTTGTGTGGTATAGCCATGATGGGGCTTAGTGCCTGCTCCGACTTCTTTGAACCGGACAACAACACAATGCTGAAAGGAGATGACTATATAAAGGAAGCCAGTGAAATGTATGCAGGCTTTCTGGGAGTCGCAACGAAAATGCAGGCTATTGGCGACAAAGCCATTTACCTGACCGATTCCCGGGCTGAAATGATGATCCCTACCGACAGAGATGTCGACATGTATGCGTTATCCAATTATGAATCGGACCTGACAGGCAATAAATATGCCGATCCGGCCAAATATTATGATTTGATCATCTCATGCAACGATTATCTTCAGAAAATCTATGAATTCAAACAGGCCCATCTCTACAGCATCGATATGGAACACTACAAAGGATTAGTTGCCAGCACTGTAAGAGTAAAAGCATGGGTATATCTTACTATGGCGAAAATCTATAACGAAGTAGTTTGGTTTGACGATCCGATGCACGAAATGAAAGATTATTCCCAATATCCCAAACTGAACTTAGATCAGACAATAGTAAAATGTGTAGAGTATCTGAAAACAGGTTTCGACGGAATCGACGGAAATCATACCATGCCATGGACTGAATGGATTGCTTCAGACAGTTCACTTTCAGCAGGTGACTATACCTATTGGGACCTTATGACCCCGGAATATTTCGCACTGGCAGCAGAACTCGCTTTATGGCAAGGAAGATGGCAAGATGTCATTGATCTGATTCTGCCTAAAATGAATGAAGCATTTGCTTCTGCCTCTAGTTACACCAAATGGATGTGCCAGGCCAACTACCACAACGCTTATTCAAAAGTGTTCAGAGGAGATAATCCTAATGGACAAGCGGCAGTTTCAGTAATCACGTATGAATACAAAAAGAATCAGACCAATGCAACCAAGCAGAATCTTTATTCCGCTCCTATCCTGAGACCATCAGAATTAGGCGTAGCACGTTATTCTGACAAGAATTTTAATCCGAACGCTTTCACTTCGGAAGATTCCCGTGACGGACGATTCAACAGTCATTTCAGTCAGGATTCATATGGCAACTGGAGAATGCAGAAATGGAGTTACGCAGCCGATAACTTTATTTATATTTATCGTAACGTAGAACTTTACTTCATGCTGATCGAAGCATTCAACCATCTTCCCGAACGTTCTGAAGAAAGATATGTGTTAATGAACGAAGGAGTGAGCAGCTATTATCCGGACGGAGGAGTTACTTATCCGGGATTCACCAATGACTGGACACGTGTAGGTGGTGCCGTCACGCATACTTATGCTGATACCGGTATGCGTGGAACATGGGGAGCATCCAGTACAAGTAAAGGTCTATTATGCCGTGACATGAAAAAAGAACCGGGTAATGAACGTCATAATGATATCGAGCTCCTGAAAGAAATCTGTCTGGAAATGCCATGTGAAGGCAAAACGCTTCCGGTCATGATACGTATGGCAAAACGTTATAATGACCCTACTATCATCTCTGATTTAGTTTGTTCCAAATATAGCGAAGAAAATGCAGCAATAGCTGCCAAAGTTCGTGCTAAGATCGAAAGTGGCGACTATTTTGTTCATTGGGACATTGATAGTACCTCTTCTACTCATTAATTTAATTATAGCTGGGGTTGACTTTTTAGTCAGCCCCACTCTATTAAATACTGCAAGCATAAGAACTGATACAAACAAAGCAATCAGCAAGAAAACGAACACTAATACTATTGGAATATGAGAAAAATATCTGCTTTACTATTACTGGCGCATATATTAGTGTTGCCTTTAGTTGCCCAATCCCAATCGGCAAAGGTCCTGTCTGACTATATCAAAGAGATCAATCAATTCAACAAACGCAACCCTCAGGAAAAAGTATATCTGCATTTCGATAATACCGGCTACTTCTTAGGCGATACCATCTGGTTTAAAGCATACAATGTTTTAGCAGAACACCACCGTTTCAGTCCGTTAAGTAAGGTACTGCATGTCGAGCTTCTGACCCCACAGGGAGAAATGATAGCCAATCGGAAACTAATGATAGAAAATGGTCAATGTCATGGCGAATTCCCACTAAAAAGGATTTACCGTAGTGGTTTCTACGAAGTTCGTGCTTATACACGAGGTATGCTGAACTTTGGAGATGATTGTGTCTTCTCCCGCGTCTTCCCAGTTTACGATGAACCGGAAAAAGACGGTGACTACTCTGAAAAAGCAATGGATAGCGGCTTTGGAGTAAAGAATAAGCGTAAAATAGAAAAGAAAGGAGATAAAGTCAATATCGCTTTTTTTCCGGAAGGTGGCAATGCAGTCGTCGGATTAGCTTCACGCATCGGCTTTAAAGCATGGGGAGAAAAAGGGGAAGATCTCCACATAACAGGCGCTGTTTATAATTCATCAGGCAACTCAGTTTCCTTCCTGTCCACCTATAATCAAAGCATGGGCTTCTTTGAGCTATTGCCGGAAACGACCTCCTACAAAGTAATTGTCGAACATGAAGGTAAAAAGTATGACTTTAATTTCTCGGACATACTTCCAGTTGGCTATGTAATGCGCATAAATGATAGCAATGAAGAAGCATACCAGATAGAAATATCCAAATCCCCTGTCCTCCCCCGTGACACCATTGCAGTATCCGTATCTTGTCGTGGAACAGTCTATGCAGTAGAGGCCATGAGGCTGGCAGATGCTCCTTACGTTTTCCAACTGCCCAAATCCCGTCTTCCGGCCGGTTGTATACAGTTCACCTTATACGACAAAAAAGGGAATATCCTTGCCGAACGCCTCTCATTCAATACACATCCTTTAAAATTCCATCAGCTGTCCGCTCAGACAGAGAAGCCGACTTATGCACCTCTCGAAAAAGTAAACATGTCCCTTTCACTTAATGATTCCGACGGGAATCCGGTTGAAAGTACCTTTTCCATCTCTGTACGTGATGCTGGTACGGAGATTTACACTTCGTATCAAGACAATATATTAACCGACTTGCTACTTTCTTCTGATATAAAAGGATATGTAGCCAATCCTATGCAATATTTTGAGAAAGACGATCGCGCCACCCGAATAAAGCTGGATTTACTGATGATGGTTCAAGGTTGGTGTCGCTATGACTGGCAGACGATGGCAGATGTATCACCTTTCAGGGTAAAACATTATATTGAACAAGCCCTTCCGATAAACGGTAAAATAATGGAGATGCTCAGAAACAAGACAAAAGCATACGCAGATGTCACCTTCTGGATGAACCAAGACAAGTCCAGCTTTCACAGCCATTGCAAAACAGATGCTAACGGCCTTTTCTACTTCATGCTACCGGACAGTGCCAAACTTGAAGGCAAATGGCAACTCAGCCTGTCTGTTACAGAAAAGAAAAAGCTGAAACACTGCCGGATTATGCTGGACCGTCATTTCAGTCCTGTTCCACGTAGTTACTCCTACTCTGATTTATTGGTAAAAGATACGGTTACAGTTCTCTCGGACGAGTATGAGGACAGCTTAAAACAACATTTTGTTAATGAAATGCAATATCTGCCGCAAGTCATCATTAAAAAACAGAGAATCAAAAAAGAATTATCTCCGGAGTTCGTTTATGATGTGGAAAAAGATGTCAACGAACTGATTGATTTAGGTAAAAACTACCCCGGCACTTTGGGAGAATATATGGAAAATTACATTCCACATTTACGAAGAGACAGCGCAGATGGCCCCTTTCAATATGCTGGTAAAAACATCGTTTACTTTTTCGAAATTGAGAAAGGAGCGACTCGCTACCCGGCAAGAGGGTTATCTCCGGAACAAATGCCTATTGAGAATATCAAACAGATCACTCTTTATGATCGTTACGCACAACTTTGGGCCGTCAAGAAAATAAAAGAAGAAGGAATAGAAGCCGCCTCTCCGTCAGATATAGATCTGGCAACAGTAGCTTCATTGCCCAACACTCCTGTCATCATTATGGTTCATCCATACAATGATGGTTTACATGACGGCTATCAGAAAGGAATCCGTCATACTTTCTATTACGGTTATTCACAAGTGAAAAAGTTCTATCATATAAACCACAGCAACAGTGTGCCCGGCGATATTGATTTTCGCCGTACCCTGTATTGGAATCCGAATGTAAAAACCAACAGCCAAGGCAAAGCACAAATTAGTTTCTATAACAATACCACATGCCGACGGATGAAGGTTAGTGCGGAGGGCCTGAGTGACAAAGGAATACCTGTTATAACACAAGAGTAGATAATAGATGCTAAACCAACATTCAGTTATTATACTTTTATAGAACCATACTTTATATTATTCCATTCTTATTGTCACTTGTCACCTTTCCAAGATAACCAACTCATTATCAACGCAAAGAGGGTGACAATAACCGGTGATAATAAAGGTGACAATAAAAAGTTTCAACTTTCTATTGTCACCTTCACCACACCCTCTTTATAGCTTAACCACCCGATACACCGTCCCTTTCTTCGTATGTTTGCAAGGTATCCCTTCTTTCTGAAGCAGCCTTCCGAAATGGTATGCCTTGCCGGAAGATAAAGCGATAGTCGTTCTTTTTTGCAGATAATCCAGTATTTCTACCGGAGACAGGAATTCCCCTTCCTTATCATCCCCGGCAACTTTGAAGTAGCGATAAAACAACTGGATAGCCGGCGGAGTCTGTTCAAACTCCCGATTCCCTTGTGTCAGGATAGCCTCATCCTTATCGTCAAACCAATATCGCTCTCCATGATAAATCTCGTACATAGCCTGTGCATACAACTGCTCATAATCTATCGGGCGAGCCGTATCAATCGTACCCGTCACCTCAACACACATAAAACGACGGCTGCCGGAGGGATCAGTCAACAGATCCTTCTGATTGCTGGTCGCTATGAACGAAGCATAACGCTGCAACTCCTGTATCGAATTGCCATACGGTTTGCGAAGATTGACGACCGGCTTTTGCAGGATATGCTTCAAGAAGCCCTGCTGCGTCAAAGTAATCTGATCAAATTCATCAATATTGATCAGCGCAAAACGATTCAGATACATTTCCGCATCCCGCTTCCGGCCGAAGTCAATACTGTCGGTATAATATCCGCGAAGCCCCGGCGGTATCAGATCCCGGCAAAAGGTAGACTTGCGTGTCCCCTGCGCACCTACCAGCAAAGGGGAAGTACTATTCGCATGCTGCCGATCATACCCACGCCAATGAGCTACCATGTTGAGGAACCAGCGATGGAAAAGCATTGTCCAATGCGGATTAGCACATGGCACACGGTCTGCCAGTTCCGTAATGCGGTC
>NZ_GG774702.1:401992-436311 GCF_000162515.1 Bacteroides sp. 1_1_14 | reverse complement strand
CTCTTCCGGAATACCGGAAAGGAAACAATTTTCCGCCAACCGAACTACCAGGGGCTGCAAATCATCATTCCGCCGCCACCCCTCTTCCATCGACTGAAAAGTCTTTCGCAAAGCAGCCTCATACATCAATGCCAGCGCATCTTCCGTATCATATCCCGGAACGGCACGATTCAACGGAGACTTTTCTGGGGTCAGCTTCTCCTGATAATTCATTTCTTTCGGCATCCCGAAGGGCTGAGAAAGATAAAACGGCACGGAATTTTCCCGATAGAAAGGTTCGGGATCGTGACTCAGCCGTGAATATTGCTCCAAAACCGGCTCTTTCAACTGAATATCAAAGGGGATTTGCGGCTGATAACATTTCACCGCCAAACGATACGCATGTGCCTGAAAAATTTCAGCTTCTTCCTGCGTCTGCGGTAACGTACCGTCCGGACGGGTAAAAAGAGTCCATATCTTCACGGAATTTCCACTTGATCCCATATATGCAAACATAGTCTGCGGCAATTCAGCCGCTTTCTTCTTGACCATCTCCACTTCTACTTTTCCCGCCAACGGACCTACAGTCAGTTCCACGATGCCATTATATACTTTCATCCGCTTCACGCCATTCACACGTCCGAAAACGGCAGCGGGTATTACTTTGGGAAGTTTCCCAGCAAAACTGCAAGATTCTCCGGGTAAAACATAATGCAGGGCTTGGCGCAATCCGGTCACCGGACGGGGCTTAATCTCTGTTTTTATCTTCTCTATCAACAAGTTAAAATCTAATACACTTAATGCTTCGACTCCATCTTTCTCCCTGATTTGTGTTATCTTCATTACTTTTCTTAAATATTTATATATATCCTTCAAAGGTAGGCATAAAAACAATAGCAGACAATCTTTCTATTCATTATTATTACAGATTATTTATCCGCCTTTCCATTCTTTCGGAAGCTCCTTGAATTAATAGTAAATAAAACGTTCATTAAGTTGTTTAGAAGCTTAGATTAATGTATCTTTGTAGTGATAAGAAATCGTTTTACGTACATGGTCCCATCGGTCCACGTATGTGAACTATTGGGTTCACGTACATAGTCCGAACAGTTCACGTACGTGGAACGAAAACGTGAAACAGACAAAATATATTAGTCGAGCCTTGTCTACATGTTAAGGTTACTAGTGTTTGTACTAACACACGCGGTATCAATTGAGTAACAATCCTATTAACCAACAAAAACAAGTGACGCTATGGCAGCAGATTATGACTTTCGGCGAAAACCGAATGAAAAGGGAGACGGAGAAGTACAGCCTCTGTATCCCCGAATTGTATCCAAAGGAACCATTGACAGCAAACGGTTATTTCGTGAAATAGCCGAAGCCTCTTCTTTCACCGAGGGAGATTTGGCAGGTATCATGGTAGCTTTTCAAGAGAAGGTATCCTATTATTTAAGTGAGGGGTATCATGTGAAACTGGGAGAAATCGGATATTTCTCCTCTAGTTTGAAAGCACGTCCGGTGATGGACAAGAAAGAGATCCGTTCAGTCTCTATCTCTTTCGACAACGTAAATTTCAGAGCTACTCCCTGGTTTCGACGACGTAGTTCGGGGACGGTGACCCGTGCCAAATTCGGATTTCAAGAATCATCAAACTTGCCGGAAGAGACACGCCGTTCCCGACTGGAAGCCTTTTTAGCAAAGAATCACTTCATCACTCGCAAAGAATACTCTCAGATTACGGGTTTATTAAAGGGAAAAGCACAACGGGAATTGAATCTTCTGCTAGAAAACGGGGTTCTTAACACTCGTGGATATGGGAACCGAATTGTATATCTAAAATCTGATAATCAGGACATTAAATAGAAATCACACAAAATAAAGGTGATAATAGAACCGGGATAAATGTTCTATTATCACCCTATTATCACCATCTATTGTCACCCGTTTTTCATTGATAATGACCCGGTTAGTTCCACAAAGTGACAAGTGACATTAAAAAGCATCATTAAACTCCAGTGTATGACGCTCAATAACTTCTACCGAATCGAGCCCAAGCATATAGTCACCTTTGGTCGCCTCAATCATAGCTTTTTGTTCTTTCTGGAAGTAGACAGGGGCATCTTTACGTAAAGGTAAAATCTTTAGTTCCACCTTCTTGCCGACGAGATCTGCCATACGAACCCACATCTCCTTTCCATTCCAGAAGTTATCTGCTACAAGCCTGCCATCAGCATACACACGGGCCACATCACCCCGATAATTTATACGGAGAAAAAGATTATCATAATTATTCATTCCAAATGTATCATAATTAATAGTGTATACCGCAGCTTTTGCAAAATCCTCTTCTACAGGTTGCGCAGCCACTGCCTGACGACCCATGGGGACAACACGGGGAGCATCCGCTTTTTTCACTTCCGTGACTGTGGCAGCAATGACAGGAGACTTTGTCCATACCTCCTCCACAATGCATGAATCACTCTTATACAGAATACCGCCATTCTTGGCATAAAGCAGTTTACCGTCAATTTTATAGGCAGTCTTTGCCTTTTCGTATGAGAGCACACAGACATTGAGCTTGCCCGCCTTCTGCTGCTTGTTAAGTTTACAAGTATAGGCCTTGCCGTCAACGGAGATTTGAGGCTTTTTACCCTTTATTTCGATGAAATAGATAAGGTCATCCACTTTGCAGAACGGTTCTACAGTAGTCCAGTCAATGGTTGCTCCCCCAGTCCGATAGTCTTTAAAAGTGACATGGGACGTCCCGCTCTCATTCTTGATACGCACATAGTCATTATAGAATTCGAAAGCACCCCGGCGGGCATAATGCCTGCTTAATGAGTCAACATTCATCTGCAAGAGTTCACTGCCCCAGTCTGTCAACATCTGATGGATAAAACGTCCTTCATGAAAGGGAGTCTCGAATACTTGTCCCACTTCGCCAAGAGGAGCCTGAAAATCATAGGTCATATGAGGCAGGTCATTATGATTAGTACCCGGAGAGGCTTGCGTTTCTCCCATAGTGTGAAGAGGATTGTATGGATTGGTGCCACCATGATACATATAGTATCCCGGAAGATTGGAGCCACTACCCAGCTTGCATATAACCAGCGGTTTAAGCTCCCTTCCATTGATATTTATCCGACGATGATACGCCGGCATCATACCACCGCCCAACTCACAAGTAAAATAGGGATATGACAATTTTGAACTGAGAGAGGGGGAATCTTCCGACAATTCCTCCTTAGAGAATGTCTCTGTGGCAATAGCACTACTCATGCGTTTGTCTCTCATAATGAAAGCATCGGCATAACTGCCCGGCATATCCTCCAGTTTCCGGTCCCAGAATCCGTCGGCATAGTCACCATAAAGCGGCAACAGCTGCCCGAAAATCTCTTTTCCCCGAAGCGCAGGCCAACCGGTACGTGTATAGAACGGGACATCAAATCCCGCTTTCACAGCAATATTTTTCAATGACTCCAGATAATCCCAAGGACCGCGACTTTCGTTCTCGATCTGCACTCCGACCACAGGACCGCCATCTTTCCACAAAAGTCCGTTAACCTGAGCAAAAATAGTATTATAAAGCTTCGTACAATCTTCAAGGAATCCGGGAGTACGGGCACGTATCTTATACTTAGGATTCTGCCCGGCTTTCTCATGTACCCATGAAGGAATTCCGCCTTGATACACTTCTCCATGACAGAAAGGACCAAGACGCAACACCAGCATCACATTTTCTTCTGCACAGATCCGGACGAAGCGGCGCAGATTATGATTGCCGCTCCAGTTCCATTTTCCCTCTTCCGGTTCATGGTGAATCCAGAAGATATATGTAGAAATGATATTGATACCACCAGCCTTCATTTTACGGATTTCACGGCGCCATTCCGACTCCGGCACGCGGGAATAGTGAATCTCGCCCATGACGGGAATGATATGCTTGCCGTCAAGGATAAGCCCCTTGCTATCCACCAGAAGAGTTTTGCCTTCGGGTGTTGCGGATGTCCCAAACCGGAAAGTGTTCTGCGCTGAGGAGATTGACAACGACAGTACAAACATCAATAAAAATGTGATCTTCTTTTTCATGGTAATCGTTCAATTGTTAGTCTTTCAATTATTCAACTACCTTCCGATTCAAACGGAAGGTAGAGAGCACTTTCTTGCCGGCATAAATAGTCACAAGGAAGTTATAGTCCTCACCTTTTTCAAAATCAGCCTTTGTCGCAAAGCGGATGTCAGCTTTTTCATAGGGTTTCAAGGCAGGTACGGCAGCAGAAGCTACTTTTATCATTTTGCCTTCTTTCTTATACTCTATCTTGACTGAAGCCTTTTGTGAGCTAACTTGTCCGAAGTTCTGTAGTTCAATATTTCCGTTCCAGCCTTTTTGCGATTCAGAGAATACAGGAGCACGCGCAGAAAGAATCGGTTCCACATAATCAACATACGGCAAACGCGCATATCCGTAAAGCATCTTTCCGTTTTTATATCTGCCTATCAATTTAGGAGCAAATTCTTTCTCTGTAATCCCATTTCCTTTTCCGTCGAAAGTAATGATCAGGTCATTTCCGTCATTCTCTGTTTTCAATACCTTACTTCCTCTGCCATAATTCACTTCTTCGGAAGCGCCAAAACGCAAAGAGCTGATATCCATATCAGTTTGTGGATGAAAACCTTCTTCAGCCTGTACTTTCAGCCGGATAGTCTTAGTACCGGCAGTAATGGGCTTATCATTCAACACTGTCAGCAATAGTCCCGGATTCAATGGAATACTGATATTCTTTGAACTGTGATTATCAAATGGCTTATCTTCATGTTTCAAAGTATCAATAACCGCAAAATTAGCCTGAATAGCACGACCGTACTTATCTTGATACATTTTCAGACGTTCATACTTGAACCAGCCTTCAGAATGTCCGTCCTCGTGTACGGCAACTCCCGGCATGTAGGCCTCTCCCGGATCAGTTACCCAATTGACTCCGTCCTTTGAACGAAGATAAAAGGCAATACGGCCCAACCAGTCATTGACAATCAGATGATACTGGATATGATCGCGCCAAATGACAGGGTCTTCAAACCGTCCTTTCACATCCGGATAAACACGACGGTCTGTCAACTGGTTATATTCCGACAAGCCATCCTGACTGATCCAGATTCCACCGCCACGACAGACCATTACATATGAACTGTCTTCCCGTTGGGCAAACGAAAGGTTGGACAATCCTTCTATGATTCTACGATCGCGCGCATTGAAGTCGAATTTTCCATATTCCCATTTTCCGTTGATATCATCCGCAACATAACGGCCGTCTATGACATACAAAACATATCGGCCGTCTTTTGCCTGAAACATCTCCGGATTATGTCCTTTTCCGATGATATTAACCGGTTTGAACGGACCGGTCAGATTATCACTCACAGTATTGAACACCCATGAATTTCTCCACTCCATGTGTCCTTTAGGAGAAGCTTCCAGCCATCCGCAAACCATCAGATGATATTTACCGTCTTCTCCTTTCCGGATATTTCCACCCCAATAGGACCAGACACGGTCTTCAATACCATTATCAACATAACGCGGTCGCACATCGGAGGTTCCCCATGTGTCGGATGACAGTTGATTGCCTTTTATCGGCAGAAAACGATCCATAAACCGGGCACCTTTCACCAGTTGACTCCACTCTTTGGGACGTTCGCGTTCTGTTACTTGAGAGAAAGTGGATTTACCCACAAGTAGCAACATTACCATTAATACTAATTTAAGATTTTTTCCGTACATGTTTTTCTTCTGTTAGTTAGTTTGATAGTTCGTTAGATTTATACTATAGTATTACGACAAAAGTAAGGTAATCCTTTCTTAGTGAAGAATAACAAACAGGGAAAAAGGCACGTAATGCTTTACGTAAATAATACGAACATATCATGTCTGACAAAAATGCTTGATACACTTTCAATAAATGCCAATAAAGTTTTAATGGCTTTATGAAAATGTAGCCTATTTAGTACAATACCTTTTTATCTGATCGCAAATCTGTTCCATCCCCTTGACTGAAGGATGGCCACTTTGTTTATCTATATTGTATAATTCAATGCAATCTATATCATAGTGTTTACAAATGGTTCTGACTGCCTCATTAAATTCTTCTTTCAAATCGGAATTCAATAGAAAATAGATTTCGACATTAGGATAACGATTAATCATATGGTCGAGCATATAAGCCATAGCAGGGCGAAACTGATACAAGTCCTCCTTTGTCCATCCTTCATATTTATATTCACCAAGCGGAGCACCTGCCCAACAGTCATTCGTTGCACCAAAAATAAAAATAATATCCGGACATCCCAGTTCATCCATACGAGTTATAAAGGAACGGTCGGAATAATCTGCTTTACGATATCCTGTATTACAAATGGTAGCTCCCGAAAAGGAATTATTGACACAAAGCCGATAATCATTTTCTCTGATCAATTGATGCCACCAAGTTTGACGTACAGAGACAACGTCAGTCTTATGTCTTGGAAGGGTATAATACCATATACTATTTGTATCAGGTTGCAGATAACCTTCAAATGTGGAATAGGAATCACCCAAAATAGAAACGGCTTTTTTACTTTGGGCAAAGTTGAAACTACTGCACAGGATGATTATGAGCAAAAATACACAGAACTTTTTCATCTTTCGCTTATTACTATTTATTATTTTTATCAATCAAAAATGGAACTGTCGGTACCCCCTCCAAGTTCACTAAATTAAGAGATGATAAACAACTACTTTGTCTTTATCATTTATATCTGCTACGGTAAGGTGAAATCCTACTTCAAATACCAGACACAAGTGTCTTCAATCACACCAGCTTTGGATTTTCCTTCCACCCGAATCCGGTTTTCCCCTTTACTTAAAGTCACATTCTGCCACACTACACGATGAAGAGAGTCACTCTTCTGTTTACCTATTTTCTTTCCATTTACATATAGTGTATTTTCACGAAGATTACTATAAACCTTCACCTGAACACTCGCTTCCGGACGTTTGGTGAACCGACGGCTTGTTATATAAATCATTGGTTCCGTGCTCCAATTCGCTTTATAAAAATAGAATGCATCCTTTTTATTTTCCGGTCATAAGTGACAAGTCCTTTATCATTTATACCGGGCTTACCTCCCTCATTACGAATGGAAGACTGAAAATCGGCAAATACCCAGATGTATTTTGCCCACATATACGGGCGTTGCGCAAATGCACTCCAGTTACCTTCATGAATATAGGTCTGCCCTTCCTCCGGATGGAATTGCCCACTTGGCTTTACATCATTTTCCTTCATCGAAAAGTGATGCTCCACATTAGCCCCACCGCCATATTCCGATATAGCCACAGGCTTTCCATCGGAAGCTGCTTTCGCTTTATCAAAGAAATTGCCGGCTGTTTCGGGAGCATTGCGGCTACCATACCATCCTATATACTTATTCCATGCCATAAGGTCGGAACAGTTCTGATAGAATTTAGGATCATCACAACTGGCTAAGGTAGTCAGTCGGGACGGATCGATTTCTTTATAAAGCTCATGCAATTCACGGGCAAACGGTTCGGCATTATCATAATTGGTTCTTATCTCATTAAAGATACCCCAGAAACATATGGAAGGATGATTGTACTTCTGATAAACCAACTCTTTCAAAACTTGCCGGGCATGTTCTTTAAGTCCGTCGGTGTTGATAAATCCACAAAAATCATATCCACCGGGACCTACCATCGGTATTTCGGTCCACAATACGATTCCATTCTCATCCGAAAGATGATAGATAGATTCCGAATGAGGATAATGAACTAACCGTAACGATGTCGCACCGGATTCCTTGACTAATTCCATATCCCGCTCATGATCTTCTGCGGACAATGCACTACCTTTGCCTTCTACCTCTTCGTGCAGGCAAAAACCGTATAAATCAAGGTATTTACCATTCAAAAAGAAGCCTTTATCAGCATCTACTGAAAAATAGCGCAAACCGGTTCGCTGTTCTACCCGGTCTATCACTTTACCATTATCCAGTAATTCGACTATCACCTTATATAAATGGGGATTCTGTTTGGCATTCCATAATACAGGATGCTCAATCACAAACGGCTGCTTTACGTTTTCAGTGGTTACATTCTGCTCTATATTCTGTGAAATAATATTTCCCTTGGCATCTTCAATCGTAGTCCGGACTTTTAATCCTTGCTTCTTTCCTCTAAGTGAAAGCATTGTCTCCACCGTTATTTGAGCTTGCTTTTCCGACACTTTATCCTGATGTATAAAGACACCGGGGGAAGCATAAAACAAAGGTGAAATACAGTCCTGCTCCGTCACCAGCAAATGACAAGGGCGATGAATACCACCGTATATATTGAAATCACCACTGATAGGCAGAATTTCCGGATTGTATGCGTTAGTCACCCATACTTCCAGTTTATTAATACCCTGTTTTGCATAATCTGTCACTTCCATACAAAATGCCGTATATCCTCCTTTATGCGATCCTACGGATTTATTATTCACCAAAACAGTGGCCGATGAATTCACTCCTTCGAAATAAAGGAAAAGCCGTTTGTCCTTCATATCCGGGGTTATTTCAAGATCACGTCTATATACCATCATTTCCCTGTTGTAGGAGCGGGTACCCGGTATATAATTGGCATTCCATGTATGAGGGACAGTTACTTGCTTCATAGAAGATTTTAATCCCGTATCACTGACAGGCCTATATCCCCATCCCTTATCCAGCAAGATAAAAGTACGCGGATTATCATCAGCTTTAGCAACCAAAGACACTAAGACGCCTCCCAGCAAGAACAAAAAAAAGATAGTGCGTTGTAACATAGATATTAAATTTAAAATGAATATAATCCTTTTTCTCAATACTCTTTCACCAAACAACGAATCAACCGAGGTTCTTCCGTCAAGTCACCTTGCGTTTTTATTTTTACTTTTCCGCCCGGCAGCTGGAAATGTGCTTGCTCAAAGAGAACATCGCGTCCATCGTTAATAAAGATGGAAGGGTTTTTACTCTGAATGGTTATGTTCTTCAACGTAAAACCTTTCACATCTGTCATCCGTATCAGTTTATTGGTCTTCCCCACTAAATTTTCTATCAGATTATTTTCTGCCGGGGTCTCCGGAATACCGTTTAAGTCTATAAAATAGGAGGCTGATTCAACAATGATATCACGGATGGTAATATTCTTGAAAGACGGAGTCAAAGGTGTTATGGGACGAGCCGGCAAACGCTTTGCCAAATCGCCGACATGCTTTTCTTCACCTAACATATCCCACCAGAAAGCAGCACCGGTAAGATTCATCCGAATACGTTCGAAAGTCAGATTCTCGCCCCCGCCACCACGACTACGACGGGTTTTAAAACGCAATCCACTTTTAGTGCCTGTAAATACACAATCATGTACATAGAGATTGCGAATCATCGCAGCTGTCTCACTTCCGCAAACAATGCCTCCCCATCCTCTTTTGGCAAGACAATAACGTATTACTATATTCTCAGAGGGTTTATTGACACGGATTCCATCTTCTCCGCGTCCGGACTTCATCGTAAAACAGTCGTCTCCACAATCCAGCGAACAATACTCTATCAGTACATTTCGTGTAGACTCGATATCAATGCCATCTGTACGCCCATGTCCGTGAGAGTCTACCGTCGCACCACGTATAATCACTCCATCGCAATATACAGGAACTATATTCCAAAAAAGTGACCGCTCCAGTGTAACTCCTTCGATTAATACATTCTTGCAGTTTGTCGGAGAAACAAACAGAGGGAGAAAGACTGAACGTCCTTTTTTACCATCTGCAATACGTTCTTTTACATCCGGATATTGCTCTACATATTTCTCTATCGACTCATAACATTGTCGTTTCCATATTTCACAGTCGGTAGTCGGAGCTACCAGCTTTCCATGACCGGTCAGAGCTATATTCTCCTGATTATTAGCATAGACCAAAGCTCCTAATGAATAGACTTCCACTCCTTCAAAACGAGTCAGGACAACAGGCAGATAATCGTTTATATTTCCACTAAAATGCAGTTCGGCTCCCTCTTCCAAATGCAGATTTACATTACTCTTCAACTCTATGCGACCCGTTTTCCAAATACCGGCAGGTATGACCACTTTTCCTCCTCCGTCACGACTGACTTTATCTATCGCCTTCTGGATCGCTTTCGTAACCATTTTCTCAGGTTTGGCGCCTGTTTCCACAATAGAACACACAACATCTTTAAAGACCGGACGATTCATTTCGGGCATAGCGAAAGGAGCCTGTACAGTTGCAATATCTTCCGTTGTATGTTCAGGACCTACCTGCTTCTGCAGGGGGATATAATCGCGTGTTTGTGAATAGGCCAACCAAACGGTTGATACCAACAGCAGAATACAAAATAATCTTTTATTCATCATATTAAAATTAAAGAGGACTATTTTCTTTTAGATTAATATTGCAGCAGAAAACTCTCGGCAACTTTCAAAAAACGGTCATGTCCTTTACTGTTCAGATGCGCTGTATCAGTATTATTCTTGCTTTTCTGGAAATAGATTCTTCTGAAAGTATCATTATCGGCATAGATGCTTCCTTTTCTTGCGCAATCAAAAATAGGAATACTATAATTGCCGCAGACTTCAATCATCGCATCCACTACTTTCTCCGAGTCACTTCCTTTAAAGTTTTTGCAGTTCCAGCGGGTAAAGAAAAAGATTTTCGCTGTCGGATATTTCTCGACTAAGCCTTTGCACAGAATTTCCATTTTATCTTTGAAGTTATCAATACCTCCGATAGAGTCCAGTTTAAATGCATCATTATGTCCGCCAATGACAATGACATAATCGAGGCTATCCGCCATCTCCGCATATCGCAGATACATCGCTTTTCCCCATCGCGGGCTGGAATAAGCTATGCTATTCCCATTCTTTCCATAATTAAAATACTCCATACCGTGCTTCTTTGCAAACTTATAATGCCATGTGTTCTCAAACGGCTCTTTATGATTTCTCACATAGCTGTCACCTATTACTCCGATCCGCTTGCCGTTAAGTTCGTCAGCAAGCGCTATACCAGTCTGTGCTTTCCCATCCAATACGGACAACGCACAAACGATTAACAATAAAAAGATTTTTAAATGTGTCATCACTTTATGTATTTTTCATTTGCTAGCAAAGATAAGGGTAGTTGTAATGTCAGTACATGTAAATTCATACGTTTTCCATTAAATTCATACACTTTTCATGCTTTAATCCGGTTTTTACGCCCCAATTCTCCAATAAATGGACGATTTTCCATCTTTCTATACTTATTTGCCATTGGAGCAAGTTACGACTTTGCATATCTTTGCCAAGAAAGTTATCCATTTCTACAAAAGACTACAAACGTATGAAAAAACATCTGATTGCCTGGGGCATTTTATCTACCATGTTTATGGCAAATACTTTTGCCCAAAAAGACATCGACCGTCCTATTATGGGATGGAGTTCATGGAACACCTATCATGTAAATATCAGTGAAGAATTGATAAAACAGCAAGCTGACGCATTAATCAAACACGGACTGAAAGAGGCAGGCTACAACTATATCAATATAGATGACGGCTTCTTCGGGCATCGGGACGAAACGGGGAAAATGCATCCGCATCCCGACCGTTTTCCCAACGGGATGAAAGTGGTTTCAGACTATATCCATTCGCTGGGACTAAAAGCCGGAATTTACTCGGATGCAGGAGACAACACCTGCGGATCTATCTATGACAACGACGCAAACGGAGTGGGCTCCGGACTATACGGCCATGAACAGCAGGATATGGATTTATATCTTAAAGAATGGAACTATGATTTTATCAAGATCGATTATTGTGGCGGACGCGAACTGGGGCTGGATGAAGAAAAGCGCTACAGCACGATTTGCCAGGCTATAGCCAATACAGGAAGAACGGATGTATCTATCAATATCTGCCGATGGGCTTTTCCCGGTACCTGGGCAAAACGACTGGCACGTTCCTGGCGTATCAGTCCTGACATCCGTCCCAGATGGAATTCAGTAAAAGGTATTATAGAAAAGAACTTATATCTTTCCGCCTATGCTACCGACGGACATTACAACGACATGGATATGCTAGAAATCGGGCGTGGACTGAAACCCAACGAAGAAGAGGTCCATTTTGGAATGTGGTGCATCATGAGTTCTCCCCTGCTGATCGGATGTGACATGAATACGATTCCCGATTTCTCATTGAAGCTACTGAAAAACAAAGAACTGATCGCACTGAATCAGGATGTATTAGGACTTCAGGCACACGTCGTTCAACATGAAAATAAAAGCTATGTACTGGTAAAGGACATCGAACAGAAACGCGGACTGACAAGAGCGGTAGCATTGTATAACCCTTCCGACCAGCCATGTGACTTTATCGTTCCTTTTGAAACCCTTGAACTGGGTGGTAACGTAAAAGTACGGGACTTAATCAAACAGAAAGATCTTGGAAAAATGAAAGGAGAAATACGGCAGACTGTTCAGCCACACAGCGTAATGATATACAAAATGGAAGCTGAAAAACGACTGGAACCCGTATCTTATGAGGCTGAATGGGCATATCTTCCCTGCTACGACGATCTGGGAAAGAAATCCAAACCAATTGTTTATGTACCTGCCTCCGATTGTTCCGGCAGAATGAAAATATCCCGACTCGGCGGCCGGGAAGAGAACTTTGCCGAATGGAGCGAAGTATACAGCGAAAAGGGAGGTAACTATGAAATGACTATTTTCTACTCTTGCGACAAAAACCGCAAACTGGAAGTTTCTGTCAATGGAACGAAAACAGTACTCAAAGATTTGAACAGTAACAATGAAGTGAAATCTGTGACTATTCCTGTCAGCTTAAAACAAGGTTACAATACGGTGCAAATGGGAAATAACTTCGGATGGGCACCGGATATAGATCGTTTTACAGTATCCAGACAATAACTCCCTCTGATATATGAAAACAAAAAGAATACTATTAATCACCGGTATCTGTATCATGACCGAACTCGGTTTGGCGCAAAATCATCTTCCGCCAGTCTTCGGCAATGACACCACTAATATCCGCCATGACGAAATTTCACAACTCTATCTTTCTCCACGAAAGGTGGTATGGACAAGTAGCGAATCCTCTGTAAGCACCCCGAGAGTACTGCTCAAATTAAGCGACGGGCAATCGGAAATGGTTAAAGAGAATGCTTGTCGGTTACGCTCGATGCCCAATGATACCGCTGCCATCCTATTGGATTATGGGCGGGAATTACATGGAGGACTGAAACTGATATTGGGACCTTCAAACAAACGCGAACCGGCAACGATACGCATCCGCTTCGGTGAATCTGTCAGTGAGGCATGCAGCCCCATCCGATATACAGGGTGGAAAAAAGGTTTTTCCACCAATGATCATGCCATGCGGGATATTACGATGAAAATCCCTAGCAACGGACAAATTGAAATCGGCAATACAGGGTTCCGCTTCGTCCGCATCGATTTACTCCAGACAGGAGTCAATGTACATATTAAAGAGGCATCTGCCATACTACGTTACCGGGATATCCCCTATCTGGGTTCATTCCGTTGTAGTGACGAACGTCTGAACCAAATATGGATGACAGGAGCCTACACCGTGCATCTCAATATGCAGGAATATCTTTGGGATGGAATCAAACGCGACCGCCTCATTTGGTTGGGTGACATGCATCCGGAAGTTGCGACCATCATGACGGTATTTGGTGATAATGAAGTGGTGCCTAAAAGTATCGACCTCGCCTGCAAACAGTTTCCGCTACCTAAATGGCTGAATAACATGAGTGCTTACTCCATGTGGTATCTCATCATCCAATACGAATGGTATATGCACAACGGCGACATGGATTACCTGCGCAAACATCGGGATTACATAATCGGTCTCATAGATCGTATAGACGAATGTGTAGACAAGGATGGTAACGAAACCCTGGCAAAATCCCGTTTTCTGGATTGGCCATCAAGCCCCAATGAAGCAGGTGTGGAAGCCGGTTACCGGGCTTTACTTTGCTGGTCACTTGATAATGCAGAGAAGTTGTGCAATGTATTGGGAGAAAAAGAATATGCGGCAAAAAGCCTTGCTATTGCCCATCGAATTAAAAAAATAATCAAACAGCCCAACAACCTGAAACAGGCAGCTGCCCTTATGTCAATAGCCGGACTGATGTCACCTCAGAAAGCATGTAAAGATGTCATTTCGGTAGGTGGTGCCGAAGGATTCTCCACCTTCTACGGATACTACATGCTACAAGCACTTGCACAAAGTGGTGAATATCAACAGGCACTTGATATAATCCGCCAGTTCTGGGGTGGAATGCTGGACTTGGGCGCTACCACTTTCTGGGAAGATTTTAATCTGGACTGGGCACAGAATGCGGGACGTTTGGACGAATTTGTTCCGGAAGGCAAAAAGGATATCCACGGAGATTTCGGAGCATACTGTTATCCCGGATTCCGGCACAGTTTCTGTCATGGTTGGGCATCCGGACCAACACCTTGGATGACACAACATCTTTTAGGTATCGAAGTTTTGGAACCGGGATGTAAAACTTTACGGATCACTCCCAATCTTTGTGATCTGGAATGGGTAGAAGGAACATTTCCGACTCCATACGGCATCGTTTATGTGAAACATAGCAAAGGAGCAGACGGAAAAATAACCAGCGACTTGAAAGTTCCTGCCGGTATCACTGTTAAAAAATAAATCTCAATAAAAGCACAATGTGTAAGAACAACCATCATATGAACAAGAAATTTAGATGCTTACTGGTATCTCTGATTTTCACAGCAATGTGGAATGGGACTACCATACAAGCACAAGCTCCCCATCCCGAACGCATTTATCTTTCGGGAACAGGCATTGACGACACCAAGACCTGGGATTTTTTCTGTTCTGCGGGACAGAATAGTGGCAAATGGAAAAAGATCGAGGTTCCCTGTAACTGGGAACTACAGGGATTCGGAGAATATACCTACGGTAGATGGTATACCATAAAAGGACAACGCCCCAGTGATGAAACCGGAATTTACCGCTATAAATTTGACGCCCCCAAATCATGGGCAGGGCAACGGGTAAAGATATTCTTTGACGGAGTGATGACTGATGCAGAAATCATGATAAACGGCAAGCCGGCAGGTGAGATGCATCAAGGAGGTTTCTATCGCTTTAATTATGATATTACCGAATTACTCAATCTTGGAAAAAAGAATCAGCTTGAAGTGAAAGTTGCCAAAGAATCAGCCAACAGATCGATCAATGCCGCCGAACGGAAAGCTGACTGGTGGTTGTTTGGCGGTATATACCGTCCTGTATGGCTGGAAGTTCTGCCACAGGTACACATGGAACATTTCGTACTAAATGCTGATCACCATGGGAAATTACAGGTCGCCGTAGATATGGCAGGAGATGCCAAAGGACATGAAATCATCGTATCTGTCCGTTCATTAAAAGACGGGAAAACCGTATATACCTCCAACGGACAAACAACAATCACTCATCCAATCAATAACTCCGATAAGGAGCAGATGATTAGCGGTGAATGGGCAAGCATCATTCCCTGGTCTACAGAGAATCCCAATCTGTATGTAGCCAAATTGGAATTAAAGAATCCCGAAGGTAAAATCGTACAAACCAGAGAAACACGCACTGGTTTCCGTACCGTAGAATTCTTTCCCCAGGACGGCGTATATTTGAATGGTACCAAACTAGTGGTCAAAGGAATCAACCGCCACTCATTTTCTGTAGACGGAGGGCGTACCACCAGTGCTGCATTAAGCCGAATGGATGCCCTGCTCATCAAAGAAATGAATATGAATGCAGTGCGTTCGCACTACCCGCCCGATGAACATTTTCTTGATATGTGCGACTCACTGGGGCTTGTCTACATGGATGAACTGGCAGGCTGGCAAAACGGTTACGACTCCAAAGTCGGTGCAAAACTCGTAAAAGAAATGATTGAACGGGATGTTAACCACCCCTGCATCATTCTCTGGAGTAACGGAAACGAAGGAGGCTGGAATACGCAAACCGATCCTTTGTTTGCCCAATATGACAGATTACAAAAACGACATATGGTACATCCCTGGGCTGACTTTAACGACTTGGATACGCATCACTATCCTACTTATCTGACAGGGGTAGCACGTTTCACCAATGGTTATAAAGTATTCATGCCGACCGAATTTATGCACGCCATGTACGATCAGGGAGGAGGAGCCGGCCTGCGCGACTTTTGGGATCGCTGGTGTACCAATCCCTTGTTTGCAGGAGGGTTCATCTGGGTATATTGCGATGAGGCTCCCAAACGCAGTGATAAAGGAGGAATACTCGACTCTGACAAGTCCAATGCACCCGACGGAGTAGTAGGCCCACGTCGAGAGAAAGAAGGAAGCTATTATGCCATCCGTGCACAATGGTCGCCTATCCAGTTGAAACCTCTTCTCATTACTAACCACTTCGACGGCAGTTTCCTTCTGACCAATGAATATACTTTTACCAATCTGAAAGAGTGTCGTATGACTTATAAGGTTTTATCGTGCGGCACTCCGCTCAAAGGAGACGCAGAAGCAGGAAAGGTAATCGCTGAAGGGAAAGTGCAACTTCCATCCATTAATCCGGGAGAAACAGGCACTGCCCTTTTTGAACTGCCCGATTCATTCCGGGAAGGGGATGTGCTCGAACTGGAGGCTTTTGATAGAGAAGGAAAAAGTATCTGTAACTGGACTTATCCGATTCATCTGGCAAAACAATATTTTGAACGTAACCTGTCACAAACGACACTCACGCCTGCTCCTCAAAAAGCAGAAGCCCGACAAACGTCTGACGCCATTGAACTAAAGAGCAGCATAGTCAGCATAACCTTCGATGCGGCAACCGGTATGATCCGTCACATTAAATCCGGTGAGACTGAGATTCCATTCAAAGATGGTCCGGTAGCAGTAGGTATGAAGATGCGATATGAACCTTCGCTCAGCTATACTCGTCATTCCTCCGACGGCGCCATTTATTGTGCCAAATATAAAGGTGCGGCAGATTCCATTGTCTGGCGTCTGACAAACGAAGGTTTGCTTTATATGGATGCTATTTTATTAAATCGCGGTTCCGGTGGCGGTGGCTTCGACGATGCTTTCATGGATGCACAGATTTTCAATCTCGGACTTAGCTTCTCTTATCCGGAACAAAACTGTTCGGGTATGAAATGGATGGGACGCGGGCCATACAGAGTATGGAAAAACCGAATTCCAGGAACGAACTACGGTATCTGGCACAAAGATTATAACAACACCATTACCGGAGAAAGTTTTGAGAATCTGATATATCCTGAGTTCAAGGGTTACCATGCCAATCTCTATTGGGCTACACTGGAGGGCGAGAAGACTTCATTTACCGTTTATTCACGTAATGACGGAACTTTCTTCCGGGTATTCACTCCGGAAGAACCGGCAGGACGGGTAAAAAGATACCATGCCTGCATTCCCTGAAGGTGATCTTTCATTCTTGCTTGATATTCCGGCTATCTGCTCGTTCAAGCCGATTGAGCAACAAGGTCCTAACAGTCAACCGGGAAATATCCGAATCAAATCGGGAGATGAAGGATTACATCTGAATCTGATGTTTGACTTCCGGTAATCCTGAGTAAAAAACTTTATATAAAGATAAAACGATGAATCTAAAATTGAAATTTATACTTGTATATTTAAGTTTGTGTGCGTCTGCATACACGATCCAAGCACAAAACATACAGTATGATCCTTTACTGGACCCGGCTGTAGAAATTCCGGATACTCCGGTAAGAAATGGAAACGGAGAATATATCTGGTATCCGGGGCAGTTGAGTGCACATCTTCAGCAGAAAAGACTGAAAGAATCGGAGAAACGTTGTATGAACGTGGGATATCCCGGCAAATTTTATGCTCCGGTATATCATACTTCATTCCGTAAAGAAGTAATCTTGCCGACAGAGACACCGATAGAATGGACATCTACCGGAAAGGTAAAAGTATCCGTCAATGGAAAAGAAACAGGCAATTCCGACAAAAGTTCTCTTACACTGCCTAAAGGAAAATCAATCTTATTATTCAAAGTAGAGACTGAAAATGATCTGCCTGCCATTAAAGTATCCTTCAATGGTAAAGTCTCAACGGATAATTGGAAAGCAAGTATGGATGGTACTGAATGGAATATTGCAGAAACATCTCCGGTATTCGGCACTGCAGGCAGAATGCCTTTGGATGATCCGGAAACAGAGGTTACCATTCATCCGGTTTCCATCTTACCTATACGGAACGCAGCAGTTGAGAATCAGAAAATAAAGATTCAGAAGAATGGATATATTCTGGTTGACTTTTTCCATATTGAAGTCGGCAAAGTATCATTCATTGCCAAAGGCGAAGGAAAGCTCACCGCTTTTGTAGGAGAAAGTCCGGAAGAGGCATTAAACGAAAACACCAAACTCTTCGAACAATATCCCATTGAATCCTATTCCTTGACAGAAGGAGAACAGCAAATTATCCTTCCGGAAAGGGCGGTCCGTTATCTAAAAATATTCAGCGACAAAGGATGTGAGATATCTGCCGTTAAGTTTAAAGCCAAGATATGGCCTGTAGACTTCCTGATGTCCTTTGAATGTAATGACGAACGTATGAATAACATCTGGAATGCTTCGGTTGCCTCCTTGCATACCAGCACTCACGGCTTTTATCTGGATGGTATTAAGAGAGATTATCTGCCCTGGTCGATGGATGCCGTTTTAAGCACTTTTGCAGGAGATTATCTCTTCGGAGATGAACAAGTTTCGCGCAACAGCCTTTCAGTGGCTATGCTCCCGCTCAATCCGCAAAAAACAGATTTGGGAATACCGGATTATCCGCTTCATGCTTTAATAGGTTTTAACCACTATTACCAAAGATATGGAGATTTCAATACGATCCTCTCCTATCGTGACCGCATAGAACAACTGTTGAAACTCTACGAGACTCTTCAGGATGAACGTGGATTTATCTCTGCCAATGTCGGTGTCAGCTGGGGATTTGTTCCGGGATGGGCTACCAGAAGAGGCCCTGACAAGAAGGGAACTCCCACGTATGCACAAATAATGCTTTATTATAATTACCAAATTGGTGCAGACTTCTCCGAAAAATGGGGAGACAGAAAATCAGCAAGACATTACCGAATGAAAGCCGAGGCTTTAAAGAAAAGTATAATCAAACATTTCTGGAATGAAGAACAGGGATTATTCATAAACGGATATACCAAGGACGGCAAACTGGATACAGTGATTTCACATCATGCCCAGTACTGGGCTATCCTTGCCGGTATATTCCCCAAAGAACGGTATGATCATCTGTTTGAAGTACTCCCCACCATTCCTTATTACCATGATTATGTAAGTTATGAGAAAGGATATGAGTTCCTTGCTTATTCAAAAGCGGGTAAAGTCAGAGAAATGTGGAACTTCCTTTTTACCGTATTTGGTGACTGGCTTACACAGGGGCATACCCGTTTTCCGGAAAACTTCTCATACAAGAAATCCAAGGATGAACAACTTATTTTCTATAAACGTCCTTATGGACTGAGCTTATGTCATGGTGCCAATGGAGTTCCCGGAGTAGTCGCAGTTTTAAATGGCATAGCCGGTTTCAGCCAATCTCCAACACAGCCGAATCATTATACGATACGTCCCGAATTGATGGATCTGGAATGGGCAAACATCGAGTTCCCCGTCAAAGAAGGAAAGATAAAATTGAAACTATCTAAAGAAGGAAAAAATCAGATTGAAATCCCCGACGGATGTAAAGTGGATTTCATCAATCAGAATAAAGTGAAAAAAACATTCACTAAAAAAGGTAGTTATCGTATGTAAATAATAAGGGGCTGGTTGAATCAGCCCCTTATTTTTATTACTTAGTCATCATCTTCTTTTCCGCACTCTTCAGCCCTTTCAGAGAAGCCTTGATCTTCACATTTCCACTAGTCTGACTGGAACGTAATATAGCCATTACAAATCCTTGATGTAACTTCTTGTGGTTTCCTGAGAAAAGCTCATCCGTCATATGATCACCATTATCTACGGCAATCAGTCTGGCTTCACCTGAGACTTCAAATGTAACTTCACCTTCAGTAGCAGGTACCACCCGTCCTTTACTGTCAACAGCATATACCTTTACATACTGTAAATCCATTCCATCTGCTTTCCAGTCTGCATTCTCCAACTCTATTTTCAGAGCTTTCGCCGTGCCTGTCGTTTCCAACATATGACGAGCAACTTCTTTTCCATTGTTACGGGCAATCGCTATGATGTTTCCTCCTTTGCCATAAGGTATATTTTGCCAGTAGATCATATTGCGGCTTTGTATATCATCACGTTTATTTTTCTGAATACCCAAAGATTTCCCATTAACCAATAACTCCACTTCATCAGCATTTGTATATGTAAACAGGTTCTGCTTACTTCCTTCAGCTCTGTTCCAATGAGATGAAAGAGGCATACGACCTACTATGACATCATTCCATTCAATACTTTCTTTCTCACTATCGACTACCCCAATATGAACTAAAGGCTCATCACAGAAAGCACTCTTTATCAAATACGCTTGAGGATAGGGTTCCAAAGCATGATTAAAGAATGAATAATTCCACCCTTTTTTAGGCCAGCCATTCGATTCCCCCCAGTATTCAATAGCTCCCCAGTAGGCAAGTCCTACCATCTTATCCCGGTCCATACCGAAAAAAGGAGCAGTAAGTTCACTGCTTGTTGCCTCACTCTGATACACGATTAAATCGGGACAAGCTTCGAGATACTTCGCATAATCAGAATAACGATAATTGAAGCTGGCAACTTCGGTCACCGTAGACAATTCGGGAGGAAGAACTTTCTTATTGAAATCTGCATCTTTTCTACTGATGGCACCAGCTCTCGAAGGATACATAGCCACCGTTGTCTTACGTGTAGAATCGTATCGTTTTACAAGTACATCGAAAATTCGATAAGTCGTAACACCCCAATCACCGGTAGGGAACCCAGCCAGATCTTCCCGCATCTGCAATTCGTTACCTAAACTCCACATAATAACCGAAGGATGGTTTCTGTCGCGTTTAATCCATTCGGGAATCATCTTATACCACAATTGAGTAAAAGGAACCCGCCCACCCCAATATGATTTGTCGCTCCACTTATCAATCAATTCATCTACAATCAGAATACCATGTTTATCAGCCAACTCCATAAAGGATTTCGAATATGGATTATGTGATGTACGCACATGATTATAACCGAACTTCTTGAGCAATTCGAACTGCCGTTCAATAGCACGGTCGAATGCCGCTGCTCCTACAGCACCTAAGTCATGATGATTGGCAATACCCTTCAAGAATAGTTTCTTACCATTCAGTTTAAAGCCAAACTCCGGAGAGTATTCAAGTGTGCGAATACCAAATTTCTCAGTTACATTGTCGATAACTTTTCCATCACGGACCAATGTTATTTCTGCTCTATAGAGATTCGGTGTTTCACAAGACCATAGTTGGGGATTGGAAACTGCAACTACCGGAAGTAGGACTTCAACAGTAGCCAGTTTATTTTTTTTAGGAGCCATTCCCTTTGTTTCCGTCACCAATTCACCTTTCGGAGAAAAGATTCTGGCATTGATTTCCACATCCAGCTGTTTCCCGGAAATACCTTCCACCTCAACCTGTACATTGATATCTGCACTTTGTTCCGTTACTTTAGGAGTAGAAATAAACACGCCATGACGGGCTATGGAAACATAGTCTTTAACCAGCAAATGGACATCCCGGAACAAACCTCCTCCCGTATACCAGCGTGATCCTCCTTTTTTGCCGGTAGAAGCACTGACAGCTACCACATTATCTGCGTCATATCTTAGTAATTTAGTAATGTCCGTTTCAAAGCCAATATACCCATAATCTGTACTTCCTACTTTCTGACCGTTTACCCAGACATCACCTATTAACATAATTCCTTCAAAATCGAGTAATACCCGTTTTCCTTTCCATTCAGGATCGGCTTTAAATGTTTTACGATACCAACCGGTTCCCATCGCTTTAAAGCCACGAGCTCCCCCTGCACCCTTATCCCACGGCTGTTCTATTTGAAAGTCATGAGGCAGATCCAGTACACGCCAGCTACTATCATCATAGTTTACAGAATAGGCATCTTTCAAGTCACCTGCATGAAATTTCCATCCGAAATTAAACAAGCGAGACAAACGCCCCTGCCCATCAGCATTTTGTGCAGCGAGCAAACCAAATTGAAGAGTCAATAAAGATAATAAAATCAGTTTTTTCATTTTGTGTATATTAATAGTTTCATAGTAGCACAAAGATAATCCCGGTTTCAATATCAGTACATAGAAGTTTGTACATTTACATAGATTATTTATCGTTTATCACCCGTAAAACAAAAAAAGTCTCAAGTAGAGACAAACTACCTGAGACTTTTGTTTAAATATGATTACTTACTTTTTATACAAATCAGACCCTAAATAATAACCCAGCTGCGTAGGTTGATTATATCCTATATTTTGATTGAGGGCACTCATTTCATAGACATGATCACTCATCAGATAAGGAAATTTATAATCTGTCGGATACCAAGTCGTAAACAGGCGTAGTTCAGTCTGATCACTTGTTACCTGAATAATTTCCTCGCGCCAGTCTCCCCAGATATCCGCATAGAAACAGGGATTACTTTTACTACTATTGATAGTAGTCACTTCATATCTATAAATAGTAAATACACGTTTTTCTTTGGGCGCATCAATCTTACTCCGGTCTAATAATTGACGATTCAACGAATTGGAGAACCAGACAGCCATATTGTAAGACATACTGCTAGAACCGGCTCCATATCCGAGATCAGCTCCCGTACAGGAATGTGCATTACCTTTATACCACCACATCTCACAGCCCGGACTATCGGGATCAATATCGGCTACCAGACAACGTCCCATATCTCCACTATACGGAAAATCCCAGATAGTCTCTCCCGTTCTCGCATCTCTCAAAGCAGCACCTACTTTAAAAGGACAAGCCTCAAAGCAAGACCAAATTTGCAGTCCTTTTCTTGACGGGTCAAACTTACCTAAATGCAAGGCATCTCCATGTCCATGCCTGGAGTTCCACAAGCCTTTACCATTGTGGTCTATACAACAACCTCCATATACAACTTCATCACACCCGTCATCGTCCACATCTCCCACACTTAAACTATGATTTCCTTGTCCGGCATAATCACCGTGCACACCGTCTGAAGTATCAAATCTCCATCTCTTCTTTAACTCTTGGCCCTGAAAATCCCAGGCTTCCAATACCATCTTTCCATATACTCCACGACAAATCAGAATAGAGGGGGTAGTACCCGAAAAACATCCCACTCCTACACGATAACTGGCAGAACGTTTGTAATAGTTATCTCCCCAGTCTTCGCTTTTACCTAACGCGATATAATCAGTACGAGCCAACTCTCTTCCTGTCATACCATCCAATACCGACAGAAATTCCGGTCCGCCATGAATATGAGCCGAGCCTTCGACACGATAATCGACTTTACCATCCCCATCCGTATCTTTTATTTCTGTTCCATCTCCAAAGACAGTGCCTTCTGCGGTACGAACCGCTATTTCACATTTTCCGTCACCATCAAAATCATAGACAGCAAAAGAGGTCAGATTACCCACCGGGACATTCGGGCCCAAAGCTACACGCCATAAGAACGAACCATCTAATTTATATGCTTCCAGCAAGGTAGTATGCCAAGGTCCCATCTGTACGGCTTCTGACTCATCCTCTTCGTCCTCTGTCGAAGAACTGCTTCTCAAAAGCCTTTTCAGTACAATCTCATAAACCCCATCTCCGTCCAGGTCACCGACACTGGCATCATTGGCATCATAATAATACTCTGAACTGACACCTGTGGTACCGGCCAATGGTATGGAAATATAGGGCAGTCCGGCCGATGCCTGTGCTGCCGTTATGGTATAAGTATCCAACGTTTCATCAGAACCGGCAAAACATAACCGATACGTATTATCCTTATTACGGTCGGCAGTTATATCCTGGAAGTTTGTCGACAAAGTAATCGGTTCTTCATTAAGTTTCACCTCTTCTTCATTACCGCTCTTCCGATAAAGGTCAAAGCCTGTAGAAGAATCATCGGTGGGAAACATACGCCAGCTCACTAATATCTTATTATTGTATTCGGGATAGTAAGAAGCATCTTTTCTTCCGTTAATCGAAGCCCACAATGCACGTTTCAAAGGAGGCTCGACCCGCTCTGCCGGAGGAGTCGGTTCAGGTTCATCACCATTCAACTGGATTTGATTGTCAGTACACGAAACTGTAAGCAACAAAATTGCTGCCAGAAAAAACAAGGCATTTTTCATTTTAAAAGAATTTAGTTAAACAAATAATGATCTGTAAGTTCACAAAAAACACATCGCTGATCTTTCACCAAGCTTCCATAAAAAGTGCACAATGCCGACACTTCGAAAAGTATCCTTTTTATTTCAGATTAGTAGTTCAGCGATGGTCAAAAGTACAGAATCATCCACATTTTCAACTGGAATTATGTACAGTTTACATGCAAAAAAACAGAGATGAACTCAAAAACAAATTAAAGTTCATATATGAACTTTTTTGCTTAGTCTTTATTATCCTCCATTTGATAAGTTACATTCTTTTCTACCACATTTTCAACATTACTTACTTTCTTCACAAACTTCTTAACCGAACCGACCTTTACATCCTTTATCCGCACATTCTTCACAGGAAGTTCAGCATTTCCCTTCAGTTCATATACAGCGTCTGCCGATTCGCAAGTTACTTTATCCATATAGATGCCATCGATACGAGTGATTCGCTTTTCATAAGTCGGGACCAAGTCCTTCCACTGATAAAGCACCTCCGTATCTATTTCAAGTACCCGCTGGGCTGTTCCGGATGCTACATTTTTCATATAGATATTCTCAATAAATCCTCCCCTGCGATGATTTGTCTTCACAAAGAAAAGACGCATCACAGAATTGGGTGCTGTACAGTCATGCATATAGATATTCCGTATACCACCGGAGATCTCACTGCCGATGCCCAGTAAGGTATGTCCTTTCAATATCCGGCAGTTACGGATAACTATATTCTCGCAAGGTGTATTCAACCGCCATGCGTCCTGATTACGACCGGCTTTGATTACAACAGCATCGTCTCCCTGGTCAAAAGAACAGTCTTCGACCAGAAAGTTACGACTCATTTCAAAGTCAATACCATCATTATTGTGTCCATGTGCCCGCACATCCAAATTACGGACGATACCTCCGTCACACATATAGAGGTGAATGGTCCAAAACGGACTCTCACGTATTTTAAATCCATCCAGCATCACATTCTTACAGCGATTGAAATGTATCAGATGCGGACGCAAATGATTTTCACCGGTAGCCATCTGGCGTTCTATAACAGGTACATTGGTCGAAGCTTTGGTATACAATTCCTTCAAAGCTTGCAGATGGGGTGCAGGACGTTTAAACCATACTTTCCATGTTCCCATCTTCGGCTGTAATGTACCTTTACCGCTGATTGCCACATTTTCACATTCAAATGCATACAGTAGCGGTGAGTAATTATAGCACTCCAATCCCTCCCATGAGGTCATTACCGCCGGTAGATAGTCTTCCGGATTATCTGTAAAACTCAATACGGCATTTTCTTCTAAACAGAGGTTTATATTGCTTTTAAAGTGTACGGGTCCCGTCAGCCAAATGCCTGCCGGAACAACCACACGTCCACCGCCCGCTTTATTACATGCGTCAATAGCAGCAGCGATCGCTTTGGTATTATCAACTTCTCCACCCGGCACAGCACCAAAATCCGTAATCTTAAAATCCCGGTCCGGATAAATAAAGACTTTAATCGGTTGCATCGGAAAAGGAGCTTTTACTTTGACAGTTTTATAATTACCGCCTGCCATTACCGTAGCAACAGACAATAGCCCGAAACACATACATACCATCCATTTTAAAAAGTTCTGTTTCATTATCATCTCATATTAAAATTTGTCCAATCAATTTTATTTTTGAATTTTCAGTGTCACCTTAATCATACCGCCATACGGGTCGAAATCGAAAAGAACTTTATCGTCAGTGATCTGTACCGGCAATCTTCTTTTTCCTTGTTTCACAGTTACTTTCTTTATTTCCTTACCGGTAATCACCATTGTCAACGGTTCAACGAACAGTTCCTGATCCAACTTAAGTTCCGGAGCAATCAACAAGGTATTCTTTTTATTCACAACTTCCAGTTTAGTTTCCTCCCTTTCCTTGATATAAGAAGCCACTTCACGGAATGTTCCTACCCATATTTCATTCTCTCTCGCTTTTACTTGATCCAGATGATCCCACAAACGTTGAGGATTGCGGAAAGCATCATAGCCATAGGTTAAACCATGTGTCATTCCTACTCCCCAGTCATTGGTTTCAATCAAGGTATTCACCCATTTTTCCAAATCCTTCAGAGTCGATTTACTCCCAATCGAACGCTGGTGAGTTCTCGTCCCCACACGATTCTGTACGGCAATTCTCCGTCCTTCCGCTTTTTTATTATTATTGGGATAGCAGAAAGTACGGGGCATTACACCTGTATTTGCAAAGATAGCACTATCATTCTTAAAAATATCCTCTTTTATCTCTTCGATAGGAAAACGTGCGAAGTTTTTATGCGCCCAGCCATGATTGGATATCTCATGCCCATTATCAGCCATTTCCTTAAGTTGAGGCCAAGTCATTCTTGTAGTGTCGGTAATGTTCTCGTTATCCTTATTTATATTAGAGCCACAGACCCAAAATGTTCCCCGAAAACCTCTCTTTTCCAGTTGGGGAACAAGAAGTGTATAGTGTTCTGCCAGGCCATCGTCAAAAGTATAGCTGATAGCACAAGCTTTATCCTGTTTATATCTGGCTATTTGCACATTCCAGTCTGCTCCCGACAAATAGCCAATACTGATTAATAAACTTAAGATAAAGAGTAAAAATGTCTTCATCGTTCTGTCGTTTTATTGGTTTATCTTCACATTATTCATCGTAAATGAATCGATTATACTCTGATCCACTTTTCCTTTCTTAGCCCGTACTGTGAGATTCTCAAAACAGAAATCAGACAACTTATATTGATCAGACTTCTTAACATTAAAGAATACATTACAATCAATGTCTATATTACGCATCGTAATGTTATTAGAATAAGAAAGGGGAGTATCTTTACGATCTTTCAAATCGTAAAACTGCGTCCAAGGAGCTATATTCAGACAATTCTGTACATTCCCTGTTATATCCTCTACCAGAATATACTCATATTTTTGCGGTGTATCCGGGCGCATCTTTAGAGTTAGAAGAGCACGTGCTCTATCTACCTTACAACGGCGGACAATCACATTCCGGCTAAGGATAGACTCACTACCACAAGTAAAGGCGCTATGACAGAATCCGTAGGTACAGTCTTCAATAATAATATCATAGTTTTCTCCATTATTGGCATCTTTATCTGCCCAAGGTCCTTTTCCCCCTTTCAGCGCTACCGCATCATCATTGACAGACATATAACAATTCTTTATCAGCACATTATTACAAACATCAAGGTCCACTGCATCCGTACTAGGAGCTTTTACGGGACTGGCAGGCGAAGTAATGCAAAGATTCAACAACTTCAAAAAACTGCATTTATAGAAATGAGTGCTCCAGAAAGGAGAATTCATAATTCTGATTCCCTCAATCTGAGCATTCTTACAGTTGGACAAATAAATAATGCGAGGACGCATTTCTTCCATATTGGTGCAATCCGGATTTATAGAACGCCGTAACCAAAATGACTTCCAGTACCGAAGCCCGTTTCCATTCAATGTTCCCTTTCCGGAAATTGTAAATCCATCCAGTCCGTCTGCATTTACCAAAGCCATGAAGTACTTTAAAGTCTGTCCCTCCATACGGGTCATTTTCACCGGAAAATGACTAATATCATCGCTTCCCTTTAATACTGCATCTTCTTCCAGATGTAAATGAGTATTGTTTTTAAAGAAAAGTGATCCGCTTAAGAAAGTACCTTTGGGAATAACTATAACTCCACCCCCATTCCGGGCAGCCAGATCAATTACTCCCTGTATCTTCTTTGTCTGCACCACCGTACTGTCGTTCGCTACTCCATAATCGGTTATGCTATATTTCTTTCCTAAAGCATTCACATTCACTTCCTTGTTTTCCCTGAACCATTCAGGGATTGCCTTGCCATCAGGAAAAACCTCCTGAGCCACCATTTGTGTACAACACAAAATCAATACTAATCCTACAATTTGTTTCATCACCTATTTATCTTTTTACACTTATCTATTATTAATCAATACCTTACATTGAAAACACCAGTACTCCTGCGGTTGGGATCTCTTCAGTTCCTACCAGCACCTTACTTCCCTCCGGTATGTCGAATGTATAAGAACGATCTGAATAATTCAGCACAATCCCCAGCCCGTTCCGGTATTCCACCGTTATTCCATAAGGCAAATCCATCACAGGAATCTGTAGCTGTGCATATAATTTCTTCAAGATATCCTTTTCCAACGCACCATTGTGGCTGTCAACTCCGACATATGTAACAGTGCCCTTACCCAGTTTTCGGAACGTGACAGCAGGACCACCTTCATAGAATTCATTGGCATACGTCGCCCAAACCTGCGAATCAGATGCGGGAATCAGTATTTCTCCCCATGTATTCCACTCATATTGCTTTCCATTCATGACAACAGTACCCGGATCTTCCGGTAACAACAGATCATAAAAGTTCATTTCATTTCCCGTCAGAGGTGTGATCATAGAACCGAAAGGAGCTTCCGGCAAACGGCCATAACGGTCTTTCTGTGCTGTACGGCAGGTCAACACAAGATTACCACCATTTTTCACATAGGCAATCCATTTATTTACTAATTCCTTATCAGCCAGTTGGTAAGCAGGAGCTATCACCACAGGATACTCCGTCAACTCCTTCTGTTCGGAGACAAAATCAACGGGAGCACCAAATGACTTCAAAGTCCGGTAATACTTCTCTATATGTGCAAAAGTATCCCATGTACGGTTCTGTTTCTGTCGCTCGATGCTCCAGGAATTCTCGTGGTTGAAAAGGATAGCGGTACGACGTGCCAGATAGTCGGCAGGCTTCGTTTCGCGCGGAGCATAATGTTTCCGGAGTTCTCTTATCTCTTTTATAAAGGTTTCATATTCCCTTCCGCCGGGAGTGACGGTTACGCCGTCCGTTCCTACTATCCCATAATGATACTGCTCTGTGCCGTACAGCGGCTGGCGATAGCGATACGTACAGATAAAATCGCTTCCACCGGCAAATACACTCCACATCCACAGACGGACAGCTCCCGGAAGCGGTTGCGGATTAATGCTCCCCCAATTCACTTGTCCCGGTTGCAACTCCATCACGCCATACGTACCCTGTATAGGACGGAAGAAGTCATTCGCCCATGCAATACGCAACGGATTTCCTACCCGATATCCACGGCGTCCGATACCTTCGTTATCGCCATACACCATATAGCGTGTATAACTCTGGAAATCGAGTGCAGGACTACCGCCGATATGTCCTTCATCATAGTTGGGGATATAGTTGGTAGTAATCCACTGGTTCTTTGCATATTTTCTGATCAGCAGACATTGTTCATTCAGAAAATCATTGGTCTGCGCAGCGGCAAAACGACGATAATCCAGAATCTGATGATGATTCATAAACATCTGGACACGCTTAGGAAGAGTGATTTCATCAAAAGACGAATAAGCCTCACTCCAGAAAGCAGTTCCCCACGCGTCGTTCAGCAACTGAATGTTGTGATTGTATTTTGCACGGAGATAATCACGGAAAGCCTGTTCCGCTTTCGGATTATAGTCGAACTGTACGGCAGGTTCATTGTCGAGTTGCCATCCGACAATACGGGAATCATTGCCATAATGCTGTGCCAGTTTCTCGATCATCTTATACGATAATTCCCGATAGAGCGGCGATGCAAATGAGGCATGCTGGCGGGCACCGTGATCGAGAACCGTACCATCTTCATTCTTCAACAGGATTTCGGGATACTTCCGGCTCATCCACACCGGAGGCGTGGCAGTCGAAGTACACATAATGACTTTCAGATCATATTTGGCAGCAAGAGCTACTGCTTTATCCAGCCAGGCAAAATCGTATCGTCCTTCTTCCGGCTCCAGCTGCGCCCATGCAAACTCCGCAAAGTGAGTAAACTCAAATCCCAGTTCATGCATCTTCTTGAAATCACGTTCCCACTGACTTTCATCCCAGTGTTCGGGATAATAATAAACTCCTGTCAATGTCAGGTCCTTATCGTTGAACCAGGAAGAAGTTTGTGCTTTTACAGATTGATGCTTCCGGTCATCTACCAGAGACTCTACGACGGAAGCATCTACCGCAAAGGCAGTCCCGTGGCGGATTCCCTTCGGAAACGAAACCTGATCGGATACATCTTCCCACGTTTCACCATGATCCAGCGAACGGACAGCTCCGTAACGATGATCACGATACTTATCAAAATACACATAAAGCGCATCACCCACAAAAAGAGGTGCCGGTCCTTCCGCCCAATATTTTCCGGTAATCGGGGCGGATACCTTTGTCGGAAAACCTTTGGCAATATTCTTCGTGCGTGTCACACGCAGGTTTTTCTCCGGAGGATTGGAGTTCTCGTTCTTGACGACCATGATCAGATCTCCCTGTGTCGGATCTTTCACGATAGCCGCGTCGATCACACTGAAATCGGGATTGAAAAACATCTTCGTCTTTGAGAAAGTACGAAAATCCTTCGTTGTGACATAGTACATACGATGGTTCAGCCCTTTTTCGCTTTCGCTGGTAGGCACTTCCTTGTGGCGTCCGGGGATGGTGGTCGCCCAAAAAATGTAATATGTTTCCGAAGGTTCGTCATAAAAGAGTTCCGGCGCCCAACAATTATGAGCTTCCGGCTCGTGCATCATCACGGGAATAGCCTGTTGCTCACTCCAATGAATCAAATCACGGGAAGAAGCATATCCGATGATCCGGTCCGTCCAGCTGGAAGTCCAGACCATGTGAAATGTTCCGTCGGGAGCTTGGCATATACTGGGATCACGCATCAATTTATCTTTACCGACAGACGGAGTCAAAAAAGAGCGTCCGCCGTTCAAAGGAGTCCAGTTCAGCCCATCATAACTGTAGGCAAGATGCAGACCGTCCTTGCTGTCATTGATAAAATAAGAAAAGAGATAAGCAGTCTCACCTGCAAAGATTGTCATTACCGACCAAAGAGTTAAAGCCATCCAGGCAAATACTTTTTTCATGGTTCACTTTAAGATTAAAAAGTTTACTTCGCAAAGATATGGTATCCCCCAGAATTTCAGAAATGAATGATGATGGAGATATTATCATATTCATGTAGTTTCGTACACCAACCGCCATAAAAGCCGTTTTTGATACAATATTCTATGTATCTGTACATCTTTCTATTTTATAGATTACTCAAAAGCTCTACTTTAGCAGCAGATTTTTAAACGTAGTGGAAAACATATCAATTCTACATATCATGAAACAACTTTTAGTAAGTATTGCCATTGTATTCGCCTCTGTATTGACTGTAACAGGGCAAAACCACTCTTTCAGCCTATCCGGAAAATGGAATTTCCAGATAGACCGGGAAGATGCAGGGATGAAAGAACAATGGTTCAATAAATCGCTCGACGAGTCTATCAACTTACCCGGCTCCATGCCCGAAAAGCTGAAAGGGGACAATGTTACCGCACGTACCCAATGGACAGGAAGTTTATATGACAGTTCTTACTATTTCAATCCTTACATGGAGAAATACCGGATAGAAGGGCAAGTCAAATTACCTTTCTTCCTGACTCCCGACAAGCACTATGTAGGTGTCGCCTGGTATCAAAAGAAAGTGACAATTCCATCCGACTGGAAAGGGGAAAGAATTCTCCTCTTTCTGGAACGCCCACATATTGAAACAACCGTATGGGTAAACACGAAAGAAATCGGTATGCAAAACAGCCTTTGCGTTCCTCATGTATACGACCTGACCTCGGCCGTCACTCCCGGCAAGCCGTGCCGGATCACTATCCGGGTTGACAACCGGATTAAAGAGATCAATGTCGGTCCGGATTCACATAGCATCACCGACCAGACACAGGGAAACTGGAACGGAATCGTAGGTAAAATCGAACTGCAGACGACTCCCAAAGTCTATTTCGACGATATACAGGTATATCCTGATCTGAGCCATGGGAAAGCGCTGGTACGCATGAATGTAAAATCCTCTTCTTCTGCCAAAGGAGAAATAACACTTTCTGCCGAAAGCTTTAATACGGATACCCGCCACAACGTCCTCTCTGTTCAACAGACCTTCCGTATTCAGGCAGGAGATAACCGGGTAGAAATGGAACTACCGATGGGAAAAGACTTCCTGACATGGGATGAGTTCAATCCGGCACTCTACAAACTGACAGCCACGCTGAACAGCGGCAAGCAGTCCGAAAAGAAACAGGTACAGTTCGGTATGCGTGATTTCAAGATAGAAGGCAAATGGTTCTACGTCAACGGACGCAAGACAATGCTCCGCGGTACAGTGGAAAACTGCGATTTCCCGCTTACAGGTTATGCGCCGATGGACGTAGCTTCCTGGGAACGGGTATTCCGCATCTGCCGCAACTACGGATTAAACCATATGCGTTTCCACTCTTTCTGTCCACCGGAAGCAGCCTTCATCGCTGCCGATCTCGTTGGTTTTTATCTGCAACCCGAAGGTCCCAGCTGGCCTAATCACGGTCCGAGACTGGGCAACGGGCAGCCGATTGACAAATATCTGATGGACGAAACCATCGCTCTGACCAAAGAATACGGCAATTACGCCTCTTACTGCATGCTGGCCTGCGGCAATGAACCTTCGGGCCGTTGGGTACCTTGGGTAAGCAAATTCGTTGATTACTGGAAAGCGACCGACCCCCGCCATGTATATACAGGAGCTTCCGTAGGAGGCAGCTGGCAATGGCAGCCCCACAATCAATATCATGTGAAAGCCGGTGCACGGGGTCTTAGCTGGGCAGGCTCGCAACCGGAAAGTATGTCCGACTACCGCGCCAAGATCGATTCCGTGAAGCAACCGTACGTTTCTCATGAGACGGGACAATGGTGTGCATTCCCGAATTTCAGCGAGATACGTAAATACACCGGAGTGAACAAGGCCAAGAACTTTGAAATCTTCCGTGATATCCTGAATGATAATCACATGGGCAGTATGGGGCACGACTTTATGATAGCTTCGGGCAAACTTCAGGCAATCTGCTACAAACACGAAATCGAGAAAACATTGCGTACACCCGACTATGCAGGATTCCAGTTGCTGGCACTGAACGACTATTCCGGTCAGGGAACTGCATTAGTAGGTCTTCTGGATGTCTTCTTTGAAGAAAAAGGCTATATCAACGCAGATGAGTTCAGACGTTTCTGCAGCCCGACCGTTCCGCTGGCACGTATTCCTAAATTCGTATATACCAACGACGAGGCTTTTCATGCCGACATCGAAGTTTCCCATTTCGGAGCAGCCCCTCTGCAGGAAGCCAAAACGGTATACAGCATCAAAGATGAATATGGCAAAGTATACGCTCACGGCACTGTAGGCACTCAGAATATACCAGTCGGAAATCTTTGTCCGCTAGGAAGTGTAGACATGAAGCTAAGCGGAATCACTACACCACAGAAGCTGAATATGGAAATTCGTATCGAAGGCAGCGATGCCGTCAATGACTGGGACTTCTGGGTATATCCCGCACAGGTAGAACTGACTCAGGGCGACGTATATACCACCGATACACTAGACGCAAAAGCAATCTCCATCCTGCAAGAAGGAGGAAACGTATTGATCACGGCAGCCGGAAAAATCCAGTATGGCAAGGAAGTGAAACAATACTTCACTCCTGTATTTTGGAATACTTCCTGGTTCAAGATGCGTCCGCCTCATACCACAGGTATCTTCCTCAACGAATATCATCCGCTTTTCCGTGAATTCCCGACCGAATATCACAGCAACCTGCAATGGTGGGAACTGCTGAACAAAGCACAGGTCATGCAGTTTACCGGATTCCCGGCCGAATTCCAACCGACCATCCAGAGCATAGACACCTGGTTTATCAACCGGAAAATCGGAATGTTGT
>NZ_GG774702.1:391726-401636 GCF_000162515.1 Bacteroides sp. 1_1_14 | reverse complement strand
AGATGCATAAAGCCATCCTTGATTATATGAACTCCGATGCTTTCCGCCCGACAGCGAATATCGCTCCGGAACTGATTCAGGAACTATTCACCAAAGTGGCGGGAGACGTGAAATCCTATACCAAAGATTCACCCGACGAACTAAAACCGAAAATAAATTAAACTAATTGATGACTGATATGAAAACAACATTTCTCGGACTTCTGCTGCTGACAGCAACAGCTATCAGCGCTCAGGAACAAGCCCGCACATTCCAACTGGCAGACGCCCCCCGCTACAGCGAGGAAACAGGTTACGGATATGACCTTGCACCCACTCCCGAAAAAGGGAGCAAAGCACCTTTCTTCTTTTCTGTCCGTGTGCCGGACGGTAACTACAAAGTAACCGTACGCCTCGGAAGCAAGAAGCAGGCAGGTGTAACTACCGTACGAGGCGAATCACGCCGTCTCTTTATCGATAATCTGCCCACCAGAAAAGGGCAGTTCACAGAGGAGACATTTATCATCAACAAACGGAATCCACGCATATCCGACAAAGAATCGGTACGCATCAAACCCCGTGAAAAGACGAAACTGAACTGGGACGACAAACTGACACTGGAATTCAACGGTGACGCTCCCGTATGTCAGAGCATCAGTATCGAGCCTGCCGACCCGTCTGTAATTACCGTATTCCTGTGCGGCAACAGTACGGTAGTCGATCAGGACAACGAGCCTTGGGCCAGCTGGGGACAAATGATTCCTCACTTCTTCGGCACCGATGTCTGTATCGCCAATTATGCCGAATCCGGCGAATCGGCAAATACCTTTATCGGAGCCAAACGACTGGCGAAGGCTTTAAGCCAGATCAAAAAGGAGACTATCTCTTTATGGAGTTCGGTCACAACGACCAAAAGCAGAAAGGGCCGGGCAAAGGAGCTTACTACTCCTTCATGACCAGTCTGAAAACATTCATTGACGAAGCGCGTGCACGCGGAGCGCATCCGGTGCTTGTCACTCCTACCCAACGTCGTAGTTTCGACGCCAACGGACATATCCGCGACACACACGAAGACTATCCGGAAGCGATGCGCTGGCTGGCAGCCAAAGAGAATGTTCCCCTGATCGATCTCAATGAAATGACACGTACCCTGTACGAGGCGCTGGGACCGGACACTTCCAAACGTGCTTTCGTCCACTATCCGGCAGGAACGTATCCGGGACAGACCAGGAATTTTGCAGATAATACGCACTTTAATCCTTACGGTGCCTATCAGATCGCCCAATGCGTCATCGAAGGGATGAAGAAAGCCGTTCCCGAACTGGCGAAGCATCTGAAAATAGACCCGGCATACAATCCCGCACATCCGGACGATGTGAATACTTTCCACTGGAACGATTCACCGTTCACGGAAATAGAGAAACCGGATGGAAATTAAAAGAATCCTATACTAAAAGACTATATGAGAATTAAAAACCTCCTTCCCCTACTTCTGGCAGGCTCGTTGATGATAGCGTGCACTCCTGCCAAACAAGCCGGCAACAGCTTCGAATGGGGGCAGGTACCTCAGCAACCGGATTTATCGTGGGCAGACAGCGTAGGCAGCCGCCAACTTCCCGGAGACAAGATGATTATATCCGCCAATTCCTTTGGCGCAGTAGCAGACAGTACCGTACTCAGCACAGAGGCCATTCAGAAAGCAATCGACAGTTGCGCTGTCTCCGGCGGAGGAACGGTTGTCCTGCAACCGGGGTATTACCAGACAGGAGCCTTGTTTGTCAAAAGCGGCGTAAACCTACAGATTGGCAAAGGGGTGACTCTGCTTGCCAGCCCCGACATCCACCATTATCCCGAATTCCGTTCGCGCATAGCAGGGATAGAGATGACATGGCCGGCAGCAGTGATCAACATTGTCGACGAGAAGAACGCTGCCATCAGCGGAGAAGGTACACTGGACTGCCGTGGAAAAGTCTTCTGGGATAAATACTGGGAAATGAGGAAAGAATACGAAGCCAGAGGGTTACGCTGGATAGTGGATTATGACTGCAAACGTGTACGGGGAATCCTCGTCGAACGCAGTTCGGACATCACACTGAGCGGTTTCACCCTGATGCGCACAGGATTCTGGGGATGTCAGATTCTCTATTCCGACTATTGTACCATAGACGGACTGACTATCAACAATAACATCGGCGGCCACGGCCCAAGCACGGACGGCATCGACATCGACTCCTCCTGCAACATACTGATCGAGAACTGTGACGTAGACTGCAACGACGACAATATTTGTATCAAATCGGGACGGGACGCGGACGGACTGCGTGTGAACCGTCCGACAGAGAATGTGGTAGTGCGCAACTGCACAGCCCGCAAAGGAGCGGGACTGATCACCTGCGGCAGCGAAACTTCCGGCAGCATCCGCAATGTATTAGGCTATGACCTTAAAGCTGTCGGCACATATACCGTGCTGCGACTGAAAAGTGCCATGAACCGTGGGGGAACTATTGAGAATATCTACATGACCCGTGTCAGCGCAGAAAATGTTCGTCAGGTATTGGCGGCGGATTTAAACTGGAATCCGAGCTACAGCTACAGCACTTTGCCCAAAGAATATGAGGGCAAGGAGATTCCGGAGCACTGGAAAGTGATGCTGACTCCGGTAGAACCACCCGAAAAAGGGTATCCGCGATTCCGTGACATATACCTCTCACAGGTAAAAGCGGAAAATGTAGATGAATTTATCTCCGCTTCGGGCTGGAATGATACATTGCGTCTGGAAAACTTCTATCTTTACGGCATCGAAGCGCAGACCAATAAATCGGGGAAAATCTGCTATACGAGAAACTTTAATCTATCGGAGATAACATTGGACGTCAAAGACAAAGATGCTATTGTATTAAAGGAAAATGAACAAAGTAATATCCACTTCGACTATGTTAAAACAACTACTGACCGTCGTACTGCTGGCAATTTGCCTCATTAACGTACAGGCGCAGCAACTGACTCCTCCAGCCGGAACTTTCCGTCTGGGAATATCGAAAGGAACCGACAGTCACTGGCTGGCGCCTCAGGAAAAAGTGAAAGGAATCGCTTTCCGGTGGAAAGCCCTGCCGGATACCCGCGGCTTTATCCTCGAAGTAGCGGTCACCTCCTTGCAGCAGGCCGACAACTTATTCTGGAGCTTCGGAGACTGTCAGCCGGACATGGATATAAACGTGTTCAGCGTAGAAGGACAAGCCTTTACCTGTTATTATGGTGAAAGTATGAAACTCCGCACCTTGCAAGCAGTCACTCCCACTGACGATATCCGTTTGAGTAACGGCCGTCAGGACAAGACTCCCCTCTTGCTTTATGAATCGGGGAAACGAACAGACCGTCCCGTCCTCGCAGGGCGCTGCCCGCTCGCAGCAAACAGTAAACTTTATTTCTGTTTCTACGAGCAAAATGCACGAGCAGATTATAATTATTTTATGTTGCCGGATCTTTTTGCAAAGATTGATGAACTTAAACATAGCAAAAAATGATAATCCATACAAAGATGAAAAGAATATATCTGTTACTCAGCCTACTGACCGGTTGCCTGTATATGCAGGCAGCAATCTATAACGTCAGAGACTTCGGAGCAAAAGCGGACGGAAAGGCGATTGACTCTCCCGCCATCAACCGTGCCATCGAAGCTGCCGCACAAGAAGGCGGAGGTACCGTATACCTGCCTGCCGGAGAATATGCCTGTTATTCTATCCGGCTGAAAAGTAATATCCACCTCTATCTGGAACAAGGCGCACGCATCATCGCAGCCTTTCCGGAAAAGGACAAAGGATACGACATGGCAGAACCCAATGAGCATAATAAATACCAGGACTTCGGTCACAGCCACTGGAAGAACTCCCTGATCTGGGGAATCGGTCTGGAAAACATCACCATCAGCGGTCCGGGACTGATCTACGGCAAAGGACTGACCCGCGAAGAAAGCCGCCTGCCGGGTGTAGGCAACAAAGCGATCAGCCTCAAGGATTGCCGGAACGTCACGCTGAAAGACTTCTCCATGCTCCATTGCGGACACTTCGCCCTGCTTGCCACCGGTGTAGAGCACCTCACCCTGCTTAATCTGAAAGTAGATACCAACCGTGACGGATTCGACATCGACTGCTGCCGCAACGTACGCATCAGCCAATGCACGGTCAACTCCCCGTGGGATGACGCCATCGTTCTGAAAGCCTCTTATGCGCTGGGACGTTTCAAAGATACGGAGAACGTTACCATCAGCGACTGCTACGTCAGTGGATTCGACAAGGGAAGCGTACTGGACGGCAGCTGGCAACTCGACGAACCGCAGGCACCCGATCATGGATACCGCACCGGACGTATCAAGCTCGGCACGGAAAGCAGCGGAGGTTTCCGCAACATCGTCCTCACCAACTGTATCTTCGAACATTGTCGGGGACTGGCGCTCGAAACCGTAGACGGTGGTCATCTGGAAGACATCGTCATCAGCAATATCACCATGAGAGATATTGTCAACGCTCCTATCTTCCTTCGCCTGGGCGCACGTATGCGCAGTCCGGAAGGGACACCCATAGGCACCATGAAGCGTATTCTGATCAGCGACATCAATGTGTGGAACGCCGACAGCCGGTATTCTTCCATTATCAGCGGCGTGCCCGGTGCATCTATCGAAGATGTTACTTTCCGCAACATTCATATATATTATAAAGGTGGATACAGCGAAGAAGACGGCAAGCGCACTCCACCCGAACAGGAGAAAGTATATCCCGAACCCTGGATGTTCGGAAGGATTCCCGCCAAAGGATTTTATATCCGTCACGCAAAGAACATAACTTTCGACGGTGTCCGCTTCCACTTTGCACAGCCGGACGGACGTCCGCTCTTTGTGACCGACGACGCAGAAAACATTGAATACTATCATACACCCCAAGAATAATGAACAAGAAACAACTGATACTCCTCTGTATGCTCGCAGCAGGTGGAAGCATACAAGCGCAACAGTGGCCGGATACCCCGACAGAAGCCCGTCCCGGCACCAGATGGTGGTGGCTGGGAAGCGCTGTCGATGAAAAGAACCTGACTTACAATCTGGAAGAATACGCACGTGCCGGCATGGGCGCCGTAGAAATCACTCCCATCTATGGTGTACAGGGCAATGACGCCAACGATATTCAGTTCCTTTCTCCCCGCTGGATGGAAGTCCTCAAACACACACAGGCGGAAGGAAAACGCACCGGCATCGAGATCGATATGAACACCGGAACGGGATGGCCCTTCGGAGGACCGGAAGTCAGCATCGAAGACGCGGCAAGCAAAGCCATCTTCCAGACTTATGATATAGAAGGAGGCCAGGAAATCGTGCAAGATATCAATGTGACAGACAAGAAGCAACAACCTTATTCTGTCTTAAGCCGTGTAATGGCATACGACGAAAACGGACGCTGCATCAACCTTACATCCCACGTCAGGAAAGACAAACTGGAATGGAAAGCCCCTGCCGGAAAATGGAAAGTGATAGCGCTGTATAACAGCAAGACACGTCAGAAAGTGAAACGTGCCGCCCCCGGAGGGGAAGGATACGTAATGAACCATCTTTCCAAGACTGCCGTCAAGAACTATCTCTGCCGATTTGACCGTGCTTTCAAAAGCAGCAAGACGAGTTATCCGCATACGTTTTTCAACGACTCTTACGAAGTCTATCAGGCAGACTGGACAGAAGACTTTCTGGATCAGTTCGCCCGCAGACGGGGATATAAGTTGGAAGAACATTTTCCGGAGTTTCTGGATGAAAGCCGTCCGGAAGTCAGCCGCCGCATCGTATCCGACTATCGGGAGACGATCTCCGACTTATTGCTGGAGAACTTCACCCGTCAATGGACGGACTGGGCACACAAGAATGGCAGCATCACCCGTAATCAGGCACACGGATCGCCTGCCAACCTGATCGATGTCTACGCAGCCGTAGACATCCCCGAATGTGAAGGATTCGGTTTGTCCCAATTTCATATCAAAGGATTACGTCAGGATTCATTAACCAAAAAGAATGATTCGGACTTGTCGATGCTGAAATATGCCTCTTCTGCCACACATATCGCCGGGAAGCCTTATACTTCTACCGAAACATTTACCTGGCTGACGGAGCATTTCCGCACTTCTTTGTCGCAATGCAAACCGGATATGGATCTAATGTTCGTCTCCGGCATTAATCATATGTTCTTTCACGGCACTCCTTATTCGCCGAAAGAAGCCGAATGGCCGGGATGGTTGTTTTACGCCTCTATCAATATGAACCCGACGAACAGTATCTGGCACGATGCCCCTTCGTTCTTCGATTATATCACCCGTTGCCAGAGTTTCCTGCAAATGGGTAAACCGGATAATGATTTCCTTATTTATCTGCCTGTCTATGATATGTGGGATGAGCAACCGGGACGTTTGCTGCTATTCAGCATTCATCACATGGCCAAGCTTGCTCCGAAATTTATAGATGCCATCCACCGTATCAATAACAGCGGATATGACGGAGACTATATCTCGGACAACTTTATCCGCAGCACCCGTTTCAAAGACGGACAGCTCATCACTTCCGGCGGAACCGGTTACAAAGCGCTGGTCGTACCCGCCGCCCATTTAATGCCGAATGACGTTCTGGCTCATCTACTGAAACTGGCACAACAGGGAGCCACTATCGTATTCCTCGAAAACTATCCGACGGACGTACCGGGATACGGTCAACTGGAACAGAAGCGCAAGACTTATCAGCAGACGCTGCAAAAGTTACCTTCCGTTTCATTCTCCGAAACAACGGTTACTCCGGTAGGCAAAGGCAAGATTATTACAGGTACGGATTATGCGCGTACTTTAGCTAGTTGTAATATTCCTCAGGAAGAAATGAAAACCAAGTTCGGACTGCAAGCCATCCGCAGGGTGAACGATAGCGGACACCATTACTTTATCTCTTCTCTCCAAGATAAAGGAGTGAATGATTGGGTGACACTGGGAACCAAAGCCGAAGCTGCTGCCTTCTTCAATCCCATGACCGGAGAATGCGGAGAAGCAAAGGTACGTCAGATCGGAGAACAGACACAAGTCTACCTCCAACTGAAATCCGGTGAATCGGTGATTTTGCAGACTTATCAACAGCCGCTGCAAGCTGCCCGGCCCTGGAACTATATTCAGGAACAACCGTTCAGCCTCAGCCTGGATCATGGCTGGAAACTACACTTCGCCGAAAGCGAACCGGAGATAAAGGGTACGTTCAATATCGACCGCCCTTGCTCATGGACAGGCATCGACCATCCGGCAGCCAAGATTAACATGGGCAGCGGTGTTTATTCATTGGATATCGAATTGCCCGCTCTGCAAGCCGATGACTGGGTACTCGACTTGGGAGACGTACGCGAAAGTGCCCGTGTCCGGATCAACGGTCAGGAAGCGGGCTGCGCATGGGCAGTACCTTATCAGCTACGAGTAGGTCATCTGCTGAAATCAGGAAAAAACCACATCGAGATAGAAGTCACTAACCTCCCTGCCAACCGGATAGCCGAACTGGACAGGCAGGGAGTGCAGTGGCGCAAATTTAAAGAAATCAATATTGTCGATCTGAATTATCGTCCGGCCAACTATGGTCACTGGGCTCCCATGCCTTCGGGATTAAATAGCGAGGTCCGGCTGATTCCGGTAGATTATTTATCTTTCAAGACACACTAAAGTTATTATTTAAATCTACTTTCAGTTCAAGATAAGGCAATATAGTTCGGGCCTGACTAAAAAGTCAGTAGTATCTCCAATTCCCCTCCTTCCCGAAGGAGGAGAATAGAGATAGAACCGACTTTTTAGTCAGCCTCTTTTCAGCCTGTTATTTTAATCTATACCTGTTATTTTAATCTATAAATGAAATAGTCAGGCTAGTTCTTCTATGGCTGTAAAAGCCTGCTTTTAAAGTTTACGTATTTCTGCGTCCAAGGACAATGCACAAGACATTTCAAACAGGTACTGCATCCATATACATCAATTATATCATCTCTTGAGATTGTTGTATTCCAGGTGGTTCCTTTCAATACTTTTCTTTCGCATATATCCCTACAAATATTACAATTACCACACTTCGGGGAAATAGGGGCATACGGTACAGTTTCTAACGGTGCATCAGTTAAAACGGTACCAAGACATTGCGCTGCACCATATTTAGGAGTAATAAACAGATTGTTTTTCCCAATCCATCCTAATCCACTAAGTTGCGCTACTGTTTTGTGAGGTAAAACCGACTCCTTCGTTTCAAAATTAAACACTCCTTCTGCCAAAAGTCCCGCATCAGATTGTGAAAGAGCTTTATACCCTTTGCTGACAAGAAATTCAGCTAACTCGTCTGTTACTTCTCCCACTCTATTTTCAGTTTTCACATACTCATCTTCAAGAGCAGGTTTATAATCCGGATTATTAAATACATCTTTTACAAACTTCGGACTTATTGCGATTCCTATTAATATAGCACATGGCAAACCTCTATTCTGCCTATTGGTCAACTTGGATATATCTACGAAATGAACAAAATCGACTCTTGACTTTTTCAATTCATTCTCTATTTCTTTATTCATATTTCTTTCTTTTTGACAGGGAGATAAATATCTGTGATTAGTTCCGAAACCGGAGTTTTTTCGGGTGTATTGATATAAGTCTCAAAAGTAAATGGTTCTCGCAAGCTATAATCATTTGCAGGTAGCCAGTCAAGATAAATATAACGATATACCCTATTCAGTCCATGGTATAGTCCTTTAAAACGGAATATAGCATATTCACCCGCAGGAACTTCATAAATACCGAACCCCTTCGGAATTTTAAATGATTGTGGTAATGTTACTCCAACCATAAAACGACTTTGTTCTTCAGACGTGATAAAAGGATAATCAAGAGTCAGGCTCACATACTTACATCCTTTTGATAATAATTCATAGCTTTCAGAAAATTGTAGCACCTGTTTCCATAAAACAGAAAAGCTATGGCTGGCATGATGTGTTCTCTCTAATTTTAAATATGCAATCCGTGTATGAGGCACTCTTTCAATACTTGGTTCAATCTGTATTGGATTCTTGCCTTCAGAACAGGCATTTGAATGTCTTTTACGAAATTCAGGTATAGAGCAATTAAAGTAGTTTTTGAATGCCCTTGAAAGCGTATGTTTATTCTGATAATTGATTTGACTAAGAATCTCTGGGACACTTATATTGGTGGATATTAACTTAAAAGCAATGTACTCCAATCTTAATCGTTGGATGTAATTCCCAAGGCTATCACCGCAAACTGCTTTAAAAAGTCGGCGGAAATGATACTTGGAAATGCATACAATTTGGGATAACTTTTCAGAATCAAGGTCATCAAATAAATGACAGTTGATATATTCTTGAACTCTGATCACCAATTCGTATTGTATGTGAGCGGTATTAATTTTTTGCTTCCATCTTTTAATTTCAGGTAACCGTCTGGACATAATTTCTCTCAACTCCGGCGAAGTATGGCGTATGCCGACTTCTTTATAGTATTCTTCGGGAAAAAGTCCCCAAAGGTAGATAAGATAATCCATTGAGAAGTCATACAGTTTAACTCCATTTTTCAGACAGTAATCACAATATTCCTCATTTTGGTCTGCCTTCAGATTGGTATAATCAATATCCAAAGGTATTCCGCAAGTCTGGCAATATTTTGTTTCAGAATTGATGTTCATAAGTTTTTATTATTGAGTGCAAAGTTAACCAATATGTTATGCAAAAAGTTACCATAAATAGCCTTCTTTCGTTTTAATTTGCTTTTTATTGGTTCTGCATATCTCCCCACGTAATTTGAATGCGTTTTTGCTCTCATGCTCTAACAATTTGCCTGCATCCCTTTATTCATCGTTGTTTCAAGTATGGTAGCAAGTGTGGTAGCAG
>NZ_GG774702.1:307199-390531 GCF_000162515.1 Bacteroides sp. 1_1_14 | reverse complement strand
TCATACCTGTCTTGTGTCTATGTTGTCAATTCTATCCTAATTCTTCTCGTGCAAACTGCAATTATTATCTTCATCGCATTCGGTGGTTATTTCTGTATGTTTCCTCGGAGGCGTTAGTTTCCTCGGAGGAAATGCCAGTCCCTTTAAAAGGAACGGTCGTTTCCATTAAAAGGAACGCCCGTTCCCTCACTGGGAAACGACAGGTTCCATTATAAGAAATGATAGGAAGCATTAACTCATTTATTGATCAATAATACATGAGTTATCAGTCTTTAATACCTGATTTCTCAACTATTAATAGCTTAAAAATCAAACGTTAATAGATGACACATCAGATATTAACATCCTGTATACCAAAAGATAACATTACAAAAACGATATTAATCAAGACGAGATAGAGTGAGAGCAACCGTTTGCTCTCATACTTGCCACCACGCTTGCTACCACCCCTAAAACATCGATGAATAAAGGGATACAGATGAATAGTTAGAGCATGAGAGCAAAACTGTTATCTAATTCCTTATGGTGCGAACAGAAAAAAGGGACTCTTTTTATAAGAAAAAAAGAGAAATCACTGTTATGTGAGACACTGTCCACAAACTATTCGAAATTCTTTCGATAAATACATCCATTTCTCCATTCCGAACATCCGTAAGCTGTCTTCCCTTTAATGATGGTTCCCTTACCACAAACCGGACACGGTTGTCCGACAAAAGTATCTGCATTACCGGTAGCCGGAGCAGAGGCAGGAACAGCAGCAGAAGGAGTCAGAGCAGGAGACGGAGAAGATGCAGGAACTTTCGGTTCTGCTTTCGCCTTCTTTTCTTTGGGAGCACTTGGTTTACGCTCACGCTTCTTAGGTTCTTTCTTTGCCTTTTCTTCCGTTTGGGCAACTGCCTCCTGAATAGTGATACGCCGGTTCGTATTATCTGAAAGTACGCTCATCACGATTTCAGATACCATTTGCTTCAGTTCTTCGAGGAATTGACGGGCATCGTAAGTCTTCTTTTCAATCTCACGTAGTTTCTTTTCCCATATACCGGTCAGTTCCGCAGATTTCAGCAGTTCTTCGTGGATAATCTGTACCAGTTCCACTCCCGTAGGGGTGGCTATCAGGTTCTTTCTTTCCTTGCGGATATAGTTTCGCTTGAACAACGTCTCGATAATGGCGGCACGGGTAGACGGCCGACCGATACCATTCTCCTTCAGAGCATCACGGAGTTCGTCATTATCCACCAACTTTCCAGCTGTTTCCATCGCACGAAGCAATGTTGCTTCCGTATAAGGTCTGGGCGGTTGCGTCCACTTCTCATTCAAGTCCGGAACATGAGGACCACTTTCCCCCTTGACAAAAGCAGGAAGTACATTTTCATCCTCTTCCTCTTTTTCTTCGGAAGTATCTTTCACATCTTTGGCAAAAACGACACGCCATCCCGGCTCCAGAATCTGTTTGCCGGTTACTTTAAATTCTATCTTGTCCACTTCACCCATCACGGTAGTGGTAGAAATCTTACAATCGGGATAGAACACCGCTATAAAACGACGGGCTATCAGGTCATAGACACGACGTTCCATATCCGTCAGATTCTGTGCATAAACGCCTGTAGGGATAATGGCATGGTGATCTGTTACCTTCGAATTATCAAATACCTTTTTCGATTTAGGCAATGAAGCACCTGCCAAAGGAGCAGTCAGCACCTCATAGTCCCGAAGGCCTTTCAATATTCCGGGACACTTCGGATAAATATCGTCACTCAAGAAAGTGGTATCGACACGCGGATAAGTAGCCACTTTCTTTTCATAAAGCGACTGAATCAGCTTCAGCGTTTCATCAGCGGAATAGGCAAACTTCTTATTACACTCTACCTGAAGGGAAGTCAGGTCGAACAGACGCGGAGCATATTCCTTTCCATCCTTCTTGCCGACATTGGTGACAATGAACGGAAGGTCTTTTATGCGTTCCACCAGCGCTTCCCCCTCCTCCCGGTTGGCGATAGGGTCGATGCCGGGATTGTCTATCTTCTTCTTTCCGCCACTCTTTTCTTCTTCCGCAGCAATTTCTTCATCGCTTTTACGGATCAGAGCAGAAAAGGTGGTATCACGATAATTTGTTTTCAGTTCCCAGTATTGTTTCGGCTGGAAGTTGGCGATCTCCAGTTGACGGTTGACAATCAATGCCAGCGTAGGAGTCTGCACACGGCCGATGGAAAGCACTTGTTTGTTCTGACCGTATTTGATAGTATAAAGACGGGTAGCATTCATTCCCAGCAACCAGTCCCCCATTGCACGGGAAAGTCCCGCTTCATACAGTGATTGAAAGTCGGCCTGATCCTTTAGTTTGGCAAATCCTTCGCGGATCGCCTCTTCTGTCAGCGAAGAAATCCAAAGACGTTTCACCGGACAGCGGGCACCTGCCTTCTGCATCACCCAACGCTGGATCAATTCTCCTTCTTGGCCGGCATCACCGCAGTTGATGATTTCATCTGCATTCTGCATCAGTCCCTCGATAATGTGAAACTGCTTTTCGTAAGTAGGGTTCTCTATCAGCTTGATGCCGAACCGTGGTGGAATCATCGGTAAGCTACCCAAGTTCCATGATTTCCAGTTAGGGGTGTATTCATGCGGCTCTTTCAAGGTACAAAGATGACCGAATGTCCAGGTTACCTGGTATCCGTTTCCTTCTATATACCCTTCTTTTCTTGTATGAGCGCCGAGTACTTCGGCTATATCACGTGCTACAGACGGCTTTTCGGCTATGCAAACTATCATTTTTTCTCTTCTTGTTTTTATACTAACAGTCTACAAAGTTACATGATTATTTCTCACTGACCGCATAAAGACGAAAAAAACAGTAGCATGACTCATTTACGATAGCCCCCGTACAATGACTTTCGGGTCATCATACGAGGGCTTCCGGATATTACCAGTCTTTCTTAAACGCATAATAATCTGCTGCCGCCTTTCTAGTTTCCATATTGGAACTCCACATATAGGAACCGTCACCTATCATTTCCGGGTCGGGATTCATATCATACAGCATCATGGTGGCATACATCATTGTACCCACTACCACGCCTTCTTTTCCATAATCCATATATGGCATATCACCAAAAACATAGAATTTATTGTTGATCACCGTTTCTCCGTCGCACAACATCATCAACTTTTCATCGACTTCCATCATCTCATCTTCAGGCAATTCCATCATTTCCGGTATAAAGACCGAGGCATACTTTTCCATCGGTATACCAAGTATCGGTTTCAATTCTGCATCTGCGGCATAAGGATTCAAAAAGTCGGTGAGCGAACTCCAAGCATAATCCAGATAGTCTCCGGCACGTATCCCTGCCTGTTCTTCACAAAGAGACTGAGTCGTTTCACGCGTATCGACCATCGTCAACAATTTGTCGGGCATGCCCGTTTTCAATGCTTTTATCAACTTAGCATACGAGGTATCGTTGACAGGGGATGCTCCTTCCTTTTCGTAGCCGGCTCCTTCATCCCACAAGTTCACCCCGTCCAGTTTGAAAGTGGCGACAGCGGCTTTCACCTGTGCGACAAAGTCATTGATCTGACCATCCGACAGATTGGCAAATCCCAGACCGGTACCTCCACCTTTGATTACCAGACAGACTTTCATTCCGGTCTGCCTCAACGGCTGAAGATAGCGTGCATTGTTTTTCAGGACATGCTCCATATCCAGCGTATACGTCAGCATGGCACGTCCTTGCGTCTGTGTCAGAAAAGCTGTGCGGACGTTTACTATATCTATGGTAGGACATCGCAGTACCAATTCTTCTGTCCACGGGTTAAAATAGAACTTGCTCACTGTAGATATATACTGGTCGGCTATCAGTGGATTCATGACTTCCGTATCTACATAAGCAACAGCCAAAAACTGCTTTCCTTCACGTGACGGAGGCACGATCGCAGAAATGATATATTCTACCTTTCCATACATTTCACCTGTCGCTACATCCGTAGCAAAAAATGGGAACAAAACATCCTCTCGCCCGAGATTTTCATTTTTAAAAAGGAGTTTAACTTTCGCAGACTGACGTTCACCGGCAGCAATAGTCACAGTCGTCTCACGCCCTCCGTTTATCAGGAAGTTATCGGCCAAAGGAATGGATATTCCCTCTATCGGATCGACAGCGTTGGCGGATACCGTCATATTATGCTCTTTCTTGAAATCTATTACATACTGCATGGCATACGGCGATACATATCCGCCTTCGTCCGGTTCCAGATAACGTTCATCCATTGCGATTTTCAGTGTCAGATCCTTTTCTGCCGGCTTGCTCAAAACAAAACAGACTTCATCTTCGACTCCTGCATCGGTCAGACCTCGATTTTCTTGTTCCGAACTCCCTGCTATAAGTTGTATGATCGCATTCCCCGGCGAAGTGGTACTATTAAAATACCCCAAGCTTGTTACTGTTTCTTCCGGCACGGTCGACTTGTCGTGTCCGACATCGGGATTAAGCAGTGCAGCGTCTTCCTCACAAGCGGTCATCACCGACAGAAGTAACATTCCGACTCCTATATATGATAATATTCGTTTCATAATTATGTTGAGTTAATTAGGTTATTGTTCTTGATTCACTTTAGGCACTTCGATTCCGCTAGGCCATAGTTCCGCATCGGTCTTGGGATATGTCTCCACGTGCGTTGCATCTTTCCAGTAAGGAATCACTTTCGCATCATTTCCGTTGCCTGTACGGTCGGCAATGGTCATTCCTGTGCCTTCGTCAAACTTCCAGTATGCACACAGGTTCGCTTCGGACTGCGGTTCGGGAATATCATACATATTCTTGTAGATTTCCTCCTGTGTCCGTGTTACCTTCCAGATACGGGCTTCGCAGATTTCTCCGTCCAGATGACGGCTCGGATCACTCGACTCTCCGTAAGAACGTCCGAAGTAGAAATTGAAATCACCTCCGTTACCAAATTCATTATCCGCTGCCTTATCTCCCAGATTAAGAGTGGTCAGGTCGGACTTTCCATGATTGTTATCTATGTGCTGTAACTGTCCGTTTACATAGAAACAGATGGTCTTTGCTGCCAAATCCCATGTCAGGGCTATGTGATACCATTCTCCGGCCGTCAGTTGTTTGCGCTTGTCCTCACCGGGGAATTTGCCTACCGGCGTCTGCACTTGCAGCTGCTGGCGCGGGAAACTGGAATCACCAAAACGCATACATAAATATTGTTCGATTCCCATAATAGAGGAAATCTCTTTCTCAAACTGATTGACCCGAACGATTACTTCCATCGTAATAGCAGTCATATTATTTACCACATCGGCTGTCGGACTCCCCTTGTCGAATCCGGGAACAGCCACATATACATTTTTCAGATTGATGGCAGTAGTAATGGCACTCGACCGCCGGACCAGATAGTACATAGTACGAGAGCCGTTCATCAGTCCTACTTCATTCACTCCTTCGATAGTCAACGGACAAATATAGGTCGCGTCAATTTCCAGTTCATCCAGTCCGGTGAATTGAATAGCCGCTTCCGATGAAGTCGTTTTTCCTGCCGGAATGGTGACGGCTTCTGCTGTCAGCTTATAATGCCTGGCGGGCAATACTTCATACTGAGTATCATTCTTTGCATTGTACGCATCTGCCAGAGAAGGGTTTATCTGTAAGCGGACGGTTACGTCCACCCCAACCGGATAAGTCAGCTTGGCGGTAAACTTCTTGGTCTGCTCCGTCACTCTCCGGTTGAAAGTGAACGATTCTACATTACGAATCTCAGCCACACTAAGATAGGCAGAATTATCAAACGGGGAATGATCACTATAATCCGTATTATCGCAGGCGGTAAAGAGCATTGTCCATACACAGCCTGTCAGTAAAAAGAGTTTTCTCATTGTTTCCTCCTTACTTTATTTACCCTTTGCGGGGTTCAGCTGCTGAATAAGCCCGCGGGTTTGTTTATAAATAATGTCACTGTTATAATAGTCAGTACCTACATCGTAGATACCCACTCCCGCCAGTGGTCCTGCATTTTGGGCAAAATATGCCGCCCGATTCAGAGAAGAATGAACTGTCTTGTCATTGTCGGTCACTGTACGCCCGTGTACACTTCCCAGCATCAGACGTTCGGCGCTTACTCCCCAGTTCAAAGCATGATTGATGGCCATTTCCAGATCATAATCATCGGCGGCTGCGGAAACATCGACGATATAGTAATCGAATACGCTGCGCTGTGCTTCGGACACCAGCAACGGAGTTCCTTCGAATATCAGCAGACAGTCTGTCTGCCCCAAAGCATCCGCCAATGTTTTCACCACAGACTCATCTACGGAAGATGCGGAAGCTAACGTCACACCGTCAAACGTTCCGGCACGTACGGCATCAATGGCAGCAGAGAGAGCAGCGTTCAGTCCTTCGGCAGCCGAAGCGTCAATATAATACAGCACCCGTGTTCCGTAGTCAGTACGTACCAGTTTCATATCTTCACGGTCGAACCCGGAAAGACGGCCGGCATTGCGCATGGATACCAGATCGATACTGTCCGGCAACGCACGCAGGAAGTCTTTCTCACTGGACGATACTTCCGGCGCATTGTCCAGCCGTGCATAGACCAGTGCGTGCTTGGCGGCCTTATACGCCCGCAGCTTCTGGGTATAAGCGGCATATTGCTCCGGATTCTGTTCCTTGAACCCGTTTATCTCACTATCATGAATTTCCATCTCCGTCCAGTCATCGCAACTGACAGGAACCATCAACAGAAAGACAGACAGCAAACACAGATTTAATATTGGTTTATATTTCATAATCTCATTGATTTAAGAGGTTCTATAAAGTTCATTGTTAATTCCCCGAATGATTTTTCACGTCCCACCAAAGCCGTGTTCCGGCAGCATCGGGTCCGTTCAGCATTTGTACGGCTTGTCCGATGTAGGTCGGATTCGAGTTATACTCATCGGCCGGGAAAGGCAGACGGCGGGGGCCTATAGTTACGTTAACACTGTTGTTGGGGTCTTTATTTTCCACCACAGGCAGCAGTTTGGGATAACCCGTACGACGGTGCTCAGCCCATGCTTCCACTCCGAGCGGAAAGATGGCAATCCACTTCTGAGTGATAATACGTTCCAGATTCTTTTCAAAGTTAGCGGCACCCGGTTCCCAGGCTATAGTAATAGTGCTTACGGCATCATGGCTGTATTCTCCCATCGGATCTACATAGTCAGCGGGAACTTTCTCATCATCTTTCACATACGCATCGGCTCCCGACGCTTTGCGCTCGTCAAATGATAAGGAGACTGCTTTCTCGTACAACGCCTGCGCTTCTCCGCCCATTGCCCAGCCACGTAATGCGCCTTCGGCACGAAGGAAAGTCACTTCGGCAGCATTCATCCACAGATAAGGGTCGGTGCTGCTGATGATCTGTTTGGAGTAAAGGTTAATCATATCATCTTTCTTTTTGGTGAAGATGCCGATGCGTACTCCATAGAAATCGTACACGTCCACCTTCTCGCCCTCCTGATCGACCGTTTGCACGCCCTTGACAAGCATCTTGTCCAGTCGGGGATCGTCGTAGCCTTTCATAATGGATACGAGGTCGGCACTGATACGGTAGTCACTCCAGTTATTGAACAGCAATTCGGAGCGATTCTCTGCCACGTGCAGCGCTGCATTATCATCGTTCGATTCTATGACGCCGGCGGCTACGGCAGCTTCTGCCACACGCTGCGCTTCCGCAGGTTTCACGTAGCTCATCCGCATGGCGATGCGCAGCTGCATGGAGTGCACGAATCTGCGCCATTTCGTTATATTTCCGTAGTAAAGGTCTTCCAGCTTGCGAAAAGCTTCGGACGAAAGGTCTTTATTTTCTTCCAGCACTTTGTCCGCTTCTTCGAGTTCTTTCAGCATCTGCGTGTACACCTGTTCCTGCGAATCGTAGGCTACCGCAAGGTCTTCACCTGAGTTATCATCACTCATCATGTTGGAGTAAGGAATCGGACCGTACATATCCGTCACCCGGTGCATGATACATACGCGAAGTACTTTTCCGAAAGCCAGCGCCACGGGGTCGTCCGTCTTGTTCAGCATATCGCGGTATTGCGGATACATCTCCGTGATAGGGTCGGCAAAAGGAGATTTGAGCCATCCCTGCTCGGGGTTGAAGGTCGAAAACTTCATCACCCAAGTATCTACGATGCCTTCCAGATAACCTCCGTAGGCTCCTCCTGCCATCGCATCCATAAATTGGTACAGGTGTTCACGGGTCGGGATCACCAGTCCCTGCATTCCTCTCAGTGTAGCGCCGACGATATGGTTCTCTCGCTGCATCTCTTCCGCATCCGCCTCGTATATGCTACGATTGATTTCACTGTCGAAACAGCCGCCCAAAGGCAGCATAAATACCGAAAGGATCATTATTTGAAAGTAATATATTCGTTTCATGCCAATCATAGTATTTAGAAGTTTATCTTAATGTTGAATCCTATATTCCGGGTACTCGGCATCATGAAGTAGTCGATTCCCTGATAATAGTTGTTCGTAGTAGCTACTGCTTCGGGGTCGAAAGGAGCTTTGCAGTAGATCATCCAGAGATTTTTGCCGACAAGGGAAACATTGACGTCACACACATTGCCCAGCCAACGGCGGGGGATGGTATAGCCGATACGTGCTTCCTGCAAGCGAAGATTGGTTGCACTGTAAGTATAGTAAGTAGGCAAACCGCTTTGCGACGCTACTACCGAATAAAAACCTTGCGGATTCACTCGGCTGCGTCCGTTGATCCATACTCCGCCCGCATCACGTGCGGCGGCAGAAGTCTCGGATACGCCGTAAAGGTCGAGATAAGCCTGTGTAGCCGAATAGGCGATGCCGCCCAGACGGGCTGTCAGCAGGAATCCTACATTGACGCCTTTGTAAGAGAAACTGTTGTTCCATGCCAGGTTCGCTTTGGGAAGTACACTACCCAGTTTGATGTCACCGGCATTGTCTATCGCAGTCACATTGCCGTCATTGTCCACCAGTACATTGCCATTGATATCCCGTTTCAAGTCGGCATGAGTATAAAGGTCGCCCAATGTACCGCCTTCTTTCAGGATAAACTTCGCTTTTCCGAATCCGCGTCCTTCATCGGTTTTCAGTTCCAGTTTGTCGACGTTATATGTTTTTCCGCTTTCCGGGTGGATATAGTCTTTCACCAGTTCCACGATTTCATTCTTATTGGTCGAGAAGGTGAAACTGCTGTCCCATCCGAAGTCTCCCCAACGATGCCCGTAAGACAACATAGCCTCAAAACCGTAGTTACGCACGTATCCGGTCTGAACATACAATTTGTCGTATCCCGAAGATACGGGGAGTTGCGGATCGAATGTCTGATTGTAGGTATTGGCATAATAGAACGATCCGCTTACTTTCAAATCTTTCCATAAAGTTGCATCCAGCCCTATTTCCCACGAATCGGTACGTTCGGGATAGAGCTTCCCGATGGGATAATGCGTCTGTGATTTCCAGTCCTGCTTGTTGGCGTCATAAGCATAGGTAGGATAAGTGAGGAAACGCGGATAGGGCGTACCAACGGAACTGAACGAACCGCGTACTTTGAGATAATCGATCCATTCCGGGAGTTTCACCATTTCGGAAATAACCGCCGAGAGTCCCACAGACGGATAAAAGAAAGACGCCTGCGGAGAATTGGTCAACTGGGATGCCCAGTCATTACGTCCGGTCAGAGTGAGGTAGAGCATACTCTTCCAGCCCACTTCCGCACTGGCAAAAACAGATTCCGTAGCTTCACGCCAGCCGACTTGCGTGGCACGTTTCTTGGCATTGTCCAAGTCATAAACATTGAAGAGATTCGGAATACCTGTATCCCGTATCGGACCGGCATAGCCCAGTTCCTTGCTGGTGACGCCGCTATAGCTGGCACCGATATTGGCAACGATGGTAAAGTCCTGAATACGTTTATTGATATTCACAAGAACGTCCGCATAAGTCTGCGAGTATTGCCCGTTGTTTACGGTGTAATGTCCCTGCGTGCTGCCATCCGTCAATGTGGTGCTGGTGCTTGCATAGAGTTTGCCTTCATATTCGCTGTGAGTATTGTCTATACGCACTCGTCCGGCTACATTCAGCCAGTCAAGAATCTGATAACTCAGGCCTGCCGATGCCATATAACGCTTCTTATTGTTAAGCCGGAGATTGCGGTAAGCAATCCAGTAAGGATTCTGCATACGAAGATCGCCTTCGCCCTGCGGCCAGAACTGGACACTGATCTTTCGCGCCTCATCCCAGCGTTCGAAGTTCTTTATCAGCGAAAAGTCGTCTCCCCGCGGGAAGAGATAAGCGGAAACCAGCGGATTGGAATACTGTCCCTGATTGGTCATATTCCGGTCGTTCTGAAGAATATAACTGGCACTCACATCCAGTTTCATCTTATCATTCAGGAAACTGGTCGTATTGCGGAAAGTAAAATTATAACGGTTATACCGGTTGTTCGGAACCATCCCCGCCGAATTAACGGCTGCCGCCGAGAAGAAGGTCTGATTCTTGTCCGTACCGGTGGATAAAGTGACAGAGTTGGTATATACCGCACCCGTATCGAAGAAGTCCGTTGGTTCGTAACCGTTCTGAGCTGCCGGATTCAGCTTCGGTCCCCAACTGTAAATGCTGGAATTGCCGGCTTTGCCATTACTTCCCGTCCCGTAACGCCCTTGAAAATCGGGCATCTTAAAAGGATTCAGCCACTCAAAGCCGCTCGATACTCCTACCTGCAACTTACCGATTTCGCCCTTTTTCGTAGTAATCACAATGGCGCCATTCGCCGCATTGCTACCGTAAAGGGCAGCCGCAGCCGCTCCCGTCAACACGGAAATGCTCTCAATATCTTCCGGATTGATATCCGCAATTCCTTCACTGGCACCCTTTGAACCAAATTCCGTATCGCCTCCGCCTCCGAAATTGTACATCGGAATACCGTCGATGACGTACAAGGCATTACTGCTCTGCTCGATGGACTTCGTACCGCGCATCACGACTCTGCTGGCTCCACCGACTCCGGAAGAACTCGTATTAATCGTAACGCCCGCCACTTTACCGTTCAGACTATTAATGAAGTTTGCATCCTTTATCTGAGTCAGTTCATCAGACTTCACTTGCTGCACATTGTAACTCAACGCTTTCTGCTCGCGTTTGATACCAAGTGCCGTTACCACGACTTCACTTAGCAACTTGGCGTCCGAAGCCAGCTGAACATTATACGTATTCTGCACACCCACCTTTACTGTTTGCGGAGCATAGCCTACATAAGTGATGCTGAGCGTACTGCCAACGGGGGCTTCAATTGTAAAGTTACCGTCCAGATTGGTGATCGCTCCGATGGTCGTACCTTCTACAAGTACGTTTACACCGATCAGAGGTTCGCCCTGCTCGTCCAGTACCTGTCCGGTGATCCGCTTGGCAGATACCAGTTCGGTTGCTTTCTTTTCTTCCGGAACGATAATGACATATTTTCCTTTCAACTGGTAGGTATAGCCCGTACCTTTAAGGATTTCTTTCAGAGAGGTTTCCAAGGTCGCTTTTTCCAAAGCGAGATCAATGGAAGGCTTGTTGATCAACTGTGATTCGTTGTAGCCGACAGACAATTTCGTCTGCTTCTCCACTTCTTTCAGTGCCTCGATGACGGATATATTTTTCTTATGAATCGTAATCCGTGCATGGTTGCCTTGAGAAAAAGCGGGTGTCGATAAAAGCAGGCAGCACAAAAAAAGCATAAATACTCGACTCATTGCCTGCTTATTGACTATAAATTCATAAATTTGCTGCATCTTCTTAGTATTAGTTTATACAGATATAGTTAGATTCTCGGATTTAGTAGCGTCTGGGTAACGCTAATAGTAAGAATTTTGATTTCACATCCGGAGGAAGCTGCAACCTTCTTCCGGATATTTTTTCAACATAGGCTTTCTGTTTTTCAAGGTTAATGAATCAGGTTTATTCAGTTAGATGACTCAGATAGCATTTGTCCCCCACAATCTTATACTCCAGATTTCCCGTCACACGGGCAATAATATCCAGTACCTCTTCTATCGATGCATTCGGTCCGAAGCTGAGATTGAACCGGTCTTCCCTCAAACTGCGGAAACTATACACAAAGGTATACGGATATTTGCGTTCCAGTCGGGTGAAAATCTCCTCCATCGTCATACTGCGGAATACAATTTCACCCCGATGCCAAGCCGTAACATCCTGCATATCGGGACGGAGCACACTGCCCGAACGGGTACGCTTGTTATATGCCAGCTGTTCGTTCGGTTCCAATATCTTCTGTTCTTTCTGATCGTTATATTCTACCAATACCTTTCCGGAAATTAATGTAGCCATCACTTCTTCCTCTTCCGGATAAGCGGTCACATTAAATTCTGTTCCCAAGGCAGTAATCTGGAAGTCAGATGCCTTCACGATAAAAGGATGTCGCTCGTCCCGCTTTACTTTAAAGTCTGCCTCGCCTACCAGATATACACAGCGTGTATCACCGGTAAACCGCTGCGGATAAAGCAAAGTGCTTCGGGAGTTGATCATCACCTGCGTGCCATCCGGCAAAGTAATATTCCTTGTCTCGGCAGTAGGGATATAAGCCTGCAATACGTCCGGTGCCTGCCGGTTCTGCACAGCCAGATAGACGGCAACCGAGGATACGGCGATCAGCAATGCTGCCGCCACTCTCCAAGCAACCAGTCGGGTATGAAGAGTACGAATCCGCCGTCTTGTACCGATTCCGGTCAATTCGTGCATCCGCTCCAAAGAATGCTGATAATCGGACGTCGTTACCGATTCGGTATTTTCCCAAAGTTCATTCAGGGTCTGTTCTTTTTCATTGGTATGTTCTTCGTCAGTCAACCATGCACGAAAGTCCTGATCGACTTCTTTCGGATAGTCGTGTTTTATGTAACGGCTGATAATATCGTGAATATAATTCTTCATAAAAGTATTTATTGGTTTATAGAAACGCTTACATAAATACCACTACTCAGAAAGCCAAACTACGGGAACAGAACGGGCAGTATAACAAACATTAACACTTTGCGCAGTTCTGTCAATGTCTTATAGATATGGTCTTCTACCGTGCGTACAGGGATTTGCAGTTTTTCGGCTATTTCTTTATGAGAAAGTCCTTCTATACGGCTCATCTCAAAAACCTGTTTCCGGCGGGGAGGCAACTGATTAAGTGCCAGTTCGACAAGCAGCACGATCTCTTTATAGTAAAGATTTTCGAGAAGGGAGGTGTCTTCATCGCACAGTTCACCGATTAATTGCGAACGGATGATATGACTTTCATACTCCTGTTCCACCTTTTGATGCTTGAACAGGTTGAAGATTTCATTTCGGGTAACTGTATAAAGATAACCTGTCATAGACTCCTGCCCCTGCCACAGATCGGGACGGGTCCACAACTTTAGAAAAATATTCTGAGCGATATCTTCCGCATCTTCCTCTGACTTAGTCAACAAGCGTGCAAAGTTCTTGACACGCGGGAAGTTGGCAGCATAAAATTGCTCAAAACGGGCATCCATGTCATTTGTCTTTTCATTCATTCGCTTAGTTTTTGCAATGAAGGGGTAGACAAATATAAGCAAATCTCAGCTATGACAAAGAATGCTGGAAAAAAGGTATCCCGTCCTGTCGGTCTGGTATAACCGAAGGGCGGGATAAACTATTATTTACAAGAAAAAACGTTGTGTTTATTCTTCATCCATCAGGATTTCCAGAATCTGGCAAGCAGCCTTCGCTACCGGAGTACCGGGACCGAAAATAGCAGCTACACCTGCCTTATACAGGAAGTCATAATCCTGTGCAGGGATAACACCGCCGGCAATTACCACGATATCTTCACGACCCAGCTTTTTCAGTTCTTCCATAATCTGCGGAATCAACGTCTTGTGTCCGGCAGCCAATGAAGAAACACCTACTACGTGAACGTCATTTTCTACAGCTTCACGGGCAGCTTCCGCCGGAGTCTGGAACAATGGTCCCATGTCTACGTCGAAGCCACAGTCTGCATAACCGGTTGCTACCACTTTGGCACCACGGTCGTGACCGTCCTGTCCCATCTTCGCAACCATAATACGAGGTTGACGTCCCTCTTTCTTAGCAAACTTCTCAGCCAGTTCACATGCACGCTTGAAGTCGCCATCGTTTTTACTTTCTGATGAATACACGCCTGATATTGTTCTAATTATTGCTTTATAACGTCCTACAACCTTTTCGCAAGCATAGGAGATTTCACCCAGCGTTGCACGAACACGAGCAGCTTCTACAGCCAGTTCCAGCAAGTTACCCTTACCGGTCTCCACACATTCGGTGATGGCTGCCAGTGCTTTGTCCACTTCTGCCTGGTTACGTCCTTCTTTCAAACGTTTCAGGTTCTCGATCTGTTCAAGACGAACTGCCGTGTTATCAATCTCAAGGATATCAATCGGAGCTTCTTTTTCCAGACGATATTTGTTCACACCAACAATAGTCTGAGAACCGCTGTCGATACGGGCCTGCGTACGAGCAGCAGCCTCTTCGATACGCATCTTAGGAATACCGGTCTCGATAGCTTTCGCCATACCACCCAGTTTTTCTACTTCCTCGATACGTTCCCAAGCCTTGTGAGCCAGTTCGTTGGTCAGAGCTTCTACGTAGTAAGAACCGCCCCATGGGTCAACGTTCTTACAGATATAGGTTTCTTCCTGAATATAAATCTGAGTATTACGGGCAATACGTGCGGAGAAGTCTGTCGGTAGGGCAATAGCCTCATCCAGCGCATTGGTATGCAAAGACTGTGTATGTCCCAAAGCGGCAGCCATAGCTTCGATACAAGTACGTCCTACGTTATTGAACGGGTCTTGTTCTGTCAGCGACCAGCCGGAAGTCTGAGAGTGTGTACGCAATGCCAGTGATTTCGGATTCTTCGGATTGAATTGTTTTACAATCTTAGCCCACAACATACGGGCAGCACGCATCTTCGCGATTTCCATGAAGTGATTGGTACCAATCGCCCAGAAGAAAGACAGACGGGGAGCGAACGCATCGATATCGATACCTGCCGCTGTTCCGGCACGCAGATATTCCAGACCGTCGGCCAATGTATAAGCCAGCTCGATATCTGCCGTCGCACCTGCTTCCTGCATGTGGTAACCGGAGATAGAGATGGAGTTGAACTTAGGCATCTTCTGCGAAGTATATTCGAAAATATCGGAAATAATCTTCATAGAGAATGCAGGCGGATAGATATAGGTATTACGCACCATGAACTCTTTCAGAATATCATTCTGGATAGTACCGGCCATTTCTTCGAGTTTAGCACCCTGTTCCAGACCTGCATTAATATAGAATGCCATAATCGGAAGTACCGCACCGTTCATCGTCATAGACACGGACATCTTGCTCAAAGGAATACCGTCGAACAAAACTTTCATGTTTTCGAGTGAGCAGATAGATACACCAGCCTTACCTACGTCACCTACCACACGTTCGTGATCGGGGTCATAACCGCGGTGAGTAGCCAAGTCAAATGCTACGGACAAACCTTTCTGACCGGAAGCCAGGTTACGGCGATAGAAAGCATTTGATTCTTCGGCAGTAGAGAATCCGGCGTACTGACGGATAGTCCAGGGGCGAAGAGTGTACATCACTGAATACGGACCACGCAGATAAGGAGGAAGTCCGGCAGCATAGCCGAGGTGTTCCATTCCTTCGAGGTCCTCTTTTGTATAAACAGGCTTCACGTCAATGTGTTCCGGTGTATTCCAATCAGCGGAAATACCGTTAGCCTTTTGCCATTCAGCACCGTTAGCGGGCTGAAATGCAGCATATATATCTAAGTTTTTAAAATCTTTTCTCATCTTACTTCAATAGTTTGGCGTTAAACTCTTTCAAGGTATCCAATACGTTGACACGCACGTGGATGAAGTTCTCGATACCTGCTGCCTTCAGTTCATCCATACAGGCGGGAGCACCTGCTACGATAAACATAGCACGGCCGTCCAATGCATGGTATGCCGGCACCGCATATTCCGCATATTCGTCATCGCTTGAACAGAGAACTACAATGTCAGCTTTAGCAGCCATAGCAGCTTCTACTCCGGCTTCCACCGTTTCGAATCCGAGGTTGTCAATAACTTCATATCCGGCACAAGCGAGGAAGTTGCAAGAGTATTGCGCACGTGCCTGACGCATAGCCAGATTACCGATAGTCAGCATGAATGCTTTCGGACGTTTGCCGGAAGCTTCCGTTTCAAGACGCAACGCCTCAAATTCGCTGGCAGCACGGTCAAATACCAAAGTATCCACATCTTTCTCGCAAGTATGAGCATCACCTCCGCAGCAGCATTTAGCTTCTATCGGCTGTTTCTCGCCTGCTTTTTCATTGAAGTTCGGGAACTGGTTGGTACCCAGTAGCACTTCACGACGTTGAGCAACTGCCTTATGACGAGCCTTGTTGCTTTCGTTCACTGCTGCCTGAACTGTACCGGCTTTCAGTGCAGCATAGAAACCGCCTGCCTCTTCTACGGCAAGGAAAAGTTCCCACGCTTGTTTAGCGATAGACACTGTCAGGTTCTCGATATAATAAGAACCGGCAGCCGGGTCAATCACTTTATCAAAATGAGATTCTTCTTTCAGTAGCAACTGCTGGTTACGTGCAAGGCGTTCAGAGAATTCATCCGGAGTCGAATAGGTCTTATCGAACGGAACGACTGTCATTGAATCCACACCTGCCAATGCAGCACTCATCGCTTCAGTCTGTGTACGAAGCAAGTTCACATGAGCGTCAAACAAAGTAAGATTGAAAGTGGAAGTTTCGGCATGAACCGCCATCTTCGCAGCACAACGACATTCTCCATTAGCCCCCTTATTATCGCAATCACGCAAGCATTCAGGATGGTAAGAAGCTACAATGTTTGCCCACAGCATACGTGCTGCACGGAATTTTGCAATTTCAAGGAAGTAGTTGGAACTGATACCGAAGTTGAACTTAATTTTCTTGGCTACTGTAGCAGCAGGGATACCTGCGTCTGTCAGCTGGTTCATGTATTCATTACCCCATGCCAATGCATAACCCAGTTCCTGAGAAATGTAAGCTCCGGCATTATTCAGCGAGATTGCATTTACATTCAGTACACGATAGAAAGGAAGCGGTTGGATAGCTTCGATCAAGGCTTTGGCAGTTTGAACCATATCGCCTTTTTCTTTACCGCGAGTCAGCATCTTGTTAAAGAAGTCATAATTGACAGAACCTCTCAGTTTCTTCACATCATAATCCTTCTTCTGGAAATAAGCTACCAGCAGACCGGCCAATTCAACCACATGTCCCTGACAAGTAGAGAAGTTCAGTTCTACACATTCAGCCTGAATATCATTCAACAGTGTTTCAATGTATTCCGCATTGAGTTCCTTTGCTTTTACGTGGAAAGAAAGTGAGTCAACACCTTTGTTCAGAATATCCAGTGCTTTGGCATTGGCTTCCTTCGGGCATTCTACTTTGATTTCCTGACGAACCAACCACTCATTATTGTTCTTCTTGGTTCCTCTCAGATAAGGAAATTCTCCGGGAAGTGCATCTGTTGTTTTCAAACCCTCCAGATCTTCCATCCGGTAGAAAGGTTTCACTTTGAACCCTTCGTTTGTCTTCCAAACGAGCTTCTTCTCAAAATCAGCACCTTTCAAATCGGCTGTAACCTTCTCCATCCATTGTTCGGTGGAGACAGGAGAAAAGTCTGAGAAGAGTTTTTCTTTTTTGTCTGCCATAGTTTATTTAAAATTAAAACAAGAATTAATATTGTCTTTATTTTTATTTGTCTCTTTCTAAATGTCAGTCGTTCGACTTGCAAATATAATTAATAAGTTCGAACGATTCTTCTTTTTAGAAAAAATTCGCACTACAGGTTACAGAGAGAAAATGAAGAATGATAAACTAAGAATGAAGAATCTCCATGCAACTTAAGGCTAAACGAAGCAAATTCTTCATTCTTCATTTTTAGTTCTCCTTTTATTTGATTAGCTCCGATGTAATGAGTAATTTTGCACCCGTTTTTAGAAGAACATTATAAAAACTACTAATATTTATGGATTGGTTACAAAGTTTATTGTGGGACCCTAGCTCCGTGGCACACATTGTATTCCTCTACGCTTTTGTAGTGGCAGCCGGTGTGTATCTCGGTAAAATAAAGATATTCGGAGTATCTTTGGGAGTCACTTTTGTTTTGTTTGCCGGCATCCTAATGGGACATTTCGGCTTCACAGCCGATACACACATCCTACATTTCATCCGAGAATTCGGATTGATCTTGTTCGTATTCTGTATCGGTCTTCAGGTGGGGCCATCGTTCTTCTCTTCTTTCAAAAAGGGGGGAATGACATTGAACCTGTTGGCTGTAGGCATCGTAGTGTTAAATATTGCTGTTGCATTGGGGCTTTATTACCTCTGGAACGGTCGTGTGGAACTGCCGATGATGGTAGGTATCCTCTACGGAGCTGTGACGAACACTCCGGGACTTGGTGCCGCCAATGAGGCCCTGAACCAGCTGAGCTACAACGGACCGCAGATTGCACTGGGTTATGCCTGTGCTTATCCGCTGGGTGTAGTAGGTATCATCGGTTCTATCATCGCAATCCGCTACATCTTCCGCGTCAATATGACCAAAGAGGAAGAGAGCCTGAAAACTCAGAGCGGAGACGCGCACCACAAGCCACACATGATGAGCCTTGAGGTACGCAATGAGTCTATCAGCGGAAAAACACTGATTGAAATCAAAGAATTTCTGGGACGTAAGTTTGTTTGCTCCCGCATCCGTCACGAAGGACACGTAAGTATTCCGAACCACGAGACGATATTCAATATGGGCGACCAGTTGTTTATTGTTTGTTCGGAAGAAGATGCTCCCGCCATCACCGTATTTATCGGAAAAGAAGTGGAACTGGACTGGGAGAAGCAAGATCTTCCGATGGTTTCCCGCCGTATTCTGGTTACTAAACCGGAAATTAACGGAAAGACTCTTGGTTCCATGCATTTCCGTAGTATGTACGGTGTCAATGTGACCCGCGTCAACCGTTCCGGTATGGACCTGTTCGCTGATCCGAACCTGATATTGCAGGTAGGTGACCGGGTAATGGTAGTAGGTCAGCAAGATGCGGTAGACCGTGTTTCCGGTGTATTGGGTAACCAATTGAAACGTCTGGACACACCGAATATCGTTACTATCTTCGTAGGTATCTTCTTAGGTATTCTTTTAGGAAGTCTTCCGATTGCATTCCCCGGTATGCCGACTCCTTTGAAATTAGGTTTGGCCGGTGGTCCGTTGGTGGTAGCTATCCTGATCGGACGTTTCGGACACAAACTTCATTTGGTGACTTACACCACGATGAGTGCCAACCTGATGCTGCGTGAAATCGGTATTGTGCTATTCCTTGCCAGCGTAGGTATAGATGCGGGTGCCAACTTCGTGCAAACAGTTGTAGAAGGCGACGGCTTATTGTATGTAGGCTGTGGTTTCCTGATCACTGTCATCCCGTTGCTTATCATCGGCACGATCGCAAGACTATATTATAAGGTAAACTACTTCACTCTGATGGGATTGATAGCCGGTAGTAATACGGACCCTCCCGCACTGGCTTATGCCAATCAGGTGACATCCAGTGATGCTCCGGCAGTAGGATATTCTACTGTTTACCCATTATCTATGTTCCTCCGTATTTTGACAGGACAGATGATATTACTGGCGATGATGTAAAGCGAACTAAATTAATAAATAAAGCCGGCCAAATTCTTTCTGAATTTAGCCGGCTTTATTATTATCGGGATTTTGTTTTCTTCTTCAATTACAATCCAATCTGTAGTTTTTTGGCCACAAACTCTTCCACAAACCGAACCGTCTCTTCAATTCCCAAAGAAGAGGAATCAACACACAAATGATAAGTAGCCGCTGCTCCCCATGTCTTATAACTGTAGTAATTATAATACTCCGAACGTCTCTTATCCGCTTTTTCTATCATCTCTTCTGCCGCCTCCTCATCAATACGATGCATCTGACACAACCGTGCAATACGATCTTCTTTAGTAGCCGAGATAAAGACATTTGCACAACGGGGATGTTCCCGTAAAATATAGTCGGCACAACGTCCGACGAACACACAGGACTTCTCTGCCGCCAGACGACGGATGACATCACTCTGCACCTTAAATAAAGCGTCATTACTCAGACAATTGGTACATGGCATTGCTCCTTCACTGATGAAAGGAAAACGCATACCAAACAGTCCGCCGATAATGCCTTGCGAGGCCTTTTCATCTGCTTTTTCGAAGAACTCCTTACATAAGCCGCTCTCTTCGGAAGCCAGATTGATCAGTTCCTTATCATAAAAGTCGATCCCCAAACGGGCTGCCAACTTCTCTCCTATTTCTTTTCCGCCGCTACCTAACTGGCGACCGATATTGATAACATAATTACCGCTCATAGTACATTTTGTTTTATGGTTTGATAGCAAACATACGACTTTTTTCTAAAAGATGCACCATTATACGAAAGTTATATTTAAAAGTAACGATAAAGTATCCCTATTTATCTCTTTTTGTCAATATCTTATAGAGTAACGGAAGATTGATATGCTTCCTCACATGTTCCGCCAACTTATCATATTGTTCTTCTTTAAACGCAGCATAGTCAAGTTCCTGTCTTTCCAACTTATCCGCATAAGGGCGGAACAGAAAATCAATGAATGTCTGATTGTCAAGTATTCCATGAATGTAAGTGCCCATACATTTCTGGTTGTTCCGGTAGCCGTCTTCTCTTCCATCAACCAACTGGTTCAATGGAGAAGGCGGAGCACCCTCGACAGGTACAGTCCTGCCCATGTGTATCTCGTATCCTTTACAGACTGTTCCTGTTCCGTCAAAAGTAAAATCCACCTGTCGGGTCACTTTATTTCCCTGCATGGTGGTAATCACAGGAAGCAGTCCCAGTCCGGGAAGCATTCTGACATCTCCTTCCACCCCTTCCGGATCACGTACTTCCAGTCCCATCATCTGATAACCTCCACAAATTCCCAGGACTGTCGCCCCCTCCTGTTGTACTTTCAGGATTGCTTGCGCTACGCCGTTACGACGCAATTCATAAAGATCATCCAGCGTATTTTTACTTCCGGGCAACAAGACAATATCCGCCTTCATAATATCATTCACATTATTGGTATAATATAAATGTACCCGTTCATCTCTTTCCAGTACATTGAAATCGGTAAAATTAGAAAGATGTCTCAGCAGGATCACCGCCACATTTATTTTGCCGGCTATGGCCTCTCTGTTTTTATATTCAAGCATGACGGAATCTTCCTCTTCGATATAGATACCTCTGTAATAAGGGACCACTCCCAGCACAGGAACCTTGCAAAGCTCTTCTATCATCCGGACTCCCTCTTCGAACAAACGGATGTCTCCTCTGAATTTATTAATGATGATCCCCTTGATTAGTGACCGCTCTTCCGGAGTTTGCAGCAGAACAGAACCGTAGACACTGGCAAACACACCTCCTCTATCAATGTCTGCAACCAGAATGACATCTGCTCCCGCATACTTCGCCATTGGCATATTGACCAGATCACAATCGCGGAGATTGATTTCCGAAATGCTCCCCGCTCCTTCCATTACGACAGGATTGTAGATAGCAGCCAAGCGATCATACGCTTCATTTACAACTTTCCGTAGTTCCTTGCGTCCTTCTTTCTGAAAAAAGTCATACGCACTCCGGTCACCGACAGGTTTTCCGCATAATACGACTTGTGCCATCTGCTCCGTACTGGGTTTTAATAACAGCGGATTCATATCTACGTGACACGGAACGCCGGCTGCTTCTGCCTGAACCGCCTGCGCACGACCTATTTCCAAACCGTCGGGAGTAACATACGAGTTTAATGCCATATTCTGCGCTTTGAAGGGTGCAGGAGTATATCCGTCCTGTTTCAAAATGCGGCAAAAAGCTGTTGCTAAAACGCTTTTACCTACATCGCTTCCTGTGCCGGCAAGCATAAAGGAATTGAGTTTTTTCTTTTTCATTTCCTGTTTATCTTCATTCCGGTTCGACGTATTCATCGATTCGGAATTTAAATGTAGCATATATAAACTATCTTACCGCTTCTTCTTTCCCCATTTAGGCGTTATGCCGATAAAGAATTCAAAGTTAATTCCCGGCATCGGACGAGACAATACCGAAAGATATTCTTCGTCAAAGAGATTATTGACTGTCCCTTTCAAGGATAAATCTGCCCAACGGAGAGAGAATCCTTTTTCAAGGGTTACGTTGCTCATGAAATAGGGGGGTAAATGTCCGGTGAGGGTTATATCATTATTTGTCATCGTATATCGTTCGCTATAATAACACCATTTATAAAGCAAACTCCAACTGCGATACGTCAATCTCCCAGTTAACGTAGCCGAATATTTAGGCACATAAGGCAACTGCTTTCCTACCGACTGGTCGGCTGGACTCCGCTTTTCGCCTTTATTAATAGAAGGAGTCCAGGCAAATGTTCCATTCATTCCAAGCTTCCATGATTTTGGCATTACAACCGCATAATCAACTTGAGTCTCGACGCCATAAGCATGTACCTTTTTAATATTATCCGGTGAATAAAAGCCTTTAGTGGTTGGTAACCAAATAATCCAATCATCAATATGCTGGTCGAACCAAGACGCTGAACCAGATAAAGTATAGGCGTTATCCTTCCCTACAGAAAACGATAAACCTGCTTCATAAGTAAATCCACTCTCATTCTTCAATTTAGGATTACCACCCGGCATAAAATAGAGGTCATTCAGTGTCGGAAAGCGATAATTACGTGTTATTGACGCTTTAGCTATAACATTCCCCTTTTTGGACAGTTGATAATCAACAAAAAAGGCAGGAATAAGTGGCGTCCATTCTGTTCCAAACATTTCTTCTCGCAACACCAATGACATTCCCAACCTTTCAACAGGTCTCCATCTTGCAGCCACATTTCCTGATAGTTCAATGCGTCCTTTATCGTAACCGGCATTAGGCAAAATGCCCAAGTTTCTATCATCACTTTTCACTAAATGCTGATGAGCTGAAATACTTCCCGTTAAAAGAAATTTATCATTAAGAAAGTATTCACCATCCAATTGTCCATAGAAAGAATTAACTTTACTACGCGAACGAACCATTGATTGCATTTCACCATTACCAACATCACGCTTGTAATCATAAGCCATCCATGTATGAATATAACCACCTTTCACCGACATTTTCCAATTCTCTCGCGTATGATCCCATGATAAAACACTTCGCAATGTATGTTCCCGCTGTCGATTTTCAAACTCCATCTCGTCTCCATAATCTGTGGTCAACATGGCTAACTCACGGTTAGAATCAATATACCAAGCATTCAAGCCAAAGCGATCACCATTACCTGCATTGTAATATACTTCCTGTAATACGTGTAAGTCTTTAAATGCACCACTTCGATTACGTTCAACCGGATAATATTGCTTAATGATATTGTGTTCATCATCATAAACATTTTCTTTCTTATCATGATTACGATATTTATAATCATTAGGTGATGATTGATAGACTGCACGTGTTGAAATCTGCCAATGTTTATCTCCATAACTCAATCGCAAAAACTCATCAAAAGTACTGAATGAACCAATACCCTGAACATATTGTACTCCAAAACCTTGTTGATGAGCAGGAACAGTTGCCAGTTTCACCAAGCCCCCTAAACCACCACCAGTCATATTCACCGACGAAGTTCCATGAAACAAAGAAGCATCATCAATAAAATAGGACGGTATCATCGAAAAATCAGTCATTCCTAGCATCGGACTATTAATTCTCATGCCATTCCACGTCACCTGTGTATGAGAAGCCGATGTTCCTCGGAATGAAACGGTAGAAAGCGTAGCCCGTCCATAGTTTTTCACAAAAATAGAGGAATTGAAAGTGAGTATATCAGCCATAGACAAAGCGATATTCTCTTTAAGAACAAGCGAATCAAACTTTGTTTGTTGAACACCTATATCTTTCATCGGCCGTTTTCCCCAAACCTGAACTTCATGAATGACAAGTCCACTTTCCGCCCAGTTTTTTTCAGTTTGTTGTTGCGCACTTATCATTGCCGGTACCAACAAAAGCATACCTGCAAATTGTATTATTAATCTATTTTTTTTCATACTTTTTCTTACAGATTATTTCCAACAAAACGCTCCGGGAATAATCCCTACATAAAACTCATCTACAAGTTCCCCATCCTCCGTATAGCGATAAATCATCCCCTGCTGTTGATAATCAATGGCATCAGCCACATAGATATCTCCGTTTATCGGACTAACTGTCAACCCATAATACTTCGTATCACGGTACTTGAGGAAAGGACGTACGGGGACACGCTCCGCATCAACAGACATACGCCAAATATCTTTGTTAATCCAGTAAAGTTCATCACCCGCACCATTAAGCTGTACTTCCGAAGGAGCATCTCCTAACTGAAACTTAAATTGTTTCTCTATCTTGAATGTTTCGGCATCAATGCGATAAAGTGATGGTTCTTCATATCCGTAAGGACTGCCTTCATACCCTCCGTCAGTAATTGTCCATAATTTGTAGTTCTTATCCATCACCAGTGAAGTTGGCTGTATCCCTACTTCAAGTTGATCTACTACCTGATCAGTTGTAGTATCTATTTTCAATATACGCTTTTGATAAGACCAGCAATTTACATACACATATTTGCCATATTGTACCATCTGCTCTGTCGATCCTGTTTCCATCGTCATATCCGGACATTCGATATATCCGGTTATCTGATAAGTTTTGGGATTGACAATGAAAATACGATAATCCCAAATCTGTGTGACATAGGCTTTCTCATCCGAAATAAAATGAATGTAGCGTGGAGAAGTAAGTCCCGTAATGCGTCCCACTTCCTTAAATGTATTAATATCAATGGCAAAAATGACGTGAGAGTTGTTTACTACCACCCAACCGACATCATTACGAATAGTCATTGACTGTGCTACATCTCCCAACTTCATCGCATTAGCCCGATAGAATACTTCATTTTCTACCGTTTTCGTTTCCGGGTCATAATAAGATAAGGTAGCATTACCATACTGAAAGTTCCCTTCATTGGTAATGAAAAGACCGTCTCCCGTAGCTGAGAAATCCTCCATCTCACCATAATCCCATTTCATACACCCGACAAAAGCCGTCAGACAGAAGACAATAAATAAAACAGATAGTAAAATACGTTTCATAATTAAAAGTGAGAAAAGGTTATTAACTAACTTGTCACATCACTCATTAGACATCTGCCAGCAAATTATAATTTGCGACAAACATCAAACATAGCATTTGTACCGACCGGTTGAATGAGGAATCAATTGAATATAGGAATGAACTATACCAGTTGATTTCTACCCGAAACCCGCGGGTATAAATCTGCAGCGGCAAGGCAGGTCTTCTGACTCGTCCCCGTTTATCACGCCTTCCCAGTGATGTCACCAGTGGCAAAGAATGTGATAAACTCATCTCCCGAAAGAGAGGACTTACAGCAGCAGGTACTGTCCCGGATTTACACCGGATTCCCTTTTCATCGTTTTGGAAGGTTAGACAATTCCAAATACGAACCTTGCGGGTGCAAAGATACTATAATTATATTTCACGCCTCACTTCTCCCCTGTCTTTTTTATCAAGAACAAAAGATTAAAGACTTCTTCAAATTAGCACATTATGAGCAAGCAGATGAAAAAGAGAAAAGTTTGCCCTCTGTTCCTTCCTATCTTTCGGATAAAAACCGGATGACTCATCAAAAAGAGGAGGAATTTCTATTTTCACAAAAGCGGCTTAATATCAAAACCATCAATTTTCAATCATTTTAGCCTAGATTACAAGAATATGCAAGCAACAGCAAACAAAAGAAACTATATCTACGATATTTTATCATAAACTAAGCATCCATATCAAAGGAGCAAACAGCACAAAAAAGCATAATAACGTACAAAATAAGATTGCTTCTTAACCGAATTAACATTGCTTTATAAGCAAACTAAGATTGGTTTTAAACCAAACTGACCTTCCTTTAAAACCAAGCCCGCCTTCCTTTAAAAGAAAATCAACCTACTTGGTCGGCAAAAGCTGCATATATAACCATTTTTCCTGCATAACGGCCTCCGCTTTCCGCATATTCTTGCATATAAGTAATCCATTTTTCTCCTATTTCAAGTATTTAGCTTCTATTTTCCCAATAGAAAATCTTAAAAACAGAACATTTGGAGATGGTGTCACTATACCATCGGCATAGTGACACTATCCTGCAAGTATGGTGACACTATCAGAGAGAGATAGTGTCACCATATCCAATTCCTCCTTTCCCGCCCCCGACAACGTAATAAAAATTAATTAGTTAAAATAGACATATTATATAAAAAGATAACTATCTTTGCGGTCAAGAAGTTGGTTCTTCGTCGCTATAATAAGTTGTATTTCATTCGATTAAGATATAACAAAAGCTATCGAAGATTAAAAGGGAATGCCGTGTGAATCGGCAACAGTATCCGCTGCTGTATTTTCCCGTACTGCCCTTGAAGGACAGTACAGTTTGTAGCAATTTGTCACTGGAAATTTTCTCTGGGAAGGCGCTGCAAATAAGGGAATAAGTCAGAAGACCTACCTCCTTTCGGTTGGATTTTACTCCTGCGGCATACGGGAGACAGGTCGTTGTCATTTTCCACAGGCACTTACCATGTGCGGACGGAAGAGGCTTCTTCTATATTTATACTTACCGGGATACTGACTGCCCAGCGTAAAATCCATTATCATTCCTGTTTGCAAACTAACTAAAAGTATGCTTATGATAAATGGATTTTTAAAAACAATCGCTAGCTTATTAATGCTATGTACTGTCGTGTCTTTCGCCTCCTGCCGGAACGACGGTGATGATGAAGAATTGGGTGGCGGGACAACAGGTCAACCACCGGTAATTACCTTCGACAACGGTACGGGAATCTACACAGTAAAGATTATGAAAAGCATCACAATCACTCCCCTAGTGAACGATGCCACCGATCCTGTATATACATGGAAAGACGAGAAAGGTAAAATAGTATGTACAGACCTCTCATACACCTATTCACCTAAAGCGGAAGGAGAAGTCTATTTCAAATTCCGCGTGGACGCCAAGAATGGTTATGCCGAAGAAGAACTGCGGGTAGATGTAGTGGAAAAAATGATACCTTCCGTATCATTGATTCCCGCCTACTCTACCTATATGGGAAAGAGCGTAACCCTCGAATCTTCCGTAAATTTCACTGAAGGAGCAAAGTACGAATGGGTGTCCATTGACGAAAGCGGTAAAACCAAAGAAACGGTCGGAACCGAAGCTACCTATACGTTTACCCCCACCGAAGAAGGACAATTCAGTTTCAAACTTACGGTTACCAACGAAGACGGTAGCGGGAATGCGTCGACTTCCGTACTGGTATCACCTGAACCAGTGATGAATATAACCTTCAGCAGCAATCAACTAACCGTCCCCAAAGGTCGTGCTGCCTGTATAGCTCCCGTCATTACGGATACAACAACCCATGCAACCTACGTGTGGGAAATAGACGAAGTAATGCAACAGGGAGAAACTGCCCCCACTTTTACCTTCACTCCACCAACAACCGGAAGCTATGTGGTAAAAGTAACCGGAACAGATGGCGACATAATAAAAAGTGCTATCCAGACCGTAGTCTGCCTGCCGTCTGATGAAGCCAAATACTACCGCGCACCGTCAGCTGGTAGTTCGGACAGTAAAGTGAAAGTATACCACCTACGCCCTGCTCCGGGACAATTCATAGCACAGATTTCCGGACAGACCGAAGAAGAAGCCTGTCGTTACGCTGAGACTCGCATGAATGTACAAAACAATTATGTGTCTCTGGGTGCATGGGGAGGATATATCATCGTGGGATTCGACCACAGCGTATACAACAAACCCGATGTTAGCAGCAACGGAGGATATGACTTCTCTATCATAGGCAATCCCTTCGACGGTAGTTCCGAACCGGGTATCGTCTACGTCATGCAGGACGAAAACGGAGACGGACTGCCCAATGACACCTGGTACGAACTACGTGGCAGCGAAACCGGAAAGGCGGAAACCTATCAACACTATGCCGTCACTTACTACCGCCCGCCTACACACAATATGCCCCTGCAATGGATCGACAACCGGGGAAACTCCGGCTCCATCGACCTCAATCCTAACTTTCCGTTATGGATAAAGGAAAACAACTATACTTTATACGGTACCCGCCTGAAGCGAAATACAACCCGGACACCGGGCGGAATCTGGCGCAATGAATCCTATCCGTGGGGATATGCGGACAACTGGGGAGAAGATATTCTCGCCGAGGGCGACAATCACGATGCCGCACCCGTAGGCAACGCCTTCAAGATAGAAAACGCCATGTATCCCGACGGCACTCCGGTCAAGTTGCAATACATCGACTTCATCAAGGTGCAGACCGGCATACAATCCGTAGCGGGAGCCATCGGAGAGTTGTCTACCGAAGTATTCGGCTTCGTCGATTATAAGATGAGCGAAGCTCCTTCAAAGATAGATTAATAATCATTCATTATAAATTCACTTAATTTTTTAGACAATGAGAAAAGTAAATTACTGGAAAACCCTGTTAGTGGTTTTATGTACCGGATGCATCTTTGCAGCATGTGGCGACGACGACGATGAAAACCCGTTCACCGGAGTAGACAACAACTTCCTTAGTTTTTCACTGGAAAGCAATGAAAACGTATGGAAAGCGACGATTATAGACAATGAGATCACCGTAACGGTTCCCGAAGGAACTTCGCTCGATGGCGCGCAAGCCAGCTATACCCTTAGCGAGCAGGCAACTGTTAACCCCAATCCTTCTTCCGTTACCGCCTGGGGCGAAGAGCAACAATTCACAGTAACTTCCTACAACGGAACTACGCGTACCTATAAATATACAGTACGCTACTCCGCTGTAAGTGAAATCGGCACATTCATACTTAATTCGCAAGCTGATGTAGACGCTTTAGCCGACCACCATGTCACGGTTATCGAAGGCAGTCTGAGCATAGCTACAGTAGAAAATACAGAAGACCCCGTGATTAATCTGAACGGATTGGCAAAGATTACCGAAGTAATGGACGACATCACTATCGGGCAATACTATAAAGGTGAAAACCTTGCCGGACTGGCTAAACTGGAAAAGGTGGGAAGTATCAGCATGAGAAACAATAGCTCACTGACCGAGTTTGCACTCCCAAACTTGCTTTCTATCCGTGGAGAACTATTCATAGCAAACCCGGCAGAAAACAACATCACTTCTATAAAATGCCCGCAACTAACTACAATTCTAAAACAATGCTATATCCAAGCTCCCAACCTGAAAAGCTTAAATCTCAATTCGCTCGAAAGCATTCCGGGAAAAGGAGATAACAGTGATGGAGATGGTACATTCTCTCTTTATGGTAGCCAGCTTGTTTCATTAGATTTGCCGGTCTTAAAGCAGGTAGGAAAAAAGTTCACTCTATCGTTGGGAACAAAACATCCGGAACTCACCCAAATTAATCTACCGGAACTTATCTCCTGTAAAGAAGTATCTATTGGTTATGCAGATAAGTTAGAAACAATCAGTCTTCCCAAATTATCCACTCTTTCTTCTTTTAGCATTACTTCTTGTGCCAAATTTTCGAAGTTGAACGAAACCATTGCACCGTCCAATTTGGAAAAGCTAAGTGTATCACATTGTCCAAGCGTAACGGAATTGGATGCAAGTCAAAAAGACATCAACAGTATTTCTATCACTTATGTTGACAATAATTTCGTTCTAAAAGGAAAAGAAGAAATGGGAAGCTATGCATTCACAGGATATCAACTACCCAAAACAGAAGGAATCTCTACTTTTGCCAGTCTCACGGTTACCACTCCGCTTACTAATGTAGAAATTTCCGGTATTAAACAAGTTACAGGGGAATTAAGTTTCCAAGCTACAGCAAATGTGACATTGGAGTCAGTGAGTATGCCTGATTTAGAAACTGTAGGTAAATTCGCTACTGGAAATGACAATAAAAGATGCAACTTTCCTAAACTTACAAGAGTGACTGAAAGGTTATATATAAATATAGAAAAAACTGTAACTGACCTCTCTTATTTAAATTTTAAGAGTTTAGAGTCTGTAGAGTTTTTAGAAATGTATGGCAGCAGAAATACCAACATAACATCACTTGAAGACCTTTTGCCCAAATTAAAATCGTCAAATCGTATAAGTATTAGACTATTCACAGCTCTATACGATTTTAGTCTATTCAAAGATATAGCAGATGCAATGACAGAAGACGCCCAATGGTACGTACGTACTTGTGGTCCCGGAACAGTAACATTACAACAGATGCAAGAATCAGCAACCGGTGATTTTACACCGGATAATTAATCACTTAATAAATTACAATTATGAAAAAGAGCATTTTTTTCTTAGCAGCCAGTGCTATTATGTTTGCAATGGGCAGTTGTACTAATGATGTGTTGGACAATGTCCAGCAAGTAGACAGTTCACTTCCGCAGACACGTGCTACAGCGAGTAATGACTGGACGTATGCGTATGTACTTAGCGAAGGTACATGGCATGTAGCTCCTCCCTCATCTCCGGGAAGCATTGTTCGCTATGATAACAATTGGACGAAAAAGTCTACCCTAGAAATTGGAGACACAGGCAACGACTTGATTCAATACGGATCAAAACTCTATTGTGCAGTAAGTGGTCACGACCTTACAGCAGATAATGGAGGAATATGGGTACTGAATGCCAAGACCGGTCAACTTCTCACACCCCAAATGAAACAATACGATGATGAAAAAACCGGGCACAAAGCTATGCCAAGACACTTGGCTGCTGCCAATGGAAAAGTATATATCAGCTTTTATTCAGGGGCAGTGATGTCTATCGACACCATGAATTATGCTAAAGTTAACTACCTAGAACTGGATGCGACCTATTCAGAAGGTATCTGCATCGGCAAAGACAACAAAGTGTATGTCTGCAATTCAGGCAATACTGATGACACCCAAGCTGGTGAAGGAACAACTATTTCCGTATTGCCACTCACCCTTGGTAGTGAAACTCAAATTACCGTTCCTAAAAATCCTAAGTTGATAGCAGCCTATTCAGCCAATAAGATGTATTTTAACGTACTGGGTGACGGAGGTATGCACTCTGCATTGTACAAATTCAATCCAACTACACCCAATGTAGCTCCAACATTAGTTACAGAAAAAGCAGGTGGATTTGCAATCGGCAGTCAATATCTTTATACAGCAGATATTGATTGGAACACAACTGACTATAAGACTATCATGCAAAAAGTACAATTATCTAATGATGATACTAGCGATTTCACTGATGATCCCGGATATATGTTCGGTTTCAGCGTAACAGTCAATCCGTTCAACGGAGATGTATGCTTCGGTCAATCAATGGGAGACGCATTGTATATTTATGACTCCGCAGGAGGTGATTACCTAGATATGGTAAATACCGGCACAGCCAACGTGAACGCCGTAGTCTTCGTCAAATAACTTTCCGCATCAATACTGAAAAGTTAGATTCAATCCATTCACCTCCCAGCGAAACTTTCTCGTAAGGGAGGTGATTTTTCTTCTTTTTTACTACTTTTGTCCTCAGATAAAAACATCCGTATGAAATTTAAATCCATTATTTCAACTATCACGCTATTATGCCTCCTTTTTTTGGCAAGCTGCGTATACAATAAAAAAACTTCTTTGGAAGCATTCAAGCAGGACGTATACACGCCCGAATATGCTACCGGATTCAAGATACTTGGCGCAAAGAATGCCCAAAGCACCTTGATACAAGTATCCAACCCGTGGCAAGGAGCCAAAAATGTAACAATGTCCTACTTCATCTCCCGCAATGGTGAGCTCCCCCCCACAGGATTCACCGGACCGACCATCCCTGCCGGAGCCCAACACATCGTATGTATGTCTTCCTCCTACATCGCCATGCTCGACGCACTGGGACAAGTGGACCGCATCGTAGCCGTATCCGGCATCAACTACATAGCCAATCCCTACATCCTCGCCCACAAAGATTCTATCAAAGACATGGGCCCCGAAATAAACTACGAACTATTGCTGGGATTGAAACCGGACGTCGTACTGCTATATGGCATCGGTGATGCCCAGACAGCAGTAACAGACAAGCTGAAAGAACTCGCTATCCCCTATATGTATGTAGGAGAATATCTGGAAGAGTCACCGCTTGGCAAAGCCGAATGGCTGGTTGCCCTCTCCGAACTGACAGACAGCCGTGACAAAGGCATCGATGTATTCAGGGAAATCCCCAAACGCTATCAGGCACTGAAAGATCTCACCGCATCCGTAGAGCAACGCCCTACCGTGATGTTCAACACCCCGTGGAACGACAGCTGGGTGATGCCTTCCACCCAAAGCTACATGGCACAACTGGTCACTGACGCAGGAGCCGACTATATATACAAGGAGAACACCTCCAACAGCTCCACCCCCATCGGCTTGGAAACTGCCTACGGACTGATACAAAAAGCAGACTATTGGATCAATGTAGGCACGGCATCCACACTGGACGAACTGAAAAACATGAATCCCAAGTTTGCCGATGCCAAATCTGTCCGTAATAAAACAGTTTATAACAACAACCTGCGGATAACCGCCACAGGAGGCAATGACTATTGGGAATCGGCAGTCGTACGGCCGGACGTCGTATTGCGTGATCTGATTCATATCTTTCATCCCGAACTTGTATCCGACTCAACCTACTATTACAGACACCTGGAATGAAGCAACCTCGTAGACACACCACTCTTTTATTCATCACTTTGGGAATAATCGCCGTAGTCTTATTATTAATAGACATGGCGACAGGGGACACTTATATCCCCATCCCCAAAGTATGGGCCGTACTGACCGGAGGCGAATGCGACGAGATGACACGCAACATTCTTCTCTCCATCCGCTTTATACGGGTAGTAGTAGCAGGGTTGATAGGTATCGCCTTGTCGGTCAGCGGCCTGCAAATGCAGACCGTTTTCCAGAATCCGTTGGCAGACCCTTATCTGCTGGGAGTCAGTTCCGGTGCGGGACTCGGAGTGGCGTTGTTTATATTAGGTGCCCCATTGCTCGGCTGGGCGGATTTCCCACTTTTGCAATCCGCCGGCATCGTAGGTTCGGGCTGGATAGGGACCGCCGTCATCTTGCTGGGCGTAGCCATCATCAGCCGGAAAGTAAAGAATATACTGGGCGTACTGATCATGGGAGTCATGATAGGCTATGTAGCGGGAGCCATCATCCAGATATTGCAGTATCTAAGTTCGGCGGAACAACTGAAAATGTTCACCCTGTGGTCGATGGGATCGCTCAGCCACATCACAGCCGGACAGCTGTCTATCATGATACCGGTTGTATGCATAGGTCTGCTGCTCTCCGTAGCCTGCATCAAGTCACTGAACCTGCTCTTGCTTGGCGAAAACTACGCACGCACGATGGGCATGAGCATCAAACGCTCGCGAACGCTTGTCTTCATCTCTACGGCACTGCTGACAGGAACAGTCACCGCCTTTTGCGGCCCCGTAGGATTCATCGGACTGGCAGTGCCGCACATCACCCGGCTGCTGTTTGATAACGCCGACCACCGGATACTGATGCCGGGCACCATGCTGACAGGACTTATCGCCATGCTGATATGCGACATCATCGCCAAGAAATTCCTGCTGCCGGTGAATTGTATCACCGCACTGCTGGGAGTTCCGGTTATTTTATGGGTAATAGGTAAAAACTTGCGTATATTCAAATGATTCAACTCAAAGACCTGACACTGGGATACGAACAGCGTACGCTGCTGGAAAAAGTCTCCGCCCACATCACGGGAGGACAACTCGTCGCACTGCTCGGCAGAAACGGCACAGGAAAAAGTACACTGCTGCGTGCCGTCATGGGACTGGAAAAGCCCCAAAACGGAGAGATTATCCTGCACGGGAATAACATCGCTTCACTGAAACCGGAAGAACTGGCACGGAACATCAGCTTCGTCACCACCGACAAAGTGCGCATTGCCAACCTGCGATGCAGAGACGTCGTCGCACTGGGACGTGCTCCCTATACCAACTGGCTCGGTCAGCTGCAAGGAGAAGACAAGGAGAAGGTGGACAACGCCATGCACCTGGTAGGCATGGACAGCTATGCGGAAAAGACGATGGACAAAATGTCCGACGGAGAATGCCAACGCATCATGATAGCCCGTGCCCTTGCACAGGACACTCCTGTCATCCTGCTCGACGAACCTACCGCCTTCCTTGACTTGCCCAACCGCTACGAACTCTGTCTGCTCCTCCGGAAGCTGACGCAAAAGGAAGGAAAGTGTATCCTGTTTTCCACACACGACCTGGACATCGCTCTCTCACTTTGCGACACAATCATGCTGATTGATAATCCTCAACTCTACAGCCTGCCTACCAATGAGATGATAACGAGCGGACATATAGAAAGACTGTTCCATAATGAGTCGGTAACATTCGACGCACAAGCCATGAAAATAAGAATCAGATAAATATCCCATATCCTGATTAAACAAAAACAAGCATGACAGGCGGAAATTATCAAATGATAATTTTAATCTCCTTACATCCATCTACCTTTGCAGATGTTTTCAACAAACTAAAAATAAAAAGTTATGAAAGATAGTATTGATTTCGGTAGTATGGACATCTCCACGTTGTTTCGTAAGTTATTAGTTCCTACGGTACTGGGAATGGTATTCTCAGCTATATTCGTTATTACAGACGGCATATTTGTAGGTAAGGGAATAGGCAGTGACGCCCTAGCTGCCGTCAATATAACAGCTCCACTTTTTATGATCGCAACAGGCATCGGACTGATGTTCGGAGTCGGAGGCTCAGTAGTCGCTTCCATCTATCTGTCTCAAGGTAAACGCAAGGCGGCAAATATCAACATTACTCAGGCTCTTGTATTCTCTACGTTCATCGTATTAGTGATGTCTGCTTTATGTTTTTGCTTCGTAGGGCCATTGGGATGCTTACTCGGAAGTTCAGACAGATTATTGCCTCTTGTCATAGAATATATGATCTGGTATCTACCCTTCCTCGTATTCTATGAGTTATTGAGCACAGGCATGTTTTTCATCCGGCTGGACGGATCTCCCAATTATGCCATGATGTGCAATGCCATCGCAGCTATATTCAATATTATATTCGACTATATTTTCATCTTTGAATTTGGCTGGGGAATGATGGGTGCTGCCTTTGCCACCAGCCTGGGAACAGTAGTAGGTGGATTGATGACTGTAATCTATCTTACGCGGTTCTCCCGCAACATTCATTTGCATCGCATCAAGCTAAGTTTGAAAAGCCTGATGCTAACGCTCCGTAACGGTGGCTATATGATAAAACTGGGAACTTCCGCTTTCATCAGTGAGGCTTCCATCGCCTGTATGATGTTTTTAGGGAATTATGTCTTTATCCATCATCTCGGAGAAGACGGAGTAGCTGCGTTCAGCATTGCCTGCTACTTCTTCCCCATCATCTTTATGGTGTACAATGCCATCGCACAATCCGCACAGCCGATTATCAGCTATAATTTCGGTGCCGGGCAACCGGATCGGGTTCGAAAAGCCCTGCATCTTGCCATCCGTACAGCTTTAATTTGCGGAATCAGCTTTTTCATCATCACGTTTCTATGCCGTCAGAATATTGTTTCGTTGTTCATTGACCGAAGCTGTCCGGCCTTTGATATTGCGGTCAATGGCATTCCTTATTTTGGGGTTGGATTCATATTTTTTTGCCGCCAATATGATAGGCATCGGCTATTACCAGAGCATCGGACGAGGTCAACGAGCCACCATCATCACTCTTCTGCGGGGAGTGGTATTCATGCTGATCGGATTCTTTGTACTTCCACTTGTTTTAGGAGTACTGGGAATATGGTTGGCTGTTCCGTTGGCAGAATTGTTAACGACTCTCTATATTATCGGAATTTATTTCAAAGATCGCTTCATGGTCCACCGACTATGAGTATATTTGCAACATGGATGCATTCATTAAAAAACTCTGCGACAAATATAAAGTATTGGAAAGTGACGTACAGACCTTACTAGGCTGTATGGAGGAAGTACATTTCAAAAAGAGAGACCTCATTGTACGCGAAGGGACAAAGAACAGCAACCTTTATTTTATAAAAACGGGAATATGGCGGGCATATTACCACAAAGATGGAGCAGATGCCACCATCTGGTTCGCTTCAGACGGAGAAGCAGCTTTCTCCGTCTGGGGATATGCAGACAATGCTTATTCACTGATTAATATTGAAGCAATGTGCGACAGTGTAGCCTACAGTATATCCCGCGCAACCTTGAATCAATTATATCATTCTTCCATAGGACTAGCCAATCTGGGACTGCGGCTGATGGATCACCAGCTTCTTCTGCAAGAAAACTGGCTCATCAACTCCGGCAGTCCACGAGCGAAGGAACGTTACCTGACTCTTATCAAGGAGACTCCGGAGCTGTTGCAATATGTGCCTTTAAAGTACATTGCATCTTATCTGTGGATAACACCGCAGTCGCTGAGCAGGATTCGGGCGGAAATAGCATCTTCGAACTCATAAACATACACCGCTCTTCATATTTCACCAACAATCATCTGTCGGAGCGACCGGAAAGTATCTGCTCCAAACTTTCATCGACCACTCCCGCCAACTGAAGATTGGACAGCAAGCGGTCATAAGAAACCCTCCCTACTCCTTCCATTTTCAGCAGCCATCTCCATCCCTTTCCCGATACTAATTCCAGCAGTTGCCCTACCGTCCGGATTTCTTCTTTATACAAGACATTGGTCAGCCTCGTATCGGCCACCTTGCCGACAGACAATTGGAGAATCCTTTCTTCCTGATTCAAATTTATATTCTTGCGTTTATCCGCCAAAGACTGAAAACGGGCATCTATGATATGTTTCCGATAAGTAGCCAACACATTCTTTCTCACTTTCAGTCCTCTGAGATGAGAATTATAAATCTGTAACGCCCTGTCATAAGTAATTCAATGCCGACCGGCAACTTTCTCTATTGACTCCCCCATAGAGATGGAGTAGAAAATATCACGGGCTCCGGGATGAACAATCAATTGGGAAAGTTCACGAATAATAATTTCATATAGAGGTTTACACGTTTTCTGTGTTCGCAATACATATAGCAGATCATCATATCTGGAAATAATAAAGTCGCGTTCCAGCTTTTTCTCTTCCACAATCTTTGCCAGATAATCCGCTTGCAATCCAAGCCTTTTGTGAGCTTCGAGATAGGCAGTCAGACTTTCGTCATCCAAGAACAGTTGGTTGCCCATCCGGCAACTGGTAATGTAACCGAGATTCGCCCAGTTTCGCAGAGTTGCTTCCTGAACGCCATGTCTTTCAGACATTTGTTTTGTTGTGAGCCAATAGGACATAAAAAAACGGAACTAAGTTAATACTCTTACCTAGTTCCGTACCTTTTATATTATAAAAGAGTACGGAGCTGTCACATCCCGCTAATAGGAGGTAGTAACGGCTACCTGATGTATACGGGCAGACAGCCCGTACCCTATGAGAAGTCATAGAAGTACAGGCGTCTTCCCGGCATACATCAAAAAAATCCGTTACAATTTCCTATTAGCCGAGGAAACGCGCAATCGCACACCTTTAAACGGTATGCTACGTTCCGATGACAAAGTTACAAATAGTTTTCGGAAAATAACAAAAGAGGTCTATAAATGTTTTGGGAAAATCAGAGACCAAAAGAGATTCTGTACGGTTTCATCTGCTTATTTAACAGATAATAAATCAAAGCAGGTTATCGCTCCTCATTTCTTCTTTATATCAAAATTATTGCTATCTTTGTTCCAGTAATCAGAATATGAATAAAAGATGAAAACAACTGCTGAAATACTTGATATATTACGCGATTTCAAGGCACACTATGCTGAGAAATACGGAATCATCACTTTAGGGTTGTTTGGTTCCGCTGCCAGAGGTGAGCACGACGAAAATAGCGACATTGATATTTGTATAAAGTTACAAGAACCTAATTATTTCATAATACTGGACATAAAGGAAGATTTAGAAAAGATACTCAGTACCAAAGTGGATGTTATTTCATTAGGTGCTATCATGCGTAATTTCTTCCGAAAAAGCTTAGAGCAAGATGCGATCTATATCTAAAGAAAAAATAGTAGGAATGTTACGATTCGTGGAAGAACAAGGATCTTTCATCGAAAGAACCACGAAACATCTAAATTCACATCATGATTTCTTAACTTCCGACTCTGGCATGGTTCTATTTAATTCGACCTGTATGTGCCTTCAGACAATAGGAGAAACGGTTAGGCAAATCGATAATTTAACAGAAGAAAAATTTATAGTAAACTATAATGAAATTCCCTGGAAGCGAATAATAGGTCTACGCAATATTCTCTCACATGAATATGCTGCTATTGATCCGGAAGCTATTTTCAATACTATTAAAATAGGCATACCACCTTTACTCACTACTCTGAATAATATAGTCACAGACATAGAAAACGGTAAATACGACTTTCTTTTTTAAAAGCAACAACAAACTATAAAAGCATTCAAGAATCATGAACACACAGATAGACTTTAATGATATCCCTAAGAATTATTTATACTGTACCCACAACAAATGTCCACGCCACAGCAAATGCCTCCGCTATCAGGCTGCCCTCTGCATACCGCAAACGACTCCTTACTATTCAGCAGTAAACCCAAACCACATAGCAGGCAACGAAACCAACTGTACTTTTTTCAGTCCGTTCCGCACTGTCCTCTTTGCCTCCGGCATGGACCATCTGCTCGATAACATTCCGCATGCCATGGCCGTCACCATACGCAAAGAAATGTACTCCCTAATGGGACGTAACATGTATTATCGCATCCGCAACAAAGAGCGCCTTTTACACCCTGACGAACAAAAGCAAATTGCCGCCATCTTCTCAAAACATGGAATCAAGTTTAAGCCTGCATTCGATAAATACATAGAGAAATACGATTGGTAAAAGTAAAGATAAGCAATCATTATCAGACTATTACTAAGTAGTATTATTCTCACCGCAATGAGAAGATTTTCTCATAGGCATGAGATTTTTTTTCTCAATGCAATGAGAATTTTTTCTCACCACAGTGAGAAAATTTTCTCATCGTAGTGAGAATGGTTTGAGAAAAGTAAGAAAGATAAGTTCTTACAGTAAAGGAGTCTTCGGTTTACTTTTAATGAGTTTTATCAGCCGACAGTGAGAACTGACGGAACTGCCACCAAAGCATCCCTCCTGCAATCAGACTGGCTATCAAATCAGAGATAGGCATACTGATCCACACGCCGAGCTGCCCGTAAAACCGGGGAAGAATCAACAGGCAAGGAATCAGTACAAGCACCTGACGGGAAATAGAGAGAAAGATAGCCTTGCTCGCCATGCCGATACTTTGGAAGAAGTTGGAAGTCACCATCTGAAAACCGACAATCGGGAAAAACATCACAACAATCCGTAAGCCCTTTGCCGAGATATTCACCAATTCTTCGTGCGTCGTAAAGATAGAAACAGCCAGTTGCGGAATAAACATTCCCATCAGAAAACCGATGGTTGTAACAATGGTCGCAGCATAAATCGTTATTTTCAGCACTTGCGTCACGCGCGGATACTGTTTGGCGCCGAAGTTATAGCCGGCAATGGGCTGCATTCCCTGATTCAAACCCATCACAATCATAACGAAGAGGAATACCAGACGGTTGACAATGCCGAAAGCTCCGATAGCCAGATCCCCTCCGTGCTGTTTCAGCCCCTTATTAATAAGGATGACGATAAAGCAGGCGGCAAGATTCATCAGGAAGGGAGCCATACCAATGGCCAGAGAATCAAAAACAATCTTCTTTTTCAGTCGGAAAATGCCTTTATGAAAATGCAGGAGTTCGTCCTTATTACTAAACAGCTTGAACTGCCAGAGAAGTGCGATGACCTGTGCGGTAATCGTAGCGATAGCCGCACCCTGTATTCCCCAGCCAAAGCCGTAAATAAAAATAGGATCGAGTATCGTATTAATGACCACGGTAGCAATCGTAGCATACATCGCCTTCTGTGGATGCCCTGCGGAACGAAGTACCGCATTCAGGCCCAGGTAAAGATGGGTGATGACATTTCCCCAGAGGATAACCACCATATAGTCGCGGGCATAGCCGACAGTCGCCTCACTTCCCCCGAAGAAGTAAAGAATCGGATCGAGGAAGATCAGGGTAAGAACCGTAAAAGCCAGTCCGATGATAATATTTAATACCAGCACATTGCCAAGTACCCGTTGTGCCGTATCATAATCTTTCTGTCCCAGCTTCACCGATACCAGTGTAGCCGCTCCCACACCTACCAGCGAACCGAAAGCCGCTGCAAGGTTCATCAGCGGAAACGTAAGTGCCAGCCCCGAAATAGCCATTGCCCCCACCCCGTGACCGATAAAAATACTATCTACCATATTATAAAGAGAAGATGCCGTCATGGCGATAATTGCCGGAATGGCGTACTGCATTAAAAGCTTCCCGATCTTTTCCGTACCCAGCGCAGTGGGTGTCTTTTGTCCTGTCATACCTATTGTTTTGAGGGCGCAAAGATACAAAAAAGAGACGGATTACAGGATATATGAGAAAAGTTTCGTATTTTTGCCTCCAAAATTGAGTTAATACATAACGAAATGAATATATTAGAACTAAGTGAACAGGAAATTATTCGGCGCAATAGTCTGAATGAGCTTCGTGCAATGGGTATCGATCCGTACCCCGCTGCAGAGTATGTAACCAATGCTTTCTCTACTGATATAAAAGCAGAATTCAAAGATGAAGACGAACCGCGTCAAGTTTCTGTAGCGGGCCGTATTATGAGCCGCCGCGTGATGGGCAAGGCTTCGTTCATCGAACTGCAGGACTCTAAAGGTCGTATACAGGTATACATCACACGTGATGACATCTGTCCGGGAGAAGACAAGGAATTGTACAACTCTGTATTCAAACGCCTGCTCGACTTAGGTGACTTCGTAGGTATCGAAGGTTTCGTGTTCCGTACACAAATGGGCGAAATCAGTATCCATGCCAAGAAACTGACCGTACTTGCCAAGTCTATCAAACCGCTGCCTATCGTAAAATATAAAGACGGCGTAGCTTACGACTCTTTTGAAGATCCCGAACTCCGTTATCGCCAACGTTATGTGGACCTGGTAGTAAACGAAGGCATCAAAGAGACATTCGAAAAGCGTGCCACCGTAGTGAGAACACTGCGCAACGCCCTCGACGAAGCCGGATATACGGAAGTAGAAACACCGATCCTGCAATCCATCGCAGGCGGAGCAAGCGCACGTCCGTTCATCACTCACCACAACTCACTGGATATAGACCTCTACCTGCGCATCGCAACGGAACTTTATCTGAAACGACTCATCGTAGGTGGTTTTGAAGGTGTATACGAAATAGGAAAGAACTTCCGTAACGAGGGAATGGACAGAACCCACAACCCCGAATTCACTTGTATGGAACTTTATGTACAGTACAAGGATTACAACTGGATGATGAGCTTCACCGAAAAGTTGCTGGAACGCATCTGTATCGCCGTAAACGGAAGCACCGAAACCGTTGTAGACGGAAAGACAATCAGCTTTAAAGCTCCTTACCGCCGTCTGCCTATCCTCGACGCCATCAAAGAAAAGACAGGATATGACCTCAACGGCAAGAGCGAAGAAGAAATCCGCCAGATCTGCAAAGAACTGAAGATGGAAGAAATCGACGACACCATGGGCAAAGGCAAACTGATTGATGAAATCTTCGGTGAATTCTGTGAAGGCAGCTACATCCAGCCGACTTTCATCACCGATTATCCGGTGGAAATGTCGCCTCTGACAAAGATGCACCGTTCCAAACCTGGACTGACCGAACGTTTCGAACTGATGGTAAACGGCAAGGAACTGGCCAATGCCTACTCGGAATTGAACGATCCGCTGGATCAGGAAGAACGCTTCAAAGAACAGATGCGTCTTGCCGACAAGGGTGACGACGAGGCAATGATTATCGACCAGGATTTCCTGCGTGCTTTGCAATATGGTATGCCTCCTACATCCGGCATCGGTATCGGTATCGACCGTCTGGTGATGCTGATGACAGGACAGACCACCATTCAGGAAGTACTGTTCTTCCCGCAAATGCGTCCGGAGAAAGTAATCAAGAAAGACCCTGCCGCCAAATACATGGAACTGGGTATTGCAGAAGACTGGGTGCCGGTCATCCAGAAAGCCGGCTACAACACAGTAGCTGATATGCAGGATGTTAATCCGCAAAAGTTGCACCAGGACATCTGCGGAATCAATAAGAAATACAAATTAGAACTGACCAATCCAAGCGTGAACGACGTGACCGAGTGGATAAATAAACTTAAATAAGTTGAGAGTTGAGAGTTGAGAATTGAAAGTTGTTACTTGAACAACCTTTTTAATGACCAACTCTCAACTTTCAACTTTCAACTTTCAACTAAATATGAAACTACCCGGTAAGATAGCGATAATGGGCGGAGGAAGTTGGGCTACAGCCATCGCAAAGATGTGTCTGGCTCAGGAAGACTCTATTAATTGGTACATGCGACGAGATGACCGCATCGCTGATTTTAAGAGACTTGGACATAATCCCGCCTATCTGACAGGGGTGAAATTCGACACGAAGCGTATCACTTTCAGTTCTAACATCAACGATGTCGTGAAGGAATCGGATACACTGATTTTCGTCACCCCCTCTCCTTATCTGAAAGCTCATCTGAAAAAGCTGAAAACAAAGATTAAGGATAAGTTTATTATCACTGCTATCAAAGGAATCGTACCCGATGACAACGTGATTGTATCGGAATATTTCACAAAAGAATATGGCGTACCACCCGAAAACATCGCAGTACTGGCAGGTCCCTGCCACGCAGAAGAAGTAGCGCTGGAACGCCTCTCTTATCTGACCATCGCCTGCCCGGACAAGGACAAAGCGCGCATCTTCGCCCGCCGTCTGGGAAGCAGCTTCATCAAGACTTCCGTCAGCGACGACGTAGCCGGCATCGAATACAGTTCGGTGCTTAAAAATGTATACGCCATTGCCGCCGGCATCTGCAGCGGACTGAAATACGGCGATAACTTCCAGGCAGTACTGATATCCAATGCGATTCAGGAAATGAACCGCTTCCTGAATACAGTACATCCCCTGAACAGAAATGTAGATGATTCTGTTTATTTAGGAGACTTATTGGTGACAGGATACTCCAACTTCAGCCGTAACCGCACGTTCGGTTCGATGATAGGCAAGGGATATTCCGTTAAAAGTGCGCAGATTGAAATGGAAATGATCGCGGAAGGATACTACGGCACGAAGTGCATCAAAGAGATCAACAAGCATCACCACGTCAACATGCCGATACTGGATGCCGTATACAATATCTTGTATGAACGCATCTCACCCATGATAGAGATCAAATTGCTGACTGATTCTTTTAGATGAGAAAAATAGGTAATAAGTAATAAGTATTAGGTATTAACCGTAGCCACCTAAGCTTTACGTCTCATGCATAATACTTATTACTTAATACCTATTACTTATTACCTATTACATATTACTTAAAATTGATAGATATGATTAGCTTGAACATTGAAAAAACATTTGGATTCATCTCCAAAGAAAAGGTTTCTGCTTATGAAGCCGAGGTAAAAGCTGCACAGGAAATGCTGGAAAAAGGAACAGGAGAAGGTAACGACTTCCTGGGATGGTTACATCTGCCTTCGTCCATCAGCAAAGAGCATCTGGCTGACCTGAACGCTACTGCAAAAGTATTAAGAGACAACTGCGAAGTAGTGATCGTAGCAGGTATCGGTGGCAGCTATCTGGGCGCACGTGCCGTAATCGAAGCGCTGTCTAACAGTTTCACATGGTTGCAGGACAAGAAAACTGCTCCTGTCATGATCTATGCCGGACATAACATCAGCGAAGACTATCTGTATGAACTGACCGAATATCTGAAAGACAAGAAATTCGGCGTTATCAATATCTCCAAATCGGGAACGACTACCGAAACCGCTCTTGCTTTCCGTCTGCTGAAAAAGCAATGTGAAGACCAACGCGGCAAAGAAACCGCCAAGAAAGTCATCGTTGCCGTGACAGACGCCAAGAAAGGTGCTGCACGTGTGACTGCCGACAAAGAAGGATACAAGACATTTATCATTCCGGACAACGTAGGCGGACGTTTCTCTGTGCTCACTCCGGTTGGTTTGCTGCCGATCGCAGTTGCCGGATTCGACATCGACAAACTGGTTGCCGGTGCTGCCGATATGGAAAAGGCATGCGGTTCTGACGTTCCGTTTGCAGAAAACCCTGCGGCTATCTACGCTGCTACCCGCAACGAACTGTACAGACAAGGCAAGAAGATTGAAATCCTTGTCAACTTCTGCCCGAAACTGCACTACGTAAGTGAATGGTGGAAACAGCTTTACGGAGAATCCGAAGGTAAAGACAACAAGGGTATTTTCCCCGCATCTGTTGACTTTTCTACCGACCTGCACTCTATGGGACAATGGATTCAGGAAGGCGAACGCTCGATCTTCGAAACTGTGATCTCACTGGATAAAGTAGACCATAAACTGGAAGTTCCTTTCGATGAAGCTAATCTGGACGGCCTGAACTTCCTTGCCGGCAAACGGGTGGACGAAGTGAACAAAATGGCCGAACTGGGAACTCAGCTGGCTCACGTAGACGGCGGTGTACCCAACATGCGCATCGTTCTTCCAGAACTGAGCGAATACAACATCGGCGGTCTGCTGTACTTCTTCGAAAAGGCTTGCGGCATTAGCGGCTATCTGTTGGGCGTGAATCCTTTCAACCAACCGGGCGTGGAAGCATACAAGAAAAATATGTTTGCTTTGCTGAACAAACCGGGATATGAAGAAGAATCAAAGGCTATTCAGGCTAAACTGTAATATCCAATAACTGACAATAAAAAGAAGCGGCCTCTCCGGAGACCGCTTCTTTTTATTATATTTCCTTCGTTACGTTAAAGTGACTCACTCCCTTTCAGGATTCATTCATTCTCAACGACTTCTGTTTTCAAGTCAATCACTTCCTGCGCTCCTTCACACTCCGCTTTTGAAGAGAGATAAAAAGATAATTGTACATCACCATTTTTATCTACATGCTCAATAGTGGCATGAACCAGCACCTTAGTCTTTGTCACGCCATCTTTGAAGCGCAACTGCCCTTTTTCTTCGTCTGTCAGATTTCCTTCGGTAGTGACTTCTGTCTTTTCATAACGGAGCTCAGTCTTCATCTCTTCCCCATTCTGAAGCTGGAAAGATTTCAGTTCGGCTCCATTGCCGTCCAAGATCAAAAACGCATCCACCTTATCTCCCACTTTCAAAGCAGGCATTTCACTCATCCGGTTTGCATAGTCTTCGCGGATGGTTTCTCCATCGCCTTGATCTACTTTCACATATAGCTTTTCTATCGTGATAACAGGGCTTTCTCCGCTATCCGAACAAGCACCCAGAAACAATGGCAGCAGAAACAATACTTTCTTTTTCATGCTATTGACTAGTTTTATCATGCTACAAAAATACATATTATCTTCTAAACGACAAATTATCATACGATTTATCATCCAAAACACAACCAGCAACTATCTCCTCCATTCTGTTATATCTCTCATTTTTTATGACTATCTTTGCTTCGTATATCTCTTTTTATCCCAAGAATAAATGAATTCTAAATAAAAGAACAATGGAAAAATTAGTAAGAAGACCGAATGCAGTGATATTGTTTATCAGCTTGTCACTACTGATGATGTTAACCACCGGTTGTCAGGAAATCAAACTCAAAGCAGGCATCGAGGCTGCCAACAAACAATGTCCGATAGACATGGGAGAGACCGGAAAAATCACCAGCATCGTCTATGATGGAGAGAACGTAGTGTATACCTTTTATCTGAACGAAGAGGCTGCCAACATCAAGACTCTGCAGAAAAATCCGGAAAGCATGAAGACTTCCCTGAAAATCATGTTCCAGAATCCGAATAAAGAAGTAAAGTCATTGCTGGACCTTGTTGTAAAATGTAAAGCGGGCCTGCAAATGATATATATAGGTAAAGATTCGGGAGAGCAGGTAGTCTGCGAACTGACAACAGATGAAATTAAGGAAATTCTCAATAAGGATGTCGACACCACCGAAAGCGACCTGGCTAAACTGGAAACGCAGGTACAGATGGCAAACTTACAGTTCCCGATACAGGCTAGTGAGGACGTTCTGATCGAGAAAATCGAACTCAGCGATGAAGCGGTGATCTATATCTGTCGTGTTGACGAAGATCTGTGTGATATGAACCAGATTAAAGCAAATGCCGCAGAGGTGAAACAAGGTATTATCGAAACATTAGGCAATCAGACCGATCTTGCTACCCAACTGTTTATCAAAAGTTGTGTGAATTGTGACAGAAATATAATCTACAGATATATCGGCAAACAATCGGAAGCTCAGCATGATGTAGTGATCACCGTGCCTGAACTGAAAGATATGCTAAAAAAAGAATAAATATCAAACAGATTCCATCTAACCCAATTATGAGAAAGAAACTGAAAGCCGTCCTGTTCGATATGGACGGCGTGCTCTTTAACTCCATGCCCTACCACTCCGAAGCATGGCATCAAGTCATGAAAACTCACGGCCTTGATCTGAGCCGGGAAGAAGCATATATGCACGAAGGACGCACGGGGGCATCGACTATCAATATCGTATTTCAACGTGAATTAGGAAAAGAGGCCACACAAGAGGAAATAGAAAGTATATATCACGAAAAAAGTATCCTGTTCAATTCTTATCCGGAAGCAGAACGTATGCCCGGTGCATGGGAACTTTTGCAGAAAGTAAAGAGTGAAGGGCTGACTCCTATGGTAGTCACCGGTTCGGGACAGCTTTCTTTGTTGGAACGTCTGGAACACAATTTTCCGGGAATGTTTCATAAAGAGCTGATGGTGACCGCTTTTGACGTGAAATATGGCAAACCTAATCCAGAACCTTATCTGATGGCATTAAGAAAAGGAGGGTTCAAAGCTGACGAAGCAATCGTTATCGAAAATGCCCCATTGGGCGTGGAAGCAGGACATAAAGCCGGAATTTTCACAATCGCGGTCAATACTGGTCCGTTGGACGGACAGGTGTTGCTGGATGCCGGAGCCGATCTGCTGTTTCCTTCTATGCAGGCACTCTGCGATAGCTGGGATACAATCATGTTATAAACCTATAAATACCGATTCTACTATGCAAAAGTTATTATCCTTACCTCCCAACTTAATTGACAGTTTTCATCAACTGGAAGAAGTGAATCATACTGACTGGTTTTGTACATCAGACCCTGTAGGCAGCAAGTTAGGCTCCGGAGGAGGAACGACCTGGCTGTTGCAGGCCTGCCATCAGGCTTTTGCACCGGAAGAGACTTTCAGCAAATGGATTGGAAACGAAAAAAAGATTTTGCTGCATGCGGGAGGACAAAGCCGCCGCTTGCCCGGCTATGCTCCTTCGGGCAAAATACTGACTCCCATACCGGTTTTCAGTTGGGAGAGAGGACAAAAGCTGGGACAGAATCTGCTGTCGCTGCAACTTCCGCTATACGAAAGAATCATGAAGCAGGCTCCGAAAGGCTTGAACACGCTGATAGCCAGCGGAGACGTATATATCCGTTCGGAAAAACCGCTGCAAAACATTCCGGAAGTAGATGTCGTATGTTATGGTTTATGGGTGAATCCTTCACTGGCTACTCACCACGGAGTATTCGTATCGGACCGCAAGAAGCCGGAAGTGCTCGACTTCATGTTGCAGAAACCTTCTTTAGAGGAATTGGAAGGATTATCAAAGACCCATCTTTTCCTGATGGATATCGGTATATGGATATTAAGTGACCGTGCCGTTGAGGTATTGATGAAACGGTCATTGAAAGAAGGCACGAATGATATCAGCTACTACGATTTATATTCGGATTATGGCCTGGCACTGGGAGAGCATCCCCAAACGACAGACGACGAAGTAAACAAACTTTCGGTAGCAATCCTGCCTTTACCCGGCGGAGAGTTTTATCATTTCGGAACGAGTCGGGAACTGATTTCTTCCACACTCGCCATACAGGATAAAGTGCGTGACCAAAGGCGTATCATGCACCGGAAAGTAAAACCGAATCCTGCCATCTTTATACAAAACTCGTTTACCCAAGTGAAGTTATCTGCAGAGAACGCCAATTTATGGATTGAGAACAGCCACGTAGGAGAAGGATGGAAATTAGGTTCACGACAGATTATTACAGGAGTTCCCGAAAACCATTGGAATATAAACCTGCCGGACGGAGTCTGCATCGACATCGTTCCTATGGGAGACGCAGCCTTTGTCGCACGGCCTTATGGGCTGGATGATGTTTTCAAAGGTGATTTAAGTAATGACTCGACCACCTACTTGGGGAACTCTTTCACACAGTGGATGAAGGAAAGAGAGATTGGACTGGAAGACATAAAAGGACGTACAGATGATCTGCAAGCTGCTCCTGTTTTCCCCGTAACGACTTCCATCGAAGAACTGGGTATTTTAATACGCTGGATGACAGCTGAGCCACAACTAAAACAAGGAAAAGAGTTATGGCTGAGAGCTGAAAAACTATCCGCTGACGAGATATCGGCACAAGCGAACCTGGAACGTCTTTACGCACAGCGCAGCGCTTTCCGCAGGGATAACTGGAAAGGATTGTCCGCCAATTATGAGAAGAGTGTATTCTATCAGCTTGACTTGCAAGACGCAGCCAATGAATTTGTCCGGCTCAATCTGGATGTTCCCGCTGTCTTGAAAGAGGATGCCGCACCCATGGTGCGTATACATAACCGTATGCTTCGGGCACGTATCCTGAAGCTGCAAGGCAATGAAGGCTGCAAAGAAGAAGAACAAGCCGCGTTCCAGCTACTCCGTGACGGATTACTGGAAGCCGTTGCCGGAAAAAAGAACTATCCTAAACTCAATGTTTATTCGGATCAGATCGTATGGGGACGTAGTCCGGTGCGCATTGACGTTGCAGGAGGATGGACAGATACACCTCCCTACTCTCTCTATTCGGGAGGAAGTGTAGTCAATCTGGCGATTGAGTTGAATGGGCAGCCGCCGCTACAGGTATACGTCAAACCATGTCACGAGTTCCATATCGTACTTCGTTCCATTGATATGGGAGCTGTGGAGGTTATCCGAAGTTATGAGGAATTGCAGGATTACAAGAAAGTCGGTTCGCCTTTCTCCATACCAAAGGCAGCACTTACCCTGGCAGGATTTGCCCCATTATTTGCGGCGGAATCTCATGCGTCATTGGAAGAACATCTGAAAGCGTTCGGTTCAGGACTGGAAATCACTTTACTGGCCGCCATTCCGGCAGGTTCGGGACTAGGTACCAGTTCTATCCTTGCATCTACCGTACTCGGAGCTATCAATGATTTTTGCGGACTGGCATGGGATAGGAACGACATCTGCAATTATACACTGGTATTGGAACAATTGCTCACCACCGGCGGCGGATGGCAGGATCAATACGGCGGCGTATTCCCCGGCGTAAAACTGCTGCAATCCGAATCCGGCTTCGAACAACATCCATTAGTACGGTGGTTACCCGACCAGCTCTTTGTGCAGCCGGAATATCGGGATTGCCATCTGCTTTATTATACTGGAATCACCCGTACAGCCAAAGGAATCTTGGCTGAAATTGTCAGTTCCATGTTCCTTAACTCCGGAGTGCATCTTAGTTTATTAGCAGAAATGAAAGCCCATGCGATGGATATGAGCGAAGCTATCCTGCGAGGTAATTTCGAAACTTTCGGCAATCTTGTCGGCAAAAGCTGGATACAAAACCAAGCATTGGACAGTGGCACGAATCCACCGGCAGTAGCAGCTATTATCGAACAGATTAAAGATTATACACTAGGATATAAATTACCCGGTGCAGGCGGTGGCGGTTACTTATATATGGTGGCTAAAGATCCGCAAGCAGCAGGGTGCATCCGTCGGATATTGACCGAACAGGCTCCTAATCCGCGTGCACGCTTTGTTGAAATGACGCTTTCCGATAAAGGATTGCAGGTATCGAGAAGCTAGAAGAAAGGTCATATAAGAACAAAAATCCCTTGATAACTGCTGATTATCAAGGGATTTTCATGTGACCCCGGTGCGATTCAAACGCACGACCTTCAGAACCGGAATCTGACGCTCTATTCACTAAGCTACGGGGCCATTTCCTAAATGCGATGACAAAAGTATAAAAAATCTTCTCATCTTCCTAATGATTCATCTTTTTTTATAGTTCTTAAGTCAGTATTGCCCCTTAACATTCTGTTATTTTGAAATGCTTTAGAGTATATACTTTATCAATTTGACAATCTTTTAGAGAATATCCAATACAGATATTAATATTATTCCTATCTTTGCCGACAATTAACAATCAACAATCCTATGAGTTACTTGATAAAACCAAAGAACTATAAACCGTTACTCGACTTAAAACAAACAGAGTTGGGAATCAAACAAATAAAAGAGTTCTTCCAGTTAAACTTGTCATCCGAATTACGCCTCAGACGCGTGACAGCCCCTCTTTTCGTACTGAAAGGAATGGGTATCAATGACGACTTGAATGGTATAGAACGTCCTGTTTCATTCCCTATCAAGGATTTAGGTGACGCACAAGCAGAAGTCGTTCATTCATTAGCCAAATGGAAAAGATTAACTCTCGCCGATTACAATATCGAACCGGGATACGGTATCTATACCGACATGAACGCCATCCGTTCTGATGAAGAACTCGGAAACCTCCATTCGCTCTATGTAGACCAATGGGACTGGGAACGTGTCATCACCAACGAGGACAGAAACGTAGATTTCCTGAAAGAGATCGTAAATCGTATCTACGCTGCCATGATCCGTACAGAATACATGGTATATGAAATGTATCCGCAGATCAAACCTTGTCTGCCTCAGAAATTACATTTTATCCATTCGGAAGAACTACGCCAACTCTATCCGAACCTGGAACCCAAATGCCGTGAGCATGCCATCTGCCAAAAATACGGTGCCGTATTTATCATCGGTATCGGCTGCAAACTAAGCGACGGCAAAAAACATGACGGACGTGCACCGGATTATGATGACTACACATCCACCGGCCTGAACAACCTGCCGGGACTGAACGGTGACCTTTTACTTTGGGATGATGTACTGCAACGCTCCATCGAACTGTCCTCTATGGGTGTTCGTGTAGACAAAGAAGCGCTGCAACGCCAGCTCAAAGAAGAAAACGAAGAAGAGAGACTGAAACTTTATTTCCACAAACGATTAATGGATGACACACTTCCACTATCTATCGGTGGCGGTATCGGTCAATCCCGTTTGTGTATGTTTTACCTTCGCAAAGCTCATATCGGAGAAATACAAGCCAGTATCTGGCCCGAAGATATGCGTAAAGAATGTGAAGAACTTGATATACACCTTATATAATAGCTATGAACGTACAAATAGAAGAAAGCTGGAAAACACACTTACAGCCTGAATTTGAAAAAGATTACTTTCGCACACTGACAGAATTCGTAAAAAGTGAATATAGCCAGTATCAGATTTTCCCTCCGGGAAAACTTATTTTCAACGCCTTCAACCTCTGTCCTTTCGACAAAGTGAAGGTAGTAATCATCGGACAAGACCCGTACCACGGACCGGGGCAAGCACATGGACTCTGTTTCTCTGTAAACGACGGAGTACCCTTCCCTCCTTCTTTGGTCAATATCTTTAAAGAGATAAAGGCAGACATAGGTACAGACGCTCCTACTACCGGTAACCTGACTCGCTGGGCTGAGCAAGGAGTATTATTGCTCAACGCCACTCTGACTGTACGCGCTCATCAGGCAGGCTCTCATCAGAATCGTGGATGGGAAGCTTTTACAGATGCCGCTATCCGCGCACTGGCAGAAGAACGGGAACATCTTGTATTTATCCTGTGGGGAGCTTATGCCCAACGAAAAGGAGCTTTCATCGACCGCAACAAGCATCTGGTACTTAGCTCTGCTCATCCCTCTCCCCTTTCTGCCTACAATGGTTTCTTCGGAAACAAACACTTCAGCCGTGCAAACGATTATCTGAAAGCAAACGGAGAAACGGAAATAATATGGTAATACCAAATCCGATAGACCGGATTGAGACATAAAGAAAAACGGCTGCGTCATCACAAAAGATCATGCAGCCGTTTTTTATATCTTATCCTTCCGGACTTATTCTCTATTCTTTATTTCCTTCATTAATACCACTGAATATTACTTTGCGTCTGGCTTCTCTGCTCATATTTCAAGTCTTGAAGAATACTTGCATTAGCACGAATGGTTACATTGTAGTATTTCCAGCGTCCGAATGGTGAAAGGCTGGCAGAAAGGTTAAAGCAATGCAGGTCACGTGAGATCGTACAAGAAGTCTGCGTAATCTCTTTTGCCTGAAAGTCATAACCCGAATTGAATGAAAGCGACCAGTTATTGGAAATCTTTATATTTCCGTTCATATTAATATTGTGGGTATAAGTAAACGGATAACGCATTGAATAACGGTTGATAGGCTTAGTCCTGTCCTCACGAATATTGAATGAATAACTGAAACTTAAAGACCAAGGCATCTTGAATACCTGATAACCGTCCGGGTCGGCTTGCGCCTTCTCTACCTTCTTGGTCGTAGTTCCATCTTCCGTTCCTTCAGAATCTTCTCCGTCTCCATCTTCAGAATCCTTCTTATTCTTATCCTGTTCAGCGTCTTCCTTCGGACCGAACCACTTTTTCCAAGTGTCGTTATTAAAGGTATAGTTAAAAGAAGAACCATACCCCTGGAAACGTCCGAAACGTCCATAAGACCATTCCGTACGATTGCTGGTCACTACATTACCGTTCTTATCGAAAGCGTAGGCATAAGTTGCAAATGAAGCGTTCATATTGAAAGTATAATTCTTGGTCAGCTTCATACGGATATTCAAACTCAAATCACTCCAAGGTCTTTCCTTTGCCGCCATATTATAAGACATATTCGCACTCAAATCATCAATCAGACTGACCTTTTTAAGCGTGTCCTTTTTAGCATCATAATATTTCATTTCCAGATTGTTGGACAACGAGAAACTAACCGTTCCCGAACCTTCGCGTGATGGAACTCCAAAAGGTTGTCCCGTAAAAGGAGAATAATATTGAGTATTGCCATTATAATCGGTATATTCCTCCCAATACTTACTGAATCCGGGAGCCCCGCTCAGACTTACCTGCGGAGTAACAACGTGACGAATCTGTATCTCCTTCTTCTTCATAAAAAGAGGTTTATACATACCATACAGTTTCGTACTCAAACTAATGCTGGCAGAATAGTTGGATACCCGATAGAAACCATTAACGGTATCATTCAGGTTAGGGTCCAACTTATGTTCTTCCATATTATACGTCTGATTCATTTTACGGGTATACCAGCGTTCTGTATAGTTGACCGAAGGAGAAACCTGCAAATACTTGAACAGTGTAAAAGTAGCACTGATAGGAATATTATGATTCATTGCATTTTCCCATCCGCTGATACCGGTCTTGAACAGACGGTCGTCCTTAGTACGGATACTGTTCGTCAGACGTCCTGTATAACTGATTGATATCTTCTCATACCAACGCTCGGCTCCGGCAGCCTTCTTCCGCTTGAAGGGAAACAGACGGCTCAATGTAATATTAAGGTCAGGAAGCGTCACTGCGATAGAAGAGTCACGCATAGTCTGCGCAATATTGGTCGTTCCCGACAAAGTCAGACCGATATCGGGGAAACTGCGGGAATAGCTGATACTTGATGTCTTTGTATTCTGAGTCAACAACTGAGAGTTATAAAGGTTGTTGATGTTAGATCGTTCGTAACTACTGGTCGAGAAGTTCACACTAGCGGAGAAAGTACTGTTCGGACTTGCCTTGGCATCCTGACGGTGGTTCCACACTACCTTGAAGTCTTTGGCAACCGTATAATCCGGCATTCCTTTGTCTCCGGTCTTGGTCACCTGATAATCCGCCTGCAATGTACCGGAGTATTTGTACCTCTTATTATAATTGGTCAATCCGGAAAGCCGCCATGAACCTTTCGTGAATATATCTCCTGTCAGCTTCAAGTCCATGATGTCGCTCATAGCGAAGTAATATCCGCCTTCCGCCAGACCAAAGCCACGGCTTGAATCATCCATATACGTCGGCATTATAAAACCCGAAGAATAGCTGCTGGAGAAAGGGAAGAAGAAAAACGGCACAGCCAACGGCAGGGGAACATCTTCCACCACAAGATAGGCAGGTCCTGTCACTACATTCTTCTTGGGGCGCACTTTGGCTCTTGTCAGCTGCATGTAGAAGTGAGGATGGTCATGATGATCACAAGTCGTGTAGCGACCGTGCTCCATAAAGATTTCATCATTTGCTCCCTTCTTGGCTCTGCTACCGGTCACATAACCTTCACCCTGCTGAGTGATAATATCGGTGATTCCCGCTTTTTTGCTCTTGAAGTTATAGCTGATTGTTTCTGTATCGTATGCAGTTTCACCTTCTTTAAAGACAGGTTTACCTTTGATCGTTCCCGTTGTGTCTTTAATACCATAGGCGTGTACTGTACTACTGTCCAGATTCATGGAAATCACTTCCGCTGCCAGCTCAATGTTCTGGTAGTTGACTTTGCCGCTACCATAAAGCGTAGCGGCACCTCCCAATGTAAAAGTGGTGGAGTCGTTAGATTCATAAATAACCGGTGCATCGAGCGGTTGTTTCTTTGTCGGTGCTACAGAGTCGACGCGTACCACAACTGTATCCGCCCCTAACGAATCTTTCCTGTTAAGGGAATCCGTTTGTGCAGTGTTGGAGGCAATCATCCCTCTTCTTCGACGCTGAGACGTAGCCTCATCAGGAAGCATCAGCAAGACAATCAGCAATATGAATGATATAATTATTTTTGCTCTCAATGGCGCCATTAACTAATAGTTTTACGCTTGAAGTGGCAAAAGTACACAATCTTCATCAATAATGCGTGAGAATCTCCGTTATTTAATTATTTTTTAGTGCTATAAAAACAAAGAGCACCACCCATCAAAGCGGTTTAGACCTTCTTCACCATATTTTGCAATGCTTTTCCGGGCTTTTTCTACTGTCTTTTCTTCGTCAAGATGAGTTTTAGAAAAGAATTTATCGGCAAAACAGATTATTTGCTCTTCCAGAGTGACGGGCACCATCTCACGATGAGGAACAGGAAGCTGGCGTTCTATGATTTCTTCCAGTGTCAGTCCGGCTCCGGTGTGACGTTCGCAAACCAGTGCATGGCGTTCAAAACCTTCTTTTCGCAAAAGGTCTGCACCCAGATAACCGTGTGCGATGTAGGGATGCTCTCCGAAACATTGGATGGTGGGAGCATCGGTCATAAAGATTCCTATATCGTGCAGAAGCGCGGCTTCTCTGACAAAGCTGCGGTTGATAGGTAAGTTAGGATGTGCATCTACAATCTTCAAAGCTTTTTGGGCTACAGAAAGGCTATGTATTAGTAGAATGTGTCGTTGTTCCGTATCCTGCGGATAAAATTTGTCGATGATTTCTATTGGATTCATACTTTTTCACTAGTTATTACTTGTTCCCTTACTGATAAATGATATTTTTGTGCAATATTACAAAAATTTACTGATATGCAAGCCAGAAGTTCCCTCATTCTTTTCTCTCTGTTCATAATACTGTGTTCTACATACGCCAGTGGAAAAGTAATTACGGGTGCCGAGCGTATGGATCAATACCTGCCGTTAATCAAAGGAAAGCGGGTAGGAATGGTGGTAAACCACACTTCCATCGTCGGCACAGAGCCAATTCATCTGCTGGATACTTTATTAAAACAAAAAATCGATATAGTGAAAGTCTTTGCACCGGAACACGGTTTCCGCGGCAACGCGGATGCCGGTGAAACAGTAAAAGACGGAAAAGACAGCCGTACGGGAGTAACCATCGTCTCGCTCTACGGAGATAATAAAAAGCCGACTGCCGCCCAACTGAAAGATATCGATGTAATCTTGTTCGACATCCAGGATGTGGGCGCACGTTTCTATACATATATCAGTACGATGTATTATGTAATGGAAGCTTGTGCGGAAAACAAAAAAGAGATGATTATACTGGACCGCCCCAATCCATGCGATTACGTAGAGGGACCTGTATTAAAAGCCGGATATAAAAGTTTTGTCGGAATGCTGCCTTTGCCGGTTCTTCACGGTTGTACTATCGGAGAGCTGGCGCAGATGATCAATGGAGAAGGATGGATGACTACCCAGGCAAAGACTTGTCCGCTGACTGTGATTCCCGTAAAAGGGTGGAAACACGGACAGCCCTATGTACTTCCCGTGAAACCATCTCCCAACTTGCCCAATGCACAATCCATCCGCCTTTATGCCTCACTTTGCCCTTTTGAAGCAACACGTGTCAGTGTGGGACGCGGAACGACCTTTCCTTTTCAGGTGTTAGGCGCACCTAACAAAAAGTATGGCGATTTTGCCTTCACTCCGCGCTCCCTGCCGGGATTCGACAAAAATCCGATGCACAAAGGAGTCACTTGTTATGGCGAAGATTTACGGAACGTAACAGACGTAAACGGTTTCACGCTCCGTTACTTTCTGCGTTTCTACCGTTTATCCGGCGAAGGCGCAGCATTCTTCTCCCGTCCCCGATGGTTTGACTTACTGATGGGAACGGATTCGGTACGCAAAGCGATCCTTAAAGGAGAATCGGAAGAGGAAATCCGTGACAGTTGGCAAAAGGAGTTGCAGACCTACCGTGATATGAGACAGAAGTATTTACTTTACTAAGGAACGGTTCCTCCACTTCTCAGCATTCCGTTCGAACTCTTCGGCTTTCTTTCCACTCAACCTTGCAGGCATTTCAAGTATCTCCGGAATGTCTTTTGCATTATCAATGATTTGAGTGCCGGAAGCGTTCTTCACAATACAGACATCATCGTACAGTGAGTCATTCTCCAGATAAGCTTGCATCCGGAGCGTGTCTCCCGTCACGTCGATATGCTGGTAGAAACGGCGGTTCGTCCCGAAACGATCATACTCATCATTGAAAGATAGACGGTAACTCTTCGGGGAAGCGTGGCTTACCAGATACAACGGGGTGGTCATTTCGCCCTCATCGTTCTTATTAGTCATACGGGCATAGTTATGCTCATGTCCCTGAAGCACTAAGTCTACTCCATATTCACGGAACAGTCCGTCGAACATCCAGCGCACGGCAAGGTTGTTCGTCTTACCTTTTATAGAATATACCGGGTGATGGAGCATGACGATCTTCCATTTCTTTTTCGAAGCCTTCAGCGTTTTCTCCAGCCATTCCCGTTGAGAGAAGAGGAACCAAGGATCACGGTTACTATCCAGCGTGATGATAGTGGCATCGTTGTAATCAATAGAATATACATTATTATTTTTATACCTCGATTCGAGCAGATAAGAAAAGACATAAGCAAATCGTTTCTCCAAAACACGTACTAGTCCTTTTACATATTCATGATTTCCCGGAGAAACCAATATCGGTTTGGTGGGAGCTATGGAATCCACACTCTGATAGGCTTCATCCCAGTAACAGTTCATCGGACGCTCTGCAAAGTCACCGGCAAACATATAGAAGTCCGCCTGCGGATAGCGATGGCGCACATTTTCCATAAAGCCACGTGTCTTTCCACGCAAAGTATCCTGCACGTCACCTATAAATACAAAGGAGAAATGATCAGTCGAATCGGGTTGCATCGTGAACGAATACCAATCGGATGAGCGATCGTCATTCCATACCCGATAAGAGTAGGAATCGCCATAAGAGAGTTCTTTAAATTTTGCCCAGTTGGCATAACCGAACCCGCCCAGTGTACGGAGAAATTTGGAAGAGCCGTCAACGAGAAGAGTATCTCCGGAACCGATCTTTGTATATTCCAGCTTTGCCTGCTTGGAAACGCCTCCGCACACCCAGCTCACATTACGGGACAGTTCGCCGTCATTTCCGAATGTCAGAAATACCCGTTGCGGGTCTTCCGTCAGCACATAGCGTATTTCAGGGATATTGTGGAACCAGACTTTCCAGCGTATCTTACAAATGACACCACCGGCAATCAATATCAGGAGAACGATGCCCCAAGCTATTTTCTTCTTCGTAATCTTCATTTTTCCGATTTTAAAAACTGGTAGCAAAGATAAATATAGTGTCCCATAAATCGGAAATTATGTCCTTTTTTAACCTTTAACAAATTCACCTCTACATGAGAATTTAAATATCTAAAATTGCTGTCATCTGTCACCAAAAGCTAAATAACACACTGATTATAAGCTAATAAAGAGGTGACAGCAGGGCGTGACAGCATTGTGACAGCACATTTTGTTGTCACAATGCCGTCACGCTTTGCTGTCATATCCTGCTACTATCATATATTGCTCCTTGGAATGATAAATCAAAGAATAGCTTAGTCTAGTTGGTTTCCATGCGATGAAACTATAGTTCCAAAGCATTGAAACCAATAGTTTCAAGCCGCAGAAACTTTAGTTCCAAGCTGAAGAAACCAAAGTTTCAAGCAGAGGAAACTCCAGTTTCAAGACGATGAAACTAAAGTTTCATCAAGCAAAAAACAATTTCTACAATAGGAAACTATCAGCAGTAAGGTAGCTTCAGTCTCTTGTTTTTCTCTTCTTCCACAATTGCCAGCTATTAATAATATTTTGCCACATATTAACACATCACCATACAAATCTGATTATCAGCAAATAAATCCACCTATTACTAATAGCAGGTAACAAAAAAACGAAGAAAATCGCTTAGTGGTGGGCTTCGTGTACAAAGGCAACAAAGGGAAATTACCTGCCAAAAAAGAGATAGGCTTTCGCTCTACAATAACTTTCTCAGTTCCTCAATGTCAGGCAAGGCGTTACGAAGTCGTTCCGGCATATCTTTGGATGTACGGTAAGTAGCGACTCCCATCGGCTTGTTATAATCACGAACTGCAAATTCTACAAAAGTTTGATTCATTTCTCTGCAAAGTATTATTCCGATAGAGGGATTCTCGTGCGGTTTTCTCACATATGAATCCAAAGCGGAAAGATAAGTATTCAGTTGTCCTAAATACGAACTGCGGAATTTCCCGGACTTCAATTCAACCGCCACTAAAGAATTAAGTTCCCGATTGAAAAACAACAAATCAATGAACATTTCCTCTCCAGCCACTTCAACACGATATTGATTGCCTATAAAACTGAAATCCTGCCCAAAAGTCATAATAAACTTCTTCACGTTGGCAACAATCGACTTTTCTACTATCTTTTCGTCTAAATCCTCTTCCTGCTCATCCAGTTCCTCCACATTGATGAAATCAAGCAAGTATTCATCTTTGAATGAACAAACAGCTTTTAGCGCTTGCTTAGTATCAGGCAATGTTTGTGCGAAATTGTTAGGCAAAGTTCCCCGGTGGCTGTACAGGTCTGCTTTTAAGTAATCCCTTAAAGTGTATTTACTCCAATAGCGAATAGCGCACTCATGTATATAAAATAGCCTTGCTTCCAAAGTTTTAGCTTTGGATATTATTTCGATATGATGACTAAAGCCGATTGAAAAGAAGTCTGACCAGTTAAATTCATCAGCCAGTGGCTGGCGAATTACGCTCAACAGCAATTTTTCATCTAATACCAAATCGCCAGCCAGTGGCTGGCGATTTAGAACAGGTTCCCATTCTTCATAGAAAACTCGCATATTCTTTATATTCGAAGTTGAAAATCCCCTTAGCCCCGGCAATTCTTTTTGCAACAGAGAAGATATTTGCTCTATTGCTCCTTTACCCCAAAAGCCTATACGGGAATTTTTCGACACGTAACGTCCGATGCCGTAATAAAGAGATAGCTGTTCTTTGTTCACCGATGTGGCTGCACGGTACTGGCTGCGCAGAATAGCTTCTTTTATGGTCTTTACCGCTTCTCTATAATTCTGATTTATATCCATTTGCGTTTTGTTATATGCGACAAAAGTACAAAAATAATGCTGGCGAAAAGAAAACAAAGGTGTTTTTCTCTTTTCGCCAGCATACATATTTTGCTGTTCATGGAAGGAACAATGCTCCTACAGCCGAATCATATTCTGTTGAACCATAATGATAGCTATCTATACGCTCCTCTATATAAGTAGGAAAATAGGAAAAACAAAGGAAAAGAGAGATACAAACAACAAATAACTAAATATCTTATATTCACTATTTTATCTCTTTCTTTCTCTTCTTCCACAATTGCCAGCTATTAATAATATTTTGCCACAGGACATACGAACCGGGAGCAACAGACGATAACGGGTTCAGATAAGTATGCGCCATCCAGATAGCAAGAATCGTATTCTTCTGCCCCAGTGCCTGCCCGCCACTGATGCGGTCATTATAGACCGAGCCGATAGTCTTTCCCAAAAAAAACTGCAAGCAACAGGCAATCAAGGCACCGACCGCAATCATTATTTCCGTGAATCCATCCGCAGGATCGTTCAGTAACGAATACAGGGTCTGAGCCGTCACAATAGCCAAAGAGACCGCCCACAAATAAAAGGCGAGTTCATGATATCCCAGTAACTTCTGATGCACTTTCGGCAGGAATTTACTCAACAGCCATGCTGCAAGGAAAGGGCAGATCAACAAGGGGAACACCTTACTCAAAATAACCCAAAATGCTCCCCAAAAACTTACATCCGGATTTACCTCTATCAAAGGGAAGAGAATAGGCACCGCAATAGCAGCACCGATATTACCCAACAATGTATAAGTAGTCAGACTTGCCGCACTCCCTCCCAACTTGGAAGTAATCACCGCAGCAGCCGTAGCCGTAGGACAAATAATACATACCATCACCCCCTCCGCTACAATCTTATTGAAACGGTAAAGCAATAAATAAGCAAGGAAAGCACCCCCGATCTGAATCAGCAACAACCATGCGTGCAACGGTTTAGGCTTCAAATCATGCGGTGATACCTTACAGAAAGTCAACAGTAACATCGTAAAGATAAGATAGGGAGTCAGAAAAGAAAAGTAGATAAATATCGGATAACCGACAGCACCTACCAGCATCGCAATAGGCAACGTCCAATTCTTCAAAAACTTAAGCATCGTCGTATATTTTTTCTTGGAGGTGCAAAGTAACAGAGATTTCGGGAGAAAAGCTACCATTAAACCGAAAAAAACACAAAACTTAAGTGTAAATCATGAGTTTTCTGCAAAATTCTACTACATTTGCACCGTATTTAAATATGAAACCGCATAGAACCTACATATTATATATATCAATCTGCCTCTGGCTACTTGCTTCTCCCCTATGTATCGGCAATTTATGGGGGAAAGATTTCGTAGTAGTCATCGATGCCGGACATGGCGGTCACGACCCCGGTGCCATCGGGAAAATATCCAAAGAGAAAAACATCAATCTGAACGTCGCACTGAAACTGGGAAACCTGATCAAAAAAAACTGCGATGACGTCAAAGTGATCTATACCCGCAGCAGGGATGTCTTTATCCCCCTGGACCGACGGGCAGAAATAGCCAATAACGCAAAAGCCGATCTCTTTATCTCCGTCCACACCAACGCTCTGGCAAAAAACCGCACCGCCAAAGGAGCTTCTACATGGACACTGGGTCTGGCCAAATCCGATGCCAATCTGGAAGTAGCCAAACGAGAGAACTCGGTAATCCTCTATGAAAGCGACTATCAGACCAGATACGCCGGCTTCAACCCGAACTCGGCGGAATCCTACATTATCTTCGAATTTATGCAGGATAAATACATGGAACAAAGCGTACATCTGGCATCACTTGTACAGAAGCAATTCCGCCATACCTGCAAACGGGTAGACCGCGGAGTGCATCAAGCCGGATTCCTGGTGCTGAAAGCAAGCGCCATGCCAAGTATCCTGGTAGAATTGGGCTTCATCTCAACTCCGGAAGAAGAACGCTATCTCAACTCGGAAGCCGGAGCCAACACAATGGCCAAAGGCATCTACCACGCATTCTTAAACTACAAAAGAGAACAGGAGATACGCCTGACCGGAGCCAGCAAAACAATTATCCCAACCGAAGAACCGGCAACAAGCGCTCCGGAACAAAGGGAACTGATGGCCGAAGCAAGTACAACACCCGCCACCGCCACAAAAACAGCTCCCAAACGGCCTATTGTCTCAGAAAGCGCAACCAATGACAGCGAAATAACGTTTAAGATACAGATACTCACCTCCTCAAAGCCTCTTACTAAGAATGACAAACGACTGAAAGGACTGAAGGATGTGGATTATTACAAAGAAAAAGGACTGTACAAATATACGTATGGCGCTTCCAGTGATTATAATAAAGTGTTACGCACCAAGCGTACCATCTCGGCACAATTCAAAGACGCATTCATCATCGCCTTCCGAAACGGCGAAAAGATGAATGTCAACGAAGCGATAGCCGAATTTAAAAAAAGAAGAAATAAATAGAAAATAAAATGAAGTACATTACAAAAGAAGTTCGAATAGGAATTGCAGGTATCGTAGCATTATGCGTGCTTGTCTATGGAATTAATTGGCTGAAAGGCATACATATGTTTCAGCCTTCAAGCTATTTCTATGCCAAGTTTCAGAATGTAAACGGACTGACCAAGTCGAGCCCTGTTTTTGCTGATGGCGTTCGTGTAGGTATTGTACGCGACATCGAATATGACTATGTAAATCCCGGAAATGTGATCGTTGAAGTCGAACTGGACACCGAACTCCGCATCCCGAAAGGAAGTAGCGCAGAACTTGTATCCGAACTGATGGGAGGCGTACGCATGAATATTCTTCTCGCCAACAACCCGCGTGAGAAATATGCCATAGGCGACACCATCCCCGGCACATTGAACAACGGAATGATGGAAAGCGTAGCGAAACTCATGCCCCAAATTGAGAGTATGTTACCGAAACTGGATTCCATCCTCACCTCACTGAACAACATCGTAGGTGACAAGAGCATCCCTTCTACGCTGCACTCTATCGAAACGACTACCGCCAATCTTGCTGTAGTCAGCTCTCAGATGAAAGGACTCATGAGCAAGGACATCCCCCAGCTGACCGGCAAGCTCAATACCATCGGAGATAATTTTGTAGCTATCAGCGGTAACTTGAAGGAAGTGGACTACAGCGCCATTTTCCAAAAAGTTGACGCAACACTCGCTAACGTAAAAATGATTACAGAGAAGTTGAACAGCAAAGATAACACTATCGGACTGCTCTTCAACGACCCTGCTTTATATAACAATCTGAACGCTACCACAGAGAATGCGGCGAGCTTACTGGAAGACCTGAAAGCACACCCCAAACGGTACGTTCATTTCTCTTTATTCGGGAAGAAAGACAAGTAGCAAATCTTTCTTATATAGATTTTATCTAAATAAGCAGGCGGTATATAAAAGGGAGTATAACCTCTGCAAAAGTCTATCTACAGACCGAAATAATATTCCCGTACAAACAAGTACGGGAAGTATAAAAGAGTAAGAATAAAACGATAAACAACTAAAATACAGATACTTATAATTTTGCAAGAGAGGGGAAACAGACAGTGTTCCAACACAATTCTATAAGTCATTGAAAGTAAACACATTATTGTTTGCCCGAGAAAAACAAGAAAAAGCTAATTTGTTTTTTCCAAATAAGATTCCCAATTTTGCAAACGTAGAAGTTTCGCTTAATTTAATAAATGTATTAAAGTCACTATGATTGAATCAAATCATGTTGTACTTTGGAACCGCTGTCTCGAAGTAATTAAAGACAATGTTCCAGAGACGACATATAATACTTGGTTTGCCCCGATTGTTCCATTAAAATATGAGGACAAAACATTGATCGTACAGATCCCGAGCCAGTTTTTCTATGAAATACTGGAAGAGAAATTCGTGGATTTGCTGCGAAAGACATTGTACAAAGCTATTGGCGAAGGCACCAAGTTAATGTATAACGTCATGGTCGACAAGACTTCGATTCCGAATCAAACCGTGAATCTCGAAGCAAGCAATCGTTCTACAGCTGTTACTCCTAAAAGCATCGTCGGTGGCAACAAGGCGCCCAGTTTCCTGAAAGCTCCTGCCGTACAGGACTTAGACCCGCACTTGAACCCGAACTATAACTTCGAGAACTTTATAGAAGGATACAGCAACAAACTTTCAAGAAGCGTAGCAGAAGCGGTTGCGCAAAATCCAGCAGGTACTGCCTTCAATCCATTGTTCCTTTACGGAGCGTCCGGAGTGGGGAAAACACACCTGGCAAACGCAATCGGTACTAAAATCAAAGAATTATATGCCGATAAAAGAGTATTGTATGTTTCGGCACATCTGTTTCAAGTGCAATATACAGACTCCGTACGTAATAACACGACCAACGACTTTATCAACTTCTACCAGACAATTGATGTATTAATCATTGATGATATTCAGGAATTTGCCGGAGTAACGAAAACTCAAAATACTTTCTTCCATATCTTCAATCATTTACATCAAAACGGAAAGCAGCTTATACTGACTTCCGACCGTGCCCCGGTATTATTGCAGGGTATGGAAGAACGTCTGTTGACCCGTTTCAAATGGGGAATGGTGGCAGAACTGGAAAAACCGACTGTCGAACTCCGCAAAAACATCCTGCGGAACAAGATACACCGCGACGGTCTGCAATTCCCACCGGAAGTGATCGACTATATCGCTGAAAATGTAAATGAGAGTGTACGAGACCTGGAAGGTATCGTCATCGCCATTATGGCACGCTCTACTATTTTCAACAAAGAAATAGACCTGGATTTAGCCCAACATATTGTACACGGCGTAGTTCACAACGAAACAAAAGCAGTTACCATTGACGATATACTGAAAGTAGTATGCAAGCACTTTGATCTGGAAGCATCGGCTATTCACACCAAATCCAGAAAAAGAGAAGTGGTTCAGGCACGTCAGATTGCAATGTACCTGGCTAAGAATTATACGGATTTCTCAACTTCAAAAATCGGTAAGTTCATCGGCAATAAGGATCATGCGACAGTGCTGCATGCTTGCAAGACTGTAAAAGGTCAACTGGAAGTAGATAAAAGCTTTCAGGCTGAGGTACAGGAGATTGAGTCGTTGCTGAAGAAGAAAGCATAATTCAAGTATTAGGTATTAAGTAATAGGTATTAAGTAATAGGTAATATCGAAGCTGCATAAACAAGTGCAGTCCGCATAGCTATTATCTATTACTTATTACCTATTACCTATCATTAGAATCCTTGTTGACGAAGCACTTTCAACAAGTTCTCAGACATAAATTCATTGTCTTTCTTTGTATAACGTACATCCGTAAATACCTGTGCCAGAGTTTCTTTCTTATTTTCTTCTATAAACTGTTTATTTTCCGGCAGTGATTCTTTATACTCGTACAAGCGATCGATGTCTTCCGGAGTATAATCATGGTAAACTTCCTGATGCACGGCAGCTTCGAGAGGCAAGCGGTCCACCTGGGCCGGAGTACCGTCCGGATAGCCGACTGTGATCGTCGTAATAGGGAATACCAGTTTCGGCAGTTGAAGTGTATCGATGATCATTTGCGGATTATAAGTAGTCGTTCCCAGATAACAGATACCCAAGCCTGCCTCTTCAGCCAACGTGCAGAAGGTTTGCGCAACCAACAAGGTATCCATAGACGCATTCATAAAAGACATTAAATTATCGTAGCCGGGAACAGCGTTTCTCTGTTCACACCACTTGCTGAAACGGCGGAAATCGGCACAAAAAGTAAGCACGACAGGTGCCCCTTTTACCATCGGCTGATTGAAATGAGCAGGAGAAAGTTTCTCTTTCATTTCTGCATCGCGAGTCACTATAACACTATAAAGTTGCATCCCTCCCATCGTAGAAGCGCGGAAAGAGGTTTCGAGCAAATCATTTAACAAATCAGGAGCAATATCTTTTTGCTGGTATTTCCGGATTGTTCTTCTGTTCTTTACGGTTTCAAACATATCTTTTTTTTGCAAAGATACAAAAAGAAATATTATTTTGCCATATCAATGAAATAATCTAATTTTCTTTTTGGAAAACTTAAAGCCATGAACAAAAAGCAAAGTTATCTGTTAATCAAAGACTTAACAATAACAAACGGAAAACTTAAAGCCTGTTGATAAAATGTTGCATTTTTATTTTGATAGATAAAAAAACATTCTTAGCTTTGTAGCCACATTTGTTACTGATAAGTAAACTTCTACACATTACTTATTAAATAATAAAATCTAAGACACATTGGATCGTGGAAAAACAAATTTATTCTTATGACGAAGCCTACGAAGAATCTTTACGATATTTTCAAGGCGACGAGCTTGCTGCAAGGGTTTGGGTAAACAAGTACGCAGTAAAGGATTCTTTCGGAAACATCTATGAAAAATCTCCGGAAGATATGCATTGGAGAATTGCCAATGAAGTAGCACGTATCGAGGCAAAGTATCCGAATGCACTGACAGCAAAGGAACTGTATGATCTGCTGGATCATTTTAAGTACATCGTTCCGCAAGGAAGCCCGATGACGGGTATCGGTAATGACTATCAGGTCGCTTCACTATCCAACTGCTTCGTAATCGGGGTAGACGGCGCAGCAGACTCTTATGGCGCTATCATCAAAATCGACGAGGAACAAGTACAGCTCATGAAAAGACGTGGAGGAGTAGGTCATGACTTGTCTCACATCCGCCCGAAAGGTTCTCCCGTTAAAAATTCGGCATTGACTTCCACTGGTCTCGTTCCGTTCATGGAACGTTATTCCAACTCTACCCGCGAAGTAGCTCAGGACGGTCGTCGTGGTGCACTGATGCTGAGTGTGTCTATCAAGCATCCGGATTCGGAAGCCTTCATCGACGCTAAAATGACGGAAGGAAAAGTTACCGGAGCCAATGTTTCCGTAAAGCTGGACGACGCTTTCATGCAGGCGGCAGTTGACGAGAAACCTTATATACAACAATATCCGATTGAATCGGCAAATCCGACTACCACTAAAGAAATAGATGCTTCCACATTATGGAAGAAGATTGTGCACAATGCATGGAAATCGGCAGAACCCGGTGTTTTATTCTGGGATACGATTATCCGTGAATCTGTGCCCGATTGCTACGCAGATTTAGGTTATAAGACTGTATCTACCAATCCATGCGGTGAAATTCCATTGTGTCCTTATGACTCTTGCCGTCTGCTGGCTATCAATCTATATTCTTATGTAGTAAATCCGTTTAAACCGGATGCCTATTTTGATTTCGAACTGTTCAAAAAACACGTTGCGCTGGCTCAACGCATCATGGACGACATCATCGACCTCGAACTGGAGAAGATCGAACGTATCATGGAAAAGATCGATCAAGACCCGGAAGGCGAAGAGGTAAAACATGCCGAACGCAACTTGTGGAACAAGATATATAAGAAGAGCGGTCAAGGTCGCCGTACAGGTGTGGGAATCACTGCGGAAGGCGATATGCTTGCTGCTTTAGGTCTGCGCTACGGAACCGAAGAAGCAACCGAATTCTCTGAAAAAGTACATAAGACAGTGGCCCTCGGTGCCTATCGTTCTTCGGTTGAAATGGCAAAAGAACGCGGTGCTTTCGAAATATACAGCAATGAGCGCGAACAGAACAATCCGTTCATTCAGCGTCTTGCCGAAGCTGACCCGGAACTGTATGCAGAAATGAAGAAATATGGCCGTCGTAATATTGCATGTCTGACGATTGCTCCTACAGGAACAACCAGTCTGATGACACAGACGACTTCCGGTATCGAACCGGTCTTCCTGCCCGTTTACAAGCGCAGAAGAAAAGTAAACCCGAACGATACGAATGTACACGTTGACTTTGTTGACGAGACAGGCGACGCATTCGAAGAATATATCGTATTCCATCATAAATTCGTGACATGGATGGAAGCTAACGGATACGATCCCGCCAAGCGTTATTCGCAGGAAGAGATTGACGAGCTGGTGGCTAAGTCACCTTATTATAAAGCGACTTCCAATGACGTAGACTGGTTGATGAAAGTAAAGATGCAGGGAAGAATCCAAAAATGGGTAGACCACTCTATCAGCGTAACCATCAACCTGCCGAACGATGTAGACGAGGATCTTGTCAACCGCCTGTATGTAGAAGCATGGAAATCCGGTTGCAAAGGATGTACGGTATACCGCGACGGCTCACGTTCCGGAGTATTGATTTCAACCAAATCGGATAAGAAAGAAACTCTTCCTCCTTGCAAACCGCCTACGGTAGTAGAAACACGCCCAAGAATACTGGAAGCCGACGTGGTTCGTTTCCAGAATAACAAAGAGAAATGGGTGGCTTTTGTAGGACTGCTGGATGGACATCCTTACGAGATATTCACCGGTTTGCAGGATGACGATGAAGGTATCCTGTTGCCGAAAAGCGTAACCAGCGGACGTATTATCAAGAATATAGACGAGGATGGAACCAAGCGTTACGACTTCCAGTTCGAAAATAAACGTGGATATAAGACGACTATCGAAGGATTGTCAGAGAAGTTCAACAAGGAATACTGGAACTATGCGAAGCTGATCTCCGGTGTACTCCGTTACCGGATGCCGATCGAGCAGGTTATCAAGCTGGTAGGTTCTCTGCAACTGAACAGCGAGAGCATCAACACTTGGAAGAACGGTGTAGAACGTGCATTGAAGAAATATATTCAGGACGGAACGGAAGCCAAAGGAAAGAAATGCCCGAATTGCGGTAATGAAACTTTGGTCTATCAGGAAGGCTGTCTGATCTGTACCACTTGTGGTGCTTCCAGATGCGGTTAACATGTGACGTATGTTAATTAATATATAAACAAAAGATTAAAAGGAGTCCTAATATGGCTCCTTTTATTTTTTATTCAAAAAAATGTCTTATACTTGCATAGTCATTAGTGTCTAATCAAAATCTAATATATATGACTGTATCATTTAACATCGAATATCGTACCAGTTGGGGAGAAGAAGTCAGGATTGCCGGACTGCTGCCGGAGTCGATCCCCATGCATACCACAGACGGCATATACTGGACGGCAGACGTGGAACTGGAAGTTCCTAAAGAAGGAATGACTATCAATTACAGCTATCAGATAGAACAAAACCAAATTATCATCCGCAAAGAATGGGACAGTTTTCCGAGACGTCTCTTTTTATCCGGTAACTCTAAAAAGAAGTATCAGATTAAAGACTGCTGGAAAAATATCCCCGAACAATTGTATTACTACAGTTCGGCCTTCACGGAAGCCTTGTTAGCCCATCCCGACAGAGCTGAAATTCCGCCTTGTCACAGAAAAGGGCTGGTCATCAAGGCATACGCCCCACGCATCAACAAAGACTATTGCCTGGCTATTTGCGGAAATCAGAAAGCATTGGGAAACTGGGACCCGGACAAAGCGATTCCCATGAGCGATGCCAACTTTCCGGAATGGCAGATCGAGCTGGATGCAAGTAAGCTGAAATTCCCGCTGGAATACAAATTCATCCTTTACCATAAAGAAGAAAAGAAAGCGGACTGCTGGGAAAATAACCCCAACCGCTATCTTGCCGACCCGGAACTGAAAACAAATGAGACGCTGGTCATCTCCGACCGATATGCATATTTCGATATTCCGGTATGGAAAGGGGCCGGTATAGCCATCCCAGTCTTTTCACTGAAATCAGAGAACAGTTTCGGAGTAGGAGATTTCGGAGATTTGAAACGCATGATTGACTGGGCTGTAAGTACCCAACAAAAGGTTATACAGATATTACCGATCAATGATACGACCATGACTCATGCGTGGACCGATTCTTATCCATATAATAGTATCTCCATTTATGCTTTCCACCCGATGTATGCAGATATAAAGCAGATGGGAACACTGAAAGACAAGTCAGCCGCAGCGAAGTTCAACAAAAAACAGAAAGAACTCAACGGCCTGCCGGCGATGGATTATGAAGCTGTCAACCAAACGAAATGGGAATACTTCCGACTGATCTTCAAGCAGGAAGGAGAAAAAGTATTAGCCTCCGGAGAGTTCGGCGAATTCTTTAATGCCAACAAGGAATGGCTGCAACCTTACGCTGTTTTCAGCTACCTGCGCGATGCCTTTCAGACACCTAATTTCCGTGAATGGCCCAGACATTCCGTTTATAATGCACAAGATATAGAGAAGATGTGCCGGCCGGAATCTGTAGATTACCCGCACATCGCACTTTATTATTATATCCAGTTTCACCTGCACCTGCAATTGGTAGCCGCTACGAAATACGCCCGCGAACACGGTGTCGTACTCAAAGGAGATATCCCTATCGGCATCAGCCGTAACAGTGTGGAAGCATGGACCGAACCTTATTACTTCAATCTCAACGGGCAGGCGGGCGCCCCTCCCGATGATTTCTCGGTGAACGGACAAAACTGGGGATTCCCCACGTACAACTGGGACGTCATGGAAAAGGACGGCTACCGCTGGTGGATGAAGCGTTTCCAAAAAATGTCAGAGTACTTCGACGCTTACCGGATTGACCACATCCTCGGTTTCTTCCGTATCTGGGAAATCCCGATGCATGCCGTACACGGATTACTCGGACAGTTCATTCCCTCCATCCCTATGAGTCGGGAGGAAATCGAAAGTTACGGTCTCCCCTTTCGGGAAGAATATTTGATTCCATATATTCATGAATCCTTCCTCGGGCAAGTATTCGGTCCGCATACCGATTATGTGAAACAGACTTTTCTGCTTCCTGCCGAAACACCCGGTGTTTATCACATGAAACCGGAGTTCACCACCCAACGGGAAGTGGAGAGTTTCTTTGCAGGAAAGAATGATGAAAACAGTCTTTGGATTCGGGATGGACTATACACTTTGATCAGTGATGTTCTTTTTGTACCGGACACGAAAGAAAAAGATAAATATCATCCGCGCATCGGAATACAACGCGATTTCATCTTCCGTTCACTCAATGAACAGGAGCAGAATGCGTTTAACAGACTGTATGACCAGTATTATTATCACCGCCACAACGAGTTCTGGCGCCAACAGGCTATGAAGAAACTACCGCAACTGACACAATCGACACGTATGCTGGTTTGCGGAGAAGACCTGGGTATGATTCCGGATTGTGTTTCGTCCGTCATGAATGATCTTCGTATCCTCAGCCTGGAGATTCAGCGGATGCCAAAGAATCCGATGCACGAGTTCGGATATTTAAATGAATACCCATACCGGTCGGTTTGTACCATCTCCACTCATGATATGTCTACTTTGCGAGGCTGGTGGGAAGAAGATTACCTGCAGACACAGCGTTACTACAACACGATGCTGGGGCATTACGGAACCGCACCGACAGTCGCCACTCCCGAATTGTGCGAAGAAGTGGTGCGCAATCATCTGAAAAGCAATTCCATACTTTGTATTCTGTCCCTGCAAGACTGGCTGAGCATTGATGGCAAATGGAGAAATCCGAATGTGCAGGAAGAACGGATTAATGTACCAGCCAATCCGCGCAATTATTGGCGTTACCGGATGCACCTCACTCTGGAACAGTTGATGAAAGCAGAAGCACTCAATGACAAGATACGTGAGCTAATAAAATACACCGGCAGAGCTCCCAAGAAATAAATATCTTTAGGCACGGGTGACACGGATTAACACGTTTTTTAGACCTATAATCTCTTAAAACTGTAAATCCGTGTCATCTGTGCCTGAATAAAATCAACTGATAGTTTTGACACCTCCGTTTCTCTCCCATGCGGCAATTCTTTATCTTCCTTCATTCCGTTTTTTCCAATTAATCAAGTATCTTTGCAACGCAAAAACGCAACGCAAAATAAATGGGAGACAATCAGCATCGGCGTATTGATTTTGTGGACTTAACCAAGGGAGTCTGCATTATTCTGGTAGTGATGGCGCATATCGGAGGCGCTTTCGACCAACTTGACAAGCATTCCATGCTATCCTGCTTTCGCATGCCTCTCTATTTCTTTATATCAGGAATTTTCTTCAAGCCTTATGAAGGATTATACGGGTTCATTATCCGAAAGACCAATAAGCTAATCATTCCCTTTATCTTCTTCTACGTCAGCGCCTTTCTACTAAAATACATTGTATGGAAGATTGCACCGGGAACTTTCCATCTCCCTGTGTCATGGAGAGAATTACTGTTTGTCTTTCACGGGCACGACCTCATCAAGTTCAATCCTCCCATCTGGTTTCTGCTTGCTCTGTTCAACTGCAATATCCTGTTCTATCTGATTCATTATCTGCGTGACAAGCATTTATCTCTGATGTTTGCAGCAACGTTACTGATCGGATGCACAGGATTCTTCCTGGGCAAATTTCACATCGAACTTCCTTTGTATATAGACGTTGCCATGACTGCCCTTCCCTTCTATGTGGCAGGTTTCTGGGTTCGCCGATATAATTTCTTCCTGTTCCCCAGTCATCGGTTCGACAAGATTATTCCCTCATTTGTCCTGCTGGCACTGGTCGTAATGTACTTCACCGCCACCACGCCGGGTATGCGGACCAACAATTATCCCGGCAACATATTCCAGGTATACATTGCCGCATTTGCCGGAATCTTTATGATTATGCTGATCTGTAAGAAAATAAAAAGAATAAGCATCGTTTCTTATCTGGGGCGATATTCCATTATCACACTCAGTATTCATGGACCGATTATTCACTTTACAAGACCGGTCGTTTCGCATTATATTCATAACGACTGGGCAGAAGCAAGCGCACTGCTCCTGCTGACATTGACCATCTGCATTCTCTTTACCCCTATCCTGCTTAAGATAATTCCACAGTTGGTGGCACAAAAGGATTTATTAAAAGTCAAATAATAAAACATTGTGCAAGCCAAACTTTTCTTAACTCTAAGTTTAATTATCAAATAATTTACTACTTTTGTTCCAAAGAACTATAGACCGAGAACAAATGAATATAACGATTGTCTTAGGAGATAAAATTCCATCTATAAAATACGGCGGAACTCAAAGAGTAATGTGGTATCTGGGTAAAGAACTCAATAAGCGCGGACACAAAGTCACCTTCATCGCAGGAAAAGGTTCCTCCTGCCCTTTCGCTAAAGTGATAGAACTGGACCCTAGCGTAAATCTGAACACCCAAATCCCCACAGACGCGGACATCGTACATTTCAACATTCCCGTTCCCGAAGGAATCACCAAGCCGCACTTACTGACCATACACGGCAATGGAATCCCGGCCAACGCAGACCGGAACATCGTTTTTGTCTCACGTAATCATGCACAAAGACTTGGAAGCGAATCATTCGTTTACAATGGACTGGACTGGGATGACTACGGTCCCGCCAACCTCACCCTTTCCAGAAAAAACTACCATTTTCTAGGCAAAGCAGCCTGGAAGGTCAAAAATATCAAAGGAGCTATCGCCGTTGTCCAAAGCATCAAGAACGCACAACTGGACGTTTTAGGCGGTTATCGCCTCAATCTCAAAATGGGCTTCCGATTCACATGGAATCCACGGATTCATTTTCATGGAATGGTAGATGATTCAAAGAAAAAAGTTATTATTGAGCAGTCAAAAGGGCTTATTTTCCCCGTTACATGGCACGAACCTTTCGGACTTGCAATCACCGAATCCTTATACTTCGGAGCTCCCGTATTCGGTACTCCCTACGGTGCGCTTCCCGAACTCGTTTCACCGGAAGTCGGTTTTCTGACCGCTCACGGACAGGAAATGGCCGAACATATACAGTCAGCACAATATTCTCCGAAAGTCTGCCACGAATATGCCAGAGATCTATTCAATTCAAGTGTCATGGCAGAAGCTTATTTAAAGAAATATGAAACTGTACTGAACGGCGAACCTTTGAATAAAGAAGTCCCCCATATTATAGATATCGCACGACGTCTTCCATGGGACTAAAAATGGCAGTTGAATTACATAGCTGATGAGTAAAATCTCATTTATAAAGCCTTTCATTCATTTAATAAGCGAACAAAAATGATCGAAAACACTTTATAAAAAGAAATAAAGCCTTACCTTTACTTTTTTAGAAAACAAAAGATATGAAGATAAACAACAGCTATATTTTGCTGAAAGACATCTGCTGCTTCGCTTATCATGGAGTAGCCCCCCAAGAGAATATCATTGGAAATGAGTATATTATCAACTTGAAGTTGAAGGTAGATATCAGTCAGGCTATTCAAACAGACGACGTGGTGGATACGGTCAACTATGCCGAAATACACGAAGCCGTGAAAGCTGAAATGTCCATCCCGTCGAAGTTGCTGGAACACGTATGCGGACGAATAGCTAAAAGACTACTGGCAGAATTTCCTGCCATTGAAGAAATAGAACTTCGTCTTTCCAAACGGAATCCGCCTATGGGAGCAGACATCGACTCAGCCGGAGTAGAACTGCATTGCAGCAGATAAGTACCTTTGCTTTATCAGTTTGTGTTATTATCAAGAAGCACATTGGTCTGTCATCCTATCATCCGGACTGCCACATCCGGTCAACTTATTTACAACACCCTATCATTCCGCTTGTGCCAAGTAATGGGCACAGTTATGCCAAAGGAGTGTCACGGTTGTGACAAGGGTGTGGCACAGTTGTGACAAAGGCTTGGAAACAGTTGTGACAAGGGCATGGCACAGTTGTGCCAAAGGCGTGGCATCGTCGTGCCAAAGGCATGGCACAAGTAAGGCTGCCTCATTTCTACTTGAAGCAGCCTCACACTATCATATTTTCAGTCTATAACGACCTATCTCTTCTTTCTTTTTCTTTTATTTACCGATTCTACAGCTTCCGTTACCACGGATTTGTTTTCGAACCGTTTCGTATAACTGGAATAGTCCGGATGGGTACGTTCGTAATCGGGATCCATAAACAGAGGGCTGGAAATGATATGATCCGCCGTAGAACGATTACAACAGAAAACGATGTTCTCAACACCGGCCAGTCGGGTTAATGCTTTAACATCCGTATCATGTGGCTGCAAAGTCATAGGGTCAGTGAAAAAGAATAGATAATCAATCTGACCGTCCACAATACGCGATCCCATCTGCTGGTCACCTCCCAAAGGACCGGATTTCAGAATTGTGAAGTCCCACTCCACTTCAGGATGCTTCTCCTTCAGTGCTTCCAGAATCAGAGTACCTGTAGTACCTGTACAATAGAATTTATTTCCCATCAACAGTTCCGAGTTCCACAGCACCCATTCGATGAGGTCTTTTTTCATGGCATCATGTGCTACCAGCCCGATGCCTCTCCTTACTTTTGGTTCCATTTTGTTATCCTTTTAAATCCGACAATTGAGAGAATCTTTTGCACCCTCCCACATAAAACTGCCACAAGATACTACTTTTTATCCGTTCAGGGATTGGATTCAAAGAAGTTTTTCTTAAGTTTTCTTTACGGGAAGAAGAAAATGAAGGACAAATCTGTTTATATTCTTTCCGGGCACGCATCACCGCACGGGCGTTGTCCAACTGCCCCTTCAGCAGAAATGTGAATGCAGCCACGTAATCGAGACAAGTCCGGATACGCATCACTTTATTTAACTCTTCGTCCGAAAGATTCTTATAGAGCATGACAAGATTATTACGAAAATTCAAAAAAGTCTTGCGGGGATTCTCCTTTTTCAGAGTTGCACCACCGACGTGATAGACCGTACTTTGAGGAATGCAAACGATTTCCCGACCACGGGAACGTAGTCGCCAGCATAAATCAATCTCTTCCATGTGGGCAAAGAAACGTCCGTCCAGTCCGCCCGCCTCACGATAATCCGCATGACGGATAAACAGGGCGGCTCCCGTTGCCCAGAAAACTGGCAGGATCGTATCATACTGTCCCTCATCCTTTTCAACCACTCCCATTATACGTCCACGACAGAACGGATAGCCGTACTTATCTATAAATCCTCCGGCTGCTCCGGCATATTCAAAATACTCTTTTTGCCGCTGGCTACGGATTTTCGGCTGACAGGCAGCTACCTCCGGATGGCCATCAAGATAGGAGATCATCGGTTCAAGCCAATGTTCGGTCACCTCAACATCAGAATTCAGAAGTACCACATACTCCGCTTCTACCTGCTGCAAAGCCAGGTTATATCCATCTGCGAATCCATGATTCTGATCCAGCACAATGATCCGGACACAAGGAAATTCTTCCCGAAGCATTTCCACAGAAGCATCCGTAGAGCCATTGTCGGCCACACAGACTTCTACTTCTTCGCTCTTCGAATAGCGGATCACGGACGGAAGAAAAGTACGAAGCATATCGCACCCGTTCCAATTCAGAATAACCACTGACACTTTCATCCTTACCCCCTTTCACATTCAGCCTTAGACGCTTTCCAACGTTTATGAGACCACAGCCAATAAGCCGGTTCCCTGCGAATCGTCTGTTCCAGATAATCAGCAAACATTTCCGTAATTTCTCCTTCACCCGTCTCCTTCGGTTTCTCTGTCATCAGCTTAAACTCAGCTACGCAATACCCTCTGCCGGGTTTTGTCAGATCACAATAGAACACAGGGAAGTTCATCATTTTCGCAATGCGCTCCGCACCATTCAGAAAGGCGGTTTCCTGCCCCAAAAAAGTAGTCCAGTATTTTTCGTTTCCGCTGGGCCACTGGTCAGTAATCAGACCGACAACCATCTTTTTGCCTTCGCGCTTCAACTTGATAATTTCGCGTGCCGTAGAATGTTTCGGAACGTTATATCCTCCGAAGCGGGAACGGATGCGCTGAAACAATTCGTTCAAGTATTTATCTTTCAGAGGTTTATAGACTTGCATCGGTACATCACCCGGTTTCATAATAGATCCCATCCCGATCAGCCATTCATAATTGGCATAATGAGGAATCATTACGATGATTCCGCCATATTTCTCGGTCAGTTCCAGATATTGTTCCGTATTCTTATAAGTCATCCGCTTATAAAGGTCTTCGGGTGACATATGAAGCATTTTCAAGTCTTCAAGCATATAGTCGGAAAGGTAACGATAGAAACGGCGTTCGATCTGCAGCCTTTCTTTCTTGTCTTTTTCGGGAAATGATTTCTTCAGATTCTCCCGTACTACTTTCCGGCGATACCTCCCTATACGGTACATCAACAGGTAATTGAAATCCGAAAGTAAATACAATATCCGGAAGGGAAGCGCCGAAAACAGCCACATCCCGCTATATACCAGCCAATAGATAAATCTAGACTTCATAATTCATCAGAATTGTGCCTTTAAGCGCTGTCATGTCTTCATTAAATTCTCCCAGTCGGACGTTAATCATCTGATTGTCCAATGATTCGTCATTCTCCACTTCTACGCGGATATAGTTAGCGGTAAACCCGTGCATCGGCGTACCTGCTTTTGATTTTTCCATCAATACCTGCATGGTCTGCCCGATGTGACGGGTATAGAAAACCCGTGTCTTTTCATCAGAAAGTGTCAGCAAGCGCTGGCTGCGCTGATGTTTCTCTTCCGGCGAAACCACATAATCTATCTTCAGGGCCTGCGTCCCCGGACGTTCGGAGTAGCTGAACACATGCAACTGTGTCACATCCAGTCCGGAAATAAACTGATAAGCCTGTTCAAAATACTCTTCCGTCTCTCCGCGAGTACCTACAATCACATCGACTCCGACAAAGGCATCCGGCATCACTTCCTTGATTTTCTTTACTTTAGAGGCAAAAAGAGCCGTATCATAACGACGGCGCATCAATTTCAGCACTTCATCGCAACCGGATTGCAACGGGATATGAAAATGAGGCATAAATCTACGGGAACGGGAAACGAACTCAATGATTTCATCAGTCAGCAGATTGGGCTCGATAGAGGAAATGCGGTAACGTTCGATGCCTTCCACCTGATCCAGCGCTTTCACCAGATCAAAGAAAGTCTCACCGGTAGTCTTACCAAAATCGCCGATATTCACGCCTGTCAGTACGATCTCTTTTCCGCCTTCGGCAGCAGCCTGCCTTGCCTGCTCCACCATAGAGGCAACAGTACCGTTACGGCTGCGTCCACGGGCAAAAGGAATGGTACAATAAGAACAGAAATAATCGCATCCGTCTTGTACTTTCAGGAAGAAACGAGTACGGTCGCCCCGTGAACACGAAGGAGAAAACGAACGGATATCTTTGGTGGTGGTAGTAAATGCCTCTCCCTCTTCATGCTTATGGAGGTCGCCGAGATACTGCAACAAGTCTCCTTTCTGCTCGGCACCCAGCACTACATCTACTCCTTTTATCTTTGCCACGTCGCCGGGTTTCAACTGCGCGTAACATCCGGTCACTACCACAAAAGCTCCGGGATGCTGCTTGACCAACCGATGAATAGCCTGACGACATTTCTTGTCTGCCATCTCCGTCACCGAACAAGTATTTACTACACAGATGTCTGCTTTTTCCCCTTTACGTGCAGTCCGGACTCCTGCCTCCCGCAGGATTTTGCCGATAGTTGAAGTCTCTGAAAAGTTCAATTTGCAGCCTAACGTATAATAAACGGCTGTCTTATTTTGAAATACAGTGGTATCTATCATAATCTGTTATAACGCATATTTCCTGCAAAGTTACACATTATTATTAGTAAAACACTTTAGGATACGAAAGTTTATTCCTATTTTTGCACAATTCACTAAAAAACGTGCAATGATTAAAGAGAATTTCATTAAACTATACGAAAATAGTTTTCGGGAAAATTGGGATTTACCTTGCTATACCGATTATGGTGAATCCGTTCATTATACTTATGGCCAGGTAGCCGGAGAAATCGCCCGTATGCACCTGCTCTTCAAACACTGCAGCCTGCGTAGAGGAGATAAAATAGCCGTTATCGGCAAAAATAATGCCCACTGGTGCATCGCCTACATGGCAACCATCACCTACGGAGCCATCATCGTCCCTATCCTGCAAGACTTTACGCCCAACGATGTGCATCATATCGTCAACCATTCCGAGTCCGTTTTCCTCTTTACCAGTGACAGCATCTGGGAAAGCCTGGAAGAAGAAAAGCTGACCGGACTGCGCGGAGTTTTTTCGCTCACCGACTTCCGCTGCCTCTATCAGCGGGACGGAGAAACTATTCAGAAGTTTCTGGTACACCTCAATGATGAAATGTACGCCGCCTATCCGAAAGGATTCACGCGCGAGGACATTCAATACACTACGTTATCCAATGATAAGGTAATGCTGTTGAACTACACATCGGGAACTACCGGCTTCAGCAAAGGGGTAATGTTGACGGGCAACAATCTTGCCGGCAATGTCACTTTCGGCATCCGCACCGAGTTACTTAAAAAAGGAGATAAAGTGCTTTCTTTCCTGCCACTGGCACACGCCTACGGTTGCGCTTTCGACTTTCTGACTGCAACTGCCGTCGGAACTCATGTCACCCTGCTCGGTAAAACGCCTTCTCCCAAAATTATCATGAAAGCTTTTGAGGAGGTAAAACCGAACCTGATCATCACTGTTCCGCTGGTCATCGAGAAAATATATAAAAATGTCATTCAGCCGCTCATTAATAAGAAAGGTATGAAATGGGCATTAAACATTCCTTTGCTCGACACCCAGATTTATAATCAGATACGGAAAAAACTGATAGACGCCTTAGGCGGACGTTTCAAAGAAATCATCATCGGAGGCGCTGCCATGAATCAGGAAGTGGAAGAGTTCTTCTACAAAATAAAGTTCCCTTTCACCATCGGTTATGGTATGACCGAGTGCGGACCACTGATCAGCTATGCTCCCTGGAATGAATTTATTTTAGGCTCTTCCGGCAAAGTGCTGGATATCATGGAGGCACGCATCTACAAAGAGAATCCGGAAGCGGAAACCGGAGAGATTCAGGTACGTGGCGAAAACGTGATGGTAGGATATTATAAGAATCCGGAAGCCACCCAGGAAGTGTTTACCGAAGACGGCTGGCTACGCACCGGTGACCTCGGCACTATGGACGCCAGCGGAAATATCTTCATTCGCGGACGACTCAAAAGCATGATTCTGAGTTCGAGCGGACAGAACATCTTCCCCGAAGAGCTGGAAGCCAAACTCAATAACCTGCCATTCATTCTTGAAAGCCTCGTCATCGAACGTAACAAGAAACTGGTGGCACTGGTCTATGCGGATTACGAAGCGCTTGATTCTCTCGGATTGAACAATCCGGATAACCTGAAAACCATCATGGATGAAAATCTGAAGAACTTAAATAATAATGTAGCTGCGTATGAAAAAGTCAGCAAGATTCAGCTTTATCCTACGGAATTTGAGAAAACCCCGAAAAGAAGCATCAAAAGGTATCTATATAACAGTATAGCTGTCGATTAGTATGTTTTAAAACATGGATTGAAGGCGTAATATAACAAGCTTCTAAAAAAAATTATAAAAATAGTTGGCTTTTCGAGAACAACATATTGAAAAAGTACATAACTTTGCAGCGTTTTAATAAAGCAATTGATTGTATTACGTTTTTAAAAAGCAAAGAAAATGAAAAAATTAGTTTTGATGGCCGTAGCTATCGTAGCAGTATCATTCGCATCTTGTGGTAACAAAGCAGCTGACGCAGCAAAAGCTCAACAAGATTCTATCCGCATCGCTGACTCAATCGCAGCTGTAGAAGCAGCAGCAGCTGAAGCAGAACAAGCAGCAGCTCAGGCAGCAGCTGACTCTTTGAATGCAGATAGCACTGCAACTGAAGCTGTAGCTGAATAATTCAGAACAGCCTAGAGAGAATTGAAAGTCTGACATGCTAAAAGCATGCACAGACTTTTTTTTATGCCTTATTTAGCGTATGAGCTTTTCACAAAGGGAGCATCCAGCAAATAATCCAGACTTACCTCGACACTTTTCTCTACGGGCATGCTGTAGCTTTCTATCTCTGCAACAAGATGCTTCACACCAGCTGTCTTTGCATTCTTGAAAATAGCGTCGAAACCAACCATTCCGCTCTGCCCGATTTCTCTGTGATCTTTGATATGGAACATTTTAAAACGACCGGGGTATTTATTAAAATAATCGACCGGACTGTTTTGTCCGCGAACTACCCAATAAACATCCATCTGGAAGAAAACATATTCAGGATTGGTATGCTCAATCATGTAATCATACATCACTTTATCTTCTACCTTCTGAAATTCATGAGCATGATTATGGTATCCGAACGACATCCCCTGCTGTTTACAACGTTTGCCTATTTCATTGTAATAAGCACAATATGTATCCAACTCCTTAAGTGTTTTAGGCACATCCATCCAAGGAGCTACAATGTAACTCATGCCGGCAGCTTTATGATCAGCAATACACTGGTCCCACCATTGAAGTGAACTTGAAAAATCACCGGAAGCTAATTCTTCTTTCGACAATCCTCTTGTGCAATGTGAGGATAAAACCTTCAGTCCGGCAGATTCTACATCTTTTTTAAATTGGTCGGGAGTTCTGTCGTAAAACTTTCCATTATTATAATTGGCGGCTTCCACACTGGTATATCCCATTTTCGCCAAGTTCTTCAGAAGAGTAATATAAGCGGCGTCACATTTGCCGTCCTTATTGTCTACCTTATTCAATATATCCCTGACAGAATAGAGTTGAATCGCTACTTCTTTTTTAGCTTTTGCTTTCGCTTTTGTTTTAGACTGTGCCATGGCCGTAAACGAAATCATTAAAAGAAGAGCCAGCGCACATAGATTTATTTGGAGTTTCATGTTTGTAGATAAAGGGGTTCATGTATTAAAATAAAAAAGCTGTGTCAGAAGTTCGTCGGGCATATCATTCTGTCATTCAGAACTAAATGCCATGTTGATGTTACTTTTGACACAGCCTATCTTTGAATTATTTATGTGATCAGTCCAGAACTTTCACGCGGATATTGCGGAACCAAACGTCATCACCGTGATCCTGCATTCCGATAAATCCTTCGTGGTTTTCACCACCGCAATTATTCAGCAGTTCGAAAGCCAACGGCCATTTGTCCTGGCTGAATTTGCTGGCTTGCAAGAGGTCAGTCCATTGTTTGGTCCACAAGTGGTATTCGAGTACATTCTCGTCATTCTGTCCATGAACAACAGTACCTTTATAAACCATAATCTTAGCCTTGTTCCATTCGCCGAAAGGTTTCGCATTCTGAGGAACTGCCGGAATCATGTCATATAAAGAAGCCGACTGACGGTTATTGTCTTTACCCAATTTTGCATCCGGATGATTGTCATTGTCCAATACCTGATATTCAGGTGCGGAAATATAGATCGGTTCGAGCACGTCGTTACCGTCCTTATCTTTAGAAGTCACTTCCTGAGCTAAATAGAAGATACCGGAGTTACCGCCTTTGGAAACCTTCCATTCCATTTCCAGTTCGAAGTTTTTGAATTTGTGGGCAAAGATCAGGTCTCCGCCGTCACCATCCTGTGCTTCACCGCCACCGGAACCGTTGAACTTGATGCAACCGTCTTCGATAGTCCACTTGGAAGGAACTCTGTCCTTGCCATAACCACGCCATCCATTAAATGTTTTGCCGTCAAAGATAGTGATGTAACCATCCGCATCTACCGGTAATTGCAAGCTATCCATTTCTGCTGCTTTTAATGATTTTGAATATGATAATGCTACTTCGTTTGCCGATTGCTCTTCCTGAGCACTCCCGGCTTTCTTCTGACCGCTGCAGGAAACTAAAACTCCCGCTGCAAGACAACAAGCTAATGGGTAAAATACTTTTTTCATATAATATCAATTTATTTTTTTGATCTTTAATTTCCTCTTATCGTGGCATATCAGGCAAATTCCATCCTTCGCGATAGTTATGTTTCACCAGTTCGGCTGCGAATTGTTTCGCGTTGATCGGATCTGTCCAGGTCTTGTTGAATGACGGGTGACCATCATGAATCGTAAATCCGTCCTTAATGCAGGTTCTGAGTGTTTCATTATCACCGATATTGGTGAAGCACATATTAGCGCCGTCCCATTCCAGTGTCTTGTTCAATCCTTGCAGACGGATAGCCAATACACCCATTACCACCATTTCATTCATCGGTCCCGATTCGGAGAAATCCGCTTTCGGCATCACGCGGTTGGATTTGTC
>NZ_GG774702.1:180388-306807 GCF_000162515.1 Bacteroides sp. 1_1_14 | reverse complement strand
TTCGTAAACGGAGTGAGTCAACGGTTCTGGCAGTATACGTGCTTGCCCATTGTCATGGGCGTCTGCCGTGATGATGGCATGAGTATGGTCGGCGGTAGCAATGATTACGCCGTCAATGGATTTGCCCATTTCATCGTACATCTTGCGGTAATCCCAGTATTTCTTCGCATTCGGGAATTCATCGAATACGCCTTTGGCATATTTCCAGTCTACGTCACAAAGGGCTACGATGTTTTCGGTGCCCTTCACGTTGTTGATGTTGGCATGGCCCATACCGCCGATACCTACGGCTGCGAGGTTCAGTTTGTCGGTTGGTGAAACGTGCCCGTGGCTCATACCTAAAATAGAACTGGGAGCAATGGTGATTCCTGCTAAAGCAGCGGCTCCCGTTTTAAGAAATTTTCTTCTTGAAAAGTCTGACATGGTTTTATTATTTTAAGGAGTTAGTTATTTGTGGTGGATTACTATGCAGCAACCCATATCCATTTTTCATGTTTTTTCTGCGTTCGCGTATTTGTTCAAGAGTCTGTAAATTGCCAATAGCCGGCAAGTCATTCATACGAGCATCCTGCAGGAACTTCCACGCATATTCGGATGCAATAGTCGAGTCATACATTAAAGGCAAACGAGGGTTTCGCTTACCGGTCAATATGGAATCGGCGAACAAATCGCACAGCACGTCAATATTCTTACCACCAAAAGGTTTTTCCACACGAAGTGTCTGATGTACTCCGTGTAAATCGACGACAGCTGTTTTGAAATCATGCGTCATACGCACGATACCTTCCGTACCTATAATATCTACATAAGAATTGTGCGTCTGGTCTTTCGATAATTGTCCATAGACAAAACCCTGAGTTATATCAAAGACTACGCCATTTTGAAAAGTTCCGTGACATTGTACCCACCAGGGATCTTTATAATTCCACATGTTCACGCCTTGTGCATTCCATGTTCTATATTCACTTTCGGCATACCAGCGAACGATGTCAACATAATGCATTCCACAATCATGGAAAGCAGGGCCTTCATATTCGTGTCCTTCACCCGGTGCCAGTCCCGGAGTCATGTGGCAAATACGAATAATGGCCAACTCACCTATTTCTCCCTTCTGAATATATTCCTTCATCAGATTATGATACCAAGAATTTCGCAGATATAAGTTCACCGTAGAAAGTACATTGGAGTTTTCTATCATATCCACCACCTTCCACTCCTTTTCCATCGTATCTGCAACGGGTTTTTCTGCGATGATATGTTTTCCGTACCGAATAGCCTTTTCTATTTGTTCGAGCCTTGAGTCTGCCAATGTGAAGAGCCCGACAACCTGTACACTCTCGTCTTCAAAGATTTTTTGGTCATTCTCTACTACACGAGATTCAGGAGATATTTTTTTAGCAAGTTCGCGCGTGGTAGGATCTGTATCGCAAATATAGGCAATCTCCCATCGCCCGCTTTTCCGCATCGCCTCCCAATAGAATCTTCCCATTCTACCGAAACCGATTATTCCTACTTTTATTTTTGTGTCAAGTGAAAATTGTGCATCCATAAAAAATTGCGAATTTAAGTACAAACAACATAAAAGGTATCAATTTTCATCTGTAGGCAGATTGTTCGAAAACTGATATCGCAAAACTAGCCAAATAAATAACGCTTTATTTAGTCTACACAACTTTATGTAGATTATAAAATAATATTAAACCTTATAAATCAACAACTTACAATCATTTAGTGATATAAAAAATGTAGATTGTTTGGAAAGCACTTTATTTATTGGATGGCACAAATTCGTTTATATTGGTCAGATTTTCATAATTTCATTTTCAAATTCATCCCGGTCCACTGCAGCCTTGTTACGCATTTTAGTACGATAATTATAAACAGTACTTGTAGAGCAACGAAGGAAGTTGGCAATCTTCCCGCTATCCGTAATACCCAAACGTAACAATGCATAGATACGAAGTTCCCTGTTCAACAAAGCGTCCTGCTTAAGAATGATCTTCTCGTCATCTTTCAGTAAAGCATTGAAATCTGAAACAAAAGTCGGATATAAATTCAAAAAGACTCTATCGAAGCGAGTATACAGAGCATCAAGTTCATCATCAATCAATGCGGAAGATTTCAGCTTTTTAATCAGTTCCTCATAGCACTTATTAATGGCTATTTTATACAGCATATTCTGATACTTCTCCATTTTATGAATATAGCTGAAGCACACGTCGAAAAACTGAGCGATATAATGCTCCTTTATATTATTAATCTCGCACAGTTCATCATTCTTATCATTCAACTCACTATTCATGCTGTTCAGTTTGTCGTTCAATCTCAGAAGCTCCTCGTTACTTTGTGCCAGCGCCCGTTTCATCCGCAACGTTTTTTTCATCTGAATATAAATAAACACAACCAACACGATTAAAAGAAAAAGAGAAACGCTGGTTGAGATAAGAAAAGTAATCAGATTCGATTTAGACCTAGCTTCTTCCGTCTGATAAGCCGTATTAATGATAGAATAGAATTTATAGATTTCCATTGCCCGGAAATGAATGCCGGAGGAAACTACATCATCAATAGCCGACTGAGTAAATTTGAAAGCATCCGCTAAATTATTTTCCTCATATTGTATCAGTGCAAGTGCCTGCAAGGAGGCCGTTTCACGTGTGGCATTCTGAATATCAGCAATGGCGGACATCATAAGATATTTCTTCGCATCATCCTCTCTTTTCAAATAGCGGCTCAGCATGGCATACGAATGAGTAATCATCGCATAATTAGGAGTTCCTACCTCCTCAGCATTCAGCAACTCATCCAAAATCTTGATCGCCTTTGTTGAATCGCGTCCTGCATAAGAATAAGCCCGTGACAATTTATAGTCAAAGGAAGTATGATCCATAAGAGCATACAGTGAATCCTGATAAGCTTCCCGTTTTTTTCCGTACTGATTATTGGTAGCAGAAATCGAATAATACTCCCAAAAACGGGCATATGTATCATAATAAGTAGCTAATAATGAACGAGGAAGTTCTGATGGCTTCATTTTTTCGAGAAGTAATTCTGCATCTCTATATCTGCCGCACATGGAATATACAAGGCTGAGTTGCAAAGAAGACTGGTATTTCAAATAGTTTCTATTTAACTGACGAGCGATTTCAAGGTTCCGGTCGACATAATGAATGGCAGAGTCTATATTAAATTTCTTATACTCATTGTATAATTGGAGATTCACCTTATATTCCCGATCGGGAGTCAGCCCAGAGTCCTTCAGTAAACATTTAATCCGGGCGATTCGCTGCTCTTTCTTCTGGACGAAGAGAGGCTTCGCATCTATCATTTTATGCAGAGAGTCAGCCAGTATTTTCAATTCGTTATTTGCATAAAGAGCATTGCCGATTCCCAGAGCAACCAGGAACAGCAAAACGATTCTCTTCAGATAACAACGGTTGAATTTCATATTACTAGCAAAGATGATAAAAAAAAGCGATTTATCCATCAGAACAAATCGCTTTTTTAATATATGAAGTAAATTTGCTCTTATTCAGCAACTACTTCGAAAGGAATTTCTACAGAAACTTCCTTGTGAAGTTTAACGATAGCTTTGTAGTTACCAACTTCTTTCACTGCGTCTTTTACAACGATGATCTTTCTGTCAATTTCGTGACCCAGTTTTGCCAATGCTTCAGCAATCTGGATATTGCTTACAGAACCGAAGATAGTACCTGTTGAACTAACTTTTGTTGCAATAGTCAAAGAAACGCCTTCCAACTTAGCAGCCAATGCTTCAGCATCCTTCTTGATTTTCTCAAGTTTGTGAGCACGTTGTTTCAAGTCTTCAGCCAACATTTTCTTTGCAGAAGGAGAAGCGATGATAGCTTTTCCAGTCGGGATCAGATAATTACGACCGTATCCGGATTTCACGTTTACGATATCGTTCTTATAACCCAAGTTTACGATGTCTTCTTTCAATATAATTTCCATACTTTTCCTCCTTCTTATTTCATCATGTCAGTTACATAAGGCAACAATGCCAAGTGACGAGCTCTCTTCACAGCCTGTGCGATACGACGTTGGAACTTCAAAGAAGTACCAGTGATACGACGTGGAAGAATCTTTCCTTGTTCGTTCAAGAATTTCTTCAAGAATTCAGGATCTTTGTAGTCGATATAACGGATACCACTCTTTTTGAAACGACAGTATTTTTTCTTCTTAACGTCTACTGAGGGCGGAGTTAAATATCTGATTTCTGATTGAGTCTGTTGTGCCATGATTAATCCTCCTTTTTGTTTGATTTAACACTTCTTCTTTTAGCAGCATATTCCGCAGCATACTTGTCCATTTTGAAAGTCAAGAAGCGGATAACGCGTTCATCACGACGGAAGTTAAGTTCCAACTTGTCAATGACAGTAGGATCTGCATTGAACTCAACCAATTGATAAAAACCTGTTGACTTCTTCTGAATTGGATAAGCCAATTTCTTCAGTCCCCAGTTTTCTTCATTGATAATCTCAGCACCTTCAGCTTGAAGAATACCTTTGAATTTTTCTACCGCTTCCTTCATCTGAACATCAGACAAAACGGGAGTTAAAATGAAAACGGTTTCGTATTGATTCATACTCGTTTAATTAAATAAATAATTTATTTTATTTTAAAATGCGGGTGCAAAGTTAGGCATTTTATTTTGAACTACAAATATTTAATCTTTTTTTGTATCCTAATGTAGGAATTATCCGGGAAGTGGCTTACCTTTGCAAAGTTGTTTAAACAATAATTTCATGATAGAGCAATTTAATTTCGATATCCGGCTTATATTCGCCATCCTAAATGGTAAGGTTTCCGCAGCAATCAACCGGAAGCTATATCGCAATTTCCGTCAGAACGGTCTGGAAATCAGCCCGGAACAATGGACGGTTCTCATTTTTCTATGGGAAAAAGACGGCGTTACACAACAAGAGTTGTGCAATGCAACTTTTAAAGACAAACCCAGTATGACCCGCCTCATAGACAACATGGAACGGCAGCATCTTGTAGTACGTATTTCCGACAAAAAAGATCGCCGCACCAATCTGATCCACCTAACAAAAGACGGAAAAGAACTGGAAGAGAAAGCACGCATCATTGCGGGACAGACATTGAAGGAAGCTCTGCATGGCATCACTCTCGAAGAACTGAGCATCGGGCAGGAGGTCTTAAAAAAGGTATTCTACAATACCAAAGACTAAACAGAAAAACAATCGTTTAATTCATAAAATCCACTAAATCTGTCTTTATAATGGATTTTTCACCTAAATTATTTCGCCCGTTAAAGAATTATGCTTTAATTTGTGACTGGAATATTATAATCTATTAAAATACACACGCATGAAAGGCTTATTAAAGAATTTGGGATTGATATTAATCTTGATCGGAGTGGTCATCCTGTTGGCTTGTTCCTTTACCGGCAATGTAAACAACAACGCGGTTTTGGGCAGTTCAGTATTCCTCGTAGTACTGGGACTCATTTCTTATATTGTCATTAATAAGAAGATCGCTGATTAATTTATTAGAAATCAATAAAAATCCCGGGAACGAATGTTTCCGGGATTTTTTATTTTTGGTTATCGGAGTACTCATTAAGATTCAACTTCCGGTGTGATCAGCTTATAGCCTTTTCCGTGAATATTGATAATCTCGATAGAGTCATCTTCTTTCAGGTGCTTACGCAACTTCGTAATATACACATCCATACTACGGGCATTGAAGTAGTTATCATCAATCCAGATAGTCTTCAGAGCAAAGTCACGTTGCAGAATTTCATTAGCGTGTGCACAAAGCAGTCCGAGAAGTTCAGATTCTTTGGTAGTCAGCTTCGTCTGCTTGCCTTCTGTAGCCAGAATTTGTTTCTGAGTATCGAAAGTAAACTTACCGATCTTGTAGATATTGCTTTCTTTGTTCTTCTTTCCACGAACACGTCTCAAGATAGCTTCAATTCTGAAAGTCAACTCTTCCATACTGAATGGTTTCGTGATATAATCATCCGCACCAATCTTAAATCCTTCCAGGATATCTTCTTTCAGCGTTTTTGCAGTCAGGAAGATGATAGGTATCTCAGCATTCGCAGCACGGACATCCTGTGCCAACGTAAAGCCATCCTTTTTAGGCATCATAACGTCAAACACGCACAAGTCATATTTATTCTTCAAGAAAGCCTTATAACCGGCTTCTCCATCAGGATATAACTCAGCAGAATAACCTTTTGCCTGTAAATATTCTCTTAAAAGCATGCCAAGATTTTCGTCATCCTCGCATAATAAAATACGCAGTTTCTCGTCCATATCAATTATTTTTTAATAAAGGTAATGCAATAATAAATTTAGTTCCTACGTTCAGGTCGCTTTCTGCTCTAATGGTCCCCTTATGATCGGTAATAATTTTCTTCACATAAGCCAGCCCCAGTCCAAAGCCCTTCACATCGTGCAGATTACCCGTATGCACACGATAGAACTTTTCAAATATCTTTTTCAGGTTTTCCTTTTTGATACCGATACCGTTATCCTGTATCGAAATCATCAGTTTTCCCGATTCATTCCACGTTTTCACTTTCAGTTCCAGATCTTCTTCCGCTTTCTTATACTTCACCGCATTATCCATCAGATTGAAGATCACATTGGTAAGATGCATTTCATCTGCAAATATAACAGGATCGGCTGCCTCAAGGTTCGATGTTATCTTACCATTATATCGTTCTACTTTCAGTGCAAAGGTATTGATCACTCCCGAAATCAGTTCATTTGCATCAATTTCCTTCATCTTCAGTGTTGCCTTCTGCCGGTCGAACATTGACATCTGCAGTACCTTTTCCACTTGAAAGCGCAAGCGCTTGGTCTCATCATTTATGACTCCCGATATATGCTGGAACATTTGCGGTGATTTTGCTACCGCGGGGTCCTTCAACATCTGCGCTGCCAGCGAGATAGTCGATATCGGCGTCTTGAACTCATGCGTCATGTTATTGACAAAGTCATTCTTCATCTCCGTCAACTTCTTCTGGCGGAATACGATATAAATCGTAAAGATGAATGTCACCAACAACACCAACGTAAATATCAGTGACGGAATCATGAAACTGATCGAATCAAAAATATAATCCTTCTTTCCCGGGAAATGCACTTTCAGAATACTCATCTTTGCAGGCGGGTCGTTTTTAAACAATGCCTGCTGATAGGATTCTTCACTTCCTTTTGCTTCATAATCTGCACAACGGTATACTTCACGTCCATCCTTGTCAATCACTGCAAAATGATAAGGCAAGTCTATACCATTATTATATAAGTTCGATTTCAGATAATCGTCAAGGTCCCTGAACCGTACTCTATCACCAATCGACTTGTCACTCGCACGTCTAATCATGTCCAACACTACTTCATCCAACAGTGCCCGCTGATACATATAGCGATTCTTGATAGCTTCCAACATCGAATTAGAAGTCTGAGGAATCGTGTTTCGTCCACGTACCATCGCTTTAGGAAGTTCAGACGGTTTGATCTTCATCACCCTCAATTCAAAGTCAGAAATAATCTTGCCATCCCGTGACTTCACTTGAAATCGCTGTGTCCCCCGAACTACATTATTCTGCCCTAATGAAGTATTGTTTTCAGTCAGCGCTTTTCTTTCAGCATCCGAAATATCCTCAACCAACCAGCGCATAGTTTCTGCATATTCTACATCCTTGGAAACCTGATCCAAACTGTTGCGCACAGCCGAATCAAATTGCTCCTTCCGGGTTTTCATCATTTCCTCTATATAACTGACCTGCAAATACAACAGACTAAGGAAAGAAAGCCCCATTACAATACTTAATATCCAAATTGTTGACTTCTTCATAGCAACAAAATTAACACTCCCTAATTAACACTCCTAACACATTAACTTGATTTAACCGGAAGTTCCCGGAAATTAACCGTAAAGAGCTATTTAGGTTGTATTCTGATTACTACAACAATATAACTCCTCCTTTGGTTTGCAAATTTAATAAAAAATTAAATCTTTTCCTTGCGATTTTCCATCTTTATTAATCATAGTTAAACAAAAACCGCTGCCTTTTACTTAAAAAAGACAACGGTTTTAACAGTTTTGAGAGAATTATTGTTTATTCCTCTGTTTGTTTAGCTTCAAAATCCTTAATCAACTTATCCTGAACATCTGTCGGAACAAGTTCATAACTAGCAAACTTCATGATAAATGAAGCACGTCCGCCGGTAAGTGAACTAAGCGCTGTCGAATATGAAGACATTTCCTTCAAAGGTACTTTAGCAACAAGTTTCTCGAAACCTTTTTCGCTGCTCATACCCATAATCATGGCACGGCGCCCTTGAAGATCTCCCATCACATCACCCATTCTGTCGGACGGAACAAATACTTCCACATCATAAATCGGTTCCAAAATCTTCGGACCGGCATTCTTGAAGGCTTCACTGAATGCGTTACGTCCGGCAAGCATAAAGGAGATTTCATTTGAGTCTACCGGGTGCATCTTACCGTCATATACGATTACACGTACGTCACGGGCATACGAACCTGTCAACGGGCCTTGTTCCAGGCGTGACATGATACCTTTCATAATAGCAGGCAAGAAACGGGCATCGATAGAGCCACCTACGATACTGTTAATAAATACCAGCTTACCGCCCCATTCCAATGGAATTTCTTCAGTGCCTCTCACGGTAATCTTAAATTCCTGTCCATTAAACTTGTAAGTATCGGGCACAGGCATACCTTCTTTATAAGGCTCAACGATCAGGTGAACTTCACCAAACTGACCAGCACCACCGGATTGTTTCTTATGACGATAGTCGGCACGGGCAGCCTTCGTAATCGTTTCACGATACGGAATCTTCGGTTCCTCAAATTTAACCTGAAGTTTTTCATTATTTTCCAGACGCCACTTCAACGTACGCAAATGGAATTCTCCCTGTCCGTGTACCAGTGTTTGCTTCAACTCTTTCGATTGCTCGATCACCCATGTCGGATCTTCTTCACGCATACGATTCAAGATGGTCATCATCTTTTCCACGTCCGCTTCGTTCACCGGTTTGATAGCACGGGAATATTTAGAATTCGGATATTTGATAAAGTTGAATTTATAATCGCAGTCTTTACCGTTGAGTGTATTGCCTGTCTTCACATCTTTCAGTTTTACGGCAGCACCGATATCACCCGCCTGAAGTTCTTCCACTTTCACACGGTTACCACCGGCTACGACATAAATCTGAGCGATACGTTCTTTCGAACCACGGTCGGCATTCAGCAAGTCATCACCTTCACGAACCTTGCCGCTCATTACTTTAAAGTAAGATACTTCACCGATATGCGGCTCGACACTCGTCTTGAAGAAGTACAAAGATTCGGGACCATTTACGTCCGGAGCCACTTCCTTACCATCTGTGTTTTCCACTTTCGGCATTTCAGACACAAAAGGAACTACGTTGCCAAGGAATTCCATCAGACGGCGAACGCCCATGTCCTTACCACCGCAAACACAGAATACAGGGAACATACCTCTGGCGATCAAACCCTTACGGATACCTTCACGCATTTCATCTTCTGTCAGAGAATCTTGTTCGAAGAATTTCTCCATCAGTCCTTCGTCATTTTCGGCAGCGGCTTCTACCAATGCTTTATGCATTTCCATAGCCTTATCCATTTCTTCTGCCGGTATATCTTCAATCGTAGGAGCGCCGCCTTCGGGTCTCCACGAATATTTTTTCATCAACAATACGTCAATCAAGGCATTAAAGCCCGGACCGGTAGCAATAGGATATTGGATGGGAACCACCTTAGATCCATACGCTTCTTTCAATTGTTCGAGGATATTATCATAGTCGCATTTTTCATTATCAAGCTGGTTGACTAGAAAAATAACTGGCTTATTCAATTTTTCAGTGTATCGGAAGTGATTTTGTGTACCGACTTCGACGCCGTATTGGCCATTGAGAAGAATAATTGCTGTGTCGGTCACATTAAGTGCAGTTACCGTACTGCCAACGAAGTCGTCCGAACCCGGACAGTCTATAATATTAAGCTTTTTATTGTTCCATTCTACGTGGAGAACGGTAGAGAAAACGGAGTAACCATACTCTTGTTCAACAGGGAAATAATCGCTAACTGTGTTTTTTGCGGCAACAGATCCGCGACGTTTTATAACACCACTCTCGAAAAGCATCGCTTCCACGAGAGTGGTTTTCCCAGAGCCAGAACTTCCCAACAAGGCAATGTTCTTAATTTCATTAGTCTGATATACTTTCATAATATATAAGATTTTAGTAATTACTCAGTATGTTTCTCGCATACCATTAATTTAGTGTTGCGCAAATTAGGGATTTATTGGGGGAAAAGCAATATTTATGACAGTGTTACTAAACAATGTTATGTAACATAAGGTCCGTTTTATGGTTACCAGGCAGGCCAAACTTATACCTAATTCCCGTTAATTGTATCAATAGCTCAGAAAAAAGGTTTAAATTTGCAGGCTATAATCAATTGGTAACAAACTAAACATCTACTATGGCAGGTATTTATCTTCATATCCCCTTCTGTAAGACACGTTGCATCTATTGCGATTTTTATTCGACTACCCGCAGCGAATTAAAGACGCGTTATGTGCACGCCCTCTGCCATGAACTGGGAATGCGGAAAGAATATCTGAAAGGCGAACCTATAGAAACCATTTATTTCGGAGGAGGAACTCCCTCTCAACTGGAGGAAGCTGATTTTAAACGCATCTTTGAAACTATACGGGAAAATTACGGAATGGAACACTGCCGGGAGATTACTCTGGAAGCCAATCCGGACGATCTGTCACAGGAATATCTGAAGATGTTATCCTCGCTCCCTTTCAACCGTATCAGCATGGGGATACAGACTTTTGATGATACGACACTACGATTACTGAAACGTCGCCATAATTCCCAAACAGCCATCGAAGCTGTTCGCAGGTGCAGAGAAGCGGGATTTCAGAATATCAGCATTGATCTGATTTACGGACTGCCGGGCGAAACAAAGGGACGGTGGGAAAACGACCTCCGGCAAGCTATCCGCCTGGATGTAGAGCATATTTCTGCTTACCATTTGACTTACGAAGAAGATACACCTATATATAATATGTTGAAGCAGCATCAGATAGAGGAAGTAGACGAAGATTCCAGTCTGCAGTTCTTTACATTGCTGATCGAACATTTGCAGAATGCAGGATACGAGCATTATGAAATATCCAATTTCTGCCGCCCCGACAAATACTCCCGTCACAATACTTCGTACTGGAGGGGAATACCATATTTGGGCTGCGGACCGTCCGCACATTCATTCAATGGAGCAACACGCGAATGGAACGTATCTTCCATCGACCTATATATAAAAGGTATAGAAAGAAACCAACGCGACTTTGAGACAGAAAACCTGGACCAAACGACCCGTTACAACGAATTTATCATTACCACCATACGCACCGTATGGGGAACACCTATAGAAAAACTAAAACAAGAGTTCGGTAATGAACTGTGGGAATATTGCCGGAAAATGTCTGCCCCTTATCTGGAAAATGGGAAACTGGTAATTCACGAGGGGGCTTTACGCCTGACACGGGAAGGAATTTTCATCTCCGACAGCATTATGAGCGACTTGCTTTGGGTTAATTAAAAAATAAACGATCAGCCGATGACCGAATCAGAAGTAAGGAAGTTATTACGGCAAATGAAGGAACTGGACTCGCAAACAGCCTTCCGCGACTTCTATAACATGACTTACGACCGACTCTTCCGCATAGCCTATTATTATGTGAAACAGGAAGAATGGTCGCAGGAAATCGTACTCGACATCTTCCTCAAACTTTGGAAGCAGCGCGACACCCTTCTTGATGTGAAAAACATCGAGGACTATTGCTTTATTCTGGTCAAGAACGCTTCTCTCAATTATCTGGAAAAAGAGTCGAAGTACGCCACCATCCATTCCGATTCCTTGCCGGAGCCACAGGAACAAAGTTATTCTCCGGAAGAGTCATTAATCAGTGAAGAACTGTTTGCAATCTATGTGAAAGCACTCGACCGGCTTCCGGAACGTTGCCGGGAAATATTCATCCGCATCCGTGAAGAAAAACAAAGTTATGCCCAAGTAGCAGAAGAATTGGATATCAGCATAAAGACAGTTGATGCCCAGCTACAGAAAGCTGTCACCCGACTGAAAGAGATGATTTCGTCCAGCGAATAACCGAAGATCACCCGAAGAGTTCAGCACTTCTTTTTTATATTAACTTTTATTTGCACAAAAGACGTAGGGAGTTTCTGTCAATCTCCGGTCTTTATCAGCAAATAAACCGATTAATCACTAAAAAAGATTGAATGATGAAAAAGTTTAATGACGCAAACGTTGGACTCTTTATCCTTTTAACAACATGCCTGAGCCTATTTTCCTGCAACAATGACAATGACAATTATCCAAAGGATTACGTAGGATTTGAAAAATCTACCCGAACAGTAGAATGTGACAAGAATCAATCCGAGAGTGAGTTGCAGATTAAAATTATTGCCACCGACAAATCCAAAGAAGACAGGACAGTGCTACTTGCCACTCCTGCTTTGCCGGCGGGACAGGCACCGATTATGAAACTGACAGAAGCCAAAGTCACCATCAAGGCGGGACAGAAATCGGCAACGACCATCATTAAGTTATATCCCAAAAAGATGGTACTAAAACAGCAGAACATTACCTTGTCCTGTACTCCTCAGTGGAAAGAAGGCAGTGTAAGCAAACTGACGATTCTGCTGAAACGGAATTAGAAAGAAAGCTAAATAGAAAAAGATATGAAATATACCGATAGAGAATTAGAAGACATACTGAACAAGCTCATCGCTTCCACCCGCTCACCGAGAGGACGTTTTTCAGCAGCATCCAGCTATCCGCAGCTGGAGAAAAAGCTGAATTTCCGCAACCACCGGTTGTATCTGACACGCACATTTGCGGCAGCGGCAGCAGTAGTTTTACTGTGTCTATCGGTATGGACAGCTTATCTGTACATGCAGCCGGCAACCATACAGACTGTTAGCACTTTGGCAGAAACACGTACCGTCCGTCTGCCCGACGGCACTTCCGTCACGCTAAACCATTATTCTTCCCTTTCCTATCCGGAACGGTTCAAATCGGATGACCGGGAAGTGGAGTTGAGCGGAGAAGCCTATTTTGAAGTAAGTAAAGACTCAAAGCATCCGTTTATAGTGCAGACAGAAACAATTGACGTTCAAGTATTGGGCACTCACTTCAATGTGGACGCCTATCCCGACAATCCGGATGTAAAGACGACTTTATTAACAGGGTCGGTTGCAGTCAGCAATAAAAACAACTCAGTACGCATGGTGCTGAAACCGAATGAGGTGGCTATATATAATAAGGTGGAACAAAAGCTTACCCGCAAGGTACTGGAGAATGCCGGAGATGAAATTTCATGGCGTCACGGGGAGTTCATATTCGATGATCTGCCGTTGCAGGAGATTGCCCGCGAACTTTCCAACTCATTCGGAACAACGATTCACATTGCCGACTCAACCTTGCAAAATTATCGGATCACAGCGCGATTCCGTAATGGAGAAGACTTGGATGCGATTTTATCTGTACTGCATAATGCCGGTTATTTCAACTATTCACGAAACACTCAACAGATTACTATTACTAAAAACTAGACTAAATGAGAACTATTCACCAAGGACACCTACCTGTCAGAACGCTCGTTCTGATAGGTATGGTGATCCTTATCACCGCACAGGCATACGCACAGAATGCAAATGCCCGACTCACAATCACATTGCGAAATGCTACATTGAAGGAGTTCGTCAAGTTAATCGAAAACTCTACAGGATATTCTTTTATCTACAGTGAAGAAATCAGCATCAGTCATAAAATCAATCTGAAAGTGAAAGATATGCCTTTGCATGAGATACTGGATCTCGTATTCAAGAATGAGCCGATCAGTTACAAGTTCTCTGAGAGATACATTCTCTTGCAAAAGAAAAGGGTGCAAAAGCCGGTAAGCCGCAAGTTTACTATCAGCGGATATGTTACCGACGGGACGTCGTCCGAGACGTTGATTGGAGTCAATATTGTCGAGAGTCATCAGGGACAAGGAACTACTACCAATCCTTACGGTTTTTACAGTATCACATTACCCGAAGGAGAAGCTACACTGCGCTTCTCCTATTTAGGTTATGGGGCAGACACATACTCATTCACCCTTCAAAGGGATACAGTACTGAATATCAGCATGAAAGACAACAACCAACTGCAAGAGGTGGTCATCGTATCGAATAAATCGGAAGCCGGAAACCTTGCCACACAAATGGGAGCCATCGAAATTCCGACCACTCAAATAAAAAGTACACCCAGCGTGTTGGGGGAAGCGGATGTGATGAAGACCATCCAATTGATGCCCGGCGTGCAAGCCGGAGTAGACGGGTCCGCCGGATTATACGTACGTGGCGGTAGTCCCGACCAAAACCTTATTTTGCTTGACGGTGTTCCAGTATACAATGTAGATCACTTATTCGGTTTCTTCTCCGTGTTTACTCCCGAAGCAGTGAAAAAAGTAACTTTCTTCAAAAGTTCCTTCCCCGCCCGTTTCAGCGGTCGTCTTTCGTCAGTAATTGACGTTCGCACTAATGATGGCGATATGCAGAAATTTCACGGTATGTTGAGTATCGGGTTGTTGACCAGCAAAATCAATTTGGAAGGCCCCATTATCAAAGGAAAAACGTCATTCAATCTCTCCGCGCGGCGCTCCTACTTAGATTTACTGGCTAAGCCCTTTATGCCCAAAAATGACAAAAGCAGCTACTACTTCTATGACATAAACGCAAAAATCAATCACAAATTCTCCGACCGAAGCCGCCTCTTCCTCAGCGCCTATAACGGGAAAGACCACTTTGGAAACAAAATCACCGAATATTCAGGCTATGAGAATAAGAGCAAAATGGACTGGGGGAATACTATTATCTCTGCACGCTGGAATTTTATATTCAACAATAAGTTATTCAGCAATACGACAGTTGCTTTCAATAAATATAGGTTTTATGCCGACACATATACCTACAGCCAGCATACAGATATTACCACACACCAGGCTACCACCAATAAATATTCTGCTGACTACCGCTCCGGTATTCAGGACTGGAGTTATAAGATGGACTTTGACTACCACCCCACCCCCGCACATCGCATTAAGTTTGGTGCGGAATATCTGTATCACAGCTTTCGGCCGGAAGTCATGACTTCCAAAATATCAGAGCGAACCGATAATAAATTACCCAATGATACTATCTATCATGGCATCAACAATCGTTTGGTTTATGCACATGAGGCATCTGCCTATATAGAAGACAACTTCAGAATCAATCCACGCCTACGAGTGAACCTTGGATTTAACTTTTCTTTATTTCATGTACAACAGAAAAGCTATTTTTCTGTCCAGCCACGTGTGTCCGCCCGTTACCAGTTGACCAAAGATGTCTCACTCAAAGCTTCTTATACCAAGATGAACCAATATGTACATTTACTAACTTCCACACCTATTTCCATGCCGATGGATTTATGGGTTCCTGTCACAAAAAGAATAAAACCGATGCAAAGCCACCAATATTCTTTAGGCAATTATTATACAGGCATCAAAGGCTGGGAGTTTTCGGTAGAAGGCTACTATAAGGATATGCGTAATGTACTGGAATACAAAGAAGGTATCAGCATCTTCGGTGCATCCGCAGGATGGGAAAATAAAGTGGAAATGGGACGCGGACGTTCGATGGGAATTGAATTTATGGCACAGAAAACAATCGGAAAGACAACCGGTTGGGTATCTTATACTCTTGCCAAGAGTGACCGTAAGTTTGCCAAAGGCAGCATCAACAATGGAGAACGGTTTCCATATAAATATGACCGTCGCCACAATATAAAACCTCACCATTAATCATAAATTCAGTGACCGGATTGATGTCGGCGCTTCCTGGGTGTTCTATACGGGAGGTACAAGCACTATCCCTGAAGAGCAGACAGCAGTGATTCGCCCCGGCAATGTTTCTTATTTTATAGGAGGATATATCACCGGAGGATATGGAAACTATGTCGATGGCTCTTACAACAATTATGATAATACCTACGTCGTAGAATCCTCTTACGTAGAACATCGTAATAACTACCGCCTTCCCTCCAGCCATCGGCTGAACATCGGTATCAATTTTAACAAAAAGACGAAACACGGTATGCGCACCTGGAACATCAGTCTTTACAATGTGTACAACGCCATGAATCCGGCATGGGTATATCGCAGTACCAACAAGGAAGGCCAAAGTGTCATCAGGAAATTTACGCTTCTACCACTCATTCCTTCATTCACTTATACTTATAAATTCTAAAATGTTTATGAAAACCTTTATACATTATCTATGCATATTGATATCAGTACTGACTATCGCCTCTTGCGAGAACGATTTACCTTTCAACGTCAAAGATAATCCACCCAAACTTGTAATGAATGCGTTAATTAATGCAGACAGCCTGACCAACATCGTGTTCCTCAATCTTACAGGAAAGGAACGGGTAACCCATATTCAGAACGCCACACTGGAAGTGCGTGTCAACGGAGTATTGACAGAACAACTGCGTCCTCTGCCTATTGAATCTGAATACTCAGTTCCTCAATGCCAATTCAAAATTACGGGAAAACTGTCTTCAGGTGATGTGTTACGGCTTGACGCTCTCACCGACGACGGGCAATATCACGCATGGGCAGAAGTTACCGTACCGCGACGTCCGGCAGAAATAGAAAAAATTGATACGCTTACCATTCCGTTTACAGAAAGCAGTTTTACCACAGAGTTTCTCCGGCACAAAATAACATTCAGAGACCTCCCCGATGAGAATAATTATTATCGGATTATCATGGACACACGAGTTATTCAAATGCTACGAAATGAAGACAATGAACTCTATACCAAAACATGGCACAACTACAACTTTGTATACAGAGAAGATATTGTACTGACAGACGGACAGCCTTCCACCGAGAACGATGAAAATAACGGCATGTTCGATATAGCCAAAAACGTTTATGGCGTGTTTGACGATTCACGCTTCAAGAATAGTCCCTACACAATGACAGTTTACGTACCACGCTATATCTTTCAAAGTTACGACGGACCGTATCCATCTGCTAAAGTAGATATAATAGTGCACCTTTTAAGTATTACGGAATCTGAATATTATTACCTGAAAGCACTCAATCTCATAGATTCCGATGCTTTTGATGATACGATAAACGACCCCATCAAGTATCCCAGTAATGTGCACGGAGGAACAGGAATAGTGGGGATCAGCACAGAAGTAAGCAAGGTCATTCATATTATGGATAACAGAGAGGCTTCATTCCTGTAAAAGTACGATTATTGATTCATTGCTGTCCTCAATAGATATAGTTCAATTATTATTATTACTTTTGTAGCCAAAAACAGGCACTTACTATGTTTATCATCATCGGAATTATGCTGACAGGAATGCTTCTAGGCTTCCTGCTACGTAATAAAAGACTATCTTGGATACATAAAATAATCACCCTGCTGATATGGGTCCTGCTCTTCCTCCTCGGGATTGATGTAGGAGGAAACGAAGCTATCATCAAAGGACTGCATACATTGGGACTCGAAGCACTCATTATCACACTGGCGGCAGTGACCGGCAGTATACTTTGCGCATGGGGACTCTGGTACCTATTATATATAAGGAATAGAGGGAAGGAGACGGAAGCATGAAAGGAAGTCTGATCATCGTCTCATTTTTCATTCTCGGTACCCTTTGCGGGTTTTATCATCTGATTCCTTACGATTTTACGGATAGCAAACTAAGCTATTACGCCCTTTGCGGACTGATGTTCTGCGTAGGTATCAGTATCGGTAATGATCCCAACACACTGAAAAGTTTCCGTTCTCTGAATCCCCGCCTGATGTTTCTCCCCGTCATGACGATACTGGGGACATTGGCAGGATGCGCCGTAGCAGGCATTTTCATGAGCCAAAGAACCTCTTCAGACTGTATGGCAGTGGGAGCCGGATTCGGCTACTATTCCCTTTCGAGTATATTCATCACCGAATATAAAGGTCCGGAATTGGGAACAATCGCATTGTTATCCAACATCATGCGTGAAATCATAGCATTGCTGGGAGCCCCGTTACTCGTGAAGTATTTCGGCAAACTAGCCCCTATTTCTGTAGGAGGAGCTACCACAATGGACACTACTCTTCCCATCATCACCCGATGTTCCGGAAAAGAATTCGTAATCATTTCTATCTTTCATGGTTTTGTAGTTGATTTCAGTGTTCCATTTCTCGTCACCTTCCTTTGCTCAATATCATTTTAACAGCAATATTCCTTAAAATTCAGTTATATTACATTTTCGTTTCCGCACACGTATTGCAAAAATGTTTCAGAATAAGGTCTTTTTGTATCAAAAAGCAGTTGACTTCTTGATGTAGATCAAGAAATCAACCGAAACAAAATCTTTTCCTTTTCTTTATTTTTATGCTATAAAACATATCGCTATATTTGCATAGGTAAAAAGAAAAAACTAAGCGACTAGATCAGTTTTCAATAGGTATTAGATTTGTTTTTAGGAATAGTTTTTAGGTATAACAATTAAAAAGTAGGTATTATGAAACGTTTAAGATTAACATTAGTGGCAGCACTCTGCCTCGCTGCTTCGACTTTTGCAGCAGGAAACCAACCTACAACTGCAAAATGGGAAGGTAACATCAACGTAAATAAATTAGGTAAATATTTGCAGTTAAACTCTGTTCAGAGCGAAGAAGTAGCAAACATCTGCGATTATTTCTCAGAACAGATGTCAAGAGCCACTACAGCCAAGAAAGATAAAGAAGCAAAATTGCGCAACGCTGTATACGGCAACTTGAAACTTATGAGAAAGACGCTCAGCGCTGAACAATATGCTAAATATGCCGCTCTGATGAACCTTACTTTACTGAATAAAGGCATCGACCTAAGTAAGTAAAATTGAATCATATAACAAGAGAAAGGGTGGAGACCGGTTAAGTTCTCCACCCTTCTTTTTATCATTTGATAGTCACCATGGTAGCCCCGAAACCATATTCCTGAAAAGAGGCATCCTGATAACGGTAATTGCTGTGTTTCCGTTTCAATTCATCAATAATGGCTTTCCGAAGCACTCCGTCTCCTTTTCCGTGAATAAACACAATTTTCTGCTCACGCTTCTCTTTATTCGCCTCTATTACTTCACGGAATTTGTCCAGTTGGTAGTTCAGAATTTCGCTGTTACTCATTCCGTGCGTATCATCAAGCAGAGAATCAATATGAAGGTCTACTTCAATAATCCCATTTTTTCCGCTCTGACCGTGGTTGGGCTTCACAATAGGCTGCGACTTGGGTTTATCCACAAACTTTTTCTGCAACAAAGCTGACTGAATCTCTTCCGCCGACACATATACCTGCTTGGCAGGCACATCATCTTTCACAATATCATAAATCAGAGCAGGTTCTTCGAAGAAATCGGAAGCACTGAATGTATGCAGTTTATAGAATTTCACCGTATCAATCCTCAGCTCTACGCTGACAGCAGGTTTGATGGCAGCAGGCTTTCCATCCTTGAAAGCGATCAGCTGGACAGCTACCCGTTCCATTTCATTCAATACATCCTTGGTGAATTCTTCCAGTAACAGTTTGGTATTCGGCTCTACCAGTCCATGTGAACGGTTGTTCCAAGCCTTTCCTTCCGCACTCAGATAAGTGTAATACAGATAGTAATTGCTGTCATTCACCAGATATGCCTCGAAAGGAGTAGTCATCATCGCTTTGGCATCTTCGGGCACATAAGCCAAAAACACATTCAACGTATCACCGCCACGCACTTCCGGCTGGCGCTGTATAACCGGCATTTCCGGTTTGACCGGCTTCGCGGGTTCCTCCTGCTTCGGAGCTGTCGCGGCAGGCTTGCGTTTTATATTGTAATCATCCGCCTCAATCACGACACATTCACGTATCGGCATCGGGATATCAAAACCATCCGCATCTTCCACCAGTACAAAGTCTTTTCCTTTGAATCCTGTTACGATTCCACCGCCTACCTCACTGAGGAAACGCACCTTATCTCCTATTTTCATTATTGTATCTCCTATTAAAATTCAAACTTAAAACGGGTAACAAAGATAGGGATTTATATGAAAATACAGTAACTTTGCCGCAAAATATAACGGAACGATTCTCGTCCCCCATTAACGACAAGACCGATGAAAGAACTTATTAAAGTCATAGCTTTTGATGCAGACGATACGCTGTGGAGTAACGAACCTTTTTTTCAGGAAGTGGAAAAACAGTATACGGATTTGCTGAAACCGTATGGCACCTCCAAAGAAATCTCAGCCGCCTTATTCCAAACAGAAATGAATAATCTGCAAATTTTGGGATATGGCGCCAAGGCGTTTACCATTTCAATGGTCGAAACAGCATTACAGATCAGCAACGGAAAGATTGTAGCCGACATTATTCGGGAAATTGTCGATTTAGGGAAATCCTTGTTGAAAATGCCTATCGAATTACTTCCGGGAGTCAAGGAAACGCTGAAAACGCTGAAAGAAACGGGAAAATACAAGTTGGTAGTAGCTACAAAGGGAGATTTGCTGGACCAGGAGAATAAGCTGGAACGTTCGGGATTATCTCCTTACTTTGACCATATCGAGGTGATGTCCGACAAGACGGAAAAAGAATATCTCCGGCTATTGAGTATTCTGCAAATAACTCCTTCCGAACTTTTGATGGTCGGCAATTCTTTTAAATCGGATATTCAGCCGGTCTTATCTTTAGGTGGATACGGAGTACATATTCCTTTTGAAGTCATGTGGAAGCATGAAGTAACGGAAACGTTCGCACACGAACGCTTGAAACAGGTGAAAAGACTCGATGATCTGCTATCTTTACTTGGATAAATACTCTATCTGGATAAATCCCGGATAAATTCAAGGAATATTACAGCAATTTCATCAGCTCCGCTGCCCGACAGGCTTCTATCGAGTTGCCGACAGAAAGTTTTTCCAAAATATTCTGTCGGTGGCGGTTGACCGTATTCACACTGATATAAAGAGTCGCTGCTATTTCTTTACTCGACAGCCCTTTCCGTATGCAGCGCAGTATTTCCTTTTCGCGTTCTGAAAGGATATTGCGGTGCTCTTCCGAAAGGGATAATGTTTCTACTTCCCCACGTTCCATCTGGGTTATCGTAGCATAAATGCCTTGTTCCGGCCGTTGGTCGGCAGATAAGGAATAAAGGCAGAAGATCAGCCAGACATTGCCGGCAGGGGTGTTCTGCATGATTTGCACAAGGTTGTCAATGTATTGATAAACGCCTTTTTCATTCATCATACGCAGTCTGCATCTGCCCCGATATTTCAGCCGTTCGCCGGGAGACATGGAAAAAGTCTTCTGGAAAAACTTGTATTCCATCAAACGCTTTTCTACCAAATCTTCCGGATGAATGCGCCGGTAGATACAATCTTCGTCCATCGAATCAATTACGTTTAAAGCCGCCTCTTCGGGAGTAAGTCCCAGGAAATTCGCCCACGGATGGACAGTAACGTAACTTTTCCGGTTCGAAAGATCGGAAATGACAGCACACCCTCCATTAACTTCCGTCAATGAGCGGACAAACTGCTGGTGTTGTTCCACTATTCCATTATCCAGTGCTTCGTGCGCTGTCGGATGCGTAGCATAGACTTCATCAATTTCTTTTTGTAGTACGTCCATCGTATAAAATGGTTATTATTCAGTATTGTCGCAAGGACAGGCATGACCTATCTTTGCACCACAAAGATAAATAAATAAGAAACGAACATGAAACATTTAAAAATCAAAATCATGTCAATCGCGTTATTGGCGGCAGCAACTTCTTCTATGGCACAAAGTCTGGACAAAATGAACTGGCTGAATGAGCCTCAGCAATGGGAAATAAAAGAAGGCAAGGCTTTAGTGATGGACGTTCCGGCGAAAACCGATTTCTGGCGGATTTCCCACTACGGATTTACGGTAGACGACGGACCTTTCTACTATGCTACTTATGGCGGAGAGTTTGAGGTGAAAGTGAAAATAACCGGCAATTATGTGACTACTTTCGACCAAATGGGATTGATGTTACGCATCGACCACGAGAACTGGATAAAGGCAGGGGTAGAGTACGTAGACGGCAAACAGAATGTAAGTGCCGTAGTCACCCACCGCACCAGCGACTGGAGTGTAGTGCAACTGCCGGATGCTCCTCGTTCTTTATGGATTAAAGCGGTCCGCCGACTGGATGCAGTGGAGATTTTCTTCTCCCGCGATGATAAGGAATATACGATGATACGTACTTGCTGGTTGCAGGATAATTGTCCGGTTATGGTCGGATTAATGGGAGCCTGCCCGGACGGAAAGGGATTCACGGCCACATTCGAAGAATTTAAGGTAACTCCTTTGGCAGATCAGCGGAGACTGGAATGGGCTAAAAAACAAGCCGACAAATAAAGAAAGACAGTTCTTCCAACAAGCTCCCTTAGATGGCGGAGCAAAATGATGGTACACAATCACACTTCACGGACAGTCTTGTTGAGCCAATCAATAGCGATTCACTCAGAACAATTACCCTTTAGGGAGATGTATGGCTAAACAAGTATTCCATCAGCCAAAATGATCGTCATTCTTGGCTATTTTCTTCCGTTGCACCTAGGTACAACAATTGTCTCACCTTGGTTAAACAACTGAAGCACCTAGGTGACTCTTTCGTCTCACCTAGGTGCAACGAAAAAAAATCGCTATTTATGTGATTAATGAGTAACTATCGTCGGCTAATGGATAGTAACAGAACCCGGTTCCGTATCCTAACGGAACTTTCCACTAAACACTCCCACTTTACCAGTGTCCCATCAAGCTATTTTCCCAAAAAACGGGCAAATTTCTGCCGCTCCCGTTCCAACGTTTCTTCATCCATATCAGCCACCTGCCTGAACCATGAATATTTCAGGTCCACGCTTTTCTTCTTTTCCGATTTATCCCAGTTTCCTATGACCTGACCGTTATGAAGGACAATCGGGAAGAACAGTCCGTTGTTAGTAAACGCTTTGGGATAATGTTCAAGCGGCAGAACATCCGTCCGGTCTTTATATCCCAGCAGATATTCATCATAGGAGGGCAAAAGATGTATATGTCCCGACAGTTTGCCACGAGTCCGGCAGGTGTCATGAATATACCATGTCTGTTCTTTCCATTGTTCGGTTGTCAGTTCCGAAGCAATCAGATAAACAGCCTGTTTTGCATCCGAAACCGGCAGCCCCGACCACCAAATGAAATCCTGCAGAACTGCCGGAGAATGGCTACGGAAATAACTCCGTGCCAAGCGCGCCAAAGACTCGTCTTTCGTCAGTTCGGGCATCGGCGGAACCCGTTCTTCCAAAAGTGCGTACGTGCATTTACTTCCTCTGTCCTCGCCACTACAAATGATGCCTTCCTGCTCCGCACGTGCCATAAAGCGAGTCATACGGTGATTGTCCGCCACAATCCCCGAACGGTTAAAGTGTTCGGCAATCTCTTGTTTTGTCAGACTTTTCTTTCCACAAAGAATCTTCTCCAACAGGTCATGCGCTTTCGTATAGAGTTCATTTGGGATGTCCAGATCATATCCTTTCGCAAAAGAATCATTTGCCGAAATAATACGTTGCGCGGAAAGTTTCAGCATCCAGCGGATATCCTCTGCCGCCACCAGATGCCACGTAGGACGCATCACATGAGTCCTCAGAATTTCTCCCTCACGCAACGCCTTCTCTACTGTTTGAATTGTAGCCGATTTCAGACGCATCCCTACTGCCCACTTCACCATGGAATAGTTCTGTGCCTGCATGGCTCCCATCCAGGATACCAACTCTTTAGGTTCACGAAAAAGTGGATTTAATAACTGCTGATTCAGCAAACGGATATTCAGTATATTCATAAATTAGTTATTTTATTTGCCACAAATATAAAGTTTCTTCGCAAACTATTCATTATAAACTGTTAATTGATAAACCAAATATCAGCAGAAACATCGGTACAGATATTATTTCAACTCTCTCGATAAGAGTCAGAAGCTGTTGGAAGTCTCCGAATAAATCTCTACTTTTGTACTCCATAACAAAGAATATACTTAGAATGATGCTCTATAAACTTATTTCCCCTTCGATGGTAAAGGCAACAATCCAGTTGCCGGCTTCCAAAAGTATCAGCAACCGTGCACTCATCATCAATGCGCTGGGTAAAGGCATTTATCCGCCGGAAAACCTGTCCGATTGCGATGATACCCAAGTCATGATAAAAGCCCTGACCGAAGGTAAAGAGACTATAGACATCATGGCAGCCGGAACCGCCATGCGTTTCCTGACCGCTTATCTGAGTGCCACTTCGGGAGAACGGATTATCACAGGCACCGCCCGTATGCAGCAACGCCCGATACAGATTCTGGTCAACGCCCTTCGCGAGTTGGGAGCTGAAATAGAGTACACCCATAACGAAGGATATCCACCTCTCCGCATCAAGGGCGCAGAGCTGAAAGGAAATGAAATCACGCTGAAGGGAAACGTCAGTTCACAGTATATATCCGCCCTGCTGATGATAGGTCCTGTGCTCAAAGACGGACTGACACTGCACTTGACAGGAGAAATCATTTCCCGTCCTTATATCAATCTGACACTGCAATTAATGCAGGACTTCGGAGCAAAAGCGGCATGGACTTCACCCAGCAGCATCTCCGTAGCTCCGCAACCGTATCAGAGTGTCCCCTTCACCGTAGAAAGCGACTGGAGCGCTGCTTCTTACTGGTATCAGATTGCCGCTTTGTCTCCGGAAGCAGAGATTGAACTGTTGGGATTATTCCGCAACAGTTATCAGGGAGACAGTCGGGGAGCGGAAGTTTTCTCCCGTCTGGGGATCACGACGGAGTTCACTCCCCAAGGCATAAAGATCAAAAAAACAGGCAAGACACCGGAACGACTGGAAGAAGACTTCGTTGACATTCCGGACCTGGCACAAACGTTCGTTGTAACTTGCGCTTTATTAAATATCCCTTTCCGTTTCACAGGCTTGCAGAGTCTGAAAATAAAGGAAACAGACCGCATCGCCGCATTGAGAACCGAACTTAAAAAGCTGGGATACCTCATTGAAGAAGAAAATGACAGCGTATTGATGTGGAACGGCGAACGTTGCGAACCGGAAGCGATTCCTGTGATTGCGACCTACGAAGACCACCGGATGGCGATGGCATTCGCACCGGCAGTAATCACCTTCCCTAAACTGCTGATTGCTGACCCGCAAGTTGTTTCCAAATCGTATCCCGGTTATTGGGAGGATTTGAAACTTGCCGGATTCCAAGTGATAAACGAAGGTTAATCATTGTCGTACTGTGGAAGATTTCAATAAATATACTTCCCATATCAACTATTCCCCTATTGTAGATTTTACATTACAGCAGGGAAAAGAGACTTCTTATAAAAAAGGAGAGTACTTTGTACGGCAAGGAGAAGCCTGTAAGATCATGGGATTTGTTGTTTCCGGCTCTTTCCGCTATTGTTGCGTCAACAGTCTGGGCGAAAGCAGCATTGTCGGATATACATTCGACCATTCTTTTGTCGGGAATTATCCGGCTTTCCAGTTGCAGGACCAATCAAATGTAGATATTCAAGCGTTATGCGACTGTTCGGTGTATGTGATCAACCATTCCCAACTGGCAGATTTCTACGACATTAACAACGACCACCAAAAACTGGGACGCCAGATTGCAGAAACTCTTCTGTGGGAAATATATGACCGGATGATCTCCATGTACAGTCTGACACCGGAAGAACGTTATCTGGATATTATCAACCGCTGTCCCGACCTGCTGAAACTGATTACTTTAAAAGAACTTGCCTCCTATCTCCTGATTCGTCCGGAAACATTGAGCCGCATCCGGAGAAAAGTAGTTCGGAAGTAAATTCTTGATTTCAATCAAGATTTTATTCAGGCTCCTCTCCTACCTTTGCAGGTAAACATAGTCTATTTTAATTCATGAAGAAAATAATAATTGTAGGCGCAACCTCCGGCATCGGTCGTGGATTGGCAGAACAGTATGCCCGTGAAGACTACCTTATCGGCATCACCGGTCGCCGTGAGAATCTATTAAAAGAGATTTGCGCACAAGATAAAGATAAACTATTCTATCAGGTATGTGACATCACTCACACAGAAACGACCCTTTCATCGCTGGAAACGCTTGTACAAGAAATGGAAGGCATGGATATGCTGATTATCTGTGCCGGAACGGGGGAACTGAATCCACAGCTCTCCTATCAGCTCGAAGAACCGACCTTATTGACCAACGTAGTGGGATTTACCAATATCGCCGGCTGGGGGTTCCGGTACTTTGAACAGCAGAAAGGCGGGCATCTGATTAACATTTCCTCAGTAGGCGGAACACGCGGCAGCGGTGTAGCACCAGCTTATAATGCTTCAAAAGCCTATCAAATCAATTACATGGAGGGACTTCGGCAAAAGGCGGCAAAGCTACCCTTTGCTGTCTACACCACTGACATCCGTCCGGGATTTGTAGATACAGCGATGGCGAAAGGAGAAGGATTGTTTTGGGTTACTCCTGTCGATAAAGCCGTAAAACAAATCAAAAAGGCTATTTCAGACAGGAAAAAAGTCGCCTTTATCTCCAAAAGATGGAAATATGTGGCATGGTTATTCAAACTGATTCCTTCCGCCCTTTATTGCAAGATGTAAAACAGCCTTTCAGTGAGGCTGAGTTACCATGAAGCTTCATTAGCCATCTTCCACATATTAAGAAAAGAAGCCTTGGTGATTTCCACTATCTTATCCCAGTTTAACCGATCAGCATGATCGGATGGCTGGTGATAATCGGGATGTCCGTCTGTATGATACCAGATAATAGGAATACCTGCTTTGGCAAACGTTCCATTGTCGCTGCCCCCTACCGGATTGTCCCAGGCACGATAGTCCGGTTCCAACTGTAAACCATACTTCTTAATATCCTTTTTCAGCCAGTCTCCAAAAGAAGGATGAGCAGCTGTATAGAAATAGACGACATGTTTCGGTTGTTCCGGTTTATTGTTGCGACCTATCATATCAAAGTTGAGATATCCCTTGATCTGCGAAACAAAAGGGCAAGTCTGTACAAAATATTTAGAACCGAGCAATCCCTTTTCTTCTCCGTCCCAAAAGGCAAAGATTACATTTCGCTCCGGTTGTTGTCCGCTTGCAAGAAATGCCCGGGCAATCTGCAATACAGCCGAGACACCGGAAGCATTGTCATCCGCGCCGTTATAAATCTGATCTCCGTCAAGTGCCGGGTCTATCCCCAAATGGTCAAAGTGAGCGCCTACGATGACATATTCTTTCGTATTCTTACCGGGAATCATAGCCAGTACGTTCCTCATAGATAGTTTTTGATGAACTTCCTGTTTCAGCTTCGCTACAGAGTCCGGATGAACTTCTAGACGTCCTTTCTTCTGACGCTCTTTGCGGTAAGCATCAAAAGACTGGAAGTAGCTTTCGTTCAGAGGTTGGATTCCCATCCATTGTAAGATAGATGCTATATACTCAGAGGAGACATACGAACCGTGGAATCCGGCTTCACGTCCCTGTAATTCATCACTTGCAAGGAAACCGATTGTTGCTTCGGCAGAAGAACGGTTGATCGTGTTCAAGCCTTTTTCTACGGGAGACTGTGCAAAAGTTACTGTTCCTACAAGTATTAATCCGAATAATATAATTCTTTGTTTCATCGTGGTATATAATTTAGAGTCCATGTTACAAAAGTACAAAAAGAACACAGAATCTATCCTTAAATACAAAAAAAGAGTAAGCAGTTGCCATCTTTTATAAGATTTGGCTGCTCACTCTTTCTACAAACTATTAAGACCTTGTTATCCTGTCAATCTTTCCTTATTTTGAAAAAGGAGACATACGAAAAGCATATTTATAAACTGTATTCTTCTGAATTTCATAGGCGGGACGGGGACCCGGTCCGCAACTGGCATTACCCAAACCACGCTGTATGCAATCCAGATTCAGCACCACCTCCGCACGATAAATATCAGGCAAGGCATGACCGTACTTGATTTCAAACAAGTCCTTATCCGTATAGTGCAAAGCACTGAAATCAAATGTATCGGCAGCAGTAATCTTGATTCCTTTACCTGCTTTATTGGTCAAAGTCAGCCAGCGGGTATCACAACGCCCACCCATCGTCTGAGAACGGGCATAACTCTCTTTCATATCATTGACAGCAGACTGGTATTTGCCGACATAAGCCGCATTCTTCCGATCCCGATAATTTTCTATCGGACCGCGACCATACCATTCCAACTGCTCCAACGAAGGATTAAAGAAGGCCTGTAACGACAGACGGGGAAGATTAAAGTCATCATTCGTTGTAAAAGAAGCATCCACATCTATTTCACCATTACCATACAAACGGTAAATCAATGTATAAGGCACTTTCACATCTCCGACGGTTTCCTGCAACTGAATCGTTACAATTGCCGACTGATTATCTTCCGAGCATTTCCAGTCGAAACTGATTACCTCCGTTTGGGTATCCTGCCATTTACGCACATCGTTATTGATAAAACGGAACGTATTCAGCGACCATCCTTCACGCAGATGAAGCATATTATCGCCATTATAACGGATACCGGTCAACTTGCCTTCTTTCTTATCAAAGGTGATTTCTACACCGGGACGGCGGAAGAACAAATAACGCTTCTCCTCTTCCACCACCTTAAACAGAGATTCTTTAGATGAGGCGGAAACTGCTACCGGCTGTAGCCCGGTATTCGGGGATTTTTGAAGCAAAAGTTGTTCCGTAGCTACGATATGTCCGGCTTTTGCCCATACGCAATCCTTCTTTAGTTTTATTTCAAGGTTCAAATAATATTCACCTTCTGAAGTTAAATAGCGGGAATAAGGTATCTGCACCGCACGATGCTCTCCAGGCTTACCATCGGGTAGGCTGAACTCTTCTTCCGCTATCGGCACACCATCTTTCAAAATCACATAGCGCAGATTAAAATCATGCAGATTCAGGAAAGCATAGCGGTTACGAACGCCGATACTGTTTTCAGCATTCGGTTCCAATGTGATATATTGGTAGACTTTCTTCACTTCCCACAACTTAGGAGTAACTTGACGATCAGCCGTCACAATCCCGTTACAACAGAAATCATTGTCGTTAGGGCGATCACCGAAGCTGCCTCCAAAATAATAATGATCGGCAGGCTGTCCGGGCATATTAATGCCCTGATCCACCCAATCCCAGATACATCCTCCGATCATACGTTTCGAATGATGCTCAATATAATCCCAGTATTCTTCCAAATTACCGATGGCGTTGCCCATCGCATGAGCATATTCACAAAGGAAATAAGGCTTGTTACGGGGTTGCTCGTCCTGTTCGATCATACTTTCAATCGAAGGATACATACGGGAATCCATATCGGCCACATCGTTCATTCCTTCATAATGGATATAACGGTCGTCTATCGCTTTGGCTGCCTGATAGGTAGCCTCAAAGTTACGACCACCACCGGACTCATTGCCCATTGACCAGAAAATGACCGAAGGATGATTCTTATCCCGTTCCACCATACGCACCATCCGGTCGACGTAAGCTCCTTCCCAACTTTCACGGTTTGACAGCGACATATTGCCGTGACACTCAATATCGGCCTCATCCATGACGTACAAGCCATAATAATCATACAGCGCATACATCTTCGGATCGTTCGGATAATGACTGGTACGAATCGTGTTGAGATTGAAACGCTTAAAGAGAAGAATGTCCTCTATCATGCTTTCCACCGGAACAGCTTTTCCAAACTGCGGATGTATGTCATGCCGATTGGCTCCTTTAAAAAGGATCAATGCATTGTTGATATACACCTTATTATTCCGGATCTCTATCTTACGGAAGCCATATTGCTGGCTCGTCGCTTCAAGCACATTGCCTGCGGCATCAAGCAGTTCCAGTTGGACGGTATACAGAGAAGGAGTCTCAGCACTCCATAACCGAGGGTCACGAATCGTAGTCGTACCTTCACAGACGTTTTCCTGTCCACCAGTTATCTTACCGGTAGGTATGATAAACGAACTCACAGGCTTTCCTTCCGTATTCAGCAAAGAGACACGTACGGTAGCTTCCTGTACTTTCTTTCCGTAATTATGCACATCCGTTTTCACTTTCAGTTCCGCTTTATCCAGACGGTCGCTGATCTGAGAAGTCAGGTGAATGTCACGTAGACGAACTTTCGGACTGGCTACCAAATAAACATCCCGATGAATACCACTTAAACGGAACATATCCTGATCTTCAAGGAAACTGCCGTCACACCAGCGGTAAACTTCCACGGCAACCGTATTATTACCCGCTTTGACGTAAGGAGTGATACGAAATTCTGCATCATTACTGGACCCTTGCGAATAACCGACTTTCTTACCGTTGATCCATACATAAGCTGCACTATAAATTCCATCGAAATGGATAAAGACTTCTTTGTCTTTCCAGTCGGCAGGAAGAGCAAATTCACGGCGATAAGATCCTACCGCATTCGGCTCTTTCTCTACAGTATATCCACGCTGCCCCTGTATAAAAGGAGGATTGTTACGGATGGGATAAGTAATATTGGTATAAATAGGTGTACCATATCCGTGCATCTCCCAGTTGGAGGGAACAGGAATCTCTTTCCAGCCAGAGACATCATAACTCGTTTTATAGAAATCCACCGGACGTTCCGAAGGTTGTTTCACCCAGTTAAACTTCCAGTTTCCATTCAACAGCAGATAACGGGAAGAGCGGGTACGCTCCCAAGGACGGGTATAAGCGGGATCCGCCTTCATCTCTTCCGAATTGGCGAAAGGAATAAATGTAGCCCTGCCTTCTTCTTTATTGATTGCATAGATACGTTCATTTTCCCAGTCATTATGACTCGTTGTTTTCAAGGCTTCCGCCACTACTTTCAGGTTCGATTTCCGTATCTGCCACTGCTGGTTACTTTTCGAAGCTTCCGGTTCTAACTGAAAGACAGGCTCTCCGACCAGTCCGGCATCAGGAAATCCTAAGTTATAGCCAGTCCCGACATTGGTTAATACGTAATTCCCATTCGGCAAAGCCGTTATTTTCCATTGCTGATTCGGATTTTTAGGGTCTGCCGACCATTGAATCACGGAACATTCTACTTTTCCTTTACCACTATTATCTACATTCATTTGAGTCAAGGGACTGGTTATCGTATAGCATCCCTCTTGTTCGCATGGAATCAGGTTCCAGACCTGCGATTCTTTGTCTGCCTCCCGCTTACTGATAAATATTTTCGTATTCGTATCCAGACTCTCCTGATTGTCCAGCACTAATCCGTTGACCGTATGGATTTCATATCCTTGCTTCGGATCAAACTGCTGCGCCACAACCGCAGAGGCGGAAAACGACAGTGCAATCAATGCACTTCCCAAGATTTTTAATCGTTGCATCATTTAGTAGTCTAATTTATATTATAATTTGAAAACCGGTGACTGTTTATATATGCCAAAAGTATGGATGGCCGGACAAGCCTTACCGTCCTGAATACGCAAACGTACCTGCTTTGCTTTCACCGGTGCCAGACGTACAATCCATTTATGACCAATGGCCTGCTTGTCCGTCGCCTCCGGAATGGTGATCCAGTTTTTGCCATCAACAGTGTACTCCACACTCCACTTCGTCGTCCGATGTCCCAATTCGATAACTTCTTCGATCATCAGACAATCAAACTCAATAGTTTTGGGCAAGGTAAAAATTATATCCGCTTTTACCTCTCCGTCTTTTCCGGCAAAATAAGTGTTTTTCTCATTGTCCAGCATTTTTTCCGGACTATACTTTGCGCCCCGTACATTGGTCGCTTTCACTTTGGCTCCTCTCAACAGATTCGTACTGAAAGTCTCATCAATCCCCTGTTTTAACAAGGCGGCGTGCAGCGAATCGGTCGAATGAATCAAACCACGTCTGTCGGGCGGGAAATTCAGAAGCAATACACTATTACGCCCCACGGAGGTACAGTAGATATCCCAAAGTTCACGGACACTCTTCACACGGCTATCCTCTTCGGCATGATAGAACCAGCTGGGACGTATTGAAACATCTGTTTCTGCCGGAATATACGCATCACCATCCAGCATACCCTCATTCAAACCTTTGTAATACTGAGCTTCATCACGAATAGCTACTGAGTCAGTCGTCGCCCAACAAGGATCACCCGCTTCTCCCGCTTCATTCCCCATCCAGCGGACATCAGCAAACGGATAAGAATTCTTTGTACCGAAGATAACGCAATCCGGCTGTTTCTCACGGACAATCTTATACCAATGACGATAAACAGGCGTTGTCAATTCATCGGCTCCGGCGCCATCCCACCATGTTTCCCATATCTTGCCGTAATCACTCATCAGTTCGCCAAGCTGGTGGGCATAATATTCTTTGTAGCGTTCGGTCGTATATAAAGGTGAAAGGTGTTCGTGACGGTCATGAGGTCCCAGATAGATTCCCGCCTTCAATCCATACTCTTCACAAGCATCGACAAACTCGCGGACTACATCTCCTTTACCGTTCTTCCACGCTGCATTCTTCACACTATAATCTGTGTACTTGCTAGGCCACAAGCAAAATCCGTCGGCATGCTTGGCAGTCAGAATAGCAGCGGGAATCCCCGCTGCTTTTAATGTCTGCATCCACTGCCTGCAATCCAGGGCTGTTGGATTGAAAATTGCCGTACTTGCCTTCCCGTCTCCTTCATTCACATATTCTTCAAATGTATTGATTCCAAAATGAAAGAAGGCGATCATCTCCCGATTGTACCATTCAAGTTGACGGGCACTCGGAACCAACCCGCAAGGAGCTGGCGCTTGTTGAGCTATGACCGGCAGAGAACTGAATGCAGCAACTGCCGATGCAACTAATACTTTTATGTTCATAATAAATAACTTACGAGTATATTCGTTTATTTAGGACCCAGATTTTGTTTCACCAACTGCACGAATTGATCGACCGGAACAACACGCACATTGTCATTCAATCCATCAATGACGGTTTTGATACTTTGCTGGTTCTTTGTCCAGCAATGTACAAATACAAAAGTATATCCGTCGGCACTATGCGGATTGGCAGAGCGGCTATTGATCTGAGAAATGACAGTCGATTCTTCACCTCTGTTCGAGCCACCGTCGATGCCTTCCCATAATACGCTTCTCTGCTCAATCACCGGCTTGCCATTATCCGAAAATTTGATTCTTCCATCCCCTTTTTCTCCATATCCTGTGTAGAAAATCGCATCGATATTAGGCTGAGCCAGATACTTATTGTAAACTTTCGGATTATCCATAATCTTCTGATCCAGAATATTACAGATATTCAAGCCTGACTTATCGACATACTCATTCAACTTAGCCAGATAATCGTCCAGGTCGGCATCCGACATCTTACTCGGGAATATATAGCTGCTGCCACTCGGACCCGCTACAAAGTAATCGCCTTCTTTGCTATTCTCATAGTACCAGCGTAAAGCAGCCGGAGCCAAATCGTACAGAGAAGGTGAAATGGTATATCCGAGTGGGAATTGGCCGTGCAGGTCATGATCCATGTATCCTTGTTGCCCCCAAAGGTTAAACGCAATATTATCACCGTCACTGACGAGGAATGTCACATAGTGCACATTCTCTTCGGTAACCACTTCTTTAGTTGCCGGACGCTGTTTCAGTCCTGTTGTATCATATATACTACTCAACGTGGCCAGATTAGCCGCCTGATCGGTCGGCAACATAGAAACACCCAATTGAGAAGCATTATTCACCATGCCCCATTCATCCAGATCATAATAACCGAAACAATAAGCTCCTTTATCCAGATCTTTCAGTATAGAAGTACGCCATGACCAATCCCTGCGCGCATTGTAGTCATAAAAAGCAAAAGCATTGGTCATTGTGATATAATCGCGCAGGTGATGGAAGATTTCCGGTTTCATATCGGCTGCAAGACTCTTGTCCAACTGGTCTTTATAATTCTCGTACAACCACTTCTCATCATAAGACCTTACGTCCATAAGTTCGGTTGTCACTCCCATTGCCTTTACCTTATCGACAAGAGATTCCGGTACCGCAATCCCCCGAAGCAACCCACATAAAGAAGTAGCTACATTGATCGAATGAGATTGTCCTTCCGAATAAGGCGTATAGACAATATACCCCTTGATCACTCCGGTTTCTACATAATGCTGTACCAACGGAGCCAAAGCATTATAAGTATTTACCGGAATTCCGTACTTATTCTGCATCTGCTTCAACCATACGGAAGAAGGACCTCCTTCATTGATATAAACCTGATCGCCCGTCACTCTTGCCGCAAGCCCTGCCAAAGTGGAAAGAATTACTTTCTCGCCATCATTCAGTCCTGTGATGGAAATAGAATTCAGGGATTTCAGTTCACGACCTTTCAGATGTATAAATCCCCTGTCCAGCGGTTCTGCCGGATCTATCAGCCCATCACCCGGTTCTTCACCCGGACCTCCCGGATTCTCGGTAGACGGAGTATATTTAGGAACGACCACACCTGCCGTCGGATCTTCCATACAGGAGATTAACAGACAGAACGTCAAAAGTATATAAATGTATTTTTCATGGTAATCGTTTTTTCTGTTATTTAATAATAGAAATCGCATTAATCTCTGCTACCGCTGTTGCCCATTTGCCACTATACACGGCAGTTATTGTCAGACGGAAATAACGTGCCTGCTTAAATCCCGGAAAATAGGAACGGAATTCCTCTTTTGCCCCCGCAGGAAGGTCGCTGTAAGTTCCTGCCGACTCCCACTTCGAGCCATCCAGACTGGTTTCCATCGTCATCTCCTGCGGCCATGCTTCACCATGATCTCTGGATACATACTGAAAGCCCAGCATTTTCACTTCCTGCCCCATATCTACTACGATATGATGTGGTGGCTGAGGCTCGTTGCCTTTCCATTGTGTATGCCAGAAAGTTCCTTTCAGTCCGTCAAAAGCGTGGATAGCGTGACCGTTATCCGACCCTTCGCCGCTCGTCTCTTCCGAAGAAACTTCTACCACCTGCCATGCAGTGCGGTCGGCCAATGGCATCGCCCATACATCCTCCGCACCACTCAAAAGGTAATATACTGTCTGCTGAATATGATCCGCCTGCGCACCTTCTACCGAAGTGATAGTGACCGGCAGCAAATAAGAATCAAACGGCTGGATTTTTCCCTGTGCATTTACCGTAAGCACCAGATCGGCAGAAGAACTCTCCCCGGCCGGAATCACAGTTTCTGTTGTCAGCGTATAGCAATCGGAAGGAAGCAAAGGATAGTCTGTCCCACACAAAGAATTATACTCCTGCACCTTCGCCTCATCCACAGTCAACTGTACCTTTACATCTCCTCCCACTTCCTTACCGGAACGGGTCACATAGTCACTGGCAGTCACAGCCACATGAAATACTTCTCTCAGTTCTTCACCCAAATCGAAGTTTTTAATCTGCAAAGTTTTGGCTTCCGGAATATATACTTTACAAACATCATCATCACTACATCCACTCAGCAAGGCAAACGAACAAAGTACCGCACTTGCCGCCATGACAAATCTATTTAGTTTCATACGAATAATCTTTCAAGGTTTACATTCTTTATTAATATCCGGGATTCTGCCCGTTTACCCATCCGTCTTCACCACCATTTTGCTCGCGGATCACCGGATTCTTGTCTATCACATACTGCGGAATGGGCTGATAATACATACGTGGCAGGAAGGTACGTTTACCAACTTCATGATAATTGTATTCCCACACACCATCTCCATTGGTATCTTCTATTTTCATACCGCCAATCGGTTTATTCATCACTCCGTTTTCACCATCACAAATCTTCCAGCGAAGAATGTCCCACCAACGCTTATCTTCAAACGCCAGTTCTATGCGACGATCTCTCCGAATGATTTCCCGCAACTGATTTTCTGTGATTCCCTGCGGATAAGTATCGTTGATAGAAGGCATATTATCTCCACGTGTTCTCACCATATCCAGATATTCGATGGCAGTCGGTTTATCTCCGGCTTCCAAAGAAGCTTCTGCATACATCAGCAACACATCTGCATAACGGAAGAAAATATAATTTGCCATTCCGTTGCTCATTTGCAGATTGTCCGCTCCATTCACGGATTCGTCAATCGTCTTACGAGTATAGTATCCCGTATTCGTAACGTCACTATCCGAAGAAGTATCAATCTCATTGGGACTACCTACGCCTACACGAGTGATAATCTCTTCCCCCTGCCACATGGATCCGTCATACAGGATGCTCTGGTAGAAGCGTTTCTCACGATTTTTATAAGGATTATTCTTATTGTAACCGGATGCAGGGTCAGTGATAGGCAATCCGTTTGCCATGCAATAGTCGTCAACCAGTTCCTGTGTAGGCTGCATATTTCCCCAACTGGACTGTACTCCTTTTACAAACACCGGACCGAACAGGCCTTCACGACGCCCGCCATTCTGCTTAGACATCTGGAAGTCGAAGATCACTTCATCGTTATTGTTGGTAGCTTCTGTCCAAAGGTCAAGAATAGTCGGTTGCAGACGATAGACCTGCAAGTCAATTACATCTTTCAAGGTAGCCGCAGCTGCTTCCCAGCGTTTCTTGTCTTTGCCCGGATTACGCAATTCACTGGCATGGAACAGTTCCACCCATCCTTTCAGCGTCAGAATTGCTCCTTTGGAAGCACGTCCCAGATCGGAACCGCTACGACGTGGAGGAAGATCATCTTTAATCTCATCCAACTCTTTGTCGATAAACTCAAATGTTTTCTGTGCAGTCTCACGCGGATAAAAGATATCCGTACTCACGTTATTATCCAGCACTTCCGTAATGATAGGCACACCACCGTACGCCATCCAGAGATAATGATAGAACCAGGCACGCAAGAAACGCGCTTCTGCAAGACGTTCTTTCTTATAATCTGCCGAGAAATCGGATTCTGTTACTTTTGTAATGAACAGATTACAGGAGCGGATACGTTCATACTGTCCTTTGGCGTCGTCATTGTTCTGACGTCCCCATTTCCACATATCCCAAGGGCCGGGTATCCAACTGGTAGGAGATAATGCTCCGGTATAAATCGTTGTACGGGCATTCATCCATTCCGCACCTACGTATGAATTATCCGAATATTGATCCAGATTCTGTGTTTCATTGTTCAGATGCGGCAACTGATTATAGATATCATTCAGAAACATATCGGCATTTTCTTCCGATCCCCAAACCGTTGTATCTCCAAAACGGTCTTTCGGCTCTATTTCAAGCCAGTCTTCACAGGCAGACAACAAGGCTAATGAGCCTGCCAGGCAAACTGTTTTTATTATATTATGTATTCTCATATTCTATCTTGTTATGATGGTTAACTAATTAAAAAGTAATATTCAAACCAAAAGCATATACAGCCTGCTGCATATAGTATTTACCATTAGCGGATTTAGCTTCCGGGTCAATCAATTCTTTCATAAACGGAGTCCATGTCCAGAGGTTTTGTCCGGAAGCATATACACGGGCAGAGCTGATACCAATAAAGTTCAGTGCCGAACGAGGCAAGGTATAACCGATTTCAATACTCTTCAAACGGATATAAGTAGCATCACGTACCCACCACGAAGAAGGTTGACGATGGTTATTCACCGTTACTTCACTGGTCAGACGGGGATAGGGTGCGTTCGTGTTATCCGGCGTCCAGTGATCACTGAATTGTAACTTAGTAGCCGAACCGGAATCAAAGAAAGGCATTACCAAAGTCTCCCCCAATGAAATGCTGGTACGGGTAGCCCCTTGAATCAATGCGTTCAGGTCGAAGTTCTTCCATTGGACAGTAGGAGCCAGACCGAAAATAATTTCGGGCGCCCAGTTAGAGAAGCCGATCACAGTCTGGTCGTGTTCGTCAATCTTTCCATCAGGCACTCCGTTAGGACCGCTTAAATCTTCGTAGCGCAAGTCACCCGGATATACCTGTCCCCAAGGTTGAGTAGCGATGCCGGCCTTTAAGGAACCGTCAGGATTGAAGTCGTCATAAGTAAAGTACCCCAAAGCATTGTATCCGAACATTGTTCCGTCGGGACGTCCTGTTCTGCGACGATTCGGATTATTAAAGGTGGCTTCCGTCTCAAATACTTCATCCAGAATATTACGTGCGAAAGTGAAAGTACCTTTTGCACTGATCATCCAGTCTTTGCCGATACGTTTGTTGAAATTCAGAGATAAATCAATACCTTGATTGTGCATACTTCCCGCATTGACCTGTGACAAAGGAATACCATATTCTGCCGGAACCAATGCATTCGGAGCCATCAGCATATTCGAACGCTTCTCATAGAAATAGTCAGCTTCTAGAGAAAACATACCGTTCAATACGGAAAACTCCACACCGAAGTCAAACTTCTTAGCTTTCTCCCAAGTAATGTTCGGGTTCCCCTGCAAGTTCTCCCACATACCCATCATAGGTACACCGCCAAAGTTTACAGCGTTTCCGAATCCGTAATCACTCATATATTGATAGGAACTACCAGCCAAATTTCCGGACTCACCATAAGAAAGACGCAATTTCAGTTTATCCATCCATTCGACATCTTTCATAAAGGATTCTTCCCGCAAGTTCCATCCCAGTGAGAAAGCAGGGAAGAAACCAAAACGTTTGCCTGGAGCAAAATAGTAGTGTCCGTCATAACGACCGGAAACTTCCGCCATATAACGGTTATCATAATTATATCCCAAACGGAATGCATAACCTACCTGACGTTCTTTCCAAGACGTACCACCGTTGCTGATATCGGCAGGGTCACTGCTTCCCGCATTGATTTCATCTATGTTAATATTATAATTCAGACGTTTGGCACTCATATTCCATACGTTTCTTTCGCGTGCTTCAATAACTCCGAGTCCGGTAACCGTATGCTTGCCGAAAGTCCGTGAGTAATTAATCATTCCCTGATAAGTCATGCTCACGCTTTCTTCAAACGATTGTTCCAGATTCGGTTTCTCCGGTCCCTGGAATCCTTCCACGAATTGATACGGAGTTTGTGATGCATCCAGTGTGTATACAGGTATCGGTGTCAGATATTTCTTTTTCTTCACACGATACGGGTCGTAGTTGATTACTCCTTTGATGCTTAACCCTTGAATGAAGGGAAGCTGTTGCTCTATGGAGAGAGAAGTATTCAGTTGGTCGGCCGGCTCCTGACGATATCCGCTACGATAGGTCAGCCCGAAAAGTGACTTACCTACATATTGTCCCCACAGACCATTCGAGTACTGTATAGCAGAGATAGGAGGTGTACGATATGCCTGATACATGATGTCGCCTGTATCGGCACCCGGATAATTCTTCTTTTCGTGCCATCCACCCAGACTTAAACTGATTTTCGTATATTTGGTGGCATCCACGCTTAAATTAGCCAGCAGATTAAAACGCTGGTAATCGGTAGTACTCCACATTCCTTCCTGATAAGAATATCCTAAAGATACGTAGTACTGGAATTTATCGCTACCACCGGATAATTGCAAGTTGTGATTCGTAATCACAGAATTGTTTTGTACCAAGTCACGCAGACCGTTGCTATTAGGATAACGGTCAGGATCGGCATCGGGGTCTCCGGCACAGGTTTTCCGGTACATTTCCAGATCATGCTGTGAGTAGGCATAATAATTGGGATAACCTGCATTCATAGCCGCTTCGTTTTCATCAAAGCATATTCATACGAATTAACCTGGTCAGTGATGCGGGTCGGGTTCTGAAAACCGATATATCCATTGTATGAAAGTACCGGAGCACCGCTTTTTCCCTTTTTGTTGTTACCAATACTACCCCATTGGCACCGGCCATACCATAAGGAGCTACGGCAGCTGCATCTTTCAGGATAGTAATATCCTCGATCATATTCGGATCGATACGTGAAAAGTCACGGGGAACTCCATCCACTACGACCAATGGAGATTGGTTGCCTAACGTAGCCACACCACGGATTCTCAAATCAGAACCATCAGCTCCCGGTTCTCCCGATCCTTGCTTTGCAATGACTCCCGCCATACGGCCCGCCAAACTATTAGAAATATTGATAACCGGCTTTTGCGCTACATCTTTTGTCTTCATGCTTGATACAGCAGCCGTAGAAGATATCTTCTTCTGCGTACCGTAAGCCACAACCACTACTTCTTCCAGAATTTCAGAATCTTCTTCCATCACAATCTGAATGGCATTCTGATTGTTCACCGGAATATTTTTTGTGGAAAAACCCACATACGTAACCGCTAATACCGAATTGGAAGGCAAAGATAACGTGAATTTACCATCGATATCCGTGATCGTACCATTGGAAGCACTTCCCTGCTCCATGATGTTAGCTCCGATAATAGGCTCGCCACTTTTGTCTACTACGGTTCCTTTGACTATTATTTTTTTACCTATTGATTTTTTCTCTACCTGCGTTTTCTTCAATGAGATGTAATTGTCGGCGTATTCATACGTCAGCCCTATTTGCGGCAATACATTTTCAAGCAATGCTTTTACCTGTTTATTCCGGGCATTGATTTTTACTTTCTGTTCGATATTGATGTCTTTTCCGTAGACAAACAAATATCCGGCCTGTTTTTCGACTTCGTGAATCAGTTCTTTTAGCGAAACCGAAGTTTTATTAATATTCACAACTGCTGTCTGTGCCTGAGCCTGATATGTAAAAAGGTTAATAAACAGGACCAAAGCGAGCAGTGAAAAGATTTTTTTCATAACTTTGCTAAGTGATTTTGTTAGTACTTAATTTTAGGTTCACAAAAATGTGAAACAGAGAAAGTATTAATAGCCGAGGAATTGGGGAGAGTGTTGCACCACTTTCCCCCTTTTTATTCCTCGTTTTGATGTCTATTTACTTTCGTTTCATTCTACTCCGTTGTGTTACATAGGCATTAAACTTTTAATCAGATTATTAATATATCGTTATCTCTCGCTGTGACAGTATTTTGTACTCAAATAAGTCCGCACGGCTAATCGCTTTCAGAATCGTTTCAATCTGATCGCTTTGCCGGAACTTACCCGAAATAATCTTACTCAACAGAGATGGATCATCTACAGTAAAATGAATATCATACCATTGCTCCAATCTTTCCAGCACTTCGCCCAACGGTAATTCTTCAAAGTCATAGATTCCTTGTTCACGGTATTCCTTTCCTCCAAAATGAGAAGAGGACTTAACCAGTTTTCCATCTATCAAAGATACTTTCTCGTCAGGTAATAAGTTTACCGACTCTTCAGGATATCCGGTAGAGCTGACTCTCACTTTACCCGAAAGCAAGTCTGTCTCAAACTTTTCGCTATTGCTATAAGCATATACATTAAATTCCGTACCAAGCACTCTTACATCATACTTCTGCGTTTGTACTGTAAAAGGACGGGAAGCATCCTTTGTCACTGTAAAAAATCCCTCTCCATCCAGTTCTACCATACGGGCATCGGACGAGAAAACAGAAGGCCACCTCAATGTAGAAAGTGAACTCAACCATGCTTCACTACCATCCGGCAGAGTTAAATGTACCCGTTGCCCCTTCGGAACTGTAATCTCCGTATAAGAGGGAGTCTCCGAACCAACAAGCATATACCAGGCAAGCATCCACGTCAGAGCTATCATAGCGGCTGCCGAAGTAGTATATCGTATGACTTGCAACACCCGTTTCCGCCTCTGCTTTTTCTCCTGGCGGTTCATCAGTGCTTCCAGATTCCGTTCGCCTTTCAAAGAATCATCTTCTCTGGGTAATAATCCGGACAGACCTACGATATTTTGCATTTCTGCAAATTCCCGTTTCATATCTTCGTTCTTTTCCAGTTCCTGAAAAAGCTCCCGTTTTTCCTCTTCGGTCGGTTCTCCGAAAAAGTATTGATTCCATTTCTCGTTCATCATATTGCGCGCTTTTAATAAGAAGACACAGCAACTTGCATTTACCACCAAAGGAAAATGAAAAAAAATCAAGGAAGGGAAGTAAAATCCAATAAGTTTAAGCTAAGAACTGTTTTGAAACGAACTTATCTGTTCGGATTTACTCTAAGATTTAATTCTTGATGCACACAGATTTAGTATTCATTATACTTAAATTTAATCGTCTGACAGTTGTTGAATTTTCGTCTGACAGTTGTTAGACGAAAAGATAACAATTGTCAGACGAAAGTTCAACAACTGTCAGACGAATAGATTTATAAGCAACCGGAACTAAATTCATTCATTATAAGCTGCAAATTAGTACTCAGCTTGACTAAAGTATATGGAATGGACTGAAGCAAAGACAATACATAGGCGATTTATCCTTATACGCTCAATAGAAGCAGCAAAGGCAGACAATGACGCAACTCTTCCCTAAGTTTTTTTAATGCGATAGCCATTTGACCTTCTACCGTATTCTGCGAAATGCCGAGTGCTCCGGCTATCTCACGGTATTTCATTCCTTTTAGTTTACTCATGACAAATATTTCCCGGCAACGTTCCGGTAAGTTATCAATTGCACGGCAGATCTGTTTTTCTACTTCGTCTATCGACATTTGGGAATCATCAAGTAGTTGCAGGCTATAAAGTTTCAGTTTAAACTCCTGCTCCATAATATCAGAAAGCGGCTGCCTGCGGTCTACTATAGAAAGTTGTGAACGAAGGAAGTTCAGACAACGATGCTTGACAGCGGAGAAAAGATATGCATCGGGCTGTTGCAGTTCCGGAAGTATCTCTTTACGTTCCCATAAATAGAGGAAAAAATCTTGTACTATATTCTCTGCGTCTCCCATAGCTCCTACATAAAGGGAAGCGAAACGAACCAAACGGGCATAGTAGGAAACATAAAGCTTTGAGAAAAGCTTTTGTGCCGTCAAGGGTTCGGAAGATGGAAGAGAATGTATCATAAACCTCATATTAGATGCACAAAGGTAACAAAAGAAACAGCAAAGACAAAGCCTGACTTTAAATTCCTATTGTATGACCGATACAGATCAAATCAATTAAGACTCTCTCCGTACCGGTCACTGAAAAGTATACTAAAACCTATTAAAACTACTTGGAATAAGAATATGGAAAGTCTGTCGGTTGGGTACCTCTTTGCTGATTCGGTACGCTGTCCATTGACAGATTCAGTTCTCCGCCCTGTTTCAGTTCATTATGCGTCAGATAGTTGCGTGTGAATTCTTGTCCATTCAACAGAGCTTTCCTTATGTATGGACGGTCTGCCGCATTATCTGCTGCTGAAACGACGAAGTTTTTCCCTTCGGGAAGATGCAGAGTTACCTTTTTAAATAACGGAGAACCTACCGCATATTCAGGCATTCCCGGACAAACCGGATAGAAACCCATAGCAGAAAATACATACCAAGCAGATGTCTGCCCGTTGTCCTCGTCGCCACAGTATCCTTTACTTCCGGAATTGTAGAGTTTATCCATAACATTACGGAGATGGTACTGTGTTTTCCAAGGCTGACCGATATAATCATACAAGTAAATGGCATGCTGCACCGGTTGATTGCCATGCGCATATTGTCCCATGTTTAAGGCAACCATCTCAGCTATTTCGTGGATAACGAAACCATAGGTTCCATAATTATAAGTGTTCGGGGCCACAAACATAGAGTCGAGACGGGCTACCATCGGTTCATGTCCGCCCATCAGTTCAGATAAACCTTCCGGATCGTGAAATACACTCCAAGTCCAGTGCCAGGAACTTCCTTCTGTGAAAGGACCGCCCCATTCCGTAGCATCAAAACGATCACGCCAATTGCCTTTGGCATCCTTAGTCCACATAAAACCATGTTCCGGATAATACAGATTGCGGTAATTCTGGGCTTTCTGATAATACTGGTCTGCGATATCCTGTTTACCCAGCGATTGCGCAAAGCGGGCGATACACCAGTCAGCATAAGCATATTCAAGTGTTTTGGCTGTAGCTTCGGGAACTTCCGGATAAGGTACATAGCCGAGCTTATCATAATACTCGAAGCCGTCACGTCCTACAGAAGCTATTTCCGCGTGGCGGGCCTGTGTCTGATGAATCATCGCTTCCAGAGCTTTTTCGGCATCTACCGTTTGTATCCCCTTCATCCATGCATCGACCAATAAGGAAACAGAGTTATTGCCAATCATGCAACCACGATGACCGGGGCTCGCCCATTCCGGCATAAAACCACTTTCATCATAAGCATTAAGGATAGATTGCGTCACGCGTTCCGAAACCTCCGGATAAAGTAACGTGAACAACGGATGAACCGCACGGAACGTATCCCAGAAACCATTATCGGTATACATATAACCATCATGCACGTTACCGTCATAAGGACTGTAATAAACAGGATTTCCTTGTGAATCAAACTCATAGAACTCACGCGGGAAAAGTAACGTACGATACAGGCAGGAATAGAAGGTACGAAATTGTTCGTCTGTTCCTCCTTCCGCTTCTACACGTCCGAGATAGTTATTCCACTGTTCACGGGCTTTCCCGCTGATCAATTGTACATCCGCATCGGCTACTTCACGATTAAAGTTGATGGCAGCCTGTTCGGGACTGATAAAAGAAGAGGCTGTACGTATGGTCAGTTTTTCACCTGCCGGAACATCAAATTTCAGATAGGCACAGGTATAATCGGCCGCTACATCGGTTTGATGGTGCAGCAGAGTATCTCCATTGTAAGTGCCGTATTCTATGACGGGATGACTGAATTCCATCATAAAGTAATTAGCAAAGTTATCCGGTACACCTCCGTTATTATATCGTGTCGCACCTTTTACCAACCGGTTTTCCGGTTCAATCGTTATTGAACTTCCTCCATGATATGCATCTACCACTACATACTGATCTTCCTTTTCGGGGAAAGAGACTTCGAATACAGCTCCGCGGGAAGTAGCAGAAAGAGACGTCTGCAATCCGTTATTGAATGTAACACTGTAGTTATAAGGAGTCGCTTTCTCCTGTTGATGTGAGAACGGAACCAGACGTTCTTTGTGACTCATTTTCAGTTCTCCGGCAAGCGGCATAATGGAAAATGTACCATAGTCATTTATCCAGGGACTGGGCTGATGTGTCTGCCGGAAACCGCGCATCAGACTATCGGCATACGTATACATCCATCCACTGCCATTCTCCCCGGTCTGCGGGCTCCAGAAATTCATACCCCAAGGCACTGCCACAGCAGGATAAGTATTACCATGCGAAAACGCAAAAGTAGATTCGGTACCCATCAGAGGATTCACGTAGTCTACAAACTCTACTGTCTTCTTTGACTGCTGACACGAGGTGAGCAGAAAAGGAAGACAGATTGATAAGAAAAACAATCTTGCAACCATATCTTATTATTATTTGCTTAAGTTTCACAAGCCTTCTGTATGGCTTTCTCCTTCCACGTTTGAAAAGAGAAAGCCATACAGAGAGCCTGTGAAACTCTAGTTAATTAAAATACCTCACTCAGATACTTCTTCGTCTGTTCCGGACGCTGGCTCATACGCAAACGCCATACCAGTTCCTGCATATTTACTACTTCAAAACTATCGTTCAGATGTCCTGCACAAAGCTTTGCCGCTCCGGCTCCACGAATATCTCCAGACTGGTTCTCAATCAGGGGATCTTCCGTCTGTCCGTGATCGGAGAAATTACTCCATGCATGCACACATACTACAGAAAAACTTTCCTGCTGTGCTTCCTGTTTCAATCTTCCGGCAATATAGGCAGGGGTACCTTCACGTTCCGCATTCCGGTTTCCAAAATTCCACAAAGAGTATTTCACCGTAATGACCGGGATATCATATCCTGCTTTATTCGTTACCCAAATAACGTCTCCTTCACCTCCTGCATAAGGGCTATACTGAAGCGCTACGATACCTTCCAACTGGTCATTGGCATCTACATAAGCCTGAAATGCTTCTTTGGCAGCTTCTGATTTTACATTCATAGCCATTACACCCAACAGTTTCACACGATGTTGACGCATATGCGCCGAAAGGCGTTCTGCCACGACTTGCAGATTCTTCGCCCGGTCACCATTCTCGCTATAATTGTCTACGTAATAGTAACCGCCTCCCAGCATTTCCAAAATAGAGCAATTCGGCTTTTGCTGACTCAACAGATTATCGAATTGTGCCGGTGCCATCATCGGAAGCACTGAAGCAGCAATACCATACGTCATCCGTACTTCTTCCGACTCCGCCGCATTATAGAAATCTTTAAAGTCATTCATCATCCACTGGATATTGTCACCATCGGAAAGGAAGAAAGAAACGAAATTCTTTTTCTTTGTATAATCCAGAAACTGCGGATTCTTCACGCGGGCCAATGTCGATTTCTGACGTTGAGAATAAAGCAAAGAAGTCAAGGAGTGATTGTAGCTCCAGTCACAAGGGATCATCGGATGACCGCTCTTGGAAACCAAATCAACAAAAGCATCTTCACTTACTCCCTGTTCCCATCCGTAGACAGGTGCATTCGGTTCCAACCAGGCAAGGATTTCTTTCAGCAAAGCTGTGTTTTGTCCGGCTATCGAAGTTCCCTGACGCTTATTCAAGTTCAATACGAAAAGTTCATTCTTAATGGCAAACTCACGCAATTCACCGGTTTGTACAGGCATGATCACCAATGCTTTGTTGCTGCATTTATCTTTGAACTCCGCCCATGCCTGCGCAGTAGTCTTGCTTCTTGCATCATATTTCATGGTATATCCTGCTTCTTCATAATATTCCTTGTCACGGACATCCACAATAATAGAATTATAAACATGAGAAGCAACAGATGCTACGACACCACTCTCCGGATTATGCTCAATATCCGTCAAGACATATCCGTCGAACATTCCTTTCAACTGAATAGTCACTCCGTCGGACGGACCATAATCATTACGTGCCAGTTCCAGTCCGCTCTGCATCCCCTGTTCGTGGATACCCATATCTTCGAGTGCCTGCTTAGACAGTTTATAGGAATCACTGCCACCGTGATCGTGCAGCCAAACAGCTATTTCACTTGTTCCCTGTTCTACGGCACGATTAGCCAGACCGGCCAATGACTGACACATCAGGTGGTACTGCAATCCGCGTACTTTCTCTGTTTGTCCCAGCTCATTACGGCTGCCTACCGTTACAACTTCCACACAATTCCAGTACTTCTTCGGTTTCACCTTCATTTCCGGCATATAGTATTGACCCACATTACTGATCGGATCATAAGCATCTGTATAAAGGGACGTGTTGTTTTCTTCGTTCAATCCTTGATTGATTTCCGGTGATTCGTACACTTCACAACTAGCCATTGTCAGGCTGAGCAACAGTGCAGCGCCACATATAGTCGTTTTCATAATTACTTCTTTCATTTGTTAGTTAACCATTAATCAATAACCTTCATTCTGAGATAATCCATCTACCTTGTTCCGTTCATCTTGCGGAATGGGTCGTACCAGATGGTTCTTGTTCAAATTATCATATTTCACCACAAACGGATTGTATGCGGGTACACGTGTCAGCAGTGTCTGAGTACGTTTCAAGTCAAACCAGCGGTCATGCTCTCCCATCAATTCACGGGCACGTTCATCCATGACAACATTTATATCCAGATCCGTCAACTTCATTGCTTCATAAGCGGTCGCATCTTTAGCGGCACGCTTACGTATACTGTTGATGCGTTCCAATGCCAGTTTCTTGTTTCCGGCACCCAGATAAGCCTCAGCACACAACAGGTAGGTATCACCCAAGCGGAAAATGACATCTTCACGAGAGCCGCCTTCGCCCCATTGTATCTTGGTATCGCTGAACTTACGTACCATCGGCATACGATCTGAAGCAGTTTCTAATACAGGAAGTGCCGTAGATTGCGGGTACCACACATATTCATCGTCCTGCTTGAACGGATAAAACCTTTTCGCGTTATTACTCATACCCGATTTATCGTTCCAACGGGGGAAATAGATTCCCAGCTTACCGTAATCAGCATTATCCGGATTGTTTATGTAATATTCACGTTTGAACGTCGCATCATAACGGGTATCCGCTTCCGGGTCGGTATAAAGCTCGTGCGCTTTCGGATTCACCCAGTATTTACGGGAAACACTAGAGTAATCATTCTGATTCTTAATGAACAGATCCGGCTCCAATGCTACAATATTAAATCCAAACTGTGCCTGTTGCGGATTTCCATCACCCCGATAGTTCTTATCCAGTCCATATTGAATCGCCCAGATTACTTCCGAATTAGCCTGATTGTTTTCATCGAATAAAGCAGCATAGTTTTCCTGCAAAGCATAACCGGAGGCCGGATTCTCTACCAGCAAATCAAATGTCGTTGCTGCATTGGAGAAGTCGTCTGCTTCAGCAAAGGATTTGTAAGCACGTGTCAGATACATTTTCCCTAAAAAGTGAATGACTGCGGCGTTCGTTACCTTTCCGGCTGAAATCGTGGTCATCTCCAATTTGTCCTTTATATCATTCAGTTCGGTAATGATGAAAGTGTAAATAGCCTGTTCGCCGGTACGTTCCGCCTGCTGGATAACGCTTGTATTCTCTTCGGTGAGCAAAGGTACGGGGCCGAATGTTTCTACCAGATAATAGTAAGCCATTGCCCGGAAAAAGCGGGCTTGTGCGGTCAGCGAAGTATAATCGCTTCCTGCAATATCCGGTGTGCAGCGATTCAGCAGGATGTTACTTTCCTGCACAATCTTATAGAGTACTTTCCAATAATCACCTACAATCGGAGCAGTGGAGTTGAAAGTCTTGTCATAGCCGTTGAACATACGTTCGGCAGGTTCTTCGGAGATAGCCATGTAGATATCAGTTCCGTAATACTGCAATTCACCTGTATTGAAAACATTGCGGTAACGGGCATTGATATCTGTCAACAATTTCTGTTGTCCTTCTTTAGTATTATAGAAATCGTCCGTTACTGCCGAAGGGTTATAACTATCCAGAAAATCGGAGCATCCGCTTAGCAAACAGATTGCTAACAGTGCCAAATATTTAATTTGTTCTTTTACTCGTTTCATAAGGTTTCAAGTATTTAGAAGGTTAAATTCACTCCAAAAGTAAACGTCATCGGATAAAGTGACAAAGACTTGTATACGTCTTCACCAATCGTTTCGGGATCCGGACCGAGATAGTCGGTGAAAGTAAACGGATTCTGCACATTGATGTAAGCACGTGCATTTTTCATCTTCATCTTCTTCATCCAGTTTTCCGGAAGGGTATATCCCAACGTAATATTCTGTATTTTCAGGAACGAACCGGAAATCTTACCTAATACCTGAGTATGGTAGGATTGCGCACCGATCTGCTGGTATTCATTACTGTGGTTTTCCGGAGTCCAGTACTTCACATTCAGCTTGTTCCAGTGTTCATTATCCCATGCGGTAAACATATAAGTGAAATCATCATTGTAGGTACCACCGATACGTGCATACATATAGAAAGACAAATCCCAGTTCTTGTAAGTAAAGGTATTGGTCATACCCGCTGTCCAGTCGGGTGACGGAGAGCCGAGTACTTTATAGTCACGTTCATCAATCACATAGTTCTCGTCCAGATCAGCTACACGGATATGTCCCGGTACTTGTCCATATTTAGCAGCCAGTTCCTTGTCTTCCGTCTGCCAGATTCCTACCTTTTCCAAATCATAGATCACTTTCATCGGCTGACCGATGAACCAACGGTTAGCCAAGTCATCCTTTTTATCACCGTAGAGGTCTACAATCTTATTACGGTTCAGAGAGAAAGTCATATTTGTCTTCCATGTGAAGTCCTTCTTTGAGATGTTCACCGTGTTCAGACCTATTTCCACCCCTTTATTGGAGGACGTTCCTATATTCTCAAGGATAGAGCCATAACCGTTGAGGTTACCTACCGAACGGGCGAAAATCAAATCTTTCGTAGTACGGTTATACACATCAATCGTACCGTTGATACGGTTATTCAGGAAGCCGAAATCAATACCGTAGTTCCACTCCGAGGTCATCTCCCAACGAAGATCTTTGTTACCTTTGCGGTCGCCTAATCCGAAAGCATTTTCACCTTTACCTCCATAGATATAATGAGTCAGGTCCAGCTTTGTCCAGGTAATATCATGGTCAATACTGTTGTTTCCCGATTTACCCCAGCTGACGCGGAGTTTCAGACTATTCAGCCAGTCTACGTTTTTCAGGAAATTCTCATTCTTCATCTGCCAGCCGACAGCTGCCGACGGCATAAATCCCCACTGATTGCCGGTAGCCAGACGGGAAGTTCCGTCATATCGCCCTGTTACAGTAAACAAGTACCGATCCATCAACGTATAGTTGACACGTCCCATGAAAGAAAGCATGGATGACTCCCAATAGTAACTCTTCACATCACGAATTTCCTCGGCTGTTTCGATCGCATGCCAGTCCGAGTTGTAAGGCAGACCGTCACCACGCATTTCGGAACCCTTATGAGTTTCTTTCTGTACGCTATACAAACCGATAGCATTCAGACGATGAATATTCTTCCAGATTTTATCATAAGTAATGATATTGTCCCATACCCAGTTCATATTCCGTCCTTCTTTCCGGTAAGCTTCCGGTGCATTGAGACCTCCTTTGGCTTGTGTCATCGTACCTACCCATTCTCCGTAAACATCCGAATCATATTGAACTGCAATCTGTGATTTAAAGCTCAGTCCTTTAATCGGCTGATATTCCAGATAACCGGAGAAATTGGTATAGTTTGCTTCTTTCTCTCTTTTATTATTTTCAATCTGAACAAATGGATTAATCTTGCTGGAAGTCGGCTGGCAATTAAACAGGTAGCTTCCGTCTTTATCGTATGGGCTGACCGTAGGCGGCAGGAAATATGCATTAATCAAAGCATCATTGGCTCCTTCATTCGTGTTATTCAGAGAAACATAGCTGTTAATCCCTGTTTTGAACTTATCAGAGAAGCGATATTCCAATCCGATATTGGCAGTAATACGTTCAAAACTTTCATCGCCTACCATACCGTCATCCTTCAAGTATCCCAAGCCGAATGAGAAAGATAGTTTATCCGTACCTCCGGTAGCGGAAACAGAATGACTGGTAGTCAATGCATTCTGCGACAGTTCACGCAACCAGTCATAGTATTCACCATGTTTGATACGGCGTTTCTCGTCATCAGTCAGAAAGTCCGGACGGCTCAGTGAAGCATCACCATACTTCTTTTTCCACAAAGCGGTGCGATAGTCTACATATTCCAGTCCATTGCCCATGTTACCAATCATTTCAGGAATACGGGTAGGAGTCTTGAAACCAACGTAACCCGAATAGTCGATATTAAAGCCCTGACGCTTGTTAGCTCCTTTGGTAGTGATAATCACCACCCCGTTTGCACCCCGCGAACCGTAGATTGCACTGGAAGACGCATCTTTCAAGATGTCGATAGATTCAATATCGGCAGAGTTCAGATGACGCATTCCCGTTTGAGAAGGTACTCCGTCGATCACGTATAAAGGTTCATTCGAGAAATTGAACGAGTTGATACCCCGAATCTCTATTTTCGTATCCGAACCGGGACGGTTGGAAGTCTTATTCACGAGTACACCACCGACACGTCCGTTCAGTGTTTCAGTGACATCGGTAGTCACCAGTTTACTTAATTCCTTGCTGGTAACGGATTGGATAGAACCTGTCAAATCTTTCTTTTCTACCGTACCATAACCGATAACGACTACTTCATTCAACTGCTTGGAATCATCTTTCAACTGAATGGTAAGGTTCGACTGATTCTGATTTACAGTCAGTTCCTGTGTCACGTATCCTATAAAAGAAACAGCAATCGTTTTTCCTTTCGGAACCTGAAGACTAAAATTACCATCCAAGTCAGTCACCGTACCGGTAGACATTCCTACCACCTGAACGCTGGCTCCGGGCAACGGTTCTTTTAAAGCGTCTACTACCACACCTTTCACTGTAAGCACCTGCTGTGCCTGCACACTTACCCATCCGCACGTCAGAAGCAGCAGGCAGAGGAAAGCCTTTATTTTTATCGTATTATTTTTCATACTCTTCGTCTGTTTATTAAGGTTAGTTCTCAACTTTAAACCATTTGTAGTTACCTACAATTTTCGCAACGTGTTTTCCTGTCTTATCCGGAATGTTGGTAACGTCTTCGGCCACTGTCGTGAAGTCCCACGCACATACCAGTCCGCTTTCTGTTCCCGTCACATCCGAGTTCATCAGCGTTTTTACCTCATTCGCCGATTTCGCAGTACTCCACATGCGGAATTTCTTAATAAATCCGGTCATACAGCGTGAATTGTCAGTCGGTTCCTGGAATGCCCACATATTCTGGTTACGGGTGTTAGGCATATAATTCTGTAATACTCCGGCATCATTCTTCACATCATTTGTCTTACTGAAGAATAATTCACCATTGACATACATTTTCAGCTGTCCTTCAGGCAAAGTATTATCCCACACCGTCACGACATGATTCCATTTGCCAAAATTATCAGGATAAGCGCGGCCTTCTTCCAGTACACGGCCTTCCTGTGGTCCCATACCGATCGTTGTACGAAGATTAGAGCCTAAGAAGTTGATCATCCATCCTTCATTCGGCTGCTTACCGTCAAAAGTAGAGAGGAAACTTCCAATTCCCGACTCAAAGAAACCGGCATCATACTTCACCCAGCTTTCTACGGTGAAAGTATTACCACCACCATAAGCAGGATCGGAACCAAATTCAATACGCCCTTTACCGTCAATACCGAATACCTTTAATTCGGCAGGCGTACCCGGTTGCAATGTCTGTTGATAGGAATCCTGAAATTCGGCAATCGCTTTTTCGGCGGCTATACAGTAGTTATCTATTTCATACTGTAGAACAAAGTAGCCAGCCATACCTTTAGAAATACCTGTTTGCAGTTCTTCGACAGCTTTTTGCAGGTTCTGGGCATTTGCCAATGGGAAAGTACCGTCACTTGTACCGATCTTTGCGGTATCAAGCATGTTTGTCATGTCGGTCAGATGCGTGTACATGCATTCAAGTGCAATAGGCCGCACTGAATCGCCGTTATCGCTCTTGCACGAGCTGACACACCAAACCAACAAACTGAATAAACAAAGTTTCATAAAGAATCTTGTTTTCATACGTATTAGGTTTTTAAATAAAACAATAAGTAAATAACATCGCTGCAAACATAATGTAGCAAGGTTAAACAACTTATTAGTGATGGGTTAATAACGGATTAATAAGCGAATAAATATCATTAACCGAAATGTTTTTATCGATGAAAAGGAGGATTTTTGCTCATCAGTTCTGCATAGGAAGTCGAATATTCTTCATTCATCATTTGCCTGTACTCACGCACAAACAGGGAATATTGCAGAATCGCTTCTTGTGACGAACCTGTATGGTTAAGGGCATGCATACCATAAGCCAGTGCCAGCTCATTAACCGGATCAACCCGGAAAAGCACATTACAGAAACGAATGACGGCATCATACTTATGCTGCTGATACAGACGTTCGATTTCCAATGGCAGGAAGGAAGACAAGAACTCTTCTACTTTTTGCTTGAAGTGATCCATCATCCCTGCATCCATACCATCAAGGAATTTGCCACGCATTAATAAAATGCCGAGTTCATTCTCGACCTCTTCAGCATTCTTCAAGGTGCGAAAACGGAAATAATCACAATAACAGTCAGTAAACACCAGTCTGAAATATCCCTTGTCGTGTACAAGTTCCACTCCATCCAGTTCAGCCAGATTTTTACGAATCTGATTGATCGTTACCCCTTTCAGGTTTTTCACCTTGTCGTCGGGTTTATCGGGCCAGAAGACCTCATTTAAGGAGGCGGATAATACTCCATTATGAGTACTATGAAGCAAGATATAGATGAAAACCTGCCGTAAACGGGAACTGAACAAATGAGTAATATCCCGCCCATTCCGGTCAATTACCGTAAAAGGACCAAATAAATAAACTGCATTCGGACGAACGAGGGATGACTCAAAATCTTCTTTTGCAAGCGTTTCTTTTCCCTGTACACTTTTATCCGGTTCTCTCCCGACAGGTGGTGACATGAGCACAGAAGATGATTCCAGAACCGCATTTCTTTGTTTTCCCCTCTTTTTCCTGACAAACAGCACACCTCCGGCAAGCAATAATACTCCTATTCCTGCCATTATCCATAACCAACGAATCTCCAGAGAAGACCTGGAACCGTAAGAACGGATTTCATCCAGAGAAACCGGAGGGGCGGACAGCACATAAGTCCGAATCACCGTATGTCCCTTCTTGTCAAATTCCGTGGTCGTACAGTAATACTCATGCGTCAATGAATTATAGTAAAGGTTAGCATTCGTCATAATCTCTTCCGAACGCATCGGAATGGAATCTCCCAAAGCTTTCATCGTTCCATCATCAACCGTCAAGCGATAAAGTTGCAGATAGGTATCCGAAAGATATTCCGGATAACACAGAGCATAGATATACTTCTCATCAGGGGTCAGTATCATATCACGGGCGACGACCAAACGATGATCCGAAACGTTCTGCCACAAACATCGCACAGACTGCTGCTTTCTGTCAAGCAGATAAAGATCATGAAGATAATTTCGGCCTACACTCTGCTCACCCGATTCATTTCCCATCCCGCCAAAGACATAGATATGCTCCCGGTTCTTATTGACTGCCATACCCGAGAAATAACGGGGGATAATCCGGTCGCCGGAATAAGAAAGGGTATCCCAACAGTCGCCCTCGATATCATATTCGAGGAATGTATTATTAAAACGCTTATTACCAAAACCACCAAAAACGAGATACTTCCCGGTTGTTTCATCCCAAAAGCCGTCATGATGGTGCAACTGTACCGGCAAGGCTGCTACTCCGGTCTGTTTCCACTCCTGATTATTCAGATCGAGCGCCGCTACCGTAGCATCCCCCAACGGCAGGTTATTCAATTCATAAACATAAAGTTTACCATCCGTTGTATTCATGAAGTGAGTAGCCAACTGCAATTTTACGGGTAGTTTGTTGCTATAAGAATACTTTTGTGGCTGACGTTTCAACAGATTATAAGTAAGAAGTGAATCCTGGCTGAAAATAATCAGTCGCTGACTGTCCGGCTCAAAAGTGATTCCCGAAGGAGTCTGAAAAGAATACTCAAAAAGTTTCTCCCAATGATAAGAACCGTTGATGAGCCACACCGGATTGACAACCGTACCCAAAACCTTCCCTGTAGAAGTATGCACTTCTTCCCCTTCATTTTCATTCAGAGGGAAAGTATATGAATGACTTCTATCACCTTCCAGCTTCAGATTGCGGATGGCAAAAGTGGGCATATCCAAAATATAATCATAACGTCCGAAGAAGAGGTGCGGACAAAAAGTATCTTTCAATCCTAAAGAAGTAATCTTCTTTTCGTTATCTCCGATACGAATCGTAAGTACGTCCTGTTGCAAATCGAATGCAAAAGACACAGGAATCCATTGATAAGCCAGTGCATCATTGCGCAGATTTAAAGAATAATGATTCTCTTTTCCGTCGGTATTAAACTTGAATGTACTGTTCTCACCATCCAGATAAGTATACGTAAAGCTATATTTAGTTTTCCCCTGATCTTCCTTCAGCAGAAAAACATATCCAAAAGTATCAAAATCGCGAATAGAAAGTTCAAAGCTCAACTGAAAGTTTTTCGTAAAACAAGGTATCTCCCCTTCCTGAAATATCTGAAGAGAAGTCCTTTCTTTAATTTCTTTATCATTAGCCTGAAACAACAATCCTTGCGAATAAGCAAACAGAGTCATTCCAGTCAGTAGGAATAAGAGGCAAAGCCTACGTCGTATCATAGTCTTTCGATTTATTATCACAAATATACAGGATTATTTTAAATAACCGCCTAAGCAGATGAAAATCACCTTTGTCGGTACCCTACAGTTCCGGCTGTTTCTTTCTTTAATCCGCACCTTTTTCTATCACCCAGCCATTTTCTTCCGCCCATAGACTTACCTGATATCTTCTCTTGTTACCGTGTATAAATAAGACAGTCAACCACTTCTTATGCTTCATCGTCTAATATATATTTAAGTTAGCAACGTGCAAAAGTAAGAAAAGAAATAGATACCATCCATGATAGAATGCAAATTAATAAGTAACTTTGCAGAAAATTGAATCAGTACAGACTATGTGGATACTTATTATAAATTTGGTGTTGCTAGGTATCATCGCATTGATAGCCGGTTATATCCGCAACAAAAGACTGCAACAGAAAATAGAAAAAGGTGAACTGGACCGTATGCCGGAAGTGAAAGAAGCAGATATAGAATGCTGCGGACAACACGAAGTGTGCGAGAAAGATAGTTTGCTTGCCGCCGTAAGCAAAAAAATTGAATATTACGATGACGAAGAACTGGATCAGTTCATCGGAAAGGAAGCAAATGCGTATACTGACGAAGAAACAAACCAATTCAGGGATGTGTTATATACCATGCAGGACATTGATGTCGCAGGCTGGGTACGTAGTTTGCAACTACGGGGTATCGAGTTGCCGGATGACCTCAAAGATGAAGTCTTTCTGATTATCGGAGAGAGAAGGAAGGGGGAGAGGTAATAAGTAATAGGTATTAAGTAATAAGTATTAGGAGGGCGCTGAAGTTATTTTTATTGATGGACGGCATTATTCTTGCTTTGATTTTTAATTTTCAATCTTTAATCTTTAATTAAAAAGTGGATCTACTTCGATATACATTCTTCCAACACGCTTTGCTGGGCAGCTTACTGGCAAGCATTGCCTGCGGGATTATCGGTACTTACATTGTTACCCGCCGTCTGGTATTTATCAGTGGAGGAATCACACACGCCTCTTTCGGAGGGATAGGACTGGGACTGTTTGCGGGAATTTCTCCCATACTGTCAGCCGCCGTCTTCTCTGTATTGTCCGCCTTCGGTGTCGAGTGGCTGAGCCGGCGGAAAGATATGCGCGAAGATTCTGCGATTGCCGTATTCTGGACGCTGGGAATGGCTTTGGGAATCATGTTCAGTTTCCTGTCACCGGGATTTGCTCCGGACTTGTCAGCTTATCTTTTCGGTAATATCCTGACCATCAATCAGGCGGACTTGTGGATGCTGGGCATATTGGCTCTGATATTAACCGGCTTCTTTTATCTGTTTATCCGTCCTATCGTATATATTGCATTCGACCGCGAGTTTGCCCGTTCGCAAAAGATTCCGGTAGAGATATTCGAATATGTGCTGATGATGTTTATTGCGTTGACCATCGTCGCTTGTCTGCGTATGGTAGGCATCGTTCTCGCAATATCGCTACTCACCATTCCGCAAATGACGGCCAACCTCTTTACCTACAGTTTCAAGAAAATCATCTGGCTGTCCATCGGTATCGGTTTTCTGGGCTGTCTGGGCGGTCTGTTTATTTCTTACCACTGGAAAGTCCCTTCGGGCGCTTCGATTATATTCTTCTCTATCCTGATTTATGCCGTTTGCAAGATCGGAAAGAGTTGTTGCAAGAAACAGTCATAATAATAGAATAGTATATGGAAATCAAGATTCAATCACTGGAAAGTATCCATGAGGCAGCCCGGGAATTTATCGCTGCTATGGGTGATAACACCGTTTTCGCTTTATATGGTAAAATGGGAGCCGGCAAAACGACCTTCGTCAAAGCTCTTTGCGAGGAATTAGGTGTATCAGACGTTATCAGTTCTCCTACTTTCGCTATCGTTAACGAATATCGTTCGGACGAAACCGGAGAATTGATTTATCACTTCGATTTTTACCGCATCAAAAAGCTAAGTGAAGTATATGACATGGGATACGAAGATTATTTCTACAGCGGCGCCCTTTGCTTTATCGAATGGCCGGAACTGGTAGAAGAATTACTGCCGGGAGATGCCGTAAAAGTGACGATTGAAGAACTGGAAGACGGAAGCAGAGTGATCAGACTATGACCGGACAATACATCGTACAAGGAATTTTTGCGCTAGCGGGAATCACTTCCCTGCTAGCTTCCTTACTGAACTGGAACTGGTTCTTCACCACACGCAATGCCCAGACAATCGTTCGGAATGTAGGCCGCGGCAGAGCACGGCTCTTTTACGGCATACTGGGAGTCATTATAATAGGAATGGCTGTATTCTTCTTTATAGAAACACGGAAGGCAATTCTATAATAAGCTATTTTCAAAGAAATGCGCTTGTTATCTTCCCGTTTTTTACTATTTTTGTAGAGAAAGGAGTATGTAATTATGAAAACAACGAATGAATACCTTACAAAAATCCGCCAATTCAAGCAACAGTGTGCCGAGAAATATGGGATTATTTCTATCGGTATCTTTGGTTCTGTGGCCCGTGGTGAACAACACGAAGGAAGTGATTTAGATGTTTTCGTAGAATTGAAAGAACCCGATCCTTTCGTGATGTTCGATATTAAAGAAGAACTGGAGCATATCTGTAATTGCAAAATAGATCTCCTCCGTTTACGCAAAAACCTTCGTTCACTCATATCCCAAAGAATAGAAAAAGATGGAATCTACGCTTAAAGAGGAAATTCTAGATAAGTTTCTTCAATTATCAGAATCAATCTCTATCATTGAAGACAGATGCAAGAATATACAGAATGTAGACGATTTCTTGTTATCCCCTTGGGGAATGACTGTTTTGGATGCCTGCATCATGCGAATACAGGTAATCGGAGAAACAATTAAGGCTATTGATGATAAAACCCAAAGATCATTTTTCAAAGATTATCCACAAGTTCCATGGGCAAAAGTTATTGGACTCAGAAATATTATTTCCCATGAATATGCCAACATTGACTATGAGATTATATGGGTAGTCATAACAAAGCACCTTCCTCCTTTAAAAGAAACAGTAGAAAATATTATTAAAGACTTATCATAGCAGTTGCCGTGATTTCATCTCCAGATATTTATTGATTACGTCAATCGACAGATTTTCGGGTGTCGTCAGCAGAGAGTAAATGCCATGCTGCTTTAATGTAGAAACGATCAGTCGCTTCTCAAAAGCAAACTTTTCGGCAATCACGTGCCGGTAATAATCTTCCGTATCCCTCGCCGGACTTTCGATGTACGCTTTTAAGTCAGCATCCTCAAAGAAAACCACCAGCAAACGATGTTGACGGTTGAGCTGCTGCAAGTAAGCCAACTGGCGATTCATGCTGCTGATACTGGCAAAGTTGGTATACAGAACCAAAAAGCTACGTTTATTGACGTGCTTGTTCAGATGCACACAAAGAGCCGAGAAGTCCGTTTCACCGAAAGTAGTCTGCTGGCTATACAGTTTTTCAAGCAGCGTCTGCATATGTCCGGGCTGCTTGGAAGCCGGAACGAAGGTATCAAAATGCTCATCAAAAGTCACCAGCCCCGCTTTATCCTCCTTCCGCATCGCCACATACGAGAGCACCAGTGAAGCATTAATCGCATAATCGAGCAAAGTCATTCCCCGAAAAGCCTGCTGCATCACCCTGCCTTTATCTATCACACTGTAAATCTGCTGAGAGCGTTCGTCCTGATAGACATTTACCATCAGCTCATGCCGGCGGGCACTCGCTTTCCAGTTGATAGTCCGGTAGTCGTCTCCTTTTACATATTCCTTGATCTGCTCAAATTCCGTTTGATGGCCTACCCGGCGGATACGCTTGATACCCAGTTCGGTAAGGTTATCACTCATTGCCAGCAATTCGTATCGGTGAAGCATCAGATAGGAAGGATATACCTTGATATCCTGCGGCTGTCCACAAGTGTACCGACGGGAAAGCAGCCCGATCTTGTCGGTCACAAATACACGGATTTGCCCGAAAGAATATACTCCGCGACGGGTCGGACGAAGATGGTAACTGATTGTTTTCCCCTCGTTCGGCTGAAGGGTGGTCCGGAAACAGACATCCCGATTCTGGAAGATAAAAGGTATTTCATCTATGATCTCCAGAGAGAGAGGACGCGAATAAGTACTTTCGACACGAATGCTCACTTCATTGTCATCGCCATTGGAGAAACGGTCGGAACATCGACGGAATGCCTGAATCCCCTGGGTACGGTAGAGAATATATCCGTCTGCCGATACCAACACGAATAAGGCAAAAAGCGCCCACTGCCCGATAAAAAAAAACGGAGCAAACAGATATCCGCTACCCAATAAGAGGATAACCAGAATAAGGGCAATATAGAAACGACGGGTTAAGTACAATTTCGGGTTCTGAGTTTTGAGTTTTAAGTTTTGAGTTACGAATTATAGAGATTCGGTTCTTATTTGGGGACCTCTACTTTATCAATCAGACGTTGCGTAACCTTTACCGGAGAATATCCTTCCATTTCCGCTTCCGCCGTCAGGATCAGACGATGCTGAAGCACATACGGAGCAACGAACTTAATATCTTCCGGTGTCACGAAGTCACGTCCCTGCAAAAGGGCATACGCCTTGGAGGCTTGCAACATTGCAACTGATGCACGCGGAGAAGCGCCAAGATATACAGCTTTGCTGGTACGCGTCTGCTGCACAATCAATGCAATGTATTGGAGCAGCGTACGGTCTACAAATACCTGATTCATGAAGGCACGCAGTGACAGAAGTTCTTCTTTAGTGATAGCAGGCTTGATATCGTCCAGCCTGATTAATGAAGTGTTCGTATGGTGACGTTCCAGAATATCCACTTCTTCTTCCAGCGAAGGATAGTCCATCGTTATTTTCATCAGAAAGCGGTCGAGCTGCGCTTCGGGAAGTTTATAAGTTCCTTCCTGTTCCACAGGGTTCTGTGTGGCAAGGATGGTATAGAGCTCACCCATCTTATGAGTAATGCCGTCAATGCTTATCTGACGCTCTTCCATCACCTCGAACAAGGCAGCCTGCGTTTTGGCAGGAGCACGGTTGATCTCGTCCACCAATACGATATCGGCAAAGATCGGTCCCTGATGAAAGTCAAAATCATTGGTTTTCATATTGAACACAGTGGTACCCAATACGTCGCTCGGCATCAGGTCCGGCGTAAACTGGATACGGCTGAAGTCCGCATCGATCAGACGAGCCGTCAATCGGGCAAGCAATGTCTTTGCAACTCCCGGCACGCCTTCTATCAATACGTGACCATTGGCAAGGATGGCTGCCAGCACTAAGTCCACCGTCTGTTCCTGACCAACAATAACGGAAGCAATCTGATCCTTCAATTCCTGTATCTTCTCGGAAAAGAGAGTTAAATCCACTCGTTGTTCTATATTCTCTTCCATAAATATCTTCTTTAAATATGATTGATTATTTCATTCATTTTATCAATAAATCCCTTCATTTCTTCGCCGGAAAGAACACGTCCTCCATAAATCACCGGTCTGATTTCGCGGATTAACCTGCTGATTTCTTCCACCTCCATCCCCGTCTTCTGAGCGATCCGATGGAAAGAACGTTCATCGTCTGCTACTTCCTCCACATCTACCTGAATTTCTCTTCTCAGCACTTCCGCAAAGTAGGTGAACTTCTTATGAACCAGATTGGCATGGTCATTCTTCTGATAATAAAGCGTGCCTATCAACTTGGTAAATTCAAGGGATTTGTTTTCCGGTTCCTGTATGACAGGTATTGCCCGTTGCCGCCTCCGTGCTGTAAACACCATAAAGAGCAAGATAGCGAACATCGACAGATAGATCGCCCAGCGAAGCGGCCTTTGCGACAGAAAATAACGCAAAGGAGATCGCTGCGTCTGTGCAGTCTCCTTCATATATCCTTCGGTGCGGACAATAGGCAACTCTCCCATCTGCGACAGGATGCGGAATATGTAAGTCGCATTTTTCTCATCCAGCACTCCATAATTGGTAAAAAGCAAAGGAGTAGAAACCAGAATGATTTCACCCTTTCCCCACGGACGCACCATAGCCACCAACGGATGATAATTGCGGGAAACGGTCGTAGAATCCAGTTCATCCAATGCGTGCCCCATATCGCTTGCCAGATTGACCTCCGCCAGTTTACGTACCGGCAGCGAATCATAACGGCGGAAATAGGACTTGCAGAACTGCGGATAAAAACGGAACACCTGCCGTGAATAAACTTCCGGATCACCGATCCAATAAATACTGTCCCGCTTTAATAACGAAGCGGCATATTTTTTCAGATCGACCGACCTGAAATAAGAATAAGTACAATCAAACTTCAGCGTATCCTCCAAAATCTTGGTAAAAGAACTGCTTACCAGCATGATCTTATTTCCCCGATCCGCCATTTTGAGCAAGGCTTCTATATCCACCCGTCCGAAAGGTAAATTAGTGGCAATCAGCAGTATTCCTTTATTGTGAACAGTATCTTCCTGTTCCATCTGATAAAAAGTCTTTCGGGACAGTGTATATCCCGAAGGCAGTGAAACAGTCAGCAGACTGTCGAACACAGCGCATCCGAAAGGCTGCTCATCGTAATGGCTAAAGGTAGGCACCCATACAAATTTCTTCGGCAGATGATATTCTATAGCAAACATCAGCAGCAGAAAAGCAAGGACAAAGAAGATAAACCAGCGGCTTCCCCTCATGAGCCCCCTCCTTTCCCTATTTCTTCCTGCAAGGATTTCATGGAATTGAACAGTTCTTCCGTTGCCTCAAAGTTACCGTAACGAACCCTCAGGAAATGATTGGTCAACTGACGGAAAACGGGTATCCGTACTTCATTGATATACTGTGTCGGTGTTTTATAAGGCTGCCAGTCAATGCGTTTCTCGTCGCTAAGCCGTTTCAATGTCTGCAAATAAAGCAGACGCACCGCCTCCCGATAATCGGAACGGGAAAGCGCATCGGCAATCCCTCCCGAAAAATCCACACCGTAAATCGTATCTTCTCCCACTTCATAAGGCAGTTTATTCTTGGGCGAACGCATGAATAACTCCGGACGCTTCTTATAAACAAACCATATAATCAGGAGCAGAACAATAATGGCCAGACATATTAATATAAGTTCAGAATACTCTTCGGCAAAACGGCTGCCGAATATCTTCCGCAACAATTCCCCAAACTGCCTGCGAAACCATTCAAAGATATTGATTTCAGGAGTTATCAGTTCACGATTGTAGTCATACGCCGATTCGGATTGCCATTTGGCAATCTGCACGGTGTCGCAAACCAATGTATCAGCCGGAGATGTCAGCATCTATTCTGAATTATATATGTTTAGAGTTTATCGAAATTATCAATATCGCTCTCTACAGTTACACTATCTACCACTTCGGAAGCGTGACCGTACTGGTAGGCCATTCCGACAAAAGTGAAAATCATGGAAAGATAAGCGCCGAATGCCTGTACAATACCAAGCAGATAAAGGATAAAGCTATATCCTGCCGATACTGTCGTCTCGCTTCCGACATCACTTAATGAGAAGAAATATTTCACCAGCGTAGCGATATACCACGGCATCATAGTCACTCCCTGCAATACATTAGCTATAAATCCCATGATCAGAGATATCAAGAAGACGCCTCCCCAAGTGGCAAAGCCCAGCCGGAATGTCTTTTTGAAAGACTCCATCACTGTAATATCTTCAAACAGGTAGATAGGTGCCCATAATGCAAGCGGCACTACAAAAGCGATAAGAAGCGGAATGGTCAGAAACAAGGTGAACAGTGACAGAAACGCCAGCAGACCTACCACAAGCCCCACGAAAAGCATGACTAAGATGGAGAAAAGGGTCATTACAAGCAGTCTCTTGATATTGCGGAACAATAAAGGCTTCAAAATACCCAACGTGATTCCCTCCAAGCGTTCTTCACGTTCATTATAGGTACGAATCAATGCATAGATCATGGAGGTCAGCAAAATACTGCCTATCATAAATACAATCATATACAGACCGTAATAGGACATAAATCCCAATAAAGATGCAGTATCAGGCACCGTCGCAGTCTTGGACATAGCAGTCATGGCAAACGCTCCTCCCATCAGTCCGTTCAGACTTAACGCCTGAATAAGGCTTACAGGTAAAAGCAGATAAGTCGTAAACTTCAACAGTATTTTCCAATTCTCTTTTATGAAGTCAAAAGAAGCGTTCAACTTATCACCGAAAGAACGTTTCACGTACATTGCAACCTTAGGTTTCTGTGATTCCATGTTTTTTTCTATTTGGTAAATAAATATAGTAAAAGATGATAAATGCAAGGGATGTAAGGATGATGCCGAGCCTCAGCATATCCGGAAGTTCGGTGTGACGGGTGATAAAGCCTTCGATAAATCCCGCCATGATAAACACGGGCACCGTACCGATTACAATCTTCAGCCCTCTTTTCGCTCCTCTGCGGAAAGATTCGAGTCTCGAATAGGTGCCGGGAAACAGCCAGCTGTTGCCCAAAGCAAGTCCGGCAGCACCGGCTACGATGATCGCCCATATTTCAAGAGTTCCGTGCAGCCAGACGGCAAGTGCCGACTCCCAAAGCAGGTCGTGCTGATAAAAGAACATCTGAAATGAACCGAGCATAATTCCATTCTGAAGAAGTATAAGCCCCGTACCAAAACTGGTCAGTATCCCCGCGGCAAAACACAGGAAGGACACTCTTATATTATTGATTGTAATGCCCAAAAACATCGGAGCTTCGGGAGAACCGTTGTATACTGCCATCGGCTCACCTCTGGCAATATTGTCCAATGTCATATCTACATACTGGTTGCCCATTATCAAACGCACAAACTCCTGATCATTGGCGGCAGATACTGCCCCGATCAACGCACTGACGGCAAAGATGATAAAAGAGATCAGTAACTCACGCCGCGCATCATGCATGGTCTGCGGCACTTCCCGTGTCCAGAAAGTGATAATGCGTGTCCATTTCTCACGCTTGCTCCGATAGATTTCATTATGCAGGGCTGAAGCGAGATTATTCAAATAAATGGTAATGCGGGAAGTCGGGAAATGGGTCTGTGCAAAAGCCAGGTCGGCAGTCAGTTCCGTATAGGCGTCGGCAAGTTGGTCAGGGGACAGGTTTGCAGCCTGTTCCACCACCTTTTCGGTCCCTTTCCATTTTTCAATGTTCCGACGGATAAACGTAACTTCCTTCATGCTTTTCAGAGATTTCGGATAAGTTTTGTCCGAAACCGGAAGCAAAAGTAAAAGAATTATGATATATTTGCAACTTAAATCTAAAAATGTTTAACCAAGAATGGCAGAATCTACGATTATTATTTAAATATTCAATAAAAAGAGCAACAAAGACTATAAATCAGCCTTTGCTGCTCAAAACAGACCTAAGCCCCAGTTTATTTATTTATGATATTGTAAATCATAGAAAAGTTCCTATCATAACTTCCATTAGATGTATCAAAAGTAATAGAGAGGTCTTTATTTACTAAATAAAAGCCATCGTAATATCCTCCCCAACCCATATTCGTATGGAAATAGAAATCAAAGTTTTTAACCAAATATCTTGTTTGGGGTCTCCAGTATGCAAAACCATCTAAAATAAAAGCATGGCTTCCCCCACGATTAGAGGTTGCAGCTACCCATACCAACTTAGCTAGTTGTAAAGATTGAAATGCAGCATTACCATCCCAACCATTTTTAAGACCACTAGTTGAAAAAAAACGATAGAAAAAGCTAGATGTATCAGAAGAATAAGTACCAGACCCAGTAACATAACCACTTGAATTTCTAACAGGCTGTGTATTAGTTGCTATATAGATATATTTTATCAATTTAGCAACCATTTCTCTAGTTGTTTCAGAGGAAGGAGTTTGCCAAGATGAAGGAGCAATAATTTGTTTTTGTGCTTTCAAGATATTCCAATCAATTTTCAGACCATCAACCGTTAAGTCAGGTTCTAAAGAAGCCATAATCTGTGCTATTGAAATAACAGCACAACCAGCAGGGACAGCCTCGTAAGTAGGTGAGCCTGTATCATAAAGATCACAATTTTCTTTCTGTAGCAAATCATTATATGGTGCGTCTTGATTCCACTCTGTACTACTACAGTACAGACCAGCAAAACCTATCGGATTTCCAACAGGAAATGTTGGTCCAGAACGGGATAGAATCTCATCCTTTACTATAATTATATCTTGAATCTCATCATACCTCACAGCCTTCACGTTTAAAGTTTTTGCTATTTTCGCTAATGTTTTAGCTCTCAGTTTTGATTTTACCTTTTCATAATATTTGGCATCTTCCAACAGACTCAATTCTGATAAATAGAGCATAGACTTAGAATCTACATATTTAACAGAGTCTTTTAAATCTGTTTTAGGCAAATAAGCCATTATCTTTGCAAAACGTTCATCAGCAGGAACATAAGCCACACCTTTCCCCTCATCACTTAAAAATTCAATTTTATAAACAGGAATAGTAGTAAGATTAGTTGAACCGACTCTTGTTTTTAATCCAGAAGAACTAGATACATTATATGTAGAAATAGCCATAATTTTTACATTATTATTTCTAGTCTGTAATCCTGTTGGATTAAAGTCCAAAACAAGTTGCTTAGCCTCTTCTGAAGTAATTATTCCAGGATTATCATAAGCAATGCTAATATACTCATCTGAAGATAATAAAATTTTAGAATCATTCAGATTATCTTGCATACCTAGTTCATTACTACATGAAGTAAATAAAGCAAGGATAACTAACAAAAAATAGTATTTCAATTTCATAAGTTATATAATTTATGGATTTTGCTTTATTGTATATGTGCTCATTGATGAGCCAATATAAGAAAGCCATAAGATTATCTCCCTAATATCACCAGATGTATTTTCGTCTACAATTACTGTCATCACCGAATCCTCCTGTTCTTTTTTTATTGAAAACCAATCTTCTTCAAGCAAAAAAGTATGGGTCATTTTTACATTGAGAGCAATAGAATCCTTATTCACAACAGTCCCAGCAGCATGCAATCTCCATCCTTCCGCAGGAGTCATAATAATAAAAGCAGTATCACCTTTATTATCTAATAATGGAGGCTCTGATATCCTGTGGGGAAAATCATTGATATATATTTCATCATCTTCTGCATCATTACAACTAACAATAGCAAGAAGAAAAATCAGAATAATATACTTCATTCTTTTACAATATAATATCACAGATCATATTAAAGCCTGTGTTTAATTCATAGCCTCCAGCTTCAAAAGATATCGACATATCTTTATTAACTAAATAGAAGCCATCATAAGACCCAGCCCATCCCATATTCGCACGGAAATAAAAATCAAAGTTTTTAACCAAATATCTCGTTTGAGGTCTCCAATAAGCAAATCCATCTATCACAAAAGCATGAGAAGCTTTTTTAGAAGCATCTGAAACGCCAACCCATACCAGTTTAGCTTTCTGTAAAGACAAAAATGCAGCATTACCATCCCAACCATTTATCAAATCTCCTGTTGTAAAATATCTTCTAAGAAAATCCCTAGTTTGAGGTCCAGATGTACCAGAACCTGTTACCCAATTTGTTGTTTTGTCATATTCTGGATGAGTACCAGAAAGGTCATAAATATGTTTAAATAATTTAGCAACCATAGTTCTAACAATCTCAGGTGATCCCTGATTTGGCTTCCAGGGTAGCGGCATTAGTATCTGCGGCTGTGCTTTCAATGCTTCCCAATCTATTTTTATACCATCGATAGTTAAGTTTGGTTCAAGTGAAGCCATAATTTGTGCCATGGCAACAACCGAACAACCCGCAGGAACAGCTTTATATACAGGTTCCTTCCCAACATTTGGTGCACAATATGCTTTCTCTAATAAATCATTATATACAGGTTCTTGATCCCAATTTGTCGCCATACAAAAAAAACCAGCCCACCCAATAGCATTGCCAGCAGGATCTTGAGGGGTTGCACGTGAATCTAGACAATCCTCGACAAGAATCCTATCTTTGATCTCATTAAAATTTACGGCTGCAACATTGAGCTCTTTCGATATTCTTTTTAATGTTTCATCTCTAAATTCCAATTTCATTTTTTCATAATGTTTGGCCTCCTCTAACAAGCTTTGTTCTGACAAACCAAGCATAGCCTTCGCACCAATAATTTTAGCTGTATCCTCAAGATTTACCTTGGGCAAATAAGCCATAACCTTTGCCACACGCTCATCAGCAGAAACATAAGCAAGTCCTTTCCCTGCATCACTGACTATTTCCATTTCATAGACAGGAAGAAGAATTGATTTGTCTGTAACCGATCTTGTTACCGCATTGCTGCCCTTTTCTTCAATATTAAAAGAAGAGCGAAACTTCACAACAATATTTTCATTACCTCTCGTCTGCACTCTGTTAACCCCAAAATCTAATGCAAGTTGCTTTGCCTCATCAGGAGTTATTACTCTTGGATTATCATAAGCAATACTAATGTATTCATCCGGAGATAATACAATTGAGTTAGATTCTATCGGCTTATTATGTAAATCCAAACCTTCTTCATCATTACATGAAGCTAATAACGACAATACGAAAAACAAAAAATAATACTTTAATTTCATAATAAATATTTTTAAGTTTCAATTGAATATGTAATCTGTACAATAATAAATCAATGTTATCTTTTTCTTATATCAGGTATAACACTTAATTGCGTATCCCAATAGGTATTACCACCAGTCTCAAATGAAATGCTTCCATCATTGTTTACCAAATAATAACCATCAGAATTACCTGTCTTTCCAAAATTACAATGAAAATATGCATTACTGCTAGAAGATTCGTTCTTTGTCATTGCATAACCATCCACTATAAAAGCACTTCCATTACATTCTACCAAAACAGGACATATTTTAATAACAGAATTTTTAACTGTTTCTATACTCCATTTTTGAATATTACCACAATTGGTTATTCCACTTCCTGAATTTAGATATTTATACACATTAGATAATGGAGTTGATATTGCAGTAATGCAAGACACTAATTTAGATTCTGAGTCCGGCCATACATCAGTATAGGCAGTTCCCCAAACTGGAGAAGAAGATGTACTATCATATACATATTTAAATAAAGATGCAACCATATTCCATTTCTCATAAGGATCATCATAACTAATACTTTTACTTTCTTTTAAATAACTCCAGTCCATTGATATCCCTTCACAAGTTAATTCAGGCTCTAAGGAGGCCATAATTTGGGCTATTGCAGTGTTGGTAAGTCCTACTGGGCGTCTTTCCCATGTACATATTTTACGAGAAATATCCATAGGTATTTCAACCCAAGTATTTACAAACTTCCAACTATATGGTTCTTTCTGTCCCCATTCTGTAGTACAGAAAGGTTCAATCATCATCCAAACCTGGCCATCTAAATCAGTAATAGGCCTAGAGCGTGTAATTGCCTCACTATTATTGGCTATTTCGTCTAATAATGCATTCTTCGACATTTGAATCATAGCGTTTGCTCCTATCTGCGTTGCAAAAATGGAGTCATTATAGGAAGGTATATACGCCAATACCTTTGGGAATCTTCTATCACCAGATACAATAGCTTTCCCTTGTTCATATCTATTCCTTATTTCAACTTCATAAACTAAAGCTTTTACATCATTAGGCAACGAACGGGTAATTTCTGAATTTCGAGACGATATTAAATATTTCTCACTAATAGCAAAAATTGGATTTTCTGTTATTTCGCCTCTCGTATCTGTCTTAGATTTGATAGACTTTTGAAAGGATTCTACAATAGAAATAACTTCATTTTCAGATAACGCATTAGGATCTACTTGTTTAATTGCATTCCGTTCTGCATCTATTATATTCTCGTTACTACACGAGGCGATAATAATAAGCACGACTAACAAATAAAATTGTATAAATATTTTTCTCATAATATTATAGTTAATTAAAGTTCAAAATCCCCCGATAAATCATAATCTTTAGACAAAAGTTCTAAGCGGTAAGCAGTTCCTTCCACCAAATTCAGGTCTAAAGTAATCAGACTTACAGGATTTATGAAAGTATTTAGATACACTGTCTCATTAGTATCCAAATTAATTACGGAAACTGTCACACTAGGTACTTTTGAAAAAAAGTCGAGGCACAATACATTGTTATTTATAGATGCTTCAACTGGGTAGATAGCTGGTATTCGAGTCGTTTCACCTGGTTTACTACCCTTTCCTTTTAAAATTATTTTTCTAGAAGAACAACTCAATTCCATATTGCAACCTCTTATATTACAATTTGGAGAATTTCCTAGTATTAGATCCGAAAAGAAAATACCTAGGAATAATAAAAATAGTAGTTTTTTCATATACTGTTCATATTTGATGTTTAACGCTGTAAATATGAGCAGTAAGCTTAAGAAAAGTATTATACCATTATGTTAACGAATGCAAAGAATGCGTTGTATTGCATAAAACTCAAATAATAATACACAAAGCTTAGACTTTGCGTAATATATCAACCAATTTTACTTTCTTATCTTTATTTAAACCCATCTTTTCCAATACAGACCAACTTCTTTTATATACAGCAGCAGAAGTGCATCCCCAAAGATAGGCAATATCGGCATATTTAAAATCCAACCTAACTAAGCAACAAAAACGAATATCTTCCTCCAATAAATACTCATATTCAGTGCTTAATCTTTCTACAAATCCCAAAGATGCCATATCTATTTCATGCAATAAAATTACCCATTCATCATTAGTAATCTTCTTCATTCCATCAGGGTTAAGTTTATTATACTCACACAATGCTATCAACATTTGATAAATAGGAGAAGACATTAATATAAATTTCAGATTCAGATTTCTCAATCGCCTTACTTCCTCATCTCTTTCTACAAGCCGGCGTTCTAAATCTTCTTGCATTGAATGGTATTGTTCTAATAGTTCATTAAGACAACTATCTAATTGCACTTTGGAGTTAACATCCGACTCTAAACATTCACAATGTTGCTGTATTTCTTTTATTTCTAGTTTTTTTTCCTCCAACTCTTTCTTGATAGCCTCTATACTTTTATACAACAATTGACGTTTGTCAACCAATCGTGCTATTTCTTTCTTCCTTTTTCTACGCCTCTGCAAAAAGAAATAAATCGTAATAATAAACAATAGGACAAATAACAATAGACAAAAACGATACCGGGTCAAAAAGGATTCATAGCGTTCCGTTGATTGACGATATAACACATCCTTTAAAGAAGAAACTACCTCAACCGGTTGCTCTACTAATTTCATGGAATCCTTATATATAGTATATAAAGTTTCGTACTCCAATGCTTCATTTTGTTTTCCCAACCTCATCGCCATTTCCGATAGTTTCATGTATGCATTTGTTTTTGCATAATAATTATCAGAAGGTATGCCTCTATTCAAATAAACAAAGGCTGAATCATATTGTTCCAATTGCAAATAAGCACTCCCGATAACTAGATAGTAACCATATCTCTCAGAGCTGTCTAATACCAACCGCATACCTTTATTTGCATACAATATAGCTTCGCGTGATTTCCCTTGATATTCCAGAAGATAACTAAGAGAACTAAACACAAGCTCCTCAATATGTTGTTTATCTGTATCTTTCACTAGCTTTAGAGCCCGTTTTAAATATTTTTCCGCATCTGTATAATATTCTTCTCCTCGCTCCATGCAAATATCTGCACAATGTACTAGCACTACGGCTAAACGCAATGAATCATGATGTGCTTCAGCCAATTCAACAGCCTGTCTATAAAGAGAATCAGCCTCCTCTTGCAACCCATGCCGCCAGAATAATAAACCCAAATTACTTTTCAATAGAATATTTAAATCATAATTTTCCGCTTTCTCAGCCAAAGGCATTGCCACCAAAAATTCACGTACAGTTCCTTCAATATCACCTCTGTCTTGACAAACTCGTCCAAGATAATAATGAGCTTTTGCCCTTAGGGTAATATCATCGGAAGTGTCATAATAATCTACAGCGACACGAATTAGCGAATCATCCGTGTGAGTAACATAGTTCTGATCTTTGGCTTGTGTTAACAATAGGGCATATCTAGCTCTAGACTGTATAGAAGACAACTCAGCAAGATTCATACGTTCCAATAAACTCAATGCACTATCTGCACATCCAACTTCTATCAAAGAATCTGCACGCAATAAAGAAGGAATTACCCTATCTGTGGGAGAAAGGCAAGATGTTAAAAACAGGAAGATGATTCCATAGACATAGTTTACATTCATCACTTTTAATAGATTTCGAATAAGTTTTGTTTGAGAGCAGAAGCAAAAATAAAAGAATTATGATATATTTGCTTTCTGAAGTTACGAAAAGAGTGTAATTTATTGGAAATGAGCGCAGGTTAATTGCTCTTGATAGTAATAGGTTACGATTTAGTTAGTTATCTACTGCATTATCTTTCTGCGCATTGCGTAACCTTCAAAGAACTCTTCCTATGCAAAAGTAGCTATTTAGTGGGAGATATTGAAATAAATCTCCAGCTTTTTTCTTTATACATAAAATTTTCCGTAAAAGCGGTTTTATCCGTTGGAACACCATCGCTCAAAACGGGTTTTGAACAAATGTATTCCGACTACCGCATAAGCGGAGAAAAGAGCTTTGTCTCACGCCTAAACAATAGTTTAGAGTGATCATACAAAGCCCATTTCTTTCGTACTTATGCCATAGAGGTGCTTTTACAGGTTTTCAGATAATTTTTCTTTTCTCAGATTCTCTATATGTTATAATATCAAGTCTATTTTTGACACATTATATTTTTCAAAGTCATCTAACTGGTTATAGAGTTGCTCAATGCCCCTTTGGTTGTTTATATTCTTCTCTTTCGCATCATAGTATTTCACTACATTAAAAGATGCACCGATGTCGCTTGCTCGTCTTCCCAGTTGTGTATCTGCGCTATATTCTAGTCTAAGCAACAAAGCCTCAATGCCACTAATTTCATCAACATTTACATTATTCCTTGTCGCCTCAAACTGTTTATATAGCAAATTAAACAAGCCAAAATATTTAACCACTTGATAGCGAAGCGTATTGAATACAAATTCTGCAGCCTTTCGAATTCCTTTATCTACATTTTGTTCTTTCTTGATGTAATAATTTGCAGAGCCAGCAAAGCCTTTCGATATGAATGCAGAAATCATATCTACGAGATAACAGTTATCTCGCTGTTTATCCCCATTTTCTACATAAAATCGTAAATTCTCAGTCTTAATGATAGGGCGGATACTTTGACATATAAGTTCAAGCCCGGGATAAAATGGTTTATGCTGACCTACAAAACGTCTTATTAATTCCTTAATCTTTTCTCTGTCCGATGCCGAAAAACGTGTAATCGTGTTGTATAAATAGATTTTGTCATCATAAGATACGGTTCTAAACTCCTCAAAACAAGCTTTGGGCATTATCCCGCTCTCTTTCATTCCATCAAGCTGTTCCCGCCTTGCGACTTGCTTTTCTGTAAGATAAGCGTATTCAGTAAGCACAAGGTCCACATCCTTTTTATCGACATTTTTATCGAAAAGTTTATGCTGTAGTAGTTCGCTCTCTTCTTTCATATGCTTTGAGAACTCTTTGTCTAAGATAAAAACCCTTCCTTTGTAATGTTGCATAAAACGGCCTGCTCTCCCCTCAATATTTTGTGCATCAAACTTTTTCAACTCCTTAGTTCCTTTTTTCCCAGATAATACTATCATATTCTTAGCCGTTGTATTTACGCCCTCTGTAATAGTAGTAGTACAAATGAGAATTTTCAGAATGTTATCATTAAACAACGATATGATTTCTTGTTGCATGTACTTTGGTACTAAACCGTGATGTATTCCTATTCCTTTTTTCAGTGCTTTTGTCACAATCCACTGCATCCCTTTACTATCTGCAAATAGACTTTCTATGTGTTTTGTCAACCTAATAACTCTTTCATTGTCAATGTCCTCTAAACCGATATTTCCATTAAGAAGTTCTTTAGCCCATTTTTCTGTCAAATACTTTTGATTACAATAGATAATAGCATTTTCGCTTCGATTTATTAGTTGCTTCACTAACTGAACAACACGAGCAGTTTTTGTCTTCTCTGTAAATGTCAAATGGAATGTGTCATCCACCTTTATATTCAGAGCTGTATTGACTATGACTTCTTCTTTATTTACTATATCATAGAGATTGTAATCAACAAGATTAAAATCATACCAATCAAGGAATGCCCTAAACGAGGATTGATTGTTTATATCATCTTCACCCGGAAACATAATATATGGACCTGCAAGTAGAGAATCAGTATTTTCACTTTTCAATAACTCATGTAAAGCAATTCTGTAAGCTACATCTCGCTCATTTTCTTGTGGTACTTCGTCTATAATGAAGTCGTTATCCAACTTATATACTTCATCCACAAATACAAAATCCAACGTCACAGCTTTATTCTTATCCAAAAATGATAAAAATCGTTCAGGAGTAAAAATAAAAAGGTTTCGTTTGCCCATCGCTTCTGCATCACTAAGTGTATGGATGGTATAATTTTCTTTTATCCATCCATACGCCGGTAACACATGAATCTTGAACAAATTTTCTGAGAGTAGTGAGATTGTTGGGAATATAAATGCTACATTTATATACCTCATTTTCCTTACAATCTCGTATATCAGAAACGTCTATAATCCGCAAATCGAAATGTTCGCGCGTTTCAAAATGAAAAGTTCATTTCACAAAACGAAGCGTATAATTTAAAGCACTCTTTATTCCATTTGAACTGGTCAATTCTAAGCTAAAAATAACAGAAAAATAACTTGCAAATATCAACAAAAATCACTATCTTTACATAGTTAAATTGAGGTCGTTTACCCTCAAATCAGTTCAGTTTTGTATTCCCCTACCCTATCAATATTCTAAAAAAATTCGGCCGGCTTCGCCGGTATTTGAATACCTTTTAAATGGAATTCGGAAACCATCCGAATCCCGTTCTTTCGTTTTAGTCGCTTCGCTCCACGCTTTGGCGCTTTGCGCTTACGCCACCTCGCGTATCGCCTTGTACGCTGCCACGCTTTGCGCCCGGACGATTTTGCCGCGGAAGGCCAGACGAGAACCGATGCCCGTGCTCGGATACGAGGAATCGTAGCTCGCATACGACATCGAAACACCGCCATACGGGTTCGCGTAGGCGTTGCCACGATAGACCACACGGACCGTAGCGGTGCTTATCCAGTACATGTCGGTATAGTAAGTAGAAGATGATCCGTTCAGATTACCTACCGGAATCATGTCCATATACTTGCCGTGCGCCACGCCTGTAATCCACTGACCGCTGTCCTTCTTGCCCTGTACCATACGGATACTGCCGTCAGGCATCCAGATGCGCCATTTGCCCACGTTACCGCTGTCGTTCGGCAGATCCACGCCGTCCATCATGTCATACTTGTTGCCGTAGATGTCCTCATAGCCCAGGCAGCAGATATTGTTCACCTGCACCACAGTCGCCTGTCCGTATTCGTCCCGACTCTTATACCAGGCATACTGGTGCACCAGGCCGTCAATCAGCGAATTCGTGATTTTGTTGTTAATGACATACGCTTCATCGTAGCCGATGGTGTCTGTCATCCCGTGTTCGGCCGTTCCGCCTGTTGTGCGGTTATTGTTATGCTGACCGGCACCGCATTGTTCCTGCATATCCCTGCGCCCGTACTTTGCATAGCTCAGGTTCGCGATGCGGCTGTGCATCAGCGCATCTATCTGCTGCATACCCCGCTGCTGGCTGTAGTAGTGGAAGTCCGTCCAGGTCATGCTTGCCGTGGTCGAAGCTCCGGTGATGCAGGCACGCAGTTTACTGCCCACCACCGAACTGCCCACAACGGCACACAGATGCTCCTCATTGGCCACCCAATCCGGTTCCATGTCCTCTATCTTGTCGCTGTGGCTCAGTACCACGCAGTCAAACTCTGCCGTGTTCAGAATGGAGAAATGCAGGGCTGTAGCACGTTCCGGAACGTCTGCTATCAGATACATGCCGGCTTCAAATTTCAAGCCGATGGTCGGCACCACAATACTCTTCAGGATGTTTCCCTCCGCATCAGCAAACACACTGCCGATAAGCCCTGTTCCTGGAACGCTCGGGAAGCGGACACGTCTGTAACCCGACACGTCCACTTTGCACACGGAATAAGCCTTGTCCGTCGTATAGGATTCCATCAGCGTGGGCTTGCCGCTCATGATCTTGCGTTCACCCAGCCAGCCGCCCTGTGTCTCCTTGATGGCATCCAGTGTCAGTACCGTCGCTTCAGGCACCGGGGGCATTTCGTCCTCCGGATAACTGCTGTAGCAGGCGTACTTCTTGTTGTTCAAATAATCGTTGATGCCTTTGCTCCAGTAAAACGGCTCATACATCATCCAGTCTCCCTCGCTGCCGTCCAGCTTCGCCACCGTACAGTCGTTCATATCCTCCGCATCGGCATAGAAGTTCGAGCTTTCGTCATGCAGGGGGAAATAGGTCATCTCCCCGTCCGGGTTGTTCACTTCCACCTGCTGCCCGGCTATCTCCACCTTCCGGCTCGTGGGCATCTTCGTCACCTTGGCCAATACGCGGTGGCGCTTGGACAGGATGGCATTCACATGCCCGCTCATTTTGTACGTATTGCCGAATTTGTACCCCGTCTTGTTGTCCAGGTTCGAAACATTGGCATCGTCGGCCACGCTGTCGTCAAACTCGATCATCGTATAGGGCGGCTGCTTGATGGTCAGTTCCGGATAACGGGCGGCATACTTCTCCAGTTCCTCATCGGCCAGATACTTCGTCAGGGTCAGCTTGCCCCTCAGTCCCGAATGCCGGTCATCCACGGCACCCGTCTGTGTATACGTTCCGTAGTCGTAATACTTCTTCAGCAGGGTTCCGTCGTCTTCCCGGTCTATCTCCAGCACGAAGCGCTCCAGCTTGCCGCTGCCGTTCAGTCTGGCCTGGTGCAGGCGTTCCAGCATAGCGAACCCGTCGATGCCGGGGCAGTTGGTGTAGCGGTAGCCCCGCACATTATTGATCCCTTCCAGTATCAGGCCACTATCGGACAGCTTGGTCAGATATTCCAGGAACAGTTCCTCAATCGTGTCCGGCAGGCATAACTGCACAACGGGCGCACCGGTGGCCAGTTTCACACGGGTCAGCCCCGTACCCCTCACGTCCAGTTTCTTCAGGCGGCCCTGCCAGCTCAAGTCCAAAGTGGCCACATTCCCGTTGTCCCCGTTCCGGGCCAGCCGGTTGTTCCGCATGTTCACTTCTTCCAGAAGCAGCATACCATTGGTCGAAGCCATGAACGAGCCGTTCCGGTAACCGCTGGCTTTCTCCACGCTCATGTCGAGTTTTACCAGTGAGGTCAGCAGACCGAAGTTGAAGCCGATTGCGAACGCATCCTCGTGCCATACCAGCTCCTTGATTTTGGCTGCACCGATAATCTTCAGCGGGTCGTTCTCACCGAAGGCACGGGTCAGCTGCAGGGAATGGAGCACGTCCGCATCCACCACGCCGCTGTCGGCCTGCACGCCGTTGCTGGTGGAGAGCTGCACACGGTACGGGATGGTCAGCCGGTACTGCATCGGTTTCAGTTTATAAGCCTTGTCCAGCGATGCCGTACTCTGGTAGAACTGGGCACCCAGCGTGGATACATAGCCGTACTCCACCTGCTTCAGGTCATACCGGCGTTGGATGAAGTAGTTCCGGTGTGCTTTCAACGAACCCTTCAGACCGTAGATTTGCGGATAGGTCTGTTTGGCACCGTCAGCACCCACCGGCATTTCGTTCAGGAACGGGTAGATGTATTTGAAGATGCCGGACTTGTTATAGAGGCGTGAGCACCACTTCTTCATCTGTTCGGTATCGAAATGGTCAATGGCTTTCTGGATACTGAAGGCACTCATGAAGCTTGCGCCCCCGTTCCATCCGCTCACCATAATCTCCACAATCATGTCCCAGCAATTGGCCACGATGAGGTTCCACAGCCACGAGTTATGACCCTGCATCACATAAGCCCCGTCGCGCTTCGTCTGGCGGTTGTCGTCATACTTCCCGGTCAGGAACGACTTGTTGTCAGAACCGAGCTGGCAGTCGCCGTCATAATAGTCAATCGACCATTTCACACCGTCCCATGTGCGGATAAGCATGTTCTTCGCAAGCTGGTCCACGCCGAGGTTGAACTGCACGTACAGATAGTAGGCAATCAGGTGGGGAAGGTCGAAATACTTCCCGGCCTCTTTCCTGAACGTATCGCTCTGCCACTTGGCGGTAGGGAACTTGTCGCCGTCGTCCTCATAGTCCACCCCCTCGAACGAATGGGATTCCGTGCTGTAAACCATGTTCCTGCCCGCAGGCGTTTCCTTTACGCACCGGTAGACGAAACTCATCATGCGGTCGGTGGCCTTGTACATCTTGTCGTACTTGTCACCGGTACCGAGGTGGTCTTTCAGGTTCGGTTCTTCCTCCGCGTCACCGCCTCCGTCCGACCAGAAGGTATCTTTCGGATGATTAAATTCCAGTCCTCCGTCAAAGTTGTAGTCCATGAAATCCTTATGCTCCGGTTCGGTACTCGGCAACCAGTGGAACAGGCACAGCGGATTGGAGTTGTTCAGCGTCTCGAAGCAGACGGGCAGGTACTGCTTGTGTCCTTCCTCGTCGGCTTCCAGGTAGTTCAGCGTGTCGCCCTCGCCCCATTTCTCGCCGCCGATGGTCTCATCCTGCCCGAAGATGGGGTAGCTGTCGCTCTTCTCGTTGTTCATGTTGTACTGGCCGTAATAGGTCAGGTCTTCGTCGGCACTCTTCGCTACGAACAGGTCGCACGGCAGGCCGTCGATGGCCGAACGGTAATCATCCTCCAGCCCATGGTCTTTGGCGTAACGCTGGGCAGGCGTAAGCAGCCCCATCTCTTTCAGTCCGTCATTGATAAGCTTCGCACCTCCGGTATTGGTGGTCATGGACGAGTCCGAGAAGTCGCATTTGGAACATGCCAGCTTCGCGCCTACCGAGTTCCTGCGTAACTTGAAGAGATTTTTTTTGCCGGTAGTTACCACCGGATTCTTCTGCCTGCCGTTTCCGTCAATCTCCCCGTAGCTCAATGTAACCGTCCAGCCGCTTGCCGTCTTCTGGAAGTAGAAACGGAAGTTCTTTCTGGCATAGTTCACGGAAGAAGTACCCTGAATACGGACATATACGTTGGTAAGGATAAAGTCAAGCGTCCTGTCCTCTCCGTTATAGAAACGGACCTCCCTTACCAGTTTATTGGCCTTCTTGTCGTTCAGCTGGGCCAGTGCATCCACCACGTTCAGCGTGTCGCTCTCGCTCGGAACCTCACTGCCCACGCTGCCCGTGCCTATCAGTACCAGGATCGAGTTCCGGCGCTTCTTCATCAGCCCCATCAGCTTCTCCATGCTCACCGTATCTCCTTCATTCAGCACGCGGTTGTCCTCATCCAGCGAGCGCACGCCCGGTTCCCCGTCGGCATCTTCCAGGTGGTTGCGGTCCACGATGTAGTTGTTCAGCACCTCGTCCGAGGTCAGCGCCTTGTTGTAGATGCGCACGCTCTTCACGTTCAGGTCGGCACCCGTTGACTTGAACTCCAGCTGGCTCTGGATGTTGAAGTTCACCTTGTCCAGCCACTTCGAGGCGGCACTTTCCTCACCGTTGACATAGAAGCCGATCAGCGTGCGCTGTTCGTTCGTCTGCACGTTCGGGTAGAACACATAGGTAATGCGGATGTTCGTGCCCGGCTGGAACTTCGTACCCACCGAGTCCTCATAGCGCAGCACCTGTCCGGCATCCATCGCCTCGGTCACCACACCGGTCAGGAACTTGGCCTCTTCCGGGGTCACAATCAGCCCGTACCGGTTGCCGTTGTCCAGCTGCCCCAGGCAGGTGATCAGCTCCGCATTCGTGTCCGTCACGTTGGCCGTGCTGTATTCTATCTCCAGCGTCATGCCCACATCGCGTATGGCAAACCCTTCGGGCTTCTCCGCCTCGTTGAAGGGACGGTAACCGCCGTCAGCCGTCAATGTCATGCCCGCACCGCCGGCCAGCAGCAGACGGTCTTTGTGCCATCCGCTACCGGCACCGTATTCGTTCACGCTCCACAGCACGTCCCGGAACTCCATCCGCTTGTCACCGCTTACCCAGCTGGCCGGGTTGTTTTCCGTATTGCTTCGCCCGAAGGCGTCAAACGTACACACGGCATCCGGGGCCAAGGTGGCTTCAATGTCGGGGTGCGATGCGGTGTTCACCTGCACCTCAAGCACGGCATCACCGCACGACACGCGGTAGTCCAGCGGTTCCACGTTCACGTTGGTCCGCCCGTAGCTGCCGGTCTCGCCGCGCTGCAGCAGGTCTTCCTTCACCACACTGCCCTGACCCGTCACTTTCACGCGGGCCGTGTACGCATCGCGGTCATAGCCGGCATACGAAAAGCTCCATGCCGTGAACTGTTCCGCCTCCAGTACCGGGCGTTTCCAGTCGCTCTGGAACCCTGCCGCCCGGTGACTGAACATCAGGCCGGCATAGGCAGTCACCCCGCCGCCTGCCTTCAGTAGCGTAATGTAATGCACCTGGCTCACCACACCGGAGTTCTCATGCTGCGCATAGGCTTCCACCACGTTCGTACCTTCCTGCATCTGCGTCAGCGGGATGGTCACGTTCTTCTGCTGCACCCCGCTGCCGGCCGAAAGACCGAGGGTAAAGGCCTGTCCGCCGTTCACACGGTAGTAGATGTTCTTCTCGCCGCTCGTACCCTTGGCCGTAAAGGGGATGTTCACGTCGTTCCGGTACCCGCCGTCGGCCAGCCCGTTGCCCGCCGAGTAGGTGGTCTCCAGCGTCATGGCCACCATGGTCACCTTGGCTGTGGCTGTCTTCATCAGCGTGCCGCCCTGGTAGGTAGCCTGCGCCTCCACCTGCACGGTATAGGCGGTGACATCCTTCAGGTAAGGCGATGCGTCAAAGGTGTAGCTCTGTCCGGCTGTAACGCCCACAAACTCCGCATCCTGGAACTCACTGATCACGGTCGAACCGCGCTTCACAATCACGCGGGCTTTCAGGTCGCTGTAGCCGTCCACCGTACCGCCACCGGCAGTACCTACGCCCACGGAGTATTTCACCACAAAACCGCTTCCCAGTGCCAGATACTGCGAGGCGGGAAGTCCCGCACCGCTGCTGTCCGTCAGGTCGATGTTCACCACCACCTTGTCGTCATCCGTGTACTTGGAAAAGCGCACTTCCTTCGAGCTCTCGCCGCCCTGGTTGTCCTTCTGCTTGACGGTCATCACGTACTGGGTACCGTCCTCGCTGTCCTGCACGTCCACGTCCGTCACCGTACCCACCATCGCATCGAACACCGTTCCGGATGTAGGAGGTTTCGTCTCGCCGCTCACCAGTTCCTCGGTAGGGGTACGGTTTGACAGTTCCTTCTTCAGGAACGCTTCGATGTCATCGCCTGCATAGGCATGATAGGTGCCGTCTGGCTGTTTCTGATTCCATGGTGTTTCAAGATTCATCGGATGTTCAGTCGCGTTGATGATTCCGCTTATTTTCCTTTTTACCATAATACTGTCCTTTTATAATAATCATTCATTTATCAGTTTTACTGCTACCGTTCCATGCGTCCGATCCGTTCCACGGCTCATCGCCTTTCCAGTATCCAAGTCCGAAACAGCTGCTTATCGCAGACCATACCAGTCTTGCCCCGGCATAGACAGCCGACAGGGCACGTTTCCCCACATACGCAGCCGTTATTTCCTTACCGCCTATGGTTATCATCGTCAATCCTCCTCATAAATCAGATACAGCGTATTCGCATCCTTGTCCTGCAGCGCCTCGTAAGCTTCCCCGCTCATCACCTCATGCCGGTAGGCCAGCAGTCTCAGGCTGCCGCCTGTTCCGGTATATACGGCATCACCCAGCAGGTAGAGCTTGTCCGGCAGGATGGCTGTCCGGTCCGCATTCATGAATATGCCGGCAGGAGGCACACCCGCCACATCCCAGTCCCCGTACAGGGTGGAGTCCATGTGGTAGGCGAACTTCCCGGCATCCGCTACATACACTACGCTGCCGCCCGGTTTGGTACTCTTGTCAGGTAAAACGTTGCCTGTTTCCATCCATGAGGAAAAGCGTGCGGTAGCCCCGCCGATGGCTGCTGCCGTAGTCTGTTCCACCTTGGCAGCGGCGTTTTCTGCCTTGGCTGCCGCTTCGTTGGCCTTGGTGGCCGCTTCCGTGGCGGCCTGGGTCTTTTTCCTCCAGTCCGGCTACGGCTCCTTCCGCTTTCTTGGCGGCAGCCTCGGCACGGGCGGCGGCATCGCTCGCAGGCTTCCCTATCAGTTCCAGGGGGACGTTCACCATCTTGCCGTCCTTCTCCCCGGGCAGTGATTTCACACCGCTCAGCGAGGTGACGGTCTCCAAGTCCTCCACGCCGGTAGAACTCTGGAGTACACGGTCCAGCACTTCCTGAACCAGTTCTTCTTGTGTCATTTCTGCCATACTCATTCGTTTTTATCGGTTTCTGACCCGCCCAGGATTTCGTTCAGGGCATCTATCACATTGGGAAGACAATAGCGTTCCACCGCCATGTGTATCATCCCGGTTTCCTCATCGCTGAACTCGGTCTCGCCGGTACTCTCGAAAATCTTGAACGCAAGCCGATGGGCCTTGATGCCACTGACACGCGTATACAGCAAATCGGCTATCTGCTCACGTGCATCGAAAACCTCCCTCGTCTGACGGGTTATTCCGGTGGGAACGCTGAAATTCCTGAAATCTAACTTTTTCATATATATCTGTTTTTTAGGATGAATGATTCAATATCTGGTAACGGAATCCGTCCGCTTTTGTAATAAGTACCGTTACGGAGTCCCCGGATGCCATCTCGTAGTTTTGCAAATCTTCATTGTGGTTATAGATACCTTTTAGTATGATATTCTTTGAACCGGGTCTGACCCTGAACGTGACAATGGCTGCAAAATCGGTAGGCAAGTAACTCATGCCGAACTTGTATGCCACAGAACTTTCCGACGGCAGCGTAACCTCTACCTTACTGTAGTTGGGTTCATTGTAATACATCAAAATGATATTGTGTTGTGAGAAATCCACCGTGTAGTTTCCACTTCCGAAGGTAAGCAGCTTGGCTTTCGTATTGATAAACGCCGGGGCAAGTAATGCCGCATTGCTGCTGATACCGTAGTTCTTCGTACCGCCGGTAACATCTATAAACAATCCATAGTTCGCTTGGTCGAAGCCGTAATTCCCGTATATATTGGGGGCTGAGTTCACGATACGACCGACAGCGGTAAAAGCTCCTCCTGCAGAAGACGGTATCACATCATCACCGAACATCACATATCCTTTGCTGCCGCCGACACGGAAAAAATCATCATAAATGGCAAGACCGCCACCGCTCCCGTGAGAGTCGGCCACAGAACCGATACGGCCGTTCCCTATCTCAAAGCCGCCGATTTTCCCTTTGCTGCTGTCTATCTCTCCGGTAAACTTACCGTTGGTCGTTTCAATGCTGCCGTCTTCCAGTATCTTAAAGTTGCCGTTGGCCGTTACCAGTCCCTCCAGCTGTATATGGTCGGCTGTCAGCTTGATTTTGCTCACGGTATTTCCGTACTCGTCCTCTTCCTCCACGCTCACCCCGATAAGGGCAATCTTTCCTGTATTGTCCTGCGCATACAGACCGGAACCTTCAGGCTTTATGACAAGCCCGGTCTCTTTCAGCGCATTACCGTCCTTGTCGAAGACCGCCGCTGAAATCTTTACCAGCCGGTCGCTCTGTTCGAACAGTGTACGGTACTTATAGGCCAGTGCGTCCGCCTTGTTGGTGCTGAACACCAGCAGCGAAATGTAAATCACGCCCGTAAACGACAGCTTGAAGTCGCCAGTGCCGTTCCAAAGTCCGTCCAACGTGAACATCTTCTCACCGCCAACGGGCAGGTCCTCTTCATGGCCGAACATGTTGAAGTTCTCAAACCCGGTCTTATCAGCGTTCACAAATTCTATTTTCAACCTTCCGGCCTTGATAACCCGGTAGCTGAACGACAGATACACCACGCCGGGCACCCGTTCGCCCTGGCTGTTCGTCTGCCGGTACTCCGGTACCAGCCGGAAGTCCTCCAGTTTCTGCATGATATAGCTGTTCCGGATATAGGCATAAGGCACCTTGCCGTCGGTCCGTATCTCGGCATGGCCGTCCGGCTTCGTACCGTAAGGACCGCCGTTCGCCCAGATCCAGCGTCCGCCCAGGGTGAACAGCGTAGCCTTGCTGCCCGTCTTCCATTTGTCCATGCCGTCGGCAAAACTGCTGTTGTCCAGATAACTCTGTTCTTCGCGTATTTCCTTGCGCAAGCTTTCCACGGCTGAATGGATTTTCCCCTCGGTTATCTCAAACCGCGTCAGGATGTCCTCGCCCGTCATCAACACGAACGTACCCTTCAGCCACACGTTGTCGGCATACAGGCCGTTTCCTTTCGGCTGTTTGTCTGCCGGGAAAGCGCTGCTCCTGATGCCGTCCAGCTTACCCAGCCGGCAACGAAGGCAGCCGTTGAAGTTCTTGGCCTTCACACCGTCCAGAATGTCGATACGGGGCTGTCCGTCCTCCGTGGCCGCAATGGATATAAGGTTCTGCCGGAGCGGGGTTTCGGTGTTGCCCATCAGCACGCACTCATCGCCTGCCTCCGGCTTCACCCCGCCAAACTCGCTTACCGGGACCAGTACACCGCCGGCTATCACCGAAGCCACCTCCACCCAGTATGCTTTTAGTTTCTTACCACCCGTAACCGCACAGCGCATCAGGTCATGGGCCACAAAGCCCGATTCCTGCTCAAACACGATGCGGTAGTTGTCGCCCTGCTTCACCACGTCCTTGATCTTGCCGTTGGCAGCGGACACCACCAGCTGGCCGCACACGCTGCGCACCTTCTCGATCAGCAGTTCCAGCGCCACCAGGCTTTGCCGGGCAGTCACTTTGTCCACCGTCAGGTTTGTCAGTCCGGTCAGCTGGTCAATCCACAGCTGCCAGCCCTCACCGGTCAGCCCGTCCACAAACTCCGTGCTGCGCAGCAGTTCGCGGATCACGGCAGTCAAGTATTCGGCATTGCCCTCACCATCCACGATGCCGCAGGGCTTGCCGCCAGCAGCCTCGCCAAAGCTCACACCCTTCAGGAAGCGGATGGACTCTTTGGCTGTGTCCGGCTGGTTCTTGCTCAGGAACTCTTTCTGGCTGCGCCGGGCGGAAAACAGGTTGTTGTCCGTGGGCAGCGTCTTGTCCCAGCTTCGTATGATGTCCGGAAGGGCAGCGCCTTCCGTCTTTGATTTCGTATAGCTTTTCAGCGCACCGATGCTGTCCGTCACCTTGTCGAACTTGCCCACCTGCAGCGCATCGCTTATCTCGATGTCCATCTGCCCGGGTTCGTTCACCTTGCGGCTGATCTTGGTGATACGGCTCTGACGGTAGCCTTTTTCCGGGAAATACTTCCGGCTCTCCAGCTTCACCCGTCTGCCCACAAACAGGTCTATGCCGTGCTCCTCGATGTATACCGGGTCTGTCGGGGCTTTGTAGGCGGCAATGTCCAGCCAGTGGTCCCGGTTGTACTCGTCCACCGCAACCGCAAACTCCTCTTCGGCCAGCCGGTAATACTCATCCGGCATCCGGATATTCCACAGGATATAGGTGTCGCCTGCTCGGGGCACCAGCTTGCCGCCCGGCAGCTGGGTGTCGTCATCGTAGGGCCAGATGGTGATCAGTTCGAATTCACGTGCCGCGCTGTCGTAGTTCACCTCAAAGTAGTGGTCATCGCTTTCTCCCAGTCCGGCAAGGTCGCCCGTCTGGAACGACACACGTTTGGTTTCTCCGGCCAGCTCGTACAGGTTAGGGTCAAAGTCCAGTTCCCCGTCCCGGAAATAATAGACGGTGAATTTGTTTCCTTCATCGTCTGCCACCTCCTCGCTGCGAACCGAGCTCACCGTACCGACCCGACGGGGGAAGATGCCGCTGAAAGCATCCTGCTCGTAATGGTCATAGATGCCATATTCCTCCACGCCCTGCTCGATGTACTTCCTGCCGCCGGGAAGCATCAGACGCGGGCTGCCGTATTTCTCCGCATCGATGTTGCGGGTCGAGCCTACCGGGAACAGGCGCGTATAGAATTTGGCCGTGTTGCTCGTATCTCTTTCCAGGGAGGTCAGCCCCTTGCCATAGCCAAGGGTGATTTCTTCCCCGTGTTCGCAGCGGCACACGTTCACAGTCTGCCCCTCAACCCACCATTCCACCTTGCCGCCTGCCTTTTCCGCGATGGCTTTCAGCGCTTCGTCGCAGTACATCCCCTCGTAGTCTATCGTGATCAGCTCCGTACCTTCCACCGTACCCGTCTTCCAGTCAGTAATGTGGCCCATGCCGTTATTGATAGCCTTCACCACCATCGCCACATGCTCGCGGGGCGTGGCCGTCAGGGTAAACAGGGGGTTGGTGTCCCCGTCCGTCGTCTCCAGCACCAGGAACCGCTTGATTAGGCTCTCGATACCGTACAGCTTCAGGTTATACTCCCATTCACCATCGCTCACCTGCTTCGGCGTGTAGCGTTCTGTCAGCCAGTACCGTTCGCCCAGATAGTCCGTGTAGTCGTTCACGTCCAGGGGCAGGAAGGCATAATAGCTGAACGACAGGGAAAGCACATTGTCTCCCTGCACTTCCTTGCTTTGCGTCGAGCTGTCGTTCACGGCCACATCCGCACGCTTGGTTCCGGCTTTATCATATATCGTTAGAAGCATATTCTAATAGCGTTTGAATGGTTATATAATCGGTTTCGGTTCCCGGAACTTTACCCGGAACTTTCCGGCATGCACACCTTCCGTCCACAGATAGGTCAGCGGGGTGAACTTCGTACAGTCGGCATACTTCACCCGCAGCTGCAGATCCAGCTGGGGGAAACGGATCTCCAGCCAGCCGTCCTTCCCTTGCTTCAGGAAATTCACAAAGGCAAAGTACTGCTTCATCCAGCCTGCCTGGGTCTTGTTGTAAAGCGCAAAATGCAGCGTCACGTCACGCGCTTCATTCCGTGGGGTCAGCACGGGGCTGTATTTTCCCCGTGCTCTTCCCGTATGTCCACAGCCGTATCCTTCTTGGCCTTGCTCGGGGTCAGGATGGCCGTCAGGTTCTCCATGCCCCCGCGCCGGTCTTCCACCAGGAACACGCCGTATTCCGTCCAGATGTCCGTGCCGTTCACCAGCACCAGTCCGCTCAGTATATTGCCCATATCACTTCACTTTTAGTCCGTCACGTATCATTTTCTTTATCACTTCCTTCAGTTCGCCCAGGTGTCCGGCGCTCACACCGGTGTTCTCGGCTATCCGGGCCAGATGCCCTTCAGCCGTGTCCATCTTCTCCACCACGCTTTCCAGCCGGTCGTCCATGCTGCTCCAGTGCTGCAGCCCGCCGGTGAACATGCCCTCCAGTTTCGTGCCCTGGTCCTGCGTCATGGCCGTAAAGCCGCCCGCTTTCGCACTTTGGCTCGTACCGCCCTGCTGCGTCTTGTCATAACCGGTGGCTGCCGCCAGGTTGTCACGCAGGGCAAGGGCTTCATCCATATACTGCATGTACTCTTCCATCAGCGCGTTCCGTTCCGCCTCGGTCAGTTCGTTGTCCTCCATGGCCTTGCCAAACTTCTCCCACCAGCCTTTCAGTTTGTCGCTGTACATCTCACCGATCTTGTTGCTCAGCATCGCCCGCATGAAGTACTCGGATATATCCTCCGCCGCATCCTTGGCACCGTACTTCATGTTCATCAGGTTGTCGATGAAGCTGCTGTACATACCGTCGAACGAAATGCCCGTCAGCCCTTCATACAGCTGGTCGGTCAGTTCCTCCAGCTTGCCGGCCTGGTCTATGTAGTCATCCAGTTTCTCGGTCAGTCGCCCGCCATAGCCTCCCTTACCGGTATTCTGGATTTGCGTCCACATATCCACGTTGCTGCGCAGTGCCTTCATTTCCTCCGGGCTCAGGCTCCACAGGTTCCCGTCCCACTGGCGGCCGATCTGTCCGCTCAGTTTGTCTATCTGTGCCTGGTTGAAACCGCCCCAGTAGTAGTTCCAGCTGTGGTGACTTCCGTGGTAGCCGGCTTGCGCCATAGCCATCTGCAGGTAGTTCGAATTCGTTTCCTGCTGCATCTTGTACGCGTCGCGGTAAGCCGCCACACTCTTCGTCCCCTGGCTCTGCTTGATGGTGTCGGTCAGATCCTCTATCGAGGTCTGCAGCAGCTCGTTCCGGTCTGTAAGACGGTCTATAGCCGCCTGCACTTCCTTGGCGTTCCCGCCGATGCCGAACAGTTTGTTGAAACCTCCGAAAGACACCGTGTTCAGCAATCCCCCGATACCTTTCACAAGGGAACCGCCTATCTGTTTGAACAGGTCTCCGCTGAGGATATTGTCGAGTATTCCGGTTATCGCATTGAAAATGGTGTCTATCAATGATGAGATAATCGGGCCAATACCGTCTTTCAGCAAATCCAGTATGGAGAGAATGGCCGATATGATCTGCCCGATGACTCCGGCACTTGACAGGGTTTCGGACATCCGGCTGATGGCATCGCCGACCTTGCCTCCGATATTCAGTTTTGAAAGACCGGTAAGCATGTTCTGGATTCCTTCAAATGATCCCTGCAAGGTTCCGCTCGCAAAGCCGTGCAACCCGTTGGATACCATGTTCAATCCGTCAACCGTGTCCCGGGAGGCACTTTTCACCTCCCCGGCAAGCGCCTTCATTTCAGAGGTGGCGTTCAGGTATTCTTCGTCAGCTGAAACGCTGGACGATTGAGCCGTTTGAAGAGCAATTTGGGTACGTTCTATTTCTGCCTGGTTACCGCTTTCAAGAGCCTTGTTGTAATCGGCCTGCGCCGCTTTCAACCGGATGAATGCCGCTTCCTGCTGCAGTTCTGCATTTTGCACACGTGTTACGGCATCCCCCAAAGCGTGCATCTGCGTTTGCAGCCGGGCAAAATCCAATGTGCCGTTGCCACCGGGGAGCATGCTTTGAATACGTTCAATGGCATCGTAAACGACCTGCTGATCCGCTGCTCCTGATTTTTTGAACTCATCCGTCTTGACATACTGCTTAAGTTCGCCAAGCAGATTCTTCATCTGGTCTGCAAGCAAGCCGGTTAAATCCCCGAACGCTGCTCCCCAGTCTATCTTCTGGGTAAGGGATTCCATGTCCACTTTGTGCACAGCCGCATCACGCTGCTTTTCCAAAGTCAGTCTTTCGCCCTGGGACTGTGCCTTGCGGATTTTCTCGGCATATTCTTCAGCGATGGCCAGTTTCTGCTGCTGGAAGGTCCCGTATTCCTTCAGATAGTCACGCATGGCTTCCGCCTCTTCCCTGTACACGTCCGCCTCCGCTTTTTTCCTTGACTCGGTGTTTGAGGCACGGGCTTTTTCAAGTTCATCCTGTTGCTCCCGGGTAAGTCCGTTATCTCCGGTAGAAAGACCGGCTTCCTTGTTCTCACGCTTCCAGTCGGCTTCCTGCCGGTTTATCTCTTCTTTCCGGGCGTTATAGTCATATTCGATTTGTGCCAGTTTCTTCTCGGTACCGGCTTGCATGCGGTCTATCTCTTCCTTCCGGTTTTCAGCCTGCAGGGCGGCAAGATCCTGCGCCAGCCTACGCTCTGTGGCAAGCCGTTGCTTGGCTTCCGCTTCCGGATTCTTCCCGGACTGCTTGGGGTCGATATGCCCACCGATATTTCCTTTTTTGGCTGCTTCTGCGGCTTTCTTTACCTCTTCCTCCGCTTTTTTCAGATAACCGTCACGTTTGTTTTCGGCATTTTTCAACAGTACGTCATAAGCTTCCTGATCATGTTTCTTGATGGCAGCCTGTGCGTCATAGAACTGCCCGGATTCTGCCATGCTTGACTGCATGATATATTGTCCCCATTTCCCGAAAAAACCCATGGCGCTTTCCGCCTCTTCCGGTTTCTGCGCCTTGATTTTATTCACCTCTTCATCGGCTTCTGCAGCTTTTTTTACAAGGTTCTGGACATTGGTCTGGTGCAGCAGAACCTGTACATAGTCCTCGCTCTTTTGGATAAGGGTATCATACCATTCGGAAAGTGTTTTATAATACCCGAAAGATTCCCCGTACTTGCGGTTCAGTTCCTCCACCTTCGCCTTTTCCTGTTCCTTGCTGCCGGTGAAGTTCTTTATTTCATCGATGACCGATTTCAGTTCGAAGCGGGTACGCACCATCTGGGCACGGCCGTCCTTCTCTATCTCGGTCATTTCCTTGAGTGATATGTTGAATTCATCCACGCCTTTTTTGGCACTGAACAGGTTTTTCGTCCAATCCCAGATTTCATCACCGTACATTACCAGCAGCATGATGCCGGTGGTCATGGCCGTCTGCCAGGAAAAAAGTGAGGACAGGACCTGCTTCCATACCGGTGTGCCCTTCTTGCCGGACTTCTGCAGCTCATCGTATTCCTTGCGGGCACGGGCCAGTTCGTCCGTAAAAATCGGCAGGTTGTTGCTGATTGCCAGGAAGAACATCTGCGGTCCCATGGCCAAAGAAGGCATTTCACGGGCGATCTGCTGGATACTGTTGTGAAGCCCGCCCAACTGGCGCTGCGCGTTGGGTACATCTGCAGGGGTGACCTGCACGGATTCCGATTCCTCCTGCAGCAGTTTCAGTTTGCCGCGCAATTCCTCAAGCTGCTTCTCCAGTGCATGGATCTGCGCGATATTGGCACTCTGGTCCAGATTGGGGGCAGCCGTCTCCCCGGCAAGGCGCAGCCTTTCCAGTTCAGCCTCCAGCAGCCTGACGGTATTACGCAGTTCCAGCGCCTCACGCTCGGCCTTGTTCATGCCGGGCGTGAGTTTGTCCTTCATCAAAAATTCAACTTCTACAGGTTTGCTCATTCCAGTTTGCTTTGAAAAAATCCTACTATATCGTTCGCTTCATCCTCGGCGCTGTGTTCCGGTCTGGGAGCACCATTTCCGCCGCCTTGCTTTTTCCGCACATACCGCGGCGCGTCGCTCAGCATCATGATCAGCGTCTGGTAATTCACCCCATCAAGGATGTAATCCACGCTCCAGCCGGTCGCCGATGCAATCTGCCACACGAAGCCGAAAGGGCTATGGGAACCCTCATACCGGGTTCTTAACTCCCCTTCCTTGCCTGGCTCAGTCTCGGAGTCATCGGGTTCGCCCGCGCTGTCGAGCTGATAATACGCATAAAATCCTTCGTGCCCATCAGACGCTCGAATGTTTGGAACATGGCCGTCAGATAACGCCACTCCACAAAGTTCCGCAGTACCCACGCTGTCACCCCGATGCCCACGTGCCGCGACACGTATCCCCGGCATACCGTATAGGCCAGCAGACGGCTCACAGCCTTACCATGTTCCGCTACAAAGGCCAGTTCCTCGACCTTGTCCTTTGCTTGCCACCCGGGCGCAACGCCCATCTTCAGGTATTCCCTCGCCAGCAGAATCTGACCCCACAGCCTCGGACGCTTCATCGTCACACGCACCTCCACCGGGCGTTTCAGCCACGGAAGCTTCCACCTTTTAAGAGGAACGGACACGCCGCTGTCCAGCAGCGCATCCGCACACTCCATCTCTATCAGTTGTTCCAGCCGGTCAGCCATACGTTAGCCCTCCTCACTTTGGAGCGATGCTGCAGCCGCGGCTTCCGCCGGCGGCAGCTTGTACTGCCCCCACTCGTCCGGTATTGCTTCCGTATCGAACACGCCGTAAGGCTGCGAACCGTCCTCCGGCATCGCCACTTCGAGCGTAACCTCTATCTTGGAGGTTTCTGTAAGGGTCAGCTTGCCTGCAGGATTGGAAAGTAGCGTGGCGTTGGGAATCAGTACGCTCTGTCCGGACACGAGGGAGAGTTCCCATGGTCCCTGCATGACAAGCACCTCCGACGGGGCTGTCCAACCGATCGGAGTTTTCTTTTCCAAATCTTCTTTCTTATAATGCAGGCTGCCGCCAAGCAGTTTGTGCAGGTTCGAATAGTTCATCTGGATCACATTGAACGTCGGGGCGATGCCGCCGTTACTCTGTGGGATGACCAGCACCGGGGCACCCTGCACCTGTTCGGCCTCGATCTTCGCGGCCTCGGGTTTCTTGCCGCCCAGGTCAAACGAGTTCTTTTCAATATACCCGATTGTGAAATCCTTATACTTTACGGCTCCTATGCCGTACATGAAATTCTTGTTCATCTTTTTTTCAGTTTCATTGTTAATAACATACCGACAAGCAAGCCGGCCAATACACCTGTGATAAACGTCCGCATCCGGTTCGGAGGGCGTTTTTCTACCGTTTGAACGTCATTTGAAATTTCGCTCTTGGTTTCGCTACGGATACGCGCCAGCTCTTCTTCATACCATAGCACCAGCTGCTGCAGACTGTCACACGAGGCTTCGGCCACGATGTTCCCGCTGTCGTCGCTGCCTACGGTCAGATTCGCCTGTCCGCTCTTGCCACGGTACACGGCACCTTCAGGAAGTTTACGGAGGCTGTCCGCAGGTATAGACAGCTTCACCGAACTCGCCGGTATACCCGCCATCACCAGTCCCGCCCGTCGGCTTCCGCTCGCGCTGTCGGCGCTTGCCGATTCCGTCCGGACTTCCCGGTTCATGCTCTTTCGGTGACTCGCGCAACCTGTCAAGCACAGGGCAATCGTCACGATGAGGACAGTTTCCGGCTGTATCAATAGCTTTTCTAAGACGGGCCATCTCGCGCGTATTGCGGGCCAGTTCTTTCTTTGTTTCACAAAATTCATCTTTTAGAGGTTTTACAATATTTTCCATCAAAATGCGGGTGGCATGTTCGGCGTTATCTATGCGCATGGCCTCTGCACCGGCCTCGGCCTTCATCGCTTCCGCTTTCGCTTTTCTCACAGTAGCCCGCAAGGAGCCAATGGTCGCCACCGTACCAACCAGGCCGCCGCCAAGGATAATGTTCATAAATTCGCTCAAGTCCATACCACCCGGTTTTATTATTGATTAATACCTATTTCTTTCAACCATTCCTGCACATCGAAGCTCGGACAGGCTTTCGCTGCCAGTTCGTTGTGTCCTATAATGCGTACATCAGGGAATTTCCGATGAAAATCCTTCACATACTTCTCCAGTGCCTTTTTCTGGCAGCCAGTGCGGGTGTCTTTCGGGGTCTTACCGTCTTTTTCCACGCCTCCGGCATACACGATGTGACGGCTTACACTGTTATATCCTTTGGCTCCGTTGGTCACTTCCCAAGGGTCCACCTGTGCATCCTCATTGTTTTCTACCAGACGTTCCACGCCTCCGTTCAGGTGGAACAGGTCGGTATAGCCAACCTGCTTCCATCCTCTTCCTCCCTGGGCAACCGGAGAAGTATGCCATTTGCGGATGTCCGCCGATGATACCTCACGCCCCTCCGGGGTTGCCGTACAGTGTATTACCAGATATTTCAACTTTGCCATAATCATCATGCTTGATAGCCGCTCATCATTACCACTCCGGCATCCTCTTTCTTGGGCATGCAGATGAAGTAATGGCGGAAGTTAATCAGGTTACGCTGGTTCAACGGGTCATTCTTTGACTCGGAATAATACATCTTGGTAGAACCTGTTGCCTTGAAAACCCTCTGTTTGTAGAAGGCAAATGAACACGGAAATTCACCGGCTTCTGCCGTTGTACCCAATGCCTTCTTCACTCCGGCTGTAGTATAAAGCGGGTTGTTGCCATACTCGTAGATTTCAAAGCCGTAAAGGTTACCTACCTTGCCGCTGTTGCGGTCAATATTGTACTGTTCACGGAATGCCTGGCTGGTCAGCAGCAGGTCATTCACATGGTCGGGGCAAAGCACCAGTCTGCGGCCGTCTGACGGTACGCGCAGGTTGTCAAGGGCACGCTTCATTTCCACAAGGTCATTCACGGTAAGGCGCAGACGGTTTGTAGCCGGATCTTTCTCGCCGGTAGTCTTAAGCACCGGAGTAGTTTCCGTATTTTTGTTCGCACAAAGCGCATGGGCCGCCTTGGTAAACTTCGCATCATTGATACTGTTGGCATGTCCCTCTTTCACACGGGCGGTCTTGTCATAGCTGATGGCATAAAGCTCATCGTCTGTAATCGGCGTAGCCTTGGTCTGGAATTTGTCCAGCTTGATGGCAATATCCTTGTCTTCCAAAGCCTGCACATCAATCGGATAGGTTTTATTGTTTATCAAGACATCCGGATCTACACCAACTTCTACCAGGTGAATCACATCGTTATTCACGATACTGCTTTGGTCGGGGATTCCTGACAGCCAGGTTCCTTCCAGTCCGGCACGGAGCACCTTAACAAGTTCCCCTGTCCAGATTTCCGTATAAACCCCTTCACGGAGTATTGAAGTACTTTGCGGGGCCATTCCCATAAAGGCTGCCACCGCATTCATTCCCACAGCTCCGGCCACCGGAGAGAATCCCAATACCGAAGCACACACGACACCTGTCAGCGTATTGAACAGAAGTGCCGTCAAAAGCATTACAATTTTTCCCATTTTCTTCATTTTAAAGGTTTTCAAATTTCACAGGTCATGCCGTATTCAGCCTTGTACAGGCGCTTGTACTCCTCCGGGTTATGCTCGCGCATTTCAAGCAGCGCATCACTCGGGACATCGCTCAGTTTGGCATAGGTGGACGGCTGTGCCTGCTGCTTGCCGCCCTGATAGCTCAATACAGTGGAAATCTTCACCTGTGGTTGCATGGCATCAAGCACATTCTTCAGTTCATCGACACCAACCTTCTTGCCAAGTTCGATAAACTGTATCTTCTTGTCTTCTCCCAGACGCTTTTCCACCACTGCCTTTTCTACAAGACCAGTGATACGGGCCAAAGTCAGCTTCCCGTTTTCTTGCTTCAGGGAATCATTCTCTGCCTTGGCTGCTTTCAGTTCATTTAAGGCTTGATTAACATCAGCCTCCGTTGCCGTTTCCGGCAGCCCCAATTGAAGGGCCAAAAGTTTCAGTTCCATTTCTTCTGTTGTTTTTTGGTTATTGATTAGTGGCAAAGGACAATCACCATCCTTTCCCAATGTGATTTGTTTTCCATCCTTCATCAGTACGATGGCATCATCATTGGAACCTACATCCACCAGTGATACCTCATACAGCTTGCTTTTGGTTATTGTCGGGCTGGTCTGCCCCTGCAGCAAATGTTCGGGCTGGTCACTCAGTTCCAGAATGTCTATTCCGGCACTCACCATTCTCAGACTGCCGAATTCAAACTGTTTCTTGCATCTTTTACTGAGGTCGGTCGCTTCGTCAAACACCAGTTCCCCGGTTACTTCACCATCCTCTACCCGAAGGTCCTTCACATAACCAATCACGTTTCCGCGTTGGTGCATGTACAGCAGTACCGGGTTTCGGCAATACTGCTCCACACTCATGCCCGATGTCAACACACGGCTTCCGTAGCTGTTCAGGCTGTCGTTTGAAATTCTTACACGTTTACTCATTTTCTCATGCCACGCCTTTATGCATTGGCGCTGCAATATTACAGAGCACTTACCGGGAAGCCAAAAAAGTGTGCAATGGTTGCACACTTCTATGAAACCGTTGCACATTATTTTGGCTGCAAGCTGATAAGCGGACAACTTTGCGAATAAATCGGGCAGGTGCAAGGGACTCCGAAGCCTGCCTTTAACCCTATATTCTTTATTATATGACAAAGGCAGAAATCGAAAAGAAAAAATCTCTTGCACGCTCACTGTTCCTTTCCGGCATGGAACAGACTGAAATTGCGGAGAAAGTGGACGTGTCACGCGTCACCATCTCAAAATGGTGCACGGCTGACGGATGGAAAGAGGCAAGGGCGGCAAAGAACGTCACCCGGCCGGAACTGGTGAACAAACTCCTGCTCACCATTGATACACTCATTACTCAAGTCAACGAATCGAACGACCCTGCACTTGTAGCTGGTCTCGGGGACAAACTGGCCAAACTTTCGGCGGTGATTGAAAAGTTAGACAAGAAGGCCAACGTAGTGGATGTCATTGAAGTGTTCATGGCATTCTCCAAATGGATTGAATACCGTTCAACCATCGACCCGGAAGTGACTCCGGAACTGGTCAGGGCAATCAACAAGTACCAGGATCTGTATATCACCGAACAGATGGGCATAAAATAAAACGGCTATGGCAACAGCAGCGGAAAAGAAACAGGCATACGAACAGTGGAAGGAACACTGTAAAAGAGTGCAGTCCATCACGGATACGGCTTTGCTCGCGGGCGAGACACCGGCACAAAAGGACAGGCGTATTCTGCGTCTGCAGGGTAACTATGCCGCGTTCTGTGAATATTACTTCCCCCACTTTCTCACCTTGCGTGACAAAACCACCGGGGAAGTCATACGCACCATCCACAATGCACCGTTCCACAATGCGGCAGCGGCTAAAGTAAAAGGCACACCCAACCTGAAAGCGGTATTCATGTGGCCGCGTGGCCATGCCAAGTCCACACACATGGACATTTTTGTTCCGCTGTGGCTGATGTTCCAGCCCAAACGTCTCATCAACTTCATGGTGGTGGTCGGCAAAAGTGAGGACTCAGCCACACGTCTGCTGGGAGATATTCAGGCAGAACTGGAACATAACCAGCGCATCATTGCCGACTTCGGCAAGCAGCAGGGGAATGCCTCCTGGCAGGATGGGGAGTTCAAGGCGGCCAACGGGGTGAAATTCCTGGCTTGCGGACGCGGACAGTCTCCACGTGGTTTGCGAGACCGGGAAGCACGTCCGGACTACATCGTCATCGATGACTTGGATGACGACGAACTGTGCCGCAATGAGAAACGGGTGCATGACATTACAGACTGGGTGAAAGAAGCCCTTTTTGGTGCACTGGATGTGGGCCGGGGGCGTTTTATCATGGTCGGGAACCTCATTTCTAAAAACTCGGTGCTGGCCAATCTCACCAAGACAAAAGGGGTACATGTATCCGTCATCAAGGCAATAGACAAGAACGGAGAACCGGTATGGCGCGAAAAATGGACGAAAGAAGAGGCGCAGGAATACAGGGATTTCGTAGGCTACCGGGCATGGGAAAAGGAGATGATGCACAACCCCATCGTGGACGGAACTATTTTTCGGGCAGACTGGATTCGTTACAAGAAACTGCCCAGGCTATCCAAGTATGAAATGCTGGTCTGCTATACCGACCCCTCTTTCAAATCGACCACTTCCAACGACTACAAGGCTTGCCGCCTTTGGGGCAAGATTGGGAAGGAACTGCACCTTATAGACTGTTACGTCCGGCAGGATACCGTTTCAGGAATGGTACGGTGGCTTTACGACCTCTACGAGCGTACACGTGATACGGCAGCCGTCCAGTTCTTTATGGAAGCGAACTTCATGCAGGATGTCATTCTGGATGAGTTTGAGGCAGAAGGGAATCTGCGTGGATACCAACTGCCCATCATGCCGGACAAACGAAAGAAACCGGACAAGCTCCAGCGCATCGAAGCGGTGTCACCATTATGGGAACGCGGTTTCGTATTCTACAATGAGAAGTTGAAAGAATCGCCGGATATGCAGACCGGAATCGAACAGACCTTGGCACTGGAGCGTGGCAGCCGTATTCACGATGATGCACCGGATGCCGACGAGGGAGCCATCTGGATGCTGCAGCGCAATTCAAGGCAGGAGAGTTTTCAACCGGTGTTCGGTAAAAGGCCGACCGCCAAAAATATATGGTAACATGATACAGCTGATTAAAAGAATGATTTTTGCATGGCGCTATAAACGTGCCGTTGCCCGTGCTTGCAAGTACGCCAAGCTCTACGGAAGAAAGTACTACGTCCTGTATATGGGTGGCAAACTGAAAGTTGTCCCCAAAAGGAACATCTGTGAACTGATTCACCGCCACCGTTTCCGCAAGGGAACCACTATCCGGGATATAGAAAAAATGGCATTGTTCATCACTAAATGAAAGTAAAGTCATGTTCATTACAGAAGAAGATTACAAAGTTGTCATCGGCGACAACGCATTAAAGGTTATCTCGCAGGTAAGCCCGGAAAACCGTACCAATGCAGAAGCGGAAGCCCGGGAAGAAATTGCCGGTTATCTACGGCCGAAATACGACTGTACGGCCATTTTCTCTGCACAGGATGAACATCGGAACCGCCTCATTGTCATGTACACCTGCGACATTTCACTTTACCACATGAGTGCAGCCATGCCGCAAAAGATGGGAAGCGAGATACGCAAGGAACGGTATGAACGGGCCATCAAGTGGCTTGAAGGCGTACAGGCCGGAAAAATTGTCCCTGATTTGCCTTTGGCTGTCGGAGAAGATGGGCTTCCGTCCGGAAATTCATTTGTTTACAGCTGTCAGAAGCAGCTTCATCATAACTGGTAGGATTATGGATATTAAAGACTTTTTCAGCGGTATGTTTTCCAATAAACCGAAAAACGTACTGCAAACGCCATACGGCAATTTTAATCTGGCCAAGGGGAAAGACATCAAGCGGGTGCAGAAAATGGTCATCGACCTGCAACGCACCACCGATGCACTCACCCGGAAGGACATCAAGAACTGGCGCGATGCCTGGCAGTATGCCATCAATGTGGACAGTCCCAGCCGCCAGCGCCTGTACGACATCTACCGGGACGCGGAAATAGACCTTCACCTCTCCGGGTGTGTGGAGCAGCGCAGAGGTTTTGTCATGGCACGTTCTTTCAAAATCGTGGATATGAAAGGGGATGAGAACGAGGAAGCGGTTCACTTCTTTGACCAGTCCTGGTTCAAGCAGCTCATGCGCTATGCACTTGATTCAATCTACTGGGGACATTCGCTCATCGAATTGGGCGACCTTTGCACTGACGGCGACGGCTGCATCTGTTATTCGGATGTGAAGCTTATTCCGCGCAAACATGTCATTCCTGAGTATGGGCGTGTCATTACCGACCTCGGGCAGGACTGGACTACAGGTATAGACTACCGCCAGCCTCCTTTTTCCGACTGGCTCATTGAGGCAGGTAGGCCCGACGACCTCGGGCTGTATCTCAAGGCTGCTTCACAGACTATTCCCAAAAAGAACATGCTGGCCTTTTGGGACACCTTCGGGGAAATATTCGGAATGCCCATGCGTATAGCACGCACCACTTCGCGCGATCAGAAAGAGATTGACCGTCTCGACAAGATGTTGCGTGAAGCCGGAACCGCCCTCTCCATGGTGGCAGGAATGGAAACCGAAATCGAATTTGTGGAAAGCGGCAAGGGGGACGCATTCAATGTCTATGACAAGCGTATCGATCGGGCCAACTCCGAACTGTCAAAGCTTATCATCGGGCAGACGATGACCATCGAGGACGGAAGCAGCCTATCACAGTCGGAAACGCACCTTGAAGTGTTCCAGAACCTCGTGGAAAGCGACTGTGATATGCTTCGGGATATAGTGAACAACCAGCTCATTCCGCGCATGGTGCGCCACGGGTTCCCTGTTAAAGGGCTGCGCTTCGATTGGGACTACTCCATTGACTACACGCCCGAACAGCAGAAAGCTTACGAGGAAATGGTACTGCAACACTACAAGGTAAAGCCTCAGTACTTTGAGGAAAAATACGGTATCCCGTGCGAGGAGAAGGAACCGAAAGAAGAGCCGGACCCGACAGAACCGAAAAAAAAGAAAGACGGCAAACCGGCTGAAACGCTGTCCCGTTTTTTCGACTGAGCCCCGATGATTATTCGGGGCTGCACCAGCGGTATGCCCACCTGTTGGGCAAACAGAAACTATGCCTCTCCATGGAGGACGAGGCAAAACTCATGCGCGACAAGCTCACGGAACGCTTTGACCGCATGATGAAGGTGCTGTTCCGGCAAGAAGGGGCAAACCTTGAAATAGGTATCCTGGCATCCGAAGAAGCGCAGGATTTTATAGAAGCTCATTCTTCTGTCTTGAACGGTTCATTCCGAAAGGTGGAAATGTCCGAGACCATGCGCAAGCGGCTGGAGCGTTCCAACTATGTATTCTCCGGCTTGAAGACCTTCCATGAACTGAATGAAGCCTTTCCCTCCCTGTTGGATGAAAACGGCAATAGAAAGACGTTCGAACGCTTTTTGAATGATGTCCGGAAGATCGACGAAACATACAATTCAAACTATCTACGGGCTGAATTCACCTTTGTACAGGCTTCGGCTGAAATGGCAGCCAAATGGGAACGGTTCATGCAGGACGGCGACCGCTATTATCTACAGTACCGCACGGCCGGGGATGCAAAGGTACGTCCCACCCATGCAGAAATGGCCGGCATCACACTCCCGGCTTCAGACCCGTTCTGGGCAGAATTCTATCCTCCTAACGGATGGGGCTGCCGCTGTTCCGTGGTCCAGGTACGCAAATCCAAGTATCCGCCTACAGACCACGAAGAGGCCATGGCAAGGGGGAAATCAGCTTTGGAAGTTGACAAAAAGGGAATGTTCCGGTTCAATGCAGGCATGGAACAAAAGACGATGCCCGACTATAATCCATACACCATCAAGCGCTGTAAGGATTGCGATATGAACAACGGAAATATGAAACTGGTCTTCGTTCCGGAAAATGAATTGTGCGCCGCATGCAAACTGGTAAGAACATTGGCCAATGCAGATGCCAAACAGATAAAGAAGCAAGCCAAGCCATTGCAGGGAACAGTTATCACGAATAATGAATTCCCATTCCCGGTAAACATATCAAAACGCACGCTTCAAGAATGGACCAACCAGCCATACAAGTTCTACCATGAAAAGAACCTCATGCTTCTGGATATAAAGAATGTATTTGCCAAAGCCAAATACCTGGGAACAGCAGATAACCACAAAGGTATTCCACACCTCATACAATCGCACATTTTCGAGATAGAAGTAAGAGGTGAAAAAGCACTGATAATAGTTCGGGAATACGACTGGCACGAATACACGCTGCACAGTCTTTCAGAAGGAGGTGAATTATACAAACATATAAAAAAGAAAGAATAGCGAAAGACGCAAGCTCCGGGAACTACAATCCCGTTCTGAACATCTAACGCTATTCCTCACTGCAAATATACAAAACAATTTTTAAAAACAACCCGTTATGAACAAAATTATCGAATTTCTCAAACAAAGCAACCGCTACAAACACCTTATTGGCGGTTTGTTGGTAGGCATTTTGGCCTTCACCCCGTGGACAGCGCTCTATGCTGCAGCTGTCGCAGCCTCCTGTCTGGAACTGAAAGACAAACTGAAAGGCGGACTTTGGGACTGGATAGACTGGTCTCTTACCGTCATAGGCGGCATATTGTCGGCCCTATTTTGGTGGATAGTGTAATGCTTTAGCTCATTTTGCCTGTTAAATCAGTAACTTTGTACCCGGTGGAGCTTCCCGATAGTCCGTGTGGTCTATCGCGGGTACAACAATGCGAACGCGAATGGCGGTGTGTCGAATGCGAATGCGAATAACGATGCTTCGAATACGAATGCGAATATCGGCTCGCGTCTGGAAATCTAATTAATCGGCGTACAGCACCGGGGACGTGTCCCCGAAGCGGTGCCGAGGGAAGCAAGCCACAGCAACAGCACCCATTAGGGTGGAAAGCTGAAAAATCACGCGTCGGGTGGAGTTTGGTAGGCTGTTATCAGTTCGAAGAAGTCAGATCCGGGGAAAGGAAGGCCCTTATCTTTCATGTTTATTAACCAATAGCTTATGCGCAGGGAAGGATATATTATCGAGGAAATCATCGAATACTCCAATATGTCGGAGGCATTCGATTCGGTACTTCGCGGAACCGGTCGTAAGAGGTCAAGGCAGGGACGATTCCTGCTTGCCCATAGGGAGAAGATTATCGCCGAACTGACGGCTTCCATTGCGGACGGTTCATTCCGGCTGGGCGGCTACCATGAGAGGGAAATTGAAGAATACGGTAAAAAACGTATTTTGCAGATCCTGTCCATGAAAGACCGCATCGCTGTGTTTGCCATCATGAATGTGGTGGACCGCCACCTGCAAAAACGTTATATCCGGACAACCGGTGCAAGCATCAAAAGGCGCGGTACTCATGATCTGATGAACTGCATACGTACCGATTTGCAAAAAGACCCGGAAGGCACACTTTACGCATACAAGTTTGACATCCGTAGGTTTTACGACAATGCGCGGCAGGACTTTGTTATGTGGTGCTTCCGGAGGGTGTTCAAGGACGAAAGGCTGTTGGTGCTACTGGAGCGGTTTGTTAAGCTGCTGCCGGAAGGTATAAGCTTCGGACTGCGCAGTTCACAAGGGGCAGGAAATCTGCTTCTGTCTGTATTTTTAGACCACTATCTGAAGGATAAGTACGGGGTTCGTTATTACTATCGCTATTGCGATGACGGACTGGTACTCGGTAAAACGAAAGCGGAATTGTGGAAGATTCGTGATGTTATTCACAGGCAAATGGGAAAAATAGACTTGGAAATAAAGCCGAATGAACGGGTATTCCCTGTAGAAGAAGGCATTGATTTCCTTGGCTATGTTATCCGTCCCGACTATGTAAGATTGCGGAAACGTATCAAGCAGAAGTTTGCCCGGAAGATGCACGAGGTAAAATCGAGAAAAAGACGGCGAGAACTGATTGCCAGTTTCTACGGCATGACGAAGCACGCCGACTGTAATAAGTTGTTTAAAAAATTAACAGGCAAAGAAATGAGAAGTTTTAAAGACTTGAATGTCGCTTACAAGCCGGAGGACGGCAAGAAGCGATTTCCCGGTGTGGTGGTAAGCATCCGGGAACTGGTAAACTTACCGATTGTAGTGAAGGACTTTGAGACCGGTATCAAGACCGAGCAGGGAGAAGACCGCTGTATTGTGGCCATCGAAGTGAACGGCGAAGCAAAGAAGTTCTTCACCAACAGCGAGGAAATGAAGAATATTCTCGCACAAGTAAAGGAAATGCCGGATGGTTTCCCGTTTGAAACGACCATCAAGACAGAGACATTCGGCAAAGGTAGAACCAAATACGTGTTTACATGAGAAGAGTTGAAGGAAGTGCCGGTGTATCGCTGATGGAATGCACGAACCCGGTTAAAGACAAATGGCGCATCCGCTGGGATGTGCAGGAAAAAGAGAACGGCTCTGCCTCCTACATGGAAGAGGAGTTCGGACACAAGCCTACTGATGAGGAAATCCGCACATTGGTTATGTCATGGTATAACAGCCAGACTGATGCAGCTATCCTATCCGGATTCGCCTATAATGGCGCCCCTGTATGGCTTTCTACGGAGAACCAATACAACTATAAGGCAGCATACGATTTGGCCGTTCAGACGGGCGGAGAGACCCTTCCGGTTACATTCAAATTCGGTTCGGATGAACAGCCCGAATACCATACCTTTGAAAAGTTGGATAATCTGAAGGACTTCTACATTCAAGCGGTCAGACACATCCAAAACACACTGGCTGAAGGATGGAAAAGGAAAGATGTATTCAACTTGGATTTATATCGGATTGAATGATTGACAATCCCTTCGGGGGAAGGATAAAAAAAAGCCCCCGGCCTGTTAAATAGTCGTCTCACTTACCATTTAAACATAAAGCACCTCTTACCGGCACGACCGGGGGCAGATACCCTCGTTCGCCAGTAAGAGGCTTTTTTATGTAAGCGCTATTCTGCGCAATGATAAGTGAGACAATGCAAATGTACGAAATTTAACTGGATATGAAAGTAATTGAGATACTAAAATTGAACAGAGAGCTTTTAAAAACGTGCCATTACATGGGCATACGACCCGATGACGTGCAATATATAGAACTATATAATGAATATAACAAGTTGCAGACCAATGGTGAAAAAGTGTCTTATATCGTAGCTACGCTTTCCCTACGATATGGCATCAGTGAGCGAAAGGTGTATGACCTGATCAAGCGTTTTAAAACCGACTGCAATTTGTGTGCAGTGTAATCAGGACTTCCTCCCACTAAAGGCAAACTCCCCTACCCTACCTTTGTATCGCAATAAATAACATTCATATCATGGACAAGTATTATCAAATCTTAGGCAAGGTGCTTTCGTCCGGAAAGATGCAAAGCAATAAAAAAGGGAATATCCGCTACCTACTGAATGAACAGCTGACGCTGCTCCCTGCCGACCTTCTTGATATATTCGAGGGGCATACCATAGCGCGGAAGAAGTTAAAAAACGAGTTACAACTGTTTATGAGGGGCGAACGAAACGTGGAAAAATACAGGGAGGCCGGAATCAACTGGTGGGACTACTGCGGCTCTATCCTTGTGAACAGCTACCCAACCTATTTTGAAAAACTGCCGCCACTCATCGAACGCATAAACAGGGAAAAAAGGAACAGCAAAAACTATATATTGTTTCTCGGATCTACAGGAACAGAAAGCAACCAGGCTCCATGCCTTAGTCTTGTTCAGTTCCAGATAGAGCAAGGAGAACTGGTCATGACCGCCTATCAGCGAAGCAGCGATGCGAATTTAGGACTGCCGGCAGATATTTATCATTTGTATCTAATATCAAGACAGATTGAGTTGCCACTAAAATCCATCACCCTGAATCTGGGGAATGTGCATATTTACGAAAACAACATCGACAAAACAGAACAGCTGCTTGCCGGCAATGAAAATGTAAAATTTGAATTGAACGTATGAGAAAGATGTATCTGTCAGCCCCTCTCCCATTTGTCGGGCAAAAGCGTATGTTAGCCAAGGAATTCATGAAAGTGCTGGAGCAATATCCGGATGGAACATTGTTTGTTGACCTGTTCGGTGGCTCCGGATTGTTGTCTCACATTACCAAATCCCTCAAGCCCCACTCTACTGTTATCTATAATGACTTTGATAACTACCGCTTCCGCATGAAGCACATTCCGCAAACGAATCAGCTGCTTGCTGACATTCGCGAAATGGTAGGGAATTCCGTACCACGTCATAAAATCATTAAAGGAGAACTGCGTGAACGAATATTCAGCCGCATCGAGCAGGAAGAGAATAGCACCGGATATGTGGATTTCATTACCCTCTCCTCCTCTATCTTGTTTTCCATGAAATACAAACTGTCTGTTCAGGATATGCGGAAGGAAGCTTTATACAACAATATACGCAAGACCGGCTACCCGGAATGTACGGACTATCTCGAAGGGCTGGAAATCGTATCTTGCGATTACAAGGAAGTATTCAACCGGTATAAAGATATTCCTGGAGTAGTATTTCTTGTTGATCCGCCCTATCTGTCCACTGACGTAGGGACCTATAACATGTACTGGAATATGGCAGACTATCTGGATGTGCTGAATGTACTGAAGGGGCATTCATACGTATATTTCACATCCAACAAATCTTCAATTCTGGAGCTGTGCGAATGGATAGGTAAAAATAGGGATTTAGGTAATCCTTTTGAAAACTGCACAAAGGTGGAATTCAATGCTCACATGAATTACAACTCTTCTTACACAGATATGATGCTTTACAAGAAAGAGGCTGCCTGATTGCGTTTACTTTGCCTGTATTGAACAAAAAAGCCGCAGACGGTAATTTGTACGTCCGCGGCTTTTTCTGTCTAATAAAGACGGCTATTGCAGCCGCTTGATGGCCACACACTGATATACCTCGATACTTTCCACAATATCCTCATGGTTGTGATTGGTATCACTCTCCACCAGATCCAGCTCCAAAAAGGTCTCCCCGCTCAATCCGGCAAGCTGTGCATGAAGCAGTCCGGACAGGTCAAACACCTTCAGCGCATCCTCCTGCAGCTCGCTGCCCTCAGCACTCGAACCTTCCCAGTCCGTCACGATGTGCAGTTTAATCAAAGGTTCTGCCCGGTATTCCACACCGGGAACAATCGCATTCCACTGTATAGGGCAGAATTCCACAAAGACAGCCGGACGCTCCCAGTTTTCTTCCTGTTCGATGAATTCCACATTATGGTTCCACAAGTCTATGTGCTTGATAAGGTCAATGGCCTTCAGCTCCCGGCAAAGCATCCGGTAAAGTTCTTTTCTCATTTTCTTATGATATTATATTCAATGGTAAAATACTCTGTTAGGTTCTCTTCTACAATCTCACGGACGGCTTTTTCCACTTCAGGCGATGTGCCGAGGAAACGGCGTCGGGGAATCCTGATGGTGCTTCCTGCTTTCTTTAAAGCCATGAACATCCAAAAATCGGCTTCTGTATCAAGCCGGACATTTCGTTTGTCTTTTCGAAGTTTGCCGTCTTTTCTTCTACCGAACGCTCCGGTTGCCTCATAATACTTATGCCAGAAGAAACGCTTCATCCGCTTGGTCACCACTATTTCACCGCCATCATTATGAATGGCCGCATAGGGCAGAGAGGTAAAGAAGGTAATGCTGTTTTCCGTTGTCCGACTTCCGATACTTTTCCGAAGCGCCCCGGTATCTGTTAGTATGGCTCTACCTTCATTCCGGATGGGGCTTTTCCGTCGCTGCCATTTCTCACTGAAAAAAGCCTGCCGTTCAAAGTTCTTGTCAAACTCATCACTCATTTCCACCTGAATGTCTTTCAGTATCCGGGCCACTACTTTTTTTACGTTTTCATTCATTCCCAGTCAAAGTTAAATTTCAATTGTACCGTATCGTCCGGCAAATCATTTTTAGGGTCTGCGGACGCTTTAAGCATATTGTAGAATGTACGCTCACTAATAGCATACACAGGATATATGTACCGCCGCCATATTTCACGGTTCGGTACACCGTGACTGGCATAATGGTCATATATCCTGTTTACTTCTACTACACGCTTCTGATAACTGACTCCGTGCCGCTTTCCCATATAGGTTTAATCGTTCATAGACGGTTCTACTTTAGGTTTATAGGGACGGATGTCAAGCGTCATTTTTGCGCTTACCGTTACCCGGCCACTTCCTTCACACTGTCTGCAGACTTCCTCAACGGTTTCGCTTCGCTTCTTTCCAAAGATCCGAGAGGGATATTCTACAACTTTCTTTACTTTACCTGTACCGTAGCAAGCACGGCACAGGGCTACTTTCGGAGATTTCTCCACTTCTTGTATCATAGTTCTATTATTTATGATTCTGTCATTCCCAGAGGGATAGGTTTCCACATTCCGTTTTCGTTTTTGATTTCAGCACGGATAAACTGTTTGCTCACTTCCGGCTGGTAGGCTTCCTCAATGATACGCACACCTTCAATGAAACGGTCATCTCCGGTTTCCATGGCCACTTTGCGAAGCTGCACGATGCGTGAAGCCTTCAGCGTTCCCTTGGCATCACGGGCCAACAGACGAAGCACCATGCTCACCAGTGCCTTGGTCTTTTCATCTTTGGCCAGACCTTCGATGTATTCCTTCACAATGGCTATACCGTCTTCCACCGTGTCACGGTAACCGTCGGTCACATACACACCCAGCGTGATTCGTTTGTCGCCTTCACTGTTAGTAAAGGTATGGCTGCGCTGGTCATCCTTCACCTTGGTCTTGAAAAGGTCTGCCTTCATTTCCAGAATGGTTTTGAAGTTGTCCATCACAGTCTGCTTGCTTGCCTTGATCTGCTCACTGATGCCCAGCAGTACCGGAATGGAGTTTGCTATCTCCTCATCCACCATCTGTTTGTACATTTCGCGGTCATTCTTGGCTTTTTCCTCTGCCGCTTTCTTTGCTTTTTCTCTCTGGAAGGCTTCAAATTCCGCCTTTTCCTCTGCCGTCATTACCACGGTCGTTTGTTTCATTTCTTCCATGATTCTTGTTTTTTGGGGTTATTGGTTTTCATAATCCTGCATTTCAGGTTCGTCTTCCATCAGCATAGCCTCTCCGTTGGCGTATGCCCAGTCAGCCAATTCACTATAAAACTCGGCTGCATCTTGCTTCTCCATATCAGAGGCAAGCAGGTTGATTTCCTTTTTCAGATTCTCTAAAATCTTTGTGTTTCTATTTTCCATATCCTATCAGTTTGCCGGAGCATCAGGGTCAATCTGAATGAGTGATACCATGCTCACGGGGTTAATCGTTTGCTTTTCTTTCCTGGGCTTCAAGCCGCCTTTCCGTTGTATGGACCGAAGCTTTACCGCCAGTTCATCCAGTTCGTCCACCGTAATCTGTCTGAACGCTTTGCCGACTATTCGGGGATTACTGCAGAAGTCATTGATTCGTGCCCAGTCGGATGTATCTATGCCCAGCTTCTGCATCAGGTTCAGACAGAGACTCCGTTTCCGCCGCAGCTCCTCACGCAGCTTCTGTCGCCATTCGTCTTGTCCGCTCAGCTTCTCCAGAGCCGTACAGCAGGCTTCATACTCCTTGGCTGTCATTTCCTTCAGACTGTCCGTCCGGTTCCACGTGTACTGCAGCACAATGCTTTTCTTGAATTCTTCCCGGTCTCCTGTACAGGGAAGCTTGTTGAACAATGTGTAGAACCGGGCGAAATTGGTTACTTCCTGTGCCATGTCATTTACCATTAAGAATCATTTCACATTCCGTTGATTTGGTACTGACACGATAAATTATCTTATCCGGCTTCACTGATTTACCTTTGTATTCAGCCTCAATTTGCTTAGCAAATATCTTTTTGAACTCATCACCCATTTTAGAAAGTATTTCTTTATTGTACTCCCCGCAAAAACCTATGCGTGAGGATTGGATTTCACGAATTGTTCCTCTATATACCGTAGCGGTCAACTTCATCACCACAACACCGGTTTCCATTTTTATTTTTCCCATATCGACTAATTTTATTCAAACAACACTTTAATGCCACACGAACTGGCCACGTCAAGTTCCAGTTTGGCTCCCTTGCTCAGTTCCCAGTCCTTCAGCATATAGATATAGTCACAAGCCAGCAACAGGGCAATGTCGGCCCGCATGTGGGCTCTCCAATGAGCTTCATCCGGCAATCCGTTCCTGAAAGGGTTTACAGGGTCATAGCCTTGTGCCTTCAGTTCCTCCTCGGCACGGCTGAAGGCTTCCTTGCGCTCATCCATGTCATAATGCGCGATAGCTCCGCTGATGTACACCTTCCCGGCACCGGTCGCCTCACCGCGCTGATAAGCCTTGTGCCGTTCCCACCGTTCCGGAACGACCACACTGTAGTTGCACGATTGGCAGCAGCAGCCTTCTTCTTTCACCGGGAACGGATTGTATCCGTAGCCCTCATACTCTTTGCCGCAGATGCAGCACACTTTCTTTTCTTCTTTCTTTTCCATCACTTCAAATCTTTTTAATGTTTACTTTACAACTTGGATTCCATATCAGCACATTACGTGCAAACAAGACATCACCCGTTTCTATTACGACATGACCGGGCATTTTCGCTCTTCTCACTTTTAAGTCGCTTTGGATGTTTCGCTCCAGCCAGTCATCCAATACGGACCGGCTGGAATTTCCGTCCAGCAGTATCTGGAACACTTCAGTTCCGGTGTAGCTTTCAAAAGCCTTCTCGTTATTATCCATAATCATTTTGGTAAATTATTACTTGTTTGAATGATTCCGTCTTCCCATACCACATAATAGCTTCCCGGGTCTCCAATGGCGCGTCCTTGACAATAAGCTTTATAACCGACCACCCGAATCTTCATATCACAGATATATTTCAATCTTACTGCACCGCCACCCATCGGCTGGCTTTTCTTTTCCTGGCTGATCCAGATGAAACATTTCTTCGGAAAGGTTTCCATCAGTTCCACAGCCTGCGGATAATCCCATCCGGCCACCTGAAAGGAATCGATGATGATAAACTTCGGGCTTTTCGGTTTTTTCAGTCTGGCAATCACTTCCTCCAGACTGCCTTCTGTCACCACACGAAATTTACCCTGCACCTCATTCATCTTCAGATAACCCATACGCCGTTGGAAGCTTTGGTTGATTTTCTCTTCGTAACTCATGTACAGCACCGTCCCATAGTTGCACAGTTCCTTTCCAAGTTGCATCACAAAGCTGCTTTTCCCACTGGCACTGGCACCGCTGATGAACCACGAAGCGTTCTCTGCCGGGAACCCGAAAGGTTTGCTCCATTTCTCATCCCACGGCAGAGTAACCCATTTCTTGGCGGCTATTTCCTTCGGACTGTACGCACGCTTCATTATTCCGCTGTCATTTTAAGTTTCTCAATCTCGGTATAGACTCTTCTCAAACCACCGCATGTCTTCCGTACAATCTGGGCTATATCAGCCCCCGCAGGAGCATTTACCTTGGCTACAATACGTGCCTGGTTGTTCAAGAACTGTTCGCGCTCCTTTCCATCATCCGGAGTCACCTTGCTGTACCGGTCACCATAACGGCTCAACATTTCGGTATAGCCCACCTTCTTACATTCTATGGACCGGTTGATTTTCTCTTTCAATCCGTCTGCCCCCATCATATACCAGGCGCAGCAGCGCTCAGTGGCATTCCATAAGGCCTTCAGTTCCAGGAAAGCTTCATACTGCAGGTCGCCTGCTTCATCGAGGATGATAAGCGGGGTTTCCATCGAACGGAGGTAATATACCAGGTCTTCATACACATCAGAATACTTCCCCTTGCTGTCCACACCAAACTCTGCAGCAATCTTGCGTACCAACTTCAATTTTGTCTTTACCTGCGAGCAGTCGATATAAACGGCATTCTTGTGGCTTTGCACATAATAACGTGCCGTGAAAGTCTTGCCGATATTGGGCATGTCGCACAAGATGCCCGACAGACTGGACTGCTGTGAGAACTCCAGCTGGGCAGTTATATATTCAAAGGTCGGGGTCTTGGCTGCTTTCCATTCCATTTCACCACGGAGGTTCACCCCTAATTTGCGGGCAATGCTTATCCAGTTGGCATCGCTCAGGGCTTTGTCTGTCTGTCCGTTCTTGATTGCACTGTACACAGATGTACTGATGGCTAAAGAGGCAGCATGCTTGGCATCACTGGGATAGTTCGCACGGTTGGCGGCTATCGCTGCTAAAATCTTCTGTTTTTGCGCTTCTGTAATCATAATTCTAACGCTGTTTTAATGTTGTTCTAATTCTATTCTTACATGTCACTGATGGCCCTCATTGCCTCGCTTATTCCGGAGTGCCATTCATAATCTGATTCCGGATCTGCCGACAATTCGGCTGGCAAATCATCGGATAGTTCCACCGGGGGAAGTTCCAGTTCCTCTTCCGGGTCATCCGTTGGCTGATCCGGTGTACCGGTTCCCACCTTTCCGATGGCGTGGTCATTGAGGTATTTGCTGAAATGACTCAGAACTTTGTTTTGCTCTGTATAGGCTACCCGGTCTTCTTCGGTCTGTTCTGCCATCACCCGGTTGTAAGTCACTACCGGACGAACCTTGTCAAGGTAGCGGTCGTTCTGGTACAGGAAGACATCCGTAGGCTTGCCCTCTTCATCCGGCAGATAGTAAGCCGTCACCTTGCGGTTGTTTGGTTCCAGCTGCTCCAGCACTTCCGGACCGCTCAGCCACCAGTCCGCATTTGCCACACGTACTGTGGAATTTCTACGAATACTGGTATCTACCTTTTCTCCGATATATCTGCTCAAGGTCAGTTTATCAAGCGGTCGAAGGGTCGGATTGATTTTGGCTACGAGCACATCCCAACGGGTCATTCCGGGATATTTCTTTTGATTGGGGTGAAGCGTATTGTTCCATTCTTCACAATCGCGCCGGTCGTCCGCCACAAGCTCTTCAAACGTATAATACTTTCTGTCTTCCCAGGTGTGGTTGCTGCTGTCACTCACTTTCTTCTGGTCCACCCGCCGTGCACCTTTGTTATGCCAGCGACCAATGGCTTCATGGTTCTTATGTGCTATGGTTGTCTTGAACGCACCGTTCAGAGCTTCAGCATATTTCTCCTGTGAGTTCTGTGGGGCACAGAAATGCACAAACTTAAATACCTCACCTGCCTTCAGGAATCCTTCTTTATACTTGCTCATCAAGTGCTGCTCCACCTCAATACCGGCTGGAATACCCCATCCGTTGCGTTCGATGAGCCGGAACATATCACGAAAACAGTCCACTACCAAGGCATCATCCTTATCCCGCCCGTAGGCCAGCCCGATACGGCACTGGCTCACCACATCATAAGCATAATAGGCATGCACATACTCGCCGCCTTTCATCCGACGCGGCAAATCCACGTCATCCATCGTTATTTGTGACAGGGAGAACTTACCACCATGGCGGTGCATGTGCGGCATTTGCTCATGATAGAATTCCATACGTCCACGCAAGGCTTTTTCTATCAGCAGCTGGCTTGCCGGGTTGTTCAGTATGTTCCGGATAGTGCTTTCGCTCAGTTCTTTCGGTTCCCCGTTCTTATCCGTAAAGTTTTCCGGATTGAATATCTCTCCTGTTTCCAGATCCCATACTTCCAGTTCACCGCATACAAACGACAGATACATTTCATGCACATCACTGCCGTATGGTTGGTTGGGAAGTACTTTCAAACTCATCACCAGGCGTTCGTCCATGTGAGTTACCTTCCGTTTGTTCTGGTTGCCGAATTTTCCGGTTATCAAACATTCATAACCGTATTGCTTATATTCGTTCACTTTCTTGCGGAAACGAAGGGTACTGGCAGGAAGATCATGACCAAAGTCTTCGCGTAGGGTCTCGATGGTGGTGGCCATCATGTCCCAGTTATATTTTTCACCCATCAGTTTTCGGTAATCATTGTTTCTGTTATAAAGCTTGATACAAGTATTCAACACGGAAGCATTCACCGCATATTTCCGGGCAAGTTCGTCTGTTGCTCTGTTGCTGGAAGAATGAGAAGCCCAATCCAAAAAATAGGCTACTGCAGCCTGATCCAGCACATAGTTTGAGAGTATCCAGTGGCGAAGTGCCTGCTCTGTTCCACCGGGGTTGTCTTCCTTCACCCGTTCCAGACACTCGGTAGGCAGGCTATTGAGGGCGACCAACGCGCAATTTCCAGCAGCACCTCCACCACGACGCACCACCTTGATACGGCCACGGTTCACCCAGTTCCTGTAGCAGGATTCGGTGATATAGCCGCCATCTATGAGCTCACGTGCAGAAATACACTGTATGTTACCGTAATACACCAACATAGCCGCCTCCTATCTCAATGCCGATGCAAACGCTTGGATTTGGTTAATATCGGCAACCATCACATGCTCGTAAGTCTTCACCGTTTCTCCCTTGAATATTACCTGACCGCTACCATCATTACGGTCAAGCTCTATCAAGGCACCGTTCGGACAGTACTGACGCATCACATTGTCATAATCATGGAAAGTTTCTATTTCCGGAATAACAACCATCACAATACCGCCACGATCCATGGCCAACTTACGGATCTTTGCAGAAAGTTCGGAGTTGCCACGACGGTCATCAAACCGGATAGCGTTATAAACAGTCTTCTCTGTCACGTTGAGTGCCTTTGCGATAAAGTCGCGGTCGGCTTTCGTAATGTGAATGTACCTCTTGTTCATATCTCACTTGTTTTAATGATTAATATTGGGGGGAGTCCGGGGAATCGAACCCCGGCACAAGAACCATGCACTCCCGTGTGTCTTTCCACACCGTCACCCGTCTCTTAACGCCTTCCGGGTTGTCACGCTGGGTTTACTGTTGTCCCTCAACCTTTTCACCTTTTTCAATAATCCCAAGAAGTATAGTGAATTTCTCACGTATCTTCTGGTTCACTTCCAGTTCCAACGTATGCGCCAAATTTGAAGCCGCACTGGTGCTGTTCTTGCGGATGCTTCCGGTAAGAAGACTATCAGTCAGACTGTTTATCTTGCTTTCCATGTATAACTTTACATCATCATGGCTACCGGCAGATAAAACCACCTTCAAGGCACGGTAACAGGAAAGTTCACGTTGCGTCTTGTACATATCCTCGGCATACCAGCAGAAGAAATGTTCAAAATCCTCATTCATGTCTTTGGTGTACTTGTCAGCCTGTCTTACCAAATCATCTATATGGGTCTTTACAGAACTGAATACAAAATCCCAGCAACTCATTTTCTTGTTTTCCATAATCTCACTTATTTAAATTCGTTTATAATCGGTTTCAAACTCACGCCGTAACAACTCATCAGGCGGCGGATAAGGTTCTTCACATAAAAATCAGGTGCGGAAAACACAATCCCGGTCTCTTCGGTATATCTGAAGCTGATACCGTCCATCATCAACACGTAAGCCACCTTGTGCTTCACGCTCTGTGTCTGCCATTCTTTTATTTCTTCGTTCATTTTCTTTAATCCTTAAAATTCGCTAATCACATGCCTTTTTCGTATATTTGGCGCGGTGTTCCTTTTTGAACACGCTGCAAATATATAGAATATTTTCGACACTAAAAAGTTTTATGTAGATAATTTACGACTTATGACGAATATTTCCGACAGGATTGCAATCCTAATTAAAGAAAAAGGTATCAGTACAAGGGCACTTGAACAAGCTATTGGGTGCTCGAATGGAGTAATTTCAAGATGCATTAGCAAAGGAACAGATATATCAAGTTTATGGGTGTCGAAAATTATCGAAATACATAATGATATAAACCCTACCTGGTTACTTACTGGGAAAGGTGATATTTACTATAATACATCATCTACAACAACACAAACAACCGAACTATCCTCTCTCCTTGCCTTAATTAGAGAAAAAGAAGAAATCATCAGGGAACAAGATAGAGAAATCGGACGCTTAGAGGAACGAATCCGGCAAATGACAATCGAAAAGGAAAACATGTATCGGATGCGCCCATTTCCGGTACTGCAAATGTCGGGTAGGCGGATTTACTATTACCATACACCGGTGATGGAAAACGAAGCGTACCCCCTATCATCCCCCATGATGTCCCCCTCCCAAGCAATCCCCCTCCCCTACCATTATATAAGGGCATAAAGGCACTGATATTGGGGAATTTAAAAGTAAAACGTGAAAAATGATAGGTTTTTAGGGGGGGGCTATCAAATAAAAAACAAGGGGTATTTTTAAAATTGTGGTATTTTAGCATGTCTGTATCGCACACCGCCAAAACCCTATTTTGAATATCCAGTTCTATAAAAGTGAATATCCACTTTGAATATCCACCTGAATATCCAGCGTCAAAAAAGACCGATTTCAAGCACAAAAAAAGGGGAGGTATAACCACCTCCCCACACCGGATCATTCTAAAGCCGTTTTTATTGCCTTTTTAGCCGCTTATTATTCGTCTGATACATTTCCACTACGCCCGCAAGAAATGAGCGTAGATTGCTTTATTATAGCCTTTTTGGTGCATACAGTCCCGTTACCAGATAATCCTGCATGAAGCAGATAATTCTTCGTTGCGCCCACCTGTTCTGCCGTCAAAACAGTATAAATGGCCGTTATACTACTAAAATACCAGTCTTTCCGCTTTGTTCCTTCTATTCCGTGTGTCAAATGTATATGTATTACCTTTGCCATAACTAATAATATTTTGTCGCAAATATACCAAATAACTATTATATGGAATAATTTAAGCAGCATTATATCAAATAATCAGGCACAAAAAAAGCAGCCGCAGCTGCCACTCACTCCCCCACCAGAATCAACCATGTAAGCCTTATGTAAACCCAATTAAACCTATCTGCAAATCTGTATGCCTAAAAAGCACATAAATGTAGCTGCAAATTAAACCCACGTAAACGTTTCGTTTTGCAGAGCCATCCACTCATATTTTGCATAACATTTTGTATATCAATAGGTTTGATATTCTTTCCGCTCAATCCTCAATATACGTTTCGTTCTGTGCCCCATACGTCTTTCCAAAAGATGTTGTAGCACTTAGAAAATATCTGTTTCTCTTTCCTTTGGAAAACCTTTCTAAAATTTCTTTCTGATATCGGTGTAACATAACTCCTTCGCCAACCACCAAACTGCTTTCATGGATATAATTGGAGAACGTCTGTAGGCAAATTTCTTTATCTACGTCTGTTCCCACATTCAGCATAGGATAGTAATACTGTGGTATCCCAGCCTGATTGGCTAAATAATGCATAAAGAGTCTATCTGCTTCAGATAGTTCTTTATCTTTCATAAAGTCGAAATAGGAACATACTGCCTTTATCATCGAAGGTCGTAATTCCAAATTTTCTTTTGCTTGATTAATTAGCTTTACTGCATAACAGGCTGCTGTTGACTTATCCATTGCAATACTTGCATTTTTATGATTCGACTATTTTCTACTGGAAGGAAAATAAAGAAAATGGAATGTGGAATAGATAGTGTAGAATTTACATCTCCATATTTAGATTGGATATGGTTAATTACCTCCAATATTAATTCGTCATATGTATTTGCCTTATCATCAAAAATAATAAGCATCGGATAAACTAAGTGCATATTGTGACGTCGAGCACATGCAACCGTGTTAATCAAGGGATTTGCCCGCCATTCGTCAATAATAGCAGGGATTCTGCTACCTGTCGCTATATTCACATATTGGTTATCCATTGCTACAAAATTACGATTAAGATATGCGTCAGATAGAGCCTTTTCTATGTTCTCAAATATAGCTTTCAATGATGTTTTATACCCTTGAATATAAAATTTTGCTTCGCCAAAGAGCAAAAATATTACGTCCCTATTCTCCACCATCAAATAGGAGTCATATCCTTTAGTCTCAGCATTTTCTAATGCAGAAAACATATAACCACGGGCAATACATTTACTTGCATTATAGAAATGGTCAAGAATGAGATGGAGCATAACTTCCCCGTGAAATCCATAAGCTAGTTGCGTTGGTTGTGGGGCGACAGAATTATATTTCAACTTACTTTTCAATGCCCTTATTTGTAGATTGTCTAGTTGCGTAAGATTTATCTCATTTTCATTATACGCATACTCAACTATACCGTTATAAATTAACTTTGCAATATCGTCATTAGTTCCTACTTGTTTTAAGCAACGGTCATTCAAAGTGGAAATATGGGCATGAGGAATTTCTATCCCTCCCATGTTATATGGGAGTTCGTATTGCAAAACGATTGCATTTTGGATTAATTTTTTAAGACTTTGACGCATCTTTTGTTTACCACAAATCATTTGTTCCTGCAAAAGTAATGTTTTTATGGGAAACATATAAATAAAACAGCTTGATTTTTAGAACTATTCGCTCTAAATTATCTGATGATTTTTCTTTTTCGCTGTTCCTTTGAACCGGAAGTGGAAAGCTGTGTGCGACCGCTTGTCCATAAATGAAACAAGCCGTCACCCACAGCAGGCAAACCGGGAAGAATGGTTTTATCTGCCCGCCCCGACACGTCTGACCAAACAGATAAAACCATACTTCCTTACAGGTGGTTTGCCCGGTTTCACGCTACCGGCTATATTCTTTTTTGTTGGAAGGGATTTCTTTTTTCACGGATTTCTCTTTTGAAGTTTTCAGTCTAATCTGCCTCTACTTCCGTTTACCTCCATTTTGCGCCTTTCAGTGAGCCGCATCAGGCAGTCATTTCCGTTCTGGGCGCAAAGGTAATTCCGGGATTGGACGGGAAAGCAAGGTCAAGCCTCCTATTTTCGGTAAAAATCTCCAGCCCTGCGGGTAGTATTTTGACCGAAAAACCTTGCATTCCCTAATCCCTACCTTTTTAAGCACCCGAAACGAAAACGACCGATGCGACAGAAAGACGCATAAAAAAAATGTCGGATAAACGAGAGGCAGATACGATAGTTTGAAACTCAACTCCCTCAGCTCTTGAATCCGCATAAAAAACAAAAAAATCAAAAACAGCGAAAATATGACAGCAACGGCAAATTTCAGACAAGTAGCGCAATACATCGGGCTGGCGATATGCGGCTTGATGATGCGCACCGCCTTCGGGGTGTTCGGCATCCTTTGGGGCATCATCGGAGAGATTGTAAACGGAGTGTTCCGAGTGGCGATAGGCGTAATCGTGGCTATCCTTTCCACCATTGCCATCTTCGGTTTCATCCTTTGGTTATTCACCCTTTAATCCTTACCGACATGGCAAAGAGAAACAGCAGGACGGCAGCACAGCAGTGCAGGTACTACGAGGTGGACAACTTCTTCGAGTATATGGCGGAAACGTACATCAACGGCAACATATCCGTGTTCCGTGAACTCTACCACGAACTGAACAAGGACGCACGGAGGGATTTCATAGACTTCCTTTTCAGCGAGGTAGAGCCAACCTATTGGAGAGAAATACTGAAACAAACAATCTAAAAACAACAGCGATATGAAAGGAACAGACCATTTCAAGAGAACCATACAGATGTATCTGGAACAGCGTGCGGAGGAAGATGCGCTCTTTGCGAAGAACTACCGCAACCCTGCCAAGAACATAGACGATTGCGTGACCTACATTCTGAACTACGTGAAAAAAAGTGGTTGCAACGGTTTCACGGACGGAGAGATTTTCGGACAAGCCGTACACTACTATGACGAGAACGAGATAGAGGTAGGCAAGCCGATGAACTGCCAAGCGGTCGTGAACCACGTTGTGGAACTCACGGCAGAGGAAAAGGCGGAGGCACGTCAGGACGCTGTCCGCAGATACCAAGAGGAGGAACTCCGCAAGTTGCAGAACCGCCACAAGCCGAGAACCGCCACCAAAGCGACCGCACAAGAAGTACCACAACCCAACCTATTCAATTTCTGATTATGAAACCGAGAACACGCATACAGCAGGAAGTCGCACGTTTGAGCAAGCGACTACCGAGATTGACCGAAGAACAAAGGGCATACGCTTTCTGCCATTGCTTCAAGCATTACGCAATCAAGAGGGCAAACGGCATGAATATCTGCACCGAGTGCGGACATTCGTGGAAGAGCGACCACGACCTTGCGGACACCATCTGCGGATGCACCTGCCCACGTTGCGGCATGGAGTTGGAAACGTTGCGCACCCGAAAGAGCGTTTTCAGAGATATGGAGTATTTCTCCATCGTCACCACCTGCAAGCAGTACCAAGTGGTACGTTTCTTTTCCGTCAATTCCCGATACAAGGCAGGACAACCAGCCGAGTATTCCGTCTTTGAGGTAGTGCAGAGGTGGATTGCCCCCAACGGCAGGACAACGACCGTTGCCCGTCTGCGTAACATGTCTTTATTCTACTATGACTTGTGGAATGAATACAGCGACATGGAGGTGCGCAGGAACCAAGAAACCCGTGCATACGACATCACTCCGAGATGCACCTACCCCCGACAGCGTTTCATTCCCGAAGTGGAGCGCAACGGTTTCAAAGGCGAATACCACAATATCCTGCCTTACGACCTATTCAAAGGCATCCTTTCCGACAGCCGTGCGGAAACGCTGTTGAAGGCAGGGCAATATCAGATGTTGCGCTACTACCTGCACCACTCTTTCAATATCGGGGGGTATTGGGCGTCAATCAAAATCTGCATCCGTAACGGCTACACCATCGCTGACGGCTCCGTGTGGCGTGACACGATAGACCTCCTGCGGCACTTCGGCAAGGACACGAACAGCCCGAAGTACGCCTGCCCCCAAGACCTCAAAGCCGAACACGACAGGTTGGTGGCAAGACGCAACCGCCAAAGGGAACGTGAACGGACGGAACAGCAACGGCAGAAAGCGGTTGAGGATGAAAAACAATATCTGAAAGCCAAAGGCATATTCTTCGGACTTGCCTTTTCCGACAACCTTATCTGCGTCAAGGTCATAGAGAGTGTGGAGGAAATGATAGAGGAAGGACGGATGATGCACCACTGCGTGGGCGGTTACCACAATCGGGAAAACTCCCTTATCCTTTCAGCGACCATTGACGGCAGACGCATAGAAACGGTGGAAGTGTCCTTGAAAACCTTTGAGGTGGTGCAGTGTCGTGGCTTATGCAACGAGAACACCGAACACCACGACCGCATCATAGACCTTGTGAACAAGAACGCCAACCTTATCCGTGAGCGGATGAAAGCGGCATAGCATAAACCCTAAGACAACGATAATATGGAAGTAAGAATTGAAAGTATGATTTGTGTGTGGGATGATAAAATCCCCGCTTTGTTCCTTGAATTTGTCAACCTCCTCACTCTCACAACGAGTGAGGAGGGATTAAGAAAGAGCGTAAAGGAGTTTGCCGAGAAGCACGAACTTGACAAGTTTTTCCTTTACGGCTTCGGCTCTCACCATTTCTACCTGCACCAACGCTACACAAGCAACCTCGAAATGGTGATGAAGAACAGAGTTCTGTCAGTACATTTTTAACCATCTAAAAAGCAACATTATGGCAACACGAATGACAATCAACGGAGTAAGCACCTGCACGGACGCAGGAACGGAGAAATACGAGCGTTTCCAATCGGGTATCGGCAGACGCAAGCGGACGCTTGTGCAGTACGACTACCGCCACACGGACGGAGAATTGTTCGCTTGTGTCAAGCCCACTTTGGACGAGTGCCGAACCGCAAGGGACAAGTGGCTGGACGCAAAAGCAGGAAAGGAGGGCAACCGATGAACACGACCTATCAGACGCTGATAGTCAGATTCAGCGAGCCTATCACGGCATTGGACGGCATCTTTGACGATGCCGGAGCGTGGGGAACGGACACCCTCAAAGGGTGGATAGATGATTACGAAAGCACACGTTTCACCGCCACCGACAGCCATACGGCAGTCATCACGAGCGAATACAACATGGAATGTGTGAAGGAGTGGCTGCAACGGCAGACACCCATTTCCGAGATGCGAGAATTTTGAACAAGTTGGCGGTGTCCACACCGCCAACACTTAAAACCCTAAAAACAACGGATATGATAGCAAAGACGATATTACAGCAGATAGGCGGAAAACGCTTCACCGCCATGACAGGTAGCCGTGATTTCATAGATATGGGCAACGGCTTACGGATGAGCCTTGCAAGGAACAAGACAAGTGCCAACCGACTTGACATCATCTATGATGCAGGAGCAGACCTCTACAATATGCGTTTCTACCGCAAGACATTCAGCAAAAAGACATTCGAGTGCAGGACGAAAGACATTGCCGTACACGAGGGAGTTTATTTTGATATGCTGGAGGAAATGTTCACGATGGTGACAGGGCTTTACACGCTTTTGAGTGGCGGCGGCGAGAGCCGCCCTACTTTCTTTCAGTGAGCATGATGGCGGACAAAGAAAGTAGCAAAGAAACCTCTGTTTTTCTCGCTAAGAAGCGATATATGGAATATAATGGGTATCTTTGCAAAAACATTGATAATCATAATTGTATATAAGTAATATTTGATTGATTGGATAAATATTTAGAATTGAAATAAGAATAACTATGACTAATTCAAAACAATACCCTTTATGCGAACAGTTCGTAGAAAGGTTAATTCAGAAATTTAATGTTGGAGGCTGGATTACACTTTGTGATGAGCATATTTTTTCATGCCTTGTAAATGACGATGTTGTTGATAAGTGTATGTCTTATGACACTTGGGATATTACTCACAATCAAGCGGGACCTATTATTAATGAACAATTGGACGGCACATTTATTAGTTATAATCGACATAACAATGATTATTCGGAACCCATAGTTATGTATTTAGAGAATGAAGGTAGATGGGATAATGATGTTTTCTTGCAGAGGATTTTGTCATGTACTTCAAGCTACACAAGGAAGTAAAAGGTAAAAATGAATATATCTATTATCAAGTAGACGAGTGTGGAGATGATGTAGAGGTTGCCAGAGTTAAAGAAATGAATTTGGAAGTAAAACTGAAATATGTAAAGGAATATATAGCCGTAAAAAAACAGAATCTTTTGGTCTTCTGTGATGAGATTGCTTATAGTAATAAGCGCATAGATGAATTAAGCGGTCATCCTATTCCCTTGTGCGTTATAAAAGATATAGATTATATATTCAGCTATGCTCTAAATGAATCTGCTGGATGCGGTTTGGAATATGTATCTTGTGCAATATTTCGCGGTAAGTGTGTGTTTAGACATAACGATAAGAATATTCAACACCTGTGGAAACTTAGTGACTCAGGATATGAAGATTTCATAGTTGGTGCAGATGAAGAAGGAAACGATGTTGTTATGTCTTGCGATGAATATAGAATACCAAATCTATTTACAAGACAAGGTGACGAGCCTTATTCGCTTTCGCCTATTTTCTTCAAAAGAGATGTCCTGTCTAAGTATTTCCAAGCGGTAGAGAAATACTCTGTTCAAGATGGTTACCTTTCAGGACCATCGTGGAGTATGCGAATAGATAATGATCGTTCAGACGATTATGTGGTGGTTGCTCTTGTTGATTTAGGTAGAATACCACATAAGGAGCAACTTCATTGGAAAAATTTCAATGTTTTGCCCCCAAAAAATGGCTCATATAGTATAACAACTTTTAGTAGATGGTTTGGCGCCATACCAACGAATTGCTCCATTGCTCCAGATTTGCTGTTCAAGCAACTTTATGTACAGGCAAATAAGAAATGGGCGAAGAAGTATGGTTGGTTGTTATTCAAGGAGTTAGCAGTTGATGACCAATATCACTTTCAGACCTTACATCTAATGGGACAAGATGATGATCAAAAGGAATTTGATGGACTAATTCAGTCAATTACGAAGTTGGTTATCGATTCATTGAATGAAAAAGAATTGGTAAAGGCTATCAATTGCACAAAGCCGGATGTAGAACAATTACTGACAGTAAAGAAAGTAAAGGAACTTAAGCCTTCAAATATTCAAGGAGGAATCACGAAGTTTGAATATTTCTTAATTTCAGAAGGGTTATTAAATAGTGATTTTGTCAAACTCTTACGTGAAATACAAGAGTTACGTTCTTGTACTGTCGCACACAGAAAAAGTACGAAACTTGATGCAAAAACAGAAACCTTATTTAATTTTTTTGGAATACTTCAAGATTCAGATAAGGTGGTGATATTTAATCTACTAAACCGCCTTAATAAAATGTTTAAGTGGCTAATTTCAACCGCTGAATAATGTAGAATATTGAAAACAATCAAGTCTCAATTCAAGGAAAAAGAAGACTCCGATAAAGAAACCAACCTTATCGGAGTCTCGTTTATAGTCAAGGCGGCATATACAGCAGTGCAAACTCCGCCTTTCTCCGTTTGAGCAGCATGGCGTGGCGTTTCCCCTTGTAGTTGCAGAAGGCGATATATTCCCGGTAGATGTTCCTGTCGCCAGCCTCCAGCTTCTTGATTAAGGTGCTTTTGGGTATTGTCTTGCTACCCAAAAGCCGGTATGGACCCACGTTGTAGGCAAGCGTGGCAAGCAGAAGACTGTCTTTTCCGAACTGCCGGAACATCGTGCAGAACTTCCGCAAGTCTTTCCGCAGAAGCACGTCCGCCTGCCGCTTCGTCATGGTTCGTGCCGAATACCTTTCACCCGGCAGAATTTTGTGACCCCAACCCACGTATGGGTGGTGCTTTTCTGAATGCCAGCCCTCAAAATATTTCGTGCAGCGCACCGCCCTCTCGAAAAGTGGCAGCCGGTAGATTGCCGTCTGCCCGTCCGTTCCCTCTTGGCGGCTGATCCGTGCGGACACGGAACAGACCGCCAGAAGCGAACAGAGCATTGTCATGAATACACGCATCATCTTCATACACGTTTGAAACCTCCGATGGGAATGGCTGTAAAGCCGTCATCTTTGATGTTCCGGTTGTTGAAGTCAAATTCCAGCTCATAGGAATTTTTGAAATTATCCTCCACCACCACGATGAAATTATGCGCCTCGTCACCCGCCGCCGTGTAGTACAGGCGGAACTTCCCGTTCTCCAGCAGATAGCGGTCGTTGGGCAGGAAGGTGATGCCGTTATCCATTTTGAGAGAGCCTTCCCCCTCGAACTGGAAATACCGGATGGTGTAAAGCGTATTAGCGAAGTCGCCCTCCTTTTTCAGTTCACAGCGGATTTCCACCGTCTGCCCCTTTGTCACCTTGTTCGGCACGGGCATGACCTCCACCGTGAAGGGATAGGACTGTTGGATGTCCATGTCGTCGTCGCACGACAAGAAGGTGAATGACACGGCGGCTATCAGGCATAACGCCACCGCCTTAAAGATGGATGTCCTTTTGTTTCTGTTGTTCAGTATGTTCATTGTTCTTCGATTTTTAGATGATTGTTTTTCTGTTTTTTCGTTGTCCGTTGCAGGTGCTCGTTCAAGTCCTTGCAACCGTCATAGAGGGAGGAACGGTCAGTGACACGCTCCCCGTATCGCCCCACAAGCGCGGCAAGCGTCCGCCGTCCGGCTTCGTCACGGTCGAGGAAACAGCCGATGCGCCCGTAGCCGTCCAGCAATCCCGCCGCCTTCTCCACATTGGCGACAGAGTTCAACACAAGACAGTCAGCGTTACCGGTTACGCCAAGCGTCACCGCAGAAAGGAAGTCCATGAAGCCCTCGAACACGAGGCATTCATTAGACGGAGTATCGTCCGATTTTACCAGCGATACGAACTTCGGCGGTACGCACCCCTTGAAATATCGGCTTCTGACTTCATAGCCACCCGCCATGTTCGGAAAGCCAACGGCAAAATACCGTTTCCCACGCACACCGTAGTTCAAGCGGCAGCAGTGACGGGATGCGATGGCGTAAGGTATGCCCCGTTCTGCCAAATACTCCGTCAGCAGTGAACGAAACAGCGGAGCGACCTCCACATCCTCAAAGACGGGTTCGGTCGGCTTTGGGAGATAGGCGGGCTTTTCCCATCCGGTCACCGTCATGTTGGCGGCTTCCGCTATGAACTTCGCCTGCTTCATGAAGTCATCGCTTTGCAGAAACTCCCCGGCAAGCGTGAAAATGTCGCCGCCCTTGCCAAGCCCGAAGTCGTACCAGAGCTGTTTCGCCACGTTCACACGGAAAGAGGGTGTGCGCTCGCCCCTGTACGGGGCAAGATACCACAGCTCGTTACCGCTCCTTCTAACAGGCTCATGCCCCAGCCGTGCGAGAAAATCTGCAAGCGGCATCCTTCTGACAGCATCTATTTCCGTCCGTTCCATGCCCGTGTCAGTTGATGATGAACTTGATGCCGACCCCGAACTGCGTATGGAACTTCCGTGTGTCGCCACCCCACAGGCAACGCTCACGCAGGTTGGCAAGCAGGGCGATACGGTCTGCCACGTAGCACTCCACATCGAGCGTCAGTGCACCGCCGTAGATGAAGGCGTCCCGGTCGTGCAGCGTGGAGCCGTCGTGCAGCACTCTCTTCCCCCAGTTCACCGACTCATATCCGGCGAGAGCCGAAGCCCCGGTATAGACGAACACTATTTTTCGGGCGTCCGACAGTATCTTGAAGTAATAGCCGCCCTCCGCCGTGAACTGCGCCACGGGTATCTTGGTGTCCTTATAGGGGTTGTTCTTCAGGAGGTATTCGCCACCGAACACCCACTTGTTCCCCTTCTTTGTGTAGGTGGAGAGTGCGGCCCCGAAACTGTACCCGCCGTCCTTGCCGCCGGGATTGAAACCGTCCGCTATGTCCGCCCTCACCTCGATGCCCTGCATCTTCGGCAGACACCGCTGGGCGTGCGCCTGCCCCGTAAAAAGGGCAAGCGACGCGATGATTATTGTGATGTACTTTCTCATGGCTTATCGCACTTGAAGTTCATTGATGGTATTGGCGCGTACCAAATCCTCATTCTCAATCACGAAGGACTGGTGACGGCCGCCGTTCTTCTCGTTAAGTTCCACAATGAGGCACTTATCATCGGGGATGGTGAACTTCGCCATCGTGAAGACCGTGCACTCACTCTTTTTGCCCGGCACGAGTGTGGCGTAGTTCTGCACACGGAGCGGCAGGATGATTTGCTCCTGCACGGCGGTACGTTTCGCCACCTTCTTGTCCACGATTTTCCAAGTGATGTAGTCCACATCGAAAGGCACGTTGCTCTGGTTCTTTATCTCCGTGTGGAAATAAAGCAAGCCGTTGTGCGTGTAGATGCCTTTCAACAGGTATTGGATGCCGAAACGCTTGCAGCCGATATGCTTCACCTCCCGTTTATTTTGCTTGTGGATTGACTTCATGATAAGGCGCACCAGCATCGGGCTTTCGCTGCCCAGCTCTTTCAGATAGATTTCCTGCGCGTTGTTCGGGCGGTTCACCGTGTTGCCGTCATGGATGAAGTCGCACATCTCCACGTTGAGCAACAGCGGTTCGGCGGCGTACTTCACGTTGAAGGTGTAGAAACTGCCGTCCTCCGTGATGACGGACATGTTGGTTTCGTTGGGGAAATTCCGTACCGTAGCCTTTACACGGATGACGTTCTCCGCTCCGTCGGCTTTCCCGGCAATCAGGTCGGGCGAGCCTAAATCGACGTAGCGTACCTCCGCCGGAAAGATGACATGGACGGTCTTGTCGTAGGTCACTTCCAGACCGTGCGGCGGTATCATGCGGTCGAAGGCCAGCTTGCGCGACAGACCGTGATACAGGTCGCCGTCCGCCTCCTTCTGCGGATAGACCTCCTTCGTCAAGGTCGGCTGTTCACTTCCGTTGGTCGTTTCAACGGTTACATTCTCCTGCGCGTTGGCAGTTGTGATGCCCATAGCGAGGGCGAGCATGAT
>NZ_GG774702.1:166203-179915 GCF_000162515.1 Bacteroides sp. 1_1_14 | reverse complement strand
TTTATTGATTTCAATCTTTTTTCTTGGTAAAGCATGACCCTGTACCCGGCTTTTCAGATGCACCTTGACGGTGCGCATCTTCTTGGCGATGTACTGGCTCGTGCCTTGTATCAGCCCCTTGCCCAAATCGGAGGCGAGCTGTGCCCCGGCATTGGTGGAGATGTTGATGCTGCTCCCCAATGAGCCGCCCATGTTGGCGGCAACCTCCCTGACGGCGTTCATCTCCATCGAGTTCGGGATGAAGATGCCGGGCTGTCCGTCCGTGTCATAGACCGCAAGCTCCACGGGGATAATCGTGCCGTCGTATTCCAGCGAGGTAATCTCGATGTCGAGCCGTTCTCCCTGTATCTTGCCCGTGCCGACCACCACCGCATTGCGGGGAATTGTCCTGCCCGCCACCGCCATAGGCTCCAGCAGGCGCAGCCTTACCGTCTGCCCGCCCGTGACACTCTGCGCCCCATGCACGCACGCCGGTATGGTGTTCCTGTCCGATACCTCCGCCGTGCCGACAGCCGTGTTGAAACCCCGGTTGCGTTCCTGCGAGAAAGTGGCGACAAACTCTGCGTTGCTCATGGGCTGTGCAAGGGAGGAAACGACTTGGCGGGTCACTTGCCTTACGGGTGTCGCCGTGTTCTTCTTTCCCTTCTGCACGGTGGCAGGCTCTGCCGCCTGTTCCGGCTTCCCACCGTTCTGACCGCCCATGTACTTTGCCGCCAGCTCATAGGACTTCTCCATAAGTGCCACCTGTTCGTCCATAGATGAAGTCCTGCCTTTTTCGCTTTCCAGTTCCGATTCCAGCGAGGCGATACGCTCCAACAGCTCGTCCATCTCCGCATTGTCATTCTTCGGCTGTTCGTAAAAGTTGCCGAGGGTGGCGTTCAGGTCACGGTAGGCGGCAGCGGAGGATTGGATGGTCTGCGGCGTGGCGGGCTGTGCCTTTTCCTCCTTGCCGCCCGGATTGGCGAGATCGAAGTCCGTTCCGTTCTCCGTTCCCGCTATCTCGCGGTCGAACATGTCGCCCAACTGCCCGATGGCACGGTTGCGGTTTTCCAACCGCTCTTCCATCTCCCCATGCTCGTAGGCTTTCAGCTTGTCGCCGATAATCTGCCGGTTCGCCTTGTCAGCGTCGGGCATCTCGGTGTTGTATCCGTCCGTTCCCGGCGGTTGCTCCTTGCCGGAGGACGGGGCGAATATCAGCCACATCGCCCCAATGAACACCAGCACCATAGCGGGAAACACGATCATCTTCTGCCGTTTCAGCCGCTGCGCCTCTGTCAGCGGTTCGCGCTCCTTTTTCGGCTTTCCCGTGTCGGGAGCGGTTTTGTTCTCTTTCATCGGTTCATTCTTCGTCTGTTCCATATGAATAAGGTGTTAAGTGATTGTCTGTTTCCGCCGGGGTCGGCAGTTCTACCCGTCCGGCGTGTCCCGTTTCCATGCGTGAGCCTTCGTTTCTGCCGATGTCATAGACGGCTCTGCCGAAGGTATAGAGGGCAAGCACCGCGAAGGCGGCGAGCATCCCCAGCACGATGCGGCGGCGTGTTTCTGGCGGCAAACCGTCCAGATACCCTTTGAGCCTTGCCACCAGCCGTTTCCGTTTGTCGTGGAGCTTCCAGTACACGCCCCACATTGTTTTTCTGATACTTTTTACTTTCTGTTTCATAATCCGTTACCGTTTGATAGTCTGTAAATCCTTATTCTCGATGATGGTGAAGCCCTCGATGGTGAAGCCATTGGGGTTATCGTCCGACCGTGATGCGTTCAGCAGGCGGCAGGTGGTCACGAGACTGCGCTCGGTGACATTGCTTTGCCGGATGATTTTCTGCGTGGCGTAGGTCATGGCTCGGTAGGGATAGGCGTTGAAGTCACACACCACGCTGTCCACCTTCAACACTTGGTTGATGTTTCCGGCGATGATGCGGTTGTAGTACCCCTTCTCGGCGAAGTCCGAATAATAGTGGTACACGCTCTTGTCTGCCAGCAGCAAGGCACGTTTTACGTTGTGTTCAATCGCGCTTTTTTCAGGTGACAGCGTGAAGAAAAGCTCGTGGAAGCGGCGCACATGCTCCCGTGCTTCCGCCGGGCGGTTCTGCGATAAATCCTGAGAGAGAGCCAGCATCAGCGACTTGCCGTTGTCCAGCACATAGATTTTCTCCCGTTGCTTCTCTGCGAAACGGTAGGAGTTCCATACGCTCCACACCGTCACCACGGCGCACAGCGAGAGGAAGACGATACCGAACAGGCGTATCTGCCTGAACGATGATTCGATGTTTCTAAGTGATTTGAATTCCATTTATATTTTCCAATTTATGATTGCACATTGATTATTTCAGCAATTTGCCGACACGTCCGACTGCGTTTCCTGCGGTCGCTCCTGCAATTCCGCCAGCCATGCTTCCGGCACGTCCCGCCATCTGGTTCACGTTGCGACCGTAACCGCCCATGCCTCCGGCTTGGATAATCCAGCCGGCAACGGTGGGAATGGTAAAGTAGCCGATGATGCCGATGCAGAGGAACACGATATACACCCCGTCGCTCGAATCCAACGAGAAGTTCGGGTCTGCCTGCATCCGCTCGATGTCGTTTTGCAGCATCAGCACCTGTATCTTCGCCAGTATGGTGCTGAACATGTCCGATACCGGCAGCCACAGATAGACCTGTATATAGCGGCATATCCACTGCGTGAGCGTGCTTTGGAAACCGTCCCAGACCGACAGGGCGAAGGCTATCGGACCGAGTATCGCCAGCACCACGAGAAAGAAGGTGCGGACGGTGTCTATCACGAGGGCGGCGGCTTGGAACAGCAGTTCGAGTATCTCGCGGAAGAAGTCGCGGATGCTCTTCTTCATGTTGTACATTCCCCGGTCGATATACATTCCCGCCATCGTCACCATGTCGGAGGGCGACCAGCCGAGTTCCTCCAGTTGCTTGTCAAATTCCTCGTTGGACACGAGGTAGGCGGTTTCGGGGTTGCGTACCATCGCCTCGTATTCCAGCTTGTCCTTCTGCTCCCGGTATCGGTTCATGTCCAGCGTTTCCGCCTCCAGCATCTTTGCCGTGCCCTGTACGACGGGTGAGAGGATGCTGTTTATCGTGCCCAGCACCACAGTCGGGAAGAACATGATGCACAGACCGATGGCAAAAGGACGGAGCATCGGGAATACGTCTATCGGTTCGGCTCTCGCCAGCGACTGCCATACCCGGTAGGCGACGTAGAACAGCGCACCCAGCCCGGCGATGCCTTTCGCCACACCCGCCATGTCCCCACATAGCGGCATCATCTGCTCATAAAGTGAGCGTAAAATCTGATGAAGGTTATCGAACTCCATAGGCTTACCAGTATCTTTCGTTCATGTTCCCGTACAGCCCCATGATGCGGTCGAGGTCGTTCTTTTTCTTCGCACGCAGATAACTCACGGAGATGTTCTTGTTGGTGTAATAGCTCACAAGGTTGCGGTAACGCTTCATTTTGGAGTAGCAGCGTTCCACCACGTCCATGCGCTCCTTGTCGGTCATGGAGAGCGTGGTGATGTTCACCACATTCTTCAGTTCCGTCAATACTTCGTTGCTCTCTTCCAGCAGTTTCGTGTAACCGAAAGCGATTGCCGACAGCTCTTCTGGTCTGAAATTTCCATCACGGAGCATCCTTTGGAAACTGTTTACATAAATGTCGGTGATGTCGCCTACCATCAGGATGGTCTGCTGCACCTTGCGGGCGTCCTTGACGAGATTGTTCACCGATTTGAGGGCATCGTAATACTTTTTGCCCTGCTGATAGATTTTCACCGTTTCCTGAAAGTTGCTCACCATGTTCGTGGCGGTCTTGGAGGTATGGATGATGTTTTTGGAGGCATTGATGATACCCTGCGCCAGATTGCCCGGATCGCTTACGACCCACTGTGCGCTTGCCCTGCCTGCGAAAAGCAGGCACAGGCAGATAATCATTGTTATTCTTGTTCTCATGTTACTTTGGATTTTAGTGGTTGTTATTCTTCTGTCGGGTGTCCCGGCTGCGGTTTCACCCGCACATAGTCGCCGCCCGGCGAGAAGGTCAGCACGTCCGTTGCCTCGTTGTAGGACACGTCGATGCGGAAGCCGGTGTTCATGAACAGGTTACCGTTCTCCTCCTGCAAGAGATAGGTTTCCGGTTTCAGCTTGCGGCGCAGACCGCTACGGCGGAACACCGTCACCTTGTAGGCTTCGCCCTCCTTGTAGATAAGCACGTCGGGCTTTCCCTCCACGCTCTCCCAGTTCCCGCACAGCATATCACGGAGGTTGTCGGCCACGTCGCAGGATTGCAGCATCATGACCGCCAATCCGATAAGGCACTTGCTGACTTGCAGCATTTTCACTTTTGGTAAATTCATACGCGTTTTTCTTTTTTTGTTGATACATTCTGTTTTAGTTATTCCTTGTTCCTCCGCCTTTCGGCAAGCTGCCGGATGGCGGCTTCGATGTCGCCGCCCAACTTCTCCGCCAGATGGTAAACCTCCACTTTCTCCGTTTCCTCGGTGGTGTACGCCAGATACTCTTCTGCACTGACCTCGGTGGCATAGACCGCCGATTGTGTGCCACCCAAGCCTATCCACACCTCCTTGTAGAGCCGTGAAGGGTTGTTCGCCATGTTGATGGAGAGTATCTGCGACTTCTCCTTTTCCGTCAGTCCGAGCAACGCCTGTATCTGGTCGAACTTGTTCATATATTTCCTTTGGTCAAGCAGGATTTTACAATCCGAGTTGTTGATGATGCTCTCTTTGACCACCGGAGAACTGATAATGTCGTCCACCTCCTGCGTCACCACGATTGCCTCGCCGTAATATTTTCTGACCGTCTTATACATATAGCGCAGATATTCAGCCATGTTCGCCGATGAGAGGGCCTTCCAAGCCTCTTCCACGATAAGCTGTTTCCGCACGCCTTTCAGCCGCCGCATCTTGTTGATGAAGGCTTCCATGATGATGATGGTCACGACGGGGAACAGTTCGCGGTTTTCTTTAATCGAATCTATCTCGAAGACGATGAACCGCTTGCCGAGCAGGTCGATGTTCTCCGTGGAGTTGAGCAGGAAATCGTAACGCCCGCCCCGGTAATACTGCCGCATGGTGGTGAGCATGTTGTCGATGTTGAAGTCGGACTTCTCCACCTTGATGTCACGCTGTGCCAGTTCCTTGCGGTAGTCGTCACGCATATACTCGTAGAAGGTGTTGAACGACGGCACGATGCTACGGTCGGATTGGATGCGCTCAATATAGGCACTCACGGCACTGCCCAGCTCGCCGCTCTCCGTCTTTGTCACCTTGTCGTCCTCCGACTTCCAGAGCGTCAGCAGCAGGGTCTTGATGCTGTCCTTCTTCTCCACGTCGAAGATGTAATCGTCGGTATAGAACGGGTTGAAGCTGATGGGCTTATCTTCCGTGTAGGTGAAATACACACCGTCCGCTCCGCCTGTCTTGCGTCGGATCATGCCGCACAAGCCCTGATAGGAGTTTCCCGTGTCCACCAATACCACATGTGCGCCTTGCTCATAATATTGGCGCACGAGGTGGTTCATGAAGAAAGACTTGCCGCTGCCCGAAGGACCCAGCACGAACTTGTTGCGGTTGGTCGTGATACCCCGCTTCATGGGCAGGTCGGAGATGTCAAGGTGCAGCGGTTTTCCCGTGAGCCTGTCCACCATCTTGATGCCGAAGGGCGAGAGCGAGCTGCGGTAGTTGGTTTCCTCTGTGAACAGGCACACCGCCTGTTCGATGAAGGTGTGGAAACTCTCTTCCGCCGGGAAGTCCGCCGCATTGCCGGGTATCGCCGCCCAGTAGAGTGTCGGGCAGTCGATGGTGTTGTGGCGCGGCACGCATTCCATGCTTGCCAACTGGCTGCCCACGTCGTTCTTGATATGCTTCAGTTCCTCCGCATCGTCGCTCCACGCCATGACGTTGAAGTGTGCCCGTACCGAGGTCAGTCCGTAGGAATGGGCTTCGTTCAGGTATTGGTCTATCCACTCGCGGTTGATGCTGTTGCTCCTTGAATAGCGAGATAGCGACTGCATGTTACGGGCGGACTTCTCGAACTTTTGCAAGGTTTCCTCACTGTTGTCTATCAGCACATACTGGTTGTAGATATGGTTGCAGGAGAGCAGAAGCCCCACCGGGGAGGCGAATGACAGTCGGCAGTCACTCCGGTCGGTGGAGAGCTTCTCGTAACGGGTGTCGGTAGCCACCTTGCCCGGCAGGTCTTCCGCGTCGGAGAGGGTGTGCAGACACAGGCGGTTGTCGCCGATGCGCATCTCCCTTGCCGAAAGCTCGATGTCCTGCAAGGTGGTGTCACCTTCCGGCATGAGCGAGAAGTAGCGTTCAATAAGTCCCGTCTTTCCCTCAGTACCCACAATCTCATCGGTAGAGAGGCGGCGCAGGCGGACAAGCCCGCTATCGTTCATGATGCGCTCGAACTGTTCGCAAGCCTCCATGAATTTGGTGGCTGTTTCCCTGTCCAGCTCCTTCGGGATGATATGTCCCCGGCATAGCGTGCTGAAATTGCTCTGCATTCGGTTACGCTCCTTCGTCGTCTTGGTCAGGTAGAGGTAGCAGGTGTGTTTCAGGTACGGACGCTCGTTGAAGTGACGCTCGAAAGAGCGGCTTAAAAAGCTCATGTCGTCCTTTTGAAGTTCCGGCTTGTAGCGTTCCTTGATGAACCAGTCCTGTTTGTGGACGACGGAGTAGTCCGGCAGCACCTTGATCGCCTTGCACCAGCAGCCGTGTATCGCCTCGTACTCCGCGCCCGTCACGGTGTAAAGCTCCGGCAGCTCCACCTCGAAAGCCACCGTGATGTCGGCGTCCTTTGAGATGATGCAGCCATGCTCCACCGCCAGAAGCGGGAACTTGTTTTCCAGTGTTGTCATTTTTGATGTATTCCTCATGTTGTTTCTTCCTTTCGTTGTCGTTTGAACAGACGGGGTATCCGCCGCCGGTTGATAAGGTATCGGGGATGGCTCCGTGACGCTCCCAATTTCATCAGCCCGTGTTCGCCGTACCGGGCGTTCAGCGCGAAGGTCTGCCACACAAGGAGGGAGGACGATGCCGCGCCGAAGCCGATACATACCCATTGGTCGATGCCGACCATGTAGAGGATGACGAACAGGACGAAGAGAGCCAGCAGACCTCCGCAGAAGATGAAGAGGTACTGTGCCTTCAAGCCCTTGAACTCTACCGGACGGCCGATACCCTTGTTGATTGGGTATTCAGCCATACATTATTTATTAAAGGAAGAATGAGCGCAGGATGGTGGCGGCAACAATCAGGAAGATGCACGCGCCGAACCACGAGGCGGCTGTCTTGCTGGTGTCGGGGTCGCCCGATGAGAATTTACCGTACACTTTTACGCCCCCGATAAGCCCGACGACCGCACCGATGGCGTATATCAGTTTCGTGCCAGGGTCGAAATAGGAACTCACCATAGAGGTGGCTTCGTTGATACCTGCGATACCGTTTCCCTGCGCGAAAGCGGAGGCGGTTGCGGCGATGACAAGTGCCGCGGAGAGGATTGCTTTTCTGTTTTTCAAGATGTTCTTGTTCATAAACTGTTCTTGTTTTTTGCCGTCAAAAGGGTGGATGGTCCTTTGTCGGGCGGTTGATACTTTGTTTCTTTACTTTGGTTTTAGTGGATGCCCGTTTGTTTCCACGGACGTGGGCGTGTCCGTTGCGGATGGGGATGCGCCTTGCGTTTCCTCGCTGCGTGGGTTGATGTCATTCTTTCATGTTCATTTCTTTTATTGTTGTCATACATAGTTGCGAATGTCGAACTCCTCGATGTTGTCCGGCACGACGAACTCCTTTTCAGATTTCTTCAGCCGAATCTCGATAAGCCCCTTGATGCGGATGCCTATCTCCGAAGAGCCTTCCATCATTTTCTCGTACAACTCCGTGCCCTCCATGTCGGTGAACACCTTCGCCGCCTTTTCACGTTCCGCCTGTGTCGCGTCCGGGTTCTTGGCGGTCTTGCAGGCGTCGTCAATCTCGTCAAAGCTGCTGCCCGAAGCCCGTGGCGTGTTCGAGGCGTCCTCTTCCGGTTCGTCGTCCCCGTATCCCAGTTCCTCCGGTGGTATGCTCGTGAAGGTCTCATCGAGTTTTTCCTCCGGGACTTGTGCCGGGCGGGATGTGTTTCCCGTTTTTCCGTCGTCAAAAGTAGCCTCTTCCTCCGACAGCTCAATGCCTTTTTCCATAGTGGCGGCTTCTTGCGTCGGTATGGCAGCGGTTGTCCGGGTGGATGCCATCCTGAAACGGCTCTTGCCGATGATGTCCGCCTTTTCCGCAGGGACTTCCTCGTGTGCCGCTATGCGTTTAGCCTCATTCCCGTCCAGTGACCGCCATAATCCGGCAATGCCCTTGAAGAAGCGGACAATCCGCGTGTCCATGATGCGCTCGTAAAGGAGCAGGAACAGGAACCAGAGGTTGCAGCCGACCGATACCGCCAGCAGAATGTCTGTCATGCTGATTGTGTAATTCATATCCTTCCGTTTTGGTTAGAATACTGAATTGTAATTTCGGGCATAAAGGCTCTTTATCGCATCCTCGCACTGGTTGAAATGGTGCGTCAGCACATGGTCGATATAGGCGGACAGCGTAAGCCGGTCATGCCCGATTACACGGGTGATGCGCATGATACGCTCGTGGTACTCCGGGCGCACATACGCCATTTTCCCCTCACGTGCCTTTACTTCCGGGTCGCGGATGAACAGACGTTCATAGTCCTTCTCGCAGCATTTGTCGGTTACCGGGACAGGCGACAGTATTTCCACGCTCGCCTGCACTTGGGCAAGCATGCCTCCGCAGTCCTGCTGCGGTCTTTTTTCATTCGGTGTCATTTCTTTTTCCATTTTCAAATCAGATCTTCACGTTGTTTCTTGTACAGTTCGTTGATTCTCTCCTTGTGCTGTTCCAGATGCTGGCGCAGCACGGTATCCACATAGCCGCCCACTGAGATTTCCCCTCCGGCGATGTCGTTCACGATTCTGAGGATTTTGCCGTGTACGTCGCGGCTGATATAGACGCATTGGCGGGTCTTTATCTCATTGCGGCGCAGGAACAGCTCGTTATAGTCCTCGTCCTGCCTTTTCCGGCGTCCACTTTCCTTCTGCGCTTTTTCCCGTGTTACGGGTTGCACAGGGGGAGGCTCCGGTGCAGCGGTATCCTCTTCGGTCGGTGCAGATGCGGGGGCTTCCTGCGCCGGGCGCAGTGTCCCGTCCTGAGTGCGCCGCCCGATGGATGCCAACAGCAGTTCCTCGTCGATGCCTTCCGTGTTCACTTTCCTGCTGCCCATATTCACTGCGGTCTGATGATGTCGCTTATCTCTTCGGAAAACTCACGGATGCCGCTCCCTTTCAGCAGTGCCGTGTCCATCGGGAAGATGGTAGAGCGGAAAACGCTCTTGCGCTCTTCCGATAGGTCGCGGCGGAACTTCTTGCTGTCGGGCAGGCGGGTGGAAAGCACAGGGAAGCCCATTTCGGCGATCACTTCCTCGTAGATTCCGTACAGGTCGTTCCTCTCCCTGCCGTCCACCATCGTCCAGAACAGATAAAGCCCCTTTGTTTTCGCCTGCCCGGTCGTCATCAGCCTGTCGCGGAACATCGTGACGAATTTCAGGGTGCTTTCCACGACAAAGCGGTCAGCGCTTAGGGGCGTGAAGATGTAGTCCATCTGCGATAGCGTCTTTATCACGCCGTTGCTCCGGAGTGTCCCCGGCATGTCGAAGAAAACCACGTCGGGCTTCACGACCTCGGCGGCGATCATCCTTTCCGCATCGTCGAGGGCGTTCACCGCGTTGCTCTTGATGACCGGATAGGCGTTCTTCTTTATCTTGCGGAAATGGTCGCACGCGAGAGCCTTGAAGTAGACGCTCCTGCCGATGAGTGCCGTCTCATGTTCGCGCAGCCCGTGGATGCTGTACTGCGGGTCGTCGCAGTCCACGACGGCGACATTGTAGCCTTTCACGTTGTGCAGGTAGCTGGCGGCGAGTGCCGTGACGGTGGATTTGCCGATGCCACCTTTCTGTGTTGCGAATGCAACGAAGATTTCCTTACTCATAGTTCTATACATTTTAATTGTTGATGATTTACTTTTCTGTTTCCATGCGGATTGAATTACCGCATTATCCGTTTCCGTGAACAGGCACACGGGCGGGTCACCGCGTATTCGGTTCTGCGGTGAAGCGGTGCGGCGGACAAGTGATGACTGACGACACTGCGTCATGAAGTCATTGAATCCATACGTCACCGAATTGTCGGACAACCGGGTTTCCGATGGTTCGGGTATCCGTTTCGGCAAGTGTCCGCCGAAGCGGTTGTCCGGGTATTTGAATGTTCCGTTTCTCATATCTTCAAACCGTTAATTTCTTGAATCATGCTGCAAATAAACAAGTATATTTTTGAACCTGTATCACTTCTCCGGCAAGTGGAGGCATGTTGCGCCGGTTGGCAGTGATTGACCGGGTCAAACATCTGTCCGTTACCGCTTTAAGGACGTAACTTTGCACCCGGACGGCAGGGTTCGCCGATGGCGCGCGGCCCGGAGTCCTGAAAGGTATTTTCCCAATCCGTCCCCTGACGGATTTTTATGTTCACCTGAACATAGCAAGGTATGTTTTCAGCCGCTCAAAATATTTTGAGCATCCCGGAAAACGCCTTGCCCTTGCAGGGGGCGGGCTTTCCCTCCGAAGTCGGGAAGCCTTTCAGAACTGCGGTGTTGTGATCCGAAGCGGCGGCTTATGCCGTCAATCCGCTAAATCCAAAGTAATATGAAAGAGAAAAGGAAAAGCAAATCAGGGAGAAATCCCAAACTTGATCCGGCGGTGTACCGGTACACTGTCCGTTTCAACGAGGAGGAACACAACCGTTTCCTCGCCATGTTCGGAAAATCGGGTGTCTATGCACGGTCGGTTTTCCTCAAGGCGCACTTCTTCGGACAGCCGTTCAAGGTGCTGAAGGTGGACAAGACGCTGGTGGACTACTACACCAAGCTGTCGGATTTTCACGCACAGTTCCGCGCCGTGGGTACGAACTACAACCAAGTAGTGAAGGAACTGAGGCTGCATTTTTCAGAGAAAAAGGCGATGGCGTTGCTCTATAAATTGGAGCAACACACCGTCGAACTCGTGAAACTGAGCCGTCAGATTGTGGAACTTTCGAGAGAATTGGAGGCAAAATGGTCGCAAAAATCAGTGTAGGAAGTTCATTGTACGGCGCGATTGCCTACAACGGGGAGAAGATTAACGAAGCGCAGGGGCGGCTTCTCACCACCAACCGCATCTATAATGACGGTTCGGGAACGGTGGACATCGGCAAGGCGATGGAGGGTTTCCACACCTTCCTGCCACCGCAGATGAAGGTGGAGAAACCGGTGGTGCATATCTCGCTCAACCCGCACCCGGAGGATGTGCTGACCGATGCGGAATTGCAGGACATCGCCCGCGAGTATTTGGAAAAGCTCGGTTTCGGCAACCAGCCTTATCTTGTATTCAAGCACGAGGACATCGACCGTCACCATCTGCACATTGTGACGGTGCGGGTGGATGAGAACGGGAAATGTATCAGTGACAAGAACAACTACTACCGCAGCAAGCAGATTACTCGTGAGCTTGAAAAGAAATACGGGCTGCACGATGCGGAGCGCAGGAATCGCCACCTTGATACGCCGTTGCACAAGGTAGACGCATTGGCAGGCGATGTGAAGAAGCAGGTGGCTGGCACCGTGAAGGCTCTGAACGGGCAGTACCGTTTTCAGACGATGGGCGAATACCGTGCGCTCCTTTCCTTATATAATCTGACGGTGGAGGAAGCGAGGGGTAACGTGCGCGGACGGGAATATCATGGGCTGGTATATTCCGTCACGGACGACAAGGGCAACAAGGTGGGAAACCCATTCAAGTCTTCGCTCTTCGGGAAGTCCGCAGGCTATGAAGCCATACAGAAGAAGTTTGTACGTTCCAAGCAGGAGATTAAGGACAGGAAGCTCGCCGACATGACGAAACGCACCGTCCTATCCGTGCTGCAAGGCACTTATGACAAGGACAGATTTGTGTCCCAACTCAAAGAAAAGGGTATAGACACCATACTGCGCTACACGGAGGAAGGGCGCATCTACGGGGCCACCTTCATCGACCACCGCACGGGATGCGTGCTGAACGGCTCACGCATGGGCAAGGAGCTTTCGGCGAATGCCTTGCAGGAACACTTCACCCTGCCATACGCTGGACAGCCGTCGATACCGCTATCCATTCCTGTGGATGCTGCGGACAAGGCGCACGGGCAGACCGCATACGACGGTGCAGACGTGTCGGGCGGTATGGGCTTGCTCACTCCCGAAGGCCCGGCGACCGATGCCGAGGAAGAGGCTTTCATCCGGGCGATGAAGCGCAAAAAGAAGAAAAAGCGCAAGGGCTTGGGTATGTAATCGGAGTATCAACAATTAAAAATCAATGTATGTCACAACAAGAAGACGATTTGAGGGCATTGGCGAAAATCATGGATTTTCTGCGTGCCGTGAGTATCATTTTAGTGGTCATGAACGTGTACTGGTTCTGCTACGAAGCCATCCGGCTGTGGGGCGTGAACATCGGTGTGGTGGACAAAATCCTTCTGAACTTCGACCGCACGGCGAGGCTGTTCCATTCCATACTGTACACGAAACTGTTTTCCGTCATTTTGCTTGCCCTGTCCTGTCTGGGCACGAAAGGGGTCAAGGGTGAGAAAATCACTTGGGGAAGAATCTGGACGGCACTCTCCGCCGGGTTCGTGCTGTTCTTTCTGAACTGGTGGTTGCTGGCTCTGCCGCTGCCGGTTGAAGCGGTGACGGGGCTGTATGTCCTTACCATCGGCACGGGCTATGTCTGCCTGCTGATGGGTGGTCTGTGGATGAGCCGCCTGTTGAAACACAATCTGATGGAGGATGTTTTCAATAACGAGAACGAGAGCTTCATGCAGGAAACGAGGCTTATCGAAAGCGAGTATTCGGTCAATCTGCCGACACGTTTCTATTACAGGAAACGCTGGAACAACGGTTGGATCAATGTAGTTAATCCCTTCCGTGCGTCCATCGTGTTGGGTACGCCGGGCAGCGGCAAGTCCTATGCCGTGGTAAATAATTTTATCAAGCAACAGATTGAAAAGGGCTTTAGTCAATACATCTACGATTTCAAGTATCCCGACCTATCTACTATTGCCTACAACCATTTGCTGAACCACCCGGACGGCTACAAGGTAAAGCCGAAGTTCTATGTGATCAACTTCGACGACCCGCGACGCTCTCATCGGTGCAATCCCATTCACCCGGATTTTATGGAAGATATTACGGATGCCTATGAGAGTGCCTACACAATAATGCTCAACCTCAATAAAACGTGGGTGTGACCTGTAAAGTCACGTAATTGATTGTTAGACAGTGATATTAATTGCATGATTTAACCCGCTGTTCCGTCAGCGGTAGCCTACTATAAGGTGCATCTCCAGTGATGGGTTGTGCCAAGCTTATAGGACAAAGTACACTTTCCGAAAGGACAAGACTGAACCGTGAGGGAATGTCAAGGACGGTTAGTATCATACCGTTGAGTGGCGAGGCTGGGATAGCATGGTTAACGTAGTGAACTGACTTTAGCCGTCGTAAGGTTTGAGGAGCGCAAGATACTTTAGCTCTCACCAAAGGTAGCAGTCGGATAACCCTTGCCCATGTGGG
>NZ_GG774702.1:65503-165741 GCF_000162515.1 Bacteroides sp. 1_1_14 | reverse complement strand
GGATATACATTATACCCCGTACAAAGCAAAATCAAAAGGTGAGGCAAACCCTTTCGACCCGGAATACGATGATATTCTTTCAGCGAAAGGAGCAACAAAATGCTGGGAATCTCTCAAGGGACGTAAGTCTCTCTTATATTTATGGAACAAGCAGAACCGGATTGTCCGTTATGCGGCAAGGAAATAGATTGTACAAAAGCATGGAACGTCAACGAAATATCTGTTGGTGGTTCGATTGTACGGCAACTTGTCCACAACAACTGCTACAAGCGAAATAAACGAAAATGTTGAAAGTATGAGCCGATTTCTAACAACAAATAGAAATATTGAGTTGCTTGAGCCGTATGAGGGGAAACTCTCATGTACGGTTCTTAGGGGAGAAGGGGGCAGCAATGCCCTTGACTTACCCGATGTGCAAAAGCAGGGCGACTTCTTCGTGGAGTCACCTATCATTCTGTTTGCCAGTATTATCTGGTATCTTAAAATCTATCAGAACGGGAAGTTTTGCACGTTTCCCCATGCTATCGAGTTTCTGAACCGTCGGTACGAGGATATTTTCCCGATTCTTACCTCTTACCCGGAACTGGAGAACTACCTTTCGCCGTTCATGGACGCTTGGCTTGGAGGGGCTGCGGAGCAGCTCATGGGGCAGATAGCGTCGGCGAAAATCCCGCTATCGAGGATGATTTCCCCGCAACTTTATTGGGTGATGTCGGACAGCGAGTTTACGCTGGACATCAACAATCCCGAAGAGCCGAAAATCCTATGCGTGGGCAACAATCCCGACCGTCAGAACATCTACGGCGCGGCTCTCGGATTGTATAACTCCCGTATCGTGAAACTCATCAACAAGAAGGGGATGCTGAAGTCGTCGGTCATCATCGACGAGCTGCCCACGATATACTTCAAAGGGTTGGACAATCTTATAGCTACCGCCCGAAGCAACAAGGTTGCCGTGTGTCTGGGCTTTCAGGATTTCAGCCAGCTGGTGCGTGACTACGGGGACAAGGAGGCGAAAGTAGTGATGAATACCGTCGGTAACATCTTCTCCGGGCAGGTGGTAGGAGAAACGGCTAAGACACTATCGGAGCGGTTCGGTAAGGTGTTGCAGAAACGGCAGTCGATTTCCATCAACCGGCAGGATGTTTCCACCTCCATCAACACGCAGATGGACGCGCTTATCCCGCCGAGCAAGATTTCCGGTCTTACGCAGGGTATGTTTGTCGGCTCGGTGTCCGACAACTTCAACGAACGTATCGAACAGAAGATTTTTCACTGTGAGATTGTGGTGGATGCCGAGAAGGTGAAACGGGAAGAAAGTGCCTACAAGAAAATCCCTGTCATTACCGACTTCACGGACGAGGACGGCAACGACCGCATGAAAGAGACGGTGCAGGCGAACTACCGGCGCATCAAGGAAGAGGTGAAACTGATTGTTCAGGATGAACTGGAACGCATCGCGGGCGACGAAAACCTAAAGCACCTGTTGCAGCAGAAATAAAAAAATCAGAGGTGGCGGAAAAAAATCTCCGTCACCTCTTAAAATGAAGAACGCCTCCCAAGTATGCTGTCTTGCGACGCGCTCGGGAGGCTTATTGATTGTTTCTCTTTTTGTTTTTCCGCACCTGTAAACAGGCACTTTTTTCATTTCCAAATCGGCTCTTCTTTCCAGCGGTTGAAGAAGCCTATCTTGTAGATGGGCACATCCGCATACTCCTCAAACAATGCCAGCAGTTTCTCTTTGAACGTATGCCCCTCGTCTATGGCATTGCAGAGATATAACATTGCCGTAATCACATAGAACGGTTTTTTCTGCTGTACCTCAGTCAATGGACGGGAAAGCCATGTCATTCGCGGATTATGAATTTCGCAAGGCCGTTTGACCATATTCCGACTCCATATTCTGGAATGGTGCGCGATTATGTTGCGCATATATGAAATGGCTTCCAGCCATCCCGAAAGTTCATTGTGCAGATTCAGCCCCATATCATTGGCTATTGCTGATTTTTCGGGCAGTTGGTGGTTAAGGTTCTTGTATATCTTGGAAAGTGTGCCGAATGTGGCCACTTCAAATATAATCCACGCATCCGGGTGTTCGTCAAGCGTCTTTTCACCGCTTGCATCAGTCACAAGGTGCTTTCGCTTGTAGTCTTTCACAAAAATCTCATTGCTCCGTAAAAACTCTTCTGTCAGCTCTTTGAGGTGCTGTGTGTGAAAAGTGACATCTGCAAACAATCTCGGGTCACGATACCACAGCCCTCCGTAGGACTGTGAAAGATGATAAATCATCTTTGTACGCAGCGTGATTTCTATTGTTTCGATGGCGTCAAATAAAATAAGGCGCAGTTCTTTGTCGAAATAATAGCGTGTGATTACATCTTCCAGTTTGGAATCCGGCTGAAACAGATGATTGGCTCTATCGGACTGCATGTCCCACCAATATCCCTTCAAACGATAGTAGCTAATATGAGCCAAATGCCGGGCAGCGAAAATTTCATCGCCGACAAGCATTCCTCTTTGTTTGAGCAGTTCTATTTGTTCATCAATGGAACGTGATTCCTTATTTGCCATACCGTTATAAAAAAAGAATGACCCGCCGGCAGATCTTACGGTATGCCAAACGGGTACTGTTATCGTTGAACACGGTCAGAACCGCATATCTTCTTAATTATAGATGCAAAGATAAGACTTTTTTATGTAATGACAAAAAATAAGCCGATTTTTCATTCAAACGATGAAAAGGTATAGAAATACTTACCGTCTTTTTAGTTCCAGTTCCTCATCACGCAGCATCCTCTCATTCAGTTTCTCTTGCATCTTGTCAAGGAAGTAGGTGCGGCTTTCGTTCTTCCGGCGTTTGATATCAGTGTAGAAGCGGTAGCAGTCTTTAGAATCAACCCCGAATATCTTATAGAGAAGTGGAGCGAGTTGTTTGAGCGGCATATTGCCGTTGTTGATGCAGCCCATCACGTCTATGCCGTAGATAAGTTCCACGAGGTCGATGGCGTTGCCCGTCCATTGAAGAAGGCTGGCGGTGGTTTCTGTTGCGTTATTGGCGGATATTAGTGGTGACACTTGAGGCGTGGCAAGGAATTTCTGCATCTTTCTTACGAAAGACAGAGCCTTGCTGACGTAGGCGGCAATCTCTCTTTTTTCTTCTGACAGATTACGCACGGGATGGTGCTGCAACTCGATTTCGATGTAGGCAAGCGCGATGACGGTAAGGTTCATGTCCATGCCGCCGTTGCACAGTTCGATCACTTGGGTGGCGAAAGCCGTGTATGCCGTTTCCATATTGCAGTCGCCGGCTTCGTTTATCAGGCGGAAAAAGTCGGTTTCCGCCAGCAAGAAATAATTCATGGTTCTGTCAATTTTGAAAATTACACTTTGTTTTCTGCGTGCGCACATGAATATAATTGGCAAAAAACGCGGCAGAAAATAAAAAATCCAACACTCAATTTTACAAAGTGCTGGATTTCAGAGGTGTAAAATTCAGTATTTTTTCACAAGGACAAATTATCTCCGACTTAAATTGTTTGTAATCAGAACATTTATTCTATTCCTGAAAATAGAAATGTATGCTTGCCGCACATTTTGGTTATCTTGCTTTTTTATCAAGGATATAGATAATGCGACATACACCGTTGGGATAGCTTTTCAAGGAGGAAAGCGTCCAGTGTTGCTCTGGCAGAGCCGACTTAAAAAAATGTCGTCCGCTTCCGGATATGAAAGGAACGGTGTATAGTATGATTTCATCCACAGCGTGCATACGCAGAAGTCCATTTATATAGTCTGCCGTGTCCGGTGTGGCTTCCGCGAGATAGCAGATGTTTGTGCCGTCTTTTCTCCATTCGTGCAGCATTGAAATGGAATAGTCCGGTGTCACACGGTAAAGAGCTTTCTTCCTGATTTCATCAAGACCGCAACGGTCAAGGCACAAATCCTGATGTGCTTTATCATATAACTCTGAAGAAAGACATCCGTCCATCGTCAGTACGGCGAGAATCTGAACTTTACCCATAATCGTTACCTTTCATTAGGCAAGGGCAAAAAAGTAGCGTGCAATTCACACTACCTTCAAGCGATGGCTCTGGTAAAGCCTTTACGGAGAGTACGTGAATGCACGCTATGCGTAAGCATAGCATAAGCATCACGCAATCGTCTCCGTAGTTCCAATTTACCAGATTTACGCAGTATATATACAAAATGCAAACAACACCCAATAAAGTGATAATAAATAAGCTATAAATCAGTGTTTTATAAGCCTATTTTTATTTTCAGTTGTTTTCAGTACTTTCAGTGAATTGGCTCTTATTTGGTGCAATTTTGTTTCTTATTTGTTTCTTAATCTCGATACTTATCCGTATATTTGCAATAGGAAAAATGAGAAAGGAATCCCTATGGCACGAGTTAAGAATCATACAAAAGTCAAAGAGCCGATTCGTCTTCGGATGAAGCCGTTGAGCGATGGCAGCAAGAGTCTATATCTGGATATATACCGCGATGGAAAGCGGACGTATGAATACCTCAAGATGTATATTATCCCGGAGACGGATAATAATGCCCGTAGGCAGAATCAGGCGACAATGGATGCCGCCAATGCCATCAAGTCGAAACGTATTATCGAACTGACCAGCAATGAGGCAGGAATCGTATTCCGTAAGGACAAGACTTATCTGTTGGACTGGATGAAGGTTTACATGGAAGCCCAAGAGAGTGCGGGCAAGAAAGACGGCAACCAAATCAAGATTGCCATGCGCATACTGAAAGACTATGCCGGAGAAATGGTCACACTGGATCAGATTGACGGGGACTTCTGCCGGGGCTACATCACTTATCTGTTGACGGAATATCATCCGAAAGGCAAGGACATATCAAACTACACGCTTCACAATTATTACCGTGCGTTGAACGGTGCGTTGAACTCTGCCGTCAGGAAGAAAAAGATGAAGGCCAACCCTTTCAACGAGCTTGAGAAGTCGGAGAAAATCCGTAAGCCGGAGAGTATGCGGTCGTACATGACCATCGAAGAGGTACAGGCGTTGATTGACACTCCTATGCCCCACGAGGAATACGAGATAGTAAAATGCGCGTATCTGTTCTCCTGCTTCTGCGGATTGCGCATCAGCGATATAATCAAGTTGAAATGGAAAGACGTGTTCGTTGACCGGGGACAGTACCGTTTGGCCGTGTCCATGAAAAAGACCAAAGAGCCTATTTACCTGCCCCTCTCTCCTGAAGCGTTGAAGTGGATGCCGGAACGTGGGGGAAAATCATCGGAAGATAATGTGTTCGACCTGCCGTCCGCCAATACAATCAGGATGCAGCTCAAACCTTGGGCGAAAGCAGCCGGAATCTCCAAGCGGTTCTCCTATCACACCAGCCGGCATACATTCGCCACCATGATGCTGACGCTCGGCGCGGATTTATATACCGTCTCGAAGTTGCTCGGTCATGCCGACGTAAAAATGACACAGGTGTATGCCAAGATTATCAACAAGAAGAAGGACGAGGCAGTGAATCTTGTAAACGGTTTGTTTCACTAATTGACGGCACTATGTGGTTCATGTCTAATTTACAAACATCAATTTATGGCATTGCTCCGGTTGTGAACGCAACCGAAGTTAATGCTTTCATCACATATTATAAACTCAAAAAGGTAAATCGACATGAAAAGACCTGAAGACGGCCTTCTCTCTTTTTGGAGGGAGCCAACACCTGCAGCACTTCGCTGCGGAGAAGGATGTGGCGAATGAACTTTTCGCCCTGCTAACCGAAGCAAAAACAGTTTATCTCCACGATGTTGTGTCGGGTGGTAAACAGTACCACCGTTATGTGGACGATTTCGTAAACGGACACCGGTACATAGACTGCGACCATGCGGCCTGCCGGAACTGCCACGAAATGAACATCCACATCGTCAAGGGGCTGCTGACCGAGTACGCCCGTTTCGTCCAGATTTGCTTTGCTACGCCGAATTTCACGTTTGACGAGTGCATGAAGCTGAAACGGATGTATGATACCTCGGAATCGTTGCCTCCGCTCGGTCCGCCCCACATTGACCGACCGGCAGATCTCTCCCTTTCTTTTGGCTGTGATTTTACCCCGGAACAGATGGAAAGTATTGTGGCTTGTGCCAATACTTATCATCTGTTCTGTGTTTCTGTACGCATTGAAGACATGGAGGCTCTTTTCGCCTGTAAGAAAGGCTTTTCCATCCGAGTGAACAATATCCGCCGTGTGGTAATCCTGTTCGACGCGCTTCTTGAAAACTCGCTTATCCAGTCCCGGTGGCAGAATGTTCTCGGCAAGGGTGCATTCCTGCAGTCCAAGGACGGGACACGTTCCGTTTCGGTATCGACCCTGTCTTCCGCGCTGTCATCCATCAAGAACAACATGACATCGGTCGCATACGGCATCCGAAAGACCATTGACCGGCTGAAAGAATGACAGGAAGTGACAAGAAGCGAAGTATGTGAAAGGTAAAAGCATGAGAGTTGCAATGATACGCGCATAGTATCATTCCCCAAATCACGGCATCTTCGTTTACCGGACATACCTTTGACCTCCGTTAGCGCGCTGCATAACGGAGGTTGCATCTCCATTGTCAAAAATCAAACCATGTTATTATGCCGAATAGAATGACATTCATGGAGCGGATGAGCGGACGGCTCGCCGCCATCGAATCGGTACTAAAGAAATTGGAACCGGTCGAAAGTCTCTTGGAGCGTATCACGTTGCTGGAAAATACCATCTTCACGACCAAGAGAGTGTTCACGTTTCAGGAAGCCTGTATGTATATCGGGGTTTCTGAAAGTATGCTGTACAAGCTCACATCGAGCAAGGAGATACCGCACTACAAACCGCGCGGTAAAATGGTCTATTTCGCCAAGGAGGAATTGGACGAATGGCTGTTGCAGAATTATGAACCTACAGTGAACGAGGCCGTGCGCATGGCGACGGAAGCCGCCGCCACAGAACCGTTCCTTAATAAGAGACGCAATGGAAAACGAAAGAAAGACTGACCGCTCAGCCGATATGGGAATGGATGAACACCGCCTGTCGGACATCCTTCTGGCCTCGCAAATCAAGGCAACGGACATTTATGAGACCCCGCCGCAAATCATCTGGATAGACAACTCGACGATTGCCACGCTCGGCAATTTCAGTGCATCGACAGGAAAGGCAAAGTCGAAGAAGACGTTTAATGTCTCTGCGCTTGTCGCCGCTTCATTGGCCGGGAAACAAGTGTTGAACTACCGTGCGCATCTGCCCGAAGGCAAACAGCGGATTCTGTACGTCGATACGGAACAGAGCCGTTTCCATTGCCGCTCGGTATTGGAGCGCATATTGCGGCTGGCCGGGCTGCCCACGACAACCGACCCGGAGAATCTCGACTTCTTCTGCCTGCGTGAATATTCGCCGTCGGTGCGTGTCGAGGTCATCGACTATGCGCTGCGTCAGAACAAAGGCTATGGGCTGGTCATCATTGACGGCATCCGCGACCTGATGCTTGACATCAACAGCACCGGTGAATCGGTGGAAGTCATCAACCGGATGATGGAATGGTCTTCAAGGTACGACCTGCATATCCATTGTGTACTCCATTTGAACAAAGGGGATAATAATGTGCGGGGACACATTGGTACGGAAATGAGCAACAAGGCGGAAACCGTGCTTGTCATCAGCAAGAGCAACGAGAATCCCGGTATCAGCGAAGTCCATGCGCTCCATATCCGGGAAAAGGAGTTCAAGCCGTTTGCGTTCACCATCAACGAGACTGGGCTGCCCGTCATTGCGGAAGGACACTCGTTCGGAGAGCCCCCGAAGCCCAAGGCTCGGACGGGGTTCACGGAGCTGAGCATCGAACAGCACCGGGAAGCCCTCTCCGCCGCTTTCGGGGAAAAGCCTATCCGGGGATTCGACAACCTGTTGCAAAGCCTGATGGTCTCCTATGAGGCAATCGGGTTCAAACGTGGTCGGAGCGTCATGATAAAACTGATGCAATACCTGATAGACAACCTCAAGCTCATCATCAAACGGGACAAGCTGTTCTATTATGACATGACGCCTACCGAGGCCATGCTTTTTGATGAAGAATGATGCCGGGCGCGGGCCTGTATGATTTAGTTTACTTTAGTATTTATATATATAGGAAAAAACTAAACTAAACCATTTTCGTGAAACCAAGTGAAAGAAAAAAGACATGACCATAGCAGAAGCAAAACAAGTGCGTATCGTGGATTTTCTGGCACGTCTCGGTCACCATACGCAGCACATAAAATCGGGACAATACTGGTATCTCTCACCGTTACGGAACGAGCGTACCCCGTCGTTCAAAGTGAATGACCGCATCAATGAATGGTACGATTTCGGCGAGGCGACCGGTGGCGACCTGGTGGAACTGGCAAAATACATTTGCCGGACGGACTGCGTGAGCGAGGCCCTGGCGTATATAGAGAGGCTTGTGAATGGCGCATCACTACCGAGAACCCGTATGCTGACCGCTCCACCCCGACCGGTGGAGGCTGAAATGAAAGACGTGATCGTGATTCCACTCCGTCATCACGCCCTGTTCTCTTACCTCCAATCCCGGCTTATCGACGCGGACATCAGCCGTATGTATTGCAAGGAGGTGCATTACGAACTGCGAGGCCGTCATTACTTCGCTCTCGCATTCGGCAATATATCAGGCGGTTACGAGGTGCGAAACGCCTATTACAAGGGATGCCTGAATAACAAGGACATCTCATTGATAAGACATCTGACAGAAGAGACACAGGAAAACGTCTGTGTCTTCGAGGGATTCATGGATTTTCTTTCTTATATGACACTGAAACTGGCAGGCGACCGGACGGTCTGTCTTGCCATACCATGCGACTACCTCGTGATGAACTCGGTAAACAATTTGAAAAAGACGCTGGCACGTTTACAGGAGTATTCGGACATTCACTGTTATCTCGACAATGACCTTGCCGGGCAGAGAACCACAGAGACCATTGCCGGGATGTATGGCGGACGTGTCAGCGATGAATCTTGCCACTATGCGGAATACAAAGACCTGAACGACTACCTGCGCGGAAAGAAACGCTGATATTCAATGTTCTCTTTTGCCACCTAAAGCTCTCCACCACGAGAGCTTTTTTTATGCCCCGATTTCTCCATTTCCCACCATAGAGACTGCAATATAGTACGATTTAATAGTTCGATTTTTGAAACTTACACAAATCTCATTAACGAAACAGATGTTTAATGCTCAATTATTTTATGGTTTTATATTTCGTGCGTTTCTTTGCAAAATCATACTAATACGAATTTTTAATATTCATACTAAATACATGAACTCATATTTCATTTTTGCCATTGTCCTGACGGTTGCCTACATCATTTACTACGCCGTCATCATAGCGCATGACCTCTACGGGAAAAAGGGGACGGACAAACCGGACGAGGAAGTTTTCGACCTCGGCGCACCGGAAGAGGAAGAGAGTGTGGCTGTCACGGAAAGCGAGAGCGGCTTCAGTATCGGTAGCGAGAACTACGAGACGGAAAGTACGGCTACCTCTTCCGAAACATCCCCTGAGGAGGACATCAAGGACAAACCGGGAACGGCGCAGGAGAAACTGGAACGGCTGAAGGCCGAGGCGGAGGAACAGATGGAAGAGACCACGCCTTACCTGTCGGACGCACGCACGTCGGAGGAGATGTACAAGGCTATGATTTCCAAGGGACGGTTAGACAACCGACCGGAAATAAAGTGGAACCCAATTCAAGACCGGTTGTGAGATGTCGAAAGCTAAAAAGATTCTATGTGCGCTGTGCCTCCCGTTCCCCTACACGGCTTTTGCCAAAAGCGGCAGCGTGAACTATAGCTGGGGAGCGGACGCGTTGGCCACGATGCACGACTTCGTGGTGACGATGATGCTCTATGTCCAGTATATCTGTTGCACCATAGCCGGGGTTTACGTCATCGTGTCCGTTTGTCAGATATACATCAAGATGAACACGGGCGAGGACGGCATCACCAAGTCGATAATGACGCTTGTCGGCGCGTGCCTGTTCCTGATCGGGGCATTCTATGTTTTCCCGGCTTTCTTCGGCTACCGCATATAACCTTACTTGTATCAGGTCGCAGACAAATAAAGTATTCACTAAAAAAGTAAACGTATGTTTCAGAAAACCAAACAGCTGTGCCGCAAGGCATTCGGATTCGTCAACGGAATCCCTACCAAAGTAATGATGTTCTCCTTCATGCTGCTGTCCGGCATGGTGGCGAAAGCGCAGAACTCCGCAGGCGACTATTCCGCCGGTACGAGCGCATTATCCACTGTCGCCGATGAGATTGCCAAGTATGTGCCTATTATGGTGAAATTGTGCTACGCCATTGCCGGCGTTGTGGCCATCGTGGGTGCAATCTCGGTATATATCGCCATGAACAACGAGGAGCAGGACGTCAAGAAGAAGATTATGATGGTCGTGGGAGCATGTATCTTCCTCATTGCGGCGGCCAAGGCGTTGCCTCTGTTCTTCGGTATTGCCGCTTAAACATCAAGGATAAGTATGAAAAGCAAGGACGAACGCTATCCGGACTATCCGCTGTTCAAGGGACTGCAACGGCCTCTTGAGTTTTTGGGCATCCAAGGCCGGTACATATATTGGGCGGCGGTGACGACGTGCGGAGCCATTGTCGGCTTTGTCGCCGCCTACTGCCTGCTCGGTTTCATTGCCGGGCTTGTCGTGCTGGCTACCGTCGTATCGGTCGGTATCGTGCTCATCCTTCTCAAACAGCGGAAAGGACTGCATAGCAAGAAGGTCGCTCCGGGTGTGTATGTGTATGCCCACTCGCGCAAGATCTGACGAAAGAAAAACCATCACGGCAATGTGCATGGCTTTATTGATTGTTGAACGCGGGCGGGTTTGTCTTGAAGCAAGGCGAACCTGCCCCTATTTAATTACACGTATATCGAAATGACCCTATACATCATTTTATGTTTTGTCGCTTTGTGCGCGGGTATGGCCTTGTCGGTCTATGCGTTCGGTACGGGCGGCAAGCGCAAGCGAATCTTTCAGGACATCTATTTCTCAGCGGAGGAAACGGACGGTGTGGGTGTGCTGTACACCAAGACCGGCGAATATTCCGCCGTACTTAAGATAGAGAATCCGGTACAGAAATATTCGGCGGACATAGATAGCTACTACGACTTCACGCACCTGTTCACCGCCCTTGCGCAGACCTTAGGCGAAGGGTACGCCATCCACAAGCAGGATATCTTCGTCAGGAAACAGTTTGCAAGCGAACCGGCTGACGGGCAGGAGTTCCTGTCGGCGTCGTATTTCCGCTACTTCAAAGGGCGTCCCTACACGGACAGCCTTTGCTACCTGACCATCACGCAGGAGGCGAAAAAGAGCCGCCTGTTCTCGTTCGACAACAAGAAGTGGCGCGATTTCCTCGTGAAAATCCGCAAGGTGCATGACCAACTGCATGACAGCGGCGTACAGGCCAGGTTCCTGAACAAAGCCGAGGCGAGCGAGTATGTCGACCGCTACTTCGCCATGAACTTCAAAGACCGCACCGTGTCGATGACGAACTTCAAGGCGGACGATGAAACGGTGTCGATGGGCGACAAACGCTGCAAGGTGTACAGCCTTGTGGACGTGGACTGTGCCGCACTGCCCTCGATGATACGTCCGTACACGAACATCGAGGTGAACAACACGGAAATGCCGGTCGATCTGGCTTCGGTGGTGGACAACATACCGGACGCCGAGACGGTGGTCTATAACCAAGTCATCTTCCTACCCAACCAAAAACGGGAACTGGCGATGCTCGACAAAAAGAAGAACCGCCACGCGAGTATTCCGAACCCGAACAACCAGATGGCGGTCGAGGACATCAAGCGTGTGCAGGAGGTCATTGCCCGTGAAAGCAAGCAACTGGTATATACGCACTTCAACATGGTGGTAGCCGTATCTGCCGGTGCAGACCTGCAAAAGTGTACGAACCACTTGGAAAACGCATTCGGGCGCATGGGCATCCATATCAGCAAGCGGGCGTACAACCAACTGGAACTGTTCGTCGGTTCGTTTCCGGGCAACTGCTACACGCTCAATGAGGAATACGACCGTTTCCTGACCCTTTCCGATGCGGCGATGTGCCTGATGTACAAGGAGCGCGTGCTGCACAGCGAGGAAACACCGCTGAAGATTTACTACACCGACCGTCAGGGTGTGCCGGTGGCTATTGACATCACGGGAAAAGAGGGAAAGAACAAGCTGACGGACAACTCGAATTTCTTTTGTCTGGGGCCTTCTGGGAGTGGCAAGAGCTTTCATATCAACTCGGTCGTGCGCCAGCTCCATGAGCAGGGAACGGATGTGGTCATGGTCGATACGGGAAACTCATACGAGGGACTGTGCGAGTATCTGGGCGGCAAGTATATCAGCTATACCGAAGAACGGCCTATCACGATGAATCCGTTTCGCATCAACCGGGAGGAATACAACATCGAGAAGATAGACTTCCTCAAGAACCTTATCCTGATGATTTGGAAAGGGTCGGACAGCCAAATCCCCGAAATTGAGTTCCGCATTGTCGAGCAGATAATCATAGACTACTATGATGCCTATTTCAACGGATTTACAAGATACACCGACGAGCAACGGGAGGTACTGCTGAAAAACCTGTTTGCGGCGGCCAGCCGAAAGAACCCAAACAAACCACCCAGAGAGGTGGATGAGATGGTGCGCAAACAGATAGAGGTGCTTGAGGCACGGCGGGCGGCCCTCAAAGTGACGGAGCTGAGTTTCAACTCATTCTTTGACTACTCATTCGACCGTCTGGAGCAGATCTGCACCGAAAACGACATCACGACAATCAGCTACTCGACCTATTCGACCATGCTGCAGCCGTTCTACAAGGGCGGTGCGTATGAGAAAATTCTCAACGAGACAGTGGATTCGGCACTGTTTGACGAGACATTCATTGTCTTTGAAGTGGATGCAATCAAGGAAAATAAGAAACTGTTTCCCATTGTCACACTGATTATCATGGACGTGTTCCTGCAGAAAATGCGCATCAAGAAGAACCGTAAAGTCCTTGTCATCGAGGAAGCGTGGAAGGCCATTGCCAGCCCGCTCATGGCGGAATACATCAAGTTCATGTACAAGACCGCCCGTAAATTTTGGGCTTCTGTTGGCGTGGTGACGCAGGAGATACAGGACATCATCGGCAGCGAAATCGTGAAGGAGGCCATCATCAACAACTCGGACGTGGTGATGCTGCTGGATCAAAGCAAGTTCAAGGAACGCTTTGACGAAATCCGAAAGATTCTTGGTCTGACCGAGGTGGATTGCAAGAAGATATTTACCATCAACCGCTTGGAGAACAAGGATGGGCGCAGCTTCTTCCGCGAAGTGTTCATCCGCCGGGGGACGACCAGCGGCGTGTATGGCGTGGAAGAGCCGCACGAGTGCTACATGACCTACACGACCGAACGGGCGGAAAAGGAGGCACTGAAGCTTTACAAGAAGGAACTTCGGTGCAGCCACCAGGAAGCTATCGAGGCATATTGCCGGGACTGGGATGCCAGCGGTATCGGGAAGTCCCTGCCTTTTGCACAAAAAGTAAACGAGACGGGGCGTGTGCTCAACCTCCGTCCCGTGTATGAATCCAAATAAGCATTGCAGCCATGAAACGACTACTCCTTATCCTGACCATCGCCTCGGTCGCACTCTGCCAGACGGTTCACGCCCAGTATTACAGCGTGAACTACGACACCCGTACCGTTGCGGCGATGGTGGCCGCCTTCGGTACGGAAGCGGTCGCCGAAGGGTACTACCGGGAGCAGGTCGATGACATCCTCAAGCACTACACGGCAGCGGAGGTCGCTACCGCCGGGATATTCGCGGCCAAGTTCTTGGAGCATAAAGCCCTGAGCGACCTCGGCATCTGGAACAGCCGCACGGAGAACTACTACTACCGGCGCATCTACCGGATGGTGGCGGAGAAAATCATGCCCAAGATATGGGTGGTGGCGAAGCAGATGCTCCATTCGCCGCAAACGGCTATCTATTGGGGCAGTTACCTGATGAAAGTCTGCGACGATACCAAAAGTCTGTGTATGCAGTTCGAGAGCGTGGTGACCAACAGCACGCTGACCTTTTCGGACATCGCCTTTCTCGAAATCAATCCGGAGATTGCCCCCTTGCTAAAGCTCTCCGAAACGGGAAACATCGACTGGCAGCGGATGATGGACAACTTCGCCCACATACCGGGCAACTTCACGCACGAGAACCTGAAAAGCGACCTCGACAACCTTTATAACACGGGTGTCGGCCTTGCAACGGCAGGCATTGCCAATCTCGGTGACGCCCTGTTGCAAAGCAGCTCGTTCCATGACCTGATGGGCGGAAAGGTTGAAGAAATCGGCAACCTGTATGAACACTACGGGAGTCTATTCGAGCAGGCGGAACATGACATCGGCGGCTTGCTGATTGACATGGTGGGTGGTCCGGACAACGTGGCCGGTCTGTTCAACTTCAGCAACTACAACCTCACGGCATGGATGACCGACTACCTGGACGAAGCGATGGGGAACTATTACACGCAGCGGTGGTACATTGCCCGGCGTGACCAAGGGAGCGTATCGCTGTGCGACTACTATCCTCCGACGGACGACAACAGCATCCTGAACGGGGGCGCATGGGTGCGGTTCAACACGAGCGACCCGAATTTCTATCCCAACGCCTCGCAACGGGAACAGGTACTTGCCAACTCGGAAGGATATGCCGGTTGGTCAAGAAACCGCGTGCAGCAGTTGAACAACCAGAACGACGGGTTCAGCTACAGCATCAACTATTGGATGAGTGCCTATATCATCAGCAAGAAAAACAAGCAGACCAAAAAGGCATACGCATACGAAATCCATGTGAGCAAAAGCTGGAATAAGGAAGAAGTTGTCTATGAGGAAGTCTTCGATTCCTACTCGATGGACTTGAATACGTTTCGGGCGCAACTGAATGTCCGACTTGCGGAGTTCAACGAAAACGAGGACGGCTACACCTATTATATATCTTCCGGTACGCGGAACTATTACCAAGCAACGGACGCCGCCAAATTGAAGGGATGCGAGAGCGTGACCATCAGCGTGACCTGTTCCGACGGGGTTACGCTCGGACAGGGCTCGACACAATACAAGTGCCGTAAATGCGGCAGCTCGTTGAATGCCCACACCAAGGAGTGCGCCATGCAGACCTCGGTGACGGAAAACAACCTCGACCTTTCGGAACTGGATGCGCTGTTGAACGAGGCAAACAGCCAAGCGGCCAATCTTGAAGCGCAAATCGGGACATTGGAAAACGAGAACGCTGTCCTGCTGAAGAAAATCAGTACGGCGAGCATTGAGGATGCGGCGGCTTACCGACAGCAGTATAATGCAAACAAGACACGGATAGACCGTCTGAAAGGCGAACTCGCGGAGTGGAAGAAGAAACAGTCCGACTATGCTCAGGCGAAGTCGGAAGCCGCAGACGACAACAGCGTAGCGACGGATGACTATTACCGCATTCCAGCTATCATGCAAGACTGCAAGGCTGCCTACGGCCTGACATGGCAGGACGGCGGATCGTGGAACGGCTATTCGTATGTGCGCAAGGCGACAATGCCGAACATCAACGGCATCATCACATTCAAGGCTACGGTCTCGATTGCCCGCAAGCCGAAATATTTTCTCGGCATCAAGATTCACCGTGCCATCATCCAAATCCAATGGGAACTGACCTCGGTCTATACGGACACGCACGTCGCCGATGTGCTGACACTCGATCCGGGGCTTTCGGATGCGGAGAAAACCAAATTAGTGAACGACCGCATCGCCGAAATCGCCCGTGAACACCCGTCCTGCAAAATCACGACGGAATACGCCCGCAGCACACCGCTGGAGGAAACTCCGTCCGGCGACGTGTACCATCTGCTGTGGTCGAGCGACCGCCTCGAAATCGCGAGGGAGGTGGACAGCAGAATCACAAGGATATACGCCGACTTGGTATCGCTGGAAAAGATGATGCACTACAAGCGGAGCATCCTTGACGTGATGAAGGATGTGTTGCCCGGACTGGACACGGACGAAGGCCGCAGGCTGACGCTCGTGGAGGAATGCCATGACCGCTGGGTGGAGAGCGCACGGACGTTTCGGAACGATGGCGGCAGAAACGGCGGAAAGGAGGTGCGGCCATGAAACGCATTTTACGGATAGCCGCATTGCTGCTCTTCCTGCTGCCCGGTATCGCCAAGGCGCAGTGGACTTTCGATATAGTCTCCGTCGAAGCCTACATCAACGACCACAAGAAGCAGCGCAGCCTGTTGTTGGCCCGCAGTACCTTGGAGTACAGCAACAAACTGTTGCACGAATACAGCTGTAAGGAAGTCGGGGGCTATAAAGAGCTGAATATCGACCTTGACCGGTACACCCGTGCGTTCGATGTCATCGACGTCATGTACCAGTCGTTGCGCACGGTGCTGAACGTCAAGAATACCTACACATCGGTCAGCGACCGTATCGGCGACTATAAATCATTGTTGGAGGATTTCAATGCGAAGATATTGAAACGGGGACGCATCGAATCCGCAGATACCCTGATTATCTCCATCAATGCGAGGGGGCTGAGGGCGATTGCCCGTGAGGGGGAACAGCTCTACAAGTCCGTGAGCGACCTCGTGCTGTATGCCACCGGAGCGGCAGCCTGCTCGACCTCCGACCTGCTGATGGTGTTGGAGGCCATCAACCGCTCATTGGACAACATCGAGCGGCATCTGAACCGTGCGTATTTCGAGACATGGCGGTATATACAGGTGCGTATCGGCTATTGGAAGGCAAAGGTATATCGCTCCCGCACCATGCGGGAGATTCTCGATGACGCCTTCGGGCGTTGGCGCGGAGCCGGAAGACTGGATTATTAACGACAAAAAGAGAAGAATATGAACAGAAAACTATTACTCATGGCGGTGGCGGTCACCGTAACGACAGCCGTACACGCACAGTATGTAACGTACAACCATGATTCGCCGAAGCAGAATCAGGTAACGGTCATGGAGACCGGTACGGGCGCACTCTCGCCCGACCTCTATTATTCCGTGCTGCACAACAAATACAAGAAGTCGGCAGCGGCCAAAAACAAGCTCTCGTTCCGCACGCTTGCCGGTATCAATCTCTACAACCAGGTGGACGAAGCGGAAGCCATTGATTCGGCCTTGGTCAAGCGGGCGAAGGTCGAGGCGTTGAACGTTGCCGACCGGCAGGTGGACATCGCATGGCTTGCCGAGGGCGATAAGGTCAGCGGACAGATGGAGCGGTTCCGGCGCAACATCGACCGTATTCTCCTGTCCGGTGGCACTCCGGCCGACAAGGAACGGTGGACGGAATACTACCACGTCTATCAGTGTGCCATCAAAGCCACGAAAGACGCCTATATGCCCAATGCCCAGCGAAAGAAGGAGTATCTGCGCATTTACGAGGATGTGGCACGGCAGAACGAGATTTTAGTGGGCTACCTTGCCAAGCGTCAGAACGCAACGGTGACGAATGCACTGCTGAACGCAACGGACAACCGTACCCTGCATAAAGGCGGTATTGTCCGCAATGCCATGAGCCGGTGGCAGGAATCACGCCTTGCGGTGCGTGGTTCGCAATCGGGCAGCAACGGAAACGGCGAAGATGACAACGAGAGTGTAAACAGAGGGAAATAAAAAGACAGGGCTATGGCAAACGGAGATATACTTTCGGATTTCGGCATCAACCTGTTGGAGGAGGAAATAGATGATGTCATCTTTCAGACCAACGAGTTTCTGACTGACGCGACTTTTACCGGTGCGCAGGGACCTTTTTGGTGGATATTGCAGATGTGCATGGCACTCGCGGCACTGTTCTCCATCGTCATGGCGGCAGGTATCGCCTACAAGATGATGGTAAAGCACGAGCCGTTGGACGTGATGAAGCTGTTTAGGCCGCTTGCCGTGTCGATTATCATCTGCTGGTGGTATCCGCCTGCGGACACGGGTATGGCGGGGAGCCGGAACAACTGGTGTTTTCTCGATTTCCTGTCCTACATCCCTAACTGCATAGGTTCGTACACCCATGACCTGTATGAAGCCGAAGCTTCACAGATATCGGACAGGTTCGAGGAAGTTCAGCAGCTCATCCATGTGCGTGACACGATGTACACGAACCTGCAGGCACAGGCGGATGTCGCCCACACAGGCACATCCGATCCCAATCTGATAGAGGCGACAATGGAGCAGACCGGTGTGGACGAAGTGACGAACATGGAAAAGGATGCGGCGAAGTTGTGGTTCACGTCTTTGACGGCAGGTGTCATCGTGGGGATAGACAAAATTATCATGCTGATTGCCCTCGTGGTGTTCCGAATCGGTTGGTGGGCTACGATTTACTGCCAACAAATCCTGTTGGGAATGCTGACGATTTTCGGGCCGATACAGTGGGCGTTCAGCATCCTGCCAAAATGGGAAGGTGCTTGGGCGAAGTGGCTGACACGCTATCTGACGGTGCATTTCTACGGGGCGATGCTCTACTTCGTGGGCTTCTACGTGCTGCTGCTCTTTGACATTGTATTGTGCATCCAAATCGAGAACCTGACGGCGATAACCGCCAGCGAGCAGACGATGGCCGCCTACCTGCAGAACTCGTTCTTCTCGGCGGGCTACCTGATGGCGGCTTCGATTGTAGCTCTCAAGTGCCTGAACCTTGTTCCGGACTTGGCGGCATGGATGATACCGGAGGGCGACACGGCATTCTCTACCCGAAACTTCGGCGAGGGCGTGGCACAGCAGGCGAAGATGACGGCAACCGGAGGGTTGGGCGGCATCATGAGATAATCCGCAAAAGATAATATAAACCCAATAAAAATCATAACAACATGAAATTGCAAGAGAAAATCAAAAGCTGGTGCAAGGATGAGAAATTTATGTCCTTTGCACAGGAACGAGCGAGAAAAGAGGTTTGCGAGGTGGCGGAGAACCACCGCATCGACCCGCAGTATGAAGAACTGGACGAAGCCTTCGAGTACGACGACCGGTACATCGCCCCCTTAGTGACGTACCTAACGTACAAGCTGCGTCTTGCCCTGCTGCAGCGGAACGCTGGTAAGCGCAAAAGAGGAATCTGGTGGGTGCTTGTCCATGTGGAGATGCAGGGCTATTACGTGGAGATATTCTCGGCGGAGTTCGAGAATCTTTTGACGGAACTTCGGGATGCGGTCATACCCATGCTGCACACGGAATATGTACAGATGTTGAACGGTAAAAGGGAATAACCGATGGTCATCAAGAATTTGGAAAACAAAATCAGACTGGTGGGCATCATCTGTACCGCTTTTCTCGTGGGATGTGTCATCATCAGCTTGTCAAGCATCTGGACAGCCCGGACGATGGTCTCGGATGCGCAGAAGAAGGTGTATGTGCTGGACGGCAACGTGCCTATCCTCGTGAATCGCACGACAATGGACGAAACGCTTGATGTGGAAGCCAAAAGCCATGTGGAGATGTTTCATCATTATTTTTTCACGTTACCGCCGGATGACAAATATATCCGCTATACGATGGAAAAAGCGATGTATTTAGTCGATGAGACGGGGTTGGCACAATACAACACGCTCAAGGAAAAGGGTTTCTACTCCAACATTTTGGGTACGAGTTCGGTGTTCTCCATCTATTGCGACAGCGTGGCTTTCAACAAGGAGAAGATGGAGTTCACCTACTACGGACGGCAGCGCATCGAGCGACGGAGCAATATCCTGATGCGTGAACTGGTGACGGCAGGACAGCTCAAGCGTGTACCCCGAACAGAGAACAATCCGCATGGGCTGCTTATCGTGAACTGGCGTACCCTGCTGAACAAGGACATCGAACAGAAAACGAAGATCAACTACTAAACAACGGAGTTTATGAATATCAAGGGATTCAGGCGGATGCTCTTCGGTGAAAAGATGCCGGACAAGAACGATCCGAAATACAAAGACCGTTACGAGCGGGAGGTGTCCGCCGGACGAAAGTTCGCCCAAGCGACACGTATCGACAAGGCTGCCGCCAAGGTACAGGGATTCGCCAACGCGCACCGGATACTTTTTCTGGTCATCGTCTTCGGTTTCGCTATCGGAGGGTTCACTTGGAACATCTATCGCATTACGATGGCATACCGCAACAGCCGGCCGACACGCACGGCGACGGAAATGCAGGATTCGGTGCTGCGGGAAAGACACAAGAGGCTGCAAGGGGGTGAAATAAGGGAAAATCGGAACGAGAACAAGAAATATGAACCGCAATAAAGGAGTGCTTATGAATACACGATTTGAAAAATCAGTCCGCTCGTCGGACGAATGGTACACCCCGAAGGAGGTGCTGAAAGCGTTAGGCAGGTTCGACCTTGACCCTTGCGCCCCTGTCCGTCCGTTGTGGCCGACCGCCGAGGTCATGTATGACCGGGACATGGACGGATTGTCCCTGAAATGGGAAGGGCGTGTATGGCTCAATCCTCCGTACTCGCGTCCCCTTATCGAACAGTTTGTCCGAAAGTTGGCGGAACACGGCAACGGCATCGCGCTGTTGTTCAACCGTTGCGATTCCAAAATGTTTCAGGACGTCATTTTCGAGAAAGCGACGGGCATGAAATTCCTGCGCCACCGCATCCGGTTTTACCGCCCGGACGGAACACGCGGCGATTCTCCCGGTTGCGGCAGCATCCTGATCGCATTCGGAGTGGAAAACGCAGAAGTGCTGAAAAACTGCAGCATTGAAGGCAAGTATGTACAACTCAATTAAAAGATGTATGATGAAGATATTTGATAAAATCAATTTCAGGGAGCCGAAGTATATGCTTCCGGCTGTCCTGTATATCCCGCTTCTGGTTGCATCGTACTTCATCTTCGACCTGTTTCAGACCGAAACGGCGGAGATTCCGGACAAGACGCTGCAGACAACGGAGTTTTTGAACCCCGATTTGCCGGATGCCCGGCTTAAAGGCGGTGACGGCATAGGCAGCAAGTACGAGAACATGGCCAAATCATGGGGTAAGATACAGGATTACTCCGCAGTGGATAACATAGAACGAGATGAACCCGATGACAACAAGGAAGAATATGAATCGCAATACACGGTGGACGACATCGCCCTGCTCGATGAGCAACAGCAGGAAAAGGCTGCGGCAGCGCAAATTGCCGATGCCAAGACGCGCGAGCAAGAAGCTCTCGCGGAACTGGAGAAAGCCCTTGCCGAAGCAAGGTTGAGAGGACGCAATGAGGTATTACCGGCGACCGATACGGACAGTACCGCATCGGCGCAACCCCCGACGGCAACCATAGAGGTTAAGGGAAAAATAGAGGAAGAGAGCCGTTCGGTAAAAGCCCCGTCAGAGAACGAACCGCCCAGCGAAGTGGTACGCAAGGTAAAGACGGCTTCGGATTACTTCAATACGCTTGCGGTCAATGCCCGTGAACCGAAACTGATAAAGGCCATTATCGACGAGGACATCAAAGCGGTGGACGGCTCGCGTGTGCGGTTGCGTCTGCTCGACGACGTGGAGATCAACGAGTGCGTGGTCAAACGAGGGTCGTATCTGTATGCCACCATGAGCGGCTTCTCGTCGGGGCGTGTGAAGGGGAACATCACCAGCATTCTCATCGAGGACGAACTGGTGAAGGTCAGCCTGTCCCTTTACGACACGGACGGCATGGAGGGGCTTTATGTACCGAACAGCCAGTTCCGGGAAACGAGCAAGGATGTGGCAAGCGGTGCGGTGTCGGGGAATCTGAACATGAATACCGGCAGTTACGGCAACAGTCTCTCGCAATGGGGAATGCAAGCCGCTACGAATGCCTACCAGAAAACGAGCAATGCCATCGGCAAAGCTATCAAAAAAAAATAAGGTAAAGCTGAAATACGGCACTTTCGTCTATCTGGTGAACGGACGTGAGAAACAGTAAAAACGGAAGCCATGATAGAGATTGACAACATATATAATATGGACTGTATCGAGGGCATGAAGCTCATGGCGAACGGCAGTGTCGATGCCGTGATAGCGGATTTGCCTTACGGCGTGTTGAACCGTAGCAACAAGGCGGTACACTGGGACAGGCAGATACCGCTCGAAGCGTTGTGGGAACAGTACCGCAGGATCACCAAGCCGGGAAGCCCCGTTATCCTCTTTGCGCAGGGCATCTTCTCGGCGCGGCTCATGCTCTCGCAACCCCGGATGTGGCGGTATAACCTCGTGTGGCGGAAAGACCGGGTAACGGGTCACCTGAATGCCAACCGGATGCCGCTACGCCAGCATGAGGACATCATCGTGTTCTACGACCGTCAGCCGGTATATCATCCTCAGATGATGCCGTGTCCACCGGAACGGAAAAATCATGGACGGCGCAAGACGGACGGTTTCACGAACCGCTGTTACGGTGAAATGAAACTGGCTCCGGTGCGTGTTGCCGAAGACAAGTACCCGACCTCTGTCATTTCCATACCCAAGGAACACAAGACAGGAGCATTCTATCATCCGACACAGAAGCCGGTAGCCTTGATAGAGTACCTGATGCGCACCTATACCAACGAGGGCGATGTGGTGCTGGACAACTGCATCGGTTCGGGTACGACCGCCATTGCCGCCATCCGCACGGGACGGCATTACATCGGATTCGAGATTGAACCGACGTATTGCGAAATTGCCGGACGACGGATTCGGGAGGAACTGGAACGTGGTCATGGGATTAAAGAAAGCGAAATAAGGGAAATAAAGAAATAAAAAAATATCAACAGAAACGATATGAACAAGAAAATAATTATAACTGCATTTCTTCTGGCGGCAGGACTTTTTGCCACACGGAACGCACAGGCTCAGCGTACATACGAAGAGATGGAACGGCTGACTGTCAATGAACAGGTAACGACCGTCATCACAGCCTCGGAACCGGTCCGCTTCGTGGATATTTCCACAGACAAGGTGGCGGGCGACCAACCCATTGAGAACATCATCCGGTTAAAGCCCAAAGAGACGGGACACGAGGACGGTGAAGTGCTGGCCATCGTCACCATCGTAACGGAACGCTATCGCACGCAGTATGCACTCATCTACACCACGCGGATAAGCGAGGCGGTGGCAGACAAGGAAATTCAGCTACAGGAACGGGATGCCTACAACAATCCTACGGTCTCGATGTCCACAGCCGACATGGTGCGTTTTGCAAGACGGGTGTGGAACTCGCCCGCGAAAATCCGCAACGTGGCGACCAAGGCGCACCGAATGGTGATGCGCCTGAACAATATTTACTCGGTGGGCGACTACTTCTTCATCGACTTTTCCATCGAGAACAAAACGAACATCCGTTTCGACATCGACGAGATACGGGTGAAACTGTCGGACAAGAAACTTTCGAAGGCAACTAACGCGCAGACCATCGAGCTGACTCCTGCCCTGGTATTGGAACACGGCAAGACGTTCAAGCACGGCTACCGGAACGTGATTGTCGTGAAAAAGATGACCTTTCCGAACGACAAGCTGCTGACTATCGAAATGACGGAACAACAAATCAGCGGGCGCAATATCAGCCTGAACATCGACTACGAGGATGTGCTGTCGGCCGATTCATTTAACACCGCTTTATTGGAGGAGGAATGACGATGAAAAAGACATTGAAAACAGTTTTGTTACTGATGCTTGTCTGCATAGGGTTTGCCACCAATGCCCATGCGCAACGCAACGGCGGCCGCCTCTCGCTCGGCGTGGGATTGCTGTATGAGAACGGCATGGACGTAACGCTTGCTTACGAGCATGAAATGAACTACCGTCATGCGTGGGAGTTCTTCGCCAACGGCTATCTGAAATGGACGGAATGTAAATCTTGCGGTCATATTTGTCCGGAATCCTTCTGGCGCAACTACCGCACTTATGGTTTCGGTGTGGCGTACAAACCTTGTGTGGTGCGTGGACGCAACCATTACGGCAACTTGCGTATCGGAGCTTCGGCAGGGAGCGACACGAACAAGTTTCTTGCCGGAATCCATGTGGGTTACGAGCACAATTATGAGCTGCGGTCGGGATGGACGCTGTACTGGCAGGTCAAGAGTGACATGATGATAAAAGGGGCGGATTTGCTGCGGACAGGTATCGTGCTGGGTGTAAAACTGCCGATAAAATAAAGGAAAAACAAAAAACGGAAATGACATGATACGAAAGATTCAATGGATTGCAATGGTAGTGGCGGCGGTATTGTGCGCTGCCTGTGACGCCCATATCGACGTACCCGATACGGCGGTACGTCTGGGGCATATTCTCTGCGAGGACGGCACGGCATTGTCCTATGCGCAGTATGAACAATCGGGGAAGCGGGCAATAGCGGTTGTCTTTGATACCGAACGCCGTGAAGGAACGGAAGGGAACGGCTATGCGGTTTACCTGTGGGACATTGCTCCGGCGGCATTCGCCGACAGCCTCGGTGTCGCACAAGGGACGTCGGCCGACATCGGGGCATTGGACGGGAACATGAACACCTTTGCGCTGTACGACACAAGGGAGACGGCTTCGCCTATGGCGGAAGCGGTCTTTGACCTGTGGCGGTACGGACAGAGTGCCTATATCCCGTCGGTAGCACAGATGCGGTTGCTGTATGCTGTCCGGGAAACCGTCAATCCTGTCATTGAACGGTGCGGCGGTCATCCGTTGCCGTTGGATGAATACGATTGCTGGTACTGGACATCGACGGAAGTGTCCGGACAAGAGACGGCGAAAGCGTGGCTTTACTCGACAGGAAGCGGCGCGATGCAGGAGACACCTAAGACACAGGCGCATAAGCTGCGGCCTATAATTACCATGAACAAATAAAATGTGCAACGATATGAATATAGATATGCTTTTCTGTATAGTATTGATGGTATTGGGGGCTTTCCTCATATACTATCCCATCAAAGATGAATCACCTCGGCAAAAACTGAAAAAGCTCGCCGATTCTGTTGCGTCTGATAAAAAGGACATTGATTATCTGATTCAACGCTTCAGCTACCTTTTGGATAACATGGCGGCAGACAATGGGAAAGGTTCGGCTCTGAGATGCCAGATTGCCAAATTGGAGGAAGTTGTCAAGGAGTTGAACGGCAAACGCAAGGAACTTGAGTTAAACAACCGGTCGATGACGGATGTTAATGACGAATTGAAGCGAAGCAATGCCGAACTTTTAAGGAAGGCTTCTGAATTGCGTGATGAGATACAGCAACAGGAAATTAAAATCCAACAGCAGGAAGAATACATCAATTCTGTCCAGAGAGTCAAAGAAGGGCTTGAGATAGCCTTGGACAACATTCAGGCAGAAGAGGTGCATTATCTCTCACAGCCGATATTCAGCATGAAAATGACGCCTATAGTCAGAAGCAAACTCGAATCTCATGGGATATTGTATGTCGGCGACCTGATTCAGCTCAACGAGGAATATCTCATGGAAATCTGGGGTTTAGGACCGGTAGCACTTGAAAGAATAAAGACGAAACTGAACGAAAACGGTGTGTGGTTCGGTATGGATGTCATACGAATCAACGACCGTTGGTATCGTCGGAAACAAGAATTAACAACGGATTGATTCATGGAAGAGAGCAAAGAATTACAAGGGTTCTACAAGATATTCCGTGCGGTCATCTATATCTCCGTGCTGATGGAGTTCTTCGAGTATGCCATCGACCCTGCCATGCTCGACCACTGGGGTGGCATACTGATTGATATTCACGGGCGCATCAAGCAGTGGATGATTTACAATGACGGTAATCTTGTGTACAGCAAGATTGCGACGTTCCTGCTTATCTGCATCACCTGTATCGGTACGAGGAACAAGAAGCATCTGGAGTTCGATGCCCGGAGACAGGTGTTATATCCGCTAATCAGCGGACTGTTCCTGATTGTGTTCTCCGTGTGGTTGTACCATCATCCGATGGAAACGAGGCTCTACACGTTGCCACTAAATATCATCTTCTACATGGCGACCACGCTTGTCGGTGTGATATTGGTACATATCGCACTGGATAACATCTCGAAGTTCATCAAGGAGGGACTGGGTAAAGACCGGTTCAACTTTGAGAATGAAAGTTTCGAGCAGAGCGAAGAGAAGGTTGAGAACCAGTATAGCGTGAATATACCGATGCGGTACTATTACAAAGGTAAATTTCGCAAGGGATGGGTGTCGATAAGCAACTGTTTCAGAGGAACATGGGTAGTCGGAACTCCGGGCAGCGGTAAGACGTTCAGCATCATAGAACCGTTCATCCGCCAACATAGTGCCAAGGGCTTTGCGATGGTGGTCTATGACTACAAATTTCCGACACTTGCCACTAAACTTTACTATCATTACAAGAAAAACCAGAAGCTCGGAAAACTGCCCAAAGGGTGCAAGTTCAACATCATCAACTTCGTGGATGTGGAGTACAGCAAACGGGTGAATCCCATTCAGGCAAAGTACATCAATAATCTTGCGGCGGCGAGCGAAACGGCGGAAACCCTGTTGGAATCCCTGCAGAAAGGCAAGAAAGAGGGAGGCGGAGGCAGTGACCAGTTCTTTCAGACTTCTGCCGTGAACTTTCTTGCCGCCTGTATCTACTTTTTCGTGAACTACGAGCGGGAACCCTACGATGCAAACGGAAAGAAACTATATGCGGAGAAACGGCAAGATCCGCAGACGAAGTTCTGGAAGCCGACGGGTGTCGTTCGTGACCGTGAGGGTGGCAGCATCGTGGAACCTGCCTATTGGCTGGGAAAATACTCGGATATGCCGCATATCCTTTCATTTCTCAATGAGAGCTACCAGACTATTTTTGAGGTACTGGAGACGGACAACGAGGTCGCGCCGTTGCTCGGCCCGTTCCAGACGGCCTTCAAGAACAAGGCAATGGAACAATTAGAGGGTATGATTGGTACGCTGCGTGTCTATACCAGCCGTTTGGCCACCAAGGAATCCTACTGGATATTCCACAAGGATGGGGACGACTTCGACCTGAAAGTTAGTGACCCCAAGTCACCCAGTTATCTGCTGATAGCCAACGATCCGGAAATGGAAAGTATCATCGGAGCGTTGAACGCTCTGATATTGAACCGTCTCGTTACCCGTGTGAACACCGGGCAGGGGAAGAATATTCCGGTCAGCATCATCGTGGATGAGCTGCCGACACTGTATTTCCACAAGATAGACCGACTGATAGGTACGGCGAGAAGCAACAAGGTAAGCGTAACGCTGGGTTTTCAGGAGTTGCCGCAGTTGGAGGCTGACTACGGAAAAGTGGGAATGCAAAAAATCATCACGACAGTGGGCAACGTGGTAAGCGGTTCAGCTCGCGCAAAAGAGACACTGGAATGGTTGTCGAATGACATTTTCGGCAAGGTAGTACAGGTCAAAAAGGGCGTGACCATCGACCGGGATAAGACGAGCATCAATCTCAATGAGAATATGGACAGCCTTGTACCCGCCTCGAAAATTTCGGATATGGCGACGGGATGGATTTGCGGACAGACGGCCAGGGATTTCGTGAAGACGAAAACCGGTACAGGAGGCTCGATGAACATTCAGGAATCGGAAGAGTTCAAGACTACAAAGTTCTTCTGCAAGACGGATTTCGATATGAAGGAGATAAAAGCGGAGGAAGCGGCCTATGTACCGCTACCGAAGTTCTACACCTTTAAGTCGAGGGAGGAACGGGAACGCATCTTGTATAAAAATTTCATACAAGTCGGACAGGATGTAAAAGACATGATAACGGATGTACTGAACAAGCGTGGGGCGAAATAAATCAAAATCCCTGCAATAATCACGAAATTATTGCAGGGATTTTTATATTCAATTTCAGTTACCCAAAATCTTGTGGGCATAAAGCCGGTTTTACGGACGTAAATGAATTATCTGACAGTTTCCGATTTGGAATCGTTTTCCGATAGCAGATTTTGTAATTTGTCGATGTCCGGTAGAGTCTTGCGCAGATTCTCCGGCATTTCTTGGGCTGTGCGGTATGTCGCCACGCCCATAGGCTTATCATAGTCGCGCACCATGATTTCGACAAACTTGCGGTTGGCATCCTGGCATAGGACAATACCGATTGAAGGGTTCTCGTGCGGTTTCTTGTCGGTCATGTCATACACCGTCAGGTAGCCGCTAAGCTGTCCGAGATAATTCGGGCGGAACTTGCCCCGTTTCAACTCCACGATTACGCTGGCATTCAGTTCTCTGTTGAAGAATACAAGGTCAGCAAACATTTCTTCTCCGGCAACTATCAGGCGATGCTGACTGTCGATAAAAGTGAAGTCGTTTCCAAAACGGAGAATGAACTGCTTGATATTGGTTACGATTTGGTTTTCGATGACCTTTTCGTTCCAGTCCTGTTCGCGTTCTCCCACATTCTCCAGATTAACCATTTCGAGCATATACTCATCCTTGAACGCCAATATCGCTTTTACGGCATAAATGGCTTCGGGCAGCACTTGAAGGAAGTTGCTCGGCAAAGATCCGCGATTTGAATAGATGTCTTCTTTCAAGTAATTTTTGAGAGAGGATAGCGACCACGCATTTTGAGCGGCACAATGGATATAGAACAACCGTTCCGCGATGTCTTTTGAACGAGTCAGGATTTCAATATGATGTGAAAAGCTGATCTTGACAAAATCGTCCCAGGTAAATTCGGTATTGACCGGTTGCCCGATAAGTTGCAGCAGTAGATGCTCGTCAATATCCAATTCGCCCAACGCTGTTGGATGAATTAAAGCCGTACCCTTTTCCGACGAATGGTTTTCCAATTCGCCCAACACTGTTGGACGAATTAAAAACGTCCTCCATTCCTCATAGAATGAGCGCATCCGTTTCAACCCCGATTCAGAAAAGCCGTGCAGACCGGGCAACTCCCGTTGAAGGAGCTTTGATATGGTAGGCAATGCTTTAGTACCCCAACAGCCGATGCGGGAATTTTCAGACACGAATTTCCCCACTCCAAAATACAACGAGAGAGTTTCTTTGTTGACCGCAGCCGCACTTCTATACCGGCAGCGTTCGATGGCATGTTTGATTATCTCTACTGCCTCTGCATATTGTGTATAATCCGATGGGATAACCTGTTGTTCCATATACATACGTTTTTGTGCCGCAAAGGTACGAAAAATACGGGATATACAGGGCAGAATGCCAACATATTATAGTGCCGCGTGGGTCTTATTCGGTATTTTTAGCGTTCCGGTGTCTTGCACTCGCTTTGCTGCCAATCTACTCACTCAGATGTTCATGCGTCTGGGGCGTGCCGAGAAAGCTGGTAGCGGTGTGGATAAGATTGTGAGCGGTTGGCAGTCTTTGGGTTGGCCGCTTCCTACTGTAGCCGAGGAAACACGTCCGGACTATGTTGTGCTGACCTTGCAGTTAGGGATGAAAACCCGACAAGAAAACCCGCAAGAAAACCTCGCAAGCAGGATTTGAGAAAAGAGCAAATCTTGGAGTTCTGTGTTGAGCCGCAATACCTATCTGATATTTTGCAACATTTAGGATTGAAAGATAGGGAAAATCTTATGGAGGTCTATATCAATCCGATGATTGGTACAGGGGTATTGGAAATGACGGAGCCGGACAATCCCACAAGCCGTAACAACGGTAAAAGTGGAACAAGGACTTCAAAAGTGAGTTTATAATAGGATATTGCGGCTTGGACGCATCCAACCGCACACGAAAACACCGCCCACGTAGAAAAATGGGCGGTGTTATTCGGTCGCTCGCTTATTCAGGCTCGTGTACCGCTTAAAAGTACGGCAAGTTGCCGGTCGCAGAATTTGTCGTATTCCTCTTTGTCCGTACCGCTTTCGACGGCTCGGTCAATGACATCGCCCAACTCGTCGAAGCATACTTCCTCATTGACGCACTCCGCACCGTTCTCTTTCAGCAGATATACCTCATAATAATCGGAGCCGTTGAGTGCGATAACGACATTTCCGGCGTGCAACCGCCCGTTTACTTTAATCCGCAATGCCGGCAAATCCCGGAATACCGTAGCGACAAAATCGCCGATTCCCCACGACATAAGAATGGGCATGGGTGTAAGTGATACCAATTGTTCTTTGATGGTCTGTGCGATGTGCATTACATACTCTTTATCCATAACTTTGATTTTTAATATGATTATTGATTTATGTTAGTTGAACCATTCGGGGTTATCCTCTTTTAATTCCGTGATGAGTTCATCGTCCGGTAATTTGAGGGTTTTCGCATCGGTGAAAAAGAAAACCTCGTCATATATTTGTTCGGCTTCCTTACTTGCAAAACCTTCGTTTTCGTCCTCGAAACTGCCCGGATGAAGTGCATCGAGCAGAGCGGTAGAGCCGATAAGTAATTCTTCACCTTCGTTGGATTTCACGATACGGCAGATGTAGATATTGCCGTCAAATTGTAGTTCTTTCGTTTTCATACATCTGTTATCTTAATGGGATGTGTTTCCCGTGAGCCTTGAGGTATTCCATGATGCACTTCGCTTCCTCGTGCGATGCACGGTTGCGGTCGTCGTAGTTGCGTGTCTCGTCCGCCATGACCACGATACACTCTTTTACCAACCTGTAAAGGCTTTGCTGCAGTGTGGGGTGCATTTCGGGGATAGCGGCTGCAAACCGTTTGGGGTTGAAGCCGTAATCGTTCACTGCCCTTTCCCAGTCTTTGGCGAGCTGGTACTCCTTGCTTTCCTTGATGTTGTCCATAATCTTGAATTTTAATGATTTGTTTTTTTCTTCCCTCCGTTCGGTTCCTTTCTGTCGGAACCGCTTTGGGATTTTATGGATGCGGTACACGGTTGTCGGTACAGCTTCATACGGAAGGCTTTTCCTGCCAATTACTCTTTCTGAGGAAAGGAAGAATTTGCAGGAAATTCACTTTAAGCCGCCGGATCAAGCGCGACGGCCGACCTTTGCATCTGATAAAACCAAACCGGGGCTGACAGGGGACGAAGCCGGGGAAACGCTATAAAAGGGAAGTTGAAAATGGTAAAAAAGAGAGGAAACGGAAGCTATGAATGGAGGAAGGGCGGGTGGTGACGGGTTCGTCAGAAAGTTAGAAGAGGTACTTGGGTCCTTTGTCCGGAGCATACAAAAATGAATAGAGGGCGGATTTCTCCCTCCCCCTATCCGTTATGACAACAACATTTGTCAGGCAGCTATTTCTTCCGCTTGCGGTTCGGTCTGTGCTTCCGCTTCGGGTTGCGGTTCATCGGGTTGTTCCGCTTCCTGCGTGGCTTGTTCCTGCAAAGCGGCTTTCTTTTCCTCGATGCGTTGGTGTCGCTTTTCGTACACTTCATTATATCCGTCTTGGATATTGGCAAGTTCTTCGGGCATATGCTTTTGAGCGAAGTCAAGCAACAGGGAGGCTGTGGCGTTGTTACCGAATGCGTCCTTGAAATTGGCAATCAGATAATCCCTGCGGATAACGGCTTTCTGCTTGGCGGTAAGGTTCTCGATGATGCGCATTTTGTCCTCGCTCGTAAGGTAGTAATAAGAGCCTTTATCTTCAATTCCCACCTCATTGAAATGCTCTTTGCGGAGTGAGGAGAGCAGGAAGAAATACACCATTTTCTCCTCGTCCTGCCCAAATTTGCGCTCTGACATATCGACCTCTAAAATCCGCTTTTTGGTGTCTTCAACGGTCTTTTCGAGGGCAATCTCCTTGTTGCGTTTGTCCTGCTTTTCCAACTTCTCGATAGGTGAAAGCGGCATTTTGGTTGCCGTACCGTTTGCGGTTGTAGCGGTATTTGCAACATAGCACAGTGTAATGTCGTTGCTCTCAATACGGAGATAGAGGGAGATTTCTCCTGCTTCGCTTCGGGTGCGGATTGCTTCGCATTTCTCGGTGTAGCCGTTCAATTTCTGCTCGTAATCCTTTACTGCTTCCTCGTATTCCTCGGTGGTATCGTAATCCTCTTTTTGAGGAGCTTGGGGGCATTCGGGGTATTTCGTTGCATAGGTTTTAAGACTTTCCACCTCGTAGCCTATAGCGGTAAGTCGGTCGACGACGGCTTCATTGTAATTGTAGCTTTCGTGGCAGAGGGGAACGGCAGGGTGCTGTTCCATGAGCCGCATAGCCTTTTCGGTAAGGTGCGATGTGTTCATTTCCACAAGACAAGCACGGTTGGCGCAATTTCCGCAACTACCCTCACAGAATAACATCATGTTATTGGTATTGTGGGGACATGAAAGACAAAGGGTTTTGTCAAATGAATAGCGATTGAGGTCTGCGGTATATTGCCGTTCGATGCTCTGTGCCACCTCGGAGGCTTTCATGCCTCGCCAACTATTGTACTGCACCCCCTCTTTCAGATGTTGGTCGTACACCTCACGCTGTATCTCTTCCCCATAACGGCAGATTTCACTTGCCACGCTGATTGTGATTTCGTCCTGTTCCAACAGCACGGCGATTTCGGGTATCAAGGAAACGAATTTAAGTCGTGTACGGATATACGCTTCCGTCTTGCCGAACTGCACGGTCAAGGATTGGACATCGTGGCGACCGCTGTCTATGAGTTTTTGGTAGGCATTGGCTTCCTCAATCGGGGTAACATCCTTGCGATGCAGGTTCTCGGTGATTGCCATTTCCTCGGCTGTCTCGTCTGAAATTTCCATGACGGTAGCCGGAATTTCCGCCAATTCAGCCATGAGGGAAGCACGGTATCTGCGTTCTCCAAAGACAATCTCGAAACGGTTGTCCGCAATAGGGCGCACACCGATAGGCTGAAGCACTCCCTGCTGACGGATGCTCTCGGCAAGTTCCGCAAGGCTTGTCTCGTCAAAGTTCTTGCGTGGGTTGTAACTGCTCGGCTGAATGTCTGCCAATGCTACCGATGTGATGTTCTTCTCTACTGCTTGAACTGCTGTTGTTGCCATAATCATAAAATTTAATTGGTTGATATTTGTTTTGTTATTTTTCCCTCTTTTCGGTTCTTTTTTCTGCCTGAACCGCTTGGGATTTACAGATGCTTCAAGGGACTGACGAACAAGCTATTTTCAACGCTTTTTCCGGAAAATTACTCTTTCACGGAAAGGAAGAATTTTACGAGAAATGCACTTCAAAGCGATGAAATCAAGCGCGGCAGTCCAAATTTGCGTCTGGAAAACCAACCGGCGATGGCAGGAACGAGACCGGACAAGCGGCAAGAGGAATGGATAGAAAGGGGAAATGCAGCATTGCAGCTATAAGAGGCGAATAGAGCAGGAGAACAGCCAGGGGTATAAACGGGAAAACCGCTACCTTGTGGACATGTGCCATAAGATAGCGGTATGGTATAAAAGTTGATTGGGCGGATTGCCGCCCCGGTTATTTCTCGTGCTTTTCCAAATACTCTTTCATCGCCTCGTTCACAATATTTCGGAGCGACATATTCTTCTCGATAGCGAGGTATTTCATCCGGGTATGAATACTCTTGTCGATAACAAAATTGCAATGCACGGCAGGTTCTTTTTCCGCTTTGACCGGTGCAGGCTCTTTCTTTTGCGTGGACTTCCCGGTGGATGACAGCAAGCCGTCCAGTCCGCTTCTCATGCCGTTTTTCAATGAATCACTTTTGCTCATATCGTCTTTACTTTAATTTCAACACTTCTTTTGCTAACTCCATGTAGTCCTTTGCCCCGTTGCTGTTCTTGTTGTATTCAAAGATGTTCAGACCCTTTATCGGAGCTTCGGCCAATGCCACATTGTCCCGGATGACGGTCTTGAACACTTTGTCGCAGAATGATTCGTTGATGAGTTCCGCAACACTCTTGTTGAGCGTCTTGCGCTTGTCAAACTGTGTGATGACAATTCCGCCGATGTTCAGATTCGGGTTCAAACGGGTTTTGACAATCTCGACCACATTTGTAATCTTCGCCATTCCGCGCATGGCGAGGAATTGCGTCTGTACCGGGATAATCAAGAAATCCGCAGATGTAAGTGCGTTGAGTGTCAGCAAACCCAGCGAGGGCGGACAGTCAATCAGGATATAGTCGAATTTACGGGTTTCAAGCAATTTTGCAATCAGCCCTTTCAGTATTAATTCCCGCCCCGGCTCATTGATAAGCTCGGATTCTGCCGCTGACAAATCAAGGCAGGACGGTACAACGGAAAGGCCATTATTTAACTCGAATACCGTTAACGGGTATTCACCTTTCATTGCTCCGTACACCGTCCGTTCCTCTTCGATGGAGAGACCGCAGGATTCCGTGAGGTTTGCCTGACCGTCCATGTCGATGAGCAGTACACGCTTTTTCTTCTGCTGCAATGCGGCAGCAAGATTGATGGTGGTGGTCGTCTTTCCGACACCGCCCTTGTGGTTCAAAACAGCGATTATCTTTGCCATAAATTCCTATCTTTATTTCTGATACAAAGATACTACTATTTTTAGTATTTACTATGATTAGTGTGTACTATTTTACTACTTTATTACATTTTAGTATCGTAGTATCTACTACTATACTAAAATACTGATTGACTAAATGTAGTGCATACTATCCTTTGCAACGGGAGATTTCCTGATATCCTACTTTACTAACATTAGTATGTACTACATTTAGTATCGACTGTATAGCAGTGAAGTAAAGCCTATTTGGGAGGTGTATATAAATGGATATTGCCGCCATCAGATCGGAGTACAAGAAAAATCCCCCTGTCGAGTTATCGCAACCGAACAGAGGGAAAAGGTTAAGATATGATTATGGTTTAAGCGGCCTTAGTAGTAGGTTCGTATTCGGCAGCCGTTGTTTCGGATGGAGTTAGAGAGCGTTCCGCATCCTTGAGACTTTCGTCAATCTTCCGCTGCAGCTCCTTGCACTCCAGTTTGAGTTTTACCAATTCATCGGCTTTGCTCCACTGGCGGCCAACGATGTCCTGCAATATGGGGATTTCGCTTTCAATCCGCTCCACCGTCTTTTGTTGCTTCTCAATAAGTGAGGGCAATTTGTTTAGTGTAGCCTGCGGATATTGAGCAGATTCCACGAAGCCAAGCGGTAACGCACCTGTCAGTCCACAACGGTATTTAAGCCCGCTTGTCCCCTCGACAAAGAACGTGTTTCGGTCAAATGTACCGTTTATGCTGTACTCGCTGCGTACCAGCAAATTCAGCCCTGTAAACGTGCCAATCGTACCATACGCTCCGCTACGGTAGGTTTTGGCGATGCGGTGTAATTCCCGGCCTGTTTCCTCGGCTGTAGCTTGTGGCAGGTTGAGAAGTTGTGTTACTTTTGTCCCCTCGTAAGAGTTGAAGTATTCCCAATCCTTGATGAAACCGGCCTTTGTACGCTGTGTCTTTGCCATATCTTCCTGTCCGGCGGTTATTTTCCGCTCGGCACGGATGCGTTCTTTCTTGAAAATGGTCTGTTCCTTTTCCAACTGCATAATCTTGTTGTCGAGTTTTGCCTTGTTCAGCAAATCGGTGTTGCCGGAAAGGATTGCCACGAACTCGGCGAAGTTCATGCCGTTGTCCTCGTCCATGCCGCCCTCGTCGATACGGCGCACGGCGATTGTGCCGTTATTGATTTGGTTGATGAACATCTGCTTGTTTTTCAGCAAATTGAATTTGTAGGCATCAAGTGTCTTTTCCGTGCCGTAAATCACCACATCCACCACGTTGCCGCCCCACAGTTTCACGGTGTTGCCCTTGCGTACCGCCCTGCCGTTGCGCTGCTCCATGTCAGCCGGTCGCCAGGGAATCTCCAAATGATGCACCGCTACAGCCCTCTGCTGGGCGTTCACCCCTGTTCCTAACATGGTGGTGCTGCCGAAAAGCACACGCACCTTGCCGTTGTTCATGTCCTCGAACAGGCGTTTTCTTGCCCTTTCGGTGGTAGCACACTGGATAAACTGCACTTCATCGGTCGGAATACCGAGGTTCACCAACTTTTCTTTGATGTCGGTATATACGTTCCACTCATTCGGCTTGTATGTGCCGAGGTCGCTGAACACGAACTGCGTACCCCGGTTTTCATTTGAGCGCATATAATATTCATAGATTGTTCTTGCACAGATTGAAGCCTTGTTTTCGGCATCGTCGCTGAACTTGTCGCCCAACAAACGCATATCGAGAGCCATTTTTCGTGCCACATTGGTAGCTACCAACATTTTTGCCTTGTCGAGATTGTCGGGTTCGGGCGTATCAAGTCCCAAATCCTCCCACTGTCCGCTGTGTGCAAAGGAAACCAAACGGCCTATCATTTCCTCCTGCTGGATAGTGGGCGCATGAGAAAGAAAGCGCACATTTTTATCCGGTACATCGAGGTTTATCATGTCGGCGGTGCGGTAGTCGGTAATCTCACGCAGGAACATTGCCAGTTCCGGCACTTTGATGTAGGTGCGGAAACGCTCTTTACGCTTGATTGCACCTGTCACGTTCAGTTCATAATCGGCTGTTTTCTGCGTAAATATCGCCGCCCACGCATCGAAGCAAGAAATCTGCTGACGTTGCAATTCTCTTGGTCTAAGGTACTTAAACATCACATACAGTTCGGTCAGGGCGTTCACAACCACCGTGCCCGAAAGGAATGTTGCGCCGAGGTCACGTCCTGTCCGGTGCTGAATGTCACGGATGGCAAACAGCAGGTTCATCGCCCTTTGCGAGCCTTTGGTATTGCCGATACCGGCAACCCTCGTGTGGCGTGTCTGAAATATTAAGTTCTTGAAAATGTGGCATTCATCGACAAATATGTGGTCTATGCCCATCGAGTGAAAGTCCACCGCATCGTCTTTCCGCTCGTTGATTTTCATTTTCAATTCCTTAAGTTTGGCTGCGAGGTTCTGTTTGCGCTTCTCCAGACCGTCCTGCATCTTTCCGCTGCGGTAGCGCATGGTGGATTGTTCCAAGACTTCCAAATTGCGCTCCACATCGGCCAGTTCTTCGGTGAATATATCTATCATGGTCTGTTCCGATTGCGGTATCTTGGCGAACTGGTCGTGTGTCAGAATGATGCAGTCCCAGTTGTTGTTCTTGATTTTCGAGAATACCTCTTTGCGGTTAGCAGGAGTGAAATCCTCTTTGCCCGGATAAAGCACCTTTGCCGAGGGGTAAGCCTTGCGGAACGTGTCGGCTATTTCGTGAACATTGGCTTTCAAGCCGATAATGAGCGGTTTCTGCACCAATCCGAGGCGTTTCATTTCGTAAGCGGAAACGCACATTATCATCGTCTTGCCCGTGCCTACCTCGTGCCAGCAGATACCGCCGCCGTTCTGCTTAATCATCCAAATGGCATCTTTCTGTGAGGGATAGAGGCTGTCATACGGAAAATTCTCGAAAGAGAGCTGCGGGAAGGTCTGTGCCGAGCCGTCATAATGCGGACGGACATAGCAGTTAAACCGCTCGTTGTACACCCTTACCAATTCGTCCCTTACCTCTATCGGCTGACAGTCGAGCCACTGGTTGAAACGGTTTCTTATCTCCTGTATCTTGGTGGCCGCTTCCTGTATGGCTTCCTCGTCCGGCACTCGTACCGCTTCGCCGTTCCGCTCTATCTCTTTGGTTATTTCGGGAACGGTGTCCTGCAGGGCGTGTACGAACAAATCCTCTCCGTTGTAATTCTTTACGGAATAGGTGTTATAGACTACAGGGGAATATCCTTGTAGCCGCACTAAATAGGTGTCGTTCACGTCAAAATACATCACATCGGTTTCCGTTCCGAAAAGTTCTGTGGCAAAATCGGCGTACAGCTTCGTGTCAATCCAACGCTCGCCCATGTTGATGTCGAGTTCCTCGTAGGGTATCGCTTCGGGTATGGCTTCCTCCAATGCCTTTACAGCGGTTTCCGTCCAGTCCTTTTCCTTGCCTGTGAGATCGGGAAGATAAGAGCCTGTTTCCTTGCTTTTGGCGATGACGTTTCCGGCTATGAACTTGCCTTTGTGTTCCCATTCTCCGGTGGCAGGGTTATAGAATATCTCGCCTTTGAGGTCGTCGATAACCTCGTCCTCGTCCTTGCCTGTGGTCTGCATCAGATAGTCCATATCCACACAGCCGTAAAAGTTAAGGCAGCTTGCCAACGCTTCGCCCGGTGTCAGTTGCACGGTCGTGTCTATCTTCTTGAACGCTACAGGCTCACGCATGATGTCGGATTTGAATATGTCGCCCTTGACCTGCATTTCAATCGTGAACACTTCCACGCCGAGGCTGTCAAGCATGATAAACTCCTTGTTGTCATTAGAGTGGAAAAAGCCCCATTTGGCGACAAAAGCATCATAGCAAGCGTTCAGCCGTTCACGCAAATGCGGCTGTTCCGTCTGTTCCTCCTGCTCTTTGATTGCAAGTTCAAAATATGCCTTGCGGATAGAGAAATAGTCGTTAGCCCTCTCCGTGTTCACCTTGCCCTCGTCCACCGGGACAAAATCGGTGGCCGTCTCTTGGTATAGTTCGGATTTGCGGTATCGGATAATGCCCACCTGCCCCTCAAACAGTACCATTGCACCCTCTTTCATCCACGCTTCCGGCTCGTCCGTATAGGCTCGTCTGCCTTTTGGTGGCTGCTTAACGGCCACACTGCCGAAAAGGGACATTTGCGTGTGTATGCCGTCCTGTCCCTCACTTGTGAAAAGGCTTTTGCGGAAATAGCGGCCAAAGTCGAGTTTGAGCAATGCGGCGAGATACTGCGACATGGCGTTTTCATCACCCTGCCACTGGTATTTGCGTACATACTTGCCGTACTGGTTCATCGCAATGCGGCTGCCTGTGGCGAGGGTGGTTTTCGGTAATGTGAAAAGTTTGTTGGCGTATTCGGTCATTGCGCCTGTCGTGTCTGCCTTTTCCCTGCCGACCTGTAAAAAGAGCTGTTCCCTCTGCGAGAGTGCCGCCTTGTGAGTATGCTTTTGGAAGATCAGTAAATCGCTGCCTACCTCGATGCCGCTTGTGTACATGAAAAGCGTGTCGGGCATACGGATAGCACTAATCAAATCGGCATGGTTCACAAGGTATTCACGCACGAATTTGTTGCTTGGTGTATCGGCCACACCTCTTGATGTGACGAAAGCCAGCAGGCCGCCCTCGTTCAAAAGCTCCAAAGCCTTGACAAAAAAGTAATTGTGTATGGTCTTGGTAGCCTGCTCGTATATGCCGCCTTTCTTCCAGAGTTCCGCATCGAACACACGGAAGTTACCGAAAGGGATGTTGGAGGCTATGACATCGAATTTCGTATGTTCAAAACCCTGTTCGTCTATCGTTTCAAACCCGGCTGTCCGTGTAACCGTGTTGTCATTCAGCAGGGAGAGTATCAGACCCGAAACCGGGTCTTTTTCAATGGCATAGCCGCAGGTGTCGGACATGGCTACCGGGAGGAAACCGCCAATGCCTGCACTCGGTTCGAGGAATGAGCGCATTTGCAGCTCATTGTCCTTGAATGTGGCGTGTATCTGCTTTGCGACTACATCAATAAGGAATTTCGGGGTGTAGAACGCTGTCAGGACAGAGGCTTTCATGGCTTCCGTGAAATAGGGATAGGTGTCGATAAGTTCCTGCAACCGCCTTATCGGTTCTTCCATGTCGCCACTTACAGGCTTGTCCGTGCCGATGTTCAGCACTTCTTTGATACCGCCAAACCCCGAATATTGGGATAAGGTTTCTTTTTCCTCTGGTGTGGCTTGTCTGCCTTGAATGTGGATTTGTAACGCTGTCTTTATCGCTTCCACGTTTGCCACCAATGATTTCAATTTGTTGTAACTCATATTTAACCTTTCTTTTTATTTCCCTCTGTTCGGTCTGTTTGCGACCGCCGGGAAGATTTTTCTGCTTTCGGAAGGTGGCGAGGGACAATCGGACAAGGCTGAACCGGAAAAATACGCTCGACAGAGGGAGAGGAAGATTTTTGCGTGTCACTCGCGGCGGCACGTCGGCATTGGCAAGATTGGCACGGTCGGTTACCTTTGCGGAAAATTCTATCCCGTAGGTCGCACGGCAGCGGACTTGGGTTTAATGGGAATCCGTTAGAAAAGGAAAGATTATGGGTAAAAGAGTGAAGCGGTCAGCCGGGACGGACTTTCCGACGGACTGTCTTGGGACTACAGAGGGCAGGATTTATCCCGCCCCCTGTAATGCCAAGTCTGTCCGTGTCCGTCCTTTTGCAAAAAGGGGCTTCACACACTTTATGTAACATGTTACACAAAATGCGTGAGGTTGCTTGAAGCAAACTGGCCGCAGGATGTAAGGCTATAAGAGGGAGAACAGGAGTTTTATAAAAGGTCGTTGGTCGATCGGAACAACAAACCGTACCGAGACTTTGCCCGATACGGTCTTGTCGTTGCCCTGCATATAACTCAGTCTATGTCATAGCCTATCATGTATTCATCGTTGATAAGCAGATAATAGTAGCCGTTGCCACAATTCCGGTACTCTTTGCTGAATCCTGCCGCCATATCGCCATTTTCGCGTGGCTCGCACCACAGCGTACCGTCATAGCCGCAAAAGTCGAAGCGTCCGGTGGAAAACTTTTCACCTTGCTTCAGTGCCGTTCTGAAACGAGCCATATCCCAACTGCCGCAATACTTCTCGATGGTGGCAAGTCCGATACACTTGCCGTCGATGCGTGTGCCGGTCGTGATGCGGTTCTCGTAGAGGGATTTATCCAAATCGGCATTAGCGATTTTGCGAAGCCAATCATTCGTATGCGTGGCAAGCCGGGCAAGTTTCTGGTATTTCAAGACCAGTTTCTTTTCTATGTCCGCTGCATCTTCGGGAGAGGATGACGGATAGTATATCTTCTCAATGCTTGCCCAATCTGTGAAGATGTACCCGCTTTTGCGTTTTCCGAGTGCGATAATGCCGATGACGTTTTCGTTGCGGTTGATAAACAGCCGTCTGCGTTTTCCTGCAATCCTTACATATAAGGATGTAGGATTTTGTTCGTTGCGTAGATAGGCTTCTGCCGGATGAATTGTTGTTGTTTCCATATCTGTATAAATTTGTATAAATTTTGATTTTTGCTGTTCCTATTTTGGTTTACCTGTTCAAAGTTCCGGGATTGTGCCGTTCTTATATAGAACACCGTTCCGATAATGGGACACGATACCCGGCTTAAGTCCCATTTCCTCAAAGGCTATATGCCTGATATAGTCCTTGTATTCTTTGCCAATGAAATTCTTTCCACAAAGGTTGTTGAAAATCATAGGGACGGAAAAACCGTCTTCGCTCGACAATATCACTCTGCCGTCTTGTCTAATTTCTTCTACCATACTTGTTTACTTTTAATTGGTTGAACTATCATGCTGATTTTTATTTTTCCCTGCTTTCGTTTGCCGTGCAGGTTTGTTTTCAGCTTTTTGAGGCAGCCAGAGGATGAAGCTGTGGCATCATAAGCCAAACCCGGATAGAAAACCGACCGTGCAACAGTCTGTTTTCGTCATCCGAATGCAATGCGGCTTGGCGATTATGCGCTTCGTCCTACATTCGCCGACGAAAAGAGTAAAGAATGACCTGCCGATAAACGAGATGTGACAACAATAAAACAGGAAAATACGATTTGGTAAATTGTCATTGTACAATATTGAACAATCACTAAATATCGGCACAATTTTAATTTAGTGCCGATATTTAGTAGATGATGACAAAAGGTTATTTACATATAGATTGTTTTAAATAAATACAAATTTTCGGCACTATTTCTGAATAGTGCCGAAAATTTGCTATATTTGCAGGCAAAAACAGGATATAATATGAGTAACAAAACAACGACATCCATACTTGAATACGCTGAAGTACACCGTGATTTCAGCATGGATGACTTGTTTGCCTATCTTCACGAAAAGGTTGGCATAAGCAAGTCTTCCTTGTCATGGTATCTGTTCAAGCTCGTGAATGAAAATGCATTGGTCAGAACCGGACGCGGAATGTATGCTAAAGTCATGAAACAGTCCTTTGTTCCTAAACTCATAGGTGAAGTAAGAGAAATTTACGATTCGTTGCTGGTCAATTTCCCATTTGCGAAGTTCTGCGTCTATCAGGGGGATATTATCGCAACCTTGCAGCATCACCTTTCTTCCAACCGTGTTGTCTATGTGGAAACAGACAGGGATTCGGCAGAAACGGTTTTCAACTTTTTGAAAGACGGGAACCGTGACGTCTATCTGCGACCGGACAAAGATATGATTTACCGATATGTAGATATGGACAGCCGTGTCTTTTTTGTGAAAAATTTGGTCTCGGAAGCTCCTTTGCAGAAAGTATCAGATGTACCGATGCCTACACTGGAAAAGCTGTTGGTGGATATATTGAGGGATGCGGATTTCTTCTACCTACAAGGCAGTGAAAGCGAGCATATCTTTGAAAATGCCTTTAATCTGTACGCTGTCAATCGAAATCGGCTATTCAGGTATGCCGGCAGACGTAAGGCAAAAGAAGAAATATTGTCCATATTAGAAAATCTGAACATAAAATGATAAAGAAGGAGTGTTTTACGGCAGAATGGATCGAACAGGTTTCATCCGAATTGCACTATAATGATAAAAATCTGATAGAGAAAGTAATCCGTGCCCTGTCCCTGCTTGAAATGCTGGTTAAAGCCGGGTGTCCACTGGTTTTTAAGGGAGGAACGGCACTTATGCTCATACTTGGGAAATCTGCTCATCGTCTGTCAATCGACATTGATCTTATCTGTCCCCCTGGAACCAACATTGAAGACTATCTGAAATCATTTGCCGATTTCGGCTTCATCAATCTGGAACTTGTGGAACGCAAGCAACGGGATGATGCGGATATTCCCAAGAGCCATTCCAAGTTTTTCTATCAGATTGCATACCGAAATGACACCGATGCACAATCCTATATCCTGCTGGATGTACTCTACGAGGACATTCATTATTTCCGTACCCAACAAATAGCTATCAACTGCCCGTTCATACGGTTGGAAGGAAAACCATTGATGGTAACAGTCCCGTCCGCAGAAGATATTTTGGGCGATAAACTGACGGCTTTCGCTCCCAACACAACTGGAATACCTTATTACAAGAATGGAAGGTCCTGTTCGATGGAGATAGCCAAACAGCTTTATGATGTGGGGCGGCTGTTTGAAAATGTTTCAGACCTGCAGATTACCAAAGAAGCGTTCCGTAAGATTGCGGTGGTCGAACTTTCATACCGGTCTTTCGGAACGGACATAGGGCAAGTTTTCAATGACATCCGCCAAACGGCACTTTGTATCTCCACACGGGGAAAAGCCGGAGAAGGAGACTTCGACCTGATACAAGACGGAATCATCCGTGTCAAATCATTCATGTACAAGCAGCGTTATCTGATAGACCATGCCATTATTGATGCAGCAAGAGCGGCTTATTTAGCCACGTTAATTGAAAAGGGAATCAATGAAATAGAATCTTATTCCAACAACCCTGCCGATATAAAGGATATGGTCATCCGACCTTCGCTGCCCAACAAACTGAATAAGCTGAGAAGCAACCTACCGGAAGCCTACTACTATTGGGCAAAAACGAGTGAGTTATTGGAAGCATGAAGTTTTACGAACATCGAATGGAAAAGATAAAAGCCGTATTCAACTGGAGCGGGGGAAAAGACTCCGCGCATGCCCTTTGGCGAGCTCGTCAATCGGAGCTATACGACATCGTTGCCCTGCTCACCACAATCAATCGTGACTCGCAACGCTCCACCATGCACGGTATCCCACTCCCCTTGCTTCAGGCACAAGCAGACAGTATAGGTATTCCCCTGCATATCGTGAATCTCACACCCCAGGGGAACCTTGAAAATTACGCAGAGGCCATGACTTGCGCAGCCCTACATTTCAAGGAGCAAGGAGTAACCCATTTTATTTTCGGGGATATTTACTTGCACGATGTCCGTGCCTACAGGGAGCGACAACTCGCACCACTCGGAATAGAGGTTGTGGAGCCGTTATGGGGAGTAGTCTCCTCGGAAATCGTCATGCAGCAATACCTCGCTTCCGGACTGAAGACGGTCATCGTGACCACGCAAGCCGATGGCTTGGGAATGGATGCCATCGGTCGCGAGGTAGATGCCGACTTTATTGCCTCTCTCCCCAAGGAAATGGATCACAACGGAGAAAACGGAGAATACCACACGTTCTGCTACGACGGACCGATATTCTCCTCACCCGTACTTTTCCGACTGGGAACTCCCTTTAGCCAAAGTTATGACATCCGGCTTGAGGATGGCACGATTCAAACCTATACTTATTGTTTTGCCCATCTTTCCGCCGAACCATAACACGGATTACATTTGCAATCATAAATCAACAATATGGAAAACAAAGGATATATACATGTCTATACTGGCAACGGGAAAGGAAAGACAACGGCCGCATTTGGGCTTGCCATTCGAGTTTTGTGTGCCGGAGGAAGCGTCTTCATCGGACAATTCGTAAAGAACATGAAATATAATGAAACCAAGATCGAACATCTGTTTAACAACGTCCGCATCCAGCAATTCGGTCGGGGGTGCTTTATTGAAAAGAAGCCGGCACAAGAAGATATTGACGCAGCTTATGCGGGATTGGAAAGCTGCAAACAAATTCTCGCTTCGGGAGAGTATAATCTGGTCGTGCTCGATGAACTAACCATTGCCCTGTATTACGAGTTGCTTTCTATTGAGGAGGTATTGACGGCGATTTCTCGACGACATTCCGGGACAGAGTTGGTAATCACGGGACGGTACGCTCCGGCAGAATTGATCGACATAGCCGACTTGGTCACGGAGATGCGAGAAGTCAAACATTATTACACGGAAGGCGTCCTCTCCCGCAACGGGATAGACCGTTAGAGTCCGATCTCCCTACTCGGTCTTGGTTTCACAATCATTCAAATAAAAAATTACGATAAGTTCCAAAATGAAAAGTTCCCTGTTTTAATCGAAAACCACATCACCTAATGACACTCTTTTCGATTAGCGTTTGGCGACATAAACACTCTTACAACAGTCTGCTCAAAGCTGAAATGCACTCCTGCTGTGTAGTCCGGATGTAATCGAAAACGACCGACGGATCGACACTCTTGCCATTTAGCTTGCAGGTTATGTGCAAGTGCTCGCCTGTACTTCGTCCGGTCGAGCCGGTAATACCGACGGCATCACGGGGACGGACTACCGTACCCTTGGCGGTCAGCACCCGTGAAAGGTGGCAATAGCTGACGGTGTAATTTCCGTGCCGCAGGGTCACATACTTGCCGGACGTCTTGTCCTGTCCCACTTTGACGACCACCCCCTCCATCATGGCCAATACCTGCTCGCCCCGTGCGTGCAGGTCGATACCGCCGTGAAACTTCCTCTTTCCGGTAAACGGGTCTTTCCGGTAGCCGTATGGTGATGTAATTCTGATGCGCTGCAATGGATAAGACACACTGAGATAACGGTCAATCCACAACTTCTTACTTTCATCGGCAGGTTTTGTCGAAGTCTCCTGTACAGGAGCCATGCTTTCGGGTGTCGGCTCCGGCTTTTTCATACCCTCCTGCAAGGCTTCTACCTTGTATCTTTCTGGTGTCTTGGCAATCGTGTTGAACTGCGCCTGAGCGGGCATCGTGCAGAATGAAACACCCGATATTGCTATCAGTAAAATTTTTCTCATTCGGCAAAGTTATAACGGGAGTTTTCATGTCGGAAACAAACAGCCGTCATTTCTTGTATTGGTTTGATATTTTGCGTCTATTAGTACGATTTGAATTGAATAATCGTACTAATGAAGATAAAAACAGCATATTATAACCATTTATATAGCTGTATTTTTGTCCGTCATAATAAGATGTCTCTATCTTTGTATAGTACAATTTTATAATATGAATATAGTATGAAAAAAGTTCAGATTGAATTTGATGAATTACCTTTTCCGACACTGGAACGATTCGGTCTCACACGGGAGATGATTGAGGATTTGCCGATGCGTGTGTTGGACGACATCTGCGATGGTCGGCATTCTCCCGTGCTTCCCGTGCGTGTCACGGACGAGCATGGCGGGCAAATAGAGAGCCGTAGCCGCTTTGCCTTTATCCGCATGGACAACGGTCAGGTGGATGTGGTCTTCTATCCGGCACTGAAATCCTCTCCGTTGGAACGGTATGACGAAGCGCAGCAGAAACAGTTGCTCGACGGCAAGGCGATTGTCGCCGACGTGGAAATGGCGGACGGCCGGAGCAGCAAGGCTTTCGTGCAGATTGACACCGAGACGAAACAGGTGATGTATGTCCCCACGCCCATCATCGCACGCAACCTGAAAGTGCTGGCCGAGGTCATGCGCCTCGGTGCGGTGGAGGTAAACGGGATGCAGCACGGCGAGCCGCTGACGGTCGTCGTGGACGGCGAGTCTGCTACAGTGGGCATAGACCTTCATGCCAAGACCGGCATCCGCTTCTGTTCGGGCGACGCGCAGCAATGGCGCAACCAGCCCAAGCGCGAGTGGGACAAATACACCTTCGGGTGCTACGGTTGCTGGATCATGGACGATGACGGCAACCTTGACTACGTTTCGGAAGAGGACTACACCGAGGAGTTGTGGAACGAACAGAAGAAGAGCGGCGAACGCAACCGTGCGGCAGCCCTCCACAAGTAAAAACAATCAATCCGTAGATTATGGCACAAAACGAATATTATCCCGAAGAGGTACTTGTCGGGAAGATGCAGAGCGGCGAATACGGCTGGCTCGATTACGTCAATCATTTCTCCGCCGACTGGCAGGAGGAATACGCCCGTTACTGCGAGGAAAAGGGGCTTGCTGTCGGCAACGAATCCGCTGCCGAGTTTGTCCGCTTCAAGGACGAACAGCTGGAGGCAGCAATGGAACGCGGCGACGCATAACGAAAACAATCCGACTATGGCGATACGAACGAATACCAATCCCCGGCAGATGGACTTGCAGCCCGAAATGCGCAATATGCTGATGCGTAACGGCCTGCAAGCCCATGTTGCGCTTGATGGTTCAGGGTATCGGCTGATTGTGCAGGGGCATAATTCTCCGCTGCTGGTCTATCCGATAAGCGAACGTCAGATGTTGGCACTCACGGACTGGGGAACCAATACGGCCAACAAGAAAGCCTACAACGTGCTCACGAGCATCGTGGGCAAAGACTTCTATATGCCCAAGAACTTCGTCCATGCCCGCAATGCCAACGGGCGTGTGGCTATGGGGCTGCACGGCTACCGCATCGGCATCGGCGAGTACGGTCGCATGGGACGGATGGGAATGCCCCCGCCGTTCCTCGGCTGGACGCCACGCAACCAGTGGGGCTTGCACCTGCGCAGGGTCGGCGGCCAACTGTTCTTTCCGGGGCCGTCCATCGTACCCGAACGTCCCGACGGGCGCATGAAGCCCGGCGAGTTGCAATCGGGCGGTTACGGATTCTATTACAAGGGGCATCAACAGGCGCAACCCGTACAGCAACGGGACGTTCTGCAGGACTTGCAGGCGGTCATCACGCCGATGGTCAGCCGTCCGCGCAGCGGGGAACCGGCACGGTCGTACAAGGAGCTTATAGCCTCTCCGGTCTATTTTTCCAACGAGAAATTGGCGGAGTGCCTTGCCTCGCACGGTCTTGTCGTGGATGCGGAAAGGCGGACGCTGACTGTGCAGTCGGAAAGCGTCCAAGCCGATATGGTCTATGACCTGACGGAAAAGGAAGTGAGGACACTGGTTGCCGCACCCATCGAGGAACAACCCGTAGAAAAACGTCTGGAACTGCTGAACGGCATTATCGGGGCTGACTTTTCCGACAAAGTGACGATGGAGGCTCTCAACAGCGATCAACGCATCGCTATCGGCCTGCATCCCGAAGTACAGCAGGATTTGGAACAACGCCAACGGCAGGAGCAGGAGGCTTTCATGCCGGTGGAAACCTCGCTGCAACAGCAAGAGGAATCCATACAGGGCTATGTCGGTGCGGCAGTGGACGGGCGTGACCTCCAGTTTCTGAATGAAAACAAGGGATGGTATCGGGAAGAGAAGCACGGGCGGGAAGTTGAAGTGAGCCAGATAGCCGTTCAACCGGCACAAACCGAGGGGAAATACAGGATGACCGCTGTTATCGACGGTCAGGCTATCAGCCATGAGATAACCCAACGGGATTACGACAAGTTCCTTGCTGTGGATGATTATCACCGGATGAAGCTCTTTTCCAAGATTTTCAGCGAAGTGGACATGAAAACACGCCCGGAAGCACAACGGGGGCTCGGTACGAAAATCTTTGCCGCCCTCACCGCAGGTACGGTAGTCGCGGCGGGTGTCGCGCACGGCATCCACCATCACTGCCATGCCCCGGAGTTCTACGGCGAGCGTTTCGGCGGTCCGCCACGCCCGTACATCAAGCTGGGGGTCGATACACCGAGGGATATGGCCATCCGTTGTTTCGAGGCAGAGATGAACCGTGAAATCAATGATATGAGAATGGGGAGGTAAACCATGAGAGAGGGCGAACTGACTTATGACGATTTTCTGCGCAGGCTGAACATTCAGGACGTGCTTATCGACGCGGGCTATCACCTGAACCGGCGCGACGGCCTGCGCTATCCCTCGTATGTCCGGTTGGACAGCGAGGGGCGGCGCATCCGCAACGACAAGTTCATTGTCACGCAGCAAGGGAAATGCTGTTTCAAACCGCAACAGCAGAAGTCGTATAACATCATTTCCTTTATCAAGGAGCATCCGCATTTTTTTGCGGAATACCGTACAGGCGTGTCTCCCGACCGACTGGTAAACCTTGTCTGTAACCGGTTGCTGAACCATCCCGTCGCTGACCGGGACATCCGGATTATCCAGCCTAAACGGGATGTGAAGCCGTTTGACATGGCGGATTACGACATTCACCAGTTCAATCCGCAGGATCGGGCGACACAAAAGAAGTTCTATCCGTTCTTCAAGCATCGGGGCATCGACCTTTACACGCAGTATGCCTTTCATCGGAACTTCTGTCTGGCGACGAAGCATCGTGAGGACGGCATGAAATACACCAACCTCGCCTTTCCGCTGACCGTTCCGAAAGATACGGGACAGGTTGTCGGTCTGGAAGAGCGAGGTCGCCCTCGCATGGATGGCAGCGGCAGTTATAAAGGGAAGGCGGAAGGGAGCAATTCGAGCCAAGGGTTATGGATTGCCAGCCCAGCCAAAACTACGCTTACCGAAGCCAAGCATATCTACTGGTTCGAGAGTGCATACGACGCGATGGCCTATTACCAGCTTCATCAGGCCAACGACAAGGATTTGCGGAAAGCGGTCTTCATATCTACCGGTGGTAACCCGACGGTGGAACAGATGCGGGGTGTCCTCACGCTCTCGCTTCCTGCCAAGCAACACATCTGTTTCGATACCGACCTTGCGGGAATCGAGTTTGCCAAGAACCTGCAACAGGAGATGTACCGGGTTGTCCGTTCCACCATCGAGGAGACACCGGAGCGGAAGCCTTATCTGGATTCCGTTACTGACGGCAAGAACCTCGATGAAGGTGACATAGACCTGTTGCCCGACGCTTTGCGGTCGAGCTACGGGAAATATGAATCCGCATGGGAAGAAGCCATGTCGATGCGTTCGAGCGGCCTGTGCCATCCGGACGACATACGGGAACAGACGGATATCATGAACGGAAATTACAAGGAGTTCCGTGAAGGATTGCGGGAGTTCCTCGGTCTGGACAAGGCGAATGACGCCTCTTTTGTCCGTGAACAGCCTACCTATCCCAACAAGGACTGGAACGAACAGCTTTTGGCCGAGCAGAAACAGGAAGAGACGGTCGATGAGACACAGGCGAGAGAACAGTCACCGGAAGAGGAACAACAAACACACTTTCGCCGATGATGACCGATGCACCCACAGGACATTTCCAAAGTATCGTGCTGCAACCGCACGCCGGACAGTTCGTTATCGACGAGCTGCCCGCAATCGTATTGTGCTGTGCAGCATGGGTGTATGGTGGCATGGAGGGACTGCCTCTGACAGCTCTTGCCGTATCGGTTGCCGCATTGCTTGCTTTGGTATTGCTGTACCGTTTCATCTATCTGCGCCGGACACGCTACCACATCGGTAGCGAGCAGCTTATCAGCAGGCATGGGGTGCTGTCCCGGAAGACGGACTACATGGAACAATACCGTATCGTGGACTTTGTGGAACACCAAAACCTCATGCAGCAGCTTTGCGGATTGAAGACGGTACGCATATTCTCGATGGACAGGAATACGCCCCGGCTTGATTTGGTAGGTATCAGACACAACTTCGATGTGGTAACGCTTATCCGGGAACGGGTCGAGTATAACAAACGAAAAAAGGGAATATATGAAATCACGAATCATTAGCCTGGTCATTTTTGCCGTCTGCATGATGCCACACTGGGCGAAAGCACAAATCACGGCATCCAATCCGTTGGAATGGATGGCGTTGGCCGAGGGCAACGAGGTCATCAATGACCAGATAGAGAAACAGATAAACGGTCAGACGAAGACAGCGATGCTGCAGAACAGCATCGCCGCCGAGTTCAACCGCATTCACAAATGGGAGAAGCAATATAACAGCTATCTCAAGACGGCAAGCGGCTACGCTTCGTCGCTGAAAGCCTGCACCCACCTCTACAACGACGGCGTGAGAATCTTTCTCACGTTAGGGAAACTGGGCAACGCCATCAGGAACAACCCGCAGGGCATCATTGCCTCCATAAGCATGAACAACCTCTATATCGAGACGGCAACGGAACTGGTATCGGTCTTCACACTCCTGAATGACGCAGTGGCCAAGGGCGGCAAAGAGAATATGCTCACGGGAGCGGAACGCAGCAAGACCCTGTGGGCGTTGAACGACAAACTTTCGGCTTTCAGCCGGAAGCTACACCTGCTCTACCTGAGCATACGATACTATACCCTCAATGACATGTGGAACAATGTGACGGCCGGGATGCTCGACCGCAACAATGGGGAGGCGGCACGGATGGCCATGACCCGTTGGCGCAGGGCTGCCGTCCTCGCACGATAAAAACGGAACTGACAATGAAACGGACGATTTGGATAGGCATCTTATTGTTGTGCATCGGCATCGGCAAGGCACGGGCACAAAACGACCCTGTACTGGCCGGAATGATCCTGCTCTATACCGACAAGGCGGAAAAGGAGCTGAAGAACCAGGAGAAAGTCATGCTGATGCAGACCACCGGACACCTGTGGACGAAAGAGGAAGTGAAAGCCACGACCGACCTGCAACGGGAGTTCAACAGCTATCTGGACTCTTTCCGGTCGATAGTCTGCTACGCGGCGCAGATATACGGTTTCTATCACGAAATATCGAAGCTGACGGATAACATGGGTGACTTTACCAGACAGGTGAGCCGGAACAGCTCCCATGCGTTGGCCGTCGCCCTCTCCACGCAACGAAACCGGATTTACCGGGAACTGATCATGAACAGCGTGGAGATTGTGAACGACATCCGCATGGCGTGCCTTTCGGACAACAAGATGACGGAGAAAGAGCGCATGGAAATCGTATTCGGCATCCGTCCGAAGCTCAAGATGATGAACAAGAAACTGCAACGGCTGACCAAGGCGGTGAAGTACACGACAATGGGCGACATCTGGCGTGAAATCGACGAGGGAGCACGTCCGGTGGCCGGCAAACGGGACATAGTGGAAGCTGCCAAGCGACGCTGGCGGCAGATTGGAAGAAATGTAAGACCTTAAAAAACAGACAATGTATGGGCGTTTGGAGTACACTATTGAAATATGGCGGCAAGGCCGCAAAAGGTGTCGGTACGGCAACGGCGGCTACCGGCAAAAGTATGGGTAAGGCAGTGCTGCACCCTTCGCAGACCTTGCGTGGTGCAGGACAGGCAGTCAAGACAGCGACTATCGGCGGTGCGGTCGGTTATGTGGGCTGGGAGAAGCTGACCACCGACAAAAGCGTGGTGCGTATCGTGAGCGATGCCGTTGTGGGCGAATCCGTCACGGATACCATTGCAGGCACGGCGGACGGCGTGCGTGAACTAACGGGCAAGGCCGGAGAAGCCGTCAGTTCGGTCAGCGGTGCGGTAACCGGCATCGACAACAAACTGAACGGCGTGTCGAACTTTTTGCGACAGGCCTCCGGTGGCGGAGGTCTTGATATGTTCGGCAACTTTTTCCGCAACCTTGGCAGCGGCAACGTGTCAGGGTTGAGCATCGCCGGACTGGTTGCGGCGGCGTTCCTCATATTCGGACGCTTCGGCTGGCTGGGCAAGATTGCCGGCGCATTTCTCGGCATGATGCTCATCGGCAACAATGCGGGTGTCTTCCGCACGCCGGAGACAGAAAACGTGCAACGTACCCGTACACCTGACTTTTCGGCAGGGGAACAGGCACATGGCGGAGGAATGAGAAGATAGAATACGAATCAAAATGGAAACAGCATGAAATATACAGAAGAAATGATCCTGCAATCCGATAGCGGTTATTGTATGCCTTTCGAGGAACAGCAGGGCAAAGACGTGGAGCTGTCGCTCGGCTACGGCGAACAGACCGACCCGGTGACGGGCGAGAAATTCTTTCATCACGGCATTGACTTCAACGTGCGGTGCTATATGCTTTCCGCCCTTGCCAGCGGCATTGTGTCGGGCGTGGGCAACGATTCCGGACACGGCATCTGCCAGACCATCCGCTACGGGGAATATGAGGTGACATACGGAAACCTGTCCAATGTCTTCGCCCAATTCGGACAGCGTGTAAAGGCCGGACAGACGGTAGCTTTGAGCGGTGACAAACTGCACATGACCGTCCGCTTCAAGGGCGAGGAACTGAATCCGTTGGAATTCTTGACAATGCTGTACGGGAATATCCAGGCAATGCGTCAGGCCGGCGGACACGAAACCGACTATCCCTCCGGTGTAGAGATGGAACTGGGAACCGATTATGACCGGGATAAGAGAGAGATAGAGGAACTGATGCTGCGCTTCCTGCCGCACTATATGGAGGATTTGCGGCATGGAGCATACACCTTGCCCCGAAATACGGAGCAGTCGCTACGCCACATCTTCACGGTGGGTGCGATGAAGGAGTATTTCTACGAGAATATGCCGAGCATGGCCAATCCGCTCGGACTGGGACATAAGGCCATGCCGCTGGCCTGCAAGGTGCAGAACCTCCTGATTGCGGATTTCCTGCATTACCTCGCCCTGCGGCATGATGTGTACCTCTCCACTGCGGGCAGTGACATAAAAAAAAACTCCATGACGAAGCCCTGACCTATGGCGGCATCATAGACCCGTTGGCGGAACTGGACATCGACATACAGAGTTTCGACATACCGAGGCTTGTCACGGTCTATCCCGACCGGGCGGGTGTGCGCTGGTGGACGAAGGCATGGTTCAACAACAGGGAAGAGGGCGAGACATCCGTCGAAATCGAACGGGAGCAGGCGATACGGTTCATGCAGGACAACATCGAAAAGGACGCATGGCTGGAAGAGTTCTTTCCCCGGCAGATGGAGGTTTACCACAACGCCATCGAGCAGACGAAAGAACAGTTATTGAAACAGATAAATATATAATACACAATATGGATGGAATCAAACATAGCCGGCAATTCGCAGAAATGGAACGCCTCGTGAGCGACTATTTCCACTGCCACCTTGCGCCCGTCATGTCGAAGACACAGGCTTACCTCACGAAGAAACAGGGCGAGGAAATGAGGGAGTATTCCACCTCTTTGGGCGGCATACTCAGCGCGATGGCGTCTGCGGCACAGCCGATGGGCGACCCGTACCAGGTACTCAAGGTCACGGGCGAATGGAACTCGAAGACAACGGAGGACTATATCGGAATGTGCAAGGCGGAGATTACCGGCTCCAAAGAGATACAGCAAGACCTCGCATACATGGCCGGGCAATGGCGCGATACTGTCGTGCAGGAAATCGGGCGCAAGCGTTACGATGAACTGTCGGAACAATTAGGCGGCGACCTTGCCTATGCCTATATGGACTACCGGGTGGAGGAACTGATGATCGACCGGCTGGTCAAGGAGCGTATGCCGAAATCGTCAGCCGACTACATCATCCGCAAAGCCGCAGAATCAAGCCTGCTTGGACTTTCGCAGACCTTCAACCGCTCGCCGCTTGCTGTGGAAATCGAGGCACGGGGCGAAGCCGCCTACCGTCCGAAAGGATGGGAAAAAGGCGCGGGTCGGGTACTGGGCGCAACGGCAGATACCGTGATGATGGGAGGCGTGGGTTCGTGGGCAACACTGGCGAAGTTTGTCGGGGCGGACGTGGCTATCTCGGCAGTCGCCTCACGCTTCGAGCCTGAAAAGCCTGATACGCTTTCTGTGGAAGAGTGTATAAGCAAAGGGGTGTTCGGCAGCGAACGGAACGTATTTACGGACTTCCGCAAGGAGGCTGCAACGGTACAGACGGGTGACAGTGCGCTCATCGTGGCCGCCAACGAGCGGTTGAAGAAGAAAATACCGGTGATGGATTTCAGTTTCCCGAAGTGGATGCAGACACCAAAGTTTACCCCTTTCCAAATGCCAGAAATACCCGGACACCCTGAAAAGAAGAATGAACGTGCCGAACGGTACAAGGATGTGCCGCTGGTCGTCGCTCCCGGACAGGAAGAAGCCTATTTGAAGCATTTGGAGAAATATAAGAATGCAACGGCTGTAACTGCCAAAAAGGAATCAACGCAGCCGGAGACGGAACAGAGGGAAAAAGTGGAGAAAGAGGAACGGCAGGTGGTTATTCCACGTGAGGAAGAAAAGCAAGAGAGAGAGGCTGTGCAGACCAACACGAACGGATGGAGCGGATTGCTCAGTACGTTGGGATTAGAGGGATTGGGCGATATCACGGGCAACCTCGGATATGTCATGGCCATGCTGCCCGACATCCTGTTGGGGGCTTTTACCGGCAAGACACAATCGTTGCGCTTTGGAGACAACCTGCTGCCGATAGCGAGTATTGTGGCCGGTCTGTTCGTGCGTAACCCGCTGCTGAAGATGCTCCTTGTCGGTCTGGGCGGCGCAAACCTGCTGAACAAGGCGGGACACGAGGCTTTGGGGCGACCCATGCCGTCCGCTGCCGAACAGACGGAGAACCAGTACCGCCGTTATCCCGATGAACCGCTCAATCCCCGTATTGTGAACCCGGTACTGCAAGGCAGTACGCTCATCGCCACGATAGACCGTGTGCCTTGTACCATCCAGCTCACGCCGACCGTCGCGGAGGCTTACCGTGCAGGGGCATTGCCGCTGAACACGCTGGCGAACGCCGTGCTTGCCAAGAGCGACCAGTTGCGCCATATCGCTTCGCAGAATTACGATGACGGACAGCGGGAAACGGTCGTGCGTACACGGGGCATCCAATAATTCCATGAACAATAAAAGCATGATGATATGAAAGAAAAGTCGCAAATCGAGAAGAAAGCCGAGGCAAGGCAGGCGGAACTGCTGTCTGCCGCACTGAGCGGGGCGTCGAACGCTGGCGGCCATTGGCTCAACGTATCGGGCAAGGGATTTCCCCGGCTCTATCCGCAAGGGGTCTCGGCCAGCCCGTTCAATGCCCTCTTTATGGCCTTGCATTCGGACAATAACGGATGCAAGACCAACCTGTTCACGCTTTACAGTGAAACCAAGGTACGGGGTGCTGCGGTGCGGGAGCATGAGCAGGGCGTACCGTTCCTGTTCTATAACTGGAACAAGTATGTCAACCGGAACAATCCGGATGAGACCATCGACCGTACCGCCTATCTCCAATTGGACGAAGAGCATAAGGCACAGTTCAAGGGTGTCCACAACCGGGAGATCCGCACGCTTTTCAATATCGACCAGACGACGTTGCCCTACGTTGACAAGCCGGCTTACGAGGATGCGGTAAAGCAGGATGGCAGTGTTCAGGAAAGAGGATATACCGAGGCGGACAACCGCAGGTTGCGCACCCGGTTCAACGACTTTCTATTGAAGATGCGGGACAACCTCGTTCCCGTGCGCTCGGACGGTAGCGGAGTTCCTCATTACGAGACGGACAAAGATGCGGTCTATATGCCGCGTCAAAAGGATTTTGAACATTACCACGATTATATGCAGGAAGCCTTGCGGCAGATCGTGAGTGCTACGGGGCATCAACAGCGGCTCGCCCGTGAAGGCATGGTCATGAAGAACGGCGTGGCCCCGTCGGAGGATGCGGTAAAATATGAAAGGTTGGTCGTGGAACTGGCTTCGGGTATCAAAATGCTGGAACTGGGACTGCCCGCCCGTCTGTCCGATGCAAGCCTGAAGACGGTGGATTACTGGTGCCGGGAGTTCAAGGAAAATCCGTGTATGATGGACGCTCTCGAAAGCGACGTGAACAATGCGCTTGATGTTATCCGAAAAGCGGAACGGGGCGAGAAAATTGAGTACGCCACCCTGCGAAACAGACGGCAGACCACGACCATGCAGGAACAGATGCACAAGCATTACTTTGTGGCGAATGAAATCCGCCAGCACCCGGACAAGGCGGCGAAAAGCATCGTCCTCGTCATAGACCGGGAGGCAAAATCGGCAGATGTCATTTTGCCGGCAGGAGCTTCGACCGAGGCGAACAACGAGATTCCCGGCATGAACAAGGGACGTATCGAACGGGCATTGCAGAAAGAGGGTATCGAGCAGGTGCGTTTCTATAATACTGACGGTGCATTGGGCTACAGACCCGATGACAGCTATTTCAATGAAAAAATGGTGACACTGGCCCGGTTAAGGAACTACACGTTGGAAAAGCTCTCCACGCTGGACGTGTCGGAGGCGGTCAGACGGGCGAATGAGGTCGGGTTCGATGCCGTGCAGATGATTCAGGACGACAAGAACCGTTGGGCACTCTATATCAAGCCGGAAAACAAGGAGGGGTACAGCGTCTATCCCGATAAGGAGGATGTGAACCGTTTTTTCTCCACGCTCAAGCAGGCGATGGACAACATCGACAAGGTACGGATGGAGCTGGCGCACAAGTATTATGCACTGGCGGAGGTCAAGCCCGACCTGAAAGTGGATTTGTTCGGCAGCGATACGCCGGAGATTGACCTGAACCGTATTCAGCGTGTTGCCATCTTCAAGACCAGGCAGGATGGAATCCAGTGTGTGGCAACCATCGACGGACAAAAGCTGCAGCCCCGCAGCGTCACTCCACAGCAGTGGCAACGGATGTGGGTGGCGGAAGACCGGGACGGCTACAAGCGGCATTTGGCGGCCACGCTGTTTGCCGATGTGCTGCAAAAGGGACAATCCGTCGGGGAACAGAAAGCGGAAGAGCAGGTACGGCAACAGAATGAGACGGTGCCGGAAAATCGGTCGGAAGAGACGAATGATGAAAATATGTCTCCGAAACGGCAGTTTTGGGACAACCTCAAGGAAAAGCATCCCGACGCCCTGTATCTGATTCGTGCAGGAGAAGTGTACCGGCTTTATAATGAGGATGCGGCAAAGGGAGCAAAAATACTGGGAATTACGGTCAAGGAATATCCGGAACATGGATTTTCGACTTTCGCAGAGTTCCCAAGGACGCAACTGGACAGCTATCTGCCCAAACTTGTCCGTGCCGGTGAGCGTGTCGCCATCAGTGAGATAGAGCTACAGGATAAACGGCAGGACGAGCAGGAAACACATAGGGGTATTCATAGATAAGGAGTGACGATTATGAGCAAGAATCAGGAATATGCACTGCAATACGCGGATTATGCGATGGCACAGATGCGCAGGTATGGCATTCCGGCTTCCGTCACATTGGCGCAAGGCATACTGGAAAGCAGCAACGGACAGAGCCGTCTGGCGAGGAACGAGAACAACCATTTCGGCATCAAGGCGACACCCTCGTGGATTGCCGGAGGCGGCAAATACGGAATCTACACCGATGATAAGCCGAATGAAAAGTTCTGCAGCTATGACAGCGTGGGTGATTCATACGAGCATCACTCCCGCTTTTTGAAGGAGAACAGCCGCTATGCCGGTTGCTTCAAACTCTCCCCGGACGATTACAAGGGCTGGGCACAAAGCATTGAGAAAGCCGGTTACGCCACAGGCGGCAAGTATGCCGAGAACCTGCAAAAAATCATTGAGCAGAACGGCTTGCAGAAGTATGACAGGCAGGTGATGCAGGAGATGGCGGCACAAGGCAGGCAGTTCGGGGTAGAACACAATCCGCTCCAGACCTCCGAAGGTGCGGAACATGGAACGGGGTATTCGTTCCCGGTGGAACGGGAGGAATTTCTGTTCATTACCTCTCCGTTCGGAACACGGCAAGACCCGTTGGACGGCACAAAGCAACAGATGCACAAGGGCGTGGATATACGTTGCAAAGGCGATGCGGTACTGGCTACGGAGAACGGCGGCAAGGTCGTGGCGGTAAACCAGAACAAGAATACGCCCGGCGGCAAGTCGCTGACGGTGGAATATGCCCGGACGGACGGCAGCAAGGTACAATGTACCTATATGCACCTCAAGGAGATTTCCGTCAAGGTCGGCGATACGGTACAGGCCGGCGGACGGCTCGGCACATCGGGCAATACGGGAACACGGACGACCGGGGAACATCTGCATTTCGGTGTGAAGAATATCTATGCCGACGGGACGAAACGGGATATAGACCCTGCGGCGTATCTGGCTGAAATCGCACAGAAAGGACATATCAAATTGCAAATGCTGCACAACGGGAATGACCTGCTCGCCAAATACAAGGCGGCGGAAGATACCGTGCCTGAAAAGAACCTTTCGCCCGACGGATGGATGAAAAAACTCCTTTCGTCGGAGGATAGCGGTGTGGGAATGTCGGGATGCAACGACCCGATTGTGGAGATGGCGATGACCGCTTTCGCCTCCCTGATGCTGCTGGCCACACAGATTGACAACCGGAACGAAGAGGAACAGAAGGCGATGATATCCACCGCGATGGATCTTCGTACCATCGACCTGAAGCCGTTGTTGCCGAATATGAAGAACTGCGACCTGACTATCGGCGAGAACGGCAAGGCCATTCTGAAAGCGGACAATGGGGAACTGCGTGTCTCGCGGGAGCTGACCGCTTCCGAGCTGAACCGGTTGTCTGCCACGTTGAACAACGGCACACTCACGGAAGAGACCAAACGGATGCGTGTAACCGGTATGCTGAATACGGTTATCCTGTCGGAAGCGGCCTCACAGAATTTCGAGCAAGAGATGTCCCGGCAACAGGGACAGACGGAAAACCTGCGAAGATAAAGGCATGGCGATATGGTAAAATGCGTGATGATACAGCTATGCAAATGTCTGGCGGGAGTCTCCATCCTTGCGTTGCACGTCCGGTTCTGCTACCTGCTGTTGGGGTGGATCGGGACGCTCGTTGTCGTGGGCGTGCAATTAGCCATCGCCGGATGGATGGTCTGGGCGATGATACGTGCGCCTGACTGACCGTACCCTCCAACAGTTCAACATCAATCAACCCATGTATCACTTGTCGGATGATCCATGTATCATTAAAGACAAAAAACAGATGATTAAATGTAATGTTACGGTATGCGGCGTTATCGGCCGCGATGCGTCGGTTCGCAAGAACAGAGAGGAAAAGGAGTTTATGGCATTTCCGCTCCGGGTACAGATTCCGGCAACGGGTGGACGGCATACTATCGAGGTGGATGTCCGCAAGGAGTGCAGTCAGGAAGAAGCCACCGGTTATCGGAACGGCTCCCGTGTGGAAGTGAGGGGTACGATGTATCTCAAACGCCGGGGTGACAAGCTCTATTTCAACCTGTTCGCCGATGAAATCTGCAATGCCGCTACGGATGATGCGGATTGCGTCAAGGGTGAGCTGGCATTTCGTGGTAAAGTCGGCCAGAATATCGAGGAGAAAAGGGATAAGAAAGACCAGCCTTATACGGTGTTCTCGGCGTTCAGTGCGGAGAAGGTCGATGACGGCTTCGAATACCAGTGGGTGCGCTTCTTCTGTTTCGGCAAGGAGCGCGATGCGTGGCTACAGCCGGGTATAAAGGTGGATGCCATAGGTGAAATGAACCTGTCGGCACATAACGGGAAAATCAATCTTTCCTGCAAGGTGGAGGAACTGACGCAATATGTGGCGGATTCGTCTAACTATAATCAGTAAGTAATATGGCCGGTTACAGAAAGAAGAATGCCGACGGACCGAACAGCGAGGACAAGGCTCTCGACCTGTTCGCCGAAATGATGATCGAGAAAATCGAGGGCATTCAAAAGGACTGGAAAAAGCCTTGGTTTACCGAGGGTGCGTTGCAGTGGCCTCGCAACCTTCACGGGCGCGAGTACAACGGGATGAATGCTTTTATGCTGCTTTTGCACTGCGAGAAAGAAGGGTACAAGATTCCCCGTTTCTGCACCTTCGATTGTGTTCAGAAGCTCAATAAGTCCGGCAAGGATGGAGAGGAACTGCCGCGTGTCTCCGTGCTTCGTGGCGAGAAGTCCTTTCCGGTCATGCTCACCACGTTCACTTGTATCCATAAGGAGACCAAGGAGAAAATCAAGTATGACGATTACAAGAAACTCTCCGATGACGAAAAGGAACAGTACAATGTTTATCCGAAGATGCAGGTTTTCAGGGTCTTCAATGTTGCGCAGACCAATTTGCAGGAAGCGCGACCGGAGCTGTGGCAAAAACTGGAGCAGGAAAATTCGCGTCCGGCAATCGAGGAGGGCGAGCATTACAGTTTTGCCCCAGTCGATACGATGATAAGGGATAACCTGTGGATTTGTCCGATTACGCCGAAATATCAGAATGACGCCTACTATTCCATCACGAAGAATGAAATCATCGTGCCGGAAAAGGAACAGTTCAGATCGGGAGAATCGTTTTACGGGACACTGTTCCATGAGATGACGCACTCGACCGGTGCGGAGGGTGTTCTCGATCGGTTCAAGCCGACTACCTTCGGTTCTCCTGAATATGCCCGTGAGGAACTGGTGGCAGAGTTAGGTAGCGCACTGGTCGCACAGCGTTACGGCATGACCAAGCATATCAAGGAAGAAAGTTGTGCATACCTCAAAGGATGGCTCGATGAGCTGAAGGAATCGCCGCAATTCATCAAGACAACGCTCCTGGACGTGAAAAGGGCAACCTCGATAATTACCCAGAAGGTGGATAAGATAGCGCAAGAACTGGAACAAAATGTCGGCGAGAAGCAGGAAAACGGAGCGGCGGCAAAGGAGAAGACATTTTATTCCTCTGTCGCGTATCTCCAATTTTCGGATGACACGAGGCCGCTTGACGAACTCCGGGAGAAAGGCGATTGCGAGGGATTGCTGACGCTTGCCAAGGAGTATTACGACGGCAACGGCATCAACGAACAGCATACTTATTTATCAGCCACGAACAACAAGGGTGACAGCCTAATTGCCGAGGATGAGAATTTCGCTGTCGTGTACAACGGGAGTGTCGGGGGAACCTACGAGGTGATGTTGAAATTCACGGAGCAGGAAATTCGCGACCATATCCGGCGTTACGGTGTCGATATTGCCGGAGAGACGATAAAAGAGGTTGCCAGGGAGATGGCGGCGGAACAGTTCTCCGCTTTGGCGCATCAAAAGATTCCGGCCTTCGAGATGCCGAACGGCGACGTGCTGTATGTCGAATATAACAAGGACTCCGATATGCTTGATGTCGGGCAGCCCACCAATGCCGGGCTGGTCGCGCAGCATCGTTTCCCTTACGACCACAATATCGGGTTGGATGCCAACCTGCAAGCCGTGAACGAGAAGCTGAACGAACTGGAAGAGTATCGGGCAGAGCTACAAGAGGCTGAATACAGCGTCGGTATGCGCCGGTAAGGATGGAAAGAAAAAGATGCGGAACCGGTTGGCTCCGCATCTTTTCTTGTTTTCGGTTTTTTATTCTTTCAGTAAATCATCCATCATGGACTGCAAATTTGCCATGTCACAATATTGGTTATATCCTCCTCTGTAGTCTTTTGCGTGTTGGGCTGTCCGTATCAGAAACGAATCAAGTTCAACTCTTACGCCGCCGCCCATTCGGGCTAACGTGGAAGAGTGACTGATGTAAACGAACTTGCCGTTGCGCTCGATGAAACATGAGGTATCATAATGTCCTTTTAAGTTGGATGCCACCTGTGCACCGACCGCCGTTGCATATTTGGAAATCTCACGTACCAATGCTGTCTGGAAACTGCGATACTCTTTTGAAACATAGCCTCCTGCATCTGCAAGGATAGCGTTCTGCCATTTGGTATAAAAATTCTGTGCCATATTGATATTTATTATTCGTTCCGCAAATAACTTTTCCACTTCTCGCCGTCAATGGTCAGTTTGCCCATTTCCCAATCGTATTCCACTTCCGGTATATTGGTATAAGGGAAATGAACGGTGTAACCTATCTGTCCGTAAGAGCAATGCAGAGGGGTAACACAAATCTCCCAACCGAAGTAAAGTTGCGGTGTGCAGTATTTCCGCCAGTTGAAACGACCTGCGGCAATATTGCCGCAAAGCCGTTTTAAGATTTTGTCTTCGTTTGTCATTCTGTACCTCCTTTGCTGAGTATGGTGAGTTGTCCGGGACGGTCTGGGAACCAATAGGCATCACTGTCGATATATACGCATCTACCGCCATTCCAAGGCTTTCTGAAAGCTAATACTTCTTTGGGGCCAAATACCACCCCGTAGTCGTTAGTAAACGCCACCATATCGCCTACAGCCAAATCATTGTCTGTTTCCATGACTTCGGAAAGACGGTTGAAAAACTCCATGCCCTCGGCTTCACGCTCTTTTTTCCAGCGCAAAAATTCCTCTTTGTGGCTTCTCGATGAGCCAATAGGTGATAGCTCCGATGCCAAGACTTCAATCTCTGAAGAACCTGTTGCGATTAAAATAATACTGTCGCTATCCACTTTTTCGGGAGTTGAGATAATTCGACATTCTACATCGTTATCGGCAGTGTGCCAATAAAGGAGGTTGCCTTGCTTGATGAAATCGTACTTGCTCATTGTCTTTTGATTTATTGATTTTTTATTTCCCTTTTCTTGAAGTCTTCTGACTTCGCCCAAAAGGGTTGTTTTCATGTGCGTTCCAAACGGGGGATACAAGAACGACGGACAAGGAACCTGCGATGAAATTTTATGAAATACCGTTATCTCCGATTACGGAAAGTTGTCATCAAATTTTATTTCAGGTAGCGATAGCGGTACTTGAACCATGTTCGTCCACCGTACCTTTGCACACGAAAACAAGCCTGTGGCGTATGTCGGGGTAGTGAAGGGATTATACCCTTAAAAAAGGAATATACCGGCAGTGAAACCGGTGGCGGAAGCTCTGCAGAGCATATTTATAAAAGTAACCGGTGAGCCTGTGCAAAAAAGAGAGTAACCACCCGCCTCAAAAGCGGGTGGTTGCCAATGTTTCGGACAAACATCAGAAGTGGTAATCAACAACTCCTCCGATGTAGAGTATCGTTCCCGGTTCAAGCCTACAAACAAACTCCATAAACGCAAAGGACTGTTCGGCAAAAGATTGGCAGCCGTCGCCATCCAAATAGAAATGATAGGCGACATCCAACGGATTTTCCACTGCCTGTTTGAGATAATAGGTCGACCCCCATTCCAACATATTATCTGCCGTAAGAGCATCCGCTCTCTTTTTGATATTGGCGACATACTCCTCTTTCCATTGCTCTATGCCACCATTATAGCGCATGGTGTCATCGGATATAAGCTCGAACATTCCGTTGGGTAAGGCATAATTGACCAAATTGGCAATATCCTCTTTACGGTTTTCCTCGTCTATTTCTGAACAATAGTCATAGAAGCTCCCGTCTCCTTGCTGGAGTGTGTCCTCATTCAGATAGTTTTCTTTGTCTATCGGCTCCGTTGAAATTTGAAAAATCCTGCTGTGCATAATTGTAAATTTTAATTTGTTAAACTTTTTATTTCCCTCTTCTTGAAGCTCTTTCGGCTTCTCGTTGGGGAATGATTTTTATGCAGGACTGACAGACGGATCGAGGCAAATAAGACAAGTGAACGGCGGGCGGATTTTACGGAATACCCCAATCTGCGATTTGCGGAAGGCTGCTGTAAAATTCGCAAAACGTTAGCATTTGCGGCTCTTGGCAATTGACCGAACGCTGTACCTTTGCATAAAAATCACCCGACAGGAATTGCCGACATAAGGGGAGAAGACGAATTAAAAAATAAATGATTGGGCAATGGCATATCGTTATTCGCAACTAAAAAATGGTAGAAAGAGTACATTTTTATATTCATAAAAGCTGTTATCAGAAAAAAATGGAGAAAAAAGAAATTATATAAAAAATAACTCTTAACTTTGCACCAGTTAAGTTTCCTATCGAAGTGTCGATTGGAATTAAAAGGGAATCCCGGTGAAAATCCGGAGCTGTACTCGCAGCTGTAAGTCCTATTAAAGTTTATCGCACTCTTTGCCACTGGTGAAAGCTGGGAAGGCGCGATAAGCGGGATGAGCCAGAAGACCTGCTTGATAAGATATGATTTAGTGACCACGGGATAATTGGCATTAGATCAAAATGAACAGAGGCTCATCCAAAGACCACCTGTATTCTTTTTGATAACCGGTTTCTCATTCGTTGCAAATCTATCGCAAGGAAAACGAATGTGTAATTAAACTTTTTGTTTAACTTTTAATACTTGAGTTATGAAAAAGAATTTTAGGTTTATGGCAATGGCCGTTGTAGCAATGGCCGCCACAGTGTTCACCGGATGTTCGTCCGACGATGACTTCCTTACTCCGTATGAAGAAAGTGCGATTCAAACCCGCGCAACACCTAACCCCGATGGAACGACTACCATCACGTTTGATGATTTTGCCTCTTCGATGATGGCTATGACAACTTCCTACGGTGCTAATTATTATGGAAATGTGGGTTCGTATACCCAAGTAAAAGAAATTGCTGATCCAGATGGAGTGTTCATGTCTGAGATTAACACTGTGACTAATAATTATGGAACATTCAACAATTTCTCTTGTGGTGGATTAGCATTGTCTAAATGGAATTACCGTACCAATCCATCTTCTGCCGAAGGAATTACGATTACCGGTGATACCATACCGAGTGATTGGTGGTATTCCTATAACAATCAAATGAGTGTTTATGATACGACTTCTGTTAATGGCTCTAACGAAGGTGCAGGTCATAGCGGAAATAATTTTGCTGTTGTTTATGGTTATTCTGATGAATATAATACCGAATGGATGGCTCAACCCGAATTCTATTTAACAGGCGAATATACTCTAAAAGGTTTATGGTTCTGTAATTCATCATATACCTATGGTGTAATCATGCATGGTAATAAATTCGGCGCATCCGGTGTAGCTACTCCGCTGTCAGCACAAGTCGATGCAGGCGGAAACCATATTGGGTATTTCCAAGTTGAACTTGAATGTTATGATTTTGCTGGTAATAAGTTAGCTACATACACCAAGGTATTAGCCGATTATAGAAATGGGAAGAACGAAAATCCCGTTACTACATGGACATATTGGCCTATTAATCAAGCTGGAGTAGGATTTGTGAAATTTAACTTTTCAGGTTCCGACACAGGAGAGTATGGCTTAAATACCCCTGCATACCTCTGTATTGATGATATTGTTTTTGAAAACTAATTTTATAACCACCCCTTTCAAGGAAATTTAAACTTGGAAGTGGTGGTTGTCTTTTAATCTAACCAGCTTGTATTCATGGTAATCAAAAAATTATTTTTTTTTACACTCGCTGTATTATTCATATCCTGCAATCGGGATGAGGTTGTCGTTGCAGAATCCGGACAAGCCCCAGTGATTGAACTCGATAGTGAAGACGGTATCTATGCAGTCAAGATTGGCCGGGAACTGGTCATCGCACCGACTTACCGGTACGCAGACCATGCCTTGTTTGCCTGGACCATAGAGGGGAAACTGATTTCCACAGACCCGACCCTGAAATACACGTGGGATGAATCGGGGGAGGTCTTTATTACGCTGCGGGTGGACAACGAAAACGGTCATGCCGAAGAAGAGGTGAAAGTGGAAGTGAGGGATTTGTTGCCCCCGGCCATCAATCTGTATGTGCCGGCCAAAGGATTGAAAGTACAAAAAGGCATAGAGAATACCCTGACTGCCGTGATTGCCCATCGCGACCTTGCCGGTTTCAAGGTGGAATGGGTACGTGCAGGGGTTGTGGTATCCACCGATACGACCTATACGTTTAAGGAAAATCAGGTGGGAGTTTTTCCGATTACCATAACAGCATCCAACGAGGATGGTGAAACCAAGAAAGAGTTGGAGATAGAGGTGGTCGAGAATATGCCTTATGAGGTTGTTTTCCCTGCCCCGTCTTATGAGCAGTCTGTTTCCACACGCTATACGTTTGCCGGGCGACCAGTGTTCTTGCGTCCATTGCTGGACTATTTCGAGAATCCGCAATACCGCTGGAGCATAGACGGTAAGCCCGTGGAAGGTGAAACCGGTCGGGTGTATAAGTTCACCCCTTCGTCCGCCGGAGAATACCGGATAACCGTCTCTGTCACCGAAATGCAAAATAGCATATCCGTGGAATCCGCCGTCACCGTAGTTTGCGTGAACGGGTCGGAATCTTCCGGATATCGTGCTGCTTCAGGTGCGAGTTCGGCCTATTCCAACAGAGTGTATGAATATACGCCGGCTCCCGGACAATTCATCAACGAAACCAATACTGGTGGTTTTACCGGTAGCGAATCGACCCGAGAAGCGGCCGTCGAATATGCTTCCAAGCGTATTGCCAAGCAAAGTTATGTATCTCTCGGCTCCTTTGGCGGTTACATCATAGTAGGGTTTGACCACAGCATTCAGAATAAGGGTGGATATGATTTTGCTATTCAGGGCAATGCCTTTGATTCTTCCAATGAACCGGGGATAGTGTGGGTGATGCAGGATGTCAACGGCAATGGACTTCCCGATGATGAGTGGTACGAACTGCGGGGCAGCGAAACAGGGAAACCCACCACCATTCAAGATTATGAGGTGACCTATTTCCGACCGGCCTCGGATGGTTCACACACTTATTGGATTGACAATTTGGGAAACACTGGCTGGGTCGATTTCAATGCCTACCACACGCAACCTTACTATTATCCGTTGTGGATTACGGCCGACTCCTACACTTTGTACGGTACTCGACTATTGCCACGCAATTCACAAAGTCCATCCACAGGTTACTGGAGTAACTCTCCTTATGACTGGGGGTATGTGGATAATTGCGGTTCCGATATGTTGGCTGGTGATTCGTATGACGGTTCTGGACAGAAAAACGGATTCAAAATATCTAATGCCATGTATCACGACGGCTCTCCGGTAAATCTCCAATACATCGACTTCATAAAAGTTCAGAATGGAGCCTTGGCTAAAAGCGGCGTTTTAGGAGAAATCTCTACCGAAGTATTTTCGTTCCAAGATTTAAACATAAAGTAAAAACAATAATAACATATTACAAATGAAACCAATCAATTTTAACTTGCTGTTCGGCCTTTTCTTCGGTATTTTGGCTGTCGGCTGTTCCGATAAGAACGAAATTCCAGTTGATGCTGATGATAATTTCATCACATCCGTGGTACTGAGTGTGAATGATAAGACATATGATGCTGTCATTGAGAACAACACAATTACGATGACTGTACCATACACAGTTTCTCTTGATGGAGCAAAGGCATCTTTCATTTACACACCTTCTGCAAAGATATTCCCTGATCCAACATCCATAACTGATTGGAACACTGAACGTACTTTCCGTGTTACTTCTTTTAATGGAGCTACCAATGACTATACTTATGTTGTTGTGAAGGATGAGATAAGAAGTGAGGGTGATGTAGAACTGAAAAAAAACTCAGAAGTAGCTGCTTTTATTGAATCTGGCGTTACAATCATAAAAGGTAATCTTATTATTGGTTCGGACGCAGAAAATGCAGAAAATATCAGTGATATTTCTGGACTTAGTATTATTAAAGAAGTCGAAGGAACCATCACAATAAAGAACAGCTATACCGGTGGAACGCTGACCGGTTTGGACAACATTACCAAAATCGGCGGTTTGTCGATTGGTTCGGAGGAAAACCCGGCTGCGAACGAAACGCTGGAGATGGTCTCCATGACCAAATTGAACGAGGTAACGGGCAATATCCATGTGTACAACAATGGTGTAAAATTCGTTCAGTTTGATCTGCTAAAAGCTATTGAGGGTGATTTTGTTATCAGTTCGTCCACATTGACAACGCTTCAAATACCCGAACTGATAAACGTCGGAGGGGCATTAAACATTTTCGGTATGGGTAAAGGTGCAATTAGCACATTGGTATTTCCCAAAGTACAGACTGTTAAAAATTCGTTAAGCATTAATGAGATTTCGACTTTAAAATCTATCTCTTTCCCTGAGCTTATTGAAACAGGAAGTATTAATTTTTCATCTTTGCCTATCGAGTTTGAAAAATTATCAATGCCCAAACTTTCTGTTGTTAATGGAGATTGTTTTATTATTTCGAACTATATTCAAGGAGATTTGTTTTCCACTACAGGAAATGTTTCTCTTACTAATCTTGATGAAATGTCGAATCTGGCAACCGTAACAGGCCTTCTTTCAATTTGTTATTTCTATGAACTTTCATCATTATCAAATCTTAAAAACTTAAAAAGAATAGGATCGTTAAAATTAGAGAAGCTAATAAGTTGTTCTTCTCCTATAGACATTAGTGATGCTGTTTTTCTAATGAAGATTCAGAGGAATCCATTATACGCATCTCGGAATGTAAGAAACTACAAAAACTTATAACGAAAGATGATCTTTCGAATGTTTCTATTTATATTGATGCCTGGGCGAATAACTATGTTGATTTCAATTTTAAAAAGGTAAAGAATTTATCATACATAACACCAGACAAAAAAGTTTTTACCCTTCCAATTGAAGAGGTACACGGCGACTTTTATTTTGGTGCAGGGATGAAATCTGGCATCGTTGCAAATAATCTCAAATTTGTTGACGGCTATATGCATCTCAAAATTAATATGATGGCATCAAACTTAGAATTTTCAAAACTTGAAAAAATTGGCGGTCAATTTTTTATGGAGGGGGCACTTAATACTCCTAAAATGGTTCATAATTTTAGTAATTTAAAATCGATTTGTTGCAATTCAAATCCATCATATGCAAAAGAAGGTAAGTGGTCAACCGACGACCTTCCATATGGAGGATTAGATATCCGTTCTACAACCACTTATGAGCTTTTTCCTGTGCTTGAAAAAGTTGGAGGAGCGGGAATAACGATTCATGGATTTTCCGCTTTCTCATGCCCTGAATTAGTCTCTATAGCTGGATCTTTAAGTGCAGATGCTGCTTCCAAATTAACATCTTTTGATATGCCGAAGCTTAAAAGTTTATCAGGAGTGAATTTCGTTAAGCTTACTTCTTTTTCTGATTTTTCTATATTTGAGCCTTTTATCAAGGATAATCAAATTACTGAACCAAATTGGATTGTAAGTGGCTGCAAATACAACCCCACCTACCAAGACATGATAGACGGGAAGTACAAGCCCGCTGAATAGATAACCAAACAATAAATTTTCTGCCAATCCTCGGTATGCTTGCCGTAAGGTAAGACTACCGGGGATTAACTATAAAAACAACGGTATGACCCATCACCAATTGAAATATCTGCTATGGAGCGTAGTTGTCGGAGCGACACTATCCTTAACCGCCTGCATGAAGTGGGACTACGGCGATGCCGTGGAGGATTTCAACGCCACGGGAGCCGGACTGTTCATTACCAACGAGGGCAACTTCCAGTACGGCAACGCCTCGCTGAGCTACTACGACCCAGAGACCAAACAGGTGCAGAACGAGGTCTTCTTCCGTGCCAACGGCATGAAGCTCGGCGACGTGGCACAGTCGATGACCATCTACGACAACAAGGGCTGGGTCGTGGTGAACAACTCCCACGTGATTTTCGCCATCGACCTGAACACCTTCAAGGAGGTGGGACGCATCGAGAATCTGACCTCCCCGCGCTATATCCATTTCCTGAGCGACGAGAAAGCCTATGTCACCCAACTGTGGGACAACCGCATCTTCATTATAAATCCGCGAACGTATGAAATCACCGGGCATATCCAAGTGCCGGACATGACGATGGAAAGCGGCTCGACGGAGCAGATGGTGCAGTACGGCAAATACGTCTATTGCAACTGTTGGAGTTACCAGAACCGTATCATCAAAATCGACACCGAGACCGACCAAGTTGTCGATGAACTGAAAATCGGCATCCAGCCCACATCGTTGGTCATGGACAAGTATAACAAGATGTGGACGATTACCGACGGCGGCTACGAGGGCAGCCCCTACGGTTACGAAGCCCCCTCGCTCTACCGCATCGACGCCGAGACCTTCACTGTGGAGAAGCAGTTCAAGTTCAAGTTGGGCGACTGGCCCTCGGAGGTGCAGCTCAACGGCGACAGGGACAAACTCTACTGGATTAACAAAGACATCTGGTGCATGGACGTGACGGCGAGCCGTGTGCCGGTGCGCCCGTTCCTCGAATACAGCGGTACGATTTATTACGGCTTGACGGTGAACCCCGCTAACGGGGAGGTGTACATCGCTGATGCCATCGACTACCAACAGCAGGGCATGATATACCGCTACTCACTTGACGGCGAACTGATTGATGAATTTTATGTTGGGATTATCCCTGGTGCATTTTGTTGGAAATAAGAAAGGAGGCAATATGAAAAGACTATATCTGTTATTCGCTTTGGCGGCATGTCTCCCCACGGCACTTTTTGCGCAGCAGACGGAAAGCAAAAAGCGGTCAGGCTGGCATCTCACCATACCGGAAGTCACGGTCATCGGACATCGGCCGATGAAAGAAATCGGCGTGCAGAAGACGAAGTTCGATTCACTCGCACTGAAAGAGAACATCGCCCTCTCAATGGCGGACATCCTGACATTCAACTCGTCCGTGTTTGTCAAAAGCTACGGCCGCGCCACGCTCTCGACCGTTGCCTTCCGCGGCACGTCGCCCAGCCATACGCAGGTGACGTGGAACGGGATGCGCATCAACAACCCCATGCTCGGCATGACCGACTTTTCTACTATCCCGTCCTACTTCATCGACCAAGCGTCGCTGCTGCACGGCACTTCGTCGGTGAACGAAACGGGCGGCGGACTGGGCGGTTTAGTCAAGCTCGGCACGGCTCCCGAAGTCGCCGAAGGGTTCAACGCCCAGTACGTGCAGGGCATCGGCTCGTTCAAGACCTTCGACGAGTTCGCTCGCTTCACCTACGGAAGCAAGCGGTGGCACGGCTCTACCCGTGCGGTCTATTCTTCCTCGCCTAACGATTACAAGTACACCAACCACGACAAGAAGATAAATATCTACGACGAGGACAAGAACATCATCGGGCAGTATCACCCCGTAGAGCGCAACCGAAGCGGTGCGTTCAAGGACCTGCACCTGCTTCAAGAAGTCTATTACAACACCCGCAAAGGCGACAAATTAGGCCTGAACGCATGGTATATCAACTCCAACCGGGAACTTCCGATGTTGACGACCGACTACGGAGATGCAACCGACTTCGAGAACCGCCAGCGGGAACAGACTTTCCGCAGTGTCCTTTCGTGGGATCATATCAAAAGCAATTGGAAACTTGGCGTGAAAGGCGGTTACATACACACATGGATGGCCTACGACTACAAGCGTGAGGTCGCACCTGATAACTGGGCGTCGATGACCCGTTCGCGCAGCAAGGTAAATACGTTCTACGGGCAGGCTGAAGGTGAATACAGTCCAACAAAACGTTGGTTTTTCACCGCTAACGTATCGGCTCACCAGCATTTGGTACGCAGTGAGGACAAGAATATCATTTTGCAGGACGGAGGCAAGGCCATCGTGGGCTATGACAAAGGACGCGTGGAACTTTCCGGCTCCGTATCTGCCAAGTGGCAACCGATAGACCGGCTTGGCATGTCGGTTGTGTTGCGAGAAGAAATGTACGGTTCCGAGTGGGCTCCACTTATACCGGCTTTTTTTATTGACGGCATCATTTCTCCGAAAGGGAATGTGATGCTCAAAGCTTCTGTTTCACGCAATTACCGTTTCCCGACGCTGAATGACCTCTATTTCCTGCCCGGTGGCAATCCCAATCTGAGAAACGAGCATGGTTTCAGCTACGATGCAGGTGTAAGTTTCGAGGTCGGCAAAGAAAATGCCTATAAGTTGAACGGCGGCGTGAACTGGTTCGATTCCTACATCGACGACTGGATTATCTGGCTGCCCACCACCAAAGGATTCTTTTCGCCCCGCAACGTGAAGAAGGTACACGCCTACGGCATCGAGGTCAAAGCGAACCTGGCCGTGCAGCCGGCAAAGGATTGGCTCATCGACCTGAACGGCTCTTATTCGTGGACACCCTCTATCAACGAGGGCGAGAAAATGTCACCTGCTGACCAGTCGGTGGGCAAACAGCTGCCCTACGTGCCGGAGCATTCCGCCTCGCTGACAGGACGGTTGTCGTGGCGGTCGTGGGCGTTCCTTTACAAGTGGGCGTTCTACTCGGAGCGTTTCACCATGTCAAGCAACGACTACACGCTGACAGGACACCTGCCCGAATATTTCATGAGCAACGTCTCCTTGGAGAAAAACCTGTTTTTCAAACCGGTGGACGTTCAATTGAAATTTGCAGTCAATAATCTCTTCAACGAGGACTACCTTTCGGTGCTCTCGCGCCCCATGCCCGGTATCAACTTCGAACTGTTCATCGGCATCACCCCGAAGTTCGGAAAAAATAAGAAGAAATCCGTAAATACAAATTTGTAACAATATGAAAGCATTGAAAAATCTGAGCCTGATATTGCTGCTTGTACTGACATTCACAGGCTGCCATGATAAGAGTTCCAAACTTGCCGATTTCAACCGAACGGCCTATACACCTGAATACGCTTCGGGGTTTAACATAAAAGGTGCTGACAGCAGAAAGAGCGTATTGGTTACCGTCACGAACCCTTGGCAGGGAGCCGACAGCATTACCACGTGCCTGTTCATCGCCCGTGACGGCGAAGCCGCTCCCGAAGATTTCACCGGTCAGGTACTCAACGGGAATGCCGGACGCATCGTCTGCATGTCTTCGACCCATATCGCCATGCTTGACGCGATCGGCGAAACGGGGCGCGTGGTCGGGGTATCGGGTATCGACTACATTTCCAATCCCGATATTCAGGCACGACGCGACAGCGTCGGCGACGTGGGCTATGAGGGGAACATTAACTATGAGCTGCTGCTCTCGCTCGATCCCGACCTCGTACTGCTTTACGGCGTGAACGGGGCCAGCTCGATGGAAGGGAAACTGAAAGAACTGAACATCCCGTTCATGTATGTCGGCGATTACCTGGAAGAGTCGCCGCTGGGCAAAGCCGAATGGCTGGTGGCATTGGCGGAGGTTGCAGGAAAACGGACAGAGGGAGAGAAAGTGTTTGCCGAGATTCCGGTTCGCTATAACGCTTTGAAAAAGCGAGTAACCGATGCAGCCATCGATGCCCCTTCAGTGATGCTCAACACGCCTTACGGCGACAATTGGTTCATGCCCTCGACCGAAAGCTATGTCGCCCGGTTGATCAAAGATGCCGGAGGCGATTACATCTACAAGAAGAACACGGGAAACGCTTCCGCGCCCATCGACCTCGAAGAGGCGTATCTGCTGGCCTCGCAAGTCGATATGTGGCTGCATGTGGGTATGGCGAACACGCTCGACGAACTGCGAGCCGCCTGCCCGAAGTTCACCGACACCCGGTGCTTCCGCAACGGATACGTCTATAACAACAACGCCCGCACGAATGCCGCCGGCGGCAACGACTACTACGAGTCGGCCGTGGTGAATCCCGACCTCGTGCTACGAGACCTCGTAAAGATATTCCACCCCGAACTGGTCGCAGAAGATTTCGTCTATTACAAGCAATTGAAATAAATGCGCTCCCGTTCCGTCCTATTATTTACCGCACTGGCTGCCCTCACCCTCTTCCTGTTTCTGCTGGATTTGGCGGTGGGGGCTGTCGCCGTGCCGCTCGGCGATGTTTGGGCGGCCCTGACGGGTGGCGATTGTCCGCGAGCGACGGCGAAAATCATACTGAATATCCGACTGATTAAGGCGGTGGTCGCGTTGCTGGCCGGAGCCGCCCTGTCGGTCAGCGGTCTTCAGATGCAGACCCTCTTCCGCAATCCCCTTGCCGGGCCTTACGTGCTCGGTATCAGTTCGGGCGCGAGCCTCGGCGTGGCACTCGTCGTACTTGCCGGTGTCGGCTCGTCGATAGGCATCGCTGGGGCGGCATGGCTCGGAGCGGCAATCGTGTTGGTTGTCATCGCCGCCGTCGGACACCGCATCAAAGATATCATGGTAATTCTGATTCTCGGCATGATGTTCTCGTCGGGAATCGGTGCGGTCGTCCAAATATTGCAGTATGTTGCCAACGATGAATCCTTGAAAATGTTCGTCATCTGGACGATGGGATCGCTCGGCGACGTGACCTTCAATCAGCTTGCGGTACTCATCCCGTCGATTATCGCCGGATTGTTGTTGGCCGTAATCACCATCAAGCCGCTCAACCTGCTGCTGTTCGGCGAGGAGTATGCCGTGACGATGGGGCTGAACGTCCGTCGCTCACGCGGACTGCTGTTCCTCTCCACGACGTCGCTGGCCGGCACGGTGACCGCCTTTTGCGGTCCGATAGGTTTCATCGGGCTGGCCATGCCCCACGTCACGCGGATGCTGTTCCGCAACAGTGACCATCGGGTGCTCGTGCCGGGCACCGTTCTTTCGGGTGCTTCCGTGCTGCTGCTTTGCGACCTCGTTTCCAAACTGTTCACCCTGCCGATCAACGCCATCACCGCGCTGCTGGGAATCCCCATCGTGGTGTGGGTGGTCTTGCGCAATAAATCCGTTACGGCATGATAGAATTACACGATTTATCCATAGGCTACGGGGATCGAACCTTGCTCAGCGAGGTAGAAGCCACAATCGAAAAGGGCAAACTGACAGCCCTAATCGGCCGCAACGGTACGGGCAAATCGACGCTGCTCCGGGCTATTGCCGGGCTGAACCGCCGTTATTCCGGTCGAATCCTGCTCGACGGACGCCCCGCCGCCGATACGCGAACCGCAGAGATGGCCCGAACGCTGGCGTTCGTCACGACCGAGCGCACACGCATCGCCAACCTCAAATGCGAGGACGTCGTGGCTATCGGCCGCGCACCCTATACCAATTGGATAGGAAGGATGCAGAAGGCCGACACGGAAATCGTTATGCGGTCGCTCGCCTCGGTAGGCATGGAGGACTATGCGGAACGCACGATGGACAGGATGTCGGACGGCGAGTGCCAGCGCATCATGATCGCGCGGGCGTTGGCGCAGGATACACCGATTATTCTGCTCGACGAACCCACCTCGTTCCTCGATATGCCCAACCGCTATGAATTGTGTACGCTGCTGGCACAGCTGGCACACGACGAAGGGAAATGTATCCTGTTTTCGACCCACGAACTCGATATCGCCATGTCGCTCGCCGATGCGATAGCCCTTATCGACCCGCCCCGACTGGTATGCTTGCCCACCGAAGAGATGCGCCGGAGCGGCTGCATCGAACGGCTGTTCCGCAATAAATGCGTGACGTTCGATACTGCGACAGGTGTGGTAAAAGTCCGATAAACAATGATCCGCATATGAAAACGCAGCAGGAACTTTGCGATATACTCGGTTTCATCGCCGAATACGCCACCTATCAGCTCGGCTCGGGAGTTCACACCTCGCGGGCGGTCCGCAATTCACGCCGGATCGGCGAAGCGCTGGGCGTGGACGTTCAGTTGTCGAGTTTCCAAAAGAGTACGATACTGACTGTGCTCGACCTCGGGAGCGGCGAGTCCGCAACCCGTGTGGTGGCAATCCCGTCGCTCCCCATCAGTTTCGAGCGGAACTCTGATTTGAGTGCCTTGAGCTGGGACGCATTGGACGAGGGCCTCTTGCTCGACGAAATCCGCAGCCGTTACCGGACGCTGGTTGACAAACCGCGCATGGACCCGATCTTCACGCTCGTGTTCGTCGGACTGGCCAACGCCTCGTTCTGCAAGCTCTTCGGCGGCGACTGGACGGCCGTGGGCATCGTCTTCACGGCGACACTCGTGGGCTTCGCCGTCAAACAGCGCATGCAGGCTCACGCAGTCAATCACTTTCTCGTCTTCGCCTGCTCGGCTTTCGTCGCGTCACTCTGCGCCACGGCCGCCTTGCGTTTCGACTGCACAGCCGAGATCACTTTGGCCACCAGTCCGCTGTTTCTCGTGCCGGGCGTGCCGCTCATCAACGGGGTCATCGACATCATGGAAGGACACGTCCTTATGGGTGTCAGCCGGCTGGTCAACGCCATGCTGCTGATCGTCTGCATCGCCGTCGGTTTGTCGGCCACTTTGTTAATGGTTAAAGATTCGCTGCTATGATCGTGACGGATATTCTGCTCGACGGACTCTTCGCCGCTGTCGCCGCCATCGGATTCGGGGCCATCTCCGATCCGCCGATGCGAGCCTTTCCACGCATCGCCCTGCTTGCCGCCATAGGCCACGCCTTGCGTTTCACGCTGATGCACTGTTCCGCACTGGATATCGCCACCGCATCGCTTTTCGCGGCCTTTGCAATCGGTATGGGCAGCCTATGGCTCGGCCGCGGTGTCCGCTGCCCGATGACCTGTCTCTACATCCCGGCTCTGCTGCCGATGGTGCCGGGCATCTACGCCTACAAGACGGTTTTCTCGCTCATCATGTTCCTCCAGTCGCTCGATCGGGCTGACGAAGGGATGCGCTACATGCAGCAGTTTTTTCTCAATGCCACCGTATCGCTGAGTGTCATTGCGCTGCTTGCCGCCGGTGCCACGCTGCCGATATTCATCTTCAAGCGCCGGGCCTTCTCTATGACCCGACGCACACGAAAAAATAGTTAGGTTATGGAAATTTTTTGGAACACGATCGCGGCCTACAATGCCGCAACCTGGCCTGCGCAGATTGTCTTTACGGGCATTGCAACCCTGCTGCTTCTGTTGCTCTGCCTGCGGCCGACAAACACTGTGCGCATCGCCATGAAGAGTTTCATGGCGATGCTCAACTTTTGGATTGCCGGAGTCTATTACATGATCTATTGCCGACCGCGCGAATATCACGGCATGTTAGCACTCTTCTGGGCCATCATGGGTGGAATCTGGATTTATGACCTGCTGGTGAAACACGCCTCGCTCGAACGCACCGGCCAGCACAACGCATTCGCTGTCCTGCTCCTTGCCATGCCGTTGATATATCCCCTCTGCTCGCTGGCGCTGGGCCACGAATTCCCCATGATGACCTCGCCCGTCATGCCCTGTTCGGTGGCGGTTTTCACCATTGGACTGATGCTCGCCTTCTCGGAGCAGGTCAATATCGTGCTGGCCATGTTCCTCTGCCACTGGGCGCTGATCGGACTGTCGAAAGTCTACTTCTTCGGCATACCCGAAGACTACCTGCTGGCGTGCAGTACCGTACCTGCACTCTACATCTTCTTTCGGGAGTATGTCCGAAGCAACGCCGACCGGCCGACGAAACCCTCGGCCCACGTACTCGATGCACTGCTCATTGCGCTGAGTCTGGTCGTCGGCATCTTCTTTACCGTCACGCTCCTGCACCAACTCGACCTATTCACCCAAATCATCTGATTTATACGCGCATGCTCAAACAAATATTTTACCATTGCAATGGACTCGAGCCGATAAACCGGCACATAACTCGATATTACCTTTATAGCCCTTTTCTCGATTTACCGGTTCTGCTGACGAAGGAGATGCGCCTGAGCGGCTGTATAGAACGGCTGTTCCGAAATAATTGCGTGAAGTTCGACACTACAATAGGATTCATTAAAGTGAAGCAATGACTGAAAAATATATCATAGAGAATTTCACGGCAGGCATCGGCGTGGATGAATATATTTCACGTTTCCGGGATGAGAAACGGTTTGTCGAGTTTTGCAGGCAATGCCCTAATTACGGTAACAGTTGGGGATGTCCGCCGTTTGATTTCGATACCGGAGAATTTCTGCGCCAGTACAAGTATGCCTATCTTATGGCTACCAAAATTATTCCTATCGAAAAAGGCATCCCGATAGACAAATCACAAGAGTTAATCAGACCAGAACGAATCAGGATAGAAAAAGAGTTGCTGGAACTGGAGCACAGATACGGAGGCAGGGCATTCGCCTATGTAGGAAAATGCCTATACTGTCCAGATTCCGAATGCGCCCGCAAATGCAACCGTCCTTGCCTGCATCCGGACAAAGTACGTCCCTCGCTTGAAGCATTCGGATTCGATATAGCACGTACCCTCTCGGAACTTTTCGGGATAGAACTGCTTTGGGGAAAGAATGATATTTTACCAGAATATCTTGTGCTCGTAAGCGGATTATTTCATAACTCGACAGAAAATATTATCAGTCATACGAAGCGTAATCCGGATTCAGGAAACCTATAATCTTATTACTCTCATTGATAACGTTATGATAGCCATTCACAAAAAAGTCCCTGCAATCCGGATTATAGATTGAGGGACTTGATGAAAGTTAATGTAAAAACTAAGAGCCTGTTTAAATTTTATTCAATAACATCCTAATGGATGCCAGTTTTACCATTTCCTCTGCCGAATCGAATGTTAATTCATAGTTTCGGCAAAGCCTTCTATAATTGTCAAACCATGAAAAGGTTCTTTCCACAATCCACCTTTTACCTATTGGTTTAAAGCCTTTTACCTTATCACCACTGACGACTACTTCAAGAATGTATCCAAAAGCATTTTTAATCTTCTCAGCTACTTCTCCACGATATCCGGCATCTGCCAATATGACTTTGATATTGCAACAGAGTTCCCTCAGACACCTTGCCAACAGATAAGCCGCCTTGCTATCATGCACACAGGCAATCGTCACCATGACTGCAAGCAGGAAGCCATTTTTATCTACCACTACATGACGTTTAACGCCTTTTACTTTCTTGTTCCCGTCAATACCATTAAGAGAACGGTTATCACCCCAACGTACACTTTGACTATCCATGATACCCAAACTTGCTTCTGCCTTCTGTCCCATTTTTACACGAACTTTATTTCGTAAGTTATTCAATAATAAATCAAATTCACCCAAAGAAGACCATTTGCGATAATAGTAGTAAACCAACTCCCAAGGAGCGAAATCAGAGGGAAGCATACGCCATTGACACCCGGTTTTGACTACATAGAAAATAGCATTCCATATTTCACGCAAATCATATTTTCGTTTCCTTTCTTGCAAGTTCAAGATTTTCTTGATAACTTGCCACTGTGTTTCTTCTAAATCCGTCGAATACATAATTATTTGAAGCTTGGTAACTAAAAATAAGCATTTTCGAGGAAGGAAGAAGCACTCTTTTTATTTCAAACAGGAAAATTTAAACAAGCTCTAAAAGAATAACTCCACTTTCGTATGCCTGTTGGCTTCGACCGGCACATGGTCAGCTATGCCGCCCCTGCTTACCTTGACGATGCGTTCGATCGGTATGCCACGCTTTTCTAATTCTGCAACGATATGATCCGCTCTCAATGTGCTTAATGAACCATTAAGCACGGGAGTTCCAGTCGAACTGTCGGCCGCGCCGGTCACTTTCACGGATAATCCGTATTTCTTGGCCACGCGAGCCAGTTCATCAAGGTTAAGCATTTGGGAAGCATCCGTCAGGTGCGCCGTATTGAGGTTAAAAAAGAAATAGACAGGCGACCCGATGCAATTTCCGGCTTGTATGAGTTCCGTCTTTTCAGAAACGATTATGCCCGGTTGTTCGGAATCATCTCCGTTGTTGCCATATATAATACTTGCAGAATCAAGTGGCGAGATTCCATCCCAATGCCGGTTTTTCAATCTTGCCCGAAGTGAGTTCAATCCGCTGTAATTATTTCTGGGATAACCTTGACGGCGGTCGGTCTCATCGTCATTAACCAGATGACCGTACTTGTCAAGCAAGCCTTCTATTTCCAGAATTTTCAACAATTCTGCGAGCGTCCGTCGGTTGCGGTCGTACCAGTCTTTATAACGCTTGTTTTCTCCGGACAAGACATTGGCATAATCCACGAGCCACTCATTCTGACGAATGTAAGGTGTTGCATCAACCGCGCGTTTCCAACCGACCTTTCCGAGATGAAACGTGAAACCGGCGGTCAGCGATACCATGTGGTCGCCGAGGCGGTTCGGGCGTCCGTAACCATCGAAGTCCTGAAAGGTGGTCGTGCCGGAGAGTTCCAACATGGCACTTACTCGTTTGGAAATCCGATATTCTCCCTGTACGCCATACGAAACAGCAAAGGGATTATTCCCGTTAGAAGCATTGTGCAACAGGCCGACACCGGCAAAGGGAGCAAGATTCCAGCGTACCTGTTCTTGCCGGGCATATCTGCGGCCAAGGACATTCCACAGCAGATCCGCATGGATATGGTGGTATTCCTGATTGGACAATGTTCCATCTTTGAACTGCACACCGCTGTAATTGATACGTGTACCGACGGACGGAGTGAACCATTTTCCGACTGCGAAACTGTACGAGGGTTTCAAGCGTCCGAAGAGGTCTTCGCAGCCGAGAGGTGTGCCGAGAAAGGCGGACGTACCCCCGGCAATGCTGACAAACCAGTTGCCAGTCCGGGATGCCGGAAGTACCACTCCGTCAAGATAGACGGGCTGTATCGGTTGCCGTTCCTCCGAGACATTATAGTACGGTGTATGTTGTACAGTATCCACCTGTACGGGTTGTACACTTGCCTGCGCCTGCAACGTGCAAAGCACGGCCAATATAAAAAAGATCTGTTTCGTCATATTCCAATGATATTATTCGTTATACTTTTTGATTTGTAATAAGGCGTACGCCACTTACCGTTTGGGTTTCTTGCCAATGGCCGGGCGCATCATGCGGCTCGCCATCCTCATGCAGCGGAGTGCCCATGCACGGTTGTCCTCGTCCTCGTCGCGTCCCCATTTCAGGTCGCTGCCGCCACCTCCGCCGCCACGAGTTTCGGCAAAAGTGGTGGCATCATCGACCATACCGAGAAACAGCATCGTCGCGCAGTGCATCACGTCTGTACCTTGTTCCGCTATGGACTGGACGAGCGAGCCGTCGAACAGTTGCCGTTCCGCCACGTCCATCTGTGCCGATACGTTCCTATACTCGCCGACCACATTTTCCAGCAGGACATCCTTGAGCAACGTGTCCACTTTGGAATGTACATCATGGGAGTATTTGTAGGCTTCCTCCTTGAGTTCCCCGGTACGTTCCTCAATGGCATCCATGTTCTCTTTCAGCTCGGCAAGCTGCCGGTCAGCCGTCTGTAACTTCTCCTGCTTATCTGCCAGTTGCCTGTTGATTCCGGCCAGTTCTTTTTCCAGACTTTTCACTTGTGCGGCTAATTGTTCAGCATCACCCTTGTTCGCTTTCAAATCCTGTTCGGCTGCCGATAGCAGGGCCTCTTTTTCGGCTTTCGACTTCTCAAGGTTATCGACCATTGTCGTAAGCCCCTTGACCCTGCGCTCTGCCAGACGGATGTCCGATTGGAGGTCAGCCAGAACTTTTTGATGACGGCTGATATTTTCCTCGATGGTCGTACATTCTTCCGATAGCATACGGCGGTATTCTTCGGTAGTCCTGTGCCGTGCGCCCGTTTCGGATATGCTTGTTCCTCTCGACATTCCCCACCTTGTATTGACTTCGGTGAAAAAGTCGGTATGAAGCTGTTTCATCCTTGCGCTGTATTCAAACTTGTCCTTACCGGCGAATATTTCCTTGTACGCAAAGCGACCGTCTTTGATTGGCAGGAGCGTACAGTGGACGTGCGGATTCAATTCGTCAAGGTGTACGATGAATGCGGCGATGTTCTGCTCGCCATATTTGCCACTCACGAATGAATAGACGTCTTTCGCCCAGCGTTCAATATCGCTTTCTCTTTTGATATGGATATTGTCCGCATCTTTCTCGAAATCCACTTTCTGCGTGCCGAATGCGAGTTCGTGCATCCGCTTACGGGAACCGCCGAAAATGAAGTTCACCACCGTGCGGTACTTCGGTTCTGCCAGTCCTTCGTTGGGGTCTTTGATTCCACGCCTCTCCAATATGTCCGCCATCCGTTCGGGAATGTTGCGGCTCGTGTCGATGGGACGTACCTTGCCTCCGGGTGCAATCTCGAAGTTCAGGTGTTTGCGTGTGGGGTCGTAATTCCCCTTATTCATAGCGTACTTTTCCGCCCTTTCACTGCGATCACGCAAGTGTTCGTTACTTTGGGCTGTGGTGATGCCTTTCGACACCTTCACATCAAGTACCTGTTTTTGATCTGCCATACTCTTTTCGTGTTGTTTCGGACAATCCGTCCTGTCCCAGCTTGCTGCTTGCCCGGACAGCCTCCCGACGGTCGATAGACGGTCGGGGTATTAGGCTCCCCCTTCCCTTTGTTTCGTGGCAGACGGGCAAGCCCGTGTGCCTCCTATAACCGGCAGGATGACCGTTAAGGGATGGAGGCGGATTGTTCGCGTTATACAATCTGTTTTCGACTCCCGGTTCAATCCACCATCGCCTGTGCCTTCGCCAGAAGCGATAAAAAGGGTTTGCGAAGCGATTTGAGGCGTTCTTGGTCTTCGTCCATGTCGAAGTCCGTCACTGATGCCTCGGTGTCGAGAATCAGCCCGGCGAGGTCTTTGGCGGACTCGATGAAAGCTGCCCATTCTTCGCCGAGGTCAAGCCGGAAGAAATCCACAAGCGGCGAACTGTCATCGAATCTCGACTTGTGCAGGATTTTTTGCAGGGCGGCGTGGGCGATGCAGCACAGGGCTGTTTCACGATGTTCCGTGACCAAAGTGCCGGAATGTGCGGAGGTCGTGATGGAATGGGTGTCCGAACAGTGTCCGGCGTCACGGTCGGCAATTTCAGCCTTTGCCAGACTTACGAGTTGTCCACACATTACGCCAGTTTCGGCAGCGGTCGTTTTGCCGATTACCCAATCGGACAATACCTCACGGAGCTGTCCGGCAAAGTCCGGCTGCTCCTGTGCATCGCGGGGCTGTGCTGCCTGACCGGATTGTACGGTCATGGTAATGACCACGCTTTTGGGAAGCTGGATGCGGGTCAGCAAGCCGAATGCCTCCATTGCACTCAAAAAGAACGGACGGTAGCCCTGTGCCAATGCCACTCCGATGCGAGGTCGGAAACGGTCAGGTAGCACTGGTTGGGTTGCAGCACGTAGTCCTTCTTTCTTAAAAACGGGGAAACGAAACCTGCCAGTGATTTGTCCAACAGGTCACAGTACGCTTCGGTGCGTGTCTTGCGTTCATCCCCTTTCTCCTTGAGATATTCGAATACCTCCCTGTCTGCCAATATGGAAACAGGTATCTTTTGGTTATTTTTCATTTTCATTCGGTTTTAATGATTCATATTGTGCGGATATGTCAGTGTTGCCGCTGTCCGCTTCATGCGGCAGATTTGCGTGATGATTGTCGTGATAGGATTCTGACAGCATTCCGGGATGCTTTGCCCATCCGGAAAGTGTCCCCGTGTCCTTGCATTCGGACATGACCCGAACGGAGGGATAGAACAGGGCTGCCAGAAGAAGATAGGTAATGGTTATCGCCAAGGTGTACAGATGCGGCACAAAGCCGATGACCAGTGCGACCGATGCGAGTGTGACAAATGCACCGGGGCGGTCAAGCAACCTGCGTAACCAGTTGTCCGTCCATCGGAACGAGAACATTGCGGCACAGACACCGGTAGAGAGTAGGATTCCAAACTCACCCATATGTCCACAGGCATATACATAATGGAAAAGAAGCAGGCATATCAGCCATACTTGCACATACAGTTTACGGGCGTTGCCGCTTCGTGCCATTGCCATGTAAAAGGGTGTCATGAACCGCTTGTTGTTCTTGTACAATGACATTGATACCCCGAAAGGTATCGCGCAGAAAATGAGTAGCAGGATATTCAGTAACATAAGTAATAGGGCTTTTCGGGTATGGGAGTGGGGCGCACAATGAGTTCCAACTGGACAATACCGTATGTCGCCAGTCGGATAAGGGTTTCGGCATCCTTGGGCGAAAAGTACATGGCCGCTTTCTTGATGCGCTGCTTGAATGTACTGTCTTGCTTTCGGTAGATGGCCAAAGCCTTGTCCAGTTCGTGTTCGGGAATAGTCCATGTCGTACCCTCGGCGTGTATGCCGTTCGTCTTGAAGGCACGCAGCACCAATGTACGGGAAACGAGGTAATCGGTGCGGTCGGTTCTTGAGATGATATGCTCCTTGTAGAGATTGTCATCGGCAACCTCTATCCACGTCCGGTAGGTGTTGATGCAATAGACCATCTGTCGGTATAAACTTTCTCTCATATGAAATTCATCAGCACGTCGGACTTGTCTTTCTTGTATTTCAGGAACCCGCTTTTGGAGTGAAGTTCCAAATCGAGGCATAGGTCCCCGTACATCTGCTCCAAAGAATCATAGATGGTAACAAGGATGCTGTTTACATTACCCTCCGTATCAGTCTTGGCGTTCATCTTGAACATCTGTCCGAAAGCGGGATTCGAGTATGCACAAGTGCTATGACCGAATTTTTCCGTCCGCATCGGGATATGGTGGTAAAGCGTGATCAACTCCATGTCGTCCTCGAACATATCCATTACTTCGTCCAGTTCGTAAGGGGTGCGCAACGGAAACGTAAGCAGCACATAGTCGCCGTAGAACTGCGGTTCTTCCATCGTCGTCACATCGAGCAACTGCGGAAGTTGCAGGGGGACGAATGCCATGAAGTCATTATAAAAATGTCGTAACATATTCATATATTTTTCTGTTGTCATATTTTACAGCGTGTGTATGAATGCTTCCATCAGCATTCCGGGCAGCTCGTCCAAGCGGTTGTCTCCTGGGTGCAGCATCCTGCCCAACTCTCTGAAAGCGTCGGGTGTCTGCGAGGCAAGCATATCGAGTTGCTCTCTTTCTTCGGCTGAAAGCAACGCCAAGCAGAAACCGTCCAACGACGAATAAGGCTGGAGAAGCATCCAGATGTAGGCTTGTGCCTGTGCCGGTGTCTTGACTTTTTGATTGCAGATGTCGTCGATACAGGTTCGGACATTCTGAATCAGCCTGCGGTTGGTGCGCATGGCCAAATAAATCATGGCATTGCGATAGGTGATGTCGTTCCGTTCGGCGGCAAGAAATACCTGTGCGCAGCATCGTTCCGTGTCATGCGTGATGTCGGAAAGATTCTCGCCGTCGAAATCAGGCAGACGTGAAAGGAATGCCCGGTACACAGCATCCTCCTTTTCGATAAAGGTCGTCAGGTCTGCCATACAATGAATACCGTAATCAATCGTTTCAGCAAGGGTAGCTCGATAAGTGGCAAGAATATGTTGTCGGTTTCTCTGACTGACGGGCTGGTTATCCAATGAGGCAAAGAACGGCCGGATTGTTTCAGCCACACGATGCAACTCTTTGTCTTCAAGATGCGGCGAGATTTGTTCTTTTACCCACAGTATATCCTTATAAGTGCGTGTTTGAGACAGCACCATCCGTGAAAATTCCATGCGGATGGAATCATGTATCTGTTCACACTCTTCTCTTACAGTGGAATGAAGCCGGCCAAGCGTATCACATTCGAGATACAGGAATACGGAATCCCTCAATGTTTGCCATTGCTTGAGGTGTCCGGTCAATTCTTTAATGGAGAGTCTTTTCTGCCTGCGTATGTCAGACAGGTATTCCCTGTATGTTCCGGCAGGGTCATTCTTGGCTTTCGCCAATCGTTTGCCATTGCCGTTGTCGCATGACGCGCATAGGAATACGGCAATCGAAACGGCAATTATTTTGGCAAAGATTATCGGCTGTTTTAAGTTCGATTTTGATGTTTTCATACTATATTATTTCGTACTATTTAGTGCAAAACTATATATTATTTTTGATACTTCGCATCCGAAAAACCGTATTTTGCGCATTTTTTAATATCGTACTTAATAGTATGATTACCAATGAAAACAAGTGAAGATAAAAACATGAAAAATGTACGATTTTCGTTTTTTAATATAGTATGATTCAGATACTCGAATAAAACTTGTATATTTGCACTTGTTATCATGAATATTGTATATTGATATGGCAAAAGTCGGTTATATATTCGAGGCGAATTCCTACGATGCGTTTGATGCGGATAAGGAATGGATGCGCCAGTACGGGTGTGTACAAGTGGTTGAAGAATCGGTCGGACACGAGACGCTCAGACCGAGATGGAAACAACTGATGTCGAATCTTGAAAGAGGCGACGAATTGGTGGTGTCAAAATTCAGCAATGCCGTGCGTGGTTTACGGGAACTATCGGCATTGATCGAGCTATGCCGCATCAAGGTCGTGCGTATTATCTCCATTCACGATAAAATTGACACCGACAACAAATTGTTTCCGGACACGACACCGGCGGAAGTATTGGCCATGTTCGGGGCATTACCGGAGGAAGTGGCTGTTTTGCGGAAGTCGTCAGATAAGATTATACGCCTGCAGCAGAGTATCAGTATTCCGATTACCAAAAAAAGTATGAGTAAAACTGAACGGGACAAAAAAATCGTGGATATGTATAACAATGGGTATTCAATCCGTGATATTTGGAAAGAGAGCGGTGTCCGGAGTAAAAGCACCGTGTACAGCATTCTCAATAAATACAAGGTTCAGCTTAACCGAACACCGGGACGCGTGCCGGGCATCCGGAAATAGAACTTATAAATCAAATATGGATATTGAAAATCAGTAGATTACTTGCGTAATTCATTATTTTTTCGTATCTTTAAGTTGGATATAACTATAAAAAATAAGACCTATGGGAGATATTATAATTTTATTGTTGGTATTTTTGGTAGTGGGCAGGCTCTTGAGGGGCGTCTTCGGCGGATTCAGTAAAAGCAGTTTTCGGGATGACAAATAAGTTTGGATTGTTATAACAGGCGGATATTTGTTAATTTTGCACCGTATTCATTAAAATCAAGAACAATATGACAAAAGCGGAAATTGTCGCTCAGATCTCACGGCAGAGCGGAATAGAGAAAACGGTTGTGATGACTGTGGTGGAATCATTCATGGAAAATGTAAAAGAGTCGATGGTTGCGGGAAACGAGGTGTTCTTGCGCGGCTTCGGCAGCTTTGTTATAAAACGGAGAGCTGAAAAGACGGCCCGGAACATTTCGAAGAATACGACAATTAAAATTCCCGCTCACAACATCCCTGCATTCAAACCTGCCAAAGCATTTCTGAATGCGGTAAAAGAGAACAAGTAGAGTATAAAAGTACAGATGGTGCAACAACACCGTAATGAGTAAAACAAAAGCGACCCAAAGGCCGCTTTTGTTGTGATAAGGCAAGGATTATTTCTTGCCTTTTTTCGCTGGTTTGGCCGGCTTTTCAGGAGTCTCCTCCTTCTCGACGGGCGGATAGAACTTGACGGCGACTATCACGATACGGTTGTGTTTCACACCGCTTTGGTCGCTCCATTCTTCGGGCTTGAAATACCCCTCGACGGTCAGCATCGTACCCTTGGTCAGTTGGTCGAACGACCCGGTGTTCTCGTTTTTACGCCACGCCTCAAAATTCATAAAGGCGGAAACGCGTTTGGATTCCTCGCCATTATTCTCCAGTCGGCTTACTGCCAGAGGGAAACGTGCTACACTTGCGTTGGTGAACTGACGGATTTCTGCATCCTTTCCTACGAAACCGGTTACTACGAAATTGTTTTCAATCTTTTTCATAATGAATTGTTTTTAGAAGTTATTAAATCAATTTTACGCTGCCTCAAAAAGTAGGTGCAGTTAAGGGAATGCACCAAGGCCGGACGCATCAATACTCTTTATTTTTGTCCGTAGGCAAAACCAGAAGGCTCGATAAAGGAAGATTGTACGGCTGTGCCATTGGTCAAGACTTCCAAAGTCGTTCCCGTCTGCATACTATCTTTGCATCGGAAAATGATGATGACTTCGGCGGAAAACTATTCTGAAAATGAGCGGAAAGCCGTAGTTGCAGGGGAAGTGAAAGAGCAATCCGTCCACCGGCACAATGGTGCGCGTTTCGGCTGTAAGTCCGCAGAATCGGCAGGGATTTTCGTGTAATTCGGTCGGACTGAATAGAGGTGGCTACAAACAGAACACTGAACTGACAACAGGTGGCGATACCGCAGAAGGGAATATCAACGAAGTGGCGACAAAAGGCGGAACGGGGTATCGGGGTGCTGCCATGTTCCCGTCCGGCAGAAAGAATAGGGGACAAAAGGGAAAAAGGAAAGAACCCTGCTTTTCGGAAAAGCGGACGGCAGCTTTTCACGAATGGCTGGTTTTTACAAAAGGATATGGCGCAGCCAAAAGAGAGAGATAGATGTAAAAAAGGGAATGCGGCGTGGCAGGAATGGAAGATTATCCCGTTCCTGCCTGTATCATCAAAATTCTGCCATGATTACCCGATGCTCGAAAATCTTTTTTTGATTACTGGGACGTCTTTGGCAGACCCATAGGTGATGCTTGCCATAGCCGAAGACGAAATAATCATCAAGACGTGTTTTTTCTTGTAGGCGTTCCATGCCGGTACGCAGTTCCGTTTCATCGGTTGAGAAAAGAATCGTGTTGATGATACGGAAGTAGAGTTCTGTTACCTCGTCACAATAAGGACAAAAGCTATGCTCAATCGTTGCTTTCATGTTTCTTTGATTTTAATTATACTTCTACTACGTCTTCTATTCGACCATACAAGACAGAGCGCAACGCAGTCTTGTCAATGGCGCAATACTCGGTGATATGTCCGTGCTGTTTCACGAAATATCGTTTGAGAACATCGGAGAAATCAAAGAAGTAGCCCATCAATGCGATACCTCTTTTGAAATGGATGCACTCTTTCACGTTTCGGGTAATCCAGTTCTTGTCTTCACGGCTCAACTTGTCTCCGTTATCAAGTTGTTCCCGTAACTGGTAAACCCTGCAGCCTTTCAGCTTTTCTAATTCGGGTACGTCCCATTGGACGAATTTCATTGCTACCTGTTGCATCGCTCTTGGATTTAATCGTAAATAATCACTTCATCACGGTACTCGACCACCTCTTTGCCACTGCTAAGACGTACCACTATTTTATTGCCGAAGTCGCCGACAACTGTTCCCTCGGAGTAGCCTTTATAGGGGGTAAGCAGGGTGCAGTGCGCACCTATAATTTCGCTATCTTTTTCGTATTCGTACATAGTCTTGTCATTTTAGGGTTACAACTTGATATCCCATTTACCCTGTGAGAAGATTCTGAAGCTCACGTATTCGTCTGCAAATTCGTAGGACAGAATTTTGATATAAGTTTTGTCTTTGGCTTCCAACGAAGCTATCAGCCTGTCGATTTCTTCTTCCGGATAAACCCAACGAGAGGTAAACTCCGCATCCACGCTATCGCTGTGTCTATTGACAAAGCCGTCAAAAGTGTCATCCAAGAATGCCTCTATCTTGTCGAGGTCTGCTTTGTTTTCCGTCCTTGCGTAGAAAATGTTTGTTGCATAGTTTGCCATAATCCTAAGTTTTAAGTTTTTTATTTTCCCTCTTTTAGCATTTCAGCTACTTTCGGGCTTGATTGAAAATTATGTCGCCTCAAAAGGTGTTATGGCTCTTTATGCAGGGTTTCACGACCAAATACGACCTCTGCAAAGCGGAGCGTGGAGATTTTGTCGGGAACCGTCAGGCTGTGACCTTGAATACAAGAAAGACATGACAAGTACCTTTGCGACACAATTCTCATCAGGCAGACCGAAAGTTGGGATGCGAGGATAAAATGCCTATGGCAGAAGTTACGATAAAAGGAACTTCCGTAAAATTGGGATGCAGCGAAAAAAGAAAATATCGGTGCGATTATCTTCTCTTTTGACTGTGAATATAAAAGTAAGGGGGAGAACTTCGGTAAAGGTTTAGTTTAGTCTATTAGCTTATATATATGCTAAACTAAAGTAAACTAAATATAGGCAGATATATTGGACTGCCTGTATAGGTGTTTTGAGGGAAATGGTTACCTTTGCAAAAAACAATGTTCCTTGAAAGAAACAGAGATTTGTCCTTTTTTCTTTTGGCTGTGGTTATTCATCCATAGATGACTGCAACAATCACTCTTGGCGAGAGGATGAAAATCGTGTGAAATGACTTGGAAAAATACTCAAAGTACGAACAAGTGAAGAGAAAGAAAGGTAGTGCAAATAAAAAAACAAGAAAATATGATAATTCGTGTTTCTGTTCCTAATTTGTTCCTTGATAAAAACACATCACAATATAAATTGTTAATTTATAAGATATTAAGATGTGAAATTTTGAGATATAACTAAATTTACCAGATTTTCGCTTGAAACGCCTTGCGGTCTTATCCTATATGTTGGCGGCGAATAGCTCCTGCAAATCGCCGTTTTTCTCAAATGTTATGCAAAGATAGCCCAATTCAGTTAATTACGAGCTGTGATTGCTTGAATTTATATATTTTTCTTACTTAATTAAGAATGCTTTTTCACGCTAAAGGTTATTTTGACCTGATATTACTTTTTATTGAGATTAGCTTTTCATAATCGAGATATAAAGGCTCATTATCTTTAATATACGCTAAATCACCCTGATTGTCAGCACAACCAAAAGCCGCTCTTGCCGTTAGTTTGATATCTTCTATTCTAAAATCTTGAGAAGATATGGCTTCGCATTTCTCATGATTAAATATAGTCAAATTTACGCCTCCAAAATGTAACGAACTATTATACCTTATACCATCATATCCAAGATTTTTAAGATATTCCGCTATTATCTGGGATGGAATATAATCGTCAGAATTGTTAGTCGGTTTAGAAAATGCACTCTGTATCATTCTCATAACATACATTTCTACTGTTGCATTTTTATTTTCTGACAAGTCAAGTCCAACAGCAATATTAGCAATATTGAGAGGGCTATTAACTCTTATTTGTGCAATATTCACTGCATCGAATATAAATGGTCGCACCTCAAATAATGTTGTGATAGGACTTTCTGAAACATAAAGATACTTGATATATTTAGGGTTCGCACGTCCATCTGAAACTTTCACATTTTTAGGTGGGACAAAAGAGGCTTCTTTTGTGAGCCCTTTGAATGAATTCGATTTATTATGATAGCTTATATCTAACCGTTCTCCATCTGGTGCACTAAAACATTTATATACCATATGGTCATTTATACAACTATCATCAATAATTCTTGACCTAAAGAATATTTGACCAGAATGAACCTCAACAATATTCTCAGATACATATTTTGATAGTATATCCAAAAGTTGATGTTTTACAAAAAAACGATCTTTGTAAAGTACAACATCCTTGAACGCATACCAAATTCTGCGAGCTTCATAGCTCGCATCACTTTCATCAAAATATTTGTTGGGGTTTTCTCTATCTACTCTCATATTCTCAATTAATATTGCAAATATATGGAATTTCAGTGAATTACGGGCTATGATTGCTTGAATTTATATTTAAGTCCATACTCTTCAAGTTTGCTGTATAGTGTTGTCCTGCCTATGCCGAGCAGTTCTGCGGCGACACTCCGGTTGCCGTTTGCCTGTTTCAACGCACGCAATATCCGCTCCTTATCCTCCGCGTCATTGCGCAAGGCGAAGCTGACAGTAGAGGTCGGTTTCGTCACGGCAAGTTCCAGATGCTCTTTCATGACAACACCTTCCTGCGCCTGCAATACAGCACCCATAACTTTCTGCCGAAGTTCCCGCACGTTGCCCGGCCATGCGTGTATCAGCAACGCTTTACGTGCTTCGGAACTGAACCCGCTCACGCTACACTCCAGCTCTCTGTTTGCCATATCACAGAAGAACTCTGCCAGCGGCATGATGTCTTCCTGACAGTCACGCAACGGAGGAACGGTTATCCCGAAGTCGTGCAGGCGGTAAAGCAGATCCTGCCGAAAACGCTTTTCATTCACCGCTACCTCCAAATCTTCATTGGTAGCAGCGATGATGCGGACATTGAAATTCCGGTCTGCCTTGTCTCCGACCGGGCGATACCGCCTCTCCTGTATGGCACGGAGCAACATCTGTTGGGTTTCCAACGCGAGGTTTCCTACCTCGTCCAGAAATAACGTGCCGCTTTCCGCCTCATGGAAATATCCTTTCTTGGCATTGTCCGCACCTGTAAATGCACCTTTGACGTGTCCGAAGAAAGCCGACGGTGCAAGCTCTTTGGAGAGTGAACCGCAGTCCACCGCCACAAATGGCTTGCCTGCACGTTTGCTCTTGTCATGCAACAGGTGGGCAATATGCTCCTTGCCCGTGCCGTTCTCACCAAATATCATCACGCTCATGTCGGTGGCGGCTACCAGTCTTATGCGGTGCATGATTTTCTGAAAGGCGGAACCTTCACGGGCGAATACAGGCATACGGCGTTGTCCTGCCTGACGTTCTTTCAGTATGGAACGGATCAGGGGGACAAGTTTATCCTCCACAAGCTGTTTGGGAATATAGTCTATCGAGCCGAGTTTCATGCTTTCCACGGCGGTATTAACTTCGGCGTAGTCGGTCATAATGATGAAGGGCTGCATCTTTCCCTCCTTTCGCATCCAGCGCAAAAGGTCTATGCCACTGCCGTCAGGCAGGCGCAGGTCGGCAACCACGATGTCATTATCTGTCGCCTGTTGTAGATGTTTCTTCGCGGTTGAGAGGTGGTAAGCCTTCACGGTGCGGTAGCCCTCCCGCGCCAGCATGTTGCAGACAAACTCGCAGTACACGATATTGTCTTCTACCACAATTATTGTTGTCTTATCCATCTTCGTATTTTCTCCTTTCCTCTTCTGCCAACCGGATTATTTCCGCTCCCTTATCCAGCACAGCAGTCACAGCATGGCTTAACGCTTCACCATCCGGGAGTACATCGCCATGAAGCAATCTGTAAAGTACATTCAGCGGTTGGTCGGCACGTAGCACCTCCCACGAGCTGCGCAGGTGGTGTGTCAGGGAATCCAGCTTTTGCAGGTCTTTTTCTGTTGCCGCTTCCCGTATTGTCTGCATCTCTTTTTCAGTTTCCGTCATCAACTTTTCCAGCATAACGGCTTCATTGCCGTAGGACAACAAGGCTGAAAAATCCGGTTTCCCGTCCGGTGTTTCTTTTATGGCACACCTGTCGGAAACCTCCATCAGTTCCGATATGGAGAACGGCTTGAACAGGCATCCGGCAAAGCCTTTTGCCAATAGTTCCCCTTTGTTACAACTGCCCGAAGCGGTTGCCACAACCACCGGGATTGTTGGTGAATTGCCCACGTTGGACGAACGCAACAGTTCCAGCAATTCGAAACCGTTTATACCGGGCATATTCAAGTCTGTCAGCAACAGGCTGTATTCTTTCTGGCGTATCATTTCCATCAGTGCCGCAGCATCGGTGCAAGTGTCGCAGTGTATTCCTTCTTGGGAATACATCTCTTTCAGCATCAGAAGTAATACCTCATCATTGTCAATGGCGACAACATCATGGAATTTATTGTTATGATAAACAGGTGTATTGCTTGTATATCCAAGCTGTTCTTCAGCTTCCTGCATAGAAATTTCAACTGTGAAACGACTGCCTTTCCCTTTCTTGCTGTCCAAACGGATTGTTCCGCCAAGCATCGACACAATATTACGCATTATGGCAAGCCCAAGCCCGAAACCCTCCTTTGCGGCGGCATTTGATAGACGTTCAAACGCACCGAACGCTTGTTTCTGTTCCTCTTCTGTCATGCCTGTACCTGTATCTTCAACGACCAGTGTCAGAACTCCATTATCATATTCAGTAATCAAAGAAACACCGCCTTCTTCTGTGAACTTGACAGCGTTTGACAGCAGGTTATTCCCGATTTGTATTATTCGCTCTTTGTCGGTCAATACAATGGCATCGTGTCCAGTCTTCACGGACAAGGACAGCCCTTTGTTCACGGCAACAGGCATGAACTCCGTTTCAAGTGTGTGCGTGATTGCAGAAATCCGGCAGGGTGACAGACGGGGCTGTTCCTTGCCGTTGTCCAGGCGGAAGAAGTCAAGCAAAGTGTTGAGCATATCCCGCATACGGTCGGAGGATTGCAGTATGTTTTGGATATACTGCCCGGACTTATCCTCACACTGTTCTTTCCGTATCAGTCCGGCATAGCCTGTTATTGCTGTCAGCGGTGTGCGCAGTTCATGGGTGATAGTATGCACCGCCTTCTTCCTTGACGTTATCAGTGCCTCGTTCCGTTGTACGGATTGTTCCAGTTGCCTTATCAAATCAGTTGTCTTGTGCTTGTATTGTTTAATGCTTTTGGCATCACGATGTATAATGATGTAGGAAATTAACAACAATAGAAGAACGAATCCCATTAAACCGCCTACTTGCATAAATGACTTTTCACGCATGGCAACTATTTCGTCTTCCCGGCTTTGCAGGTCGGTTTGTACCTTTTCTTCTATTTGGCAAATCAATTCTTGCAGTTGTCTGTTAAGTTCAACATTACGAGCTGCAAGGCTGTCGGCTTGTTCCGACAATTGGCGACCCTGCACTTTCTGTTCACTGATTACGTTTCTATTGACCGAATGAAGGATAGTAGTTGATACTGCTGGAGTTACTTCCTTTTTTTTGCCGAATATGCCTAAGAAACCTTTTCGTTTTGGCTTTTTGGACTGTTCCTGCACACTTTTCTGCACAATAACCGGAATTTGATTGGCTATCTTCTTGTTAATAGATTGTTGTTCATCCATTAACCGGACTATCTGGAACATCTGTCGTTCCTTATCCTCTAAAAGACTGCGCACACTATCGATGCGCTCTGCTGGATAGGTGACCTTGAAACGGCAGAGCATACTGTCCATTGCCATACGCCGTGCATGGTAATGCTCGATATCTTTATCGTTCCATTCCAGTATCGTTTCACCCAATAGAGAAAATTTTATCATTTGAATATTGATATTGTTTATTTCTTTTCAGAACTCGTCTATTTTTTTATTGCCAAGTTCTAATGCTTCTATCTCCTGCCATTCATAGAGGCTATTATATGCCATACATCCGATAAGAATGGAGATAAGTATATATCCCAACCGTATTGCCTTATAGAAATTTCCTGACCGCTCCATTATTTTGATGACATTGATTTTTGAAACATGAATAAAAGTTTATCTTTTTCGTTCATGCGGATATTATCAGAATAACCGCCTTTTGTTATTTGATACCCACATGGCTTAACCATAAAAATGCCTAAGCCCTTAGTGTATGAACTTACTTCTGAGGCATAGTCTTTACTTGTATTTAATGGAACTTTCCCTTTAATATGACACCACTCATTATTACAACTGATGTCTTCAATCTCAGACATCATTTTTTGCAAATCTGTAATAGCTTTGGAACTTGCCACTTGGGGTATCTGCAACTCAAAACAGAGCATCGGTTCGAGAATGTCCACACCTGACTGTTGCAAAGCCAGCCTGAAGACATAAGGGGTCAGCTGTCTGAAATCAGCAGGTGTACTTACCGGGCTATAATACTCGGCTTGAGTAAAAGTTACTTTCAAATCTGTCACTTCCCATCCATGTAATCCCGATTGGCAAGACATACGAATTCCTTCAAAAACGGCATTTTGAAAAGAATGGTTCAGATAGCCATAGGAGATGTCACTTTCGATCTGCAACCCTGTCCCTAACGGCAAGGGTTCAAGAGTCAGCCCTATTGTGGCCCAATAAGGGTTGGGTGGCACTTCGATCTGAATAATCTTATTGACCTTTTTTACAGGTCGTTCTTTGTAGATAGTCTTGATCTCATCAAAATGGACCTTTACGGAAAATCGTTCTTCCAGCAATGTCTGTATGATTTCCTTTTGGGTTAAACCATATAACGAGATTTCCAATTCATCACTATATGAGTTTATGGAAAAGGACAAAGACGGGTCTTCAATCCACAATGTATTCAGAGCGGATATCACCTTGCTTCTCTCTTCGGGCTTGTCTGGTCGGACGGAGGATTTGAGAGCGGGATGCTGATGAGATAATCCTTGAATCAAACAAGGTTTAGCGCCTAAATAATCTCCGATTCGAAAATCTTCCATATCTTCTACAATTGCGATATCATTGGCACCCACTTCATCAACATTTATCTCTCTGCCCTGATAAATAGTTTTTAGATTTTTAATCTTGATGAATTTTTCCGAATCGTTGATTCTTACAACGTCTCGAAGCCTCAGACTTCCGTCAATTATTTTTAGAAAACTTCTTTTATGTCCTTTGGGGTCATGCTCTATCTTATAGAGATAAGCTGAAAGTCTGTTTGAGACTGATGCCGGAGGAAGTATAAAAGAAGAGATGGCGTCCAACAACTCATTGATACCGATATTGAACATTGCTGATCCATGTAGCACCGGATAGACTTTGGCTTTTTCCACAAGAGCGATTATCGTATTCCAATAATCAGCCGGTGAAATTTCGCTATCCGCCAAATACCGTTCTAATATATTGTCGTCATGGTTGCATACAAATTCTTTGTATTCTTCCTTTATATATGTTTGGGAGCAAATCGGATAAACCAATCCATCGACAACAGTTTGCATAAACAGGACATCTTGCGACAGATTTGTTTTTATATCCAGATACAAACGCTCTAAATTCACACCGGCACGGTCAATTTTATTGATAAATATAATTGTCGGGATTTGCAGCTTCTGTAAAGTATTGAACAGCAACTTTGTCTGCGCTTGTATGCCTTCCTTTGCGGATAAGATGAGGACTGCTCCATCAAGCATTTTGAATGTCCGCTCCACTTCCGCAATAAAATCCATGTGTCCCGGAGTGTCAATGATATTGCATTTCACACCATTCCAGATAATAGATGTCGTAGAAGCCCGAACAGTAATTCCTCTACGTTTCTCTATATCCATAGAGTCCGTTATGGTGTCACCATTATCCACACAGCCGCACTTTTCCGTTGCTCCACTGGCAAACAGCAGATTCTCGGTTACGGAAGTTTTTCCTGCATCAATGTGAGCAAGAATTCCTAAATTTATAATATTCATTTGGATTAAGCAATAATATACTACAATAGATGCATTGTCGAAACGCACCTTTTAATACCTCCTCGTAGCATGTGAGAACTACAGGATTACTAACTCGTATTAATATGTATATTATTACTGCCGCATAACGATTACAAAATTACACAAAAAAATATATCTAACAAAAGTGGGAGGATTTTTTAACTTTTTACCATAGACATTTTATTAGGGAAGCGTAGGTTCAACTGGTAAGTACAAATAAGTAGAAACGTTTGAACAACACCGTTTTAGGAAGTTGAAGAATCAAGTTTCTCTCTCGGTATAGCGTTTATTTTGGCCAATATCTTCTTTAGTTTGGCATTTGAGTATTTCCCATTCGTGTTCTATTTAGCTCCTTATTATGAGTATGTAGCAAGTTACTTATCAAATTCAGCCTCTTTGAGGGTCAAATATGGTTTTGCAAATGGTGACTGATAAGACATAAACAAGGTCAGCAGGAATTTTTTACATAAATGGACATGAATGTATATAACCTAAAATAAGAATAAATTTTAATAAGGGCTGCCCAAAAAGAAAAAAATGCAGTTGCCATCCTACAGATACTTGCAGAAAGGATAAAATTTACTTTTAGACCTTTTGGGATAGCCCTTATTAATACTTCAGATAAAATTCCTAAGGTTATATTTTCAATCCTTTGGACCGGGTTTCCTCCTTGGCATACAGCCCCGGATGCCCAGTTATGGTGTGATTGGCGATAATACTTTCCGATGGATTGCGTATTTGCGGCGGTGCATTTTCGGAATATTGCGCCTGCCTGTTCCGTACATCTTCCGCTTCCGGCTTGACCTGTTGCCCTTCGTTCTCCTTTTCGGCGACTTCGGGCGTGGGCGGCGCAAGTTCCAGCTGTATTTTTCGGTCAAGTGCGGCAAGTTCAGACTTCAACTGTTTCAGTTCTTCCTCCTTCTTCCACACCTTGCCCGCTATCTCCTGCAACTGCGGTATCTCACGTTCCAGCACTTCATTCTTAGTCTTGTACTGGTCGATGATGGAGGGGATGCGCTCCAAAGCGTTGAGGAAATTGCGGGCGGCGGCCAACGGGTCAGCCATTGCCAGATGTCCGTTGTTATAGGTGTACTTGTAGTTCCCCTCGACCACGAAACGGTTGTCGGTGAACTCCAATCCCTCTTTGAGTATCCTTTCGCTCACCACCTTTATCGGAAAACCGTAAAGTTCTCCGACCTGCGTGTAAAGCCCGCCTGTAGTGGCGTTTTTCGCTATCTCCTGCAAACGCTTTCCGATGACCTTCTCATCGGCGGAATCCACACCGTCCACCTTTATCATATTAAGGCGGTTGCCCTCCTTGTCGGTCTGCACCACCGAAAGGAAGCGGTTCCAGTCCTCCGTCATGGCATCTATGAAAGCCGTGTTGTTGCGCAGTTCGCCGGTCTTTGACTCCTGCTTGAACTCCGAATCACGCCTGCCCTTGTTAAACGACTTGCGTTCCCCTTCGAGCGAGGCGATGCGCTTTTCAAGTTTCGCCTTGTCCAGCAGGTCGGTGTTGCCGGATAGCAACGCCATATATTCCGAAAAGTTCATGCCCGATTTCTCGTCCATTGCCCCCTCGTCGATGGTACGCGCCCCCATAGCACCGCTTTTGAGCTGGCTGATGAAAGTCTGCTTGCAGTGCAGGAGGTTGAACTTGTAGCTGTCCAGTGACTTCTCCACCGCGTAGATGATTACGTCCACGTTGTTCCCGGCGAAATGCTTGGCAATTTCGTTTCCGGCTCTAACTCCGCGTCCGTCACGCTGTTGCAGGTCGGACGGTCGCCACGGCGTATCGAGATGATGAATTGCCACACACCTTTTCTGTGCGTTCACACCCGTTCCGAGCATGGAGGTGGAGCCGAACAGAACACGCACTGTTCCGGCATTCATGGCGTCTATCACCGCCTTCCGAGCCTTGTCGGTCTTGCACTCCTGAATGAAGCGCACCTCGCTTGGCGGTATGCCGTAATCCTCCGTCAGCTTGCGCTTGATTTCCGAATAGACGTTCCACCCGTCGCCCGGCTGATATGTCCCCAAGTCCGAGAAAACGAACTGCGTGCCTTTCTGCGCGTCGTATTTTTGGTAATACTCCGCGATCATCTTGGCACAGTGACTCGCCTTGTTGTCGGGGTGGTCTTCATAATTCGGGTCTATCATACGCATGTCGAGTGCCATCTTGCGGGCATAGTCCGTGGCGATAAGCATCTTCGCCTTTTCCTCCGTTTCCGAAAGCGGCAGTCTGCCCAACAGGGTGGCATCGCCAGTCTTTGCGAACTGCATCAGTTTCTGTATGAAGTCCTCCTGTTCCGGCGTGGGCGGTATGTGGTGCAGTATCTCATTCTTGTTGGGACGATCTACGCCCACGTCCTCCGCCGTGCGGTAGTCCGTGATTTCATTATAGAAGGCGGCAAGTTCCGGCACCTTGATGAAGTAGCGGAAACGCTCCTTTTGAACCACGTTGTTCGTCACGTTAAATTCAAAATCCGTCGTCTTCTTGGCGAATATCGCCGCCCAAGCGTCGAAACATCGGATGTCCTGCCGTTCCAGCTCCTTCGGACGCAAATACTTGAACAGCAGATACAACTCCGTCAGCGAGTTGCTGATGGTAGTACCCGAAAGGAAGGTCGCTCCCAAGTCTCTGCCCGTGCGCTCCTGTATGGTGCGTATGGCAAAGAGCATGTTCAGTGCCTTCTGGCTTCCCTCGCTGTTGCCCAGTCCCGCCACACGGTCATGGCGCGTGTTGAACGTCAGATTTTTGAACTGGTGGCTCTCATCTATGAAGATGTGGTCGATGCCCATCTGCTTGAAATCCACCACGTCGTCCGTGCGTGACTTTATGGCATGTTCCACCTTCTCCAGCTTCGCTTCAAGGTTGTGTTTGCGCTTCTCCAGACCTTTCAGCATAGCCCGCGACACGTTCTTTCCCTGCTGCCGCAGCACTTCGAGGTTTTCCTCCACCGTGTCAAGCTCCGCTTGCAGGATGCGCTGCTGCAACTCCGGCGACTGCGGTATCTTGCCGAACTGGTCGTGCGACATGATGACACAATCGTAGTCGTTGTTCTTTATATTATTGAAGAAGCGCACACGGTTGGCAGTCGAAAAGTCCTTCTCCGAAGCGTACAGAATACGCGCGTTGGGATACGCCGCCCTGATAGGTGGCGGCAATCTCCGCAACGTTGGCTTTCA
>NZ_GG774702.1:2957-64859 GCF_000162515.1 Bacteroides sp. 1_1_14 | reverse complement strand
ACGTTTCATCTCATGTGCCGCTATGCACATTATCAGCGTCTTGCCGGTTCCCACCTCGTGGTCGCATATTCCGCCTCCGTTCTGTTTCAGCATCCATACGCAATCCATCTGCGAGGGATAAACGCTCTTGATGCCACGGCTTGCCAGCCCCTTCAGATTGAGGTCGGGGAAGGTCTGGTGCGAGCCGTCATACTTCGGGCGCACGAAACAGTTGAACTTGCGGTTATACATCGTCGTCAGCCGCTCCTTGAACTGCGGCGACTGCTCTTCGAGCCATTCGGAGAAGCCGTTTCGTATCTCGTCAATTTTGGCGTTGGCGAGCTGTATTCCCTCGCTGTCGCGCACCTTGATCTCGTTGCCATGCTCGTCCTTGCCGATGGACTTCATCATGTCGGGGCAGGTATTGTGCAGGGCGTGTTTCAAGAGGTGCATACCGTCATAGTTCCGGTAATACCCCTTCACCAGAAACTCGTCCGTGATTTTCATGGTGCGGTAGCCGCACGCAACCGAAAACTCGTCCATGCTTGCGGAATAGGCGATTTTCACCTCCGTGTCGAACAGCCGGCTCATGTAGGCGGCATAGACACCCGTCGGAATCCAGCGTTCCCCGAAATTGAAGTCCAGATCCTCGAAGGCGATACGCGGCGGTTCGGCATCTTTCAGAGCCTCCAACGCCTGTTTCACTTCCGGCATACGCTCACTTTCGGGGTTTTCGCCCATCCAAGCCTCTATGCGTTCCGCCTTCTCTATCACGTTCCCGGCTATGAAGCGGTCTTTGATTTCGTAACCGGTCACGAGCGGATTGTAATAGATGCGTCCTTGCAGGGCTGTGAGCAACTCCTCCGCCGTGCTGTCGGTTATCTCCCGCATATAGCCGAGATCGACCGTGCCATATTTGTTGAGCGACGCGGACAGGGCTTCTTCGGGAGAGCCTACGTTGGCATGGCTCTCCACGGAGAAGGAAACGGGATGCTCGAAGATGTCCGCCTTGACGAACTTTCCGTTCTCCACCCGTTCCAGCGAAAGGATGTCACGCCCGCCCGCGTCCATCATCACTAACTTCACGTTCTGCTTGGCGTTGAGGTTGCCGTAGCGCATGACAAACTCATCGTAACAGGTATTCAGATGCTCTCGCCACGGAACATTTGCCTCGTGCCTGTTCGATTCATAACGGTACAGACGCTCGTAGGCGTCACGCAGCGACACATACAACAACGCCTTTTCCTTCTGGTATCCTTTCAGGTCGAGCGGCTGGAATGTAGCCCCGTATGGCGTGATGTCCTTCAGATAGCCGATGTTATGACGTCCCCAGTCAGCCACCAGCGAGCCTTCGCGCAGGTGCATCTCCGGCGTGCGATGGTAGGCACGCGGCGTAAGGTCCACGACTTCCTCCTTCGGCTTTTCCGGTTCGATGTCGGGAAAAAGGGAAGTAGCCACCGTTTCCGGTGGAGCATCGGTAACAGCAGGTGCGGCGACTGCTTCCGGCTGTGTTTCCTCCTGCCGGGGTTGTTCACGTGGTACTTCCGGCGTGATCGTCGCAACCGTTCTGTTTTCATGTTTTTCATTATGCTGCCTTGCCAGCTCCCGAAGTTCCTTCCTGCGCTCCGGCGTGAGTTCCATCATCATCTCGTAGAAGCCGTTGATGGGAGGATTGGTTTCCCAGTCCAGCTTTGCATAGATGTCGTCCGGGTCGGCAGGCTTGGCGGCACTGTCCGCTTTTGCCTCCTTGTTTTCCGTGGCAGGCTTGACGGCTGGAGCCGTCGGCGTAACTGTTGCTTTCGACTTCGGTGGAGTGGTCTTTGCCGTAACAGCCTTCTTCGCCGTCCTTTTCTTTTTGGCGGTTTTCGGTTGGCTGACTTCTTCTGTCATTCCCCAGAGGTCGAGCAAGGAGAGCTGCACCCCGTCAGAATATTTCGGACGTGGTTCTATCTCCGGCTTCTCCTCAACGGCTTGCGGTTTTTCCGTCGGAGTTTCCACCGCTTGCATCGGAGATGCTGTTTCCATCTTTATGGCAGTACGCTCCGCCTCCTGTTGAACGGTAACCTTTTCTTCCGTTCCCGACTGCCGGATTGAACCCGAATACAGACGCATGGCGAGCCTGTAATGGAAATCCTCGTCAAGCATACGGCGCAAGTCCCCGGCTATGCCTGCGGTCTTGCCCTCGTGCAGATAGACCATAGCGGGTTTCCCGTAGGGGTCGGTGTCAAGTTTAGCCGTCGTATGCACGATGCGTTCCGGGTGATGGATGAAATAGGCGTTGTCGGTCAGGTCGGTTTTCGTGTCCGTCTGTATCACGGTCATCAGCCGCTCGTCCTGCGACATTTCCTTCTTGCTGAGGTTCTTTTGCAGGACAATCAGGTCACTGCCCACTTCTGTCCCCGCGTTGTCCGTGAACAGGTTGTTGGGCAGGCGTATCGCAGATACCAGATTAGCCTGACTGAACAGCTCGTTACGCACGGAGGTCTTGCTGCTGTTCAATACCCCTTGCGAGGTGATGAACGCCACGATACCGCCGTCACGCACGGCATCCAGTCCTTTGAGAAAGAAATAGTTGTGGATGGCTTTCTGTGCCGATCGTCTGCCGAAGGACCCACTCTTTTCAAACTCCGCGTCGAACACGGCAATGTCACCGAACGGAATGTTGGACATCGCCAAGTCGAAATAATTGTTGAACGGTCTTTCGATTTTCTCAAAACCGCAGGTGCGCGTTTTCTTGTCGGGATAGAGATGCCGCAGGATTGTACCCGTGAGCAGATCCTTCTCGAAAGCCATCACGTCCGCACCGGGGCTGTGCCGTAGCACGGAATCCACGAACACGCCGACACCTGCCGACGGTTCGAGCATACGGGTGGGACGGACGCTGTAATCCGCCAGCACGTCCGCAAGGGTGTCGGTTATCTCTTTGGGGGTGTAGAAAGCGGTCAGCACGGACGCTTTCAGCGAATCCACAAACCGCTTGTACTCCGTTTCGTCATTGCTGTTCTCACGGATAAGCCTGTGCAGCTCCACCGTCGGGGCGAACAGTTCGAGGTCGGATTTCGCCCACCGGACGGCATCCGTCAGTTCCTTCGCAGGGTTGAGGATACATTTCAGACCGCCGAAACCGCAGTACCTTTGGAGTATGGCACGCTCTTCGGTTGTCGCCGTTCTCTGTTCCCTGTCAAGGATGAATGCCGTCCGTATCGCCTCGATGTTGTCCCGCAGTTTCTGTTTGCGGTTAAACGCCATATTCGTCCAGGTAAAGGACGGTTGCCCCCGTCAGCTCCGTGTAGAGCAGGTCGTAATCGGAAGACAGGGCGAAGTTGTCGTCCGAGAGGTCATAGACGGAGAACACGTTGCCGACAAGCGGCAGGAGTTTATGGATAAAGGCTTCACGCTTCTCTTCCGGCACTTCATCGGAAAACTCGTTCTCCACGACTTCGCGGAGGATGTCGTAACGGGAATAACGCAGCCCGCGCAGCAGCGTGTCCATAGCCAGTTCCTGCGCACCGTCGGCGGGATAGCCTTCGAGCCGAGCCTTTTCATACGTTTCGGCGGCACGGTCGGCGCGTTCCCGTATGAAAGCAGTGTCATCAGCCTGTTCAAACTTGTTCGTGCGGAGATAGTCCAGCAGGTACAGACCGTAATAGGAAAAGTCGGCCTGACCCTCGTTTTTCTTCTTGTTGTTCATTACTTTGGAGTTTAGTGGATTGATATTTAACGGGATAATCGGTTGAAAAAAGGAAGAAAAAGGCACTCGGTATCCCTCCGAGTGCCACCACTAAATCCAAAGTATGAGTGTAATCCGGTATTGAAGAACAATTCATTACTCTGAACAAGTGGCAAAGTTAGTGCAAATCGAAGACAATACGAAAAAAACTTGTTTGTTTCTATTGTTGAGATGCAGCCTAACTTATCAAAAGTTAGTGATTATTTCCTTTTTTTCGGATAGGAAGACTTGCATTTCTTTTCCGGGAACACGAACGTCGTGTTATATTCCCCGTCAAAGGCGACTATGGCATCGAAGTTCTTGCCCTGCTTGCTCTTGAAGCCTTTGAGCAGCTTGGTGTGCCCGTCAGTGAGCAGGTCTTTTATTTCATCGTCGGACAGGGTGCGTCCCGCTTTCAGCCGGAACACGAGAAGCCCGCACTCCGTGTTGTCGCAGCGTACCACCTTGCCGTAGAACCGCATCCTGCCCGTGCCGCACTTGGGACACGCGCAACCGGAATCGCGGCTGCCGAAGAGTTTGTCGCATGAGAGCAGTTCGGAGGTAATCTCCCGCGTGTACGCCTCTATCTTTTTGCGGAAGGTATCGGCGGACAGCTCCCCACGCTCGATGCGTGCAAGTTCCTTCTCCCATTCGCCTGTCATGGCGACATCGGCGATACGCATCGTCTTCACCACGGAATTGAGTGCAAGCCCCTTTTCAGTGGGGACAAGCAATTTCTTGCAGCGTTCCATGTAACCGCGCTTGAAGAGCGTTTCGATGATGGAGGCGCGTGTGGCGGGAGTACCGATGCCGCAGTCCTTCATCGCCTGCCGCAGTGCGTCATCCTCGATTTCCTTGCCCGCCGTTTCCATTGCGGACAGCAGGGTGGCTTCGGTATGCAGCGGCTTGGGTTTGGTCTTTCTTTCGGTAATGGACGAGCCTTTCGGTGTCAGCGTGTCGCCTTCCTGCCAGCCGGGGATGGTAATTTCCTCTTTTTCCTCGCCATAGACGGCACGCCATCCGGTTTGCTTCACGACGCTGCCTTTCACGGTAAACTCCACTCCGGTACACTCCGCCGTGACAGCGGTCACGTCCTTGACGCATTTCTCAGAGAATGCCTCTATCATGCGCCCGGCAATCATCTGATAGATGGTATTGTCCTCTTTGGAGAGGAAGAGCGGTTTCTCGCCCGTGACGAGCAGGGCATGGTGGTCTGTCACCTTGCCGTCGTCCACGCTGCGGCGTGTCGGGGCGGCTTTCGCCCGCACCTTGTCTTTCCATTCGGGCTGCGTGCCGATGAAGGCGAGCAGCTTGGGGATTTCTGCGAACACGTCTTCGGGGATGTAGCGGCTACCCGTTCTCGGATAGGTTATCAACTTCTTTTCGTAGAGCTTCTGCGCGATTTCAAGCGTCTGTTCCGCCGTGAAGCCGTGCTTGGCGTTGGCTTCTTTCTGGAGCGTGGTCAGGTCGTAGAGCAAGGGAGTTTCCTCCGTCTTCTCCTTGCGCTCGGCTTTCGTTACCGTTGCGAAGCCTGCCGCCTTTACCTTATTATATAGCTCCGTTGCCGGTTCTTTCGACTTCCATTTTTCAGAGGATGAGAATTTCACGACCTTGCCGTCGCAACCGTCCGTTACGATATGGAGTTGCCAAAAGGCTTCGGGCGTGAAACGGCGGTTTTCCCAGTAGCGTTCACACACCATCGCCAGCGTGGGTGTCTGCACCCGTCCTACCGAATACGTGCCGTGTCCGGCGGCGATGGATAACGCCTGCGTGCCGTTGATGCCCACGAGCCAGTCGGATTCGCTCCGCGCTTTGGCGGCGAGGTATAGGTTGTCATACTTGCTGCCGTCTTCGAGGTTGCGCAATCCCTCGCGGATAGCCTTGTCGGTGAGCGAGCTTATCCACAGGCGCACGAACGGGGTGGTACTGCCCGTGTAGTGGTAGAGATAGCGGAAGATAAGTTCACCCTCGCGTCCGGCATCGGTTGCCACAATGATTTGGTCGCTTGTGTCGAACAGCCTTTTGATGACTTTTATCTGCGACACCACGCCGCTGTCGGGCTTGTAGCCCTTCTCCGTCCTGACCTGACGGGAGACGAGCGTGAAAGTGCTGGGAATAATCGGGAGGTTGTCACGGACGAATCCGCGCACGCCGTAACCGTCGGGCATGGCAAGCTGGACGAGGTGTCCGAATGCCCATGTCACGGCATAACCGCCTCCCTCGAAATATCCTTCCTCTCTCTTTGTCGCGCCCACGATGCGGGCGATCTCACGTGCCACGGAGGGCTTTTCTGCAATGATTGTCTTCATGTATTCTTCTTGTTGATACTTTGGATTTTATTTTGGATTCAGTGGCGGACACGGGATTACATTTTCATGCCCTTGTTGTTTTTCTTCGGTTTGTCCTGCTGCTGTTGCTGGCGGGTGTCCTTCGGGGCGGTCTGACCTTTCTGCAACGGCTCTTTCAGATTTTTGGTCGCCTCGTTGGTCTTGCCCTCGTTGTTCACCGCCACCTGCGTGCGGCTCTCGTTGGACGGAGCTATTTGCTGGGCGTTGTCGGGGTTCGTGTCGTAGCGGTACGGGCGGCCCTTCTCCGGGTTGAACTTGATATACATCGTGGCATGGAAGCCCTGTTTGTCGGTCACGTTCTCCAACTTCACGGTCTTGCCCGCCACGTAGTCGGCTTTCTGCTGTTCGGTGAAGTTTACGCCGCTCCATTTGCTGATGGGGCGGATGCTGCCGTCCTCGTTCGTCCACGTGTTGCGGCGTTGCTCCTTTTTGGTCTGGGCGGCATTTTCCCCGCCTTGCGCCTGACTTTTCGATGTGTCGCCTTTGGCTTCCTGTGTCTGTGCGGTACGGGGCGACCTGCCGGTTCCCGGAACAAACTCCACGCCGCGCTGTTCCACGTTCACTTGCAGGGTGGTGACGAACTTCCTGCCGTCGTTGCGCTCGATGAGCTTGTCGCGCACGGGCAGTCCGGCGCGGAGCATATCCTGCTCCTGTTTGGTGATTTCCGTCTTGCCGATGCGCTCCGGGATGCGTACCTTGTTTGCCGGGATGTCCGTGATCTCATTCGTCTTGCGGTCGATGCTGACGTAGGAGGGGATAATCTCTCCCGTTTCCCTGTCCACGATGTCCACGACCCTGCCGAGGTTGCCCGTCTCGCGGAGGTTCTTCCGGTCATTGTCGGAGAATTTGTGTTCCTTGTACTCGTCCAGCTTCTGCTCCTTGCGGATGAAGTGCGGCACGAGGCTGATGTTTCCCTCGCCGTCCTTCTTGAAGGAGAGGCGGGCGTCCAGCTCGAACGATTCGCCGCCGAAGGTCGGCTTGACTTTCACCAAGTCGGACTTGCCGTAGTTGAGCATCTTCGTAAGGTCGCCGGACTTTTCAAGGTCGTCACGCTTCACGCCCCATCTGTCCTCCAGCTCCTGCCAGTTGATTTTGCTCTCGTCGATGGGCTGGTAGCCCCGTTTGCCCTGCGTCTGTTCGGGATCTTCCTGTTGTTCTTTTTGTTGCTCCATGTTTTCCTGTTTTTGAGGTTCTTGTTTTTCGGTTGCCAGTTCTTCCTGCACCTTTTTCTCGTAGTCGGAGGTGTCCACCTTGTGAGGGGCAAGCAGCTCCTTGTTCGCTTCGGGGTCTTTCAGCAGTTGCTTCATCACCTCCAAGAGATTCTCGGCTTGGTCTGCCGCAATGCGGTAGAAACCGAAGCGGCTGGGTTCCTTGCACTGCCGGAAGAAGTTCTTGAAGAAGTTGTCCAGCACGTCGCCGTGTCGGTCGAATTGCAGGAAATTCTGTGCGTTCTCCGCTTTCGCGGGGGTGCGCTTGGGTGTGCCGTCTGCGTTCAGCCCGGCTACCACGCTGATCTCGCCCGTCTTCTCGTCACGGACTACCAGCACGTCCTTTTCGTCTTTTTTCTTTGCCATTTGAAAAATGTTTTAATGGGTTATTTATGAAAGAAATTATGGATACGAGCCTTGTAGAAGGCTATATCTTCTTTTTTGAAGTCCTTGATATGGTTGGAAAGGAATGTCAGCACATCCTCCTCGCTGTAATAGGTCTTCTTGCCCAGTGTCTTGTAGGGCAATGCGCCGACGCTGCGGTAGCGTTGCAGTGTGCGCTTGCTTATCTGGAGCAGCATGCACAGATCCTGATTGTCGAAAAGGCGGATGCTTTCCGTGAGGGCGGGCTGTCGTTCCTCCGCCTTCATCGCCAGCAGCAGTTCGTCCTGACGGTCGAGCCGTTCCATCAGCTTCTGCATCCAGCCCTCGAAGTTGTTTCGTGTGAGCAGTTCCATAGCTATGTCCTCCTTCCTTTGGGTGTGCCTCCCGTTCGTAGCGTGTGGTTGCGTTTCAGTTCCTGCGGTGTCGCGGCGTCCTCGTTGACGGTACACTCATCAAGCAGGCGGTTGATTTCCGATTGCCGGTAGCGGCATTTGCCGCGAAGCACGACATAGCCGATGCGTTGCTCGCTGCGCATACGCTGAAGGGTGCGGGTACTCACGTTAAGCAGCTGCGTCGCCTCGCGTGTGGTGAGCAACCTGTCGGGCGATGCCGTTTTCTTGTCGCCGGAGGCGGCACGGACGTGTGCCGCAATCTCCGCTATCTGTTCCGTCAATGACCGGAAGGCAGAACTTTCCATCGTTATCACTTTCATATTCAGTCCTTTCTTTTTGTTTCTGCGGCAAAATTCGGCAATAAACAAAAGGGGCTTTAACAACTCACTACGTGACTCACGTAAGATTTTTACGGAAGATGGCTCCGTAACCCGGTCAAACGGCGCAACAGGCAGCCTTTCAGCGGAAAACGGCACGTATTCGGGACCGTACCGTTACCTTTGCGGGTAAACCGGTAATTGCATGAATATGGAAATAGTATCTATCGAGAAAAAGACTTTCGAGATGATGGTGGCGGCATTCTGCGCACTATCGGAAAAGGTCGCCGCCCTGAGGCGCAAAAGCGACACGGGGCGCATGGAAAGATGGCTCACGGGCGAGGAAGTCTGCGGGCAGTTGAGAATAAGCCCGCGCACGTTGCAGACGCTGCGCGACAGGCGGCTTATCGGCTACTCGCAGATAAACCGCAGGTTCTATTACAAGCCGGAGGAGGTGACGCGGTTGATACCGCTTATCGGCACGCTCTATCCGCACGGCAGATGATTTGATTTATTCACCCACTGAATCCGAAGTTATGATGAACGAGAACAACGATGTTTTTACGATGGAAGACGAGCCGATAGCCTCTGTGATGCAGGATATACGCAAAGGCTCGAAATGGCTGTCCGCATTTCTGGAAAGTTACCGTCCTCCGCTGGACGGGGAACGTTACCTGACGGACGGCGAGGTGGCGGAACTGCTCCGTGTCAGCCGACGCACCTTGCAGGAATACCGCAACAACCGCGTGTTGCCCTTTATCCTTTTGGGAGGAAAGGTGCTTTACCCGGAAAATGGACTGCGTGAGGTACTGGAAGCGAACTACCGCAAGCCGCTGGAGTGAGGCGGTTGCATGAAAAAGTAAACGGGCGACACCTTTTATGGTGCTGCCCGTTTACTTGTTTTATGGGGTATGTGCAATCAGCAATACCCGGCTTTCCCGTTCTGTATGAACATCACGTATGCCTGCTGTTTCTCTTTGGCGAGTGCCTTTCTCACCAGCCATGTGCGGAACAGGTGGGTGTTGTAGGTGTTCAGTCGGAAAGCAATCGGAATGATGATTTCAAGCGCGTACACGTCCGCATACAGCCCGTTTTCAAGCTGCATGTAGCGGCACACCTCGTAGTCGTTCAGCACGTCCGACTTGCGGACGGCTTTGATGGCGGCGTTCACTGCCGGGACGGTCGTATGGAACAGTCCGGCGATTTCGGTGGCAGTCATCCACACGTCGTTACCGGTTACGCTGACCGCCTTGTCCTCGATGATGATTGTGTCACGTTTCATGGCTTTTCTTTTTAGATGGCGCAACCTGCAAATTCCTCGACGCCGTTCAACCTTGCCGCAAGGTTCTCCATGTCCTGATTGAGTTTCTCTTTGGTTATCTTCGCGTAAATCTGCGTCGTCTTTATGCTCTTGTGCCCGAGCATGGAACTGACCGTTTCGATGGGTACACCGTTGGAAAGGAAAACCGTCGTAGCTGCCGTGTGGCGGCTCTGATGCCACGTGATATGCTTGGTGATGCCGCAACGCTTGGCGACGGCACGGATACCGGCAAGGCACGTGTTATAATGCGGTACGGGGAATATCCTGCCGTCACCGCACAGACCCCGGTATTTGCCGATTATGCGGTTGGCGATGTCAAGCAGGCGGATGTTGGACACCACGCCCGTTTTCTGGCGGTTGATGTTTATCCACTCGTGTTCATCGAAGTAGGTACGGATATTCTCTTCCGTGAGGTTGCGCATATCCGAGAACGACAGCCCGGTGAACGCGCAAAACAGGTAGAGGTCGCGGTACAATTCCTGTTTGGCGTTTTTCAGTTTGCCCTCCATCAGCAGGCGAATTTCCTCTTTGGTCAGGAAACTGCGTGTTGTTTCCTCCTTCTTGATTTCATACTCGCGGAACGGGTCGCGTGTCAGCCACTCGTTGTTGATGGCGATGAACACCATCGTCCGTAGCGGGCAGACATACAGCCACACGGTATTGGTGCAGCAGTGTTTGTCCGTGCGCAGGAACATCTCGAAGTCGGAGATGAAAGCGGGGGTAAGCTCTTTCAGTGCGATGTCCTTCACATGGTAGCGGATGTCGAGGAACTCTTGCAGGTGCTTGTAAACGATACGGTACTTTTCCAGTGTACCTTTTGCTTTCATGCCTGCTTCCACCTGTTTTTCATAGTCCTCATTGTGCTGGCGGAACACCTGCATCAGCGTGTGGTAGCGGTGTTCCAGTCCGAGAAAGGCGTTCTTCACCTTCTCCGCCGTGACGAAGTTGTCACGCTCCATGATTTCCTGATAGTGCCTGTTGATGCGTACCCGCATCTTGTCAAGCATACGGTTCGTTTCGAGTGCCGCCGTGCTTCTGCCCGTGACACGTCCTCCTTTGGTGTCCCACAGCTTCGGATCGACAGTCAGCTTGCAGCTGAACTGCGTCTGGCTGCCGTCCACCGTGATGCGTCCCATGACGGGAACTGTCCCGTCCTTTTTCACTACCTGACGCTTGAGGTAGTAGATGACTGAAAATGTACTCTTCATCGTCCTTGATTTTTTGATTTCAAAATTAGTTGGTGAAGAGTCCAGTGTCGGTACGCAAAACGGGGAGGAACGGCGCAATCTTTTCCGTAACCGGATTTTTCGCGTGAGTTATGGATAACTCACTATTCCTTAGTGCCTTGTTTCGCCATCCGTACCCGTTTGTCGCATTTTCGGGCATGGTTACGAACAAGTAACGTTGTGGCGTCAGAATTTGGCTTCAGCAGGGATTGTAATGGCTTCATGAATTTTCGCCACTTCAACTAAAACCCTTGTAACTCAATTCTATCACTATATCTTTCCGCATTTCACTTTTTTGTAGTAACTTTGCAACTTAAACCTAAAAATGTTTAACCAAGAATGGCAGAATCTACGATTATTACCGGTCAGTTTGTTCGAATCAGCCAAACGCCCGCCAGTATCGGCGAACGATTGCTGGCTTTGGTCATCGATTATTCCCTGATTGTGATTTATCTATATTCTGTGACGACACTCATTGTTAAACTGCATTTATCCTCCGGAGTCGGTACGGTCTTTTTTCTGTGCCTCGTCTATTTGCCTGTACTTTTTTACTCGTTCCTCTGCGAAATGTTCAATCACGGGCAGAGTTTCGGAAAACGTCTGATGAATATACGCGTCGTAAAATCAGACGGTTCTACTCCCAGCATCAGTGCTTATCTGCTGCGCTGGCTTCTCTTCATCATTGACGGTCCCGGTACAGGAGGTTTAGGGCTTTTAGTCGTTCTGCTGACTAAAAACAGTCAGAGACTGGGTGATTTAGCAGCCGGAACGATGGTGATCAAAGAGAAGAATTATCGCAAGATACACGTCAGCCTCGATGAATTTGACTATCTGACAAAGAATTATCATCCGACGTATCCACAATCTGCCGATTTATCATTGGAACAGGTGAACGTAATCACCCGAACGCTGGAGTCCGGTGAAAAGGATCGGGTAAGGCGCGTTACGTTACTCGCCAAAAAGGTGCAGGAAATCTTATCTGTTACTCCACGAGAGAATAATCAGGAGAAGTTCCTCCAAACGGTACTTCGGGATTATCAGTATTATGCATTGGAGGAAATCTAAAATAAGAACTTACACAACACGTATATACACTACCGTCTTCCCAATCCCATATTTCTGAATAACTCCCTTTTCAATGAAAAGATTCAATTGCCGTATAGCCTGTGTTTTATTCATTCCGGTGATAGCACAATAATCTGCCCGATTGATACAAGGATGTTTCTCCAAAAAGTCCTGCAATCTTTTCAGACATTCTTCTTCTGATATGTTCATATTGGAACGCGTAGGGGAAGATATTCGTTCTAAATCCATTTTAGAGTTCAGTTCTCTCTTATATGTTTGCTTTACCTTTAATTTGATATTTTTCAGATGGACAGATGGAGAGCGCACTTCTTTTCTGTCAGTGATTTCTTTCTCCAAAGAGAGGGTCAGAGAAAAATGCCCCAAATCTCCAAACTCCACAATATATCCTCTGGACAACAGCGTCTGCAACTCGTCGGTGATAGCTTCCACTGCTCCAACTAATTGTGCATGAGGAATATGGTGCATCATGGATACCCGCTCCACAAACTCTTTGGTTGTATATGTTCCGCTTGGCACTACTCGTGCATGCAGCAACTTCTGTTCTTCGGTACCCTCTTTATCCGGATTCTCATAAAGGTCGTAATAAATGCTCATAAGAATAATTTTATGTTTGGCTGTTAATAACTTATCGGTTACTATTTAAGCAATCAGTCGTTTGCTTGGTTATTTTCTTTCGTTACACTTAGGTGCAACGAAAGAGTTACCTAGGTGCAACAATTGAAGCACTAACGTGCTTCAATTATCAGACCTTAGTGATACGCAATAAAACAACGAACAAAGATACTAAAAATCTGAAAGCCCCGAAACTATTTCCCACATGGGTATTTAATAAAATAAGTAGATAGCAGGTACAGTGTATTCTGAGGAACACAGACTGAATTTTACAGCAATGGAAATTACGGATTAATAAAAGCTTTGTGGTTGCTTTTTAATATTCTCTTATACTCCATACTGTACATATCAAATCCTTCCGCCCAATAATTCTTTTTAATGTCATTCAAACAAACCCTTGTTTTTCATAGAATCTATAGGCTACTTGTGAAGTCCTAACGGTTATCTTTTCAACACTGGAGATAGATTCCAGCACTTCAATTCTATGTTTCAACAGCTTTGTTCCTAGTGATTTACCTTGAAAGGCGGGATGTATCATATCCCAACTTATTTTCCCTATAGTGCCGTTTTCTGCAAAATTTATTCCTCCACACCCAACGATTTCTCCATCAACGAGTAAAACATAGTATTGTTCTATTTCTTCATCCAAATATTTGCTTAAATCATTCGCCTCCTCTTCTGCGAAAAAATCGGGAGTATTCAGCTTGATTAAACTCATTATAGCATCTTTATCTGTTGGCAGATATTCTCTAATTATAATTGATTCGTTGTACTTCATAAAGTGTTTTATTTAAAACTATAGAACAAAGGTACTGCCAATTTACTTGGCAGGAAATACCGGAAAGCGAAAACATAAGGATGGAAAAAGAAATAGCCTGAAAGACGCGAATCTTTCAGGCTATATTCCTTTCATTTATCTACAGTGGTGACTAGCGACAATTAGTCCACCTGCCCCAGAGAGTTTCCATATTCCATTTCTCCCTGAACCACAAAAAGGATTTCTTCGGGATCATATTCTCCCATTTCATCCTTCTTGGCTTCTTTCACGATGTAAGCTACGACCTCTTCCAAGTCAATGTTTACGTAGCCGTCGTTATCGGGCTGAGCGTCAAGAATGCCACTTTCTGAATAGTACTCGTCTATCAGATCGAGAAAATAGTACAGTTCATCGTCCTCGAACTTCTCTTTCAGTTCCTGAGGCAGATAGTTCTTGATAAACTCGACGGTCTTTTCGTCATCGGCATCTTCTAATAAAAAATCATCTTCCAGTCCCATGGTTGTAAGTATTAAGTAATAAGTATTAAATATTAGACAAAGTCTAGAGAAGGTTCTTCACTTTTTCCACGAATACCGGTTTGGCGACTGCGCCTACCTGCTTGTCTACAATCTCACCATTCTTGAAGAACAAAACAGTAGGAATGTTGCGGATACCGTATTCGGCAGCCACATCGCTGTTATCATCCACATCGCATTTACCGATGATGACTTGTCCTTCAAACTCCGCGGCCAATTCTTCAATAATAGGAGCCACCATTTTACAAGGGCCACACCAGGGAGCCCAAAAATCCACCACAACAGGCTTTCCTTCTGCAAGGATTTCCTTATAGTTGCTGTCTGTAATTTCTAAAGCCATTTCTTTTTAAGTATTAAGTATTAATTATTATGTATTACTTCGTTTGTAGATTTGCGCTACAAAGATAATCAATTTATACGGAATCCAAGTTCGGGGCGCTCCTTTAAATATGTTATTAAATCTCTGCCTACCGAAAGCTTGACCGGACGGGAAATCAGATCGACCGACATACGGCTGTCCGTATCGTCCGTCACCTTGAAATAGAGTTCCGTATTACCGGGATGTTCTTTGGTCAAAGTCGCCAGCTCGGTAATAAGTCCCGAATTTAACACTGACAGAGGAATGATAATGGTGATCTTCTGCACCAGTTCTTCTTTCACATCGGGCAGAAGTTCCATTGAAGTGATCTTGACTTCCAGTTCGTCCTGCCGCCATTGCTTGGCCTGACAACGGGCTTTGATATACAGGAACGTGCCTTCATTCAGATATCCCTGATAAGTCACCCAGTCATTTCCCCAGAAAGGTATTTCCGTAGAGCCCGAATAGTCTTCGATCTTGGCAATGCCATACGGATTGCCATTCTTGCTGACTCCACGACGGACACTGGTCACAATACCGCCCATTGTAATCTCCCGGCCTGCCAGAGCCGCCTTATCTTCCAAATCTGCCATACGGGTATTGCAGACGTGATCCAGCACAATCGCGAACTCATCCAGCGGATGGGCGGAAAGGTAGATACCTACCAGGTCGCGTTCCTTGTTCAAACGTTCGAGGTCGCCCCAGCGCTCTACTCCCTGAGGTATTTCGGGGGTGGCGATATCGACAACATTCGCTCCGCCGAACAATGAATTGATGGCAGCTCTTTTGTCTTCCTGATAGCGGTTACCGTATCGCATTAAGGTTTCGAGGAATACTTCGCCCTTAGAGTTGACGGCAAAGTACTGCTCCCGCTTCAATTCGGGGAAACTGTCGAAACCTCCCGCCAACGCCAGACATTCCATATTCTTTTTATTGCAGGCATTCAGATTGACACGTTGTACGAAATCAAAGATACCTTTGAATGGTCCGTTGGTATTACGTTCTTCTACAATGCTTTGCACGGCAGCTTCGCCTACGCCTTTCACCGCTCCCAGTCCGAAACGGATATTACCGTCGTGGTTGACCGTAAACTTCAGGTTACTCTCATTCACATCCGGACCGAGCGTCTGGATACCCATTGCCTTGCATTCGTCCATCAGCTTCGTGATATCGGTAATGTTGGACAAACTTCGGCTCATGACAGCCGCCATGTATTCCGACGGGTAGTTCGCTTTCAGATAGGCTGTCTGATAAGCCACCCAAGAGTAGCAAGTAGCGTGCGATTTGTTGAACGCATAAGAGGCAAACTTTTCCCAGTCGGTCCAAATCTTTTCAAGTACTTTCGGGTCATGCCCGTTCTTGCGTCCGCCTTCGATAAACTTAGGCTTCATGTGATCCAGCTTATCACGCAGCTTCTTACCCATCGCTTTACGAAGGGCATCGGACTCACCACGGGTAAAGTCCGCCAGCAGACGTGACAAAAGCATCACCTGTTCCTGATAGACCGTAATGCCATACGTATCTTTCAGATATTTCTCCATCACCGGAATGTCATATTCAATCGGCTTACGACCATGCTTACGGTCGATGAAGTCCGGAATATAATCCATCGGCCCCGGACGATAGAGGGCATTCATGGCGATCAAATCTTCGAAGGTAGAAGGCTGCAATTCGCGCAGGTACTTCTGCATTCCGGCAGATTCAAACTGGAACGTTCCGATGGTACGTCCGTCACTATATAATTTGTAAGTTGCCGGATCGGTAATATCGATCTGGTCTACGTCTATCTCCAGACTACGACTCAGACGGATATTCTCAACCGCCTCCTTAATAATAGACAATGTTTTCAACCCGAGGAAGTCCATCTTGATCAATCCGGTATCCTCGATCACCGAACCTTCATACTGGGTAACGAGCATCTTTTCGCCCGTTTCCTTATCGTCGGCCGTACTTACAGGCACCCAGTCGGTGATGTCGTCACGACAGATAATCGTACCGCAGGCATGCACACCGGTACCACGAACGTTACCTTCAAGCATTTTGGCATACTTAAGAGTGTCTCGCACCAACGGGTCGGACGATGCCTCAGCCGCTTGCAGTTCGGGGACGTATTCGATGGCATTCCGCAGGTTCAGCTTCTTGTCCGGGATTTTATCCGGCACCAGCTTTGCCAGACGGTCGGACTCCGAGAGAGGAAGTTTCTGTACACGGGCAACGTCTTTGATAGCCAGTTTGGTAGCCATCGTACCATACGTGATGATATGCGCTACTTTTTCCTGACCATATTTATTGGTTACCCAGCGAAGCACTTCACCACGACCGTCGTCATCGAAGTCCACATCGATATCGGGCAACGAAATACGGTCCGGATTCAAGAAACGCTCGAACAGCAAGTCGTATTGGATAGGGTCGATCTTGGTGATACCCAGACAGTAAGCCACTGCCGAACCGGCAGCCGAACCACGTCCGGGCCCTACCGATACGCCCAGTTCCGAGCGTGCGGCATTGATAAAGTCCTGCACTATCAAGAAGTATCCAGGGAAACCCATCGTTTTCATGATGTACAACTCGAAGTTGAGCCGTTCTTTCACTTCTTCCGACAAAGGGTCGCCATATATTCTTTTCGCACCGTCAAATGCTAACTTTGCCAGATAGTCGCCTTCAAGTTTGATACGATACAGTTTCTCATATCCCCCCAGACGTTTGATCTTGGCTTGTCCTTCCTCTTCGCTCAGCACCACATTACCATTTTCGTCCTGTGTAAACTCATCGAACAGGTCTTTCTCCGTATATTTGGCACGATATCCTTCTTCTGTTCCGAAGTCTTCAGGAATAGCGAAGGTAGGCATGATAGGTGCATGGTCAATCGAATAATATTCGACTTTATCTAGAATTTCCAGCGTATTGCTCAGTGCCTCGGGAACATCTGCAAAGAGTTCATTCATCTCTTCACGGGTCTTCATCCATTCCTGTTTGGTATATAGCATACGGCTAGGGTCATCCAAGTCTTTACCCGTACTCAGGCAGATCAAACGGTCGTGTGCCTCGGCATTCTCTTCATCCACAAAGTGAACGTCGTTGGTGCAGATCAGCTTGATATTATACTTCCGGGCATACTCCTGCAAGTATTTGTTCACATTTACCTGTAGCGGATAACATTCATGATTGGCACGGGGTACAGTCGCCTTATGACGCTGCATCTCCAGATAGTAGTCATCACCAAACAGGTTCTTATACCATTGGATCGCTTCTTCGGCTTCGGCAAACTGCCCTGCGGTAATACGCTTCGGCACCTCGCCACCCAGACACGCCGAGCAGACAATCAGACCTTCGTGATACTTCTCCAGCTCACTGCGGTCGGTACGCGGACGCATATAGTACCCGCGCGTCCACGCGTGCGATACTAATTTAATAAGGTTATGATAACCTTTCTCATTCTTGGCAAGTACAATCAGGTGATAACCGCTTTGGTCCGGCTTCCCTTCTTTCAAGTCCATCGTACGGCGGGCGACGTACATCTCACAACCGATAATCGGTTTAAAGAGCTTGTTCTCCGCCTCCACGATCTTCGCCTTGCAGGCAGCTATCTCCGCCTCCTTATCCTCACACTCCACTGTGCCGGCTTCAATCCCTGCAATCCGCTTCTTCAGATCCTTGATTTCCCCTTTCGGACCGCTATTCTTCTTATTGACATAGTTCGTAAATTCCTTGATGCCGAACATATTTCCATGATCGGTCACGGCAATACCCTTCATCCCATTTTTCATGGCTTTATCTACCAGACGGGCGACACTTGCCTGACCATCCAGTAGAGAATATTGCGTATGAACGTGTAAATGAACGAAATCCTGCATAATGATAAGTAGTTAATTTGAAGGCATAAAATTACTACCTCCCGCGTTATAAACAAAAATAATCCTCAAAAAGTTATCAACACTCGCATTTCTCTGCTCATTTACTTGCTGTTTTTTTAAAATAAGTATATTTTTGCACACAATATCATTAAACAGCATTCATGGGCCGACTAAAGAAATTAAAAAAGATACGTATTCACCGCGAAGGAACACATATATTATGGGCTAGCTTTCTGCTACTGCTACTGATTAATGCGGCCCTTTATTGGGGAATAGATTGCAAAATTCCTTTTTATGTGGTTGCAGTAGCCAGTATTGCAGTATATCTGCTGATGGTTAACTTCTTCCGCTGTCCGATCCGACTTTTCGGAAAGGATACAGAAAAGATAGTCGTCGCTCCTGCTGACGGCAAAATCGTAGTCATTGAAGAAGTGGACGAAAACGAATACTTCCATGACCGCCGGTTGATGATCTCTATCTTCATGAGCATCGTTAACGTACATGCCAACTGGTATCCGGTGGACGGCACCATTAAAAAGGTAGCCCACCACAACGGTAACTTCATGAAAGCATGGTTGCCTAAAGCCAGTACGGAGAACGAACGTTCTACCGTAGTCATAGAAACTCCGGAAGGAGTGGAAGTGCTGACCCGACAAATCGCCGGAGCCGTGGCACGACGCATTGTCACCTACGCAGAAGTAGGAGAAGAATGCTATATCGACGAACACATGGGCTTTATCAAATTCGGTTCCCGTGTGGATGTATATCTGCCCCTCGGCACGGAAGTCTGTGTCAACATGGGACAATTAACGACCGGTAACCAGACGGTTATCGCCAAACTTAAATAATTCGGTCACAATGACAAATGTTATAAAGAACAATATTCCGAATACAGTAACCTGCCTGAACCTTTTCTCCGGTTGTATCGCTTGTGTCATGGCTTTCGAAGCCCGTTATGACCTGGCACTGCTTTTTATTGTTCTGAGTGCAGTCTTCGATTTTTTCGATGGCATGCTGGCTCGTATTCTCAATGCACACTCAATCATCGGAAAAGACTTGGATTCACTTGCAGATGATGTCAGCTTCGGTGTGGCTCCCTCACTGATTGTATTCTCCTTATTTAAAGAGATGTACTATCCGGCAAATATGGAATTTCTTGCTCCTTACCTGCCATACGCAGCCTTTTTGATTTCCGTATTCTCAGCGTTACGACTGGCTAAATTCAATAATGATACCCGGCAGACCAGTTCTTTCGTAGGTCTTCCTGTTCCGGCAAACGCCTTATTCTGGGGATCGTTCGTAGTAGGGGCGCATGACTTCCTCGTTTCTGAGAACTGCCATCCTGTCTACCTTATTTTATTGGTTTGTCTGTTTTCGTGGTTGCTGGTGTCAGAGATACCAATGTTCTCGCTGAAATTCAAGAATCTTTCATGGAATACAAATAAAATCAGTTTCATTTTCTTGATTGTATGTATCCCATTCCTTGTTTTCTTAGGTATCAGCAGCTTCGCAGCGATCATTGTCTGGTATATTTTACTTTCACTTTTTACAAGAAAAAGTAAATAAACAATCTCTTGGCACGTTTGTTGTACTATGAGTTTTATCGAAGTTACAACATAAAATCATAGCCCAATGCATATACTTTTATTCTTACTTCTTTTTCTAGCTGCCATTGTCATATTTGGCCTTTCGATTGTCGGATTTGTATTAAGAGCCATTTTCGGGCTTGGCCGTGGTTCGTCTTCCCGGACGAAGCAGGCAAGGAGTGGACAAAATGGCCAGCAGCAAGGTCGTCCCAACTATAACCAGAACACGGACAGCCGTGCCGATAACGAAGGGGAAATCTTTGCTGAAAATAGTCCAAGAACCAAACATAAGAAAATATTCACTCAGGATGATGGTGAATATGTGGATTTCGAGGAAGTAAAATAATATAATATAGAAAGTGGTTAGTAACGTGTAGCCAGCAGTTTACTAATCACTGTTTCATCTTCTCTTAGAAGCGAAAAAGTCCTTCATCAATGTGGCACATTCATCTGCAAGGATTCCTTTTACAACGACCGTTTTAGGATGCAGCGCCTGAGCCGCATATCGTTGATACCCACGCTTATCATCTTCCGCACCAAAAACCAGTTTGCCGGTCTGCGCCCAAGCAATGGCCCCGGCACACATCACACAGGGTTCTACTGTAACATACAGCGTACATTCGTTCAGGTACTTTCCGCCAAGTACGTTGGCGGCAGCTGTGATAGCCTGCATTTCGGCATGGGCCGTCACATCATTCAATGTCTCTGTCAGGTTATGGGCACGGGCTATGATCCGTTCTTTGCAGACAACCACTGCTCCTACAGGGACTTCGCCCCGCTCTGCAGCCTTGCCGGCTTCTATCAATGCCTGTTTCATGAAGTAAGTATCGTCCAGCGTCATCATCAGCGTCTCATGTCATGTTCTCCGAAGAGGGTGGGATAATCTTCTTCCATATTTTTATGGATAAACATGAGAATGGTTTCGCGAAGCCAGCGTGACTTATTCGTTATCTTGTATTTTTCCAGATAACGATCGACAATCAGCTGCTCGTCTTCGCTCAACAAAATGCTCATCCGCCGTTCCCGTTTGGTATACTCAGCGTGCATTTTCAGGCACTTTTTGCTCCTTTTTCTCATATCTTCTGCAAAATTACTTTTACTTCTGTAAAAACAAAGAATAAAAGCTGTAAATTTGCAAAAAAAGATGGCTGAACACAATGAATTAGGGAAAGCAGGAGAAAATGCCGCAGTAGCCTATCTCGAAGAGCATGGTTATCTTATCCGCCACCGGAACTGGAGAAAAGGTCACTTCGAACTGGACATCGTAGCCGCCAAAGAGAACGAATTGGTGATAGTAGAAGTGAAAACACGCAGTAATACTTTGTTTGCCCAACCGGAAGAAGCCGTCGATTTACCAAAGATTAAACGGACAGTACGTGCTGCCGACACATATATGAAACTATTTCAGATTGACGTTCCGGTACGTTTCGATATCATCACTGTCATTGGCGAGAACGGAAATTTCAGAATAGACCATATAAAGGAAGCTTTTTATCCTCCTTTATTTTAATAGGAAACAAGTATTTTAACTAAGAGCAAAAACATAAAATCGAAAGACTTATGAATGTAGAAACGATCAGGGAATACTGCTTAAGTAAAAAAGGGGTTACCGAATCATTCCCATTTGATGATGTATCGCTGGTTATGAAGGTGATGGACAAAATGTTTGCCCTCATCGACTTGGAAGGAGCCAACTTCATCGCACTGAAATGTGATCCGGAACGTGCCATCGAACTGCGCGAACATTATGCAGGCATTGAAGGAGCCTACCATTTCAACAAGAAATATTGGAATGGCGTTTACTTCGATAAAGACGTAGACGATAAATTAATAAAGGAACTCGTCGATCATTCTTATGAGGAAGTTATCAAGAAATTCACTAAGAAACTGCGTGCTGAATATGATGCCCTCCCCTGATATGTCATTTCCTGTCCCATTGATTCACATCAGTGAGACAAACTCTACAAACAGTTATCTGCAGACTCTTTGTGCCAAGCAACAGGGAGTTGCAGCATTTACGACTGTAGTTGCCGACTTCCAGACATCCGGACGTGGGCAACGTGGCAATTCGTGGGAATCTGAACCCCAAAAGAATCTTCTTTTCAGTTTTGTTCTTTTCCCGGATTTCTTGGAAGCACGTCGGCAGTTCTTGATCTCTCAGATTGTGTCTTTGGCTATTAAAGAGGAACTGGATAGCTATGCTGACGATTTTTCCATCAAATGGCCGAATGATATCTACTGGAAAGACAAAAAAATATGTGGAATGCTGATTGAAAATGATTTGATGGGGCGCAATATCAGTCAGAGTATTTCCGGAATCGGGATCAATGTGAATCAGGAAACATTCCATAGCACTGCTCCAAATCCGGTATCGCTCCGGCAAATCACAGGAAAGCAGTATGACATTTTCGAAATTCTCAAGAATATCATGCTCCGCATTCAATCCGGTTATGAATTGCTCCGGAACGGTGACACTGAACCCATAGCCCACCGATATGAAAAAGCTCTTTTCAGAAAAGAAGGGATGCATCGGTATAAAGATGCTGATGGAGAGTTCTTTGCGAGAATTATTTGCGTAGAACCCGAAGGGAAGCTGATTCTGGAAGATGATGCGCAGAAAAAAAGAGGATATATGTTTAAAGAGGTAGAATATTTATTGATATAACACATACATTCTAAACAATAAAACATTACCTTTGAGTTTGCTATATAAAAAAAAACCTTTAATTTTATGAAGAAAATACAGTATGTCAAGTTAGTTGGTCTTCTGACCATTTTATTATTCCTCAACATATCATGTAAAGATGATGACACTCTACTGCGAGGTAGTGGAATTACAGAACAAAGCTGGTCTACTAACCAAACATATTTTGCCTCAGCAGAGCAAACCCTCACTTTTACTTTCACGACCTTGTCTAGCTGGACTGCTCAAAACAGTTCCACTGCATTATTGTCATTAGACAATACAGCAGGAAATTCAGGGGAAAATACCATAAAAGTTACAGTACACAAGTCTTCCCAGGAACAGGGCACCATTACGATTAAAGTAAATGGATATTCATCTGCCAGCAATATCAAAATCCAGTTGAGCGATGATGATGTGCAAGGTTACGAGATTAACTATAGTGTGGATCAATATTTAAAAGAAATGTATTTGTGGAATGATGAGTACAAAACATTAACTCCTAATTTCAGTCAGCCATATAATGAGTTCCTGGAAAATACATTGATGGGCATGAAGACTAATACTCTAGATAAAAAGCTATATAATAATGGCAACCAATCATATTATTCTTTATTCTCATTTATCCAAAAGCTAGATCCAGACTTGCAATCTTCCCGCAGTGCAAAAGAGAAAAAAACACTAGAATACAATTATGGATTTGTTAATCTATTACCTGTTCAATATAGTGAAACACTTGTATTTCTTGCAGTACAAGGAGTGCATAAAGAATCATCCGCAGCAAAAGCTGGAATCAAGCGGGGAGTTGAAATAACAGAAATCAATAATCAAAAGATAACAACTAGTAATTGGAGAAACAGCTATTCAAAGCTATGGAAACCTTCTTCCACGTCTACTATAGAAGTGAAAGACAGAGAAGGAAACACTTACACTATTGATTCCAGTCCTATTTATGCAAACCCAATTATTTATAATCAAGTTGATAATAACATTGGGTATCTAGTATACTCTGCATTTGAATCAGGCTTCGACCAGGAACTATTTGATGTATTCAAGGATTTTAAGACTAAAGAAATTTCCGACTTAATATTAGACCTTCGCTACAATGGAGGAGGAGATGTAACATCTGCTAATCTTATAGCAAGCTGTATCGCAGGAGAGGCTTGTAAAAACGAAGTATTCGCTACATATAGATATAATGATGAACGCATGAAAATTCTTGGAGGCCAGCGTCCTATTAAAATATTCGAATATACTAAATATGCAAATCTGAATAATATTTCTCTTTCTGCTGGCGGACTAAATTTATCACGGGTCTTTTGTCTCGTAACTAATAATTCAGCATCAGCAAGTGAGTTAGTAATTAACTCCCTAAGAGGAATTGGCATTAATGTTATCCTTATCGGCACAACCACACATGGGAAAAACGTAGGTATGGAAGGGGTAGAGCTTACTGCAGGAACAGACAAATACTTACTTTTCCCCATCACTTTCCAAGCCTACAATGCTAAAGGTTTTGGCGATTTCGAAAAAGGCTTTACACCTAATTACGAAAAAGATGAGGATAATCCCAATGGACAGAATTTTGAAGGATATGGAGAATTTGGGACAAATAATGATCCGCTATATGCCCAAGCTATAAGTTTGATAACAGGAAGTGATTTAGCTAGTACTATTACAAGATCCACCAATCAGACTAAGTGCAAAGCTATAGCTAAACCGAACTTAAATCGCATAGGAATGTTTAAATAAATAAGACCTTGCCAACCAACTATTATTCTATTAGATAATTAAATGGAAAGAGGTGAACCGCTCAGCGATTCACCTCTTTCTCTATCCTTAAAATCTTATCTAACGTCTTCTGAGCCTCCGTCGATGGGAACCGTAGCACTACTTTCTGTAAAGAGCTTCGTGCTTTCTCATATCCGGTAGCAAACAATTTCGACAACCCGTCCCGATAACGTGCATATTGCATTTTTGTCGGTGAAGAAAGCTTTTTGTAGTCACTTTCCAGTTTTTTCTTCTCCTGCTCCGCCATCAGATAATAATAATTACCGAGAAAAATATTGGCTGCCAAATTATCCGCATCCAACTTCAATATATTCTCGTACATACGTAACGCATCCTTCTCCTGTCCACGACATACCTGCATTTCGGCAACAGCCTCCAGATAATCTACATTATCAGGGTCCTTCTGCGACAGTTCTTTATAAACAAAAAGGCTTTGTCATAATTCCGATTCTTCTTATAGGCAAGAGCCAACTCATTAGAAAGTTTCGAGCTGATCTCACTACTCTTGTCTATACTCGTCCAATAGAACATTTCCGAGCGGTCTATATTCAGACTGATAGCCTGACGGAAATAGCTAACCGCCTGTCCATGCTGTCCAGCCTCAATAGCAGCCGTGACTTTATGCAACATTTCATCGGCCGTCTGTGCATTCAGCATCAGCGGCAACGAAAACAAAGAAAAAAGAAGGAGAGTTAAGGTTTTCATAATCAGTTACATTGTTTCTAGTTCGTGACACGCAAAGATACAATAAAATAATAAAATATGTACCTTTGTTCGCAAAAAGAACAATCTATTTGATAAAAGTGTTTCTACAAGATGATAAATAAAAAGACGACCTCCGAAAACAGACGAATATTACAGATTGCCGTACCATCGATTATTTCGAATATTACCGTGCCATTGCTGGGACTTATCGATGTCACTATCGTTGGACATCTCGGCTCTCCGGCATATATTGGAGCGATTGCCGTAGGAGGAATGTTGTTCAATATCATCTACTGGATCTTCGGATTCCTACGTATGGGAACAAGCGGCATGACCTCACAAGCCTACGGGCAGCATGACTTAAACGAAATCAACCGGTTACTGATACGTTCTGTCGGTGTCGGACTCTTTATTGCCCTATGCCTGCTGATCCTTCAATATCCTATCCTTAATGCGGCATTCACACTCATACAGACTACAGAAGAAGTAAAGCAACTGGCAACTACCTATTTCTATATCTGTATTTGGGGAGCTCCGGCAATGCTAGGTCTTTATGGATTTGCAGGCTGGTTTATCGGAATGCAGAACTCACGCTTCCCGATGTATATTGCCATCACGCAGAATATTGTCAATATTATCGCCAGTTTGTCTTTCGTCTATCTCTTGGATATGAAAGTGGCAGGAATCGCCGCCGGAACCCTTATCGCACAGTATGCAGGTTTCTTTATGGCCATACTATTGTATATGCGTTATTACAGCACGCTCCGAAAACGTATTGTATGGAAAGATATCATACAGAAGCAGGCAATGTACCGTTTCTTCCGGGTAAACCGTGACATCTTTTTCCGTACCCTTTGCCTGGTAATCGTAACGATGTTCTTCACCTCTGCAGGAGCTGCACAGGGAGAAGTCGTTCTGGCAGTAAATACACTGCTGATGCAATTGTTCACGCTCTTCTCTTATATTATGGATGGATTCGCCTATGCAGGGGAAGCGTTAGCCGGACGCTATATCGGCGCAAGAAATCAAACGGCTCTCCGCAATACGGTCAATCACCTTTTCTATTGGGGCATCGGACTTTCGGCAGCATTCACCCTTTTATATGCAATAGGCGGAAAAGAATTTCTCGGGTTACTGACAAATGATGTTTCGGTAATAAGCTCCTCAGACACTTACTTTTATTGGGCACTCGCCATCCCATTGACAGGTTTCTCCGCTTTCTTATGGGATGGTGTGTTTATCGGCGCCACCGCCACCCGCCAGATGCTTTATTCGATGTTGGTTGCTTCCGTCAGCTTTTTTATGATCTACTATGCCTTCCACAATCTCTTGGGAAATCACGCTTTATGGCTGGCTTTCATCACTTACCTTTCATTGAGGGGAATCGTGCAGACCTTCATCGGAAGAGAAATAGTGAAGAAAGCGATATAAAAGTTATCGCGCAACTATGAGGTCTATCCAACAAATTATCTCTATATTTGCGCTAAACTAAATGTAAAAAGATATGGCAAAGTATAAAAGAATTCTGCTGAAGCTCAGCGGAGAAAGCCTGATGGGGGAAAAACAATACGGCATTGACGAAAAAAGACTGGCGGAATATGCCGCACAAATCAAAGAAATCCATGAACAGGGAGTACAAATCGGCATCGTTATCGGCGGCGGAAATATCTTCCGTGGACTAAGCGGAGCCAACAAGGGCTTCGACCGTGTGAAAGGTGATCAGATGGGTATGCTGGCAACTGTCATCAACAGCCTTGCATTAAGTTCCGCATTAGTAGCAGCCGGAGTAAAGGCCCGTGTACTTACAGCAGTCCGCATGGAGCCGATCGGTGAATTCTACAGCAAATGGAAAGCGATTGAATGCATGGAAAACGGTGAAATCGTTATCATGTCCGGCGGTACGGGAAATCCTTTCTTTACCACAGACACCGGCTCTTCACTGCGCGGCATCGAAATCGAAGCAGACGTAATGCTGAAAGGTACCCGCGTAGACGGCATCTACACAGCCGACCCGGAGAAAGACCCTACAGCTACAAAATTCAGTGACATCACATACGATGAAGTACTGAAACGTGGTCTGAAAGTGATGGACCTCACAGCTACCTGTATGTGCAAGGAAAACAACCTGCCGATTGTTGTTTTTGACATGGACACGGTAGGAAACCTCAAAAAAGTAATCAGCGGAGAAGAAATAGGAACAGTAGTACACAACTGATCCTGACTCCCTACCAATATACCCGGGGCTGACTAAAAAGGATATAATCAGCTTTCAGACTTTTTAGTCAGTCCCGATTACTTTCTCCCTCCACATTCCTTTTGTTGACTTGCATATACATCATTAAGAAATAAAAGCTATGAAAACCAAAAACGCCTGTTTCTGGATATTCTTATTACTATCCGGAAGTGCTTACGCACAAATGTCTCAAAAAGGTACAGTACAGATTTTTAATTCAAATAAGTCCCCACTACCGGGAGTACAACTGACAGCTACCGATGCCCCTGCCACCGATACGGATGCCAACGGGAATTTCCAGTTCAACTTCAGCAAACAAAAACCGGGAATGGCTATCGCTTCTCCGAATGTATATAAGAAAGGATATGAACTGGTAAATAAAGACATGATCAATGGGTGGATTCTATCCGAAAAACGTCCGTTGAGCATTGTGATGGCTCCCGAAGGTACTATAGAAGAAAGCAAGAACAAGTATTATTCCATCTCCGTTGCCCACTTTTCGAAAAAACAAGAAAAAGCCATTGAAGAAGTCAACCAGCTATATATAGCACAGAAAATCAGTCTGCAAGAGCGCAGCGACCGTCTGAAAGCGATGGCGGAGGAATCCAGATCATTTATGAATCAGATCGATCAGTACGCTGAGAAGTTTGCAAGAATAAATCCAGATGACATCAACGCCATTGAGAAGCAAGTATTGGAACTGGTCAATGCCGGAAAACTGTCTGAAGCCATCGAGCTATACAATAAATCCGGAATTATCACTCAGGCCAGAGAGAAGCTGTCACAGAAAACAAAAGCAGAGGAAGACATCGACAAACTGGCCGAAATAATGTACCGATATGCCGACCTCTGCGCCCTGACCGGAGGAATGGAAAACGAGAAGAAAGCAAATGATGCCTACAAGTTCGTAGCCGAAGCACTTCCCGACAGGTTTACATACGTGTTTAAATACGCATTGCAGAAAATAGGACTGGAAGACAGTGATACCATGGAATGGCTGGACAAATGCCAGAAACTTTCATTTGACGAGAAATCTCTCGTACAAGTACTGAACATAAAAAGTACCCTTGCGCGTCATCATCAGAAAGACTATATCAAAGCCTTGGAGTATGACATCAACGCACTGGAAATACTGTCCAACAAAAATATTTCCATGCCTTCGGGCGATTACTATGCTATCTACCATCAGACGTTCTATTCAATGGGAAAGACATACGAAGCCATGAACGAATTCAAAGAAGCAAAGGAAATCTATGAAGACCAGATCAAAGAAATCAGTGAAGAGATAGCAGACAGCGACAATCAGCTGTTCATAAATATTCAAAGTTCTCAACTTGCCAACATATACAGTTCGCTGACAGACATTTACAAGAAGGAAGGCAATGTGTCTAAAGTCAACGAACTGTCAGAGAAATTATTCGAGCTAAATAAAAAGAATGCAGGAGATAATGAAGAAGCCATACTCGAAGCTGAAATAGGAAGACAAGAATACCTGTTCCATCAGGCAGTAGAGAAAGCGGATTACAAACTGGCAGCCGGCAGTATAAAAGAGATTCTGGCAAAAGCCGAGAAACTGTATAAGATGCGTCCCTTGTCCCGCGCCTACTGGTATGCTTTATGGAACTTCGCCTACATCAGCGTAAGCACAGAAACAGAACCGGAAAACTTCCTCACGACCATAAAAGCATTTGAAGACAAGGTAGCCAACGAATTAAAAATCAACAGTGAAGAACAAAAGACCTCATTATTGTACAATATCGAGAAACAATACATTCTATATTACTCCAAAAACGGAAATAAACCCGAAGAAAGGAAGCATGTGGAACAAGCATACCAATATGCCGAAAAACTGAATCAGTTGAATCCGGCAAGATTTGTTCTTGAGATTATCAGTGCGCAGGCATCGTATATCGATATGCTCCTGGAACTTTCCGAACATGACAAAGCTCTGAAAGCCGCCATCGACCTGGAAGCATTATACACCATGCAAGGAGTATGGGGATTTCAGGACTTGAGAACAGAGAACAGCATAGGTACCGCAATGGTCTGCGGAGGACTGTATGAATTAGGAGTGGAACATCTGGAAAAAGTAAAGAAAGACAGGGAAAAGCATCTGAAACAAAAGCCGAACGACGTGGATATGATGGGCAGTATCACCACTACCTACAATAACCTGTCGTTGGGATACGGCAACTTAAAAAATATGCCAAAGCACTGGAAGTGCAAAAGAAAGCCTACGAAATCATCAAGACACTGTATCCGCATAATAAAGCCCAACTTGGCACGAACTATCTACTGATGACTCTCAATACAAGTATCGCCTACTATCAGAACAGCAATAATGCGGAGGCTCTGACATTTCTGCAAGAGGCGGAAAACATCGCAAACGAACTGAAAGAACTTAATCAGCTTTTCAGCTCCTACCCTCTTGTTGTCCGGTTTGCCAAAGGAGACCTTCTGGCCAAATTATCCCAGCCCGGCTCCGAGGAATTATTAAAAACTGGTCTGGAGTATAAGAGCGGCACGCTGCCTAACGATGCCGTTCTGCTCTACCTTATCAATGACTACCGGACCAACAATAATAGCATTTACAGAAAGTAAAGGCATTACTTTCTCAGAATAATCTTCCATGGGACTTTATCGGATACCGGTCCGGTGAAGTCCCATAATTGATATCCATCCTTGTATACCGTCACCCGTTGCTCCTCTTTTTGTTTCTCGGCAGGTATGGGCAGTTGGAAGTTTCCCATTCCGTCAGATACCGTTTTCATGTCCAGCACTTGAACAGTAGCATCCGCCAGCGGACGGTTATCCTCATCTTTCACAGTACCGAAAATCATCGCCAATGAAGAATCACGACTGATGCCAAGAGTCACATTCTTTTCCAGGCTCAGTACCGTATCTACCGTCACATATCCTTTCGATTCTATCTTCAGACGGGCATTCTCACCCAGATATTTAGTGTGAATTTCTTTGAAGACAACCTCGTCAGAAAGTCTGTCCACATGACGGGTTTCGCTCTTATCGGCATACTCCAATGTTATATCAGCGCCATAAAAAGGCAAAGAAGACTTGGAAGTATCCGTAAGACGCACCGTGGAAGTGACCGGCGAATAATAATAGAAAGTAAAGAAAGCCAGTGCCACCACCAATACAGGTACAAGGACATACAATAATACGAACCTCAATGTCCGTTTTACATCTACCGGATCAGGCTTGATAAAGCCTTCATTCTCCAAAATCTGCAATTGTTTGTCGAACTTGAGACGCAAATCATCATAATTGGTATACAAGTCGCAGAAGTGTCCGAGATTCTTCTCGCAATAAGATTTAAAATCTTTGAGAGACTCATCAACGATTCCCTCCTCCTTGAAATAGACAAATATTTTAGGTTTTGCAGCCTTAGTCTTCAGATATATTTCATGGGCCACTTCCAGTTCTTCTTTGGTATAGCGCCCCATCCGTGTGTGGAACAGAAAAATCACAATATCACATTCGCGGATATAGTCATTATAGCGATCCTGCAGACGACCTTCATTCAGCGAACTGCTGAAGTCCATCCACGTACGCTGATCGAAGTCTATATTCCGGTCACGATAAAGTTTATTCTTATCCGAAAAGTACAAGTCAAACATCTGTTTGTCTTCATTCAACTCCGCCGATGATGCAATAAAAATCTTGATCTTCTTCATCTGTTTCTATATTTTTTCCTTTATACTGATCCATTTCTTGCGGTCTTCGATTCGTTCGAAAACCAACTGTGCCTTTTTCTTCAGTTCTCCTTTCAGTTTGACTTCTTTCAATGACTGCCGAAGGCTACTCTCCACCAGCTCAATTTCTTGCATACTTTGCGTATCCTTTACGATCAAGCTATACTGATCCAGAACTTCACTTGGGTCATTCCGCTGAAAGAACCACTCTACCGACATTAATTTCAGCTTGATATCCGCCGCCATCTCATAAATCAAGTGAGCAACAGAGTCACACGCCACTTTATCATCGGCTTGCTTCAGCAACTGGAAATTATTCACTAAGGATGGAAGAAGCAGTTTCATATCTTCTTTGGCTTCCTGTCTGACTGCAATCTTCAATGTCATGGCAGAATCGAGTTTCATCTCTTCATAAAGACGAATAGCTCCATGCACATCACCATGATCAAGCAGTTCCATTGCCTGCTTTTCCATAGCATCAAGCTCGTCACGATTGATGCAGGCAAATTTAAGCGCATATATTTCCAGACGTTTCTGCCATTCCATCATACTTTTAGACATGGAATCAACTTTCTGATCATATTCCACTGCGGACAATGCGTTCTGTTTCTTCAGTTCTTCCAGTTCAGCCAATGTTTTCCGAGATTCTTTCTCGCTATTGGATTCGCCTATATCGTAATATTTCTTGCGCAACGCATTGATGACTTCGGTACGCCCTAATACAATTTTCAGTTCGGAGGCAGACGATATATTCCAGTTGGCTACTTTCTCGTAATTGACTATTTTGAAACCTTTCTTATAGATATCATTAATCATCAACGGATCGCCCGGCAAGGAAGCGGTGAAATTCAGAATAAACCGCCCTTCCTGATCGCTGTCCGTAGGCGAAGCCCCCGCTACTTTTATTTCAGCACCGGCTACGGGCTTGTTATTACTACTCATTTCCACGACGATCCCCTTCTGAGTGGTTTGTGCCCAAACACATTGAAAGCCAGTCAGAAAGATAGAAAGCACTAAGAATATTTCCTTTTGATGATTCCCCATATCACAAATCCTAATCCATTTTATAGTTTTCCGTCCTGCTTCACAATCAAAAGCAGATGCCGTGTCAAAGCAATATCATATTTCTCACTGCCATTCCGCAAATCGTTGTAAGGGCGAATGTCATAATGAGCATATTCTTCATCCCGCTTTTTATTCTTCAAGGCTGCCTTTTGTTCTATCTCTTCCTGTTCCTTTTTTGTCACAGGTCTATATCCCAGTAACAGTTCTTCCACATTCCAGCGGTTGTGTTCCACTTCTGCCAAAATCGCCACCTGCTTTTCGCTAAGTTGCTTTCCGTTGTCCCAATGTTCCTTGGTGTAGCCGATTGAACGCAATTTGGTAGGAATGGCATTCGCATTATAAATATTAGACCATTTCTTTACCGTTTTGAACTTCGGATTGTGCCATAGTTCGTCCATTTCTTTCGCAGATGGCAGTTCTGTCAAGACTTTATCTCCTTCACACTTTTCATACACCGCATTTACACGCTTGGCATACATCTCGTCTGCCATGCACAAGTCGAAACAATCATCCAACATCCCGAACGGACGAAGATTCTTGAAACGCTGATTGGTTCCTCCTTTTCCCTTCAACGGATTACCGGATAATTTTTCAATGATAGCCGATGTTATCCGTTGCTGAACCAGCACCGGAACACCTTTCTCATAGACACAACGCGGGAGATAGACAGCAGAAGAAATAGACTGATGAGTCAGGTTCAGGCAGACTGCAACCGTCATCAGCGCATCCTCATCTTCACACCAGTCTGTAATCAAATCACGGACTTCCGGCGATTCGATAGTTCCTTGTACAAACTGCCATTCTATGTCTATAAAATCTGTTCCCAAATGAGCATAGACCTCAGCAGGTTCATCCCTGCGGACCAAACCGTTTTCTGTGTCTATAAAGGTAGAATAAGATACATCAAACAGGTTTTCATACGCTTGTTTGAAGCTGTTCATCTCACGCATTGCTTCATTATCGATAAAAGTGATGCGCGTTTTCTTGTTTTTATCCCGGATAAAGTTGGGATAGTGGGCTATATGGGCAGCCTCGACAGCCAGAGCAATTCCCATCCTCGACATTCCCACAATTACCAGATGCACATATTTCTCTGATTCGTAAGTGACAGGCTGATAATCCAGAGGCAGATAATTAATCTCACGGATACTACACGCATTTCGCACAAATACTTTTTGCGCCCATGTTTCGTAAAAGTTAAACGGACAGAAATCAATATATTCCTTTATATCATCATCAATATCCGAGAATTGGAAGACAGCAAAAGTAGATTGATATTCAAAGAGTACGTTGCACTTCAAAGGAGGTTTCCGATTCTCTTCCTTGCAAAGTTCGCCTATCAGATTCAGACAGTCGACATTCATCGAGTCATGATAATATTCCACATCATCCAGCTCTCCGCTATCTCCCAATATAAAGACTTCTTTCGCATCCGCCACATACAACTTTCTCAGTTCTTCTTTAGAGTCTCTCATGGCATGAACCAAAACGATTCTCTTCTCCTCATCCTTTGTGAGATTGGAAAATAATTCCATCCGTACTTCATTGACGTCTTTGGAAGTCTGAATGACTAACGTGCAATCCTTCTCCCGTTGGCATAACTGTCGTATCAGACAGGGTAACATCGCATCTGCACCGATGATCACAAAATGATCAGATAGTTTATAATGAATCAACCCGTTTCTGCAATTTTCCACTCGCCTTTCAATGATATTGGAAAGCGTGGAGATCAACAATCCGCCCAAAACGACGGAACCCAGCAAACTAATAATCAATGCCCACGGGCGGTCTTCCGGACTTATGCTGATCAGGTTGCCCGAATCAACAAAGTTATTGTATACATTCCACAGGGTCTTCTGAAAAGAATGGTTCGCCGCAGAGTCAGTAGCCAGCACAGTCATCTCTTCCGAAGGAGTCATCTGATACTTGCTTCCCCAGTGCACTCCCAAACAAGATAAAACAATCAGCGAAACGACTATAATAATCAGGAAACGTATCTGTTTCCAAGCCCCGCCATAAATAATCCGGTCAAACCAACGAGCATTCATAACTTAATCCTCCTTTTCTATTCTGAAACCTAATTTCTTCACCATCTTGATCGTATTCATAGCCGTATTCCGGTCGTACTCTTTTTCTTCTTCCGGCAACTCATCATAAGGTACCAGACAAGGATGCTTTTTATGGATATCATCGCGTTTTTCGCCATATGTCCAGCCTTCATCCATACGGGCTTTTGCCCACACTTCATGTACATTTTCAGCGATGCGCTCTGATAATTGGATTAAAGATTCGGGAAGGTCAACCGATGAAAGGTCCATCGGTTCGGGGATGTAATCCAGTTTATTTTCTTTCATATTTTATATTCTGTATTTATCTAATGTATTAAGATGCAAGGTATGTCATTGATGCAAAGATAATAAAAAGACTAAGATTTACAGCTTTCAATACTATTTCTTAATGGCTATAGTACTAAAATCTAAGTCTCGCATTGCATAAAACTATTCGTCTGACAGTTGTTGAACTTTCGTCTGACAACTGTTAATCTTTCGTCTAACAGCTGTCAGACGAAAAGAAAACAGCTGTCGGACGAATAAATTCAAGTATAAACAATGTTAGTTTACGGCTAGAAAAAGAGTAATTTCATGCTATTCTCCCAATAATCCGTCGCATACGAAAAATTAAATTATACTATCAACTCCCTAAACTATTGTTTATCATCTGCAAACTACGTACTTTTGCACGCCATTTTTAAGAGGCCAAAATAATGAATAACAAGACCAAAGGTTTTATCTATGGAGCCATTGCCGCTGCAAGCTACGGTATGAATCCTCTCTTCGCACTCCCGCTCTATGCTGCCGGCATGAGTGTAGATACTGTTTTATTCTACCGTTACGCATTTGCCGTAATCGTATTGGGTGTCTTGATGAAGTTGCAAGGGCAGTCTTTTACCCTTCGTAAAGCCGACATTCTCCCCTTGGTTATCATGGGACTGCTGTTTTCGTTTTCATCCCTGCTTCTATTCATGAGTTACAACTATATGGATGCCGGTATCGCTTCTACTATTCTATTCGTTTACCCGGTGATGGTAGCTGTGATTATGGGCGTCTTTTTCAAAGAGAAGATTTCTGCAATCACTATTTTTTCTATCTTGCTGGCGCTTTCAGGCATTGCCCTGCTCTATCAGGGAGATGGAAATAAACCACTCTCCACCGCAGGAATTATTTTTGTTTTATTGTCGTCTCTCTCCTATGCCATTTACATCGTAGGAGTCAACCGATCTTCATTAAAGACATTACCGACCACCAAACTGACATTTTATGCTATATTATTCGGATTATCGGTTTACATAGTCCGTTTGAATTTCTGCACGGAATTGCAAATCATACCATCTCCCTTATTGTGGGCAGACGTCTTGGCTCTGGCCATTCTCCCCACTGCCGTGTCATTGATATGCACCGCATTAGCCATTCATTATATAGGCTCCACTCCTACTGCAATACTCGGTGCACTGGAGCCTGTGACAGCGTTATTTTTCGGGGTTCTCCTGTTTCACGAAAAACTGACTCCCCGATTGATGGTCGGTATTTTAATGATTATCACTGCCGTTACATTGATTATCATCGGCAGGTCGCTTATAAAAAAGATGAGTGTGCTGTTGCAGATAAGCAAAAAATAGTATACTTTTGCTAATCAATCAACCAAATAGCAACTTTAATTATCAAAAAATATGGTAGACGTAAAGACTTGCCTTGACAATGCACAAGAAAAAATGGATATGGCTATAATGTATCTCGAAGAAGCATTGGCACATATCCGCGCTGGAAAAGCGAGTACCCGACTGTTGGATGGTATCCGCGTAGACTCTTACGGAAGTATGGTTCCTATCAGTAATGTAGCAGCCGTAACTACTCCCGACGCTCGAAGTATCACCATCAAACCTTGGGATAAAAGTATGTTTCGTGTCATCGAAAAAGCCATTATTGACTCCGACCTTGGCATTATGCCCGAAAATAATGGTGAAATTATCCGTATCGGTATTCCTCCTCTGACGGAAGAACGTCGTAAACAACTCGCTAAACAGTGTAAATCTGAAGGTGAAACTGCCAAAGTAAGTGTACGTAACGCTCGTCGTGATGGCATCGATGCACTGAAAAAAGCTGTGAAAGACGGGCTGGCAGAAGACGAACAGAAGAATGCTGAAGCCAAGTTACAGAAAATCCACGATAAGTATATCAAACAGATTGAAGATATGCTTGCTGACAAGGATAAAGAAATTATGACCGTTTAATGGGAAATGGAGAATGAAAAATGGAAAATGCAGCCCCACTGCCCATTAATCATTCTCCATTGTCCATTCTCCATTATCCATTAAATAAATGAAGGGATTAGTAATCAAGAACACGGGCAGTTGGTATCAGGTGAAGACCGACGACGGACAATTTATTGAATGTAAAATCAAAGGTAATTTCCGGTTAAAAGGTATTCGCAGCACCAATCCGGTAGCCGTGGGCGACCGCGTTCAGATTATACTCAACCAGGAAGGCACTGCCTTTATCAATGAAATAGAAGACAGAAAGAACTACATCATCCGCCGTTCTTCCAATCTTTCCAAACAGTCTCACATTCTTGCCGCTAACCTCGATCAATGTATGTTAGTGGTCACTGTCAACTATCCCGAAACATCCACTATTTTTATCGACCGTTTTCTCGCTTCTGCCGAAGCATATCGTGTACCTGTCAAACTGGTATTTAATAAGGTAGATGCATATAACGAGGAGGAACTCCATTATTTGGACGCTCTTATTAATCTCTATACACATATCGGTTATCCCTGTTTCAAAGTTTCTGCCAAGGACGGGGATGGAGTGGATGCCATAAAAAAAGACTTGGAAGGCAAGATCACACTTTTCTCCGGTCATTCGGGAGTTGGAAAATCGACACTTATCAATGCTATTTTACCGGGAACCAAAGTAAAAACCGGTGAAATCTCGACCTATCACAACAAAGGTATGCATACGACTACTTTTTCTGAAATGTTCTCCGTAGATGGGGATGGATATATTATCGATACACCGGGAATCAAAGGATTCGGCACATTCGATATGGAGGAGGAAGAAATCGGGCATTATTTCCCTGAAATATTCAAGGTTTCCGCTGATTGTAAATATGGTAACTGTACACATCGGCATGAGCCGGGATGTGCGGTGCGTGAGGCAGTGGAGAGACATCTTATTAGTGAGTCTCGTTATACTTCTTATCTGAATATGCTGGAGGATAAGGAGGAGGGGAAGTATCGGGCGGCATACTAATACTCAATAATCTACAAGAAATTACAGATAAAACAATTCCGAATTCTTCTATCATTAATTATTACGACCCAAAAGAAAGTTAACTTTCTTTTACACTATATTCGATTAAACCTTTCCTGCCGGGTGCCGTCTAATCATCAGAAGATATTATATAACATGCTATATATACTATACTAAACCATGAATAAAAAAACTAAATGGGGCATCATCATTCTTATCGGTGCCGGAATTATCGGTGGAGGAATTTACTCACAGTTACCCAAAACTAACGACGAACTGGCTGCTGCTGACAAGGTAAAAAATACCCAAAAGAATGGAAAAAAAATTCTGAACGTCAACGCCAAAGTGATAAAGCCTCAACTATTAACAGACGAATACACCACTACCGGCGTACTTCTGCCGGATGAAGAAGTTGATTTGTCTTTTGAGACTTCCGGAAAAGTAATAGAAATCAACTTCGAAGAAGGAACTCCCGTAAAAAAAGGACAACTTCTTGCCAAAGTCAACGACCGCCAGCTACAGGCACAACTTCAACGGTTGGTTTCACAACTAAAGTTAGCTGAGGACCGTGTATTCCGACAAGACGCTCTGCTCAAACGAGATGCAGTCAGTAAAGAGGCTTATGAACAAGTAAAGACTGACCTGGCAACTCTAAATGCTGATATAGAAATAGTAAAAGCGAACATTGCCCTAACCGAACTCCGTGCTCCATTTGACGGAATCATCGGACTTAGGCAAATCAGTGTCGGTTCATACGCTTCGCCGACAACCATTGTTGCCAAACTGACAAAGATTACTCCATTGAAAGTTGAATTCTCAGTACCGGAACGCTATGCAAGTCAGATTAAGAAAGGGACGAACCTGAATTTCAGAATTGAAGGAAAACTAGATGCCTTCAGCGCAAAGGTATATGCAGTAGAGTCAACGATTGACCCTAACCTGCATCAATACACAGCACGCGCACTTTATCCCAATACCAATCGTGCCCTGCTTCCCGGTCGATACACAAGTATACAATTGAAAAAAGAAGAAATTCCGAATGCGATCGCCATCCCGACGGAAGCTATTGTACCGGAGATGGGAAAGGATAAAGTTTTCTTGTATAAATCAGGAAAAGCTGAGCCTGTAGAAGTAACAACAGGCATTCGTACGGATGCTGAAGTACAAATTGTAAGAGGACTTCAAGTAGGAGATACCATTCTTACATCAGGAACACTGCAACTTCGTCTGGGACTTCCTGTTACATTGGACAATATTGACTAATACCTGCCATGCCTTATGAATATATCTGAATTAAGTATACGCCGTCCGGTATTAGCTACGGTACTGACAATCATTATTCTCCTCTTTGGCTTCATCGGATACAGTTATCTGGGTGTCCGTGAATATCCATCGGTGGACAACCCGATCATTTCTGTCAGTTGTTCTTATCCGGGGGCCAATGCCGACGTAATTGAAAACCAGATAACCGAGCCACTGGAACAAAATATTAATGGTATACCGGGCATCCGGTCTCTATCCAGCGTCAGCCAGCAGGGACAAAGCCGTATTACGGTAGAATTTGAACTTTCAGTCGACCTGGAAACTGCAGCAAATGACGTACGTGACAAAGTTTCCCGTGCCCAACGTTATCTGCCCCGAGACTGTGACCCACCGACTGTATCAAAAGCGGATGCCGATGCGATGCCCATTTTGATGGTTGCCCTCCAAAGCGACAAACGCTCACTGCTTGAATTAAGTGAGATTGCGGACCTGACTGTCAAAGAGCAATTGCAGACAATCTCTGATGTAAGTAGTGTATCCATTTGGGGTGAAAAGCGTTATTCCATGCGCCTTTGGCTCGATCCGGTCAAGATGGCGGGATACGGTATCACTCCGATTGATGTAAAGAATGCTGTAGACAATGAGAATGTCGAACTTCCTTCGGGTAGTATTGAAGGAAACACTACTGAGCTGACAATCCGTACGTTGGGATTAATGCATACCGCCGATGAGTTCAATGATCTTATTGTAAAAGAAGACAATAACCGTATCGTCCGCTTCAGCGATATCGGACGCGCAGAACTTGGGCCTGCCGACATCAAAAGTTACATGAAAATGAACGGTGTACCCATGGTAGGTGTTGTTGTTATTCCACAGCCAGGAGCCAATCACATCGAAATTGCCGATGCTGTGTACAAACGCATGGAACAGATGAAGAAGGACCTGCCGGAAGATGTGACGTATAGCTATGGTTTTGATAATACCAAATTTATCCGGGCATCTATCAATGAGGTAAAAGAGACTGTATATGTAGCCTTTATTCTGGTTATCATCATCATCTTCCTTTTCTTACGCGACTGGCGGGTGACGCTGGTTCCGTGCATCGTAATTCCCGTATCGCTGATTGGAGCATTCTTCGTCATGTATCTTGCAGGATTCTCCATTAACGTACTTTCCATGCTTGCCATTGTGCTGGCCGTGGGACTGGTGGTGGATGACGCCATCGTAATGACGGAGAACATCTATATCCGTATCGAAAAAGGAATGAGTCCGAAAGAAGCGGGAATAGAAGGAGCCAAAGAGATCTTCTTTGCCGTTATTTCAACGACCATCACACTAGTTGCAGTATTCTTCCCGATTGTCTTTATGCAAGGTATGACAGGACGTTTGTTCCGGGAATTCAGTATTGTAATTTCCGGTTCTGTCATTATCTCTTCATTTGCGGCACTGACCTTCACACCGATGCTGGCCACGAAGTTACTCATCAAACGTGAGAAACAAAACTGGTTCTACACTAAAACAGAACCGTTTTTTGAAGGGATGAACCGATGGTACAGCCGTTCGCTCGCTGCTTTTTTGCGCAAGCGCTGGCTGGCACTTCCGTTCACTTTTATAACCATCTGCCTGATCGGCTTCTTATGGAATGCTATTCCGGCAGAAATGGCACCGCTTGAAGACCGGTCGCAAATCTCTATCAACACCCGAGGTGCGGAGGGTGTCACTTATGAATATATCCGGGACTATACCGAAGATATCAACCAGCTTGTAGATTCTATTCTGCCGGATGCGGAAGCGGTGACAGCACGTGTATCCAGTGGTAGCGGAAACGTACGCATTACACTGAAAGACATGAAAGACCGTGACTACACGCAGATGGAAGTTGCGGAAAAGATATCAAAGGCAGTTCAGAAAAAGACCATGGCACGCTCGTTCGTACAACAGCAGTCTTCTTTCGGCGGACGCCGGGGAAGTATGCCTGTCCAATACGTACTTCAGGCTACCAATCTTGAAAAACTGCAGGAGGTATTACCGCAGTTCATGGCCAAAGTATATGAGAATCCGGTTTTCCAGATGGCAGACGTAGACTTGAAGTTCAGCAAACCGGAAGCCCGCATCAAGATCAACCGTGACAAAGCAAGTGTAATGGGAGTCAGTACCAAAAACATCGCCCAAACGCTGCAATACGGATTGAGCGGCCAGCGTATGGGATATTTCTATATGAACGGAAAGCAGTATGAAATTTTGGGTGAAATCAACCGCCAGCAACGAAACAAGCCTGCCGACCTGAAAGCTATCTACATCCGCAGCAGCAATGGAGATATGATACAGCTAGATAATCTGATTGAGCTGGAAAACGGTATCGCTCCACCCAAACTGTACCGCTACAACCGATTTGTATCAGCCACAATTTCCGCCGGACTGGCTGACGGAAAGACCATCGGACAAGGACTGGATGAAATGGACAAGATTGCCAAAGAAACATTGGATGATACTTTCCGTACCGCATTATCCGGAGACTCCAAGGAATACCGTGAAAGTTCTTCGAGCCTGATGTTTGCTTTTATTTTGGCTATCCTTCTGATTTATCTGATCCTGGCAGCACAGTTTGAAAGCTTCAAGGACCCGTTAATAATCATGTTAACAGTGCCTTTGGCTATCGCCGGAGCCTTGGTATTCATGTATTTCGGAGATATCACAATGAATATTTTCAGTCAGATCGGTATTATCATGCTGATTGGTCTCGTGGCTAAAAACGGTATCCTGATCGTGGAATTCGCCAATCAGAAACAAGAAGCAGGCGAGGATAAAATGAGCGCCATCAAAGATGCCGCATTACAGCGTCTGCGCCCGATTCTAATGACAAGTGCTTCTACTGTACTGGGACTTATTCCATTGGCATTTGCCAGCGGAGAAGGCGCCAATCAGCGCATCGCCATGGGTACAGCTGTAGTAGGTGGTATGGTTGTTTCCACACTGCTTACTATGTATATCGTGCCGGCCATCTACAGTTATATTTCGACTAACCGAATCAAAATAACAAAAGAATGAAACAGAAAAGTATTTGCATGAAACGAATCATATATATAGTTACCGCGTGCGTCTTCGTATCAGTTCCTACTGCGAAGGCACAGCGAATCTATTCCTTAAGAGACTGCCTGGAAGAAGGGCTGCAAAACAATTATTCTCTGCGCATCGTCCATAACGAAGAACAGATCAGCAAGAATAACGCGACACTCGGAAATGCAGGTTATCTGCCTACTTTGGACTTTTCTGCCGGATATACCGGAAACCTGGACAACATCGAGACGAAAGCCCGTGCCACCGGAGAGGTCACCAAAAATAATGGAGTCTACGACCAGACAGTTAACGTCGGCCTCAACCTCAACTGGACCATCTTCGACGGATTCAATATCAGCACTACGTACAAGCAACTAAAGGAACTGGAACGGCAGGGCGAAATCAATACCCGCATTGCCATTGAAGACTTCATCGCCGATCTTGCCTCGGAATACTACAACTTCATCCAGCAAAAGATCCGTTTGAAGAACTTTCATTATGCGATGTCACTTTCCAAAGAACGCTTGCGTATAGCAGAAGCGAGCCATCTTGTCGGTAAATTCTCAGGTCTGGATTATCAGCAAGCCAAAGTGGACTTCAATGCGGACAGTGCCCAATACATCAAGCAACAGGAATTGCTGCACTCCTCACGCATCCAACTTAATGAATTGATGGCCAACAATAATGTAAATCAGATTATCGTCATCAAAGATTCTACCATTGACGTACACAGTGACTTACTGTTCGACGATTTATGGAATGCTACCTTATCCACCAATGCTTCTTTGCTGAAAGCCGACCAGAACACCGTACTGGCACAGCTGGATTACAAAAAGATCAACTCCCGCAACTATCCATACCTCAAACTGAATACCGGCTATGGATACACCTTTAATAAGTATGATATCAATGCAAATAGCAGAAGAGGCAACTTAGGCTTTAATGCCGGAGTTACTGTCGGTTTTAATATCTTCGACGGCAACCGCCGCCGTGAAAAGCGCAACGCAACCCTTGCCTTCAAGAATCGTCGTCTGGAACGACAGGAACTGGAGTTAGCCCTTCGTTCCGATCTCAGCAACTTGTGGCAAGCATACCGTAATAATCTTCAGCTGCTGAATCTAGAACGGCAGAATCTTGTGACTGCCAAAGACAATCATGATATCGCCATGGACCGTTATATACAGGGAGACCTTTCCGGTTTTGAAGTACGCGAGGCACAAAAGAGTCTGCTGGATGCCGAAGAACGTATTCTCTCGGCAGAATACAACACCAAACTTTGCGAAATTTCACTACTGCAAATCAGCGGAAAAATCACCAAATATCTGGAGCAATAAGACTTTTATTCTCCTGTTTTCATTGGGCTAATCATCTGATAAAAGCGATTAGCCCAATTTTTATGCCATAAAGAACAGTTATTCCCCTTCATTCCCGACCTTTTCTTCTACATTTGCGCACCATAACATTCACTTAATAATAGAAGCCATGAGACAAACAGCCTTTTTCTTTCTGTTACTTTTCATTCAGACCGGAGTTTCAGCCCAAGCAACAGATTACAGGAAACAACAGAATTACAAAGAATGGGTACACCTCGCTCCCAAGTTCGATGATGCCTTTTTCCGGACAGAAGAAGCACAACGTATCGGAGACAATGTATTGCTATACCAGCAAGTCACCGGAGGGTGGCCCAAAAACATCTATATGCCGGCAGAACTGACTGAGCAGGAATATGCCAAAGCAAGGAATGCGAAAGAAGACGTCAACCAAAGTACCATTGACAACAACGCCACGACAACCGAAATTCAATATCTAGCCCGTCTTTGTCAAGCTACACAAAAAGAGAAATACAAAGAAGGAGTACTGAAAGGTATCCAATATCTGCTCAAAGCACAATATGACAATGGCGGATGGCCTCAGTTTTATCCGCGTCCTACAGGATACTATATCCAAATCACCTACAATGATAACGCAATGGTCAGAGTCATGCAGCAGTTACGGGAAATCTACGAAAAGCAGTCCCCTTATACTTTCATCCCCGATGAAACCTGCCAGCAAGCACGTAAAGCCTTTGACAAAGGAATAGAATGTATCCTCCGGACACAGGTTCGCCAAAACGGGGAACTGACAGTATGGTGCGCGCAGCATGACCGCATCACACTGGAGCCCTGCAAGGCACGTGCATATGAGTTGCCTTCATTGAGCGGACAAGAATCTGACAATATCGTGCTTCTGCTGATGTCTCTCCCCCATCCATCGGAAAAAGTAATTGAATCGATAGAATCAGCCGTCAAATGGTTCAAGAAGTCCGAAATAAAAGGAGTACAAAAAGAATACTTCACCAACAGTGACGGAAAAAGAGATTACCGGATGGTCCCTTGCGAAGATTGCCCCGTATTATGGGCACGTTTTTATGAACTGGATACCAATCGTCCTTTCTTCTCCGATCGCGACGGAATTAAGAAATATGACATATCGGAAATCGGACATGAACGCCGGAACGGATATAGCTGGTACAACAAAGATGGCAGCAAAGTACTGGCAAAATATGAGAAATGGAAGAAGGAATTAAATAGGAAATAATACCGGAGGATGCGATAAGAGGGGATGTCAAAAGTCAATAGTAACTAAACTCCTCCAGGAAGGAGGAGAGTTTAGTTACTATTGACTTTTGATAACCTCTCATCTATTTCTATTTTCTATGACTTATTATCCTACTATATATTTAGCAACCTTTCCTGCACGATAGATCAGCCATACCAATCCCCATGAAACGGCGAAAGCAAGAATAGCGGCTACAGGTATCTGCAAACCAATCGGCATATTAATAGCTCTCATCAGCACGACCGACGGCCCTGTAAAGAAATAATGTATCATATAAATACCGAATCCGCAAACAGTGAGATTCGCCAATGCCTTTTTCATCCTTTCCGAGTTCACTTTTACTTTCTTTGCCAACATAAACACAGGTATCGTCATCATTACAACATTAAGAGAACAATAGGTAAAGAAGAGTTCCAGCATCTCATCCGTATATTCCGGCAATGCGGTTATATGCCTGAAACCTAAGAATGTCACCGCATAACCGACTGCAAACATCGGAATGCCAATCGCCAACGTTTTCTTCAAGCTCCATTCCAGATTTTTCAGATAATGCCCCAACAACAGATAGCCATTGAAACCGGCAAAAGCATACAGCATTCCAAAAGAGTTCCATGAACAGGTTCCCCATAAATAATTAGAAACAAACTGATAATAATAAGGAAGCAGCAAAGTTACCCCCCAAGCCAGCAGAAACATCAGTTTGGCACGTTCCGAAGCCTTCTCTACCCAAGCTGAGAAAACCGGCAAATACAGATACAACCCGATAAGCAGATAAATATACCACATATGCACGGCTAAAATGGAGAAGTTGAACGGAATCATCAAAATATATTCCAAAGATACAGAGAATGATTGCTGCATCACTTCCTCTCCCGCATACGGGAAGAAATCAAGAATAATCTGAGGATTCAGCCCCAACAGGCCTGTAATCCAAGGGAACAGATTATAGAGCACCGACCATATCAGGAACGGATAAAAGACACGGGGAATACGTTTCTTGTAAAAAGTAGAAGCATCACCTCTTACAGGCAGAAGCAATGCACCGGTAATCATCACAAACAGAGGCACACACGGACGCAGTACAGATCCGTAGATAGCACCCCAAAGTTTTATTTCTCCGATATTCGGAGCCGTGCCGGGATAAAAATTAAACGGATCGGTGCAATGACAGCAGACAACTGTAAACATCGCAATAAAACGAACGACATCCAGCCAAACAATATGCTGGTTCTTTTGATTGGATAAATTCATCACAGGTGGTTTCATGGTGTTTTAATTATTAGATAAGCAAGTTTATAAAAAAAGGGATACCCATACGAAAACTGACAGGTATCCCAAATGAATGTTTATGTAATCAACCGCAAGAATAACTTGCCATTACTTATTACTTGTTACTTATTACTTGTTATTTGTTATTTGGCACAACGTGGTTTAATCTGTTTGAAGAAGTCATTTCCTTTGTCATCTACCAAAATAAATGCCGGGAAATCTTCCACTTCAATTTTCCAGATTGCTTCCATGCCCAGTTCCGGATATTCTACGCACTCAATGCTCTTGATGTTGTTTTGAGCAAGGATTGCAGCCGGTCCGCCGATAGAACCCAGATAGAAGCCGCCATATTTCTGACAAGCATCTGTAACCTGCTGGCTACGGTTACCTTTCGCCAACATAACCATGCTGCCACCGTGGCTCTGGAACAGCTCAACATACGAGTCCATACGTCCGGCAGTTGTCGGTCCCATTGAACCGCAAGCCATACCAGCCGGAGTCTTAGCCGGACCAGCATAGTAAATAGGATGATCCTTGATATACTGAGGCAAATCTTCTCCACGATCCAGGCGTTCTTTCAGTTTAGCGTGAGCAATATCACGGCCAACGATGATAGTACCGTTCAGTGACAGACGAGTAGATACAGGATATTTAGTCAGTTCTTTCAGAATCTCAGCCATCGGACGGTTCAGATCAATCTTCACGACATCACCTTCACCAGCCTGACGCAATTCTGCCGGAATCAGACTACCCGGATTTGAATCCAGTTTCTCAATCCAGATACCATCTTTATTGATTTTACATTTGATGTTACGGTCGGCAGAACAAGATACGCCCAGACCTACCGGACAAGAAGCACCGTGACGAGGCAGACGAATGATACGAACATCATGTGCCAGATATTTACCGCCGAATTGTGCACCCAGACCGATCTTGTGAGCTTCTTCCAGTACTTGTTTTTCCAGTTCGATATCACGGAAAGCACGGCCAAATTCATTTCCCGTAGTCGGCAGATTATCGTAGAAGTGAGTAGAAGCCAGTTTCACTGTCAGCAGGTTCTTCTCAGCAGAAGTACCGCCGATCACAAAAGCGATATGATAAGGAGGACAAGCGGCAGTTCCCAGAGTCTTCATTTTTTCCACCAGGAACGGAACCAGTGTACCAGGGTTCAAAATTGCTTTTGTTTCCTGATACAGATATGTTTTGTTGGCAGAACCACCACCTTTCGTTACGCAGAGGAATTCGTATTCCATGCCTTCGGTAGCTTCGATGTCAATCTGTGCAGGCAGGTTACATTTTGTATTTACCTCATCATACATATTCAGAGGCGCATTCTGAGAGTAACGCAGGTTTTCTTCGGTATATGTTTTGTAAACACCCAGTGACAGAGCTTCCTCGTCGGTATAGCCGGTCCACACTTGCTGTCCCTTTTCACCGTGGATAATAGCAGTACCGGTATCCTGACAGAATGGAAGTACACCTTTGGCAGCCACTTCCGCATTACGCAGGAAAGTCAGTGCTACGTACTTATCGTTCTCGCTGGCTTCCGGATCACTCAGAATCTTAGCAACCTGTTCATTGTGCGAACGGCGAAGCATGAATGACACATCACGAAAAGCTGCATTTGCCATCGCAGTCAAGCCTTCTTTCTCAATTTTCAGGATAGGATTTCCTTCAAACTCGCTTACCGATACATAGTCTTTTGTAAGCAGATAATACTCAGTGGTATCTTTTCCCTTTTCAAACATGGGCTGATACTTAAACGGAGGTGTTGCCATAATTTCTTATTTTATTACGTAATGTTAGTTAGTGAGGCAAAGGTAGTAATTAAAAATAAAGAATGATAACGGAAGAATGAAGAATTAAGAATGAATAACGCAGAAAGGAACTATGCCCACCGCAACAAGAATTTATTCTCATTGCAGTGAGAACTTTTTCTCATGCCTATGAGTATTTTTTCTCACTGCGATGAGAAAATTTTCTCATTGTGGTGAGAATTTTTTCTCATCGAGATGAGAATGGTCTGAGAACTTTAGATCACAATAACTACTGTTAATGAGGCGACTAACCAATAAGCCGACTTTAGATTTTACTCTTGAATGGACCCGATTCTTTTGATCAATTCATTGCCAAGCGCAGTTTTGTCCTCAATATGCTTCAAGACAGCCGTCACAAACGTGTTACTTTCAAAATCACCACGTACTTGTTCGAAGTCCTGCTTCATTTCATCGTGAGAACCATCGGCTCCGAATCCTGTCATCGAAGACAGCGAGAACTCTTTACGGGCATCATCATATACCATTTTATCAAGACCGACTACCGCCTCTTTCCACGCTTTTACGATACGGATTATGTCCTGTGCCGTTATTTCGTCCGGATTCAAGCCGTAAAACTCCTGAATCTTGTTGTAAGCCCAGGTCCATTCATACGTATAATAATTCTCATGCATTTCCGCAAAGCTGGCGTTGATGGACTTTAACCGATTGACAGAACCATTTTCGATGCCATCGAGCAGACGGTCTATTTCACTCTTAGGAGCGATCAGTCCGGACATATCCACCCATTCGCCGGTTCCGATTTCCGTGTCCGGTTTCAGACGCTGACGTATTTCTTCGTTACTCTGGAAATTAATGCCTTCCAGGCGTTTTATGATGGAGTTACCCAAAAACTTATGAATAGCGATCTCATAAAAACGGATACCATTATTTAAAGAGGAGTTCTTGATCTTTGCGCTCTGATAGGAATAGATTTCAGATGTTTCGCCGGATACCCGCTTAAGCTCTTTCAGAATAGAACGTCCCTTGAACATTTTCTGAATGGTGTATGGACTCAGAAGATTATAATTGATATAATCCAATCGGTTCGGGTCTTTCCGCTTGTCACGTTTCGGCCACTTCTGAGCATCGCGAATGGTACCCACACTTCTCAGATTCACTCCCGGAACCAGATAAGTCGTGTTCCGTTGCTCAATCAGATAAGAGAAAGGAAGATTGGAGGTATCGGCATGATTAACGTGGCGTCCCATTACCAGAGAAAAGGCTCCGACACGTGCCGGCCATAAGATATAGGAGTCGGAGGTTGTTTTAGCCCCTCTTTCCATGGTTCCCTGATGGATAGGCCCCAGTTTATACATATGGTTGCTCTGATTCGATCCCGATCCCGCATTCATAAACGAGAACATACCGGCAATCAATAAAGTCGATTTGTGGTGAGTCACCGTGAAAGGTCCCGCAAAGATGGCGCATGCCTCCCCGTTCTCTCCCTGGCAGTTACTGAAAAACAAGGAATCGGAGGCTGAATAGTTATGTCCCAGTTTGCAAGACTGACCGACAAAACAACGGGTCAGCATCGTTCCGTCATCTACTTCGGAACCGGAAGAGATAATGAAATCATCACATATTACTCCATGCCCGATATGCACTGGCGCTGTCACATTACTGTTGACGCTACCGTTTGTCAAACGGCAAGTACCGCAGATATGGCAATAATCACCGATCCGTACATTCTTGATAGACCCTGTGTTCAGAATCATCACATGATCACCTATACTACCTACCGCAGAAGCATGCTTGTTGGAATAATAATCGGCAATCGCCTTCATGCGATTAATCAGTTCCGGACGGTGACGATACAATGCAAGTATGTATGCCTGGTGTGCCGACAATTTATCATTGATCAGCACTTCACGTCCGCCCGTTTCATTGAGCACTGTCGCTTCCACCCCATTACCAAAGGTGCTTAGCCCGTCTACCAAAATGATATCCACATTTTCAATGAAGGTATCATTTCCGATTTCATAATTAGCAATGTAGTTTTGAATGTTTTCAATGCAGCAGTTATCCCCCACTACCACATTGTGCAGAGTTACATGACGGAGTCCCGAATGTTTTCTGATCCCTCCGGGCAGTGTAAATTCGGCATCAAATACGCCTAATTTCACTTCACCCGAAAAGCGGGTATGGTGAACATACTCACAGTTAAACCCCTCGGCAACCAAAACATTTCCCCAATCATCAGCCAGACACGACTGGCTCTTCAACTGAAGCACTTCGTCCTCAGTCAATTTACGATAGTCTTTCATATAGATAAAAATAGATATGTACCGCCTCCCCCAATCAGTAAGCGGTACATTGATTATTATTCTTCCTCTTCGTAAGTCTGATAAAGAAAATCGTTATAGGGGTACTTTTGAACATGCAATTCTTTCACTCGCTGATAAACTACATCTTTCAGTTCGTCTATATTGATTCGTTCGCGGGCGGAAATAAAGAGGCAGTTGTCTTCCATCTTTGCCATCCACGTCTTCATCAGTTCTTCGAGTGTTAAGTTTTCCTTTGTTCGGGGGGTAAGGTCGTCCGGCGCTTTCTCCACGTAGGTGTAGGCGTCTATTTTATTGAATATAAGTATCATGGGTTTGCCACCGCCGCCAATGTCGGCAAGTGTCTTGTTCACCACTTCGATCTGTTCTTCAAATCCGGGGTGAGAGATGTCTACTACATGCACCAGTAAATCGGCTTCACGCACCTCATCCAAAGTCGATTTGAATGAGTCTACCAGGTCAGTGGGCAACTTACGGATAAATCCGACTGTGTCCGACAGAAGAAATGGCAGGTTATCGATGATCACTTTGCGTACTGTTGTATCGAGCGTAGCGAACAGCTTGTTTTCGGCAAACACTTCGCTCTTTGCCAGCAAGTTCATGATGGTCGATTTTCCAACATTTGTATAGCCGACCAATGCGACACGGATCATGCGTCCGCGGTTCTTACGCTGAGTGGCTTTCTGTTTGTCTATTTCCGCCAGACGTTCTTTCAACAATGACATACGGTTGAGGATGATACGGCGGTCCATTTCGAGCTGCGTTTCACCCGGTCCGCGAAGTCCCACAGAACCTCCTTTACCGCTTCCGCTACCGGAGCCACCACCCTGACGTTCCAAGTGGGTCCAGAGTCGTTGCAAACGCGGTAACATGTATTTGTACTGAGCCAGTTCCACCTGCGTTTTCGCATTGGCAGTCTGTGCACGCATCGCAAATATATCGAGGATCAATGAAGTACGGTCTAGTATCTTTACTTTCAGTTCGGCTTCAATGTTACGTATTTGTTTCGCGGAAAGTTCATCGTCAAAGATGACCATTCCCACTTCACGTTCTTCTTCCTCTTCTGTCCGTATATATTGTCTGATCTCTTCCAGTTTTCCTTTTCCGACATAAGTAACCGAATTGGCTGTCGGTAATTTCTGTGTAAATCGTTTCACTACCTCCGCCCCAGCCGTCTCAGCAAGGAAAGCCAATTCATCCAGATACTCGTTCGTTTTCCGCTCATCCTGCATCTGGGTAATGAGTCCGACAAGTACTGCGGTTTCTACTTTGGCTTCGGATATTATAAATTCTTTCATTCTTTAACTTCTACTATATAAATCTAAATATGGTCGCAAATATAACAAAAAAAAAGAGGACAATGTTGTATTGTCCTCTTTTTCGTAACCATTTATAGTAATTCAATTATAAATCAAACCATAACTTTTCCCAAATCTTCGGAGATTCTTTCGGTGCATTGATATTAGCAGTCATCTCTTCCGGGCTATACTCCCATCTTCTGATCAGTTCTTTTGAAGTTGCATCTTCCGGCACTTGTAAGGTCGGGACTTCATTTCCAGCAGTACCAGAACGTCTCCACTGTACAAACTCCTCAAACGGACGATCCATTAAATCAATCCACTGCTGCATATGAATCTCATACAGTGCTTTCTCCTGAGTCAGCGCTGTCAATTCCGGCAAACCTGTAACATATGTATCAATATCCGCTTCCGCTACTCCATAAAATGCACATGCTTCCCGAATGCCTTTCTTATACAATTCATTAGCCTTCGACAAATTCTGAGCAACTCCCAAACCGCGCGCATAAGCTTCCGCTTCCAGAAGCAACTGCTCCTGGCAAGAGTATATTAACTCCGGTGCATCTTTTCTGAAAAGATAACTGCTCACAACAGATGATAACATATTATCTTTGTCATCAGTAACAGCAGGTTCACGGTTACCTAAGCCTCTATATACACCGTCGGCACCCGGTTCAAAATAACAAGGAATACGGGGGTCATTACGTTCCTGCATCGGCTTCAGCATATAGTTGCTGGCAAAAAACAATATCTGTGTACCGCCAACCAATTCTATAAGTTCATACTTAGGATTCTGGTTACCCGGTTCTGCAGAATAAGGGAACACCAAATTATCTGATGCTGATGATACCATGCCTCCAGCCTGTAACAACGTACCAATGGCAGTAGCTTTAGAAGGATCTTTGTCCACCATAACCATCAGTGTTCTGAACTTTAAAGATTTGGCCAAAGTCATCCATTTATTCATATCACCTTTATAATAGATATCGTATTCATCAATCGCATTGACATCATTCAAATCCATGATCTGCAGTGCTTCATCAAGCAATGACAACACCCCATTCAATACACTTTCCTGAGAATCAAATTTCGGATACTTAATTGTTCCGTTCCAAGATTCAGTGAAAGGGATATCCCCCCATAGCATCGTCGCTTCATACATATGTTCAGCCAACAGAATCTTACACTGTGCAATAGCATTGTGATTCACCGGATCTGCTTCTTCCGCATTTTTAATAGCCAGCATCAAGTTATTACCACCGACAGAGTAGTAATGTTTCCACGTATTTCCTGTACTATAAGGGGAAATGGTATATACCGATTCATCCCAGCCACCATAATCAAGTCCACCGTCAACCTGACACTGTGAACTCATTGATAACGGAATATAGAAGTCACCACCGGTACGTGTTCCGGCCCAGTTTACGGCTACATAGTTAAACAAATATCCGGGATCAACTTTCTCGGCAGTATTGGGGTCATGGTTGATATCAAGCCAGTCGCTGCATGAAGTAAATAACCCACATGTCAAAGCGCTCAATGCATATGCTAATATTTTCTTTTTCATAATCATGTTCGTTTAATTCTTACAATGTTAGTCTGAGATTAAATCCGAAACTTCTGGTAGAAGGGATACTGTTAAACTCTACACCGCCTCCGATCTGAGAAGGACCGAAGAAGTTAGCTTCCGGATCAATATGCGGCACATGATCTTTGATGATCCATAAGTTACGTGCCTCGAAGCCTAAATCCAATGATTTAACAAAGAAACTCTTAAACCATTTACGCGGAAAACTATAGGACAATTGCACTTCTCTAAGTTTCACAAATGATGCATTATAGATATTTCCTTCATTATTACTGGAGTTCGCCACATGCTGCCAGTAGTCCTGCATACTCTTCACCGGAACATCATTAGGTCTGTAAGTTCCGTCATCCTGAAGAATAACACCCGGTTCAATAAAAGAGGCATCTTCACGGTGAGCCACTGTTTCTGCAGCCAAACCACTGCTTCTCAAATTAGCTACTGTTTCCGAATATAAGGAACCTCCATGACGGATATCAATCAAGAAACTAAAAGTCAGCCCTTTATAAGTAAGTGTATTGTTGATACCCATTGTAAAGTCAGGATAAACGTCTCCCAAACGTACGTTATTGACTGTTTCTCTCAAACCTGTCTTAGAGTTGATTACATAATTACCTTGATCATCACGCTTCCAGGCAGTACCGTACAAACCGAACGAATCACCTTTGGCAGCCTTAATCTGCAAACCACTCAATCCGCTAGTCAATGTATATTCATCAAGTCCTTCAGCCAACTCTTCTACAGTCTGCTTATTGGAAGCAAACGTTGCATCCAAGTCCCATTTAAAGTTACGTGTTTCTACAGGAGTCAAGCCCAAAGTTACTTCGACACCCTTATTGGCAATCTTTCCGGCATTGATATTATTAGCAAAGTAACCTGTTGATAACGGGACATCAATACTTACAATCTGATTCTTTGTGATATTGCTATAATAAGTCATATCCAAACGAATCTTTCCACCAAAAAAACGTAAATCAGCTCCGACTTCGAATGAACTTTGGTTCTGAGGTTTCAAGTTTTCATTCGGCAGAACACGAGGCCCGGTAAAACCAACCAGTCCCATGTGTGGGAAAGTATTGACATTACCCAGATATTGCAAAAAGTAAGTACTAGCTGGAGTATATTTAAATGCCAAATTGTACGGATCTTCGTCACTACCCACATTCGCATAACTTAAACGAATCTTACCGTAATTCAGGATGTCTTTATTCTCCATCAATTCTGTGAAAATAAAGCTACCGCTGATAGATGGATAGAAATAAGAACGGTTATTAATAGGCAGAGTAGACGACCAGTCATTACGTCCTGTTACATTAATAAAAAGCATATCTTTGTATCCCAAGCTAATATCTCCGTATAAACCGACAAGACGTTTCTTTTCATAATAATTCACCGGAGTAGTAGATTTCGCATTAGTATATGTATACAATCCGTCAACTACCAGGTTCTGAGCTTGTACATTTTCATTCTTCCATTCTTCCTGATAGAGATTATGACCTACCATCGCCTTAAAATGATAATCATTGGCAAAAGTCTTCTCATAGGAAACCATTAAGTCATTATTTATAATTCTTTTATACAAATTCCAAGTCTGAAACTTACCATTTAAGGCTCCTACAGTACCCTTTGCGTAAAGTTTACGTCTTCCTTCTGTATAGAAGTCAGTTCCGGCATTGTTAGTGATAGTCAATCCTTCAATCGGCTTATAAGTCAATGTGATATTACCGATCATACGATCCAGATTATTGGTAAATTTATTCTTATTAATAATCCAGTACGGATTATTACTTTTGCCTTCCGGATCCAACGTAACCTGTTTGCCATTTTCATCAATCCAGTTCTGCTTAATATCATGAATATCAATCGTTCTTGGCAATCCATTGATTAAAGGAATCAGCAAGTTGCTATCATTTGCCCCCTGTGCCGGACGACCTTCAGAATCTGAACGTATATATTGGGCAGAGATGCGTCCTGTGAAGTTGCTAGTAAAGTTCATACCTGCATTCACAGAGAATGCATATTTGTTATAGTCAGAGCCTGGCACAACACCGGTCTGATTAGTAGAAGTAAAGCTCAAACGGAAATCAGCCTTTTCACCACCTCCGGCTACTGACACATTATTAATATAGCTCATTCCGGTTTCATAGAAATCCTTCACATTATCAGGATTTGCTTTCAAGGTCACTTTATCTCCTTTATAATCTGTAAATTGCTGATCTTGTACCGATGAAATCTTCGGTCCCCATCCATTCAGCATTTTTACATTATATACTCCGTAGCTACCTTGTGCATACTCATTCTGGAAATCAGGCAATTTAAGTACATTCTCAAATCGTGTTGAAGAGTTTACCGTAACAAATACCGGTGAATTCTTCTTCCCTTTCTTAGTAGTAATAACAATTGCACCGTCTTTTGCACGTGCTCCATACAATGCAGTTGCAGCTGCACCCTTCAATACGTTAATAGATTCAATATCGTCAGAGTTGATATCTCCTGCACGGTTACCTACATCGACTATACCATTGGTTCTGTCAGGATTGTAAGAACCATTGTCAATAGGAAGTCCGTCAATAATAAATAAAGGGGAAGAAACTGTGCCAATAGAGGAAGCACCACGAATCTGTATACTTGAACTACCACCTACCGTTCCAGACGACTGTGCAATTTGCAAACCTGCAATCTTACCGGACAATGAATTAAGCACATTACTTTCACGCGCTTTAGTTATCTCATCTCCTTTTACACTGGATACTGCATAACCTAAAGATTTTTCAGATCGCTTAATACCCATAGCTGTTACCACTACCTCTTCAAGATTCTGAGAATCAGACTTTAACAAAACTTTCAAAGTAGGTTTGATTACGACTTCTTGTGTTTGCATACCAATATACGAAATCTGCAAAGTCTTTGCAGAACTAATGGATTTATATATAACTGATAATCAGTTAGGTATATAGGGGATAAATCAGTAACACCAGTCGATATTTTATCAAGCAGAAATAGCTTATATATCTATTTGACAGTTAATTACCCTCATTCAGCTAATGTTTTACTCTCTTTTATGTAATACCACTTCTCTACCGAAATGAAAACTATTTATCTTATAATCAATATTATATCTATAAAACAAGGAGCTATTATAAACAAAAAATAGTATCATGCTATAAGAGGCGCTTTTATTTGTATACAATTAATCAGGTAATGGATGTTGCTAATTAAAAACATTGTCCCATTCATTTTTCTTTTAAAGGCAAGGAAATATTGTAAATATTGGAGACTGCTTATATATTGATCTGTCTTAGTTGAGGTTAGATTGCAAAAAAAGGCTGCTCCGATCATTGGAACAGCCCTCTCTGTATTTAAACTCTTCTGTTAAAAATCGTCAGCAGGGAAACCTGTTCGACGGAAGCCTGAAACTTTATAAGTTAATCCATCTTCATCGTCGTCGAATTGTACCATATATACGATACTGTCAGCAGGCATACCACTAGGAGTTGTGGCAGCTTTTTCCAGTACCTTGCCATCAGTTATTTTCACTTTGGATTCATATGTTACATTATCCACAAAGCCTGTTGTCGAGAAAGTCCTCGCTGCATAATTCACGTTTACTTTCAGTTTATATTCCCAGAAGTTTCCTAAATCATCCAACCACATTTCAGTTTCACTGTTGCTGGCTGTATTGTAAGTACTCATTTGCAGATGTCCTGCTCCGAAAGGATCTTCTACTTCTTTCCCGTCAATAAATGCATTCACTGTCACCCACCAGTCTCCTGCCATTTTTTCAACAGCAGTACCACCTGGTTCTGTATCGTTGTCGCATGCCACGAATGTAAAAGCCAGTGAAGCTAAAAGTAATATCATATATTTCTTCATAATCGTATTTTTATTGTTTTACTATAATGTCAAAAGATAGCTGACCGGCATAAGCAACAGTCCATTTCAGAGTCCCAGTCGCAGGGTCCAATAATGTATTAGTCATTTGATCCATGGAATCTCCCCAACCTGCAACATAACTTTCCAGAGGAGTAATGGTATTATCATCATTCAATTCGAATTTGCCAACCATTGCATAGTCCGGTCCATAGCCAGCACGCTGGTCATACCAGCCTCCTAAGAAATCGCTGATATAAAAAAATCCCCGGTTCCATCTGGAAAATCACAATCTCATATCCACTGAAAGCTACCACAGAAGGGGCGGTACGTTTGCTTCCTTCGGCTACGGTATAAATTCCGGATTTCAAAGGAGAAGCAGTATTATCTGCCACATATACTGTTCGTGTAAATGTTTTGGCAAAACCGTCCTCGTTGTATGCCGCATATACTAAATTGTAGATTCCCGGAGTGTTGACATCAACACTACCTTTTATCTGAACAGATTCAGTAATATCTTCTCCGTTCATTTCCGCATAATATCCCGGCTCCACAAAGGGTTGCCCTTTTTCTAAAATGATCTTTTCATCACCCTCTCTTTCCAACGTAACAAAATAGGTGACTTTAGAAGTGTCATCTGTTGATTTGTCGCAAGCTCCAAAGACAAACGGCAAACATACTAATATGCTGTATATTATATTTTTCATACGTAAAACTTACTAAGTTATTGGTTACTATTTGATATCCCACCAAACCGGAGTACTTCCCGGTACCCCTGCAGGAGTATTCACATTTTGCTGACGTGCGCTTAATGGATAAGTCATACGTTTCATCAGTCCACCCGCTTCCAGACCATTAGTCCATGGAGCAACTAACTCTCCCGGAGTGTATACTGACTCACTAGCCTGTATCTGTGCTGCTGAATAAGAAGACAGTTTCGGACAATCCGTACGACGAATCTCACTCCATGCTTCCATATGATCCATGTAGAAAAGAGATACCCATTTCTGCATATATATCAAGTTTAACTTGTCTGCCTGTGTAGAAGCAGCAGACCATGCACACGCTCCTTCCAAAATGGTATTCTCTTGACCTGCAAATCCACGAACGGCAAAGTCTGCAGTTACACCTGCTTCATAAGCACTCTTTGCATTCGCATCATCATTGTGAAAACGAGCATATACCTCAGCTATCAGGAATTGTAATTCAGCCTGAGTAAAGAAATAGACAGGTTTTGTGGCTCCGATAGAGTAATCAATCGCGCTCACGTTTTTGTTTTTCCAGTTGTCAGTACCCAGAATGCTTTGCATATGTGTTTTTCCTCCGGGAAGTTGACCGACATACTTTCCATCCGCATCTGTTTTACTAATACCATAAGCGATTCGAGGGTCTCCCGTGCTGCTTAAATAAGATACTAACGGATAGGCAGCACAATGATTACCGGTCAAGCCGACCGCATTCGTATTATACCATGGATTCCGTTTGTCTGTTTCATCCAAGAAACAATCCAATTTCACGTCACCGGTAAAGAATTCGTTGTTTTGTACTAAGGTCTTCACTTTCTCTGTATACGAAGCCGCATCTATGTTGGCATCAATGAAACGCAGATACATACGGAGGCGAAGAGCATTGGCAAAACCTTTCCATTGAGCGATATTTTTGTTGAATATCAAATCCGGCACATCCATACCACTTCCATCCAAAGCAGCTTCTGCCGCATCTATCTCACCTAATATACCTTTATATACTGTTTCACCCGTATCCCACTTAGGTGTGGCATTGGCATTACCTTGCAGAGCTTCCGAATAAGGTGAGTCACTGGTATTATCTACCATTATCTGAAAGGCATATGCTCTCAGTATGGTAGTAGCGAATCGGTCGGCAGGGTTTGTGGTCTTTTCCAGCACCTGCTTTGCATCTTCCAAAGCTCCTGCAAACAGGATTCTATAAGAATAATCCATTTGCTGGGAAGATTCAGTAAATGTATATTCACATAGAGTGTTATACTGATTCGACTCCGGTTTCTGTTCATAGTACTGAGCGAAAAAGCCAGCGTAATTATAAATTTCTCCGCCTACCGCCGAAGCAATGGAAGCACTGATAGAGGGGAATATCAAATCCGCCGTCACCTGATCATTCATCGGGTAGTTCGGGTCGTCATTGATGTTCAGGTCGCAACCTGCAAACAATGCTGTTGTTGCTAATGATGCATATAATAATATTTTTTTCATTTTTATTCCTGTTTAAAATTTAACCATTAAGTTGAAACCGAAACGACGTGAGCTGGGATTAGCCGTGTATTCTCCATAGTTACCTTCAAGGTCGTTACCAAATGAAGTCATTTCGGGATCAATAAATGTATTGCTGGATGGAGTCCAGACAAATAAGTTATTGCCATATGCAGACACTTTTACTGCCTGGAAAGGAGTTTTTGCCAACCATCTTTTGGGCAGGTCCCAACCTAATACAACAGAACGAAGCTTGACGTATGATTTGTCTACTAGGAAGCAGCTTCCCATATCAGAGCCACCGTCGCCCCAGTATTTATAAATGTTAGAGCTTGTAATAGGAGTTGTATTTTCTACATAAGTAACGTTTTCTCCATTCACTATTTTATTTACTGAGTTAGGAACAATCAAAGGATTACGGTCATTGTAGGCAGTCTGTATCGCGTTACCGGTAAAATAGTTTATATCTTTAGTACGTGAATACATCACTCCGCCCTGACGGATATCAAAATCAATGCCTAAGCTTATACCTTTATATTTCAAGTTAGTAGAAACACCCATTTGATATTTGTTATTCATATCTCCGCAGATTCCGAATTCGCTGGCTTCAACCGGAAGACCTGTTGATGAATTTACTACAATACGTCCTTGCGGATCACGTTCGGCTACCTGAGCCTTGAAAACACCAACAGGCATGCCTGTTATAGCGTACATACTGGTACCTCCATTGAGACCATAAATCGTTGTAATGCCACCCAATTCTTCCGGTAAACTGATCACCTTACTCCAGTTCTTTGTGAAGTTCCATGTCAGTTCCCAACTGAAATCTTTTGTTCTTATCGGAGTGCCGCTGATCAGGAGTTCTATACCACGGTTACGAATCTTACCCAGGTTCATATTCTGTGCTGTATAGCCTGAAGCAGGGTCCATAGCCAAAGAGAAAATCTGCTTATCGGTATTCCTATTATAATAAGATACGTCAAAAGAGAGGCGGTTTTTGAAAAAAGCCATATTTAAACCGACTTCAGATTCTGTGGTCATTTCCGGACTTAATGTATTACTTCCGAGTACATTTCCTGCAGAGTAAGCGTTGACACCTCCTAGAGGGAAAGTCAGAGAACCGAAAGGTATTCTATTGGAAGATTGGGCATACACAGGATTAACCATATACACATCAGCATCGTTACCTGTTTTACCCCAGCTGGCGCGTATCTTACCAAAAGTTATCACATCTTGCAGATTGTCATTCAATAATTCGCTGAAAATAAAACTACCGGTAATACCAGGATAGAAGAAACTGCGATTTTCTTTCGGAAGAGTAGAAGACCAGTCATTACGGGCAGTAACCGTTAAATAGAGCATATTCTTCCATGAACCTTCAAACTGTCCGAAAACACCCATCAGACGTCTGAGTTCCATGTGCTGTTCTACTATAGGAGTTTTGCCGGAGTTCTTCAGATTAAACCATGTAGGAATCGTTAAATCATTAACTTCTGAATATTGATAAGAGACTTTACGTTCATTGCCATTGAAACCGACCAGTGCATTGATATTAAAATCGTTAACCGGCATATTGAAATTAACCATAATATCCTGGTTTATCTCGCGACGACGGGTTATCTGCTCGGAATATTGTCCGGTTTCACCAGAGAAAGGACTGCTGGAGCCCTGACCTTCTCCATTAGGAGTACCTTCATAATAAAGAGCGTACAGATTCGGTTTTCCTTTGTCACTTTGTCCTGTTGTAGTATCCAAGCCCATACGGTACGTAAACTTGAAGTATTTCAGGAATTCATAATCCAATTGAAATTTTCCGTAGAATCTTTCAGATTCATATTCATTCAAATAGTTATTCAAAATATAATAAGGGTTCATAACTCCGTAGGGGGTATAATAATATCCCGGAGTGTTGAACGGATCATTCTGGTCTTCCAGTCCTATTATGCTGATATCTCTTGGTGTCTGATATAAAGAGTTTAGCATGGACAAACCTTGTCCCGTAGTAGCAAAGTTATTCTTTTGATAAGCGTAATTCAGTGAAGAAGAGAATGTCAACGCTCCTGCCTTATGGCTGCCGCGTGCAGAAAAAGTATATTTATCGTAGCTGTCGGCATCTGTCGGGATCATACCATCATCGCTGATCTGAGAGAATGATACATAATAATCACTTTTATCTGTAGCTCCATTGAATGAAAGGCTGTTGCTATATCTGAACCCCGCATCAAAAAAGTCTTTGATGTTATCAGGCATTGCCACATAAGGTTTCAGTTTCTGAGAGTTGTTGTACACATTACCCCACAACTGCATGGAACCATCGAAACGAGGTCCCCAGGAACCGTTCTCCAATTCTGTATGGTTGCCGTTCCATCCCATACCAAATTCATTTTGAAATTCCGGCAGACGCAGAACAGTTGACCACTGAACTCCACCGTTATACTCGATTCCAACTCCTTTTTCTTTCCGGCCGCTTTTGGTAGTAATCATGACTACACCGTTGGCAGCACGGCTACCATACAAAGCAGTGGCCGCAGCACCTTTCAAAATAGTCATGTTTGCCACATCATCCGGATTGATGGCGTTGGCACCGTTTCCAAAATCATATCCGCTATTCAAGCCATCTGTAGAGTATACGGTAGAGTTATTCAAAGGTACTCCGTCCACGACATATAGTGGTTGGTTGGTACCGGAGAGTGAGCTAACTCCACGGATAATGACCGAATTAGAGGCTCCGGGGTCAGATGAAGTGCTGGAAATCTGTACACCTGCAATTTTACCTGCCAAGCTTGACATCACATCAGATGTACGGCTTTCCGCAATTTTTTCTCCACCCACTGAAGTCGCAGCATAACCTAATGCTTTTTCAGATCTTTTAATACCCATTGCTGTAACAACAACTTCATCGATCTGTTGAGCATCCGACCTAAGTACTACCTTTAAATTAGGCTTAATCGCTACTTCTTGAGTTTGCATACCGATGTACGAAATTTGCAAAGTCTTTGCAGAACTAATTCTTTATATAAAGTGTTGATTATTATAATAATGAGAAATATAAACCTAATCGTCATATATGTTATTGTATCCATATATAAACGTGATAATCAATTATTTATCAGCATTATAACTACCCTTTTCTTTAACGAATGATACCCTGTTTCTATCCATTTCAATCATTTAGTTCATTCATTATAAGAAAGTTATGTCTTTATTTTATTTATATGAGGTATTATTATTGGATACTATTTTTATATTTCCCGAATATTTCTCACCACCAATCATAATGAATGATTACTTTTGGGGCGTGATAGTAGAAAAAGATCAAATCTGAAGAAAAGCATATTTAGTTATGGTATAATTCAAAATATACAGAACCTGCTTGGGAGAATGACAAAAATCGGCAGGATTTTAAAACAGCAGATCTACGGATGAAATACATCTGTCCGTTTTTTGTTTCCTTGTGCTATATGAT
>NZ_GG774702.1:0-2715 GCF_000162515.1 Bacteroides sp. 1_1_14 | reverse complement strand
GCAAAGTCTTTGCAGAACTTGGTACGTTCGCCAAATTAAAATTACCATCGATGTCTGTGATTGTACCTTGAGTAGTACCTTTTACCAACACAGAGGCTCCAACAACTGGTTGCCCATCTTCTTCAGAAATCACAACGCCTGTGACTTTCTGAGTCTGAGCAGTTACTAGGCTTATGCCCACAAAAAGGCATGCCAATAACAGCATTAATTTTCTTTTCATAAATTCTCTCTTAAAGTTCAACTTTACATTAATTGTCTCTATACTCTAACAAGTTGCAAAATTATTAATAAATATGAAACTAACAATTAATTTGATAAAAAAAGGTTGTATATATAACATATTGTTATTTATAACATCGAAAATATGCTGATAAACATCTTTATTTGCTATAAATATTGTGATTTATCAAGCATGGAATGTCACTTTGTGAATGCAAAGTGTAGTAATTAACATTCTATTTGCTTGTTTTTGGATATAAAACTACCCTGCAAACGTTTCTTTTTGATTTATTATGAAGAAATGACGATAAAAAAATAGCATTTAAATTAAAGTTATGTAAATACTTAATTATTGAATTTTAATTTTTGCAGAAATTAATGCAGGTTCAACCTTAATTATAGCACAGAACTTAGTTTATTTTGTTCTTAGTATTAACTAAAAGACAATAGAATGAAGAAGATTAGTTACAGCCTTGTGTTTAACAGAAAAAAGAAGCTGAACAAAAAAGGAATGGCATTGGTACAAGTAGAAGCTTACTTAAACAGGAGAAAAATGTACTTCTCAACCAGGGTGTACCTCAAACCAGACCAGTGGGACGTAAAACGTAGAATGGTAAAGAACCATCCTAATTCAGATGCATTAAATCGAATGCTATATGATTTTATAGCTGACATTGAGCAGAAAGAATTGGGATTATGGCAACAGAGAAGATCGATATCCTTGGATTCGTTGAAAGACTCTATTGAAAAACCGGAAAATAATGGGAATTCATTTCTGACCTTTTTTAAAGAGGAAGTCAGCAACTCTTCTTTAAAAGAAAGCACCAGGCAGAATCATCTTTCCACTTTAGAATTGCTGCAAGAGTATAAAAAGGACATTGTATTCACAGATTTGACTTTCGAATTTGTGTCTTCATTTGATAACTATCTGCAGTCCAAAGGGTATCATCTCAATACCATTGCCAAGCATATGAAGCATTTAAAACGATATGTGAATGTGGCAATAAATAAGGAATACATGGATATTCAGAAGTATGCTTTCAGGAAATATAAAATCAAAAGCATAGAAGGAAGTCATACGCACTTGTCGCCGGAAGAGCTGAATAAAATGGAGGAAGTGAATCTGGAAGGGAAGTTTACGAAGTTTCAAAAATCAAAGGATGCCTTTTTATTTTGTTGCTATGCCGGTTTGCGGTACTCTGATTTTATAAATCTGACTGCCGCGAATATTGTTGAACTCCATCAGGAGACGTGGTTGATTTACAAATCTGTTAAAACAGGTATTGATGTGCGCCTTCCTTTATATTTATTATTTGAAGGTAAAGGACTGCGGGTGTTGGAGAACTACAAAGACGATTTAAACGGATTCTTCAAGCTGAAAGATAACTCTAATGTGAATAAAGACTTGAATGCATTAGCCAAGCTGGCAGAAATAGACAAACGGATATCATTCCATACAGCCCGACATACAAACGCCACCTTATTGATATATAGTGGTGCAAATATAACGACTGTACAAAAGCTGCTGGGACACAAAAGTGTGAAGACAACTCAGGTATATGCAAATATCATGGACATGACTATTGTGCATGACCTTGAGAAAGCAGCCTATTCAAAATTAGCTAATAGACCAAAAAGCTAGGCAGTGATTGTCTGGAAATGTCCTGTTTTTAAGATTGGTTTCAACAGAGTTGATTCAAAATCTAACAATATGGCAGAAATAATGCATAAATCAATGTAAGAATATGCAATTTACAAATGATTTGTCGCATATAAATGACTGTAATATACATAAAAAGTGCAATGTCAGGACTCTTTCCTTTTAAAGGAACGATCCGTTCCTTTAAAAGGAACAGATCGTTACTCACCGAGGAACATCTAATTGCTTTAAAAGGAAGAGCCAAAAGTAGTTTTAATTTCTAATTCTGTTCTAACTGATAGACTTTCCTGTCACAGGGAAATATATCATATCGAAACTAAATATTTCTTTTATATTCAAAGGTGCAAGCTGATATAAGTAATCATATAGCACAAGGAAACAAAAAACGGACAGATGTATTTCATCCGTAGATCTGCTGTTTTAAAATCCTGCCGATTTTTGTCATTCTCCCAAGCAGGTTCTGTATATTTTGAATTATACCATAACTAAATATGCTTTTCTTCAGATTTGATCTTTTTCTACTATCACGCCCCAAAAGTAATCATTCATTATGATTGGTGGTGAGAAATATTCGGGAAATATAAAAATAGTATCCAATAATAATACCTCATATAAATAAAATAAAGACATAACTTTCTTATAATGAATGAACTAAATGATTGAAATGGATAGAAACAGGGTATCATTCGTTAAAGAAAAGGGTAGTTATAATGCTGATAAATAATTGATTATCACGTTTATATATGGATACAATAACATATATGACGATTAGGTTTATATTTCTCATTATTATAATAATCAACACTTTATATAAAGAATTAGTTCTGCAAAGACTT
>NZ_GG774703.1:845997-881593 GCF_000162515.1 Bacteroides sp. 1_1_14 | reverse complement strand
AACCGCTTGGAACACGGTACGAATCCTAATTACAAATATATCGCATCTGATAATCCGGAACAAATATCAGCAGGTAAAAATGAAAATAAACCTCGTTATTTTTGATTATTACCTGCAATAATATTATATTTGCAAACAAATAAGAGTTGTTTGACAGCATGAGAAATATAGTGTATCAAAGCACTTTACCAATTTCTTATCCGTTGCCCATTCTCATGCGAGTTTCTTTTAATCTATTTGTAGTCAATTAAATACCTTCAGACTACATCAAATATAACAAAAAAAACGGGCATCTGGTTGTCCGGATACCCGCTTTTCTTTGATATGGGATATAAAAATTATATTGTCAACGTAGATGAATACAACAAACCGCTTGATTGGGGAAAATCAAGCGGTCGGCTATATCTGACTGACTATATCTTGGGGGATATACTGTGGTCAATCAGACTGAAACAGGCTATCGTTTATTCTCAGGTTTATTCTTAGAACCGGATTACGATTTAGCACCTTTTTCCTGTCCATAACCGTATCCGTAGCCATAGCGTTTGCCATATCCATAGTACTTGCCATACTTACCGTAGCCGTAGTAGTAGCCATACTTCCTGCGTTTCAGGTCTACGCCATTGATTACAGTACACAGGTTAGGCAGTTTCTTTTCTTCGGCAAGTTCGTTGATCAATGTATACTCTACTTTATGAGTATAGTCGGCACGGCATACGTAGACGGACAAGTCCGCTACACGACCGATCAATAAGGTATCGGTAACCATACCTACCGGTGCGGTATCCAGAATCACATAGTCAAAGTTCTTCTTCAATATTTCTATAGCCTTGTCCCAGACCATCACGCGCTAACAGCTCGGTCGGATTAGGAGGAACCGTTCCACCGGGAAGGATATACAGATTCTGATTAATATCCGAAGGTTGTACCAGACTCATCAAATCTGTTTCCGGGTTTGCAAGGTATAAGGTAATCCCCTTCTCTTTCGTCGAAAGACGGAAGACTTTATTCAATCCCGGTTTGCGGATATCAAGCCCTACGATTACTACTTTCTTTCCTAATAAAGAGAGACTGATGGCTAAATTGGCGGAGATAAATGATTTTCCTTCTCCACTGACGGTAGAAGTCACAAGAATCACTTTCTTGTCATTCTGAAGCATGAACTGAAGGTTGGTACGGATGTTTCGGAAGGTCTCGCTCATCAGGTTGTTCTGATTCTCAAAGACGGCAATAGAACCGTCTTTTTCGTTCTTCTCGTCGGTTAATGGGATATCACCGACGATAGGAATAGTTGTCAGTTTCTCGACATCTGCACGACCTTCGAGTTTGAACTTGGTCAGGCCGATCAGGTAGATGATGCCTACGGGGATGCCAATGCCTAATACTAAAGCGATCAGATAAATCATTCTACGCTTAGGAGAAACAGGGATATCATCAGCGATAGCTTCATCAATGATTTTTGCATTGTTTGCAGTAGCTGCCAATGCTATGGCGTTCTCCTCACGCTTTTGTAAAAGCATCAAATACAGTCCGGCTTTGATTTCCTGCTGACGGGCAATACTTACAAATTGACGTTCTTGTCCGGGAGCATCACTAATACGACGAGAAAAACGGCTTGCTTCACGATCAAGGTCCGCTTTTGTAATCAGCATTCCCTGCAAAGTACCATCAAGAGTAGCTTGTACATTCAACTTCATGGCACGGATACTTGTATCCAAATTGATGATGGTTGGATTATTTTCTGTAGAAGTACGTAATAAGCGCTTCCGTTCAACCAACATTTCATTATATCGTTCAATCGTTGCAACTAATGCAACATCTTGTAACCCCACATTACTAGGTAATACTTCATACTCATTCCCTCTTATATACTTACGCAAATCTTCGATCAAGCTGATTTGTGTCCGAATCTCCACCCTCTTCTTCTCATATTCAGCATTACCGGTCAAAGCTATTTGTGCCTCACTACTTAAATCTGTAATACCCGCATTACGTTTGAAGTTCTCCAGATTTGCCTCAGTACTTCCTAATTCCTTCGAAATAATATTAATACGTTCATCGATGAATTCAGCAGTCTTCTGTGCAATCTCATTTTTATCGTTATTTGTATTACGGTTATACATTTCAAGCAGCTGATTGATAAAATCCTGTCCACGTTGCAAGCTAGAGTTCTTCAATGAAATCACAGCTACCGAAGTCGTTTTAGAAGTAGGCTCAATACTCAAATTCTCACAATATGCTCTAGCCACTCTCATCGGTGAATTAATTGTAGCAGTAATATGACGCACACTTTGAGTTGAAGAATCTTCTATTGTATCCTTCTTCAAAGAAAGTGAATCTGGCGATTGAAAGAAAGCTAAAGTACCCTCATTCATCGGGAATACAGCTGGTAATTTCTCAAAATGCTTTTTATATTCGTTATCTCCAACTGCTACATTCACATCAAGCCCTCCTTGAGTATATAATGCCATCTCAACAACCATTGGGGCACTCAACTTCTCGGCTTCCTGTGGAGTCAAACTAACTATGACTGGAGAAGTCTTATATATATTTTTTGAAGGGAACTCATCTTCATCTGTATAAGAGACATACAGCCCCAATTGTTCTACAACTTCTTTCGCGATAGTCTTAGACCGCAACACTTCTACCTCATTATCAATGTTCTGCGATGAAGATACAAGACCATCCAAACCTAAATTCTCAAGTCCAGTAATCATACCTGCCGCCCCGCCTTTTTTATCATCCTTTATAAGAACTGTAGCTGAGATGTTATATATTGGGGTAGCCATACGTAAGTAAATCCAAGCACCAACAAGGCAAATCAACACTGCGCCGACAAACCACGGCCAATGGATAATATATTTGAAAAGCAATTCCTGAATATCAATTTTCTCATCAGTAGCATCGGAGTGTCTTTCGTTTATTATTTCTTCTTTCATTATTCCAAACGTTATTTTAAGATATTAAATAATAAGCTTGCAAGTGATACTAAGATGGATGTGGCAGAGAACCATAAACTTGTGCTGTTTCCTATATCCGAATTTCGAGCTTTTGCTTTATTGGGAGTCACATAAACGATATCATTCTGCCGGAGCCAATAATATGGAGAAAGAATCGTTTCTGATTTATTCAGGTCGAGAGTAATAATTTCTTGTTTTCCTGTAGCATCCTCACGAATAAGTTTCACATTATCACGCAACCCATAAACAGTCATATCACCTGCCATAGCAAGGGCTTCCAATAAATTTACTTTCTCATTTGAAATTGTAAATGTCCCCGGACGAGTAACTTCACCTATCACTGAGATTTTTATAATTTACCATACGAACTGTCACTATAGGAGTCTCTTTCATATAGGGCTTCAATTTATCCACTATCATTTGCTCAGCCTGCCTTTTCGTCAATCCTCCCAACTGCAATTCACCTAGTACCGGAAAAGAAATCCGACCTCCATTATCTACCAAATAAGTTTGCAATACAGGTTGCGTAGTAGCTAACGTACTTGCTGCTGCCAGATTACTCGGACTAGCTACTGTCAAATTGAACGGTGCTGCTAATTCCGGACTCGTACAGGATACAACGATAGTCAATAAATCCTTAGGCATGATTTTAGCATCGTATAAATTGTCCCTTTGTTCTGTTTGACTTATCACTTCTATGTCCTGCAAATAAGGTACTTTTTTGTACGACTGGCAGCCAGCTAGTAAAAACAGCAGCAATAACCAGCAAATTCTCTTGTTTAGTCTTCTCATCATATATTCAGTAATTTAAATTTTATCAAATAAAGCAAACTGGGATTCGTAATTATCAATAAGCTTCTTTATCTCCACGAATAGCATTGTATACAGTTCTATATATAATATACAAATCCAATAAAAATGTCCAGTGTTCAATATACCAGATATCGCGTGTCACACGACCTTCCATCTGCCATAATTCCTTTGTCTCACCTCGATACCCTGTGACCTGTGCCCAGCCAGTTATACCAGGTTTCACAAAATGACGAACCATAAACTTATTAATTAATTGAGAATATTCTTTCGTATGCTTTAACATATGTGGTCGTGGTCCGACAACAGACATATCTCCACACAAAACATTTATAAACTGAGGTAACTCATCAATACTTGTCGCCCGAATAAATTCTCCAATACGTGTTTTGCGCGGATCGTGTGCCGTAGCTTGTAATGTATCACACTGCGCATTCACCTTCATTGAACGGAATTTGTAACACCAAAACTCACGACCGTCTTCACCACTACGTTTTTGTTTAAAAAAGATAGGTCCCGGAGAACTCACTTTGATGGCAATCCCCACAACCAAATAAATAAGAGGGAAAATAGTACATAAAAACAAAATAGAACAGACTATGTCAAAACTACGCTTTAAAATCCGGTTCTCTAACAGTTCAAGAGGCTCACGACGAATGGATAAAACAGGAACATTACCTAACATTTCAAAATACATTCTTCTTTTCAAATAGTTGCGAACATTCGGAACACTGAAAAAACGTATCAAGTTATTCTCACAATAGTTTATAATCTGAACAATCTCGGCACTACGTGCGGAAGGAAGACTACAATAAAGTTGGCAAACTTTCCCTACATGTTTTTCTAAATAAGCATTAACCTCTTTAGGTTGCCCCAAATAAGAAACTCTATCAGGATAACAATCAGATGGTACATCCTCAAAATAACCGAGTACACGATATCCCGAAGTAGGGTCGTCTGTCATCGCATGATAAAGTTCCTGCATATTTTCGTGACTTCCCACCAATACGACTCTGCGAATATTCCCGCCTCTTTCACGATAAAGTTCCAAAAAACGACGGAATGTCAAACGGTAACTGACTATCACCATTATCAAAATAAGATAGTATACCCCAAAAAACCGAGAATTAGAAAACTCAAAATCAAATAGTAATAAAAAACAGGTCGACAGTAAAACAAAAGGTACCATATTACGAAGTACGCGAATCATTATCTGTTCAGGACGAACTACCGAACGATATAGGATTACACCAGAATGTATATTACAAAACAAATAGCATAAAGTAATTAATGCCATTCCCTGATATATTGAACCACATTTATCACACCAGAACCGATCACCAAAAAGAAATTCAAATCCCCATAAAAGCAGATTAAGTAGAATAATATCCCCCAAAAGGACACTAGATTTTAAAACTTTATTAAAACGCCGGACTTCCTGCATAATTATACTTATTTTTTTTATCAATACCCACCTCTTGTACACTAATAAAAAACATATTTCTTGTAAACCTATACGAGATATATGAAAAAAATAAGGCCCCCATTTTTCTTATGTTACCGCTAGCTGCAATTACTATTAACACTATCCCGCTATTTACTTCAGAGATTTATTAAATGGATTTCGATACAACCCTAATAATTGGAGAACGAAATAGTAAAAAAATTGCATATCATCTATAAAATAACGTTTAAAAAGCCTCCTTGGCTCTCTTAAACAGCGGTATAGCCATTCCATCCCTATTCTCTGCCAAAATAAAGGAGCACGCTTCAATATCTTTGCTTCAAAATCAATCGTAGCTCCCAACCCCATAAATAAATCAATCTCGGGAAGCTGCTTACTGTATTGAGCAATCCATTTCTCTTGTTTAGGAGCCCCAACTCCGACCAAAAGAATATTAGCCCCCGAGCAACGTATAATATCGAGAATCATATTACATTCATCTACATCTTTTTCAAAGCCATAGGAAGGAGAAAAGGCTCCCACAACTATTTCCCGCCCTACTTTCAGGTTTATTTCTTCCATCGCTTTTACAGCCACTCCTTCTGCCGCTCCCAGAAGAAATATTCTACAATTTTTATCATCTTTATGATATTGATAAAAAGCAGTAAAGAAACTAGAACCAGGAATTGCTTCAGGTAATTTTTTCCTTAGCAATTTCGACATTAAATATAAAACCTTACTATCACAAATCACCCAATCAGCTTTTTGATAAACTGCGTAAAAACCAGCATCTTTTTGAAGTTTCACCAAATGATCTACATTCGGAGTGATTACAATGCCCTTCTTCAGATTTTGTAAAAGTTCCTGCTGAGTAATAGAGTGTATGTCCACATTCAATATACGGACTACATTTTCAACCATAACTAATTATATGAATAATAAATAACTATTTTCTCCCAAAAGCTATTTCAATAGTGAATGATAAATAGTAGTAAGCTGTTTGAACACATTTTCAGGGAAATAAGGTTGAACTAGCCGAAAACTTTCCTTCCCATAACAAGAAATTAAATCAGGACGTTCTATAAATACTTTCAAAGCATCTCTCATTCCCTGTAAATTTCCCGGTTCTATCAACATACCATTTACCCCAGAATATACTACCTCGGGTATTCCACCAACCGGTGTAGAAATAACAGGATGGCTATAGCTCATAGCTTCCAATATTGCAACAGGAAGACCTTCATTATAAGAAGGTAAAATATAAATATCTTCCCAATTCAAACAGTCAACTTTCTTTTGACCGGAAATCCATCCTTCATAACTTACAAAAGAAGATAATTCATGTTGTTTTATAAAAGCTCTTATATCCCCATCTACTTCGTTGCCACCTAGTCTTACACTTAACTTATCTTTAAAATAGTCCCGATTTTCACTTAATGTCAGCAATAAATCAAAAGCTCCTTTTCTTTTACTAATTTCACCCATAAACAAGAGATGAACTTTATTATCTTCTCGCTTCGGAAATTGAATAATCGGAGGAGAAACAATATTGTTCAACACATATATTTTTTGTCTTTCCACACCTATAGAACAAAAGAAGATCTTCCAAGACTCAGAAAGTACGATCAATCGCTCACAAATATTAATTGCATCGACAATCTTTTCTTTATTTGTTGCTTTGTTATAAAAATCAACAAAATCTGCAGCATGCTCGTGTAAAATAACTTTCTTCTTAAATATTTTTACTAATTGAATAAAAAGCTTACAACGATAAAATGAAGCATTGGCAGCACCATGAATATGAACTATTTCAATATCTTTATCAAATATACAAAGAAAAAACGTACGTATTAATGCCTGCAAGGCATACCACGCTTTCACAAACTTATTCCCTAGTTTCCATGTGGGAATAAAACGCATGTTTTCAATGTATTCATCATAAGAAGCAAGTACAGCAGTCATCCCACCTTTCGTCTTCATTGAGACTCCTAAAAAAAGGATTCTTTTAGACAACGGTTTTGATATGAAATAAGGCATATTAATTTATATGTTTTTAGATTCCAAATATTCTTACTTAAATAGATATCTGTTAATAAGAGTTGAATAAGAATTGATCTATTACTTTCCTTACTAAATTGTATTTCGAGGGAGCTCCAATGCGTTTTTCAAAAAAATAATAGATTCTTCTCTTAATATTGAAAGCTTCCTATTTACATCATTATAATCAATATTATTTTTTATAGAACAAATGTCGCCATTATATAACCGATCTGATAAATCAAAGTACTCCAACAAACTATCAATACGGGAATTTCTAGAAGTAAGAGAATGCTTCTTAAAGCGATAAAATGTTAAGAATTTGCGTTGAAATATAATGGAAAAGACTGTGCAATGAAAAGAATCAGTACAAATATAAGAGGCTTCACTAATATATTTAATAAAATCATTAGGACTGACATTGTATGGAGCCTCATCACCAAAAACGTCATCACTAGGCACAAACTCATCCATATGCCTAATAGCAACCACCTTATACCCAGTTTGATCCCTCAAATTATTAACGGCTTCTCTTGCCTCTTGATTTGTTCCTAAAAAATAACAAAAGATATACGGCTCCTTTTCCTGAATATCTGATTCTGCAATTTCTTGCTGCCATTCTTCTCTAGTTAATAACATTGTAGGATCTGCCACAACCGTAGCTTGATTATCAGAGATTGTTTCCACAATTTCTTTACCACGAATTTCTCTAACCCCTATTTTATTGAACCGGTTTAAGAATCTTTTTGTTTCCTCATGTTGGAAAGAAGGAATTATAGATACTCCAAAACTCGAAGCATAGGCAACTTTGGGCACCCAATCACTAACAAACAGCAGATTATAATATTTACTATATAAACTTAGTGGTGTCCAAACCTGGTCACTCCCAACTAATACAACATCATAATTTAATGATCCTTGGCACAATTTTTCATAGCCAACATACTCATGAAATAAAGGAATCAATCGTTTCAATTTATACTCATTAACAGCATCTGTTCTTTCCTGAATATTTTTCTTGTACATAGGGTGAAGTTTCATATTCAAACGTTCTTTTACAATGCGTATCTTATCCATTGTTCCCCCACAGCGAAACATCAGATATATAAGCTTGATTTTCTCAAATAGAGTCAATTGCTTTTTATAACGGATTATTTCGCAATCATATCCCAAGTCTCGTATTTTTTTTATTGTTGCAAAACCTTGAAGTGATGTTCCATAATTATTATGATTATCAGAATAAGCAATCACACATCCTATTTTTTTCTTATTTCTCATATTCCATTATTCTTTTAATCAATTGTTGTTTTTTTCTTGAGTACACTTATAATACTCCAAAGCGATTTATGGTTGCCAACAAACTGTTGTAACATATTGAATCCATATGAAAAGACTGATCTGCACACAAAGCTATCATCAAGTTTAACATCATATTTTGGTACTTTACGACCTAATATTCTATCTATTTTAATAAAAGTTGATGCCCGTTGTTTTTTTGCTTTACTGCAATTTGTGATGACAATAGCACATCTTCATTCAGATCTGACAAAGATATCGCGCGCTCGCTCGCTGCTTCATAAAGTAATTCAGTCATTCCTGATTTTCGTGTTACTAAAGAATTTATTCCAACTTTATCTAACGAATAAGGCATTACATGGATATCACCAAAAGAAATATCAGCCAATTCAGCAAAATGATCTATACAAAACAAACATCTTCTAGGAACAAAAAAAGACCGTAAAGGATGGCTATATTTCTGATAATCTTCGTAGAACCTATATGATTGTTTTGATTGAGGATCAACACCTTTTGCGACCATTCCTCCTAAACATCCTTCATCTCTATAAGATAAATATGATAGCCCTTTCATATTTATATTATATTTATCCAAGACATACTCTGTTAAATAAAAACTTTTACTTCCAGAACAATATAGACCAAAATAAGCAAAAACCTTGTCTTTAAACTTTTTATCTATTTTTTCATATTTACGGAGACCATGGATATGGCAAGGTAATCCTACAATAACAAATTTCCCCTCTCTAGCTTTTATATCATGAATGATATTATTTAATGTAACAGGTGCATATTTAGAACTTTTCGCAGAAAGAATTTCCTCTTTAGTTGTAGCAATAAAAGAATGAACCAACAATTCACTTTTTGATCTAAAGGCCGTAACTGCTGCACCGTCAATAAGTTTTTTTTCAAGCATCCAAACAAGTAACTGAGTAACCATTCCTCCAGACGCGCTATGATATCGCACATCATAATTATTACTGTACCCTGTAAAACATTTCCTATAATATCCTATTTTCCCATTATAGAATGTATCAGCTCCGCTAAATTCCTCTTTCGCTATACAATTGAGTTTAACTCCTACCCCAGGACAAATATCATAACAACGATGGCAACCCTTATCATTCTTACATGATTTCTGATCAACCACTGGTAGAAATCTTCCACTTTTGACGTGCATTGTAATTGAAGTATTTGGACATGCCCCTTGACAAATGCCACATCCGGTACACAAGCCATTACTGACCGTATATAGTATACTCTTTCCCATTATTACAATAAATTATTATAATATTCAATATAGAGTTCTGCAGTTCTAGAAATGCTGTATTTTTCAATAAATGGAAGTCTTTCAGCATATATAATATCATGACTATCTTCGCATCTTAAGGCTTCTTTTATAGTCACGATAAAATCAGAAACTTTGAAGGATTCTGGTATCCAACATTTTGAAACATTAGATATATTAATGTGTTGCTCTATGGGAGAAAGGACACATGGTATCCCATTAAAATAAGCCTCTAAAACAGCAATCGGTAACCCTTCAAACGTAGCGCAACTCAAAAACAAATTTGCAGTATTCTCTATAGCTGAGATATCAGACCTAAGTCCCAAAAAATGGATATTCTTATATTCTTTAAAAGAATTAGTATTAATATACCCCTTTCCATAATTACCACCACATACGCAGAAATGGATATGTTCATCCATCATCGCAGTCGAAATCTCTTTTAAGAAATCGTAATTTTTTTGAGGACGCAAAGATCCTACTGAGACAACAATTTTATCATTATGACTTAAATTCAATTCATCTCTTAAATTTACGCATTCCTTAGTTTGTACAATAGATGGAGAAATTCCATTGTTTATCACTTCATAGCTTTTATTCTTTTGTACCCTAAGAGAATAAGCTGCTTCCGAACAAAAAATCAAAGGTTTACTTCCATTAAAGAGGATATTTAATTTATTCCAATGTTCGGGGGCATTATGAACAGTAATACAATGTTTGATTTTCCTTCCCCAAGTAGTCACCGCTCCATATATGTGACAGATTTCCCCATGTGTATTTACGATATCGGGCTGTTCTTTCTTTATAATATTCCTACATTTTATCAAGGTTTTCAAAAATGAGATTTTACTATGCAATTTTTTATTTAAATAACAAACCTGCACACCATTGTTCTCAAATTTTTCTTTTAAACGTGTACAGTATTCATAATCGTCATTATCTACAACTATAATTAATACTTGACACCCTTTTATTACCTGCTCAGGAGCTAACGACAATAAGAAATTCTGAATACCTCCCCCTTTAAGAGAATTTAGAATATGTACAATTTTCATATTAGAAATCTCATTATTTATCATTCTTCCAAAATAACACTCCTTAATGAATCCAGATACCCATGCCCAAACTTTATATCTGGTTCTACATAATTTCCTTCGGCCCATTCATTCCAAGAACGCAAAAATATAATTTTATGCTCCGCCTTTTTATTCTCTACTATTTTTATAGCATCTTCAATATGTCGTTTAAATAATTCAGGCGTCGACCCTGTGTATATGACAGCTCTTCTACCTCCTCTTGGAGACCTATCCCAATTAGGAATAATAGAAGGATAGCTATTTTCCAATCTATCATAGTCAGTATAGAAATTCTTTATTATATCTTTATATTTATACTTGTCAAGTGGGGCAATGGAAGGAAAATATTTGCGAAGCTTATGTTCTACTAATTTTATATATTTCCCCTTTACTTTAGATTCTGCATACCATAAATTTGACGGGGCAATTGCATCTAATCCTAAATCTAAAGTTTTCTGATACTTATCCAACCATCCACTCGCTAACCCTACAAAATGAATACCATTAGTCAATCCATTTTTTATAGCCAGTTCATTCCAGATCTTCATAAAATTATTCATATTAGGAACAGACAGCGGATCATATACCATAAACATTGGTTTTCCATCAACACAAATATATCGATGATCTTTCAATGCGGGCAAAACACATTGAAAATGTTCAATTATATCATTATCTCCAGGATAAGTCTGTAACAACAAATCAACATCCTTACAAGACTGTGCATTACTATTCCAAGTTCTACGTGTCCAACTATGATTAGCCCACCCTAAACAAAAAGGGAAATCAGGCTTATCAGTCGTTAATACTTCATTAAAAGGACGTTCCAACAATTTCCTGCCATTTCCAAACCAATAATGCCAATACATAAAACCCTCGATTCCTGCATCTTTTGCTAATTGCGCTTGCGCCTCTCTAACTTCTGGCATTCTTAAATCATAATACCCCAAATCAGCGGGGACTCTAGGTTGATAATGCCCTCTAAATAAAGGCTTAGCCTTACCTACATTAGTCCATTCTGTGAATCCTTTTCCCCACCATTTATCATTTTCCGGTATTGGATGAAATTGTGGAAGATAGAATGCTATAACTCTTACTTTCGTGACCATATTCTTCATTCTTTATACCTTAGCTTTTTTTAAATAATATATAATTACATCTGCACCAAACTTCTTTAGAAGAAAAAGAGACAAATATGATATTGTGCAATTAATTCAATTCACTCCCTCTTGATAAAGTCCCGTTTGAATTCATCAAAATTAATGTATAGAAAATAATAAAATACTGCATATATCCATATTCACCTGTAATGATTGAATAACCTATGTAATAAACAGCTAATGTCATCACAAGTAATGTTATATTTTTAGTCTTTCTATAAACACCCCTAAATAACCAAATAAATGTAATCACCCAAATAAACACCCCCACAATACCATTATTACAAAGTACTACAAATACAAGCGACTCAAAAGCTAATAACACAGGATGAAGTTCATGAATAGATATATAATAACTGCTCCAACCATACCCTTTACCAAAAACAATGCAGTCTCGTATTTCCCTCAGACAACCATTAAACTGTTCAAAACGCATCTCAAAAGATGATCCCTCTACATTTGTTTGACGATTACCACGAGTAAATATAGAATCAATTGTTGCTGATAACTCTGGAATATTTTCGATAATAAGATAGCATATAAATCCCAAAATTATTGCATATATCATCAATTTAATCTGACGAGACATCAGTAAATAGAAAAGAACTGTAACAAAAATTGCACCTATCGGAGTACGAATACCACAAAGAAAAATGCAACCTACAACAAATATCATCAACAAATAGATAAATAACGATTTCATTTTATCTTTTAATGAATAAAGATACACCATAGCTAGACCTAAAAACAAGCCGAAAATCATTGGATGAGTAAATACTGAAGATATTTTAGTCATGAGACGTGCTGTTTGCTCTCCAAATTGAGCTTCTCGTAATTCAGCATTATTAATTTGTGCCATAAAAAACACATAAGGATTCATTCCTTTTAATGACAGTAAAAAAATGCCATACAAAACAACAATAATGATCACTACAAGCATGCAGTTTTTACAATACTTCACGACTTTTGTATCATATCTGAACACATTCCACATTACTATTGGAAATAGTATATTAGTCATCATATTTGCACGCCATGAATTCAATGCAACATTTATCGGAACATCGTCCTGAAAAGGCATTTCAACTAACATCATACCATAGAAAAATATAAATGGATAGAATGGTTTCAGGTCAAAAATTACTTTTGCACTACGTTTATAATAATCCAGGATAAAAGCTACTAAGAGTAAAACATTTGCAAAATTCCAACTCAAATGAATTCCTAAAAAGTCAATATTAAAATATGGGACTAAAAATACATAAGCAAGATATAACACTATACCGACTCGTAACTTAATGAAAAAAGTCGCAAGAATAATTATGGTAAGCCATGATTGAATAAAAGCCATAAAGCAATATTTAAATAAAAGGATACTATCCCAACGCCTCGTATTTGATCGCTATTCTCTCTATTATGACATCTACATCTTGCTCATTGATATTATTTATCATAGCTGTACTATCATAAATGCCATTTGCCTCAAACGCCCCTTGAAATTTATAGCTATACGCCAATCCAAACAATGGCACTCCAGTATATATTGCTGCAAAATTGGCATGCATACGTGTGCCTATAAAAAACTTCATTCGTGAAATAATAAACTTTACTTGAGGAGAAATTATATCTTGATCAATAAATAGAACATGACTCTTGTCCTGTAACTTGGCATAGACATCACGCGTAGCTTCCAGATCGTCATTAGCGAACTCTGCGTTCTGATAATTATATGAATGCGGTATCAAATAAATTGAAACATTCTTTTGCTGAAAATAAGCAATAAGCTTATCTATGAGCAATGGATAAGTAGCAAACTGTCCGGAAAGAGTCCGGAATTGATTACTATAAGCCAATCCACTCACGTTAATACCTACCGCATTGGATTTGATCTCAATATTAAAAGGCTGCGGCTTCATATAAAACGAGAGATCTTTCGTCTGTTCGTATTTTAATCCCATTTTTTTTAACTCCGGAATGAATTTGTCATCACGAACAAAAATCTGACTGGCATAACGAAGAATACGACCAGCTATAATCTGATTTTTACTCTCCTTAAACGGTCCCAGGGTTTGGGGGAGAAGAATGACAGGAATATTGAATATCATCGCTAAATTGATATCAGATAACCGACTGTGAAAAGTTTTAGTACTATAAATATCCGAAAAGCCGTCACCACCATTAATGGCAGCAACATATTCAGTCTGTTTTATCATTCGTCCGAACTTAGTAAAGGGCAAACAAACACGAAGATATTTTAATAATATACTTTCTATGAAGAAGACATTAACTGTAAAATGTTCCCATACGGTACCATCAATGTCTATCTTTTGATTTTTTATCCCTCTATTTTCCGGCCTTAAGAAATTCTTTACAAAACGAACATTTAAAATCTTTGCCCCTTTCGGCAATAACCCTCTTTCATGCAAAAAATAAAAAGAGCCATAGCTTAATGCAGCCGTTCCTCTATTATTATCTCTAAGATTTAGTCCTGATATTATAATATATGGTTTCATATATCTCAGTTTATTAGTTTATGAATAACCCGAATGATAAACATATGAAGTTTAAGCATAGACGGAGAGAATGTGACAATAGTTTTATAAATTACATTACTCCCCATTTTTGACAATATATCATTCAATTTTCTTTCTTGAAATGCATACATTTTCGCTTTTACAGTATGCCCTTGTGCATTCATATAATCTTCTGCAGAAGAATCAATGACTTGTAGGGCAAACTGTTTTTTCATCTCTTCGATAAAAGATAATCCAATTTCTGTATTGACTAAAAACATTGTATTACCAATTCGATCATTTTCTTTGTATTTCTCTAGCCAAGGGTCTGCTAATGATATATCTGCTTTATAGCTAATATCTTCTTTGCACATCAAGCAACGTTTCGGTCGAAATAATTTTGACTGGTGCATCAGTTTCCATGGATTTGTATAGTTATCTTTATATATAGTTTCACCATTAGACAATCTTATTTGCATACCACTTGGCCAACCATTTCCTCGATATTGCATATTTTCTACTTTATTTTTATCAATTCCCATATATCGATAACAAAGCCATGTACCCTCAATAGTTGTCTGACCCGAACAGCAAAAGGACAATATAAAATTCCTAATATTGTTCTTATTCAAAATAGAACGTATCCCCCGTACTTGACAAGGCATACAGGATAACACAATACCATCTTTGATATTTGATAAATTATTTTTTATAAAAGAAAATATATCTATATCTTGATAAATACTACCACAAATATTAAATTCATCAAAACTGTGAATAAGTTTTAGAATATAGCCACACTTCTCTTTGTCATAAACAAAAGTTATGGAAGTACTATATTCAGGCAATGAAAAGAGATATTTAATAATTGCTGTTCCAACTCCCCCTGAAGAAGCTTTATGACGTATTTCTTTATCCGTTGAATATCCAACATAGTAAGCCAATGCTTTGTCACGAATATTAGAATAATCTCCCATTATTTCTTATGAATTTTATTTTTGATATATGTTATGAGAAAGACACGTTCATTCTTTGTTATGCCTATATACAATATTACAATGCTTATAGTCATCAATGAAACAAAGGAAAGCACCATTAAACGTACAAAGCCCTGTGGCATTAAATTAATAATAAGACATGGGATTACCAATGATAAAATAGAGACAAATAGCACTCTTAAAACAACATCTTTTAAAAATATGCGCATAGGCAATCCTATCATTCTCTGCAACATAACCAGGCGAGCTATTAGACAAGAAACAGAAATAAAAATAGATATATAGTAACAATATGATGGAGCAAATCCCATTTTAAAAAGAGCATATGAAAGTGGAAATGCCATTAAAGCCAATCCGCCCACAACTATTTGATAATTCCGAATATTGCCAGTAGCCAACATTGCAGTAAATAAAGTGTTTGATAAAGATTGACATAACATATATATCAAAGATAACTGTACAAAAACAACCGTATATTCCGGAACATTTCTCAACCATAATGTAAGCACATATTCTGTTTCAAACAAAATTGGTATAACCATAATAAACAAGAGATAAAAAGAGTAACGAGAACCACTTACTACAAGTTTTATCATATATTCCCGATCACCAGATGCGTAAGATTTAGTTATTTGTGGATTAAGTGCCATAATAAAATTGCCGACAAATTGATTTACTGCATTATCAACCTGTGCTGCAATGCCTCTAGCTGCATTTACTGCTACACCAAAGAATATATTCAATAGGACATTAATCCCATAAGTTGCCAAAACAGAAGATGAAGTACCTATAATATTCCACCCTGAAAACCCTAGTATCTGTTTATAATAAAGATTCTTCTTTACTAGTCTAAATTTACATTCAACAAAATTTCTCGAACAATAAACCCCATAAACAATACGAATAACTAATGAAACAGATAATATTAAAATTCCATACACTATCAATTTATCAAAAGTAGATAGTTTTAACATATAAACAATAAGCAACTTTAATAAGGCTTCAATTAATGTAATAGAAGCGAAAGCAGTCATTCGTTCATGAGCAATTATAGTAGAATTATATGGAATACTAACAATATTTACAACAAAAGTAATTAACGAAAATTGAAAAATCCAGTTAGCAGCAGTTAATCGCGATAGTGGTATATTCATTTGAGTATTTAAAAAATATACGCCTATACTCTCTGCAAGTATAATAATTATAAAAGCAATTATTACATGTATCAATATGGCAGACGAAAAAACATCTTGACTATTATTTTTACCTTTTTTCCCTAATTCAAATGTGATAAAACGTTGTGTAGAAGATGTTAATGTTGCACTTATTAAAGAAAACATCCCGACAAACCCACCTACAACATTATAAATACCAAAGTCATCTATACCCAATACTTCCAATATTACACGCGAAGTATACAAGCTAATAAACATTGTAATAAATGTCCGAATATAGAGAAATAATGTGTTCTTTGCTATACGTTTTGAATTGTTTGGTAAGATATTCTCAGCCACAATAAAGGATTATTTAAAATCTAAAGGTTTCTGCAGGTACTTACTATATAGCTTATAAGCATTATAGGACTTTCTAGTACATAATGAGTTCTCATTGTTCAAACAGCCAAGAAGCATCTCGTAATCTTTCATGGTATTTATCTTTCTCAGACAAAACAATCTCATTTGCCGGAACTCTCCAATCAATACCCAAATCAGGATCATCCCATGCCAAAGCCCCTTCACTTTGCGGAGCATAGAAATTATCACATTTATATTGAAAAATAACTTCATCCGTCAGCACACTGAATCCATGAGCAAAACCACGAGGAATAAAAAATTGACGATGATTATCTTCTGTCAGTTCTACAGACACATACTTTCCAAACGTTGGTGAGCCTTTGCGAATATCTACCGCAACATCCAAAACAGCACCTTTAATAACACGAACTAATTTACTTTGTGCATAAGGAGGCTTCTGAAAATGTAAACCTCGTAGCACCCCATAACTAGACTTACTCTCATTATCTTGTACAAAATTCACTTTACGAACTTTCTCGTTAAATTCCCGTTGCGAGAAAGATTCGAAGAAATAGCCACGATCATCCTTAAACAAACGAGGTTCAATAATGAACACACCTTCTATAGCTGTTTTAATAACTTCCACTGTGATTATTTTGAAAATTAAGTATTAAGTTTATTTCTGTGTTAACTCATCAATTACCTTTAACAAATATTGTCCATACTGATTCTTTAGCATAGGCTGGGCCAGTTCGCGCATTTTATCAGTAGTAATCCATCCATGACGTAAGGCAATACCTTCCAAGCATGCTACCTTCAACCCTTGACGTTTCTCAATAACTTCAATAAAAGTACTGGCTTCGGATAAAGAATCATGAGTTCCTGTATCCAGCCAAGCGAATCCACGACCTAGCAGCTGCACTTTAAGTTCCTGATCATTCAGAAATTGCTGATTCACCGCCGTAATCTCTAATTCACCACGCGAAGATGGTGTGATATTTTTAGCTACTTCCACCACTTTATTCGGATAGAAATAAAGACCGACTACTGCATAATTAGATTTTGGCTGAACAGGTTTTTCTTCTATACTCAGAACATTCCCTATTTTATCAAATTCAGCAACACCATAACGTTCAGGATCGGCAACCCAGTATCCGAAAACAGTAGCTTTATTCTCTTCTTCTGCAGTATGCACAGCTTCTTTCAGCATATGGGTGAAACCCTGACCATAGAAAATATTATCACCTAGTACCAGACAAACGGAATCGTTACCGATAAATTCTTCTCCGATAATAAATGCTTGAGCCAATCCATCCGGAGAAGGTTGCTCTGCATATTCAAAACGTACACCATAATCAGAGCCATCTCCTAAAAGACGTTTAAAGCCCGGAAGATCATAAGGAGTCGAAATTATCAGAATCTCACGTATACCAGCCAACATCAATACCGAAATAGGATAATAAATCATTGGCTTGTCAAAGATAGGGAGTAGTTGTTTGCTCACTCCTTTTGTGATCGGATACAAACGAGTACCTGAACCACCGGCTAAAACAATTCCTTTCATTGATTTGTTATTAGTACTCAAGATTTGAGTGGCAGGGTATATATCCTTCCACTCAAAAAATTGAATATTTTATTAAATAAATAGATTACCTTCCGAGATTAAAAAAACAGTTCTAAAGGTCAGACATGAAGTGTCCGACAACAAGGTGTTGAGCAGATGATCGTAATGTTATGATTAGTTGATTTTTTCGCAATACCACTTGGGAATATGTAGCATGACGCCGATAGTAGCTAACGTAACAACTACGTAATAGCTCTTCTTGTATTGCGTGAGTTTGCCTTCAAGTCCGGCAAACGGGCCACGGATCACCCGAACTGCTTGTCCGGGACGGGCTTCTGCTGTTACTGTATCGACATAAAGAGTTCCTTTATAATTAGGATCGCATACGGCACGGAATTCCAACATCTCACAGTCTGGAATCTCATAACACCGCCGTGTACTCCGGTCACGAACAAGCAAAAAAGGTATAGTACAATCTTTTACCCTTTCTAAAAGTTCTTTTTCCGTAAATTCTTTCTCGATAAACAGCAGATTGTGTACAGCTGGAGTCAGTTTCCGATGCTTTTTACCATCAAGCGTCTCATGCTCGATATATCGCATCGGAATAAAATAATTTACCCCTTTTTTTTCCAAATATTTCCCCAAATGTTCTTCTTTACAATAGAAGGTTTGTACAGCATACCATGCCTTCCTTCCCTCTGTTTGTCGTTCTTTGTCCAAATCATTCATTATCACCCATTACCCCTTGTTTTTTATTTCATCACTTACTTAAAAGACAAAAGCGCCCTGACTTTCACAAATGAAATCCATTTATGAAGCAGTAGCGCATCTCTTAAGGATTTAGCCTTTTTATCTTATCTCCATATAAGAACCAAGGTTCATAGAGAAACGGATACAGTACTAAAACGATGCAAAAGTAATACAATTTAATAAAAGAACATACTTTTACAGCTTTTATTTTGCCTGCAAAGATGTTAAACTCCTGCCTGCTTAAACAAAAACTCCTCTAAGTGTATCGCAATGAAACACTTAGAGGAATTACACATATTACAACGATATTTCTTACTTCTTAGCTTCCTGACAGCTTTCAATGATCAAGGCTCCTTTTTTCAAGCCTTTGCCCGTAGCTTCAAGGGTTATTTTGCCCGGTTGCTCTGTCGAAGATACAATAGCAGTCATCATACCGCTGAAGACTTTCATCTTCGGATGCTGGAAAGATTCCAAGGAAGCTGCATTACCATTAGCTCCTGCACGGTAACTACCCTCTCCCTTCACTTTGAAACTGATTTCATGTGAGGCATCCGGACACAGATTACCGTCTCTATCTACCACTCGCACTGTCACAAAAGATAAATCTTTTCCATCCGCTTTGATTACATTACGATCGGCTACCAATTCAATATGATCCGGTTTACCGGCTGTATGGAGTTCTTTTTCAGCTACAGCTTTCCCGTCAGCATCATAAGCCACGACTTTCACCGTACCCGGCTCATATTTTGTATCCATCCACATCAGGCGGTAACGGCTCTGACGCTTCAGGTTCATGATGGAAACAGAGTCAGCACTGTTATCAATGGTTACGGAAAGGTCTTTGGTACGTTTCCCTTGGCTCTTTCCGTTGATGAATAATTCGGCTGAAGGATAGTTGGTATATACAAAGACAGGAGTTATCTCTCCCTCTCGTCCTTCCCAATTCCAGTGAGGAAGAATGTGAAGTGTTTCCTGTTCTTTATTCCAGTGACTACGATAGAGATAATAACGGTCTTTGGGCAGCCCTGCTAAATCGATAATTCCAAATAGTGAAGAATGACTGGGCCAATCTGTATAATAGGGAGTCGGTTCACCCAGATAATCGAATCCTGTCCAAACAAACTCTCCTATGCAATAAGGTAAGTCCTCATGCTGAATAAAATCATCCTCAGGCAGATTGGACCATGAACAAGACTCCACATCATAAGAAGAAGACTGGTGATCATCATATTTCTTCATCCATTGCCGGGTAACAGGGAATTTATATACTCCACGCGAACTAACCGTAGAAGCAGTCTCACTACCCAAGACTATCTGTTGAGGAAGTTTTTTATAATTCTCCTGATATTTATGTGGCCTATAATTAAATCCCGCAATATCCATTACTGCCGCCATATTATTATTGACTACAGCATCCGGCGCATCCATCCCCTGTGTGACAGGACGTGTCGGATCTTCACGATGACAAAGTTCCTGTAGAAAATAAGACATTTTAGGTCCTTTATTTCCATCCCATTGTTCGGGAACCTCATTTCCGATGCACCACATCACCACACTCGGATTATTACGATAATGACGTAGCAAGTTCGTCAAATCCTTTACTGCCCATTCGTCAAAAACATGACGATAGCCGTTCTTAACCTTCATAGCCTTCCATTCATCAAACGATTCCGCCATCACCATCATTCCCATCTCATCACAAGCTCTGATTAACTCAGGAGCAGGCATATTATGAGAAGTACGAATCGCATTACAACCCATATCTTTCAAAATACGAATCTGACGACGAATAGCAGCATCATTCACAGCGCCTCCCAAGGGGCCGAGATCATGATGATTGCATACGCCTTTGAATGAAGTTCTCTTTCCATTTAAGAAAAAGCCCTTATTGGGAATGACCTCAATAGTACGAATACCGAAAGATGTTGTATATTCATCCTTCAGTATATTGCCTTCATAGACTTTAGAGACAGCCTGATAAAGAACAGGAGTTTCCGGGCTCCATAAAGCCGGACGACTGACAACAAGTTCCTGACTGAAGATATTATCATCAAAACGGGAACCTTGTTTTTCATCAGTAGTTATTACTTTTCCATCCTTATCTTTAAGTTCAGTCACTATACGGTATGCATCAAACTGTTTTCCGGAAGGTACGACCAAAGTCGTTTTTATATTCACTTTCGCATAATCATCCTTCACTACCGGAGTAGTTAACTGTGTACCCCATGTCGGAATATGAGCATCTTCCGTTACTACCAGATGTACATTTCTGTAAAGTCCGGCTCCCGGATACCAACGGGAAGATTCTGTCTCATTCTCCAAACGAACAGCTAAAGTATTCTTTGTCCCCTCTTTCAGATAGGGAGTTACATCCAGATAAAAGGTATTGTATCCATAAGGCCAATAACCAGCCTCCTGACCGTTAATATACACACGAGCATGGCTCATAGCTCCGTCAAAAATCAATGTAGCCTTTTTCCCTTTGACAAAAGAGGGAGCATCAAAATTCAGCCGATACCAACCCACTCCGACGAAAGGAAGACCACCTGTACGTCCGGCATGTTCCATCGCTTCTTTTTGTCCGTCTTGCGCAATGGCTGTCAATTGCCTGTCATTATCTATACCAAAAGGTCCATAAATAGCCCAGTCATGGGGTACTACCACAGATTGCCACTTGATATCATTATAGTCAGGCTGAATAAAATCAGCATTATCTTCACGTGTAAACTTCCACCCTTTCTCAAAAGTATACGAGGTTCGTACTTGTGCACTGATCACAGAGAAAGAAAAAAGGAGGGCTATTCCTAATAAGTATCTAATATTTATAGTCATAAATTATACATCTGATTATTTCACTACTATTTCATCTGTAAATATCCATCCGCCAAACTCTTCTCCGGCACGAGCCTGATAACGTATATACCGTCCTTCAGCACTGCCTTCCCATGAAATACTAATAAATTTAATAGCTTCTTTTCTATTTACTTCAAAAGTATATTGTTTCAATTCTGTGAAGTTTGCTCCATCATCAGAAATGGAAATAGTGACAGATTCAGGCAAAAAGACCTCTGCCCCTACCACTTGCATAAAATCAGCAGAGACAGAATGGACAGCAGTTTCCGTACCCATATCAATGGTAACATCCAATCGCTTTTTATCGATAAAACCTTGCCAGGATCCATCTCCATAAGTCCAGTCGCCACGAATACCATCAGTAAGAGCTGTATTTCCCTGCGCAGGATAGTGAGGACTATACGGAGCATTATAAATCACCTTTTTCCCCACAGCCAAATGACTTATCGGCTTCAAAGACTCCGGACGACTTCCTATCTCATTTTTAAGATCAAAAGTATGATATCCTTTCGCTTGCAAATCATCAACTGCTTTCAATGCACGATTATGAAAGTCTGTCCATGATTTACGTTCGGGAGCCGACCAAGCCACTTCTGCCAAAGCAAGGATACGAGGATATATCATATATTCCATATGCTCCGGAGTGGGGATATATTCTGCCCATAGATTTGCCTGCACACCATAAACAAGTTTTGCCTGTTCTACAGTTAAAGAATCTGAAACCGGATTATATGAATAAACCTTCTCCAATGGCAAATATCCTCCGATGGCTTCCGGCTGAGAATACGGAGCATCCTGATAACTATCCAAATAACAATATTGACCGGGAGTCATAATTGCCTGATGACCGGAACGGACAGCAGCAATACCTCCCTCTTCGCCACGCCATGACATTACAGTAGCATTAGGAGCCAGACCACCTTGAAGAATTTCATCCCAACCCAGCAACTTACGTCCATGTGCATTCAGAAACAGTTCAATACGATGAATCAGATAGCTTTGTAGCTCGTCTACATTAGAAAGATGTTCATCCTGCATCCTTTTCTGACATTTCGGACAAGTCTTCCAAGCCGCCTTACCAGCCTCATCGCCTCCTACATGAATATATTCCGATGGAAAAAGCTCCATTACTTCAGTAAGCACATTTTCTAAGAAAGTGAATGTTTCTTCATTTCCAACACAAAAATCTGCGTTTTTATAAGGTTCACCCGAACAGGAGAGTTGCGGATAAGCAGCCAATACTTCTTCTGAATGAGCAGGCATCTCGATTTCAGGAATGATTGTGATATAATGCTGCTGCGCATATGCAATAATCTCCTTCATGTCATCCTGAGTATAATAACCACCGGAAGCACCGGGCTCATCAAAACGGAGATATTTCCGTCCGCCATTCCACCACTTCTTCCAGTTGGCATCAGTACGCCAGGCGGCAAATTCCGTCAATAAAGGATATTTCTTTATTTCAAGTCTCCATCCTGCCGCATCCGTCAAATGCAAATGCAAACGGTTTAGTTTATAAAATGCCAATGCGTCTATCTGTTTCTTCACAAATTCTTTAGAGAAGAAGTGGCGGGAGACATCCAGCATCATCCCACGATAAGCAAAACGAGGGGTATCCTGTACTTCAACAGAAACTATAGAATAACCCGTGCCCGAAAGCTGAGATAATTGCAACAGTGTCTGAATTCCATAAAACAACCCAGCACCGGAAGAAGCCTGAATCAGAATATGTTTAGGAGTAACGGATAATATATAACTTTCCGGTGACACCAACTGAGGATTCTTTTCTGTTATCAATAAAGACAAGACATTCTGTTTATCTTTCTTTTTCCCTTCCTTAAATTGTACAGGTAATGCAGTTTTCAGATAGTCGCCCAGAAGAATAGCTTCTTCTCCTTGTAAGTTTGTATAAAGCTTTGTTTTTTCAGAGAGTAAAAAAGAGCCCGTACCCTGTTCCATCTTTAAGGGAACAGGAATTACGGACTGTGCATTAATGGGATGTGCACAAAGACACATCCCGATTACCCATAAGAAAAGACAAACTTTAGTGTATCTCTTTCTTATATTCATTAATTAATTGTGATTTCGTCTACAAATAAAAAGCCTGGATAACTCTTACCACCATGCCATTCCGGAATACTTTTCTCGGGTGAAGCTATAACTTTCACATATTGTGCAGTTACAGGTGTAAATGTTAGTTTATGGTCATAAACACCATTTTTATCAGTTTCCTTCATTGCAGGATAAGCTTCAGATGCCACTTTCGTGAAGTTTGTGCCGTCTTCTGAAACTTCTACAGAGAGTCCTCTTGTATCAAAAACCCAATCTCCCTTCTCTACGCAAGTAGAAATGCCAACGCTTGAAATCTCTGTTGGTTGTTTGAGATCAATAGTCACATCCATATCATTTCCTCTAAATGCAATCCAGCGTCCGGTTTTATAGTTACCATTTCCTTTCAAGCCATCTACCAACGTAGAGACACCTTTGAACTCATATTGTTTATTCACCGGCTGATTAGCAACAATCGGCTTCATACTTGATTTACTGAAATCGATTTTCTCAGAAACGACACGACTATTTCCAGTAGGACGAATAGCTATAGCCGAGAAGTCTGCATTTTCCTTAATCTTCAAAGCACCATCATAAACGGGAGAAGTACTAGTCGGCTCTGTACCATCTAGCGTGTAGTGGATTGGTGCATTGTCAATTGTAGTAAGTGTAATGTCTAAAGTACCATCAGCCGGATTCGGAGTAAATTCTGCTTTTACGTCAAATACGTGCTTTGCATAATTATATCCTTCTGCATCATACCACTTAATCAGTCGTGGAAGACGAGACAAGAAATCTTCGTAGTTCTTCTTATCAGGTGTTGACCACTGGACTTCACACAAAGCAGCCCAACGAGGCAAGACCATATATTGAGCATGAGAGAAAGTAGCAATATACTCTGTCCAGAGATTGGCCTGTACACCTTTTATATACTGCTGTTCTTCCGGAGTAAGGGAAGCCGGCATCGGCTCATAGCTGTACACTCTTTCCATCGGCAAATAACCTCCGATACCGAAAGGTTCATTTTCAGTATCTTTAGCCTGATAATAATCAAAATACAGATAAGTGTTCGGGGTCATGATCACATCATGTTTCTGCTTGGCAGCTTCAATACCTCCACTTTCGCCACGCCATGACATAACTGTTGCATTAGGAGCAAGTCCGCCTTCGAGAATCTCATCCCAACCGATAATCTGACGTCCGTGATCGTTCAAGAACTTCTCTATATGATTGATAACGAAACTCTGCAAACGTTCTTCCTTACTATGATTCTTATCCGATTTCAAGCCCAACGCTTTGATACGTGCCTGACATTTCGGACATTTCTCCCATCTTACCTTCGGACATTCGTCACCACCTACATGGATATACTCTGAAGGGAAGATTTCAATCAATTCGCCATATACATCTTCCAGGAATTTCAGAACCTGATCGTTGCCGGCACAAAGTACATCATCGGCTACTCCCCATTGTCTCCAAACTTCATACGGTCCACCGGTACAACCCAATTCCGGATAAGCGGCAAGGGCAGCCAGCATGTGTCCCGGAAGGTCAATCTCAGGAACAACAGTGATATAACGTTCTGCGGCATAATCTACAATTTCCTTAGCCTGTTCCTGTGTATAGAATCCACCATAGGGTGTATTGTCATATTCACCGGAGTTACGTCCGATGACCGTTCCCGATCTTTGAGAACCTATTTCCGTCAACTTCGGATATTTCTTGATTTCCAGACGCCATCCCTGATCGTCAGTGATATGCCAGTGCAAACGGTTCATGTTGTGCAAAGCCAGCATATCAATATAAGTCTTCACTTCATCAATTGTGAAGAAATGACGACTAACATCGAAATGTGCACCACGATAACCGAAACGAGGAGCATCCTTAATTTCAACAGCAGGCAATGCTACATCAGCACCCAAAGCAATAGGCAATGATTTACGCAAAGTCTGAATACCATAGAAAACTCCGGCTTCTGTAGGGGCAGTTATCGTGACACCTTGATCGGTGACTTTCAACTGATAAGATTCAGGGTTTTCTACTTCTGAGCCTAACGCCAGCACTATAGCATTTTTACCTTCAGTTCCGGCTTCAATCGAAAAGTCTTTTCCGGTTGCAGTCTTCAGATAATCAGCCAAAAATTGCGCATTACGCTGCATCTTCTCATTTCCTTCCGGATAAAGGATTTTCACACCGCTTTTCAAAATAAAGGGGTTTACTTGCGATGTTACAATTTCTTGTGGCAATGGGATAATCTGATAATTGGCTTCTTCTTGTACCGAGCCACAAGAGCTCATCAGTCCTGCCAGTGCCACACATCCTGTTAATTTTAGGAGTTGTTTCATAAAATAAAAATTAGGTGTTAGTAGTTAATAAATTAGTTTTATTTATAGGTTTCTCGAATATGCTTGATATTGACAGGTAATTCTTCTCCCTTCTTTATCCGGGGAGAAGTGATAATTACTTTCTTACGTTCTCCGGGTAAGAGATCAAAGAAGTTGTCACTGTAACGGGCTCCTTGCAATGGAGTCTCAATAAAAATATCTTTTGCCAACATTGATGAAAAGAGAGTCAATTCACATTTACCATCCGTCTGCTTCATTTGATAGGATACTGATGTCGGAGGAAGTTGCAAATCTTTCGTCTTTCTGAAAAAATGGACGCTCTCAGCCACCTGATGTCCCGATTTATCTTTGAGTATCAATTTCAAGAAGCTACGTCGGCAGTCTTCGGGAGTCAGCCAGCCATCCAGTTTTGCACGATAAACACATTTTGAAGTATTTGCCGGAACTTCCAACAAATGTACTTGTATCTTCTTACCCAGCGTTTTTCCATCAAAATCCACGACTTTCATTTCCAATGTCATTTGCTCCATTGTATCAAGCCGGTCTGAGATCAGATAAACACTCAAACTGTCATTCTGCTGTATAGGATTGATCAAGACCGGTGCAAAAGCACGCTTTGCCTGATAATGTAATGCCTTCCAATTACCATAATAATCAATACTTGACCAGGATACTACCGGCCAACTGTCGTTCAACTGCCAATACAATGTCCCCATACAATAAGGACGATTGCGTCTGTGAGCTTCCAGTCCATGCCGCATCCCCTGTCCTTGCAAGACTAATCCGACATACACAAAATCCTCGAAACTTTCGGGAATAATATAATCACGTTCCATATAAGTACGGATCAACGAATTACCAATACTACTCTTCTGATGCGCATTCATCACTTCAGACTCAATCTGATAATCTTCAGAAGCAGCAAAAGCAGCAATGGTTTTCATTTCCGGAAATGACTGGAAACCAAATTCACTCATAAAACGCGGCAAATCAGTATCTAAAGACTCAAATGGCTTCTTTCCGTACCAGACTCCCCAATTATGACTGTCTCCTGTCCCCCATGACTCCGGACGCCCCCAGTTAGCGAGATAAGGCGAACTGTGCACATAAAAACGATCCGAATCAAATTCTTTAACCATTGAAGGCAACAGCTCACGGAACAGTTTATCATAACCATGCATTAATCCTTGATAAACCTCCGGAGTAAACTTCTTCTCAAAACCCCAATATTTCAGAGCTTCCAGTATTTCATTATTACCACACCACATCGCCAAAGAGGCATGATTCCGAAGACGGCGAATATTGTAAACAACCTCCGCCTCTACCCGTTTCAGGAAAGTAGGATCGGATGGATAAGGAGTACACGCAAACATAAAATCCTGCCAGACAAGTATCCCGTTCTCATCGGCAAGGTCATAGAAAAGATTATTCTCATATGTCCCACCGCCCCATATACGAACCATATTCATATTGGCCTCCTTCATGTCACGGAACAAAGTCTGATAGCGTTCCGTAGTAACATTAGGCAGCAGTGCATCCTGAGGAATATAATTAGCTCCTTTGGCAAACATCGGTATGCCATTGACTTCAAAATAAAAAGATTCTCCGTCCTTATCTTTTTCATTTACCACACGAATCGTTCGTAAACCAATACGATGAGATTGTTCCGCAACAATCCGATCTCCACAAGCTATCTGAGCCGAGAAATCATACAGAGTCGGAGTTCCCCAACCATTTGGCATCCATCGTACAGGGTTCGTCACTTCAGCAGGAAGAGTGATATGATTTATCCCGGGTTGCAGGGTCACCTGCTGTTTTACTTCTGTAACGGTAGTTCCATTCAACGATACATTGACCCTTACTTCAGCCGGAATTTTCTGAGGAACGATCTGGTTTACAATCAGTTCATTAGACAGACGAGCGTTTTCATCTGTCAGCAATAATTGTCTGACATGGTAGTCAGATATGGTAGCTATGTCGTAAAAACGAAGAGTAACCGGGCGCCAGACACCACTTGTCACCATTCGGATGCCCCAGTCCCAACCGTAACTATACGGAGCCTTACGGCTGAACACACTAAGATGTTTCTCGTGATGATCGTTATCCGCCGGATAATTGAAGCCATTGGAAGCATATTGTGGCAACGTTTGCCGAATAGGTGAATGGAAATAAATATATAAGTGATTCTCGCCCTTCCGCAACACAGATTTTACAGGAAGTGTATACCCCACAAACATATTATCAGCCTTCAGCAGTAATGAGCCGTTGAGATATACGTCTGCATAGGTATCAAGACCTTCGAAAATAAGTTGGATTCCGTCACGATTCAATTGCTCTTCGGAGACTATAAAGGAGGTTCTATATTCCCAGTCCTCATTCTCCACCCATTGAATTTTCTTTTCATTCATCCCATAAAAAGGATTCGGCAGTAATTCATGACTGATCAGGTCCTGATGAACCGTACCAGGAACCGTGGCTCGCATCCACTTTTCAGTCCCTGATTGAGAAAAATTCCCAACCGGTATCCAGTAGCATGACTTCCGAAGTGTCATTACCTTGAGCATAAACCATACTACAGCAACATAGCAATCCACATGCTATCGGGGCTATCTTTCCTGTCAAATTTAAGATCATAGTGGGGGCATTAGATATTAACGGAGTAAAGATATTGCTTTTTTGTTAAATATTTCCTATTGAAGCTACAAAATATCTCATTTCATCGAAAATTCGGCACGAAATGTCGAAGCAGGCAGTCCTTCCCGATTGATCAGATTAGCCCGCGTAAAAGGTTGCCAGCCATAACGTACATAGCGGGGATTTGGCACTTCTTTACTATACACCTTCACCTGGTCTCCTACAACCTCAGCCGTTGCCGGATAATAGATACCATCATATTCCGCTACTTCAAAGCATTGTAAAGGCTTTCCGTCTGAACTCCGCATCCCTTTTCCATAATCAAAAGATAAAAAGACTTTCCCACCGCGAACGTTTGCACCACGAAATAAAGGACCGGAAGGAATGACATTTTTCTGATACGTTTTATTCAAAGCCCCTCGCGCCAAACGCTCTCCCACAGGTTTCTTACAGATAGGATGCACATCCAGAGAATCACCATGATCGCTGGATACAGCCATTCCGATATGAGAAATTTCATTCAACATTCTACGCTGACTATCACGGAACCAAGGCCAGGAAGGGCGATTCAAACTGGATAATTGTACATAATAAAAAGGCAGGCAGGCATCATTCCAATTCTTCCGCCAACTATTCACGAGCAGTTTAAATAATTTTTCATGAGCTTCCCAATTATGTGCATTCGATTCTCCCTGATACCAGATTACTCCTCGTATCGGATACTGTTCCAAAGGCCGAATCCCCGACTCATATAAATAACAAGGCTCATACGGATGCCTCTGCTGGCTATTTGCTGACTTTTTTATATTCAAAGCAGCCCGTCCGCGCACCCATTCCTGAATAAAATCATTTTTAGTCCAGTCTTTTAAAATGGCGGGAAACTGATATTCCAAACTAGCTCTATCTACCCAGGCTTCTGTAGGTGATCCTCCAACGGCATTGCAAATCAATCCAACCGGAACATTCAGACTATCTCTTAGCATCTTACCAAAATAGTATGCAATTGCCGAGAAATCAGAAGCTGTCGCCGGAGTACAATTTTTCCATTCCGTATCCTTATAATATTGGAGATGATTCAACGAATCAAGTACGTTCGCCTCCCATTCGACGGCATTTGTGCGCCAACGTGCTTTCATATCATACAAACGAAGTTGCTGATCTACGGCACGTGGAATATCGGCTCGGGCAGTCGAAGCCTGTTTCAGCATAAACTCCATATTTGACTGACCAGAACAAAGCCAGACTTCACCCGCTAACACATTTTGATATTGAAAACCCGTCTCATCCGTTGAGATCTTTAAGGTATAAGGACCACCCGCCTTTAAAGGAGGCAGCGTTACCGACCATTTTCCATTCAGACCTGCTTTTGTTTTCATTTGCCGGTCGGCTATGCTTACAGTAACCCGGTCCCCGGCATTGGCAATTCCTTGAACCGTCAACGGAACATCCCGTTGCAATACCATATTGTCTGTATAAAGCAACGACATTTTCAGTCCGCCATAATCTCCGGTAATGGCGGAATATACGGTCTGAGCCATAATAAACGCTCCTTCGGGATCAGGGTGTACGGCGTCCGTCAATATGAAAGGGTATGGATACAACGGCTCATGAAAGTCGATCAACTGTACTCCGGTATAGCGTGCCACATTCTCAATAGCCAATTGTATTTCTCCATGCCAGTCACGTGTCCCTGACAGGAAACGAGGATGCCGATCGGCAATAGGCGTAAGTCTGGCAATCATAATCCGGACTTTAGAATTAGCCGCCCGAAAAGAATCGATCAATTCAATGTAATCTTTCACAAAGAAATCACGATAATCGGGCCAATCACGGGGATCTGTATCATTGATGCCCAAATGAATAACCACAATATCTCCGCCAAAGTCGATCGCTCTGCGATACTCATCTTGCTGCATATAAGGCCGGTGCCCTTTATTCAACAAGGTAGCACCCGATTTGCCGAAGTTTTCGACTTGATAAGACTCTCCCAACATCTTCTGTAATTGCGCCGGATACGATTGTGTAGTCCGGTCGGGCAATCCATAACCATAGGTGATACTATTCCCAATGCAGGCAACTTTAATACGATTTTCCTGTGCACTCGCTGCTGTAATAAACAAGATGGAAACAACAATCAATAATACATTTTTCATCATATAAAAGTCAATTACATTTTCTTTTCCGGAGAATAGATCAGCCCTTCTACGGCCTTATCACCGTCAGGAGTCACAAATACTGCAGTAAACATCCATTTAACCAATCGTACTTCATTCGTTGAGAATTTGCCGACAGGCAGTTTCAGCAATACCTTATTCCAGCCTTTATGCAAATGAACCCGTAGTGGCGGACGTGCCACACAATTCTCATTACCTAAGGCTGTTTCCGAGCTTTTCACGAGATGAGTAGCAGACCATACCGGGGGCAGTATTTCCTGATCATTAATCCAGATACGGCTTTCTTTATAATCCCACTTTCCCGGCAATGGCGGCAGGTCATTCTCTGAACGTCCATAATTCTGAAATTCAGCCCATAAGCCTACTTCCTGTGTTTTAGAAGAATAGACATACGTGTAAGCATAAGCAGTATGATTCTCCTGTGGATCTTTGTAAAAAGCCGGCACAATTTTACCCCATACGTGCCGAAGATAGATACCGGCTCCTATGGCAGAACGCACTCCATATTGCTTCCCTTCATAGGTATATGAATCTTTCAGCTCTTCTTCCGGTGGAAAAACTTTAGTCAGATCCCCCTCATTTGGAAAAGCATCTGTAATGTTCCATTTTACATGAGTCTGTTTGACATAGGCAAATGGATACCCTTTAAACAGATGCTCTTTATACCATAACATACGACTTTCGAAGTCCTCAAAATTACGAAAGACCTCAGAGTTTTCATCTACAGGAAGAATTGTTCCCTGCTTATCGAAATATTCAGTTCCTCCTCCCCGCCATGAACGCTCTGCGATAGCCAGCATATTCGGGTAAAAGTTATTTTCCAGAACCATATTCCACTCTTTGTCGATTAAACGATCATTCCAGATACCCATAATGACTCCGGCAAGGTCATCACTTCCCATATCTGCATTATAAATCCGACTATTGTATAGAGCAATTATATCGCCGAACATATCAAAATGATTCAAATAATGGAAACGGGAGTCAATAGCGGGAATACCTTGTTGGGCTTTGCCACGATAACTCCAAAGTTGCATCATGTCGATCTCACCCGTCTTATACTTCCATCCGGGATTCCAGGAAATCACTTTTTTCCCTTTATCACGGATATAAGCCACCATTTCGGGCACAAACTGCGGATTGGTAAAATGCACTTCATCTGTTCCAATATGGAGATATGGAACATCAAACGTTTCACAAATCTCATCCAGCAGGAGTTTCAGGATTTTCATTCCTTCCGGACTTTGCATATCATGACGGAAAGTACGGATAAATGCCGCACTATGTCCGGGCATATCAATCTCCGGAATCAACAGTACCTGATGAGCTTTACAGAACTTGGTCAACTCTCTCGCTTCCTCCAACGTGTAATATTTACCCGCCATACGAGTCATATTCGCACTATCATTCAACATCGGAAAGATTTTACTTTCCAGACGCCATGCCTGATTTTCCGTCAAGTGCCAATGAAAGGTATTGATTTTAAATCGGGATAATATGGCTATCTCACGTTTCAACTCCTCCAAAGACAAGTAGCTACGCCCTACATCCTGCATGAAACCCCGAATCCTGAAAGCCGGCCAATCAGTGATAGTACCACATTGCAGTCGGATTTTCTTTCCCTTTTCTTCTTTTAGTTGATATAACGTTTGCATCGCCCAATATACTCCACGCTCTGCTACAGCCTCCACAGTAATTGCCTTTGGAGTAATAGTCAGACGATAAGCCTCATCCTGATTGACAGGTACGTTGTCAATCGCATCAACCAATTTTATATTGATAGAGGATGCCGACTGATCAGTCAGAGTACCTCCCATTTCCGTCACAAGCTGCTTCCATTCCTGCGAAAGCACAGGAGTGGAAAGCTGCATTTTCCCCATGACAAAATATCCTTTTGCAAGCACACATTGCTGAGGTTGGGGAAGCAGACGCAAATGATCTGCCCCCAATATATATAAGGTATGGAATAAAAATGCAATCCCCAAAAAGATTCGAAGACTTTTCATCGAATCAAATCTTTCAGTTTTACAGCTTGAAATGTCATGTGGGCTGCACTACTCTCATACAAGATACCAATCGTTTCCCGATCAATCATTGTCAGACAGCTATATCCCCAGCCTTCTCCTTCATCCAGCATTAACTGATGTTCGGGAAGCCAGGTCAGCCCATCGTCCAGGCTAGCTTTAATAGTTATATGATTGCGTCCTCTGGTCGTATTCGGATTCGAGAACAAAAGAATATCTTTATCAAGTACATTATCTTTAGCTTCCACATGGATCAAACTAGCCATACATACAGGTTCCTGCAAGGCCTTCCGAGAGGAAGGATGTTCTGTCCATGTCTTGCCCAGATCTTTTGTAATTGCCACAGCACGGCTTCCTCCACGGTTATCCCGCATATTCAGCATCAGCACTCCGGGCTCTATTTCTACTACTTGCGCTTCGGTTGTATTGGTGCGTGCCATGTTGTGCATCTGCCATGTTTTTCCGCGGTCTTTACTATACATGATACCGGCATTAGGTACACGGGTAGAGTCGATAAACTGAGTAGGGAATACTAAAGTTCCATCACTCATTGTTATTCCCCGTCCCGGTCCCTGAAGCAAGAAATACCAAGAAGGGTCTTTTACTTGTTCGGTTATATTAATCGGTTTCGACCAGGTTTTACCGTCATCCGTACTTTTTGCCATCACCAGTTGTGCCGTTTGATATAGATCCATTCCGGGATGAGAACTCCACCAGGCACGTTGATTACCCATTCCGTGTGTCCATGCGGCAACAACCCAAATTGTATTCGTTTGGGTATCTACCAAAATAGAAGGGTCCCCTACTCCATTCTGTGCAGCAGGCAAACCATCGTATTCACCGAACGAAAGAGGAAGGCGCATCTTTTCCCATGTTTTACCGCCATCCGTGCTTCGGCTCAAACCGACATCTACATATTCCTGCAGATCGACACTGCTATTATAACGGACATCATATACGCCAAGCAGCGTTCCTTTATTTGAAGTTACCAATCCGGGAATACGGAAAGAAGCCGAACCGTCATCACCGGCGTGGCGGACACCCACTGCCATTCGATGAATAATGTCTTTCGGTGACCGTTCTTCACAAATGGCTTCTTTTCCATCTATCTTCACTGATTGAAGTTCGGAACTTATTTTAGTGAAAAGAGAAGTTTCCGGCTTCATCTGCAAGCTGATCCAAAAGAAATTAATCCCCGGGAACAACTTATAATGACTCTTCAAAACAACTTTTGCAGAAGGCTGCAAGACTTCCGCACATTTTATCGAATAAGATGGTATTGCTGCCAATGTATTCCCCGGACGGTGACTGGAGATATAATCAACAGGTGCAAATCTGTTCTTTCCTCTATCTTGTAAAGCTTCCGTACCGCCATAATAGAGTTTGACAGCCTGTACATCCGACAGATTGACACTCCTTCCAAAATCCAAAACGATCTCATCCATCATCCGGCTTTCTTTTGCATCTAAACGAAAGTAGAACAATACGTTATCCTGCCGCTCAATTAAAATGGGAATTTGCGTCTGATGTACAAAAACGGTGTCTGAAGCTTTCACAAAGATAGAGCACCCTAACAAGAGAATAAGGGTAAATAAATAATGATTTCTTTTCATAAATGGGGGTATTAGTTAGTTTAACGAAGGCAAAGATAAGATTTTCTCTGCATATATTTAACAGTCAAAGCGACAAACTTGCGTTTTTACCAAGTTCTCGTAGGACTAGTCAACACTCTGACCACCGTTCTTGCTCTTGTGATCATTGACAGGGTCGGCCGCAAGCAACTGGTCTATTACGGAGTTTCGGGGATGGTTGTCTCCCTCCTGCTGATCGGCATTTACTTCCTCTTCGGTGATTCCTGGGGAGTATCCAGCCTCTTCCTGCTTGTTTTCTTCCTGTTCTATGTATTCTGCTGTGCCGTCTCCATCTGTGCCGTGGTGTTCGTGCTCCTCTCGGAGATGTACCCCACCAAGGTGCGCGGACTGGCGATGTCCATTGCAGGATTCGCCCTGTGGATAGGACGTACCTGATCGGACAGTTAACCCCCTGGATGCTCCAGATCTCACCCCGCCGGACATTCTTCCTGTTCGCAGTCATGTGCGTGCCGTAT
>NZ_GG774703.1:823077-845138 GCF_000162515.1 Bacteroides sp. 1_1_14 | reverse complement strand
GAAACTAGCGAATCAGTACCGGGATGAATTGTTGGACAATGTCCTTCCATTCTGGCTCGAGCACTCTCAAGATATTGAGTTTGGCGGTTATTTCAGCTGCCTGGACCGTGAAGGGAAGGTTTTCGATACGGATAAGTTCATCTGGTTGCAGGGACGTGAGGTATGGATGTTCTCCATGCTTTACAACAAAGTGGAAAAACGACAGGAATGGCTGGATTGTGCCGTTCAGGGTGGTGAATTCTTAAAAAAATACGGACATGACGGGAATTATAACTGGTACTTTTCACTCGACCGTTCGGGTAGACCACTGGTAGAACCATACAATATTTTCTCATATACTTTCGCCACGATGGCCTTCGGACAGCTGAGTCTAGCAACTGGTAATCAGGAATATGCGGACATAGCAAAGAAGACTTTCAAGATCATCCTTTCCAAGGTTGATAATCCGAAAGGCAAGTGGAACAAGCTTCATCCGGGTACTCGTAATCTGAAGAACTTCGCCCTCCCGATGATTCTCTGTAATCTAGCTTTGGAGATCGAACATCTCCTGGATCCCGGTTATCTGGAACAGACGATGGAAACCTGTATCCATGAAGTGATGGATGTCTTTTATCGTCCGGAGCTGGGGGGCATCATTGTTGAGAATGTCGATATGGACGGTAATCTGGTGGATTGCTTCGAAGGTCGTCAGGTGACTCCCGGTCATGCTATCGAAGCGATGTGGTTTATCATGGATCTGGGCAAAAGGCTGAACCGACCGGAGCTCATACAACAAGCAATGTTAACCACCTTAACAATGCTTGATTACGGTTGGGACAAGCAATGTGGCGGCATCTATTACTTTATGGACCGTAACGGTTGTCCTCCCAACAATTGGAGTGGGATCAGAAACTTTGGTGGGTGCACATTGAATCCTTGATTTCATTATTGAAAGGCTATCAGTTGACCGGAGATAAAAGATGTCTGGAATGGTTTGAAAAAGTGCATGACTACACATGGACACACTTCAAAGATCCGGAATATCCGGAATGGTTCGGTTATCTGAATCGGCAGGGAGAAGTATTGCTGCCACTCAAAGGTGGGAAATGGAAAGGATGTTTCCATGTACCAAGAGGATTGTACCAATGCTGGAAAGTACTGGAAAATTTATAAACCCTTATTTAAATAGAACGATATGGACGGACGACGTAATTTTCTAAAAACCGCATTTGCCACATGTTCATTGCTAGCAGGCAGCAAACTTCTGACGGCATGCACTCCCATCAAAAGGGCAGCATCTGAAGAAGAAGAAACATTTGAGACATTTGCCACTCCCAATGCCTTGAAAGGGATGCCTATCAAAGCTACTTTTCTGGACGAAATCAGTTGGGATATTCCGCACCAGAATTGGGGTACAAAAGAATGGGATAAGGATTTTAAAGCTATGAAAAAGATGGGAATCAATACCGTAGTGTTGATTCGTGCCGGTCTTGGTAAATGGATTGCTTCTCCTTTTCAATGCCTGTTGGGAAAAGAAGATGTGTATTATCCGCCTGTAGACTTGGTCGAGATGTTTCTGACACTGGCCGATAAATACGACATGGCTTTCTATTTTGGTATGTACGATTCCGGGAAGTACTGGCAGGAAGGATTATTTCAGAAAGAAATAGATTTGAACATGGCTCTGATTGATGAAGTATGGAAGAAATATGGTCATCATAAATCTTTTCAGGGATGGTATTTATCTCAGGAAATCAGCCGCCGGACGAAAAACATGTCTAAGATTTATGCGGAAGTCGGAAAGCACGCCAAGAGTGTCTCTGGCAATCTGACGACTTTAGTTTCTCCATACATACATGGAGTAAAGACAGACCAGGTAATGGCGGGTGACAAAGCCTTGTCAGTGAAAGAACACGAAGAAGAATGGGACGAAATATTGGATAATGTAAAGGGAGCAGTCGATATCATGGCATTTCAGGATGGTCAGGTAGACTATCATGAATTATATGATTATCTGGTTATTAACAAAAAACTGGCTGATAAATACAATATGAAATGCTGGACCAATATCGAATCTTTTGACCGGGACATGCCTATTCGTTTCCTACCCATTAAATGGGAAAAGCTATTGTTGAAACTGGACGCTGCGCGAAGAGCGGGAATGGAAAATGCAATCACGTTTGAGTTTTCTCATTTCATGAGCCCTAATTCGGCTTATCTGCAAGCCGGACACTTATACGAACGATATTGTGAACACTTTATTCTATAAACCTATCTAATATTGTAATGCAATGAAAAAAAGAATCAAATGGAATCCGAGGTTTATTACCTCATTATTTATTGCGTTCATGTGCACACTCAACTGTATGGCACAAAACGTAATAAAGGGATCAGTCAATGATGGTAGTGGCGAACCATTACCTGGAGTATCTGTAGCTGTAAAAGGTACAACCAGCGGTACTATCACAGACTTGGATGGAAAGTTCAGTATCAATGCCCGAAATAATGATGTATTGATATTCTCTTACGTTGGTATGAATACACAGGACATCAAGGTAAACAACCAGCGTTTCATTTCAGTAACTATGAAAGACGACGTTGCTTCACTGGATGAAGTAGTTGTTGTGGGATACGGTACTCAAAAACGTGGAAGCATCACTGCAGCAATTTCTACCGTATCGGACAAAGAATTGCTGAAAGCTCCGACGATGAGTATCAGTAACGTAGTTGGCGCACGTATTGCCGGAGTGGCAGCCGTTCAGTCCAGTGGTCAGCCGGGGTCTGACAATGCAACATTGACCATGCGCGGACAAACGGGTATAGTATACGTAATCGATGGAATCCGCCGTACATCAGCCGACTTCAACGGACTGGACCCTAACGAAATAGAATCGGTATCTATTCTGAAAGACGCTTCGGCTGTAGCCGTTTACGGTTTGGATGCCAATGGTGTTTTCATCGTTACCACGAAACAGGGTAAGGCAGAAAAAAATGTCTATTACTTATACAGGTTCTGTCGGTTTCAGCCAAAATGCGGAACAACAGGAATGGCTGGATGGACCCGGTTATGCTTATTGGTATAATAAAGCACGCGAACTGCAAGGAGACTCTCAGGTATTTACAGCAGAGATGGTGCAGAAGATGAAAGACGGAGTTGATGGTTGGGGAAACACAAACTGGTATGATAAAGTATATGGTACCGGTACCCGTACGCACCATAACATTTCAGCAACCGGAGGTAGTGACAGAGTGCGTTTCTTTGCATCTATCGGTTATCTGAATGAAGATGGTAACATAGATAACTATGGTTACAACCGTTTGAATCTTCGTTCCAATATTGATGCAAAGTTAACCAAGAGCCTCACTTTCACCTTAGGAGTATCCGGTCGTATTGAAAAAAGAGATTCGCCGCGCTATTCAGCCAATCCGGATGACTGGCATAATGTGCCGCAACAAGTGATTCGTGCCCTGCCTTATGTGCCTGACACTTACGAATATGAAGGAAAAACATATAATGTATCCACTCCGACGGCTTCCTCTCCGGTGGCTCCGCTGGCATCTATCAATGAATCCGGATACAGCAAATCCAACTATTCCTATATCCAGTCCAATTTCAGCCTGAAATATGATGCACCCTGGTTGAAAGGATTAAGCTTTAAATTTCAAGGGGCTTATGACCTGACATATAACTTCAGTAAGATTCTCAGCAATCCTTATGAAGTAATGATCATGAATCTTCCGACTATTGAGAGCACTTCATTAACTTACTATAAAGGAACCGACGCGTCGGGCAATTCAATCAGTCTGAGTGAATCTGCTTCCCGGGGATATACATTTACCACACAGTCAAGTGTGACGTATGACAATAAGTTCGGGAAACATACTGTAGGAGCTATGTTCCTGGCAGAAACCCGTGAAAACAAAAGTAATGCATTAAGTGCCACCGGTTATGGGCTGGACTTTATCCAATTGGATGAACTCAATCAGATCACGAATAAGACAGGAAACGGAGCAGAAAAATTCCCATCTATCGGAGGATATAGCGGACATACCAGAGTAGCAGGTTTCGTAGGTCGTGTGAACTATAATTATGATGATAAGTATTATTTGGAAGCTTCTCTTCGTCACGATGGTAGTTATCTGTTTGGAGGTATGAATAAACGTTGGGTAACATTACCCGGTGTTTCTGCAGGTTGGAGACTCAACAATGAAAGTTGGTTCAATGCTCCCTGGGTCAATAATCTGAAACTGAGAGCCGGTATTGGTAAAACAGCCACCAGCGGCGTAAGTGCCTTCCAATGGAGAAATACAATGGGAATCAGCAAAAATGCAGTTGTTATTGGCGGCAGCAGTCAGACCATGATGTATGCTTCCGTATTAGGTAATCCCAACTTGTCATGGGCACAGTGCCTGAACTATAATGTCGGTGTCGACGCAACGATGTGGAATGGTTTGTTAGGAGTTGAATTTGACGTATTCTATAAATACGAGTATGATAAACTGGCCACTGTGACCGGAGCATACGCACCTTCAAGAGGTGGATATTATTTCAGTTCTGCCAATGTGAACAAGACTGATTATAAAGGTTTCGACGTTACTTTGACTCATTATAACCATATCAACAAGTTTAATTATGGTGCCAAGTTGATCTGGTCATATGCATACGGTCGTTGGCTGAAGTATGTAGGCGACTCAGACAATGCTCCTGAATATCAGCGTTTGACAGGAAAGCAAATCGGTTCTAAATATGGTTTTATCGCAAATGGTCTGTTTCAGAGCGAGGAAGAGATAGCAAATTCAGCAACAGTTAAAGGCTATAAGGCATTACCGGGATACATTAAGTATGTAGACAGAAATGGTGATGGTATTATTACAGCAGCACAAGACCAAGGCTATGTAGGCAAAAGTGCTACTCCGAAGCATACCGGTTCTTTGAATTTATTCGGTAATTGGAAAGGATTTGACTTTGACTTATTATTCTCTTGGGGATTGGGCAATGTAGTTGCACTGACAGGGCAATATACAGCTAGTGGTTCTGAAGGTACACAAGATAATACCTCATTTACGAAGCCTTTCTATCATGGTGGAAACTCACCGACTTTCCTGGTAGAGAACTCATGGACACCTGAGCACACTAACGCGGAATTTCCACGTCTGGAAATCACAGGTCCGAGTAACAACAATGGGTACTCTTCAACTTTCTGGTACAGGAATGGTAACTATATGCGTTTGAAGACTGCACAGATAGGTTACAACTTCCCCAAAAAGTGGTTGAATCCGGCAGGTATAGAAGGACTAAGACTTTATGTAGAAGGATACAACCTATTGACCTTCAGCGGACTTACCAAATACAACATCGACCCGGAATCACCGGCGGTAAACAATGGCTATTATCCGCAGCAGAGAACATATACGCTAGGTGTAAAACTAACATTCTAAAAAACGAAATCACATGAAAAGAATATTATTAAATATATCATTAGCACTGGCACTAGGCTTTAGTATAAGTTCGTGCAATGACTGGCTGGACGGTGTGGAGCAAACCTCGACCGTTAGTGATGAAATTGTTTGGCAAGATGAAGCATACGTGGATAAATACGTTAATGCATTCTATACATATCTTCATAAATACGGACAATTTGGGGAGGCTCAGTTCTCAGGAAGTTTGACAGAGAGTTTGACTGAGACATTCAAATACGGTTCAGTAGCTTTGGGAGACAGAGCCGGACATCCGAACAATTACGTTACCAATCCGGATGTTATCAGTCCGGACGGATGCCGTTACAACATCTGGGATAAGGATTTGGCTTACGGTAATATCCGTCAGATGAATCAGTTTTTGGTTATGCAGAAGAAGTACTCTACATTCCCGGATGATAAGAATCTGAAATGGGAAGCTCAGGTACGCTTCTTCCGTGCTTATGTTTATTTTCAGTTAGCCAAACGGCATGGTGGAGTCATTCTGTATGACGATCTTCCTACCTCTAATGACAAAGCACGCAGCACGGCAGCGGAAACATGGCAATTCATTGCAGATGACCTGGATTTTGCGGCAACCAATCTTCCTAAAGAATGGGATGCAGCCAACAAAGGACGAGTGACAAAAGGTGCGGCTTACGCATTGAAATCACGTGCTATGCTATATGCTGAGCGTTGGCAGGATGCTTATGACGCAGCTGATGAAGTAGAAAAGTTACAGTTGTATGATTTGGTGGACAACTATGCAGATGCTTGGAAAGGCAATAATAAAGAAGCTATTTTGGAATTTGACTACAATAAAGACAGTGGCCCGAACCATACCTTCGACCAGTATTACGTTCCGCAATGTGACGGCTACGACTTTGGTGCGCTGGGTACTCCGACACAGGAAATGGTAGAATCTTATGAAGATAAAAACGGAAACAAAGTAGACTGGTCCGAATGGCATGGCACTACCACCAAAGAACCTCCTTATGATCAGTTGGAACCTCGTTTTGCGGCTACTATTATTTATCGTGGCTGTACGTGGAAAGGCAGAGTGATGGATTGTAGCGTAGGTGGAACAAACGGTGCTTTCATGGCTTATCGTGAACAGTCATACTCCTATGGTAAAACAACAACCGGTTACTTCCTGCGTAAACTGTTGGATGAGAAACTGATTGACGTCAAAGGAACCAAAAGTTCTCAGGCATGGGTAGAAATCCGATTTGCTGAAGTTCTGTTGAATAAGGCTGAAGCAGCATACAGACTCAACAAAACCGGTGAGGCACAGTCTTTAATGAACCGTGTCCGCGGACGTCAGGGGGTAAATCTGCCGGGCAAGTCTTCCAGTGGTGAAACATGGTTCAATGATTATCGCAACGAACGTAAAGTTGAACTTGCATACGAAGGACATCTGTTCTGGGATATGCGCCGTTGGAAACTGGCACACATTGAGTATAACAACTATCGCTGCCACGGTCTCAAGATTACGAACGGTACGTACGAATACATTGATTGCGACGGACAAGATCGTAAGTTCCCACAGAAGTTATACGTTTTACCGGTACCGACTTCTGAAATAAAGAATAATGCGTTAATTGAGCAATATGATGAATGGAAATAACTAAAAGCTTAATACAATGAAAAATAAAATATTATCAATTGTTTCAGTCATTGCGTTTCTGATGGGTATGAGCGCATGCCATAGTCCGGAAGATTTCAATCCGACTGTTGAAAGGAACATAATCAATAACTTGACAGCATCCTTCCCGGATGATGACAGTGATGACAATAGTTTCACTAGTGAGATAGATTATACGAATCATGTGATTACCGTTGTATTTCCATATAACTATCCCAAACTCTCGGATAATGTTCTGCAACAGTCTGACCTGAAAAAGATGCGTGTGATCGCTGATCTGGACAATAATGTATATGTGTATCCTACATTATTATTTATGGATATGACGCAGGAAAACTTTATAACAGTGAAAGACCAGACCGGCACAAGCACCGAATATAAAGTTGTTGCAGAGATTCGTAAGAGCAATGAATGTGCAATCACGAAATTCAATCTAACAAGTTTGGGGCTGTCGGGAATCATCAATGAAAGTACCAAAACAATCTCTTTGATCAGTTTGGAAAGTATAGGGGAAATGCTGGCAGATGTTACCATTTCACATGGTGCGACCATCTCACCCGACCCCAGAACTGTTGCCCTAAACTATGATCAAGAACAAAAGTTGACCGTAACAGCTCAAAACGGTACTACCCAGTCTGTGTATACAGTGAAGAAGGAAATTCCGGAAAAGATTGCCGCAGGACTTCGCGCCAACAGTGCCAAACTGCTCTGGACTAAGAAACTTACAGATGTGGGTATCACAAGTACCAATATGGTAACGGGAATTGCCGTAACTAATGACTATGTAGTTATTAATGACCGCGGTAACAGCAACGCTATCTATCTGGACGGAAGAACAGGAGCTAATGTGGGAACTATAAACATAAGCAGTTTCGCAGGAAGTCTCACAAACTTCTATGCAACAGCTGATGACGGAGATAATATCTTATTCACCAACTTAGTACCGAACTCAGGTAACGTCTTTACCGTATGGAGAGTACGCGGTGTAAACGGAACTCCGGAGAAATATATTGAATTCAATGTAACTTCTGCTATCGGTAGAAAACTTTCAGTACAAGGTAGCCTGGATGGAGATGCCATTATCACAGCTCCTTACTATGGAACCTCCGGACAGTTTGCCCGCTGGCAAGTCGTTAATGGTGCGTTAAAATCACAAACTCCTGATCTGGTAGTATCTCAGGGACTAGGTTCATGGGGCGATAATGCCGATGTAATCTATTCTGATCCGACCGATCCGACAAGTGATTACTTTGCAGCATTCTACAGTACTCCACGAAATCTGTGCTGGTTCAATGGAAAAACCAATACAATCAGATATAACGGTCCGGAAGTCAGTGCCAACTGGATTCAAAACGCAGTAGATTATAAAGTCTTTAATAAAGTGGCATACGTACTTTCAAACTCTGTGAACAGCTTTACATGGGGCACAGATGATAGTATTTACCTATTCGATCTGGCGGGTAATTCATTAGATAATCAGCCGATAAACTTTGGAAGTGATGGCTTGGGTGTCAATGGCAATTACGGTGCCAAAGCATTGGGTAGTCAAAATGCAAATGGAACAGGTGACGTAGCTCTTAAAGTTTCATCCAATGGCTACTACTTATACATCTACTTCATGTTTACTAATGGATATGTAGGTTGCGTACAGTGCGACTGTATCGATATGTAATATAACCAGTAATGGATTCGGAAGCCTGTACCTTTTTCAGGTACAGGCTTTTTACTTCAACGATTAAGAACCATACAAAATGAATATCAGAAAAAACAGATTAAAAATAGTTTTGGGAGGAATAGCTGTCTGTATGTGCATGGCATGCGGTGGCAGTGATACCAAAGATTATTGGGGAGACACCAGCAACGGCGGAAAGGAAGAACCGACAGAGAACCCTAACGCCTCCAAACCTCGATATATCTGGATTGATGCAGCTGCCAACTTCCCCGATTTCGCTAATAGTAAAGAAAATATAGCCCGTGATCTGGCATTAGCCAAAGATGCCGGTTTTACAGATATTGTGGTAGATGTGCGTCCCACTACAGGTGATGTACTATTCAAAACCAATATTGTAGATCAGGTTAAATTCATGTATGCCTGGATTGGAAGCAACTACACAAAGGTAGAACGTACAGCTACATGGGATTACTTGCAAGCCTTTGTTGACGAGGCACGCAAACAAGGGCTCCGCATTCATGCTGCCATCAACACATTTGTAGGTGGAAATCAGATTGACGGAGGAACTGGGTTACTGTACAGAGACCAGTCCAAAGCAGAATGGGCTACGCAAATGAATATGCAGACAGGGATTGTGAGTGTGATGAATACCAGTGAAAGTACTAAATTCTTTAATCCTGCCCATCCCGAAGTACAGACCTTTCTTTGCGATTTACTGAAAGACCTTGCAAGCTACGATCTCGATGGCATTTTCTTAGACAGAGGTCGTTTCCTCAATCTACAAACTGACTTTTCCGAAGAATCCCGTAAACAGTTTGAAGAATATATGGGAGGCATCAGAATTCAAAACTATCCGGATGACATTTTACTACCGGGTGCTTCCAGTCTTCCTGCCACCTATCCTAAATATTTGACTAAGTGGCTGGAATTCCGTGCAAAAGTGATTTATGACTTTATGCAGAAAGCACGCACTGCTGTAAAAGGAGTGAAACCCGGCATCAAATTCGGAGTTTATGTAGGCGGCTGGTATTCTACCTATTATGATGTAGGTGTCAACTGGGCAGCTTCCACTTATGATACCTCGCGTTATTACAACTGGGCGACAAGCAAATATAAAAATTACGGCTATGCCGCCTGTATGGATCAAATACTGATCGGTGCCTATGCCTCACCGCTAAAGGTACACGGTACGACGGAATGGACTATGGAAGGTTTCTGTTCATTGGCTAAAGATAAAATAAAAGGAGAATGCCCCATTGTAGCCGGAGGTCCGGATGTAGGAAATTGGGATACCAATAATCAGGCTACTCAAGAACAAGAAAATCAGGCAATCGTACAATCTGTAAAGGCCTGTATGAATGTTTGCGACGGATATTTTCTGTTCGACATGATTCATCTGAAGAAAGCCGATCAATGGCAATATGCCAAAGAAGGCATCAAACTCGCAATTGAATAAAAAAGAATAACCGACACATTAGAATATGATCGTATGAGAAAAATAACAATAGTACTTTTATCAAGTCTGTTAATCATTGCATTGGGAGCATGCAAAAGCACAGTTCCCAAAGTGGAAAATGCCAAGCCCGCTTTGATGTGGTTTGATGCGGAAGCAAACTTTGAACGCTTCAGCAATCCTGACTCCATTGATTATTATCTGACAAAAATAAAATCATTAGGTTTCACCCATGCTATCGTTGATGTACGTCCCATCACCGGAGAAGTACTGTTCGATACGGAGTTTGCTCCTAAAATGCGTGAATGGCATGGATATGAACGCAAAGACTTCGATTACTTGGGACATTTCATCAAAAAAGCCCATGAACTGGGAATAGAGGTACATGCTTCACTCAATGTCTTTGTCGCAGGACACAATTATTTCGACCGTGGATTAGTCTATTCCACGCATCCTGAATGGGCATCGATAGTATACACTCCGGAAGGAATCACTTCCATCACCAATGAAAAGAAGAAATATTCGGCAATGGTTAATCCTATCAATGAGGAGTTTCAGACACATATATTGAATGTTCTCAAGGATTTAGTGAAACGTTATCCCGATCTGGACGGATTGATGCTGGACCGTGTACGCTATGATGGTATAACGGCAGACTTTTCAGACCTCTCCCGTCAGAAGTTCGAGGCGTATATCGGGCAGAAAGTAGAAAAGTTTCCGGAAGACATCTTCGAATGGAAAAAGGACGAGAATGATAAATACTATCCCGAACGCGGAAAACATTTCCTGAAATGGATTGAATGGCGTACCAAGAACATCTACGACTTCATGGCCCGTGCCCGAAATGAAGTAAAGAAAGTGAATCCGGATATTTCTTTCGGTACATACACCGGAGCATGGTATCCTTCTTATTATGAAGTAGGCGTAAACTTTGCGAGCAAGAAATACGATCCGAGCGAAGATTTTGACTGGGCTACTCCCGAATATAAGAATTACGGTTATGCCGAACTGATGGACTTATATACTACCGGTAATTATTATACCGATATCACCATAGAAGAATCTCTGAAAAACAAAAAGAGCGTATGGAACGAAACAGATTCACAGGCACAAAGCGGCACGTGGTATTCTGTTGAAGGTTCTTGTCAGAAATTACGCAATATCATGAAAGATAATAAATTTATGGGTGGTATTCTGGTGGACCAATTCTATGACAATCCCGCCAAATTATCCGCAACCATAGAAATGAACCTGAAAGCTTCCGACGGACTGATGGTATTCGACATTGTACATATCATCAACAAAGGATTATGGAAAGAAGTTGAAAACGGAATGAGAGCCGGAGGAGCTCTGAAGTAAAATCGAAAGAATACGCTATGAATATGAAAAGATTCTCAATTATCTCCCTTTTGTTATGGATAGGCATTCTGGCATTTGCCTCGGGAAAGCCAAAAGTAATGTGGTTGGACTGTTCGGCTAATTTCCAACGTTTCAGCTACCCCGATTCAATCCGCTTCTATGTAGACAAATGTCATGAAGCAGGTATCACGCATCTAGTATTGGACATTAAAGACAATACGGGTGAAGTATTATATCCCAGCAAATATGCCGCACAGAAGAAGAACTGGAAAAACTTCGACCGTCCGGATTTTGACTTTATCGGTACCTTTATCGAAGCTGCTCATGCCCGCAATATGGTCATCTTTGCCGGAATGAATATATTTGCTGATGGACAGAATATCGTGAAACGTGGCGCCATCTTCGATAAACACAAAAAGTGGCAGGCTATCAATTATGTACCGCGCAAAGGACTGCTCCCTGTAACGGAAATAGAAGGAAAGCCTACCATGTTCCTGAATCCGGCACTGAAAGAGGTGCAGAAGTATGAGATTGATGTGATCAAAGAAGTTGTCCGGAATTATGCATTTGACGGCATCATGCTTGACCGTGCACGATATGATTGTATTGATTCGGACTTTTCTCCTGAGTCAAAGAAGATGTTTGAGAAATTCATCGGAAAGAAAGTTGAGAAGTTTCCGGAGAACATTTTTGAATGGCGCCCTAATGCCGAAGGAGGCATAGACCGTGTGGGTGGCCCATACTATCATCAATGGCTGACGTGGAGAGCTTCTGTTATATATAACTTTATAAAAGATGTACGTACTTCCATCAAAAAGATAAAGCCGGAATGTATGTTGGCTGCTTATACCGGTGCATGGTATCCTACTTACTTTGAGGTAGGTGTCAACTGGGCAAGCCGTAATTATGATGTCAGCAAGGACTTCAGTTGGGCTACTCCCGACTATAAAAATTATGGCTTTGCAGAGTTACTGGATTTCTATACGAATGGCAATTACTACTGGAATGTAACGCTGGACGATTATTATAAATCTTCCGGTAAATTTAAGAATGAAACAGACAGCGAGTTTTCTACCGGAGAATATTTATGTGTAGAAGGCGGTTGCAAATATTCCAAGTACTTGCTGAAAGATGCGGTGCCAGTATGCGGCGGTCTGTATGTAGAAGACTACAAACGGGACGTAAACCAATTCCAGAAAGCAGTCCGTATGAACTTGAAAGAATCGGACGGTGTGATGATTTTCGACATTGTACACATTATCCGCAACGGATGGTGGGACGAACTAAAAGAAGCACTGGACGAAACTAAGCCGGATGAAGCGCGAATGATCAAAGGAGCCGTTACTTGCGATGGCAAAGGTATAGCCAATGTGGTAGTGACAGACGGACAGCGTTGTGTCACTACAGACAAGAACGGTATTTACCATCTGCCCAATCTCGGAAACACACGCTTTGTATATATCACGACTCCTGCCGGATACTTGACGGATTGTGAACAGACGATTCCCCGATTCTATCAGGAAATTGATCTGAACGAGACGAATGAATATAATTTCCGTCTGAAGAAGAATCCTAAAGACGACAGTAAACACTTGTTTGTGTTGGAGGCGGATGTACAGGCCGGTCTGAAAGAGCACTGGGATCTGTACGCTCCCATTGTCGATGACTATAAACAGTTAATTGATCAGTATTCGGATCGTGATGTATTCGGACTGAATTGTGGAGACATCTTTTGGGACACACCGGCCACATTCTTTCCACCTTATATCGATAAGGCAAAGAAACTGGATATCCCCATATATCGTGCAATCGGTAATCATGATATGGATTGTAATGGAGCTACTCATGAAACGTCGTACCGGACTTTCGAAGGATATTTCGGCCCTACCCACTACTCATTCAATAAAGGAAATGCCCACTATATTGTTATCAACAACAACTTTTATGTAGGACGTGAATACTTCTATATCGGCTATGTAGATGAAACAACTTTTAAATGGTTGGAAGAAGATCTGTCTTATGTCCCTAAAGGTACATTAGTCTTTTTCATAACGCATATTCCTACGAGAATAACGGAACAGAAAAGACCATTTAATTACGACTATGCCATGTTGGCAGGAGAAACGATCAATGCTGAGGCGGTTCATCAATTATTGGATGGTTATGAAACACACTTCCTGACGGGCCATCTTCATTCCAACTCGAACATTGTATTCAACGATCACCAAATGGAGCACAATACGGCTGCCGTATGTGGTATCTGGTGGCATGCGGATGTCTGCATCGACGGCACCCCACAAGGATACGGAGTCTACGAAGTAGACGGAAACCAAGTGAAGTGGTACTATAAAAGTGCCGGTCATCCGAAAGACTACCAGTTTCGAAGCTATGCTGCAGGAACATCTAAGGAATTCCCCAAAGATATTATTGCCAATGTCTGGAACTGGGATAAAAATTGGAAAGTAGAATGGCTGGAAAACGGAAAAGTGATGGGTACCATGACTCAATATACCGGAGTCGACCCGTATGCGCATCAAGTATGTACAGACAAAAAAAGACCATGCAGAGCTGGATATCAGCAGCAAGTACAGGACATATGTTCCGTGCCACTCCCCGTAATCCGAAAGCTAAAATAGAGATCAGAGTAACAGACCGTTTCGGTAAAGTGTATCAGCAAAACGTTTCTAAATAAAGATTCATGAAGTATATCATATACCACCTATGGATTATCAGCCTGCTATTCCCATTGGGAATGCAGGCCAAAGTCAGGTTAACTTCGATCTGGGGTGATAACATGGTGTTGCAACAACAATCGGAAGTGACCTTCCACGGCAAAGCCTCTGCCAATAGTAAAATTACGATTGAAGCATCATGGAATCATCGGAAGCTAACAACCCGAAGTGACCAGCATGGAAATTGGAACATTCAACTTCCTACTCCGGCAGCAGGGGGTCCCTATACTATTACATTCTCTGACGGTGAGGCGCTTACATTAAATAATATCTTACTGGGGGAAGTCTGGTTCTGTTCCGGCCAATCGAATATGGAAATGCCTGTCAGAGGCTTTCGGGGACAGCCGGTTTATGGTTCACAACCCTATATCGTAGCTGCCGACTCCAAACGGGAATTACGTTTGTTTACAGTCAAAAGAGATTGGAGCACGACTCCTAAGGAAGAAGGTATTACGGGATATTGGTCGGAACTTTCTCCCAAAGAAGTCGGAGACTTTAGTGCTACCGCTTATTTTTTCGGAGATTTACTACAACGTTCATTGGATATTCCTGTCGGACTGATTCATTGCTCATGGAGTGCTTCCAAGATAGAGACTTGGATGGATAAAGAGACACTGTCACAATTTCCGGAAATTCAATTACCGGATATTGAACAAACCAAGTTCGACTGGCCTGCGGGTACACCTACTTTATTATGGAATGCAATGGTAAATCCGTGGAAGGGATTTCCTGTCAAAGGAGTCATCTGGTATCAGGGAGAGTCCAATTCTGCTGATCCCGCTCTTTATAAAAAGCTCTTTCCCGCAATGGTCGCTCAGTGGAGAGAATTCTTTCATAATCCTGCAATGCCTGTATACTATGTCCAGATCACTCCATGGCAGGCCGAAGGTAAAGATAGGCTTGATCGTGCATGGTTCCGTCAATGCCAGCTGGAATTAATGCAAGAAGTTCCTAATGTTGGTATGGTTACAACGACGGATGCAGGAAGTGAAAAATTCATTCATCCTCCCTACAAAATTAAAGTCGGTCAGCGCCTTGCTTACTGGGCTCTGGCCAAGACTTATGGCAAAGAAGGTTTTCTGTATGCAGGCCCTTTGTATAAAAGCCATCAATTGAAAGAGAATGTAGTAGAAATCACTTTTGAACATGGCAGTGATGGACTGATCCCTGAAAATCAAAAGTTGCGGGGATTTGAACTTGTAGACGAAAAGGGAAATATCGTACCGGCAGAAGCGGAAATAATCAATGGTTCTGCCCGTGTGAAAGTATGGAATGATTCGGTGCCTCATCCTGTAGAAGTGCGTTATTGTTTCCGCAATTATATGGAAGGTGATCTTTTCAATAATGCGGAAATACCTGCTTCTCCATTTCGGGTCGTAATACATTAATTAAACGAAAATTATGAATAACAACAGTACACGAGCTTCTTCTTTGGATGCCCTGCGTGGGTATGCTATTCTGACAATGGTTCTCTCCGGCAGCGTTGCCTGGGGAGTGCTTCCCGGATGGATGTATCATGCTCAGGTAGGTCCCCGCTCCAACTTTGTGTTTGATGGTTCTATATATGGGATCACTTGGGTTGACCTGGTGTTTCCTTTTTTCCTGTTTGCCATGGGAGCTGCCTTCCCTTTTTCAATAGGTAACAAATACAGAAAAGGCAGCTCCCGCCGGAGAATTATATACGACAGCCTTTTAAGAGGTTTCCGGCTGACTTTCTTCGCTATTTTTATTCAGCATATATATCCGTGGGTAGTATCTTCTCCTCAGGATGTTCGCTCATGGCTCATTGCATTGGGAGGTTTTGCCTTGATGTTTCCCATGTTCATGAGGATTCCGTTCAAAATGCCGGAATACGTAAGGATGCTGATTAAAATACTGGCTTATGCAACGGGAGTGTTCATGCTGCTGAATATCAACTATGCCGATGGACGGACATTCAGTCTAGGCTACAGTAATATTATCATTCTGGTATTGGCCAATATGGCCATTTTCGGCTCACTGATTTATACATTAACGATCAATAAGCCATGGATTCGTATAGCAATATTGCCTTTTATCATGGCAGTGTTCTTGGGAAATGAAAACGCAGAATCATGGAATCATAGCCTGATGGCATTCTCGCCCTTACCGTGGATGTATAAGTGCTCCTATCTGAAGTATCTGTTTATCGTAATTCCCGGCAGCATTGCCGGAGAATATCTGCATGAGTGGTTACACTGCAAAAACACGATGCCCGTAAACGACAATAAAGACGAACGCAAAAGAATGCCATGGATACTCTTATTGACCATCGGACTGATCGTATTCAATTTATACGGACTTTATATGCGTTATCTTATTCTCAATTTAGTGGGTACAATCGCTATATTATGCGTTCTCTACATTCTCTTGCAAGTGGAAGGAAAAAACACCGGTTACTGGTATAAACTCTTCAGAGCAGGAACTTATCTGATATTATTAGGGCTGGCTTTTGAAGCTTACGAAGGGGGAATCCGGAAAGATCCTTCTACGTACAGTTATTACTTCCTTGCATCGGGACTTGCCTTTATGGCGATGATTGCATTTTCTATTATGTGCGACATTTATTCTTGGTCCCGATTGACCCGTCCATTGGAATATGCAGGGCAGAATCCGATGATTGCATACGTATCCACCCAGTTGGTAGTATTACCTCTATTGAATCTGGCAGGACTGGGAACCTATCTTTCCTATCTGGATCAAAATGCCTGGCTGGGCTTTTTACGGGGAGTCATCATAACTTCTCTGGCTTTATTAATAACCATATTATTTACTAAATTAAAATGTTTTTGGAGGACTTGAATCATGTTAATCAAACGTCTATATTTTATAACAACAGCACTGCTTGCCTTCTCTATATGTTCATGTGGAGAAAGCTATCCTGATCATCCGTGGGAATGGGATCAGGAAACTGAAGAGGAAGAATCGAATCCTGATATAGTATCACAAGGATGGACGACAGCCGATAATTTCGGAAGTCTTCCGGACTATATTCACATCTATAAATCACCTGAAAATCTGGCGGGAAAGAAGGCGATTGCCTACATAGCTGTCGCAGATATGAGTAAAGCTAAATTTGAAGTTCTGGGCGACATCGCTTTCTCACAGGAAGCCAATGGATATGGAGGTAAATCGATACATACCCCTTCGGAGTTTTATGAATCTTCCAAAGCACCGGTAGTCATCAATGGAGGATTGTTTTTTTACAGTGCCGGATTCTATTATTCGCAAAATCTAGTGATTCGTGAAGGGCAGTTACTGGCACCCAATCAGAACTACTATTCAAAAGACTGGGTAACTATGTGGTATCCGACTTTAGGAGCCTTCTGCCAAATGAAGGACGGAACATTTCAAACGACATGGACTTATCAAGCATCCGACGGAATTAATTATTGCTATCCCGCCCCTGCTGATAACGATATAAACAAGGATCCGTTGCAGGCTCCGTCATCTACTTTCCCCAACGGCGCAAAAGCATTGGAGGCTACCACCGGTATCGGAGGTGTCACAGTTTTACTGCGTGCCGGAGAGATTAAAAACACGTATGTAGAAGAAATGCTGGATATTTCTGCAGCTTCCAATCAACCTCGCACCGCAATTGGTATAACAACTAACAAAAAAATGATTATCTTTGTGTGCGAAGGCAGAAACATGACAGAAGGAGTAGCAGGACTGACCACTGCCAACGTAGCTAAAGTAATGAAAGATCTGGGATGTACGGAAGCGCTGAATCTTGACGGAGGCGGTTCATCGTGCATGCTGGTCAATGGCAAAGAAACCATTAAAGGCAGTGACGGCAAACAAAGGAAAGTGCTGACCGCTGTCGGAATTAAATAGATGATGAAACAATTCTTTTTTTTCACAATGTTGTGCCTGTTCGGCATTCAGTTACAGGCACAACAAATGACGTACCATGATGCGTCATGCTTTCCTCTTTTAGGAAAAGCAACACAAGACACAGGGGCAAGATATGAGAGACTACCGGATTCTCTCAAAAACATTTCTCGTCCCCCTTTATGGAATTTGAGTCGTAATTCGGCAGGAATGGCGATACGATTTCGTAGTAACTCTACCCGAATAGCGTTGAAATGGGAGAATCTCTTTAATAACCATATGAATCATATGACCGATGTAGGAATAAAAGGTCTTGATTTATATTGTTGGGAAGGGAACGGTCAGTGGAGATTTGTCAATAGTGCACGTCCTAATGGAAAAACAAATCAAGCTACCGTTATCGCCAATATGCAGCCTAAAGAAAGGGAATATATGCTATATCTTCCTCTTTATGACGGACTTGTGTCACTGTCTATAGGAGTCGATTCTTTATCTTCCATTGATCAGCCTCAGATTAATTATCCGATCCGTGAGAAACCAATTGTATTCTATGGAACCAGCATCCTGCAAGGAGGCTGTGCTTCACGTCCCGGAATGGCACATACCAATATCATATCAAGAAGGTTGAACCGAGAATGCATTAATCTTGGTTTTAGTGGTAACGGACAACTTGACCTTGAAGTCGCAAGAGTCATGGCGGAAGTGGATGCCGGTGTCTTCGTTTTGGATTTTGTACCCAATGCTTCAGTAGAACAGATGAAAGAACGTATGGAAACTTTTTACCGGATCATTCGCAACAAGCATCCGAAAACTCCGATTGTATTTATAGAAGACCCTATTTTCACTCATACATTATTTGATCAGAGAGTAGCTCATGAAGTAACAAGGAAGAATCAAACATTGAATGAGATTTTCAATTCACTCAAGAAGAAGGGGGAAAAAGATATATATTTGATTCATTCGGAAAAGATGATAGGAGAAGATGGTGAGGCTACGGTTGATGGCATTCATTTTACCGACTTGGGAATGATGAGATATGCCAATTTGATAACTCCATTCATAAAAAAAATGATAAAGCGATAGGGTCTATGAATTTATCGTTTTCATCCGGCTACATTTAAGCATTAAAACAGTAGATTTATAAGATGTTATTTAATCTACTGTTTTAATTTTCTGAATATCTCTCAACGCATATCAACTCAACCTAAATGAATATTCATGGCTGATTCTACGAAATTCGAAACCTTCGGCATTTATTGAAGGATGTTCCAATAAAGCTCCATTTTCTCCAGTTTCTCTAGATTCAATCAGCTTATATCTTCCAAAAGATTTTTGGGCGCTTGAAACCTTTGAATCTTCATCAGGTTTAATAAGATATGACATCAAGCATACTTTACGCTTATATCGATTTATAAAAGCAGAAATAGAAGGAACAGCCTTGATTGTTCTTAACGTTTCCAACAATTGTATTTCCGCTTTTTCATATTTTCCACCGGGATAGATCACGTTTTTATCCTTATCAAGTATAGGCTTAGATAAGTTCTCAATATTTTTTTTGGTAGATGTTTGTTCGTTTAAGATATAAAAACTATCACAACTGCCTCCTGTCTCGTGCAAAATAAAATCACACCTCTTCCTTCCGGTTTCAAATTTTGTTCCCTTCAGGCCTATTAGATACGCTTCATAATTAATAACCTGAACTTCTGTCCGATTACTATGATCGAAAGAAATATTCCCAGTCTTATAATCCACGATAGATGTCAGACCTCTGTCTGTCAAATCAAAGTGCTCTTCAGCAGTAATCTCATATGGAACATCAACAATGGTACGATGTAATTTATAATGTGACGGTAGTTCCCGTTTTAGTAAGTCAATCATTGTATCTCATCTAATTTATCGTACTCATTGTATATCTCGTTAATATCATCCGATAGGTAATCCGTGTTTATCAGATGGGCATTTTGAACTTTAATGCTTTTTACCATCCCATGCTCTACTACATATACCTCAGTCTTATGATAGTCCAATGCTGCATTTTCTATTTTCACCCCTTTGTCAAATGCTTTAAGCAAAAGATTCAAATGATTAATGATATATGGACTATGAGTAGCCAAAGTCAATGTCATATATTTATTTCCGTTCAAGCATTTATCTATAAGCATATTTAATGATGAACGCTGGGCTGTAGGAAACATACTCAGTTCCGGTTCTTCAATCATCAGATGTATGGAACGGTTGGCAATATCACCGATATTCATATCATGTCTGAAAGATGATAAGCTATCATTTTTGCCCAATAGAGTAACTATAGAAGAATTAAATCCGTGTACCAGATCAAAATGTTTTGAGAAATATTCAGCGATCACAGCAAGGGGCGTCATCGTTTGAATGCCAGAAGATGCATCTTCAAAATGAATTTTATAAGTGTCATTTACATTGCTGATAAAGAATTGTCTGCTTCCATTCTGAGCTTTCTTTTCATAGTAGCGAACACCTAAATAAGGCATTTCCAGCTCCTTTATCACTTCTGTAGCTTTTTTAAAGTCTTGAAAGGTCTCGGTAAAATAGAATCCCAACGCTGCTCCATCACTCAAATTTGCTAATAAAGGAGCTATAGCTCCCCGTTTATCAGAGAAAAATGAGATCTTCTCCAATGATAAATTCTCGCTGCTGATTATTTTTCTTGTTCCTTTTAGTCCTTTCTGTGGAGTATAGGTTATATTACAATCTCCTTTGCTATAAACTATTTCAGTATCATTTTTGACATAATCTGTCATCCCACCATTACGTAGATATTCAGAAATGCTTAAATCTATGGTTTTATCAATAACATTACCCAATTTCAAGTATGAACGAAGATTTATTTGCTTACACATATGTCTCATCATAGCCAGCACCTTTAAAATGGTACTTTTTCCACTACCTGATTCACCAATAAAGAAAGTGAATGGTTTGATATTATCTAATTTGACATCCTTTATTGGACCAAAGGATTTAATACTGAGATATTCTTTTTGTTCCATTATTTATATAATTCTTTATTATAGAGTAAAGGTAGTCTTTTTTTCGAGAACAACTTCATTTCAATGTTACTAAAATGATTCTACAAAAATAATAAAAAACTTTTTAGCTATAATTACTTTCATTTTTTGCAACGGACAAAACATACATAGTAAAATAAAAACTCATAACAAATAGTTTCTGTTTATTGACTTATTATCAACAATACTCAGTTGATCCCAGAATCTTTTTACTAAAAATTTCAAACTGACATTCTATATCACAGGAAAGCTAGTTACATCGTATATATAAATTGACAATTTATATATATTCATGTTTTTTATCGAGTAATTTGAATATAACGATAAAAAGTAACAAATTACACTTATATACATTTTACCTTCTTATTTTTCTATATTTAACTAAAAAGAGAAGTTTTATTAGCTTCATCTGTATACTATAGTTAATTTAAGCCAAGTTCTCGTAGGACTAGTCAACACTCTGACCACCGTTCTTGCTCTTGTGATCATCGACAGGGTCGGCCGCAAGCAACTGGTCTATTACGGAGTTTCGGGGATGGTTGTCTCCCTCCTGCTGATCGGCATTTACTTCCTCTTCGGTGATTCCTGGGGAGTATCCAGCCTCTTCCTGCTCGTTTTCTTCCTGTTCTATGTATTCTGCTGTGCCGTCTCCATCTGTGCCGTGGTGTTCGTGCTCCTCTCGGAGATGTACCCCACCAAGGTGCGCGGACTGGCGATGTCCATTGCAGGATTCGCCCTGTGGATAGGAACGTACCTGATCGGACAGTTAACCCCCTGGATGCTCCAGAATCTCACCCCCGCCGGAACATTCTTCCTGTTCGCAGTCATGTGCGTGCCGTATATGCTCATCGTATGGAAACTCGTGCCGGAG
>NZ_GG774703.1:802221-822949 GCF_000162515.1 Bacteroides sp. 1_1_14 | reverse complement strand
GCAACTGGTCTATTACGGAGTTCGGGGAGTGGTTGTCTCCCTCCTGCTGATCGGCATTACTTCCTCTCGGTGATTCCTGGGGAGGTATCCAGCCTCTTCCTGCTCGTTTCTTCCTGTTCTATGTATTCTGCTGTGCCGTCTCCATCTGTGCCGTGGTGTTCGTGCTCCTCTCGGAGATGTACCCCACCAAGGTGCGCGGACTGGCGATGTCCATTGCAGGATTCGCCCTGTGGATAGGAACGTACCTGATCGGACAGTTAACCCCCTGGATGCTCCAGAATCTCACCCCCGCCGGAACATTCTTCCTGTTCGCAGTCATGTGCGTGCCGTATATGCTCATCGTATGGAAACTCGTGCCGGAGACCACAGGAAAGTCACTGGAAGAGATTGAAAGATACTGGACCCGGTCGGAACAGTAGAAGAAAGAAACCTTAATAACTTAACACTTAAAGATATATGGATTTTAAAACACTAGCCGATCAATATCGGAATGAATTATTGGATAATGTCCTTCCATTCTGGCTCGAACACTCTCAAGATCTTGAGTTTGGCGGTTATTTCACCTGCTTAGACCGCAAAGGAGGAGTTTTTGATACAGATAAATTCATCTGGTTGCAGGGACGTGAGGTGTGGATGTTCTCCATGCTTTACAACAAAGTGGAAAAACGACAGGAATGGCTGGATTGTGCCGTTCAGGGTGGTGAGTTCTTGAAAAAATATGGACATAATGGAGATTACAACTGGTATTTTTCACTCAATCGTTCGGGTAGACCATTAGTAGAACCATACAATATTTTCTCATATACTTTTGCCACCATGGCCTTCGGGCAGTTGAGTCTTGCTACCGGAAGTCAGGAATATGCAGACATAGCAAAAAAAACTTTTGAAATCATACTCTCTAAAGTTGATAATCCGAAAGGTAAATGGAATAAGCTTCATCCAGATACACGAAACTTGAAGAACTTCGCTCTCCCGATGATCCTTTGTAATCTGGCTTTGGAGATCGAACATCTCCTGGATCCCGGTTATCTGGAACAGACAATGGAAACCTGCATCCATGAAGTGATGAATGTCTTTTATCGTCCGGAGCTGGGTGGTATCATTGTTGAGAATGTCGATATGGACGGTAATCTGGTGGATTGCTTCGAAGGTCGTCAGGTGACCCCCGGTCATGCTATCGAAGCGATGTGGTTTATCATGGATCTGGGCAAAAGGCTGGACCGACCGGAACTCATACAACAAGCAATGTTAACCACCTTAACAATGCTTGATTACGGTTGGGACAAGCAATGTGGCGGCATCTATTACTTTATGGACCGTAATGGTTGTCCTCCCCAACAATTGGAGTGGGATCAGAAACTTTGGTGGGTGCACATTGAATCCTTGATTTCATTATTGAAAGGTTATCAGCTGACCGGAGATAAAAGATGTCTGGAATGGTTTGAGAAGGTACATGACTACACATGGACACACTTCAAAGATCCGGAATATCCGGAATGGTTCGGTTATCTGAATCGGCAGGGAGAAGTATTGCTGCCACTCAAAGGTGGGAAATGGAAAGGCTGCTTTCATGTACCAAGGGGATTATTTCAATGCTGGAAAGTACTGGAAGAGTTACGAGAAACAAATGAAATTATACATCCATGAAAATCAAATATCTAACATATAATACATTCTTATTTTTATTACCCTGATATGAACAGACAATACTTCTATATAATACTTACAATTTTTCTTTTTACAAGTTGTAGAAAGGATACTGGATCAAGTAACCCAGTATTAGAACAGATGTGCCAGAGATTATTTCCTCAACATGCAGATTCTTTTGAATTTGAATTACTAAATGACTCAAACCAGATGGATCGTTTTATACTAGAATCGGCACACAAGAAAATTCGCATAAAAGGAAATAATAATAATTCTTTGGCCGTAGGTCTTAACCATTATCTGAAATATTACTGCCATACGAATGTATCTTGGTATGCCTCTGATAGCATTGATATGCCCGAAGAGTTACCAGTAATTCCTCAACCAATATCTATCCGTTCTAAGTGTGACAATCGCTTCTTCTTGAACTACTGTACATTTGGATATACAATGCCTTATTGGAAATGGTCTGATTGGGAAAGGTTGATTGACTGGATGGCATTAAATGGAATTACGATGCCATTAGCTATCAGTGGACAAGAGACAGTATGGTATAAGGTCTGGAGCAAATTAGGATTAAACGATGAACAAATACGTTCATATTTCACAGGACCTGCGCACTTGCCCTGGCATCGTATGTCTAATGTCGATTATTGGCAAAGTCCCCTGCCGAAATCATGGTTGGAGCAACAAGAAGTATTACAGAAACAAATATTAAAGAGGGAACGCGACTTTAATATGACCCCTGTTTTACCTGCATTTTCTGGGCACGTACCTAAAGAACTTAAAGCAATCTATCCAGATGCCAAAATTCACGAAATGAGTCAATGGGGAGGATATGATTCAAAATATCGCAGTCATTTTATAGAACCAATGGACTCTCTGTTCAACATCATTCAAAAATGTATTTGGAAGAGCAGACGGCAATATATGGCACAGATCATATTTATGGAATTGATCCTTTTAATGAGGTTGATTCTCCAAATTGGAATGAAGATTTCCTGGCAAAGGTTTCTAAGAAGATATATGAGTCCATTTATCAAGTAGATGCTGAGGCTAAGTGGTTGCAAATGACATGGATGTTTTACCATGATCAAAAGAAATGGACACAACCCAGAATCCGTTCTTTCCTGGAGGCTGTGCCAGATGACAAACTCATACTGTTGGATTACTATTGTGACAGTACAGAAATATGGAGGAATACGGAAATGTACTACGGAAAACCATATATGTGGTGCTACTTAGGCAATTTTGGTGGAAACTCCATGATGGTCGGAAATCTGGATGATGTTGATGTCAAAATTGAAAAACTCTTTGTAGAAGGTGGTGAGAATGTATATGGCCTAGGAGCTACCTTGGAAGGCTTCGATGTGAATCCTTTTATGTATGAATTTGTATTTGACCAGGCATGGGAGTATCCGTTAACAACTGATCAATGGATTCAAAACTGGGCAAAATGCAGAGGGGGAAATCAAGATAGACATATTCTGAAAGCATGGGATTCATTACATAAAAAAATATATAAAAAGTATGCAACAGCAGGGCAAGCCGTTTTAATGAATGCACGTCCAATGTTAGTGGGCACAGATAGTTGGAATACCTATCCGGACATCACTTACAACAATCGTGACTTATGGGATATTTGGACAGAAATGTTGAAAGCCAGTCATATAAACAATACTGGATATCGATTTGATGTAATAAATGTAGGACGACAAGTATTAGGAAATCTCTTTTCCTCGTTTAGAGATCATTTCACTCAATGTTATTCAGAAAAAGACATAGATGGAATGAAGAAATGGGCCGATCAAATGGATGCACTATTGATAGATACAGACCGTCTATTATCCTGTGAAACCAATTTCTCAATCGGTAAGTGGATTGACGATGCACGTTCTTTTGGAAAAACAGAAGCTGAAAAAGAATATTATGAGGAAAATGCACGTTGTATCCTGACAGTATGGGGACAAAAGGCAACCCAGTTAAATGACTATGCAAACAGGGGCTGGGGTGGATTAACTTACAGTTATTATCGTGAACGTTGGAAGCGCTTTACAACAGAAGTAATAACCGCTTCATCATCCGGCCAGAAGTTTGATGAAAAACAATTTTATCAATCAATTACTGACTTCGAATATGAGTGGACATTATCCAAAGAGCACCATCCTATAATTTCTGGAGAGAACCCGATATTGTTGGCCAAGACATTATCTGAGAAATATATGCAATATTTTTATTAAGTACATACCTCAAAATAATTATAAATTATAAAACAAAACAGCCTATGAATATAATACCGAACTTATAATTAGGGAAATTATCAAATCTAAAGAAGAAAAAAATACAGAATTACTTAACTTTAAATTATTAATGTATGATGTCGGACTTACGAAAAAACATTTTTTTCAATTAAAATCTGGACTGTTACGACATTCTGTTTATTATCACTAGTAAACATGAACGCCAGTAATACTCTCGCTCATTCTTTACAAAAAGATGAGATCAAAGTAGTAAAGGACAATCCTGGCAAGAAAGTAACAGGAAAAGTCTTGGATGAATTTGGAGAACCTATTCCCAGTGCATCAATATTGGTAGAAGGACGTTCAAGGGGAGTTATCACTGACTTGGACGGAACATTTGTGATAGAAGTCTTGCCAACAGATAAACTAGTCGTTTCTTTTCTTGGAATGGAAACGCAGACTATTTTGGTGGGTAAGCAAACAAATATCGTAGTTAAAATGCAACCCCAAACAGCAGAACTTGACGAAGTTACCGTAGTAGCATATGGTAAACAGCGAAAAGCAAGCGTTATTGGTGCCATCAATACAGTTTCGATGAATGAGCTGAAAATGCCTGTTGCTAAATTGAGTTCCGGTTTGGCCGGACAGTTGGCTGGTATAGTTGTCATGCAGCGTTCAGGTGAACCGGGTGCAGGTGCTGATTTTTGGATTCGGGGTATCAATACTTTCGGTGCAGGCAACAAACCTTTAGTGCTGGTTGATGGAGTAGAACGTAGTATGGACCTTGTAGATGTTGAGGATATCGCTTCTTTCTCTATTCTGAAAGACGCTACCGCAACAGCATTATATGGAGTGCGTGGAGCCAATGGTATTGTACTTATCACGACAAAACGTGGAACCGAATCAGCACCTAAGATTAATGCACGCGTAGAATATGGTTTTACCAATCCAGTACGTATGCCCGAATTGGCTAATACGGAACAATGGATCAATTATTATAATGATATTACTTTGGAATCATCCGGACGCTTGGCTATACAACCTGAAGAAAAAGCAAAATACCTGAATAATACAGATCCGGATCTTTACCCGAATGTAGATTGGATGCAAACATTGTTTAAAGACTTCTCCAACACCACACGCGTGAATATCAACGTTACCGGGGGATCTCCTAAAATACGTTATTATGTAGGCGGCTCCTTTTATTCGGAAGGCAGTGTATTCAATATTTCGGATAAAGACCGCTACGATGCTTCAATGCGCTATAACAAGTTTAGTTTTCGTTCAAATATTGATATCAATGTAACTTCATCTACTGAGCTGAGTCTCTCACTGTCCAATCAATATGAGACCAAGAACCGTCCTTATGGTTCACTATCAGATTTGTATGCTTATATGATCCGTACTTCTCCGATAGCTACTCCTACTATTTATTCAGATGGCACTTTAGCTAAACCAAGTACGGGTACCAATCCTTATAACAGCCTGAATAACTCTGGGTACTCGCAGGATTTCTTCAACAATGCGCAATCACTTATTTCGCTTACACAGGATTTCTCAAAAATGGTAACTCCGGGATTAAAAGCCAATGTTAAGTTCTCATGGGACGCCTACAATGCGCATACACTAAACCGCATTGTAACACCATCTACCTACTATGCAACAGGACGTGATGAAGAAGGAAATCTTGACTTTGTAAGGAGTACTGAAGGTAGTGATTATATGAAACTCACACGGACGAATTCGGGCACACGTACTATCAACTTTGAAGCCTCAGCCAATTACGACCGCCTCTTTGGAGAAAAGCACCGTGTTGGAGCCTTGTTTCTTTTTAGTATGCGTAACTATACAGACAATTTCCCGGGTAATTATGTAGACGCTTTTGCCCACAAAAACATCGGTATTGCCGGTAGAGCTACTTATTCATATTACGACCGTTATTTTGCTGAATTTAACTTCGGATACAATGGCTCTGAGAATTTCGCACCTGACAAACGTTTTGGTTTCTTTCCCTCTTTTGCTATAGGATATATGCTAAGCAACGAAGCTTTCTGGGATCCGTTGCGTTCTACTATCCACCTGTTGAAAATCAAAGGTTCGTATGGAGAAATAGGTAATGACCAGATTGGCGGAAACAGACGTTTTGCATTCAACTCCACCATGAAAGAAGGACAATACGGCTATATTTTCGGAACGAATCCCGGTAGTGGAAGTATCGTAGGTATTTCTACAGGTATTCCGGGAAACCTGAATGTTTCATGGGAGAAAGCTCAAAAAGCGAATGTGGGACTGGAACTTGGCTTATTTGACCAGCTTAAATTCCAACTTGATTATTTTTATGAAAAGCGTACCGGTATCTATATTCAGCAAGAAAGTGTTCCTTCAATCGTCGGTCTCAATGAAACCCAGTATGTGAATCTTGGAGAAATGAAGAATCAAGGTTTCGATGGTTCTATGGAGTATGAACAACGATTTAATGACTGGTATGTCTCTGCCCGTGCCAATTTCACTTACAATCGAAATAAAAAGTTGTATGATGATAAACCGACTCCTATATGGCCCTACCAAAGTGAAGCTGGATTTGCCTATCGTCAGCAACGCGGTCTTATAGCTCTAGGTCTTTTTGAGTCAGAAGAAGATATAGCCAATAGCCCCAAACAAAACTTTGGAAACGTTCGTCCTGGTGATATTAAATATAAAGACATCAATGGTGATAACGTTATCGACGCATACGATAAGGTAGCGATTGGCTATACGGACGTACCGGAAATAAATTATGGATTTGGTATTAGTCTGGGCTGGAAAGGATTTGACGCTTCTCTGTTTATGCAGGGAGTAGGAAATGTGACTCGTATTATCGGTGGAGACGCTCTTTATGGTGCCTCTGATAATATAGAGCGTTTAGGACAGATTTACGCAGATGTAGCCGAAAAACGTTGGACAACCAGCAATCCTAATCCTAATGCTACTTATCCACGGCTTTCTATGAGCAAGGTAGAGAATAATCTTCAACCCTCCACCTACTGGCAACGTAATATGAGTTTTCTTCGTTTGAAAAATGTGGAGATAGGATATACCCTTCCGAAGCATATTTATAAACGTCTGGGCATGTCATCAATTCGTGTTTATGCACAGGGTGTCAACCTTTTGACATTCAGCAAATTCAAATTGTGGGATCCCGAACTCGATTCCAACTATGGAAATATATATCCTCAGATGAGAACAATCACCTTAGGTCTTAATCTTAACTTTTAAAGTATATTAGAACTATGAATAAAAAGATACGAATTTTAGGAATATTCCTATACTTCACCGTTGCATTCAGCTTTGTATCATGCAACGATTATCTGGATGTGACTTTGCTCGACCAGCTTACACAAGACGAAACCTTTAGTAAGCGTGTCTCTACCGAACAGTATTTAGCGCATGTTTATAGCTACTTGCCACGGGAATATGAATATCTGGAAGAAGGAAGCGCAGTTCCCCGTAGTGATGAAGCCATGTTCTCTTGGTATCAGTGGGTCAACTACCTCTCTTTCAATAATGGATCATGGGGACCTTCTACTCCAAACTATAATATTTGGAAAGCAAAGTATACAGGCATAAAGCAAGCTAGTATATTCATGAACCATGTTGACGAATGCTTGGAGATTGACTCTGAAACGAGACGTATAATGAAAGCAGAAGCACGTTTTCTGCGAGCTTATTATTACTTTGAACTATTCCGTCAATATGGTCCTGTGTATATCTGGGGAGACATCGAATCGGATGAACTTATAAAACCGGAAACGATAGACCGTCATACAGTTGATGAAAACGTAAATTTCATAGCTGAAGAATATGATAAGGCTATTGCAGAACTTCCTGCAGAGATCAGCGATTTCACAAAATGGGCAGGACGTATCACCAAGGGAGCGGCAATGGCTGCCAAAGCGCGTTTAATGCTCTATGCCGCCAGTCCATTGTATAATGGATGCGATCTTTATAAAGGACAAATGAAGAATCTGTATGGTGATTTCCTTTTTCCACAAAGTCCCGATCCTCAAAAATGGGAAAAAGCCGCTAAAGCTGCCAAAGACGTTATAGATATGAACATCTATGAATTGTACAAAGACCAGACTGAAGCAGACCCTTTACTGCGTGCCATCAAATCTTATCAAGGAGTTCTTTTTGAAGAGTGGAATAAAGAAACGATCTGGGGTGCCTGGGGACGTAATCCTACTAATACTGGACTCGGGGCTATAGGTTTCTATCTGTATAGCCGGTGCATGCCTCCTAGAGTTTGTGAATTGGGTGTCGGTGGCTTCTGCCCGTCTCTGAAATTAGTAGATACTTATCCGATGGCTAAATCCGGAAGATATCCTGTTACCGGATATGATAATAACGGGAATCCTGTAATTGATAAGCAATCGGGATATACCAATACCGGTTTTACAGAAAATTTTAAGCAGCCGGGAGCCAGTTTTGCACCTGGATTTAAAGCGCATAATAGCTGCGTCGGACGTGACGCCCGTTTTTATGCTTCTGTATTTCCAAATGGTTTTTATTGGATCAATCAATATAAAGGCATAAAACAAGTTACCTTTTTTACGGGAGGATCGTCCTCGTACTTAGAATCCGGAGATTGTGTCAAAGTCGGATATCTGTGGAGACGCCCACTCGATCCTGCTCTTAATACAGAAAGTGGCAGTTGGGGAACCGTATTCTGGCCCTATTTCCGTTTGGCCGAAATATATCTTGACTATGCTGAAGCTTGCAATGAGAAGCCCGAACGCAATGAAACGGAAGCATTGAAGTATATTAACCTTGTTCGCGAACGTTCCGGTTTAAATGCCCTCGAAACAGCGTATCCGGAAGTGAAAGGCAATAAGGATTTGTTGCGGATGCTGATTCAAAAGGAACGCATGGTAGAATTAGCCTTTGAGGGACACCGATATTATGATGCCCGTCGCTGGATGATTGCTCAACAAGAGTTTCCCGGACCGGAATATTCTCTTAATTTATTGGCCACTTCATACGAAGATTCTTGGTCGCGGACATCAAATGTTTGGAAAGGTGGTCCTCGGGTATTTGAGCCTAAGCATTATTTCTTCCCTATCAATCAAGAACAATTGAGTGAAATGAAGAATATTACTCAGAATTACGGATGGTAAATATATGTAATGGATATAAATATGAAAAAACATAAGACAATACAATTCATAGTTGCTGCACTTTTTATTGCATCGGCATGTACTGATGATCGTGATAATCTCATGGTTAATGATCAAATCGGACTATTGCATTCTACCTATACAGAAACGGAGGTATTCCGTGGTATGGATACCCCCTATCAATTATTTGTTATCAAAAGTGGGAAAGGAAAGCAGGAGACAGAAGTTTCCATTTCTGTTGACGAGACTGTTCTTCAGAGTTATAATACGGATAATGGAACATCGATCCAATTATTGCCTTCCGATTGTTATACCATTCTTCAGCCTGCTCTGCGTCTCAACGATTCCGACTATCGGAAAGCTTTTGATATTAAATGGAATGCCGACCGTCTATCCGATCTTCTTTCTACGGGAAAGGAATATGGCTTGCCCATACAAATGAGTGTGGTGCAAAATTTTATCTCTGCAGATGATGAGCGACTAAAAACCATTATTGTACCTACTATTAAGGAACCTTATTTGCAAATGGATGTTCCTGGTATGAGTCCGGTTACTGATTTTATGCCGACTTTCGGCGATTTGAATGAAAGAGAACTGTTCGTAAAGATAAGAACTAATTATTCTAATGACGAAGATATTTCATTTCAGATTGAAGTCGATCCTCAGTTAGTCATTGATTATAATACCGCTCATGGCACAGCTTATAAAATGTTGCCGGAGAGTTCCTTTACTGTAGATAATAAGGGAGTTATATTAACAGGCATGAAGGAAACATTCATTAAAATTAAATACCACAAGAAAGGGTTAATACCGGAAGAGGGTACTTATTTATTTGGTGACTATGTACTTCCACTACGCATTACTTCCGTTTCAAAATATGGTATAAGTCCTGATGCTGCGTCCAAACTGTACACAGTTAAATTCCAACCGGACCCAATAGACAAGAAAGGATGGAGTGTTATAGATTTCAACAACTGTTGTACCCAAGACGGCGGATGGTATCTGAATATGGGATGGGGAGTGGAATCATTGATAGACAATAATCCTGGCACACAATGGCTATGCCGATGGGATGTAAAAGAGCCCTTGCCCTATTACTTTGTATTTGACATGGGGAAAGAATATACATTATTCAGATTTGGATTTGCTAACCCTGTTGCACCAGCAGCACACGTTTGGGCAGGCACATCGAAAGCCGGTTATGTAGAAGCTAGTATTGATAACGAGAATTGGGTTAAATTAAAAGACTGGACTTCTCCCAAAATCGGAGAACCCAACGTTAATATGGATGTTCCTGCGACACAAGCCCGATACATTCGTTTTGTAATAACTGATACCTATCCGACTTATGACGGGCTGAGAGTTAGTCTTGGTGAAGTTTATGCTTGGGGTATGTAACTAAAAACATGAAAATTATGAACTATTTCTCACTATATCTAAAAGGATTGATATGTTTCTGTCTGTTATTTATTACTATGGATAGTCATGCGCTATCCATAGATAAAGGATATAGACAGAATAAAATAAAAGATCTGGCACTTATTTACCAGGGAGGAGTGCATCGTATTGACTGGACTTCGGATCAATTTCTCCCCTATGTGGTACATCAGTTTGCAGATGGACATAAAGACTGGTTATTTGACGGATTCTTGTTTTTGGAGTTCACAGATGGGAAAGGCTGTGGCTTTGCAACACGCTACTCAGATAAAAATGCAAGAAAAAAGAATGGCTATGGTTATTAGATCGTCTTTTTGAAGATGGAAAAGCGCTGTCTGCCTTAGATCGATGTATCGGAACACAGATTAAAGAAATTGGAAAACCGGATTTTACTCATCAGATAGTACTATGTCTTCCGGAAGTTCTTCCCGGACAAAAAGATTGGGGAGAAGTGGATGGCGAGCCAATGGACTTTTCCAGACAAGAGGATCAGGTGAAGGCCACCCGTTGGTATATCGATGAGTTAATGAAGCGATTCAAACAGGCAAAATACAAACATCTGAAACTATCAGGTTTCTACTGGCTGGCAGAGGATATTGATTTCACTAAAGATCTGTCAGTTCCATTAAGTAAGTATATTCATTCAATGAACAAAACATTTTGCTGGATTCCGTATTGGCAGGCAAAAGGCTACAACCAATGGAAAGAATTAGGCTTTGATATTGCTTATCAACAACCGAACCACTTTTTTAAAGCCTCTATTCCCGATAAAAGATTGGAAGAAGCATGTCAATCTGCCGCCACTCTGAACATGGGGATGGAACTTGAATTTGACGAAAGAGCATTGTTTGATGCCAAGGACTCGTTTTATAATCGTCTGGTAGCGTATATTGATCATTTTGAAAGACAACAAGCCTTCCGTACATCTGCAATGGCCTATTATAGTGGCAATCATGCTGTTCTTGATATGTATAAATCAACGAACCCGAAAGATCATGAAGTCATGGACAGACTGGCTAATCTGATTGTATCAAGACGTGGCAAGCAAAAAAAAGAATCTCATCAGACCAAAGTTATTGCCCATCGTGGATTCTGGAATACACCCGGATCTGCACAGAACTCGCTAGCGGCTTTAGTGAAAGCTGATTCAATAGGTTGTTACGGTTCGGAATTTGATGTATGGCTGACAGCTGACGATGAATTGATGTTGAATCATGACGGATGGCATGAAGGATACTCTCTGGAGAAAACATCTTCTGACGTGCTACGCACTTTAAAGTTAAGCAATGGAGAGAATATGCCAACTTTAGAGCAGTTCCTTGATAAAGCGAAGAAACTTAAAATACATCTGATACTGGAAATGAAACCTCTCAGTACTCCGGAACGTGAAACAAAAGCCGTTGAAATGATCCTAAAGTTGGTTGAAGAGAAAAAATTGACTCACAGAGTAGAATACATCTCTTTTTCCCGTCATGTGATGTGTGAGTTTATACGTCTGGCACCTCCTAAAACTCCAATTTTGTATTTGGGGACAGGATATTTCGCCCAAGGAACTGAAACAATTGGGGGCTACCGGGGCAGATTACAATTATTGGGCTTATCATAAAAATCCGGATTGGTTGAAAGATCTGAAAAATTCAGGGATGACCTCCAATGTATGGACTGTAAATATCCCCTCTGAGATGCAATGGTGTATTGACAATGGTTTTGATCTGATAACCACAGATGCACCGACAGCTTTCTTAGGCTTATAATAATCATTTGGATAATATGCTGATGGAATTTACCATCAGCATATTATATTTATACTGTTTATACGGACAACAATGAAATTAATAAATATCATAGCAATCATGCCTTTTCTGGCATCATCTTTCATGATGCAAGCTCCTGTTTATCAAGATGTGAATCAGCCCATTGAAGACAGAGTGGTAGACGTATGGAAAACTAACAGCAAATAAGAAAATCATGTCAGTTGACGAAACAATAACTTTCAGTTTAACTGTCAAGCACACAGGCAACCGTGAAGGACAGGAAATTGTTCAGCTTTATATCAGAGACATAAAGTCTTCTCTTCCCCGCCCGGTGAAAGAATTAAAGAGATTTAAGAAAGTGAAATTAATGCCGGGTGAAGAAAAATAGTTTCTTTGTCTATTGATAAAGAGGCATTAAGCTTTTTTGATGCGGAAAGACATGAATGGATTTGTGAACCGGGCAAATTTGAAGCTATCATAGCAGCATCAGCCATGGATATCAAAGATGTTCTCAAATTTGAATTAAAATAAAGATAGAAGCCATGACGAAACGTTTAATCCTTGCATTCGTATTTTTATCCTGGCACTTAGTAGCCTGCTCGAATGGAGATTCGGGAATTTCTTCCGGACTCCCGGATAAGCCTTCTGCGGAAGAAGACTCTCCCGGGACTGAAACGATATCCGAAGAAATGAGAGTGAAAATAACCGGCGAAGATTTATATATATCAGCCAAGTTAGATGCCAAAACCGATATTCTTTATTGGTTCAAGAAGTGTATGTTCAATGAACTGTTCACATTTTATAGAGTAGGAACAATTGACAACAATATGCCTGCTCCTGCCACTCTGCCCGATGTTTCTCCGACTTCTCTTCTGAATCTGGCTTACAGTGACAATATCGGTCCTTTTAATATAACCGGATACGGGTGGTGTGGAGGAAATCATCCCTATCTGGATGAAGTTACTCAAACTGCCCGCAATATCGGTTATCGTATTTATATCGACGGAAAAGAAATAAAGACAGATCTATCGACTCTGACAAAAGAGATAAAGATTGAAGTAATCAATGAAATAATGAACCCTTCCAAAGCCGATACCAGTAGTGGAAAAACACTTCTGAATGAGATCTTATGTATTGAGACTGTCAATTATTCTATTTATAGAAATAACATTCAAGTCTTGGTTACTCATGAATTTCAAAATGAGTCTCCCGTGACAGTACAAATGTATTACGGAATGCAATCTATGTTTGACAAGGAGACACATACATTAACTGCCAATGGCAAGTATGTGGACTGGACAGTACAAAAGGATGTTTCTACCTTTACAAAGAAAGAGTATCCGTCATTTCGCCGTTTCATTGAGAAAAGCGCAAATGCGTATCAATCTTCTTATCTGTTTGCCGACGGATTGGGAAATCATGAAGAAATATCAGATGATGATATTATATTCATAGGAAATTCCAGCAATAAGACGTACCACAAGATTATAGCTGATAGAGAACACAAAAAGGGGGATATTATTCATTGGAGCGGAGTGTATACCTGGTTTAAATCTCCTGTTTCTGATGATGATGATTTGCTGTGTTATGAAGGTGTTATAGATAATAAAAAGGTCCTTTTTATAGATTGCAAGAAGAGTGTCGACAGGACAATACAGTTGCCTGTCGATTATACTAAGAAGTCTTTTACGATTATAGAGAAAAGTAAATCAATAACAATTACCGGTAATAAAGTAACAGCCAAAGGACTTAGAATTGTATCCGACGGGTCCGGAAGTTGTGTGATTACCTTTGATTAATTTAGAAAACGATATGTGGAAAAATGTGTTAGTTCTGGTCAGCCTCTGTCTGTTGTTTGAAGATGTAAATGCTCAAACTACCAAGAACAGATACTATAAAGCTAATGATGAAAACGTTTCTTACGTGGGACGTACGGAAATACAGAGTGATGGTTCTGTTTCTTTCGACTGGACCGGTACTTATCTTCGTACCCGACTTTCGGGAGGAGAATTGTCTATGAAGATTTCAGATACTGGTATTAATTATTACAATGTTTTTGTAGACAGCCTTTTACACAAAACGGTAAAAGTATCCGGTAAAGATACTTTGATTAATTTCATTTCCGGCATGGATAAAGGCATCCATCATGTGTTGATTCAAAAACGTACGGAAGGGGAATGGGGAAAGACAACCATTCATCAATTTGTGCTTCATAATGAAGGAGAACTGATGAAAGAAACTGAGTGCCCGTCCAGACATATCGAATTTATCGGTAACTCGCTGACGTGTGGCTATGGTGTAGAAGGGAAAGACCGTAGCGAACCTTATAAAGCTGAAACGGAGAATTGCAACTTATCTTATGCCACTATTATCGCCCGCTATTTCAATGCCGATTATACGCTTATTGCACATTCCGGACGTGGAGTAGTTCGCAATTATGGAGATTCCGTCCGAATATCTGCCATGACAATGAAAGACCGTATGCTGAATACATTTGATATGAATTTGGATAAGAAATGGGACTTTAGAACATACAAGCCCGATTTGGTTGTTGTTAATTTAGGAACTAATGATTTTTCCACCAATATATATCCATTGGAGGATGAGTTTATTCATGCTTATAAGTTACTAATAAGCCGTCTTCGTACAAATTACGGAGATGTTCCTATATTATGCATCAGTCCGGCTATTGCTCAACGGCAGATCGTTCAATACATGGAGCGTATGCGCAAAGACTTGAATGATAAAAAAGTTTATATAGCAGTTCTTCCCGAAGGCCTTTGTGATTCGACTACAGACCTAGGAGCAGCATGGCATCCCAATTACAAAGGTCAAATGAAAATGGCTATGTCATTGATTCCTTATATGTCAACTATTACAGGATGGCCATTGAAAAAGGAATCGTTTTATTAAGACTTACCATGTTATATAATTATCAAAATGGCATTTTGTCATTTTGATAATTATAAACTCTCTAACGGACGTATTTCCATCGTTTCATAGGATAGAGAATAAAATGACAGAGATTTGCCGTTACAGGAAATCACTTTGTTGCGAATATGCATCTAGATGTATTCTTTTTGCGTTATTTTTCACACTACTATGTAATATCTTTCTCTTTTTATATTACTTTGCATCATTCTGATTAATATTTTTCATCCTAAAACAAAGTCTAATAAATAAGATACCCATCATTTTAGAGCTAAAATATGCTCCTTTTAAACGGACTTAGCGTTGCTTTTAAAGCAATGGGACGTTCCTTTAAAAGCAACCTTATGTTTATTTACAATCAACCTTATGTTTTAGCTCAATCAACCTTATGTTTATTTCAAACTATACGGCGTTTTTTATGCAAATGACCGCTCGTTTATTCATAATCATGCATATTAATTCATGATTTTATGCATATCTCTTTCTATCTTTACTCATCTATCAAAAGATAGAAATAGCAAAAACAGGAAAATAAGGAAATTATGCTTCCTGTTTTGCTATTTATCTATCATTTTGTTTTCTGTTTAATTTGTTTTTAATGCCTGTTATTATACTGTGGGTATATCTATTGAATGATGTCAAGTTCTCCAAAACCACTTGATCTTAGTAAAAACATCGTTACCAAGACAGCTAAAGACGTAATGATTACTCCCTGAAGGAATCCGAGCCACGCATTCTGCTGGAAGTAAGACAACAGCGAGACAAGTCCCAGTATATTAGCCAACGGCATAATGAATAAATCACTAACCACGTAAGCGATCATCGGATTCTGCCCGGACATAACAAGAAAGCGGCTACTTCGCACACATCTGAAATAATCACAGACAAGACTTAAGAATAAGAGCGCAAGGAATGCTAGACCGGAAGTTACAAAGAAATAACTAAAAGTGGCAGGATCTTTCTTGATACCTTCTTGAAAAGGTTCAAAACATAGCCCCAAAAGAAGAAGATATGCTCCGGCATTAAATAGCTTTTTCCATAACAAAGCGATTCCCTCTGCCGGACGTAAGAATATAAATTTGCCAATCAATAACAGCACAAGTGTCGCTAATAAATTCACTGCCAACATACGGGTGTAAAGCCCATAGAGATTAAATACAATAATCACCATAGTCAATATCAGTAACGCAATTCCTATCTTACGGTATTGCGGTGAAGCCGGCTGTTCGGTATCTTTTCGGCCCTTCATCCATTCCATCAAGTACTCACCGGCAATACTGCCGGGAATTACAATAAACAGATATTTCAGATAATCAAACCGATACATCCAGGGAAAAGGAGTATAATTGAATACCACCTGTGTCCAGGAACCTTCGACAGTACTTCCCAAAATGACAGCCATCAGCAGCAATAAAACGCCCAAACGCAACCATCGGTTATGCATCGTAAAAATGTAGAGCACAGAACCGAAGATGGCCATATTGGCTAACAACAGAATAATAATATTACTAAAATACAGACTGAACGTTCTTCCATCGGCATAAGAAGTAGTAAGCATCATGATTACTGCAATTCCGTATGCAGCTATCTTTATGCCGGTATGTGCCCAGTCCGGCATTTTCAAAGGAATGCGCATGAACATCGGAAACAGAACCGCAAAGCAAAGAATAGCCAGCAACCAGGCTCTGATGTCCTGCGGAGAACTCAGAACATACGGATAAAAATGCTGAATGAAGATGGCAAAGAAAGTCAGTTGTACTCCACGTTTCACCGCTTCATATACTAATTTCAGTTTAGAATCACCTTTCTCTGCACGCTTACCTATGGAAAAAGGGAAAGCTGCTCCCATCGCAAACAGAAAGAAAGGAAAAACAAGGTCTACCCATGTAATGCCGGGCAAAGAAGGATTGAATATATGATCAGGTGGCGGCGTCTGCGCATGACTCATCCAACCGGGGAGCACCTGCGTTACGATGGTAGCAGAAAGTACCATCGTAATAATCGCATATCCTCTCAAAGCGTCTAATGCATAGGCCCGGTTATTCATAAGGAACCTCCTCTTTTCATTCCTTCCTCTACTTCTTTCCACAGATTTTTGGTAATGATATGTACGATGTCAAATACCATTAATCCATCCGAACGGCGCAGGTTCATCTCTATTGTTTCCGAAAGTTTGGCAGGGTTGTCATAGAATTGGTCCACCAGAATACCTCCCATAAATTTATTACCTTTCAATATCTGACGTAAATGCTGACATGAGCCTTCTACACAATACCACGTACCGGATTGAGCCTGCGAATCTGTTTCGTTCCAGATACTCCGGTTCGTTTTTCTGTATTCCTCGATGGTTATGTCCGTATAATAATTACCGGTGGCATAAAGGTCTATCAGCTCGGCATAGCCATAATTTTTATATTCGGGTGTTGCCCAGCTGAAATCTTTGCCCGGATCATATTCTTTGCTGGCAAAGTTTACGCCTACTTCATAATAAGATGGATACCAGGCACCGGTGTACGTGCCGAAAGAAACGTCAGGGTTGGCTGTCTTGACTTCTTTACGGGCAAGCGCCATGAAATCAGTAATGTTTTTAGTTCGCCATTCCAGCCATTTCCGGAAATATTTTCCTGGTTGCGTTGTGTATTTCCCATCTGCATTTTTAGTCCAACGGAAAATATCTTCGGGGAAGTTTGCGACTTTTTTACCGATGTATTCTTCAAACTTCTCACGTGACAATGAAGAAAAATCAGCGGTTATTCCATCGTAACGTACCCGGTCGAGCATCAGACCGTCCAGGTCGGGATATTTGGTCACGACTTCTTTCAGAACATTCAGGATATGGGTACGATATTCTTCGTTCAAAGGATTGATCATGGCACCATATTTATGCTTCTCTTCGGTGATTGGAATGATTCCTTTATCGGGAGTGTACACCATCGAAGCCCATTCCGGATGTCCGCTATATACCATTCCACGGTCAAAATAGTTGTGTCCGGCACAGAATACATTCAATGAGGCGTGTATCTCCAGCCCCAGTTCGTGCCCTTTTTTGATAAAGTATCCCAGATAGTCAAAATCACCGGCTTTGGCTCCTTTCCATTCTTTCATTTGCGGAGCATATTCACTTTTATATAAAACTTCCCCTGTGATCGGACGAATGTCGACAACCGCATGTGTAAAGCCCAGCGATTTGATTTTTTCCAAGTAATAATCAATCGAATCTTTATGACTGAAGCGCTCAAAGTTTGCTTCGGCATCAATCCACATTAAGGCCGGTTTCTTTTTGATAACGATCCGAAAAGGAGAAGCCGGAAGCCCGGCATTATTGCATAATTCCCCCTGCATATAATTCCGGAAACAGTAGCGGACTTCTGTCGGGGCGCTAACAGAATCATTCCATACTTTCACAGTAGATGTGCCATTGATGACCTCCGCCTTTGCAGGTCGGAATATACCATCGGAACCTACGATCTCAAAACCTTTCACATTCTGATTTTCCGGAGTCAGTCCTTCCTCTCCATATTCAAAGTCTATTTCTACGGCATTTCCCTGGATACGATAGGTCTTGTAGACAGGACCGGAATATTGGAATCCTTTTCGGCCGTATGTCTGGGCCAATGCCCAATAAGCTAACCGCTCTCCAACCTTGATCTTATAAGGTGAATGTATAAAGAGTTCGCTGCCTGCGTCTCCGGTGGTCACCATTCCCACTCCGGGAACTTCCTTCATCAGCTCCAACTGACATTGACGGAACCATGCCCAGTCCAGCATCTCATTCCCTTCGGACTTCCAGGGAGCAATCTGGACATAATAAAATGGCATTTCAGCATTATGAAAGAAATTTCTCCATTGAGAAACCATAGCGGGAAAAAGCTTTTTATAAAGAGCAGGATCGGGAGTATTCGCCTCGCCCTGATACCAGATAACTCCTTTGACAGGGAATCCTTTCCACGGATTTACCATTGCGTTCCACAACAGAGTAGGCGTCCCGGTAGCCCATTCGAATTTATCCTGATTTGTATCCGGCAAGGTTACTTCGGAAAAATGAGATAAGGTTTCTCTGTCCATCCATGCTTCGATCTTTGACATACTCCAGGAGCAATGTATTAATCCTACAGGCACGTCCAAGGATTGTTGCAACAGATTGCCGAAGAAATAAGCTGTTGCACTGAAATCAGCCACTTCTTCCGAAGATGCTTCACTCCATTGTCCGTCTATTCCTTCTTCTTTCGGAGTCGTGCTCCAATCGTTCTTTACGGTGTAAAGTCTTAATGGTCGTTTAGGATTAGCGGACACGATATAGGGCTGCGAACCATAGACCGGTTGTCCGCGGAACCCTTTTACCGGCATTTCCATATTCGACTGTCCGGAGCAGAACCAGACTTCACCGATCAGGATATTTTTTAAGGTCAGCTCTTCTCCGTCCGAAAAAGTAATGGTATATGGTCCGCCGGCTTCCGGAGTCGGAAGAGCCAGTGTCCATTGTCCGTTCCGGTCACAATCTGCATAGATTTTCCGATGATTCCATGAAGCGGAAGCATATACACGTTTTCCGGGAGTAGCCTTTCCACGAAAAGTAACTTCTGCTTGTTGCTGCAACACCATGTTGTCTCCCCAAATGGAGGTCAGGGTTACTTTAGCTTCTGTTTTCAGAACAAAGAACAAACTTATAAGTAGCCAAAAGTATCTGTTTCTGAACATATGATTTTAGTTTATTTGTTTTCAATAGTTTGAGTATATACATTGCCGAAACGGTCAGTCACTTTAATCTTTATCCTTGCGTTTGGATTATGGGGAGTTGCATGAAAGAGATGCTCGGTGAGAACCGGAGATATCCAGTCATATTTCACCTTTTCCTTATCCGAACAGATGGCTTTTGCCATAGGATCATATCCTTTGTACTTTTGCATTTCGCCCATCCTTTGTCCATTTTCATACCATTCCACCTTCCACAGATCATCCCAATTCCATACATTGGCTATAATATCAGAAGGATATTCATCCGACGATCCTGCCGGATAAGCATGAAACTGGTGTTCCAGCGGATAACCTGCGCTTTTATAAATCCACTTCAATTGATCTCCGTTCACTTCATATATACCGTAACCTCTGGGAGTTCCGTCTACATTGATGTCCGCACGCCACCAAGTACCACACACTGCTGCCGTATTATGCTCCATCAACGAATCATTGAAATAAACGTTCGTATTGAAATGGGTATGCCCGGAAATGATATGTGCATTATAGCCTTCCAAGAGTTTATATAGTGCGGCTGTATTCACTGTTTCATCCTGATCCAAAGTATTATATCTTAACTTTTTCTGAAGGCTGGAAGGAATGTGCATGACCACAAATACCAGCTTATCCCTGGACACATACGAAAGGTCTTTTTCCAGCCATGCAAAAGTCCGTTCATCAATATATCCGATGTACTGGTAGTCACGATTGACATAGAAACAATTGTCGAGTACAATGTAATGGGCTTTTCCTTTATTAAACGAATAGTAGATGGGGCCGAAATAACTTTCAAAAGTACGGTACGAGTACTCAAAAGTACGTCCTCCGTAGG
>NZ_GG774703.1:798304-801982 GCF_000162515.1 Bacteroides sp. 1_1_14 | reverse complement strand
AAAGTAGATACGGTATTAATGTAAGATGGATACAAAGAGGGGGTATCACCCACGATGTCTCCACAATCAATACCGAATATGTCTCTTTTTCCCGAATAAGGCTGTACATATTCTTTTATATCCTGCAGGAATCTGCCATAGGCTTTCACATCGTCTTCGGAAGTGACTTGCACATCAGCCTGCACCAGAAACAGATGATTCGCATCATTCTGAGGATTTTTCATCAACTCAAAATTATATCCGTCTTGTTTATCCATCTCTATTTGTTGATGGAATAAGGGAATGGTCTTTTCTGTTTTCGGCTGATAACCGGAAGGCACGGACAAGTAAACAAACCGGGCATCCCTTTGAGGAGCAAGCACATATTCGCCCGACTTATTAGTCAGAACACAGTCAATTCCGTCCGTTACAACTACTCCTTGAAGTCCTTTCCCATGACAGGTTACCTTTCCACGAATAGTACCGGATAAATTTTGAGCCTGCAAGTTCAAACTCAAACTCATCAAAATGACAAGTTGTAATAAATATATTTTCATAGTTATCTATTGTTCTTTATACAAATAAGGCAATTCATTAACATTAAGTCTGAACCTTGCGGCTCAGACTTAGTGCTATGAATAGAAAGGAGAATACTTGTATTGAGTATATTCTCAGATTGAATTATCAACTTCCTATTTTTGAACGGACTCCAGATAGTTATCAAATCCTGTCTTGAAAGCGTTCCAATAGTCGTACATCTTGATATGACAGAGGTCGAATGCGAAGAAGCCGTCGCTATTGTTTATACATGCGTCGATGGCATCAGGTATTTTAGCGGCTTGTCCACCGTTAGTCCATCCGGTACCATTGCCTATGTCCGGACCTCCGGAGAAGGGAACGTCACCTTTCAGCAACTCGCGACCGTTTTTGCAAAATCCCTCCATTGTCCATTCGCCGCTACCATAAATCTTATCGACAGATGCATAAGCACCTAAGAATATATAATCCAGATGATCGGCATAACCATAGTTCTTATAATCTGCTGTTGCCCATTTAGGATAGTAGGCTGAGGTGTCATATTTAGGACTTGCCCAATTTACTCCCGAAGTATAATAACTGGAATACCATGCGCCTACATACACTCCAAAATTGATTTCTGAATTTACGGATTTTACTTTCTCACGTGCCTTGACGATAAAGTCGTGAATCACTTTTACACGAAATTCCAACCATTTCTTGAAATAGGCAGGCTGATCTGAAGGTATCTCATCTGTGCCTGGTGCCATAATGTCTTCCGGAAAATGAGCAACTGTTTCCCCAATGTACTCTTCAAACTTCTGTTTAGAAACAGCCGAGAAATCACTTTCCAAGCCATAATCGTCATAACGGCAACGGTCCAGAATTATTCCATCCAAGTCATATTTAGCCAGGTCACCCAGTAACTGCAAAACGAAGTTCTGCACATCATCGTTAGCCGGATTCAAAAATTTAGCTCCATAATCGGTCTCGTCATTCAACAAATCCATCGTATTTGTCAGACCGTCAGCGAGATTAGCCACACTTGCCCATTCCTTCTTCGAGTCATCACGGAACAGTATTCCATCTGATCCGAGGTTATAGGGACATAAGTAACCACCGACGAAAGTATTGACTGACGCATGTACTTTCAGCCCCTGACTTCTGGCTGCATCTATAAATGCCTGTAAGTAATCCCAGGTTTCAGTACGTTCATAATATACATAACCCGAACTTCCCCACACATCCATTCGCTTCACTTGATCTACTGCAGTAGTGTTGAACAAAACATCTCCTGTAGTGGGACGCACGTCAACAATGATATCAGTAAACCCTGCGTTTTTTACTTTCACCATATCTGTGGCGATATTTTCCTTATTATTCGCATAATCCGGAAAATTAGCTGCCGCATCAATCCAGACATAGCGTGGCTTAACTTCTGTAACGTCCGGATTTTCCGGTTCTTCTGTTGAATTATCATTCCAGGGCCATCCGGGGATTCCATCAGAATCATCACTACATGAAGTGATAGTAACCATTCCGCAAAACGTCAATAATAATATTTTAAAAAGATTTCTCATATTATACATGTTTATTAATGTCAGTAACTCTTTTGAAACACATTAATTATTTGTCGATACAATCAAATTCATACCCTCCGATAATCTTACAGTTGTTGTCAACATAGTAAAGACGAAGTTTATATCCATCTGTAGTTGGAGCAAGCAGTACATCACCTGTTGCCGCTACACCATCTGCAGAACCGAACGAAGAAAGTGAAGGATTGAATGTCAAAGCATCTGAAGTAGATACCGTACCAGTGAACGATCCGTCCGAAGTTACATCGTACATATATAAATACGGAGTGCCGCCCCATTGCGGGAAGTGAGCCGTAGATACCAATACAAGATACTGTGCATTATTGAACGTTCTTGCATCCAGACAATTATTATTCATTGCCCAGGAATTGCCATTGTCCGAATTGGATAAAGACTTGGACGCATTATTACTTGTTCCATTCACCCAATAAAGTACGTTAGGATCATAATAGGATAAGAAATAATCACTTTGTGCAGTAGTTCCTTTGGTGACAACCTTCGTGTTTGACACAGGAGATCCCCAATAGCCAACACCATTTACCGATACTACTTCAGGACTTCCCAATACACCGTTTGTTATAATCCAGCGAACAAACGTATTAGAACCGGACGAGGCTGTTCCGTCACACGTAGCAATAATAGCGGCATTTGTATTGATATCGCCCTGTACAGATACTTTTGTACCCATATCCAGACTTGTATTGTTGGTATAAGATGTCAATAAAGTTGGAGCGGTGGTTACAGAAGAAGTCTTATAGATAGAGAAGGATTTACCATTAGCTGCTTTTGTTGCCAATAATATGTTTCCTTTACTATCACTTGTCACACAACCTAAAGATGCAACACCTACACTTCCCAAAGTCATATTGCCAATCTTACTTCCTGTAGAGGCATTATAATAGGTAGGAGCAGTAGAACCGTCCCCTAAGCAAACAACTAAATTATTGCCATTAACGGCCAGTGAAGGTGAGTTGGCTGAAGTCCAGGGCAAACCTATAACTCCCATATCCAATTTAAACAATTCTGTCTCACTGCCTTTTCTATATCCATAAGGGATCTTATCCGGCACTGCCTTCTGAACTGTGTACGTCTGCTTCGTCACTCCGTCGTGAGCGATGACCGTCAGTTCTACAGGTGAATTGAAGTCAAGCGCCTCTGTCTTAGGATCCGGCGACATTGTCGCATGAGAGGAAAGTGAATATTCTGCCAGACAGGAAGATAAATCTTCTGCAGAAATCAGAGATACCGTCTTATGCTCTTCATCAATAATTCCACTAATATCTTCGGTCGGTATTGAGAAACTTAATAACTGACATTTATTGGATTTCACTCTTTCACCCGTAATGCAGATTTGTTTCTTATATCCCTGCGCATCTGTATAAGTGAAGTAATTTTCTTTAGTCAAATCCAATATCGTCAGAACAGGGTCAATAGTACAGTTAGGAGCTAACTTTGCCTGGACCCTCATTGTCTTCATATATTCCGCCGTTTCATTTTCACTGTCTTCCGGATAAAACCATGGTATAGGAATCACATATTTATCTACAGACGCATCCGCAATTGTGTAGACAACAGCTTCTTTGTC
>NZ_GG774703.1:791633-797904 GCF_000162515.1 Bacteroides sp. 1_1_14 | reverse complement strand
TTCTGCATATTGAGTTACCGCACCGTTATTGTCCAACTCCGCCTGTGGCATAGGGAAACGGTACATCTTAGTCGGGAAGTTACGATCTTTGTCATCACACTCTACATAAATGTAATTGAACGAACCGTTTGCATTCTGTTCTATCTTAAGTCCATGAAGACGGATACCGGTGAATGCCGTTGCAGATAGTCTCCAGCGACGCATATCCCAATAATAGTGTCCTTCATAAGCTAATTCGACTTTACGTTCCTGACGAATCGCTTTCATCAGGTCTTCTCCGCTCTTGTCCGAATAAGGCAAGCCGACTCTGTTACGAATGTCTTTGATGTCTTTATTGGCTTTATCGGCATAGCCACTCAAATGATAGCAAGCCTCGGCATGATTTAGTAACACTTCGGCATAACGAATTTCGGTCCATGGCTGTGTACTTGCCTGCACAGAAGTGAAGTTGTGAGTCTCATCCACCAGCTTACGCAAATAATAACCTGTGGTAGAACGTCCTTCTGGTTTGGCATCTGTTTTCCATGCAGCCCAACCATCAGTACCATTGACATAAGATGCGATCGTTCTGCCTTTCCACATAGCGCCATTATAAAGAATGGTTGCTTTGAAGCGTGGTTCAAGTTTATCGTATGGAGGAGTTGCCGTTGTTCCTTCTGCAGTATGCCAGGTACTCCAATCCGGAAAACCGCTACCGTCCGCATATTCATAAGATTCTACCATTTCTTGTGTCGGAGTTCCGAATCCTCCGGTCATTGAATTACCATCCAATGCTTTATCACCTCCGGGAGCCATATAGCCGTCAAAATCATGAGTTACAGTAGAACTCTTGTCATAGCAATATTGCAGAATAGCTTCCTGACTTCCTGCTTTAAATGCATTAGAATAATTCTCTTTTTCTTCCAGCTTATATCCCATGCCCATCACTTCTTCGGCAGCGATCCGGGCATCATCCCATCTTTCTGCATAAAGCATTGCCCGTGACAGCATTGCATAAGCTGCTCCGCTAGTCAGACGTCCATTAGGGGTTTTATCAACCGGTAAATGTTCGCCCGCAAACTTCAGGTCCTCATATACAAAGTTCCATCCTTCTGCTTCGGAACTGACCGGCATATCCTTCTTTATATTATCCAGATCTTCATCATATATAATGACTTCCTTATAACGTTTTACCAAGTCGGTATATAAATACCCTCTGAAGAAGCGCATTTCCGCTTCCAGCCGTTCTTGTTCCGTCTGACCGAATGAGGCGTATTTTTTCAGTTTATTGAGACCTTCATTGACACGGCGTACATATTCATACATCGTTCCCCAATTGCCTAAATAAGTGCTGACATAACTTACTGTCAGAACGGATCCTCCATAAGCGATTTCGCTAGGTATCTGGCATTTAGACATATAGTTATAGGAACCGTATTTGAGTTGGTCTGTCAACGCTTCCGTCATGCCTGCCAGGCATTGTCCGTCACGATAAACTCCTAAATAATCGATATAACGGTAGAAATCGTTGACAGCTTGTTCGGCATATTCCAGTTTACTCCATACTAGTTTATCTGATGCTTTGTCCGTCGGTGTCATGTCTAGATAATCACTACATGAACCAAGCCCTAAAGAGGCTCCCAACAATATGATACTTATTAATTTTGTTTTCATAATAAATCTTTTAAAGGTTTAGAAAGTCAGAGTTATACCGCCCATGATTGTGCGTTGTTGAGGATAATATCCATTGTTCACTCCCGGAGATTCGGGGTCGATTCCATCGGGAAGACCGGAGATTGTGAATAAATTGGAACCTTCTACATAAATTCTAAGATTCTGAATTCCCACAGGGCTCATCCACTTTTTAGGGAATGTATAACCCAGCTGTGCCGATTTGAGACGAAGGTATCTGCCATTACGCAACCAAAAGGTAGAAGCTAATCCATTGTCTCCTCCATGTCCTTGATTTCCCAGAGTCAGACGTGGGAATGTTCCATTCGGATTTTCCGTGGTATACGCATTCTGAACCAGATATAAAGGTGAGTTGGCGCCTTCTTTGAATGCCTGTGTCCAGACCGTATTGTCATCATAACCATTATAGTAAGTGCCGGTTAATGATACATCGAACAATGCGCCTCCGGTAAATTGCGCGCTTAAATCAAATCCGTTCCAGGCACAATTCAAGTTCAGACCATAAGTCAGTTCCGGACGATTGCCCCGTCCTACACGTGTTCTGTCATCTTCATCTATTTTGCCATCGCCATTTAAATCCTTATATTTGATGTCACCTACATTAGGACGGGTTCCATACCATGCGGAATTATCAATTTCTTCTTCCGAACGGAACAAACCTTCTGCCACCCATACAACTGAAGCGTCTACACTGCGACCTGTACGTTTTCTCCATTCTACAGTATTGGGACTATCCGGATAACGAAGATAGCGATTTCTTGCAAAAGTCAAGTTGAAACTGGCTCCATAAGAAAATGGTTTCCCTGCCAGATTTAATTTATTACGATGACTCACTGTGATTTCAACTCCCTTGCTGTCTACCTTGTTATAGTTGGCATACGTATAATAATATCCTCCCATTGATGGTGGATAATCGCCTCCCATTGCTGTCAGAATATCATAGGTATAATTATAGAATGCATCAAATTCCATACCCAGTAAACCATTCCACATGGTAAAGTCGAAACCTGCATTGTAAGTTAACGTGTTTTCCCACGTCAGAGTAGGATTTGCAATTACAGATGCACGCAGCGCCTGCATGACTTTTCCGTTCAGAATTGTCTGGTACGCATTTTTGTTACCGTCCATCAGGTTATAAGTACTAAGGAATGCATACGGACTCACATCGTCATTACCCAACAAACCGATAGATGCACGTATTTTCATATCATCCAGGAAAGTCAGATCGGACATAAAGTTTTCTTTGGATATTCTCCACGCTACTGATGCTGATGGGAAAAATGCCCAACGTTTTCCACTTACATTGCCCGCAAACTTATACGAACCGTCATATCGTCCTGTAAATTCTGCCAGATACTTATTGTCATAGTCGTATTTCAAACGGAAAACGTAACCAATGCTACGATTGGCATCACTGTAGCCGGAAATAGGGGAGTCTGCCGGTTGTCCGAAACTCAATTCCGGAAGTTCTGCAAAACTCATATTCTTATTATATCCGGAGAAACTGTTTTCTTTATAATCACGGATTTCCGCAAGTACCATGGCTTCAACATTATGCTTACCGAAAGAATTCGCATAATTGATGCTTCCCTGGCCTACCATTTGACGGGAACTGAATTGTCCTTCACCTAAATTTATTCCATTTGCAGTTCCACGAGGATCATCCGCTTTAGTCCAAGTCCAGTCTGTAGTGGAAGTCGGCATTTTATTGATATAAGTAGAATAAGGTGTATTCAGGTTTTTATTATGTGAGGTCTTGTAGTCATAAGCTCCGGTAACCTTTACACTTAATCCTTTTACCCAAGGCAGATTATATTGTAAAGAGAGGTTAGTCTGCAAATCAAAGCTATTGGTATGTTTGTAGCCGGATTCATAAATAGCTGCTAGCGGACTATTCGGTAAGCTTGTATTATTCTGTGTAGTAGCGGTATAAAGTCCATCATATTTTTCCGGTAAATACGGATGCATCATGATAGTCTGGTGAGCAACGGATAACCAACCTTGTTCTCCCAATGTGGAATTAGAATCTGTACCACCGGAGGCATATCCCGGAGTTTCACGTTTTCCTACATTTCCGGCAACTCCCAAACTTAACTGGAAATTCTTGGCCAGCTGAGTTTCAATGTTGGTTCTTAAGTTGTACCGTCTATAAGTAAAGTTATCAATATTACCATCCTGTCCCAAATAGCCGACAGACGTGAAATAACGCATTTTGTCACTACCACCCTGTACGGTGATGTTATGCTTCTGATTGATACCTGTGCCAAATACTTTATCAATATAATTGACATTATCCCACCCATCAGTAGGATCGCCGTTCAACATCGCTTCCACATTTGCTTTTGTGAATACCGGTGTATATTGCTTCATGTCCGTAATACTTCCGTTAGCCAGCTTATCCATCATATCAGCCATATTATAATAATATGCAAACTGGGGACCATTCATAAACTGCGGAAAGTTTGCATTCATAGATGCTCCTATTGAACCGTTATATGTGATTCTTGACTTTCCTTCCTGTCCTCTCTTTGTTGTAACGATGATAACACCACCTGCGCCTTTCAAACCGTACACAGCCGCAGAAGCTCCATCTTTCAAGACAGATACACTCTCAATATCATTAGGATCAATGTCATTGATGGAACGAGGCATACCATCTACAATATAAGTAACATTGTAAATAGAACCACGAACCCGCAATACTGCTTGGTCATCACCCGGTTCTCCGGAGACTTGAACAGAAGAAATGCCCGGCAAACGTCCGCCTAACAAACTTGATACATTGGTTGCCGGTGCCTTTAACAGTTCGTCGCCTTTGACCGCAGAAACCGCTCCTGTCAGGGATTGTTTTTTTGCAGTACCATAACCAACAACAATCACTTCATCCAGAGATGCCACATCATCCTTCATCACCACATTGATCGTTTTCTGTCCGGCAACTTTTATATCTAGTTCCGCCATACCTACATATGTGAAAGACAATATATCTTTTGAAGTCGCCTGAATGCTGTATTTTCCATTAACATCTGTAACTGTACCATTAGTAGTCCCCTTTACTACAACACTTACACCAGGTAGAGATTCTCCTGTCTCATCAGTAACAGTACCTTGCACCAAACTCTGTGCATGAGCATTGATAGCACATGCAAAAAGTGCGCATATTGAGAAAAGAAATATCTTCAATATGCGAGAGTTTTGCTTAATTTTTGAGTTAAACTCTGTCATAGAATTAATTTTTAGATTATTAATAAGATTGGTTAACATAATAATTCATTGTTTCTATAGCTGTTCCAATACTTTCCAGCATTGAAATAATCCCCTTGGTACATGAAAGCACCCTTTCCATTTACCACCTTTCAGCGGTAACAAAACTTCCCCTCTGCGATTCAGATATCCGTACCATTCCGGATATTCCGGATCTTTGAAGTGCGACCATGTGTAGTCATGCACTTTTTCAAACCATTCCAGACATTTCCTGTCTCCGGTCAGCTGATAACCTTTCAGCAGTGATATCAGAGATTCAATATGCACCCACCAAAGTTTCTGATCCCATTCCAGTTGTTGGGGAGGACAACCGTTACGGTCCATAAAGTAATAGATACCTCCATATTGCTTGTCCCAACCATAGTCGAGCATTGTCAGGGTTACGTCTTTTGCTTTTTCTATCAATTTCGGACGATTCAGGCGTTTGCCCAAATCCATGATGAACCACATCGCTTCAATAGCATGACCGGGAGTCACCTGGCGTCCTTCGAAGCAATCCACCAGATTACCGTCCATATCGACATTCTCAACAATGATGCCCCCCAGCTCCGGACGATAAAAGACATCCATCACTTCATGGATACAGGTTTCCATCGTCTGTTCCAGATAACCGGGATCCAGAAGATGTTCGATCTCCAAAGCCAGATTACAGAGAATCATCGGGAGAGCGAAGTTCTTCAGATTACGAGTACCCGGATGAAGCTTGTTCCACTTGCCTTTCGGATTATCAACCTTAGAAAGGATGATTTCAAAGGTCTTCTTTGCTATGTCCGCATACTCCTGATTTCCCGTAGCAAGACTCAGCTGTCCAAAGGCCATCGTGGCGAAAGTATATGAGAAAATATTGTATGGTTCTACCAGTGGTCTACCCGAACGGTCGAGTGAAAAGTACCAGTTATAATTCCCGTCATGTCCGTATTTTTTTAAGAATTCACCACCCTGAACGGCACAATCCAGCCATTCCTGTCGTTTTTCCACCTTGTTGTAAAGCATGGAGAACATCCATACCTCACGTCCCTGCAACCAGATGAACTTATCCGTATCGAAAACCTTCCCTTCACGGTCCAGGCAGCTGAAATAACCGCCGTATTCACCGTCCTGGGAGTGTTCGAGCCAGAATGGAAGGACACTGTCCAACAATTCATCCCGGTACTGATTCGCTAGTTTCTTAAAATCCATAATATTGTTTTTATTATAGATAGGTATAGGGTACACCGAAGGCGGGGAAACGTTTCTTGAATGGCCATGCAGAAAACCGCCTGCGGCTTCTCTATACTTCTCAGTTGTTGTTAGTTTACTGTTATTAAGGTCTCTTTCTTTCTTCTACTGTTCCGAC
>NZ_GG774703.1:730634-791053 GCF_000162515.1 Bacteroides sp. 1_1_14 | reverse complement strand
GGTCTCCGGCACGAGTTTCCATACGATGAAGCATATACGGCACGCACATGACTGCGAACAGGAAGAATGTTCCGGCGGGGGTGAGATTCTGGAGCATCCAGGGGGTTAACTGTCCGATCAGGTACGTTCCTATCCACAGGGCGAATCCTGCAATGGACATCGCCAGTCCGCGCACCTTGGTGGGGTACATCTCCGAGAGGAGCACGAACACCACGGCACAGATGGAGACGGCACAGCAGAATACATAGAACAGGAAGAAAACGAGCAGGAAGAGGCTGGAGACTCCCCAGGAATCACCGAAGAGGAAGTAAATGCCGATCAGCAGGAGGGAGACAACCATCCCCGAAACTCCGTAATAGACCAGTTGCTTGCGGCCGACCCTGTCGATGATCACAAGAGCAAGAACGGTGGTCAGAGTGTTGACTAGTCCTACGAGAACTTGGTAAAACAAAGAATCTCCTCCTGAAAGTCCTGCGTTTTCGAAAATGGAAGGGCCATAATAAAGTACAGCATTCACACCCATGAACTGTCCCAAAATAGCAATGCATACACCAATGATGACCGCTTTAAAAATTCCGGGTTTCATTAACATAGCCCATTCAGATTTTGTTTCAGACGTCAATACAGATTTCGTTTCTTTTAATTGACTTGCAGCCTCTGAAACTGAATTATATATCCTTTCTAATATATTGACAGCTTTTTCTTCTTTACCTCTTACGATCAGCCAACGAGGACTCTCCGGAATAAAGAAGATAATGATGAAGAATAACACAGCCGGCAATGTTTCCATTCCCAACATTCCTCGCCAGACTTCAGTAACAAATATCTTATTCAACCAGTCCATACTTAACTGATTACTACTTTCAGCATAAGCCAGCAATTGATAGTTAATCAAATAAGCTCCTAAAAATCCAACTGTCACAGCCAATTGATATAAAGATACCAAACGCCCTCTATATTGTGCCACAGCCACTTCAGATATATACAAAGGAGAAACAATCGACACAACACCAATACCAACTCCACCAATAATACGATAGACTACCAATTGGGTGAAGTCTGCGGAGATCGCACAACCTAAAGCCGATGTAGAAAACAGAGTCGCTGAAATAATCATCGTCATTTTTCGTCCCAGCTTATCACTCAGGATACCGGCAAAAAGAACACCGACGATAGAACCTATTAAAGCACATCCCACATACCACCCCTGTTGCAACGTATCCAGTTGAAAAAGTTGAGTAACCTGAGCGATTGTTCCGGATATAACAGCAGTATCATATCCGAACAAAAATCCTCCCAAAGCTGCTACAACAGAAAGGAAAATAAGATAGCCAAAGTTAATTGTAGACTTCATATCACTCATTTAATTTCAAAATATTCTCTGTATCTATCATATAAATGTCCGGCCTGCAAGTAGGCAGATTGAGGACTCATAAAATGAGAAAATTCGAAAGTAATAGCCTTATCATACCCTGCACGTTTGGCAGCTTCCAGCTTCATCCGGAGCTTATCAAATTTAATGGGTAGAAAACGGATAGGCATATCACGGTCAAAAGACTCGGCGTTGGTCCAGCATTGCATACCATACTTATCTGCTAATTTTTTATTTACAGTAAAGAACGCATCCAACTCATCATAATCGATATGTCCATCCTGAAAAGCACAAGCATCTACCACTTCATGAATTCCATCAAAAATTTCATTCCATTCTTTTTCGTGTTGTTGTACAGAAACCGCATCTTCTCTTGTCAGTTTCCCTGTTCCCATAATAGCCTTTTTGCCATCAATCCACGGAGAGATAAAAGTCGGGAGTCCGTTCGATACATCTTTACATTGCTTTCCCATAGCACGGAAAGCATCAATAGCCCCTTTCGTGGCACGGCTAATCTCGCCGCTGATGTACCAGCCTCCAAAACTTTTATACTTCTCTCCGTACATCTTCCAAACCTCATCAATCACATACTTGTTATCCTCAATCTCCCAACTTAAATCACCTGTATCCCAATACCGTCCTGAATCATACAAACCAAAATAAAATTTCATGTTATACTTCTCCGCCAGACGCAAATACATATCTACCAAATCAACCGACGGCATATAACATCCTTTTTTCAGCAAATAAGGTGAAGGGTAAGTCATAAACTTACGATAACCGGAACGAATCATAATCACTGTATCGATACCGATTCTTTTCATATGCTGAAAATCCAGATCCCATTCTTTCTCACCCCAGTTCTGATGAGGAATATCATGAGATATTTCATCCAAAAAAGTTCCTGTAATTTTTAAGCCATTATTTTTGGGAACAATCAATTTGCTTTCCAAATCGCCAGCCTTGATCTTCGGGGAGAGTTCCCCTCTCCCCACTCCGTCAGCTGCAAATAATGAAGGGGCAACCAAAGCGGAAGCTCCGGCCAAAGCTGCCTTCTTTAAGAAATCTCTACGATTATTAGTTTCCATAGTTTTAATTTTTTGTTTTTACTTGGATATATGTTAACCTATTGAATATACTTACCAGTGATATCGATCTGTTTTTTATTGAAAGGATCCAATACCTGATCAATCATTACAGCCATCTCCCCTCTCAAAATATTCCGTTTCAAATCCGGTTCTTGCATTCCGTATGCTTTCCAAAGCGCTTGCGGATCAACAGTAGTATGTAGTTTTTCCGTTTCTGCTATCTTCTGAACAAGTTGAACTGCCTCCTCAATACTTAATTTATCCGCTCCTGTTTTTTTGAATTCATCTTTGGCAGCCGGATACACTTCAAACAGACCATCCAGTTCTGACGCCAGCAATACCGTATCCGCTCTCAACCAAGTCTGATTGGACCAGTCCACATTCTTACCGACTCCTTTCAGAATCCCCGTAGAGCCAATCCGCTGATAAGGAGCGAACTTCACATCCGAGACAGGAACATCCAGATAAGGAAGCAAATATCCTTTAGCATCCAGAATAGCATTCTGAACATCACGAACAGAAACATCACTTATCTTCTGATTATTCTTCACAGCAAGTGCAGCCAAAGCTCCCGCTGCCTGACCGATCTGCAGTACAACCGGTTGCAAACGAGTCGTTCCATTCATAATATTCGATACGGAAATAGATTTCTCGGCAACAATCAGCCCGTCTACCTCCTGAGGAATCAATGTACCTAACGGCAACCCATACGAAGGGATCGGATGAAAATACAGATTAGGCAACTCTTCATAACCATGATAGCGGGTATGGTGATGATCTACCGGATAATCTCCCACAGCAATACAAGTACGGTACAGTTTTTCATCCTGTGTATATGGATTGAGTGCATGATTCAAGTTAAAGCGGACTAATCCGTGAATTCTTCTGGACTCTCTATGATAAGGGATAAAAGGTAACTTATCCTCTGTCGGATATTCATCATCCGCCAATCCAAGTGTATTATACCCCAGTTCATGTTGCAGGAAGTAAACAAAACACATCGTATAATGTTTCGCATATTCCAATGCTTTCACGCGTTCTTCCGGAGTCATTTCAATCAGATTAATATAATAATCATTACCTTCTATCGGCCAATTAATCATATATTTATGATTCGGCAACCGCCCGTAGGTAATCATCATATCTTTAGACCAGACGCGATCCGGCTCTTTAGGAGTTATGCATACCGGACTGGCACAGGCACAGGCAAATTCTTTAGGATCGTATCCTTCAGGTTCCGGAATAGTCACATCCTTACCATAATCTTTTAATATGGCAACATAAGTAATATCCTGCACAATATTATTCTTCTTTTCCGGAGCAATATCCTCGTGCGTGTCATCTCTGCTTTCCATACCAATATCGTACTTCACTCCACAAATTTTTGCCACATCACCCAGTTCGGTGGCATCAATCATGACCTTCGCCCGAACCGTTTTCACACCTTGTCCTTCCACCTTCACTTTAGCGACCCACTCATCTCCCGTCCTTTTTACTTCTTCAAGGCAAGCCTGTTTCCAGACTTTTAGATTATTTTCCGCCGCTACCATTTCGTGAAGAATCTTATTTCCAACTGACGGTTCAAACAATACGTTACTTACCCAACCCGTCTTCAAAGAATCCAGCCCGCCATAATAATCAGACAATCTATTCTTAAATTCTCCCCAAAGTCCGGCAGGCAATCTGTAATTTCCATCCACAGCACTCACACCGGCAGAAGTCAGCATCCCACCCAACCAGGTGCTTTCTTCGAGAATCAGTGTATTGGCTCCCATACGAGCAGACTGGATGCCGGATGTTACACCACTGGCACCTCCACCTATAATAAGTACATCTACCTTATCTTCCTCTGAGTGCATACAAGAAGAGTATGATACTACCAGAAACAGCCCACAGAGTATTTGGAATAAGTTTTTCATCATAATACGATTTGGTTACGGTACATCTTAATTAATATCACGGTACAAATATAGCTATATTTATTAAATAAACAATAGATAATAAAATATTTTATTAATAAAGTTGATTTTCGCTTCTTTATTCATTAATAAGACTATAAATATGAAGCTATTCAGATACCAGTACCCTTATTACCTTATTATATAAGAAGATTTCAAATAACTATCAATGAGAGAATTCACTTTCTATAAGGAATCAGCACAGCATCATCTCAGATTCAATTCTAATTTTTTCGTCAAGAACCTTATTAGTTAATAAAAAAATTAATTATCTTTGTAGATATTACAAAATATAAGAGACGTATGAACCAACAATTCTTGAAAGAAATAGAAATGGGCTCTAAAAATGCCCTCGTTAAAAAGAGGATCATTACACATTATATATATAATGGTAGTTCCACTATTCCCGATCTTTCAAAAGAACTAGATCTAAGCGTGCCCACAGTCACCAAATTTATCGGTGAAATGTGTGAGGACGGATATATCAATGATTACGGAAAACTGGAAACCAGCGGTGGACGCCACCCGAATCTCTATGGATTGAATCCGGAATCCGGTTATTTTATAGGTGTAGACATCAAAAGATTTGCAGTCAATATCGGACTGATCAATTTTAAAGGTGATATGGTAGAGTTAAAAATGAATATCCCCTATAAATTTGAGAATTCGATAGAAGGGATGAACGAGTTGTGCAAACTCATTCTCAACTTCATCAAAAAACTTCCTATCAATAAGGAGAAGATTTTAAATATCAATGTAAATGTATCGGGACGGGTAAATCCGGAATCCGGATATAGTTTCAGCCAGTTCAATTTTGAGGAACGCCCGTTGGCGGATGTCCTGTCGGAAAAGCTGGGTCATAAAGTAACCATTGACAACGACACCCGTGCCATGACTTACGGAGAATATATGCAAGGGTGTGTAAAAGGAGAAAAAGATATTATTTTCGTCAACGTCAGCTGGGGAGTCGGCATCGGAATTATTATCGACGGCAAAGTCTACACAGGAAAATCCGGTTTCTCGGGAGAGTTCGGTCACGTCAATGCATACGACAATGAAATCATCTGCCATTGCGGCAAAAAAGGGTGTCTGGAAACAGAAGCATCCGGCTCTGCCCTTCATCGCATTCTTTTGGAGCGTATTAAAAGCGGAGAAAGCTCTATTCTTTCCACCCGAATATCCGGTGAAGAAGACCCCATCACGCTTGACGAAATCATCACAGCCGTCAACAAGGAAGATCTGCTTTGTATTGAAATTGTTGAAGAAATAGGGCAAAAGCTGGGAAAACAAATTGCAGGATTAATCAATATCTTCAATCCGGAACTGGTCATTATAGGCGGAACTTTATCTTTAACGGGAGATTATATCACCCAACCCATCAAAACAGCGGTACGTAAGTATTCACTCAATCTGGTCAACAAAGACTCTGCCATCATTACATCCAAATTGAAGGATAAAGCAGGTATTGTAGGCGCGTGTATGCTGGCACGCAGCAGAATGTTCGAAAGTTAAACTACCGTTACTTTATGCAAAGAGTTATGGTAAAGGAAGATTTTAAATTAAAGCTCAAAAAATATTCAGAATCCTTTTGTTTTCTCAAATAAAGCTGTAATTTTGCACGCCGTAAACGAGAAACAAACCGCCGCTATAGCTCAGTTGGTAGAGCAACGCATTCGTAACGCGTAGGTCGCCAGTTCAAGTCTGGCTAGCGGCTCTTGACAATAAAGCGCTAACTACAGAATAGTTAGCGCTTTTCTTATTAACCCCCAAAGCAAATCGCATGAAACGAGGTAAGAGCAGGAGATTATTTAAGAAAAAGAAGTCACATTCCAATCAAAGATTAGGGTGTATCATCGCTATCATCGTACTTATTCCCATTTGTTACGGGCTTTATCTGTATTATCAGCAATACAGTGTCCAGCACAGTAGCAAACCGCAGATAGAGACTTCCGTCTCCCTCCCCACTCCATCCGGCAAAGATTTAGAGATTCCCGTTTCATTGATTCCCCGTCAGGAGCAGATCATTCGTCATAAAGGCTATACAGTTTCCTACAATAAAGACCTGAAGATTCCGAATTGGGTTTCTTACGAACTGACCCGTCAGGAAACCAAAGGAAAAGAAAAGAGAGGTGACAACTTCATCGCCGATCCTTTAGTAAAAGGCGCCATTGCGACCAATGCGGATTATGCACGCTCGGGATATGACAAAGGACATATGGCACCGGCCGCCGACATGAAATGGAGTCCGGATGTCATGAAAGAATCCTTCTATTTCAGCAATATGTGCCCGCAGCATCCTCAGCTGAACAGAAGAGGCTGGAAAAATCTGGAAGAAAAAATAAGAGACTGGGCGGTAGCCGATAGCGCCATTATCATTATATGTGGTCCTATCATCGACAAGCCGTCCAAAACCATCGGAAAAAATAAGGTGGCAGTGCCCGAACGATTCTTCAAAGTAATCCTCTCTCCTTTTGTCAAACCGGTTCGCGGCATCGGGTTCTTATTCAACAACAGGCAGGCGGTAGAGCCCCTTTCCACCTATGCGGTATCAATCGACAGCATCGAGCAACTTACCCATATGGACTTTTTCTCTCCCCTGCCCGATGAAATAGAAAATGCGGTAGAAGCCAATGCCGATTACTACCAATGGCCACGCTAACAGTTGACAAAATCAGTCGGATTTCAACTATTCATCGTTGAAAGGAATCGCTCCTATCCAAAATCTTCCTATCTTTGACGCAATTTTTAAAGTTACGTCACAAGATGAAAAAGAAAACAAGAAATATCTTATTATCCGTTCTGACCGGAGCTCTCCTTCTTTGCGCCATTGCCGGAGGAACAGTCTATTATTATCTCTTTGCTCCTCAGTTTCATCCCTCCAAAACCGTCTATGTATATGTAGACCGGGATGACACGGCAGATTCAATCTACAATAAGATCAGACAAACCGGTCATGTCAACAAATTCACCGGATTTCAATGGATGGCAAAATATAGAAAATTCGACCAGAATATACATACCGGACGTTATGCCATCCGCCCCAACGAAAACGTATACCATGTATTCAGCCGCTTCTTCAGAGGTTATCAGGAACCGATGAATCTCACTATCGGAAGCGTACGGACACTAGACCGGCTGGCGCGAAGCATCGGCAAGCAACTGATGATCGACTCCGCCGAAATAGCCCGCCAACTATTCGATTCCGCTTTTCAGGCCGAAATGGGGTATACGCCGGTCACCATGCCCTGTCTTTTCATCCCCGAGACCTATCAGGTATATTGGGATATGAGTGTCGACGACTTCTTCAAACGTATGCAGACAGAACACAAACGATTCTGGAATGACGAACGTCTTGCCCAGGCAACCGCTATCGGCATGACACCGGAAGAAGTCTGCACCCTCGCCTCCATTGTTGAAGAAGAAACCAACAACAACGAAGAAAAGCCGATGGTAGCCGGACTATACATCAACCGCCTGCACACAGGTATGCCCCTGCAGGCAGACCCTACCATCAAGTTCGCTTTACAGGATTTCGGGCTGCGACGCATCACCAATGAGCATCTGAAAGTCAACTCGCCCTACAACACTTATATCAACAGCGGTTTACCTCCGGGACCTATCCGCATCCCCTCTAAAAAGGGCTTGGACAGTGTATTAAACTACACGAAACACAATTACATTTACATGTGTGCGAAAGAAGATTTTTCAGGTACTCACAATTTCGCATCCAATTATGCCGACCACATGGCAAATGCAAGAAAATATTGGAAAGCACTTAATGAAAGAAAGATTTTCAAGTAATTTTGTGATAAAACGAGCCAAAAAGGCTATCTTTGCCCGATATAATAACAAACTGTGATCAACACTAATAAAGGAAATATATGAGCAAGCAACTCTTACTTGGCGATGAAGCCATTGCACAAGCTGCACTGGATGCCGGACTTTCAGGTGTATATGCCTACCCCGGTACTCCTTCAACTGAGATTACTGAATATATCCAAATGGCGCCTATAACCACTGAGCAGAACATACATAATCGTTGGTGTGCCAACGAAAAAACTGCCATGGAAGCCGCACTGGGTATGTCATTTGTAGGCAAACGCGCCTTAGTGTGCATGAAGCATGTAGGCATGAATGTGGCTGCAGACTGTTTCGTCAATTCTGCCATCACGGGTGTGAAGGGAGGACTGATTGTGATAGCGGCAGACGACCCCAGCATGCACTCTTCACAGAATGAACAGGACAGCCGCTTCTACGGAGACTTCTCCCTGATACCGATGTACGAGCCCAGCAACCAACAGGAAGCATACGACATGGTATACAACGGATTCGAATTCTCTGAGAAAACAGGCGAACCGATCTTAATGCGTATGGTCACCCGCCTCGCACACTCCCGTTCCGGAGTAGAGCGCAAAGAGCAGAAGCCACAGAACAGCATTTCATTCAGTGAAGATCCCCGTCAGTTTATCCTGTTGCCGGGAAATGCCCGCAAACGCTATAAAGTATTGCTTGCCCGCCAGGACGAATTCATCAAAGCTTCCGAGGAATCTCCTTACAACAAATACATAGACGGCCCTAACAAAAAACTGGGAATCGTCGCTTGCGGTATCGGCTACAATTATCTGATGGAAAACTATCCGGAAGGTTGTGAATACCCGGTACTTAAGATCGGCCAGTATCCATTGCCTAAAAAGCAATTGCTGCAATTGGTTGAATCCTGCGACGAGATTCTGGTACTGGAAGACGGACAGCCATTCGTTGAAAAACATCTGAAAGGCTATCTGGGCATTGGTATCAAAGTAAAAGGACGTCTGGACGGCACACTGTCACAAGACGGAGAATTAAATCCGGACTCTGTAGCACGCGCGGTCGGCAAAGAAAACAAATCGGAATTCGGCGTCCCTTCTGTAGTCGAAATGCGTCCTCCCGCACTGTGTGAAGGATGCGGACACCGTGATATGTACGTCACACTGACAGAAGTACTCAAAGAAGAATATCCTTCCCATAAAGTATTCAGCGACATCGGTTGCTATACGCTGGGAGCCAACGCTCCGTTCAACGCCATCAATTCATGCGTAGACATGGGAGCTTCCATCACAATGGCGAAAGGTGCGGCCGACGGAGGTCTTCATCCGTCCGTAGCTGTAATCGGTGACTCTACATTTACTCACTCCGGAATGACAGGTTTGCTGGATTGCGTCAACGAAAATGCCAATGTCGTTATTGTCATTTCAGACAATGAGACAACAGCAATGACCGGTGGTCAGGACTCTGCGGGCACAGGACGTATTGAATCCATCTGTATCGGTTTAGGAGTCGACCCTGCCCATATCCGTGTCGTTGTTCCATTGAAGAAGAACCACGAGGAAATGAGACAGATCATACGCGAAGAAATCGAATACAATGGCGTATCCGTTATCATCCCGCGCAGAGAGTGTATTCAAACATTAGCACGCAAAAAAAGAAGTAAGTAAGCCATGAAAAAAGACATTATATTATCAGGAGTAGGTGGACAGGGTATTTTGTCCATCGCTACAGTTATTGGTAAAGCTGCTTTGAAAGAAGGACTTTACATGAAGCAAGCAGAAGTACACGGAATGAGCCAGCGTGGCGGAGATGTTCAGTCCAACCTCCGCATCAGCGACAAACCGATTGCTTCGGATCTGATACCATCCGGCAAATGCGACCTTATCATTTCGCTCGAACCGATGGAAGGTCTGCGCTATCTCCCCTATCTCAGTCCGGAAGGATGGCTGGTAACCAACGAAACTCCGTTTGTCAACATCCCCAATTATCCGGAAGAAGACAAAGTAATGGCTGAAATCAACAAATTGCCGCATAAGATCGTACTGAACGTGGATAAAGTAGCCAAAGAAGTAGGTTCTGCACGAGTTGCCAATATCGTTTTGCTGGGCGCAACCATTCCATTCCTCGGCATCGATTACGAGAAAGTACAAGACAGTATCCGCGAAATCTTCCTGCGCAAAGGAGAAGCTATTGTCGAAATGAATCTTAAAGCACTGGCTGCCGGCAAGGAAATTGCGGAAAAGCTAATGCAATAACTATCACAATCATGAGTACACAATACTGGGAAGAAGAAATTGAAATCATGAGTCGCGAGAAGTTGCAGGAACTGCAACTTCAGCGACTCAAAAAAACGATTAACATAGCCGCAAACTCACCTTATTACAAAGAGGTTTTCAGCAAAAACGGCATCACCGGAGATAGTATCCAGTCACTGGACGACATCCGCAAAATTCCTTTCACCACTAAATCGGACATGCGTGCCAACTATCCCTTCGGGCTAGTGGCCGGCGACATGAAAAGAGACGGTGTACGTATCCACTCTTCCAGTGGAACTACAGGAAACCCTACAGTCATCGTACATTCACAACATGACCTCGACTCATGGGCAAATCTGGTAGCCCGTTGCCTTTACATGGTGGGGATCCGCAAGACAGATGTCTTCCAGAACAGCTCCGGATATGGAATGTTTACAGGTGGATTAGGTTTCCAATATGGTGCAGAACGCCTTGGCTGCCTTACCGTACCTGCCGCAGCCGGAAACAGTAAACGGCAAATTAAATTCATCAGTGACTTTAAGACTACCGCCTTACACGCCATCCCAAGCTACGCTATCCGTCTTGCCGAAGTATTTCAGGAAGAAGGTATCGACCCGAGAGAAACAACCCTGAAAACCTTGGTGATCGGCGCCGAACCGCATACTGACGAACAGCGCCGTAAAATAGAACGGATGCTCAATGTGAAAGCATATAATAGTTTCGGTATGACGGAAATGAACGGCCCCGGTGTTGCCTTCGAATGCCAGGAGCAGAACGGAATGCACTTCTGGGAAGATTGCTATCTGGTAGAAATCATCGATCCTGAAACAGGAGAACCCGTTCCCGAAGGAGAAATCGGTGAATTGGTACTCACTACACTTGATCGTGAAATGATGCCGCTTATCCGCTACCGCACCCGCGACCTTACCCGTATACTACCCGGAAAATGTCCGTGCGGCCGCACCCATCTCCGCATCGACCGGATCAAGGGACGCAGCGACGATATGTTTATCATCAAGGGAGTCAACATCTTCCCCATGCAAGTCGAAAAGATTCTGGTTCAGTTCCCCGAATTAGGCAGCAATTATCTGATTACGCTGGAGACAGTCAACAATCAGGATGAGATGATCGTCGAAGTGGAATTAAGTGATCTTTCTACAGACAACTATATCGAACTGGAAAAGATCCGCAGAGATATTATCCGTCAATTAAAAGATGAAATACTGGTTACCCCGAAAGTAAAACTGGTAAAGAAAGGGTCTCTCCCGCAGAGCGAGGGAAAAGCCGTCAGAGTGAAGGACTTAAGAGACAACAAATAAATATTCAAATGCCCGATGTGCTAATATGCCAACCCAATACTGTATGATATCAGTAACAAATGGCATATTAGCACATTATTTAATTATCAGATTATAATGCAATTACTAAAAAAAAGAATTCTGCAGGACGGAAAATGCTACGAAGGAGGCATCCTTAAAGTAGATGGTTTTATCAATCACCAGATGGATCCTGTCCTGATGAAATCCATCGGAGTAGAATTTGTCCGCCGCTTTGCAGCCACAAACGTAAACAAGATCATGACTATCGAAGCAAGCGGTATCGCTCCTGCCATCATGACGGGCTATCTCATGGACTTACCGGTTGTATTCGCCAAAAAGAAATCACCCAAAACCATTCAGAACGCACTAAGCACTACCGTACACTCGTTCACCAAAGACCGTGATTATGAAGTAGTGATCAGTGCCGATTTTCTGACTCCAAATGACAATGTTCTTTTTGTTGATGATTTCCTTGCCTACGGAAATGCCGCATTAGGCATTCTCGACCTCATAGAGCAATCCGGAGCAAAATTGGTAGGCATGGGGTTCATTATCGAAAAAGCCTTCCAAAATGGACGTAAAATACTGGAAGAGAAAGGTGTCAGAGTAGAAAGCCTTGCCATAATCGAAGACTTATCCAACTGCTGTATTAAAATAAAAGATCAATAAGCTGAGTCGGGGTTAAAATAATGCCCCTTGCCTTTTGTCTTTTTACCATATTGCACCGCATGCTCAGGGCACACATGATAACATGCCAGGCAGGCGGTGCAATTCTTTCCCCAAACCGGTCTTCTTTCCTTCATCGTTATATTCCCTACCGGACAACTTTTTTCACAGCGCTTGCACCCGATGCACTCACTCGTTGCATGGAAAGGTTTGGGAGACATCTGATAACGAACAAATAACGGATTGATGATCCTCGTCTTGATAAAAGGCAAACTCCCCTCCTTGCATGCAAAGACAGTTTCTCTCCCGGTTATCAGTCTACTGACTTTTTCAAGAGCCGGAACCGCTTCTGCCAGTTTTTTCTTTTCCAGTTCCTTGCTATCCACATCAAATCCGGGGAACAACACATAGTTATTGGGCATAATTACAGAAAAGCCTGCATTACATCTCCATCCCCTCGCAGCCAATGCCTTTTCCATCACCTGCCGGGTCAGCCCCGTATCGTCTCCACACGAACACACAAAGAACAGATATTGCTGCTGATACCCCTTCAGAACCAGCTTCCGAATAAACTCCTGTACAATCACGGGAGGCGCCCACGAATAGACCGGAAAGACAAAACCGATCTTCTCATCCTCCCGCAAAGAGAACTCCCATGTGTCATTCTTCCATGCGTCCGGGATAAAAAACAAATCTTCCTGTTGTTCTTTAGAAAGCTGATTAGCAATCCATTTAGAGTTACCTGTACCTGAGAAATAAAATATCATAGAAGAGTATATAAAAAAGCCGCATCGACGATGTGATGAAACTCTGATAGAACAAGATTTGAGCGCTCGCCCTCTTTGTAATCCACTGGCTTAAAGCTGTCCCGAAGGATGTGGCCCGCCATTGAAGAACGAAGCTTTCTCGGTGCATCAGATTAATTTGAAGAGTTTCCCGATCCAGTCGATACGGCTAATATTTTTCTATCACAAATGTAATAAGATTCTCTGAGAATAGCAAGAAAAAGAAAGAATTTGTTCGTCCACTAACATTTTTTTTCATCCTTTCTCTCCGCCTAACAAAAGAAAAGTGCCAGTTATCGGATCGATAACTGACACTTTGTAAATCCTAAACTATTGAAACTTAAGCAGCTTTTGCTTTAGCAACTACAGCTTTGAAAGCTTCCGGATGATTCATAGCTAAATCAGCCAAAACCTTACGATTTATTTCAATACCGGCTTTGTGCAAACCGCCCATCAATTTAGAATAAGACATTCCTTCAAGACGTGCAGCAGCGTTGATACGTTGTATCCAAAGAGCGCGGAAGTTTCTTTTCTTATTTCTACGGTCACGGAACGCGTAAGTCAAACCCTTTTCCCAGGTGTTTTTTGCTACGGTCCATACATTTTTTCTTGCACCAAAGTAACCTCTGGTTAATTTCAAAATTTTCTTTCTTCTTGCTTTTGAAGCAACATGATTTACTGATCTTGGCATAGTTTTACTTTTTTTGAATGTTAGCGCCGTTACTTCACGCAACGAACTTCAGGCTAAAGCATTCGGTTAATACTTTAATAATACTTTGTACGCTTTTGATTACTTCATTGCTAAGAGTTCCTTAACCTGGCTTACATTTGTTGTATCAACAGTTGTAGAGTAGCACAGATTTCTTTTTCTCTTTTTCGATTTCTTAGTCAAAATGTGACTGTGAAAAGCGTGCTTTCTTTTGATTTTACCTGTTCCGGTAAGGGTAAACCTTTTTTTAGAACCGGAGTTAGTCTTCATCTTTGGCATCTTACTTGTTTTTAAAATTATTAAATATATAATGGTGACGCACTATACCTGCGCGCCACGCATTCATTCTTTTTTATTCTTCCTCGCCCGCTTCCGGCTTTTCAGCCTTCTGTCCCTGAGTTACCGGTTTGGGAGCCACTGGCTTTTTAGGCATTTCCTTTTTCTTCGGAGAAAGCTGGATTGTCATACGCTTACCTTCAAGTACGGGCATCTGATCCACCTTTGCAAAATCTTCAAGATCGTTGGCAAAACGAAGCAATAACACTTCACCTTGTTCCTTGAAAAGGATGGAACGCCCCTTAAAGAATACATATGCCTTCACTTTATCCCCGTCTTCCAAGAATCCTCTGGCATGTTTCAGCTTAAAGTTGTAATCATGATCGTCAGTCTGCGGTCCGAAACGGATTTCCTTTACGTTCACTTTTACCTGCTTCGCTTTCTGCTCCTTCTGGCGTTTCTTTAATTGATAAAGAAATTTAGAGTAATCAATAATACGACAAACAGGAGGTTGAGCATTGGGGGAAATTTCAACTAGATCCAGCTCTTTCTCTTCAGCCATTTTCAAGGCCTGAAAGATAGGATATACTTTCGGTTCAATCTCGTCGCCCACGATGCGGACTTCTTTGGCACGAATCTGTTCATTGATTCTATATTGCCCTTTTAAAGTGTCATTCTTCATTAAAAACGTTTACTTCCTAGTTTGATTTTTTTATTGTTCTACTAAATATTTATCATGAAACGGCTGCAAAGTTACCATTTATTTATCATATTCTGAACTTCTTCGTTCAAAATTTTAGCAAATTCTTCATATTTCATGGTTCCTTTGTCGCCTTCCCCTTGTCTGCGAACAGAAACTTCACCATTTTCAGCTTCTTTTTCACCCACAATCAACATATAAGGAATGCGTTTCATTTCATTATCACGGATCTTGCGGCCGATCTTTTCATTACGATCATCCACAATAGCACGGATTTCATGCATTTTCAGATACATCTTCACTTGCTCTGCATACTCATTGAACTTTTCACTGATCGGCAGGATAGCTACCTGATCCGGAGTCAGCCACAACGGGAACTTACCGGCAGTGTGTTCGATCAATACAGCCACAAAACGTTCCATTGATCCGAATGGTGCACGGTGAATCATCACCGGACGGTGCTTCTGGTTGTCAGAGCCCATATATTCCAGTTCAAAACGTTCCGGCAAGTTATAGTCTACCTGAATGGTTCCCAACTGCCAACGGCGACCGATGGCATCTTTCACCATAAAGTCGAGCTTGGGACCATAGAAAGCAGCTTCACCGTACTCAATCTTAGCCGGCAGGCCTTTTTCCTCACAAGCCTCGATAATCGCCTGTTCAGCTTTCTCCCAGTTGTCATCGCTACCGATGTATTTTTCACGGTTCACTTTATCACGGAGTGATATCTGAGCCTCGAAGTTCTGGAAATTCATCGAACGGAACACGATAGAAATGATATCCATCACACGGAGGAACTCATCTTTCACCTGATCCGGACGACAGAAAATATGTGCGTCATCCTGAGTAAAGCTGCGTACACGAGTTAAACCGTGAAGCTCACCACTTTGTTCATAACGGCAAACCGTACCGAATTCTGCAATACGCAACGGAAGGTCCTTGTATGAACGCGGAAAATTCTTATATATCTCGCAGTGATGCGGACAGTTCATCGGTTTCAGGAAATACTCCTCTCCTTCTTCCGGAGTATGGATCGGCTGAAACGCATCCTTACCGTATTTTGCATAGTGACCGGAAGTCACATACAGCAACTTATTACCGATAGGCGGAGTAATTACTTCCTGATAGTCATAGCGGGTCTGGATACGACGCAAGAACTCTTGCAGACGCAAACGTAGTGCAGTACCTTTCGGCAACCACATCGGAAGTCCCTTACCTACTGTTTCAGAGAACATGAACAACTGCATTTCCTTACCGATCTTACGGTGGTCACGTTTCTTGGCTTCTTCCAGCAACACCAGATATTCATCCAGCATTTTCTTTTTCGGGAATGTGATACCATAGATACGGGTCAGCATCTTACGGTCTTCGTGACCGCGCCAGTAAGCACCGGCAACAGTTGTCAGCTTGATAGCCTTGATCGGCGCAGTCGTCATCAAGTGAGGACCACGGCAAAGGTCAGTAAACGCACCCTGGGTGTAGGTAGTAATATGTCCGTCTTCCAGTTCTGAGATCAATTCACATTTATACGTTTCGCCACGGTCGCCAAACATTTTCAGAGCGTCCGTCTTCGAAATACTTTCTCTGACTACCGCTTCTTTCTTTGCCGACAATTCAAGCATCTTTGCTTCGATGACAGGCAGGTCACTTTCTTTAATCACAGCTTCTCCCGGATCCACATCATAGTAGAAACCGTTTTCGATAGCCGGTCCGATACCAAACTGGATACCCGGATAAAGTTCCTGCAAAGCTTCAGCCAGCAAGTGGGCGCTTGTGTGCCAAAATGCATGTTTGCCTTCTTCATCGTCCCATTTGTAAAGTACGAAATCAGCATCTTCATTAATAGGACGTCCTAAATCATAAGTCTCACCGTTCACGCCACATGCAAGTACATCCTGTGCCAAGCGCGAACTGATACTTTCTGCAATCTGTAAACCGTTCACTCCTTCGTTATACTCACGAACGGAGCCATCGGGAAATGTTATCTTTATCATAATATGATGATGTTATATTTTCATAATGAGAACGCAAAAGTAACGAAATCTTTTGAGTTTTCTATTTTTTATCAAAAAAATGTTATTCTGTCTGATCCGTGAAACGCTTGATCACGTTGTAAGCAGAAACAACTCCTAGTTCACCGGCCTTGCTCAAATCTGAGATTCCCGCCTTATTATTACCCAGGAAAATATGCGTAAGTCCCCGGTTGAAATAAGCGTCAGCAAAGTCCGGAGACAGCTGAATCGCCTTATCGTAATCGACAATCGCAGCCCTGTAATCTTTCAGCATAGCCGCCACATTGGCACGGTTATAATAAGCGTAAACGAAGTCCGGAGCCAGAGTTATCACCTTATCCAGGTCCTTTCTGACAACTTCATAATCCACCGCACTCACTTCCTTGACAGCAGCGCCACTCGGCATATCCGCTTCGGCAGCCTGTTCAGCCTTCTGATATTCCAGTTGTTTGCAACGAATCAGTGCACGCATGAAATAGGCCGGGAAGAAATCTCCGTCCAGCAATATCGCCTGAGTCAGGTCGGCAACCGCACTGGAGAAATCCTGTACCAGATAAAAGTCAATGGCACGGGCAAAACGCTTCGGAGCACTCTTGTCATCGTCCACAATAGCCGATGTATGCGCATCAATCAGGGCAAAATGGAATTTCACCTGTTCTTCCGTCAGCGGGGCCTCCATATTTGTAATACGGATACGCTTCGGAAGTACATTCGACAGATTCAGGTCTTCAATAAACTTATGGAAATTCACCGAACGCTTCACTTCGCTCGACTTTTCATAATAAGTCAAGGCAAACATCGGTTCCAGTTTTATGTTCACATTCTTATCCTGTACGCGTCCGCGATAATCACTTGTATAGCGTTGATCCGCTTCAGAATCATCGGCAATCACAATCTTGCGATAGTTGTTCATGTTCTTGTCAGACTTCTTACGAGTTTTTCCTTCCTCGCTTTCGTCGCCGTTCTCGCCGCTCTGGTTTTCTTTATCTTTATTCTGATTCTGGGCAACGTCTTTGTTCGTCCCTCCATTCTGCTTGTCAAGCTGAGCCTTCAACAGTTTGAAGTCATCCTGTTCGGCCCCCTTCTTGTCGCCGATCTTCTTGCGGGCTTCCGCACGATGATAATATCCTGCGAGGAAGTTCGGATACTGGTTGATAACTGTCGTATAGTCTTTGATAGCGCCCCGGTAATCTCCCGTCTGAGCACGAAGCAACGCACGGTTAAAGATAGCCATCATATTATCAGGTTCCATCTGAATCACAAAATCGAAGTCCTCGATAGCGCGGTTGTCATCCCCGACACGGGCACGAAGCAAACCACGGTTATAATGCCCGATAAAGTTATTGGGATCAATATCCAAAGCCAGGTCATAATCGCTCATAGCACCCCTCAGATTATTCTGATGGAATCTGGCCAAAGCACGGTTTATATAATTGCCCGCGTTCTTCGCACTCAGATGAATCGCACGGTCCAGATCCGATTCCGCTTCTGCATAGTTGGACTGCTGCAAGCGGACAATAGCCCTTGCCGACCATGCGTCCGGATCATACTTATCCAGTTCGAGAGCCGTATTAAAGTCCTTCAGTGCCGCAACCGTATCCTTCTGCTGCAAAGAAACCTCTCCCCTCCATCAGATAGGCACGTGTATAGCGCGGAGACACTTTCAGCAAGCTCTCCAAATCCTCCTTGGCTGCGTCATAATCCTTTTTCTGAATATGAGACAAGGTCAGATTGTGCCACAAGGTGATGTTTTCCGGATCATAATGCAATGCTTTCTGATAATCCTCAATCGCCCCGTCGAATTTACTCTGACGAATCCGTGCCAGTCCACGAACCTGATATGCACCTACTACAAACGGATTCCGTTTGATAGCCTCGTCACAATCCGCTTCCGCTCCTTGATAATCCTCCAGGTTCACCTTTGCCAGCGCCCTGAAAAAATAAGGCTCATACAAATATGGCTTCGCATTAATTACCTGGTTGAAATACTGAATAGAAAGCACGTAGTCCTCAAAATACAGCGCATTGCGGGCAATAGTCATCACCCGCTCCGTATTAATCTGAGCACAAACCAGTGTGGGGAACAGCAATAAAACTGTTAGTATTCTTTTAATCATTGATATTTTATGCTTGTAAACGAAACAAAAATAATGCTTTTCGCTTACTTAACAGGGATATAAACGTTTTTTATCTTTATTTCACCTGTTTCATCTTATATGAACTACGCGCTTTTCCTTTCAGCATCGTATTTAATTTTCCTCTTATCATTTGTTTGCGCAACGGCGAAAGGTGGTCGATAAACATCTTTCCGTCCAGATGGTCGAACTCATGCTGCATCACCCTTGCCAGATAGCCTTCCACCACTTCATCATGCTCTACAAAGTTCTCGTCCATGTATTTCACACGGATCTTATTTCCTCTTTTCACAGACTCATGAATGCCGGGCAGACTCAGACAACCTTCTTCCATACTGACTTCCTCCCCACCCACTTCGATGATATGAGGATTGATATAAGCTTTATTAAAATCCTTAAATTCCGGATAGTCTTCCGAAAGCGGGTCTAATGTAATCGTAACGACACGGATAGGCAAGCCGATCTGTGGAGCAGCCAGTCCCACGCCATCGGCGTGCACCATTGTTTCAAACATATTCGCGATCAGCTCTTTCAGGTTCGGATACTCCGGGGTTATGTCCTCTGCCACCTTTCTCAAAACAGGCTGGCCATATACATAAATTGGTAAAATCATACTTTATACTCTACTAAAAAATTAAATTATTCTCTGTCTTATTATTAAAAACGTTTACTCTCCAAATATGTTTGCAGAATAATAGTGGCACTTATCTCATCCACCAATGCTTTGTTTTGCCGGTCTTTCTTTTTCAGTCCGGCTTCCAGCATCGTACGGTGTGCGAGAACAGATGTGAAACGTTCGTCCACATATTCTACAGGAAGTTCCGGGAAACGTTTCTTCAATGAACGAACAAAGGGTTCGATGTTCTTCATATTTTCCGAAGCTTCATTATTCATCTGCTTGGGCAATCCTATAATAATCCGCTCTACCGGTTCTTTTGCCACATACTCACCGATAAAGTTCAGAAGTTCATGTGTGGGTACAGTTGTCAACCCGTTTGCAATCAGTTGCAACGTATCGCTCACAGCTATCCCTGTGCGCTTCCTTCCATAATCTATAGCTACTATTCTGCTCATATGGGGTACAAAAATACAAAAAAGACGCTTCCCGCGAAAGGAAACGTCTCTTTTATTCTATTATTTCAACTGTGGATTATTCTTCCACGATAGCAACACGGCTCAACTTAGCGTCATCGTAGAACATATTGCCTACACCACCCTTGTAATCAACCTTCAGTTGAGAAGCAGGTACACCGAATTCGTTCACCATCAGGTCACGTACAGCTTCAGCTCTCTTCTTACTTAACTTCATGTTGTACTCAGCAGAACCAGTACCCTTGTCAGCATATCCTGTAACAGTAAATGTCTTTTCCGGATTAGCTTTGATACCCTTAGCCATTGCTTCGATGTTCATGTACTCTCTCTTGCTGATGTTGCTCTTACCAATGTTGAATACAACAACCAGACGTGGAACGAATCCGCCTTCTTTCTTAACGATTACTTCCGGCTTCTTGTTGCGTGCTTCAACCAAGTCACGTTTCAGAGATTCGTTTTCACCCTTCAGAGAGTTCAGTCTGTTTCTCATGTCGTCCAACTGACTTTCCGGTACCATCGGTACAGTAGGAACAGCGTTGAATCCGCGTTTTTTGAACTTGTAAGTTACACCTACAGTTACACCGGCCATACCTTCTTTAGAAGTTCCGCCGAATGCATCCTTCATCAAAAGGCCACGCAATTCAAGGTTGATATCCCAAGCATCCGATACACGGAAGCGGTTGATCAAACCGGCATTGATACCTAAGTTTTGTTGATGAGGTTCTGACCAAGAAAGAGCCACACCTGCACCTACATAAGGAATGAATGAATAAAGACGATCCTCGTTGTAACCGCAGAACATGTTAGAAAGGTTGAAGAGAACATCACCATGGAAGTTAGCCATGTTCCATTTCTGCTTGTAGTAACCGTTAGAATACTTGCCACCTTTTGTATACAAGTCATTAGCACTAGGAGCAGCTCCCTTAGCTTGAAGACCGTTGTATGCAACACGCAATCCGATACCCGGAGTAAACCATTTACCTACGGCAATATCAAGTGCCGGAGCAATGCGTTTTCCGAAATCCGCTTTACCGTCGTTGTCGCCAAAGTACATTTGACCACCAACGCCACCACTAATGAACCAATTGGCCCCAAAACGATTAGTCTCTACAGTGTAGGCTTTACCTTCTGTTTTTCCTTTTTCCTGAGCAGACAGGCACACAGAAGCCCCTACCATTAAAATAAACAATAAACCCTTTTTCATCTCAATTTATTTTAGTAAATAATATAATGCAGTTTGTGTTACGCTATAACCACAACTCTACAGGCTCTAAATCTTAAACAAAGAGATATAAATCTCTACCCTTTTTCTTTAAATTTAGTGCAAATATAGATATTTATTGTAATACACACAAAAAAACTCGTAAAAAAACATTTCTTCGTGATATTTATATGGGATGATAAAAGTGTTGGATAGCCTACAAAGGGTATAGCCAACATTTTTGAAAGAAAAATAAAAGCAAAAAAATAACCAATGATAATCTATATCATTGGTTATCCCTTATTTTTTCCGCTACCTTAATTAATATACCAGTTTTACATTATCAATCCACAATGAATTTCCGGGTGAACCGACGTAAGCTCCGCCATGACTGGATGTGAACTGGAGATACAGATGAGTCGGCTCATCATTTTCATCCCCCCATGCCACTTCGTGGATAGGCACGCTTTCACCTTTGCTGTTGACTGTATAGTTCTCAGTCACCTGCAGACGCATCATGTGAGGTTTATATTCGGGACGGCTGGTAATGTCTCCATACATAATTTCATACGTGGCATTATTCTTCCAGTCGGTAGAGTGATAGTAATAAGTCACCAACGTTCCGATACGCTTGGCATAAACATTTCCGTTGGCATCCTCCCAGCGTTTCTGCAAAAATAAAATAGCAGCCGGATAATCCTTGCCTGCTACATCTGTAATTTTACTGAAACCGGTAGCACGTATACGTTTTTCCCTGTCGGACATCTTCACTTTATAGTCAAACTGAAGGGCAACCGGCTTCTTGGTAAACGGAATCCCCGTCTGAAGCATCTTCTGCGGGTTTTTGGTACCCTTGATCGGTTCGTGCACAGATCCCGTAAAGATAGAGCCGGCAGCCAATACGGTTATATTGACAAGCCCCAGTACCTTCACACTCTCCATACGCGTATCCAGGCGTGCACAGTAACCGTCTCCCCGTTTCTCCGGAAAAACCGACGTATTTGTCTTGGTAATACCTGCCACTTTCGCCATCACATTCGAAGTCGCCCACGGTGAGACACCCATATTCTTATACACCTGATCTCCCTTAATTACAGTCGTCGGACCAATCTCATACACATTCTTCGTATTCCCTCCGATAATCCCCGACTCTTTTATCTGGCGGTCCACCCATTGGTCCATATCCCCGAAGGGGACAATCTCCACTTTATGCTGCGCCATCAAAGACAAGGAAGAAAAAAATGCAACGAAGCCTGTCAGAAACAGGCGATGAACCATTTTCTTAATCATCAATACTTATCCTTTCTTTTATAAATTATAGTTCCATTGTTTCAAAGCAAAATCCCAGTTTTCCTCTACCAATCGAATCGTCCGGTCATCATATTTATACTTATTCTTCTTATATCCCTTCTTGCCGCCGACATATTTTTCGATATCTCCTTGTGCTTCGGCGAAGCCGGGGATAGAAAGTGACTTATAAATATTCTCCGTCATTCCCATCGCATCCGCTTCAAAGTCTTCAAACTTCACTTCGATCAGATTGCCTTCCGGAATGAATTTCTTATCCGATTCATACTTATGATACAGCTTTGCATAAATAGAAAGGATATTCTCCTCCAATTGTTCATTGCTGACATCCTCCAGTTTCAGAGGCTGGATTGTATTTGTAAAGAAACTGCGTGTAGATTCAAATACCGTATACGGATTACGCATCAGGTAGATAAACTTGGCGTTCGGGAACATTTTCACCAATTCTTTCACCCTGCCCGTATGAGGAGGGTTCTTGCTGAGGAATTGCGTACCCTTGGTGTTCCACAAAGAAATCTTGATCAATTTCGTGAATACCTCTTCAAACACTTTCAGTTCTTTGTCCGTGATATCATCAAACAGCAGATACTTGTCCGCATATTCCTGTTGATATTTCGGCAGGAACCAGAAATTATAATAGGTATACGGCATCATGTTCGACAATGCAAACTCTTCCTCCTGCGGAAGATCCACTGCCAGCTCCATATTATCCGTCGGACGCTTGTCCGGCATCAGCCAGCTCATATTCTTCTTGAAGAAAGGCTGTCCCCACATCATCAGATGCGGGAATACGGTCTGATAAGTTGTGTTATACCCAAAATGCTTGTCGCAGGAGAACACGTTATGTACAAAAGTAGTTCCACTCCGCCAGTGTCCCAGAATGAATACCGGATCATGTTCCAGCGGCTGATTGGCCAACAACTTTTCGTAGCGTTTATCCTGCAATGCAGCCAACGGAGAAAGCAGGCGGCACACCGCTTTCGTCAACCGGTACTTGCCTTTATAAGCAGCATCAATATCACGGCCGGCAGTGATTGCCTTAAACGTTTTCCAGTCGGCACCTACCAACGTATTAATCGGAAGTTTATTAAATTCAAGTAATCCCATCGTTCTACATTTTATTTAATCACTTTTATGGAGAGTCCCTGGCGTTCCAGTTCCTTCACGGCTTTTTCTATGGCGGCGTGATGTTCCGGGGCAATGTCCAGTTTCGACAAATCCAGTACGGGGATGTCGTCCGTGGCAGCCATATCTTTCATTTCCACCCGGTCGATAATCATACCTACGGCAGAGGTATTATTCGTAATCGGATCGATCAGGATAAAAGAACCGCAAGATTTATTCTTTTTATAAGGATCGAAGAAAAGCTCCTTGGCAGTAGTCAGCACAACGCGGGCGATCTGATTGAGCTGCAATGGCAAATTGTCCTTTGTCAGTTGTCCATTGTCAATGGAAAGATGCTCCATCGTGTTGACATCCACTTTATATTTGATCGCGTCGATGCGGGTACGGCTCAAATTGGTAGTCTGCTTGATAAAGAACGATTTATTGATGTCCATCGGTTCTTCATCCATCCATACCATCATCGCTTCGAAGTTGCGGTCAACGATCGGCAAGTTGTCCGGATGCACCAGCATTTCACCACGGGATACGTCGATTTCGTCTTCCAGTGTCAGTGTAACCGACTGCGGCGGGAAAGCGTAATCCAGTTCGCCGTCGTATGTCACGATACTCTTCACCTTGGAAGTCTTTCCGGAAGGCAATGCCATCACTGTATCTCCCTTGCGGACAATACCCGATGCCACTTTACCGCAGAAACCACGGAAGTCAAGGTTCGGGCGCAACACATACTGCACAGGGAAACGGAAATCCGTGAAGTTATGATCATTATCGATATGAACCGTTTCGAGGAAGTCCAGCAAAGAGATTCCTTTATACCATGGTGTGCGTTCGGACTTATCCACAACGTTGTCACCGTCCAAAGCAGAAAGAGGAATACAGTTCACATCCGGAATACCCAGCGGTTCTACGAATTTCTTGTATTCCGATACAATCTCGTTGAACCGTTCCTCGGAGAAGTCCACCAGGTCCATCTTATTGACCGCCAGCACCACGTGCTTGATGCCCAGCAGAGATACCAGGAAAGTATGACGACGGGTCTGGGTAATCACACCCGTACGGGCGTCTACCAAGATAATTGCCAGATTGGCCGTAGAGCCACCGGTAATCATATTACGTGTATACTGTTCGTGTCCCGGAGTATCCGCAATGATAAACTTACGGCCATTGGTAGAGAAGTAGCGGTAAGCCACATCAATCGTAATCCCCTGCTCACGCTCCGCTTTCAATCCATCGAGCAACAAAGCATAGTCTATATGTTCGCCTGCATTACCTACACGCTTACTGTCACGTTCCAATGCATCCAGCTGATCTTCGTACAGTTTCTTACTGTCAAACAACAGACGTCCGATCAAAGTCGATTTTCCGTCATCCACCGAACCGGCAGTCAACAGTCTCAGCAAGTCTTTCTGTTCGTCTTTATCCAGAAAGGTCTTTATATCCAGCTTATTATCCATTTCCAACTTTTAGTTTTTTTAATCATTCATTTTTAATTGCTTAAAAATACCCTTCACGTTTCTTCTGCTCCATGCTGCCTTCCTGGTCAAAGTCGATCACACGGGTAGTACGTTCGCTCTTGGTAGTCGTCATCATCTCTTCCACGATCTCTTCGATGGTAGCCGCACCGCTCTCTACTGCGCCCGTCAACGGCCAGCAGCCCAGAGTACGGAAACGCACCATCTTCATTTCGATCTGATCACGATATTTTTCCGGCAGACGGTCGTCATCCGCCATGATGATATTACCATCCAGATTGATCACAGGACGTTCCTTGGCATAATACAGCGGAACGATCGGAATATTCTCCAGACGGATATACTGCCAGATATCCAGCTCCGTCCAGTTGCTGATCGGGAACACACGGATACTCTCACCTTTGTGTACACGGGCGTTGTAGATATCCCACAATTCAGGACGCTGGTTCTTCGGGTCCCACTGGTGGAATTTATCACGGAAAGAGAAGATACGCTCCTTGGCACGTGACTTTTCTTCATCCCGGCGCGCGCCGCCGAATGCAGCGTCAAATTTATATTTATCCAGCGCATGCAGCAATGCCTGAGTCTTCATCAGGTCCGTATGTACCTTGCTTCCATGCGTGAAAGGTCCTACCCCTGCATGAAACGCTTCCATATTACTTTCCACAATCAGGTTCCAGCCATGTTTCTTGGCATATTCGTCGCGGAACTGGATCATTTCCTTAAACTTCCACTTCGAATCGATATGCATCAACGGGAAGGGAACTTTTCCCGGATAAAACGCTTTTTCAGCCAAGCGCACCATCACCGAAGAATCTTTTCCGATGCTGTACAGCATCACCGGATTCTCAAATTCCGCCGCCACCTCGCGGATGATATGAATTGACTCGGCTTCGAGTTCTTTCAAATGGCTCAGTTTATATTCTTCCATCTTTTTTGAAATTTCTTCATTTATTTCTTTTCTATTTTCGGCAACACCATCTCCAACAGGCGGTTGACCGACTCTTCCAGACTCAGCTTCGAAGTATCCAATGACAAGGCCGGATGTTCGGGCACTTCAAACGGTGCGGAAATTCCGGTGAAATTCTGAATTTCTCCCTTGCGCGCTTTGGCGTACAGTCCTTTCACATCCCGCTTTTCACACTCTTCCAGCGGGGTGCTTACGAAAACTTCCAGGAAATCATCTTTTCCGATAATATTCGCTGCCATTTCACGGATATCATTATTGGGACTGATAAATGCCGCAATCGTAATGATGCCGCTGTCCAGAAACAACTTGGATACTTCGGCGATACGACGGATATTCTCTACACGGTCAGTTTCGGAGAAGCCCAGATTATTGTTGATACCGCTGCGGATATTGTCTCCATCCAGAATACGGCAAAGCAGTCCGCGCTTATGGAGTTCACGTTCCAATGCAATCGCAATCGTACTTTTACCTGATCCGCTCAGACCTGTAAACCAGATCATCACGCTATGCTGTCCCAGAAGTTCTTCTTTGTCCTCCCGCGTCATCATGCGGTCAAAAATCGGATATATATGATTTTTTTCTTCCATTTATAGAATATGTTTATTAAAAGTTCCAGATCAACGGGATCAGGATCACAGAGATTAAGAAAGTGATGATATTGAGCGGCAGACCGATACGGACAAAATCCGTAAACTTATAGTTGCCGATACCTTGCACAATCAAATTAGTCTGATAACCGATCGGTGTGGAAAAGCTGGCAGACGCAGCCATACAGATCACGACAAAGAAAGGTGTCGGACTTACGCCCAACTGCGCCGAGATGGACAGTGCCAACGGAAATGCCAGAGCCGCAGCCGCATTGTTCGTGATCAGTTCCGTAAACAAATTCGTGATGACAAACAATATAGCAAGTAATACATGCGGTCCGTAATCGTCACTCAAACCGATGATAAATCCTGCCACACAATCGGCCACACCGGAGTTCACCATAGCCTTGCTGATGGCAAACGCGCAGGCAATCGTAATCAGAATATCCCACGAAATATATTTGGTATACTTACGGGCGGGGAAAATATTGGTCCACGCCATGATAATAGTAGTAATGCAGACAAAGAAAAACATATCCAGCTTGATATCGGGAAACATCTCTTTGGTTGCCGGCAGTTCGCCCACCGTAGCACCGACAATCATCAGTACCAGCAAGATTAGCGCCAACCAGCGCTTCTTCTTTCCCGAAGTATCCGGATCATTGCCGTTGGTAAGCAGCACGAATACCGAAGATTCTCCCCAAGTCGGGATAAACGTATCATCCGCCATCACCACAAGCGTATCACCCTCACGGAGCACTACATCCTCCAGATGATCGACATAGCGCTGACCGTTACGTGTTTTGATCTCTTTCACTTCCGCACCATAGTGACGCTGGAAATTGAAATCACTCAGTTTCTTGTTGATACCGGGGAAACGGGCTCCCAATACAGCTTCTACACGATGCAGCTTCTCTCCTTCCTCCACTTCTTCATCGGGTACAGCCGTATCCGGACGTGCATCGGGCAAGAGCCGTTTGGAGAAAATGAAAAGATATATGATACCGGCAATGGCAATAAAGATGCCGACCTTTCCCAGTTCGAACATGGTGAAGCCTTCATAGCCGGCTTCCAGAATCATACCATGCACTACCAGATTGGTAGAAGTGCCGATCAGCGTACAGATACCGCCGAGGATAGTCACATAAGAAAGGGGAATCAGGAACTTGGTGGCCGGAAGTTTTACCGATTTCGCCCAATGCTTGATGATCGGGGCAAAGATGACTACCACCGGAGTATTATTCAGAAAGGCAGAAATGAATGCAACAGACGGCAGGATACGCAGCTGCGCTTTAAACACCGTCGTCTTCCCCTGCGGAAGCAGTTTCTTGATCACTTGCCCTAATGTACCCGACTGACGGATACCTTCACTAACCAGGAATAACAAGGCGACGGTAATCATTCCTTTATTACTGAAACCTTCAAGCATTTCCTTCGGAGTCAGAATGCCGATGCACAGAAATAAAACCACTACCGAAAAGAGCACCATGCCCGGCCGCATCTTATCCGCGATCAGGGCAGCCATCATTCCTAATAAGGATAATAGTACAAATACAATTTCAAATGTCATATAAACATTAATTAGCGTTCTCTTTTTGCTTCAACGATAAACCACGGATTCAGCAGATCCTCTTTGTTATATCGCAAAGGTTCCTCCTTCCCTGCCTGATATACTTCCATCCCTGCGGCACGGGCTATCGCATGTCCGGCAGCCGTATCCCATTCCATCGTCGGAGCAAAACGCGGATAGACATCCGCCTTTCCTTCGGCAACCAGACAGATTTTAATAGAACTTCCGCTTGATATCAGTTCCACATTGCCGTGTTTCTTTTTTAAGTCTGCAATATATGTTTCAGTTTCAGGCGTCAGGTGTGAACGGGAAGCGACAGCAATAAAATGGTCGCGCGCATCCGCCAATGGCATCCGTTTCGATTTCTCAATCATCTGCTGTAAGGTCACTCCCTCGTCTTCCAGACCGACAATGCCGGAACACTTATAGGCACCTGTCCCCTCCACTGCAAAATAAAGTTCTTTTTTTACAGGCACGTAAATAACACCCATTACAGGTACAGCGTTCTGCACCAAAGCTATATTTACCGTAAATTCTCCGTTACGCTTGATGAACTCCTTCGTTCCGTCCAGCGGGTCTACAATCCATAAAGTATCCCAGCCTCGCCGCACTGCATAGTCCATATGCTTTCCTTCTTCACTAAGAACCGGAAAAGGAGTTTCATTCAAAATGGCCACAATCGCCTCGTGGGCTTTCCTGTCTGCTATCGTTAAGGGAGAGTTATCCGCCTTCCTCTCTATTTCAAAATCCGACTTCGGATCTTCATAGATAGAAAGGATTTTTTCACCCGCTTTCAACGCTGCATCGATAGCAGCCATTACATATTTCTGTTTCATAATGACAAAAGTAAAAACTTTATTTACGAAAAAAGTTTCCCACCTGCTATTTATAACTTCTTTTAGTAGAATGATAAAAATTTCTAAAAAACGAATTTACAATGTGTAACAAAAAAGCAGTAACTTCCCAGTTACCGCCTTCTTATTTCGGGAAAACAGGTTATCCATCCCGATATATATTACCAAAAAGAAATCAATAAATACGATACAGCAACCAAGCTCCCTGGAAGTCTGTACGACTCGGGTATTTAGCCTTGAATGCGTCACGTGCATCGACAGCAGCCGCTTTGTCAGCGAATGAGCTTACAATCACACGGTACATTGCTTTTTCCGCATTGAATGCGATTGTTGCGTTGTAACCTTGTCCGTCCAACCAGTCTTTCAAGCCTTCAGCATTCGCTTTCACACCGAAGCTGCCTACTACTACGCTGTAATCCTTCAATCCGTCGGTACCGGAAACGACTGTCACCTTTTCCTGACGAACGCCGGTTGTATCTGTAGCCTTAGGTGTTGTCACAGGAGCTGCAACAACCGGAGTCACTTCTACCGGAGCTTCCACCTGCGGTTCTGCCAATTCTTGCTGTTTTGCTTTTTCGTAAGCTTTTTTATAGGCGCTTTCACTGGATTTACAAGATGCAAACGCAAGCACCATGCATACTCCCATTCCTAATACGACCAATTTTTTCATATCCAATATTCTGTATTTAATTAATAATTCAATAATCTTGTTCGTTCACATTTAGTTTTCGGGCAACAAAATAATAGAAATTTTATCATCCGGCAAAGAAAATGAGCGAAAAAACGTCTATTCTGCCTTCTTCTTATAAGAAATAGTGCCCGTTGCCTGATAAGTCGGCATCAAAAGCACCTCTGCAATCTGAATATGCGCAGGAGCCGAGGCAGCATAATATACCGTTTCGGCAATATCGTCTCCGGTCAGCGGGCGGATTCCCTTGTAAAAATTGTCAGCCGCCTGCTTGTCACCACGGTAACGGACCACTGTAAAGTTTGTTTCCACCATGCCCGGTTTGATATTCGTCACCCGCAGCGGCGTATCCACCAAGTCTATCCGAAGTCCGTCCGAAAGTGCCTTCACAGCAGCTTTGGTGGCGCAGTAAACACTGCCTCCGGGATAGGCGGCATCTCCGGCGATAGAACCTATATTAATAATGTGTCCGCACCCCCGTTCCACCATGCCCGGAACTACCAGACGTGTCATGGCGAGCAAACCTCTTATATTCGTATCGATCATGATATCCCACTCGTCCAGACTACCTTCGAACTCTTTGTCCACTCCGATCACCAGTCCGGCATTGTTAATCAATACATCAATCGATTTCCATTCTTCCGGCAACGCTTCCAGTGCGGCGGCAGCCTGTTTCCGGTCGCGAACATCAAAAGGCAACACACAGACCTGTATTCCATACTCTTTTTCCAGTTCAGCCTTCAGTTCTTCCAGCTTCGACACTGTACGGGCATTCAAAATCAGGTTCCATCCTTCCTTAGCAAATTTACGGGCGCATCCTTCGCCGATTCCGCTGCTCGCTCCGGTTATAAAAACAATCTTCGCTTTCATTATGTTTTGAATTACAATATTGAATGACAAAAGTACGCCTTAAGTCTCATTTGTTAGTCCAAAAGTCTAGTTAAATAAGATTAAACCATAAAAGAAATCAAGAATGATAAAAAGGAAGTACTTTTTTTCTGTTTTTGCGAACAACCTTTGGAGAAAAATGTTATATTTGTTGTATCATAATCATTTTAAACAGTATAAATTATGAAAGGATTAAATGTATTAGCAGCTTTTCTGGGTGGTGCAGCCGTAGGTGCAGCCCTTGGTATTTTGTTTGCTCCTGAAAAGGGAGAAGATACCCGTAATAAGATCGCAGAAATTCTTCGTAAAAAAGGAATCAAGCTGAACCGCAACGAAATGGAAAATCTCGTTGACGAAATCGCAGCTGAAATTAAAGGAGAAATAGGAGAATAAGTAAGTAAAGGACTAAAACAGAGCGACCATGTTTGCAGACGATAAAAGTATTGAGAACTTTCAACAGTTGTTTTTTGAGTTCAAAAAGTATCTGGAACTTCAAAAAGAATACACCAAGTTAGAGTTGACGGAGAAGCTGACCATACTTCTTTCAACGTTAATCATGATTGTAATACTTATCATCCTTGGCATGGTAGCCCTGTTTTATCTGTTATTTGCCTTGGCTTATGTATTGGAACCTCTGGTAGGCGGACTTATGGCAAGCTTCGCTATCATTGCCGGCATCAATATACTGATTATGGCTTTAGTCATTATTTTCCGCAAACAGCTTATCATCTCCCCGATGGTAAACTTCCTCGCTAACTTGTTTTTAACCGATTCAAAATAAATGAAGTTATGAGTGCGCAAACACCTGCCAAAATTACATTAGAAGAGATCACCCAACGCAAAAAGAAGCTCTTGAATGAAATTCAGGCTCAAAAACGAGCTATGACGGCCACCACCCGCGAAATATTCTCGCCTCTTGCACCCGCCGCCAACAAAGCGGATTCGCTCATGCGTTCGTTCAATACCGGCATGGCCATCTTTGACGGAGTAGTTTTGGGTATCAAGATCATGAAAAAAATGCGGACGTACTTTAGAAGACTAAGATAGCAATCCGGGTATGACAAGAAGGATCAGACCCCTACCCCGTCCCATCTCATCACTACCACCCATTCTGCCGGCTGTCCGTTTCCGTAAAGCCGATGTGGAATCGTACCGATCACTAAATCACAATGGGCTGCAAATACATTCTTCAATTCCTTCAGCAGTGCATTCAACAGAATTTCCAGATGTATCTCATCCATGATACAGCTGACGACACGCACGTACTGATAAACGTGTAAATCCTTCCCCTGCCGCATGGCACTCACATCCCTTCCGGAGATATGCAACTCATCTTCCAGAAAAGAATACGAAATCGATTTGTCGATATTCATCAGGTTCACTACCATACTTCCCAAAAACTCATAAGGTCCATGATTTTCTTTTGTCATGTTTACTCTTTGTTTAAAATTTAATAAAAAATAGATATATATTTGGTTATTCAATCTGTTTCAACCTATGAAACAAGTTCTAATTCACCCTCCTTTACCTTTGCACCCGCTATCCCGATAGTGGGATATACAATCATAAAACATCAAAATCAAATGCAAGTACTCGAAGAAATTAAAGTTTCCGTTTACGAAAATGTGTATTCCAAAAAGCCTAAAATCATGTCTTTCCTCGAAGTCATCTTTATGTGTATTCATCCGGTTTATGCTTCCATCATCCAATCCATCCGGCGGTATCATCAGGAAGGCGACCATGAAGCCGCCCAAAACTAAAAAGCCAGCTCCCCTGCTTCACTCCTGCCGGCACCTTCGACGGAGCGCATGCCATCCGAAATTTCCAGTTGCCCAGTCACATTATCGGACTCGACTACGACCACGTTCCCAATCGGCTGGAGATTATCCGTCTTTGCGCTGCCGACCCTCATACCGTAGCTGCTCTGGAAAGCCCTACGGACGGTGTGAAAATCTTCGCCTATGTGGAAGGCATCGAAGGCCATCACCGAGAAGGGCAGCTATTGGTCAGCCGTTACTACGACCAGCTGACCGGGCTCACCAGCGATCCCGCCTGTAAAGACGAAAGCCGCCTGTGCTATTTCACCTATTCACCGGACGGATACGTAGCCAGTCTCTATCAGTCATTCGTTCTGGAAGCAGCTGTGGAAACACAACCGTTCCAGCCGACAGCAGAAAACCTCCCCTCTCCTCCGCTACCTGCAAAAGCAAACGAAACCTCCGAGAACTTCTCGGAAGAGGAAGTCAACTTGTTCCTTTCGTCCTACATTTTCTTAAATCCATTGACCGCCGGGCAACGACACACCAATCTGTTTAAACTCGCCTGCGAAGCTTGCCGGAGAAGATATTCGCAAGAAAGCATATTACGCGGGATTACGGTTTATTTTGAGCACTCCGACTTTCCCGCACAGGAAATCAGGAGCATCCTACAATCTGGTTACCAAAAAGTTACCTCTACTCCATCCGTCTCCGCCTCTCCGCTTTGCTCTTCTCTTCATAAGGACAAAATGACAAAAGTGACATATAGCCCATCCGAAAACATCTATGAAGCAGATGAAGCGTATTGGCAAGGCGAAGAATTCAGAAAAGAAACGCCCTGTTTTCCCAAAAGCGTGTACAAATATCTGCCCGATCTGCTGAACGAATGTATCCTCGAAGAGGAAGGTGATCGTGAACAGGATCTTTCCTTTCTCTCCAACCTCACCGCATTGAGTTCCGTACTGCCCGGCACATTCGGCATCTATAATCACAAAAAGTATTCTCCCCATTTCTACAGTTTCGGCATTGCCCCCGCTGGGAGCAACAAGAGCATTGCGCAAACAGGACGTTATCTGCTGGAAGAGGTCCACGACTGGATACTTTCCAATAGCGAACTTCAGCAGAAAATTTATAACCATAAGTACACCCAATGGAAACTGGACTGTACTTATAAGAAAAAGGCACATGAAGAGTGTCCCGAAGAGCCGGAAAAACCAGCTTACAAAATGCTTTTTCTCCCTGCCACTACCAGCTACAGCCGTATGCAGATCCAAATGCGGGACAACGGTCCGCAAGGAAGCATCATATTCGATACCGAGGCGCAGACGCTGGCTACAGCCAATCATCTGGATTGCGGTAACTTTGACGATATGCTCCGCAAGGCATTCGAGCATGAAAATATCGATTCCGCTTTCAAGATCAATGGCTTAACCCCCATTTATATCCGTTTTCCCATGCTTGCCATGTTCCTCACCGGCACCCCGAGTCAGATGGCTTCACTGATAGAGACTTCGGAAAAAGGACTTCCGAGCCGTATCATGCTCTACACTTTCCGCAGCATTCCGAAGTGGAAGCCCATGGGAGATGACAGTATCTCGCTCGAAGAGTCTTTCAAACCGCTGGCACATCGTGTCTTCGAGCTTTATCATTTCTGCAAGAATCATCCTGTATTGTTTCACTTCAGCCGTTCTCAATGGGATTATCTGAATCATACGTTTTCTAAGCTGCTTGCCGAAGTGGTTCTGGAAGGTAACGATGACCTTCAGGCCGTTGTCAAGCGGTATGCCTGTCTTGTGATGCGCATCAGCATGATCCAGGCACGCATCCGCCAGTTCGAGGCGAATGATGGCGCACCGGATATCTATTGTGAGGATGTAGATTTCGATCGTTCTCTCCAGATCGTTCTCTGCTGTTATGAGCATAGCAGGCTATTATTGTCTTCCATGCCGTCTTCCCAGCTCCATCCGTTGAAAGATCCGAACAGTACACGGAAGTTCATCGGCGAGTTGCCAGAAACATTCACTACCGAAGATGCAATGCAGATCGGCGTAAAATACGATTTCAGCCGCCGCAAGATCAGCAGGCTGATAAAATCGTTCATTGGCGTCAAAATCAATAAGATATCTCATGGTAAGTATCAGAAGATCTCATAAAATAGTCCTATCTGTCATTTTTGTCCTTTTGTCCTTTTGAAGACTCTCTGAAAACATTGGAAAGTTTGAAAAAACCTTCTCAATGATCGGATGCAAACATTGGGAAGATTCAATACAATCTTCTCAATGTTTTTTCCTTTTATCAGTGCGTCTGTGTGCGTCAGTGCACATCACGGGCACTTGCCCATGTAGTATCTTTGTTGTGTAATCGGTTACAGGTAATAAATATTAAGTAATAAGTATTAAGTATTAAAAATTATGGCACAGAATTATGTTGTTATGGCTCGCAAGAACCTGTTGAAACCTAGTGAAGCTCCCAAGTATTATGCAGTGGCACGTAGCGGACGGAAAGTGACCGTCAAGGAGGTCTGCAAACGTATTACCGAACGTTCGTCTTATTCAAAAGGCGAGTTGGAAGGTTGTATCGGAGAGTTTCTACTCGAAATCGTCAATGTACTGAATGAAGGGAATATCGTTCAGATGGGCGATCTGGGGAATTTCCGCATGAGTCTTAAGACGGCAACGGCTACCGCAACGGAGAAGGAATTCAAGGCATCGTGTATCGAGAAAGGTAAAGTGCTTTTCTATCCGGGAAGTGATCTCCGCAAGTTGTGTAAAACACTGGACTTTGCACTGTATAAGAGTGACGGTAAGCCCGATTCGGGAGACGAACCGTTGCCGGACGATGGTAAGGGCGATCAGCCCGGCGGTGGTTCAGGTGACGATGGCGATGAAGCTCCGGACCCGACTGTTTAATCAATCATTATTTACTATTAAAGATTAAAATTGTATGAAAAAGCAAGTTTGGAAGAATATTCTTCAGTTCATTGTGACAATTGCAACGTCTATCATTTCTGCTATCGGGGTAACGTCCTGTACGGCTCATCTGTAATACATCCGCATGGAAAGTTCTAAAGATGAGTATCTCCCGAGAGAGATTAAGTTGTTGGTGATTCATTGCAGCGCTACGCGCTGCAATGTTTCCTTCCCTGTAGAACGGCTTCGAGAATGTCATTTGCAACGGGGTTTTCGTGATATTGGCTATCATTTTTATATCACCCGGGACGGAGTTCTTCATCATTGTCGTCCCGTCTCCGAAATCGGTGCCCATGTGCGTGGATTTAACAGGCATAGTATCGGGATTTGTTATGAAGGCGGGCTGGATGAAAATGGCAGACCGGCGGATACGAGAACTACGGCACAACGCTTTGCTCTGCTCGATCTGTTGACGATTCTCAAGCATCAGTATCCGGAGGCGCAGATAGCGGGACATTATCAGCTGAGTGCTACGATCCACAAGGCATGTCCTTGCTACGATCCGAGAAAAGAATATTCAGGATTATAAAAAAAACTACGGGAGATGGCGAAAGTGCTGCCTCCCGTAGTTTTTTTGTTGAATGAATAAAAAAGATTTGGGGTTACAAATCTCCCGGCTTACCCAAATAGTAGGTGATTAACCTTACTTCCCGCACAGAAAAAGCTTTCGTTTTCGGATGAAAATCCGTAGAAAGTATCTCATCCATTAATGGTTGACATCTACGCATCCAGCGACGAAGTTTATTTACTGAAGCGCGAACAGTTATATCAGGGAAATACATTTGGGCTAAGTCTTGTTTATTGTAGCATTTCACTACAAAATCAGGTTGATTCATTGTATCTTTATGCTTGGTTTATAAGCAATAAAGATACAAAATTATTCACCCATTTCCTACGCTTTTTTCATATTTTATTTCAAATTTACTAGTCTTTTCTTTTACTTTTGGTCTGACCATATCCATAGCCGTAACCATAACGTTTGCCATATCCGTAATGCTTGCCATACTTACCGTAGCCGTAGTAATAACCGTATTTTCGCTTCTTCAGGTCTACACCGTTGATGACAGTACAAAGATTAGGCAGCTTCTTCTCAAAAGACAGTTCATTGATCAATGTATATTCCGCCTTATGAGTGTAGTCAGCACGGCACACGTAAACTGACAAGTCTGCTATACGGCCGATTAATAAGGTATCCGTTACCATGCCGATAGGAGCAGTATCAAGAATGACATAATCGAAGTTCTTCTTCAAGGTTTCAATCGCTTTATCCAGACCGTTACGAGCCAACAGTTCTGTTGGATTAGGAGGAACAGTACCACCCGGAAGAATAAACAGATTCTTATTTACATCAGAAGGCTGAACAAGTTCCATCAAATCCGTTTCAGGATTGGAAAGATACTGAGTAATACCTCTCTCCTTATTAGAGAGCTGGAATACTTTATTCAGTCCTGGCTTACGAATATCGAGACCTACAATCACCACCTTCTTTCCCAAAAGAGAAAGACTGATTGCCAGGTTCGAGGAAACGAATGATTTACCTTCACCACTGACAGTCGAAGTCACAAGAATCACCTTTTGATCATTATCGAGCATAAACTGAAGATTGGTTCGAATATTACGGAAGGTTTCACTCATCAGATTATTCTTGTTCTCGAAGACAGCGATAGAACCATTCTTATCATTCTTCTCATCAGTTAATGGAATATCACCGACAACAGGCACACTTGTCAGTTTCTCTACATCGGCACGACCTTCGATCTTGAATTTAGTCAGTTCAATCAAATAGATGATACCAATCGGAATTCCAACACCAAGTACCAATGCAATCAAATAGATCATAGAGCGTTTGGGAGATACCGGAATATCGTCAGCTATCGCTTCATCAATGATCTTCGCATTATTCGCAGTAGCAGCAAGCGCAATAGCATTCTCTTCACGTTTCTGTAACAACATCAGATACAATCCGGCCTTGATCTCCTGCTGACGGGCAATACTTACATAAGCACGTTCCTGCCCCGGAGCGTTGCTGATACGGCGGGAATAGCGACTCGCTTCACGGTCAAGGCTCTCTTTGGTAATCATCAGTCCCTGCAAGGTTCCTTCAAGAGTAGCCTGCACATTGGCTTTCATGGCACGGATACTCGTATCCAAGTTAACAATCGTGGGATTATTCTCTGTTGACGTACGCAGCAGGCGTTTACGTTCAATAAGCATCTCGTTATAACGTTCAATCGCTCCAATCAAGGCAGCATCCTGTAAACCCACATTACTTGGCAAAACTTCATATTCATTACCTCGCAAATACTTACGCAAGTCATTCACCAAGCTGATTTGAGTACGATTCTCCACACTCTTCTTTTCATATTCCGCATTACCGGCCAAGGCTATCTGAGCTTCACTCGTCAAATCCGTGATACCGGCATCACGCTTGAAGGACTCCAGATTAGCTTCTGTACTACCCAATTCTTTTGAGATAATGCCAATACGTTCATCGATAAACTCTGCTGTTTTCTGGGCAATTTCGTTCTTATCATTGTTCGTATTGCGATTATACATTTCAAGCAACTGGTTGATAAAATCCTGACCACGCTGCAAACTGGAGTTCTTCAATGAAATTACGGCTACGGAAGTAGTCTTAGAAGTAGGGGCAATAGACAAGCTGTTACAATATCCTCTTGCCACTCTCATCGGTTTGTTTATTGTCGCAGTTATATGACGTACACTCTTCCCTATCCGAGGAACTTTCGTTCCATCCTGTAAGGTAACCGAATCAACTTCCTGAAAGAAAGCCAATGTACCTTCATCAGTCGGAAAGATAGCAGGCAACTTTTCAAAATGCTTCTGATACCCCTTCTCACCTACAGTCACATTCACATCCATACTACCTTCAGGTTGCAAGGTCATTTCCACCATCATCGGTGCAGTTAATTTCTCAGCCTCCTGAGATGTCAAGCTTACCTGCACCGGAGAGGTCTTATATAAACCTTTAGTAGGAAACTCATCCTCATCTTTATAGGTTATATACAACGCCAACTGATTAACAACCTCTTTTACAAGTGTTTTCGAACGCAGAACCTCCAACTCATTATCAATATTTTTAGAGGAAGTCATCAGGCCGCTTAATCCCATATCCTCCAATTCCGAAGAAAGTCCTGCACCTCCACCCTTCTTCTCGTCTTTTATCAAAACTGTAGCGGAAATATTATAAATTGGCGTAGCCCAGTGCAGATAAAACCAAGCACCAACCAAGCATAACAACACCGCACCTACAAACCAGGGCCAATGAATGATATATTTAAAAAGAAGCGCCCGGAAATCAATTTGCTCCTCAGTCAGTTCACGTACCTTCACGTTTTGATTTTCTTCCTTCATAACTCTTTCTTTTTATTTCAAGATGTTAAACAACAAACTGGCAATAGAAACAAGGATCGAAGTAGCAGAGAACCACAAGCTTGTACTAGTACCGATATCCGAATTTCGTGCTTTTGCCTTATTCGGAGTTACATAAATAATATCATTCTGCTGCAGATAGTAATAAGGAGAAAGAATAGTCTCCGCCTTGTTCAGATCCAAAGGAATAATTTCCTGCTTACCATTGGCATTCTCCCGTATCAGCTTAACATCATCACGTAGACCATATACGGTCATATCACCTGCCATAGCCAAAGCTTCTAGAATGTTCACTTTTTCATTGGAAATCGTAAATGTACCGGGACGGGCAACTTCACCAATCACGGAAATCTTATAATTCACCATACGTACCGTTACAATAGGAGTTTCCGTAATATAAGGTTTCAGTTTTTCCACGATCATTTGTTCGGTTGCCTTCTTGGTCAATCCACCCACATGAAGTTCACCCAGTACAGGGAAGTTTATATTACCGTCGTTATCAACTAGGTATTGCTGCAGAACAGGTTGGGTAGTTGTATAACTCAAAGCTACACTATTCTGCGTAGCCACTGTCAGATTAAAAGGCGCAGCCAGTTCAGGACTAGTACATGACACGACAATAGTCAGTAGATCTTTAGGCATAATCTTTGCATCATACAGCTCTGCATCTTGAGTACTATACAATACAAATTCAGCATCCTGCAGGTAAGGTACTTTTTTGTAGGACTGGCAGCCAGTAAACATTAATGCCGCCAATACGCAATAGAATAATTGTTTCAATCGTTTCATATATTTCTTTCTTAGTGGGGTTATACAATTCTTCGTTCTTCGCAAGACCGGGTATCCCCATTTAGCCCGACCAATACGGTTATGTTGATCTGCATCATCAAATAACTTCTTTTTTATATCGTAATTGGATAAAACAGGGCTCAAGCTATCTTTATTTACCTTCCTACCCCTTCTTCTTTCTCCCTCCGGTATGCTCATCCATATCCCTCACGGCCGCTATTTCAAGGAACATCTTCAGTTTCCATTCCTCCAACGTACTCTGACTTATCTTTCGACGGACAAATTTTATTTTATTCAGGAGCGTGGTATACTTATTGGGGAAGTGGTGGTTTTCAGAAACGTATCGCCATAGAAGGCGATAAAGTTACGGTCGTTTTCTCCTGCCATTAATTCACTATTAACGTTATTCGTAATCTGCCATCCGACAAATAGGTGATTTACTTCTTCCCCTCCTTTTGGACTATTACAGCCTCCAGCCTCTTTATGACCTCAAAGAAGGTCATGATATCGCTATAGTCAAGCCGAGATAGCATTGTCAAGCATTGAGTGTATAGTGCCCTCATTCAAGGGTATCAAAGTCTACCTTGTCACCATCAAGACAAATGTTCCATAACTCTCCTCGAAACGTTCCCAATACATATTCTCATATATCCCCCCCCTTCCTGATGAATTTATAGAATACTCTAAACACTACTACTTAAGAATTGTAGTGCAATTCGCAGACTGCTTTCACAAGGTTAGATGTCATTGAGTATTTTGTCGTTGGAGAAAGTTCAATATTGCCATCGGTTCCATCAGGCTCCTTATCATCAAAGTCACCGGCAATCAATAAGTTCTCCTTCCTCGTCCTCTTATCATAATATACAAAGGTCCAAAGTAGCATCTTCAGGGTATCATGGTTTCAGCGCGACGCTTTTACCACAGGGGTATCGGGGCCTGCCTTGATGAACTTCTCTAGTCAGTTCCAGTTCCTTCACACACAGTTTTTCCAATACATCTGCCCAATTTGACTTAACATATGAATTGGTATCACCAACCATAGAAGGTTTGCTGGCAGATTTGCTGATGGACATACCAAGGAAAGCCGCAATACGAGAAAGAGCCCCCTTATGGACTATCTCCAAACACCTACGATATATAAACAATGTAATGCTCATCGTCTTTTTATGGGAAATGTATGTGAATTTCATATTTTCTGATATTATTATATTCCTATCGAACTGCAGGTATTAGCCTTACTTGTGCTGCTGGATAACCATTGTTACTTTTTGAGTGCTTCGAGAGCTTCAAAAGCATCTTCTTTGCTGATCTGCATGCAACGAACCACATACTCCGCTGTCATGAACTGCATAGAATCCAAACGCTGCTCCATTTTTATGAAATCAACAACTCTCTTTTTTAATTCTTTTGTAATCATAATATTGACTTTGATAGTTATTCTATTCACTGCTCTGTTATACCTTGTTTTGTCTGTCTTTTAAGGTCAATAGATGCATGCGCAGAATCTACACAAACCTCTTATGACCTTCTTAAGTTTTTTCATTGACATAAGATAAAAAGATTAGAGAGACTTGACGATATCCACGAAATTCTCAATAACGTAGTCAACGTCCTCCATTGTCATCCTTGTATTCAAAGGGAGGGTGATTTCGTTCTCGAACATGTGATATGCATTGGGGAAATCCTTGATTTCGAAACCCATCTTCTTATAAGCGACCATCATAGGAAGTGGTTTGTAGTGAACGTTGGTAGCAATACCACGTTCTGCCATCTTTTCAATCACCTCATTTGTCTGTTCACGAGTCTTACCCAATAGACGAACAATATATAAGTGACCGCTTGAAACGTGATTCTTGCCATAGTGATTCAGTACAGCTACATTTATGTCAGCAAAAGCAGTATCCATTTTCTCTATCATTTCCTTACGCTTTACAAGCATCTCTGGATAACGCTCAAACTGAATGAGACCAAGAGCTGCTACGACATCGGTCATGTTGCACTTGAACCATGGGCCAACAATGTCATATTCCCATGCGCCCAGCTTTGTCTTAGCAAAAGCATCCTTATTTTGGCCATGGAGTGAAAGCAACTGACAGATATGATAAATACGCTGATTCCAATTGCTACCTTCATTCATTGATACTTTACTGAAGGTATTTTCTGGATTCAAATCAAGGTCGAGAACAGCAGGTTCTTCTCCGAAAGGTAAATTCCAGGTCAGTGCACCACCTTCCGCTGTTGTAAAGTTCTTCACTGCATGGAAGCTAAATGATGAGAAGTCTGCCATAGCGCCACACATTATCTTCTTGCCATCCTTCATACGGTAGCCACCGAATGAATGTGCACAGTCAGAACAGATTGCAATACGACCAATCTTCTTTTGGAGATCTGTCTTTGGACGAAACAAACCCTCCTTGCGCTTTACAATTGCCATGATACGATCATAGTCACAAGGTACGCCACCAAGATCTACAGGAATAATTGCCTTTGTATGCTCAGTGATAGCAGCCTCTACGACATCATAGTCCATCTCAAGGCAATCACTCTGCACATCAACAAAGACAATCTTTGCTCCTACGTGATCAATGATAGATGCACTTGCTGTATATGTATACGCAGGAACAATCACTTCATCTCCAGCTCCGATACCTAAAATACGCAATGCCATCTCAGCACATGCAGTCTGTGAGTTCAAGCACACACAGTTTGGAGTCTTCTCATCCTTATCAGTATTCACGCCTACATACTGAGCTACGAGTTTTTCTAGTTTCTTTGTGCGAGGACCAGTTGTGATCCAACCGCTCAAGATAGCATCACGCACTTCGTTAGCCTCTACCTCTGTCATATCTGGAGGGCTAAAAGGAATGTTCCTTCTTTTCAAATCTGTACTCATTGTACTTTTTATTTTTGATATTATTATATTATCTTTCTGTAATAATTACTTTGAATGTTTTGAATATCAACTTAATATCAGACCAACATGAAGCATTCTGTATGTATTCCAAATAAAGTTTGATCTTCTCTTGCATGATTACATTGATGTAATAATCCTCAGGATCCTCCGCTTTCTCCATTAACTCATTCTCATTGCGGAACTTGATAGAGGCTGGATCGGTGATACCAGGTCGAACATCAAGGACATGCATTTGCTCAGGGGTCCAGTAGTTCACATAGTGACGCACCTCAGGGCGTGGACCAACCACACTCATCTCACCCAAGAACACATTGATTAACTGAGGGAACTCATCCAATTTGTACTTACGAATGAAGTAACCACTACGAGTGATACGAGGGTCTCGACCACCAATGGTCACAAGGCCACCCTTATCAGCACCAACTCGCATCGAGCGGAACTTGAAGATACGAAAATCCTTGTTGTGCCGTCCCACACGTACCTGACGGTAGAAGACAGGTCCATTACTGTCCTGCTTAATCCAGATAGCCATAATCAGGAAGACTGGACTCAAAACGAGCAAGCCACAAGCACTGGCGATAATATCAAAAAGTCGCTTCATAAGTTTCTGTCTTTAGATATGCTTAACATAAAAAATCTTCTTAAACGCATTACCTAATACATTCATTAGTACCCAAAAGGTAGCCCTTACTGGATTCATCTCTTCAGCAATATGGAACAGCGGATAATGCGCCCAAATTCGCTTGTACAGAGGCTTTGGAGTGATAGATACAGAACGTCGACGATAACGAGCCAGGTTCTCCTTCAGCAGGTAGCAAGGAGCCTTCTTCACCACCTTCAGCCACATGGCAGTATCATTGTTCTTTTTCACATCCTTTATCTGAACCAGACCTATCTTCTCTACATCATACATCACAGCTAAACATCCAGGCCAACAGCAAGCGTACATATCAAACTCGCTCACGCATTTTTTTCCACTCACATACACCCCCAACTCCTTACCATCCTCATTCATCTCTGTATATTCATGATAAGAGAAGGCATAGTTGTTCTCCACCATAAATTTCAACTGATGCTCAAACTTCTTTGGTAACCACAGGTCATCGCTGTCCAAGAACGCAATCCAGCGCCCCTTCGCACGTCGAAGGGCATTGTTGCGAGTGATAGCAGCACCACTCTTTTTAGGATTGCACTCATATTTAATGCGAGGGTCTTCCTGTGCTAAAGCTTCCACCACCCTATCTGTACCATCCGTACTACAATCATCCTGAATCAGCAATTCCCAATTTTGGTATGTTTGAGTCTGAACACTCTTGATGGTCTCACTAATAAATCCTGCACACGCCCATGTTGGCGTGATAATAGATACTAATCCATAATCTTGCATATTACTTTTTCCTTATAATCTCCTCAAACAGCCTTTTCCACATATTACAGACCACGACCGTACTATACTGGTCAACATTTTTGAGGGACTTCTTACCCATAGCCTTGCGTTCCTCCGGATGCTCTATCATGTAGCAGATACCATCACAGAGAGCATCCTTGTTCTGGTCTTCTACAAGGATGCCGTTCACACCATTATCAATGATGTCCCAAGGACCATTAGGGCAGTCAAAACTAACGATAGGTATACCCTGAGACTGAGCCTCAATAAGCACCATAGGGAAACCTTCAAAGCGGGATGACATGATGTAGAAGGCTGCATCACGAAGCTTCTTGTAAATCTCATTTGAGCATCCCATCAGATTAATAATGCCATTTAGGCCTGCACCTGCAATCTGCTGCTCAAGTTCCGCTCTCAGGCTGCCATCACCATAGATCTGAACAATCCAATCCGGATGCTTTTCATGCACACGCTTGAACACCTCTACCAATGTATCAAAACCTTTCTGATACTGAATACGCCCAACAGCAATAGCCACTTTGCTATCAAGCGGAGAAGCAAAGGTTTCAGTCAATACTACAGGATTTGGAATCAAGTAAGTATGCTCTGATGGAAAGTGATTATCATAGCACTCCTTATCTTTCGATGTCAATACTACCACTTTGAAACACTTCTTGTAGACGTGGAGTCGTAACTTCTTCAGAAAGCTACCATAGTAGTCATAATACACATGCTCTGCAGCAATCACATTGCTAAGATCCACACCAGCCAAATACAACAAGATATTGTTTGGATACGACTGCCCCACAATTACATCATACTTATTCTTCTTGAAATGTTTGCGCACATTCAGCACATTGCCAAGAATGCGAAACATTCTCTGAAACGAATGCGGCTTAGCGTCATAATCCTTTTCTGACAAATAAGTAATCTTGGCTCCGACAAATTCGTAAGCCAATACTTTACTTGATCTAAACTGAGAAACAATCTCTATCTCCAAATCCTGATGACTGACTGCAAACTGACCACATAAGAGAGAAACCACTCGTTCGATTCCTCCTGTGTGCGTAATATCGTCAATGAAAAAACACAGTTTCATATATGTTATTATTTGATTTTACCTCTTATCATGAATCTCGCCACATTGAATCTGTTACACAGGATACTAATAGCTAAGAGCAGACAAAAACAACATCAACGCTCCGAAATAACAGTTCGTCGTATCAAGCCACAGCTTTATCGAAAGTACGTACCATTACCACATAACTGATAATAATATGATGGATAAGATAATGCCCATAGAATTATCCAAAAAGTTCGCTACAATGCCCCATTATCTTCTTTGAAATCGAAAAGTTCAGAATCAATGAAACAGCTATTATTACCATAAGGTTGACAAATTCCCTAACCATATTATCACACAAACAATGAACGGGGCACAATACAAAGAGCACAATCAAAGTACCTATTATGCTCATCCAAAATATCCTATCACAATACAAAGTCATATTTCCCCTTCGTTACATGACATATCATGTCAAGAAAAAAAGACAAAAAAAATAGAATACCTTCCATTAAAAAAAGTAGTCACAACCTTCAACTATGAGTTATATGGTCCCTCGCTAAACAACCAAGACGGATAAACATAATAGTAAGTACAATGGTAAAGCACCACCATCGTCATTGCTATAACCCATAGGAGTATTAGGCTATCTGACGATATCTGTTTCTTATTTTTCACTTTATTCTTTCAAATAGAGGTTTGATTGCATTTTCAGGCAAGAAGTCTTCAGCTTTCTTGATACATCCGTCTTTCAGGCGAGCTACAATTGAAGGATCAGCCACAATGCTTTCCAAAATTCTCTCGAAGTCAACATTTGTATTGAATTCATAACCCAATCCTGTCACTCCTTCTATCACCACATCAGCATAACTCTTCCATCTTGCAGAGATAACTGGGACACCTGCTGCATATGAATCAATGATGGTCCCCGGAATGCCCTCAGTATAATATTGGGTTGGGAACAAAAGGGCGAAATAACCAGAAAGTATCTCCACACTCTTGTTAAATGGAACATTACCTTTATAAGTGATAGCGCCGGTAAAATGCTTCTGCTGCTCTGCGAACCAACCTTTGTCCTCTCCTGGATCTACCGGACCGTAGATATCAAGTGTAAACACTTCTCTATCGTACTTTTCGTTCAGTTTCATCACTAAATCCGCAGCTGTGCCAATACCCTTCTTCTCTGTTACACGAGAAAAGGTGACGAGTTTGTATGGCTCTGTGTACATCTTTGGCATCTGCCCTCTTTTCAGAATAGATAGTGGTTTACAGTTTGGTACCACACACACATTGGTAAATCCAAGTTTCTGCAAAGCATCCATCATAGTCTGTGTTTCCACATAGATACTTGTAAACTTATGGAGCGCCTTTATCACATCTGGATGCTCAGGCAACAGATCCTGTAACCATCCACCGATCACCGAATAATGAAGCCGACGGTCGAAGATAGTATTCAGCAGAGTGAGAAACTTCGAGAGCACCACTAGTCCATTATGAGCTGGCAAAATAATAATATCCTTACAGGTCATCATTGCCCACACCAACTGAAATGGCATTAAGAACCTACTATTCTTTGCAAGCGTATCTACACGATAAATCTTACCATATTTTGCCTCAAGAGCATCGGTCAAAATGCAAGTTTTGACCTCTTGACCACCCTTTGGAACATCCCAAAGACGAAACGCTCCACAAACACATATTCTTGACATTTTATTCTCTATACTTTATTACCTTAGCAGGAACTCCTCCAACAATAGCATATTCTGGAACATCCTTTGTCAGTATAGCACCAGCTGCAATCACAGCACCCTTTCCAACATATACACCCTTAAGGATGATTACGCGAGCACCAATCCATACATCATCACCAATTATCACGGTTTTAGACACAGAATCTCCTTGTAGTCTCATTGGTATATCCCTTCGAGACATAACATGGTCAGCATGGAAGATCATCACATCCGGTCCCATCATAACATCATTACCGATTTCAAGAGGGCCTCTAACATAACAATTAATACCAAGCCCTGAATTGTCTCCTATCTTAATGCCATCCCCCTTGCCAAAGTCTGCTCCCTTCTCTATGTTTATGTTCTTTCCGCAAGAGTCGAACAGATGCTTACCTACTGAAGACCTCATACGTCGAATTAGAGAACGCATAGGAATTGCACCATTTGTTGCAGGAAGATGTTTAAGAAAGATTAGATACAATGCTAAATATATCTTTTTCATAGAGTACACCTTTAAAAAATTGAAAATCGAAAGTCATGAAACAACTTAAACACAGTTGAATACTTCAGTGTAGCTTTGCCTCTTTTATCTATCGTCGTATTCCTAATAATTGATACAGTATTAGTGGTAAGGTCCCAAGACATACGTGAAACTAATCTTGCAAAAAGAGCAAGAAAGTTTAATGGCTTTAACAACACAGGAAACAATGCAGAACGCATCAAAAAAGTTTGAGCCATCCCTGTAGCAGCTAAGCGAATTCCGCCCTTGCTTTTTTCGCTCCATTTATTGACAAGAGGATTATGTATTATCAACAACTCAGAAGTGAAAGCGTTTACAAACCCCTCATTATACACACTTAGCGATGGGAAAATCTCCTCATACCCATACTTATTGGCATAGTACGGCCTAGTGTTTTTGAAGAAATCTTTTTTGAGAAAATGAGAACCACCACAAAACATATACACCTTATAAAGGTCATCTGCAATCTTTGGCCCTATAGAATCTACTCTATCTTTCTTCCACACAAGATCATAAATCTGTGTAGTCAGTGTTTTAATCTGTGAATTATCGTCAAGAATCTTGATTGCACTCTTAAAGAAATCCCTGTTCTTTGAAGTATCTATATAAGCATCATCATCAAGGAAATATATATAATCTCCATGAGACTTTGAGTAAGCATAATTACGTCCATTTCCGCAACCGATATTCTCTTCTAACCGCTCATAATAATAATAATATCGGTGATTTACGAAAAATTGTTCTACTGCTACAGCTGTATCATCAGTCGATGCATTGTCGATGATTACAAACTCAGTATCTTCCGGGATAATACAATCTATACAACTTTGAAGAGCTTCAATTAATTGCTTAACTCTATTCATTGTTACTACTGCTATAGATAATTTCATTATTTGAAAAGTTTGTATAGTGATGTACCGAAGTACAATTTAGTGACTATTTGTTGCAATAAAGTATTAGTATTCATTTTTGATATGCCCAGGTGTTTAAGCTCTTTAATTAACTTTTTGAGCACATCTTGATCAATATCCGTAACTATCTTGTCCCAAAGGCATATACTCAACATATAATACACCATATTATTACGTTCAGCATTGAACAAAGCCATTTGAGATGAAGTATTCAGCCTATTCCATACAGAATAGAGATTTCGGACCTTCTGTACCATATTCTGCTTGCGCTTCTCTTGAGACATACTCTGACCGGTGTTCATCTTTGAGTAATGATTCAGAGGCTCCTGAACAAGAGAAACCTTCATTGCTTTTGAGACAAGTTGTGAAGTAATTACAAAGTCTTCAAGCATATACGGTATGGGAAACTCAATCCCATCATAGAGCTCGCGTTTCGTAAGTCTATTCCATACATAAGAGAAAGATTTGAAGCCAAGAATACTTTTGTAGTAGTTTTCTATAGACATAGGGTGCTGAGAAAAAAGTACACTCCTATCTTCATACTCTTCGACCCAGTCACAATATACCATATCAGCAACTTCCTCCATTGCTCTTGCATAGAGTTTCTCTACAATATCATGCTCAACCCAATCATCTGAATCAATATGCATGATGAAATCCCCGGTTGATGCGAGTACGCCGGTTTTTCTCGCCTGCGGAAGTCCTTCATTCTTTTCCTTGTTGATAATACGAACGTTTCGAGCAGGATAATCCTTCATTACGAACTCCAGTACTTGCATAGAGCTATCTTTCGTGCAATCATTAACAAAAATATATTCTATGTCTCCAAATGTTTGCGTGAAAAGAGATCGAGCACAACGTTCTATATATTTCTCTACTCCGTAAACTGGAACTACAATGCTTACTTTACTATTCATTTTTGAAGATCGTGTTGAATATTGTCTGGAATCGACTATAATTTGAATCTAAGATATCTTTATCTACATCTACCTTGTCAGTTAATGCAGTATTCAAAGCATCGCTAAATGCGGTAACAGAAAATGAGGGAAAAAAACGGATGAAACCACAGTTGCTAATCCATTCATAACACATCTCAATCTTACGATTTGAATTTGGGAGGACAATAGCCGGAGTTCCAGTGATATAGGCGAAGATCATTCCGTGTAATCTATCAGTTACAATTACCTTTGCAGAACTTACCCTATTGATAAACTGTTCCAATTGAACATATCGGATATCATACTTAAACGTATCATCGATCTTTGTGTCAATAACAGATACATCCATGTTGATATCAGTAATAATCCTTTTAATCTCAGATTGTTCTTCATTGTTCAACGACTGTTCTCTATCATCACGCAAACAGAGAAGAATCCCATTTCTTTCTCGTTTTTTCCAATACTTCAAAGTCATTACGATATCAGGAGCAAGGTATGATGAACAGTCAAAATTACTTTGCATGAAATCATAGGACATCTTTTCACGTGCCATCAATTTTATACTACTACCATAATATATGTACTTAGCACAAGCAAGAAGATTCCTTCCGAGTGTAGTATTTGTATAGGTTGTTGTCTGAGGAAACTGATAAATAGAGTTTTTCCTTAGTTTGCTAACAATCAGCTGCCTATACCTTTCGAACCAACTCCAAACATCCCCCATATTACCACCGGCAATGATTGTAACTATATCGTCCTTTGATACACTTTGAATATAGCCTTTCAATTCACTGAGCGATATAGAAGAAGGCACCTCTACAGGATAGTGATTTGGAAAATGCTTTAAAAGTAGCTGTTTTTGGGCAAACGTTAAGGCGATATCTCCAAGATTACCATAGTCAGCAGCCAAGAATATATATGCCTTTCTTTCAGGAGGAATATTGGGTTTCTTAGCTGGAGTCAGTAGATATCTAATTCCCGAAATCCATGATTTTGGTATCAATGAAGAAATTCGCTTGATCATTCTTTAATTATTGGTCTCAGTACTTTCTTTAGCAATTGTTTACAATTATATCCCCCCCCCATTATTCTGTAGTATATATCGGAAGTTATTTTTTGGATGGCAGTATCAAGTTCTTGATTGTTATACAGTTTCTGACTTAAAACCTCCTTCATGGTTTCATTATACCATTCTCCTTTCTTTGTTTGGCGATTTCTTAATTCAGCGTATGTTGGAGCATCATATTCTGGTATCATACCTAAGCTGATAAAATGACTTGAGTTTGTACAGAATAAAGAGCAGCAATGCTTGCCCATTGCTCTAAATGGTATCGGCTTCGACGGGTCTTTAAAGATGTCAAATGCAACGGGACTACCATAACAGGGATGAAAGATACCTGTCGCTAGATTGAGACTGCCTCCCCACTTTCCAGCATAACAGTATTCCCTGCGCTTTACCATAAAGTTCTTCATGGTAAACTTAAACAAAGGCGAATCAAAGTCATCAACAGAGTGTACATACTCCTCAACTGAATGCTTTGTAAAAAGGCGTATATCCTTTGAAAGGCTAAACTCATCTCGAGTGGCTGCAATCTGTGGTAAAGCCCCCACATTCTCCAAACACATCCTCTTAATATCTTCAAGATGTGGCTCGTACTCATCGCAAAGGTTGAACTGTACCAGTATTGAGCAACCAGCATCCTTTACTCGATTGATATTAGCAAAAAATTTCTCAAAGGCCTTCATACGCTCTAATTCCAAGTAGTGAAAAGAGAATGAAAAATTCACCCTAGCCAACATCTCCGATGGTATCAATTCCAAAAACTGATCAAAAAAACGAATAAATGTTCCGTTCGTTGTGATATTGATATAATGACCTTCTTTCAGAAGTTCAAGGCAGATTTCGGGTAACTCTTTTACCATAGTCGTCTCTCCAATTCCACATATACTGATATAAGCCGCTCCATTCAATCTTTTATGACTAAGTCCTTCAGCAATCTGCTTGGGAGAATACCTCATCTCTGCCATCTTCATGGTACGATAACCACGTTGTACTACATAACAGTAGTGACACTTCATATTACACACCGTAATGGGTATGAGACACTCAAAGAAATATTTTATAGGTTCCATATGGTTGTTTTATCAGTTTTATTCATTTTTTCTATTAGCAACCTCACAAATATAAGATTCCCACATATCGATTATCTTCTTTGGTTCAAATCTCTGAATGACTTTCTTGGCTTCGTTCCCACACCTCTCGCACAGTTCAGCATTATCTGCGAACTCTGACAAAGCCTTAGCTATTGCATGAGAATCTCTGACAGGAACAAGCAATCCGTTCACATGATCTTGAACCAAAAACCTTCCTCCACCAGGAGAATGATCTGTAGTCACAACTGGCATTCCTATTGCCATTGCCTCCAACAAAGAGTTTGAAATGCCCTCAAAATCTGAGGTTATCACATAGATTCCCTCTTTTGCTATATCTTCCATCGAAGATTTTGAGACTCCCTTTAGTTCTATACAATCCGACAGAGAATGTTCTTTGATATAATTTTCAATATAGGACAGTGCCGCCCCCCTTCCGTAAATTATCAATCTATAATCACAATGAGACTCATAAAATTCTTTAAATGAATCAAGAAGAACGTCTAAACGCTTTTGATGATTATCTAGTCTTCCTAAATATACAATAGTTTTAGGCAATGCCTTATATTTAAGATTCTGAATACTCCCTGATATAAATATAGGATTAGGAATAACCTTTGATCTCTTCTGTAATTTTTTCCCATAGAAATGAGAAGCTTCAATAGTCTGAAATACAGCTCCAGATGAACAATTATAAATCCACAACAATAATCTCGTTACAAGCCGCCCGTCACTAAATGCCGTATAAGGATCACCTCTCTCTGAGATAATGGACGGAATATAAAGGATTTTAGATATTAGCGTGCACACTAGATTTGGGGTCCCTAGAAAGGAAATGAGAACTTCTGTCCTTTCTTTCTTTGCAATTGGTACAAAAAAGCGTATCCACTCGTAGTACTGAAGATAGCTATTGCTCTTCTGTGCTCTATTGTAGTGATAAACTCTAATATTCTCATCAATAGATTGATGTGAATCTGAAATGGCATTTAGAACAAATATTGACACCTCATGTCCACGTTTTGCGAGGTTATTAGTAACAAAAGTTGCCATTTTCTCAGCGCCACCAAAACTTAAATTATTGATTATAAAGCTTATATTCATATACAATTTCTATAATTCGTTGATGTATATACCAAAAGAGCCATAGCTAAGAAAGTCGATGGGTCACCCTCTACAAAACCTGAATTATGAACCATAGAGTCCGCTAGCAATCCTAAAAAAAGAAATGAAATAGGAGAGATTACGCTTTCTGCTCTAATATTTTTTATTGCTAGTATCAACAATTGCCACAATAAACTCAATAGTACAATTCCTCCTACTAATCCGCCAGCTAGAAAAGCTGACACCAAAAGATTATGAGATGGCCTACCTAATAAATGAATACATGCTGCATATCCACCCAAAAGCGGATGTTTAATATAATAGTTTATAGATTCTCGTAGGAGCATTTCTCGACCAGAATCTGAATCACTTATTAGACGTGAATCTGACGATTCCAAAAATCCGATTATATGTGACGCAATGAAGAGAAGAACCACAACGAAAAGGAGCATTGTTAAGAATTTACTATTCAATCTTCTAGAAATGTATCTATAGACCATAAACATCCAGATGGCTATAGAAATAAAGAAAGCTCCCCGTTGTTGACAGAAGAACAATCCTACAAGAATTATAGTAGAAGCAATTATCCCTAAATACTGAAGTCTCTTATCATCTTTAAAAAGAAGAAATAACGAGGCTATACAAAAAACCAACAAATTATGGCCATTAAACACCGGATTAGCATATAAACCGCTAACAGATAGACCTAGAATATTTAAATTGGAAGACAATAGTTCTTCTTGCTCGACATCAATCACAAAGTAATTTAATAAAGGATTTTGCACGGGAATTCCATTTGCTTGACAAAGAGTAGCAATAGTATCAACAACTCCAATTATCACTAATGGATAGAGCAAATAATTCCAACTAATATTTCTTTTAATAAGTACATATGTTGCAAGATATAGTGTGTAGCATCCTATTAACTGTGATCTAACAAACTTAAAAAAACCTGATTCATATCCGGTCAATACTGCTGAAATAAAAAAACAAAAAACAAAAAGTCCATACAATATTAACCACTTATCTACTAATAATTTCTTCTCCATTGAGAAATATGTCAATAGCATTAAGATAGCAGTCACCTGAAATAAGTTGATACCACCGACTATTGGAATCTGACCAATTAGAAATACATCTGCAATAAGCAATGCATATAACCACTTAAACCACGCTATCATAAAAAACTATTTCCTTTTGAATTTGAATAGACCTTTTTGAATTGTATCAAGCACTATTTCTCTTTCCTTCTTAAAAATACATAGTGCACAAAAGTATACTATTATACAGACCACCACCATTGATATTTGGAATAGCATTGAGCCTTGATTCAGATTAAGACACAAAACAAATAATGTCATGATAATTGCTGCAAAAGTAGCTGGCAGAATATTAAATACCATTTGCTTCACTGGGAAGTGTATTATAAACTGCATCAAGAATAAATCAACAACTATGTGCTGAAGACGTATCAATGACCGTGTGATATATAAGCTCTCGAATCCATGATGTGCAGCTATTACTACTGCAGGCCAAAGAAACAGAATATGTAACCACTCAGACAATGTAGACAATTTCGGTTTTCCAAGTGCTCGATAAGATATCCCACAGTAATGATTCAAAATAATCATATATGCACTTGTCAAGCCCCATAACCCAACAAGATTTGATGCTTCTGCCCATTGATCACCCATTGTGATATCTGTGAATAAATCACCATAGCAAAAGAAACCAAAACCAAGAGGAATAACCAAAATCCCTACTAACTTTTGGAATTTTAAAAAGAGTTTTTTGAACTCCTCAGAATTATTCTGCGAACGAGATAGTGATGCAAACAATATATTGGATGTTGTTGCGGTCACTAAAGAAAACACCTGTGTAACTAAGCCTGAACCGGTTTTATAAAGTCCAAGGTAATACTGGCTGAGAATAGTTCCTATCACAAATACATCAAAGTATGTTACCAACCAATTTGATATGGCTTCTAACATTGACCAAAATGTGAAAGAAAACATCTCCTTAAACTGGCTCCACGAATAGTAAAGCCTAGGTTTCCATTTTGAATAAATGGTGAGTACGAAAGCATTGATAAGATTCGAAGCGATAGTTCCGATCAAAAGAGCCCAATAGTCCCTTAGGATAAAAGCACATGGCATAGTCACAAACAATGGAACCAAAATACCGATGATGCGAATCTTGAAAAGTGTCTTATATTCAAAATCCCTTTTGTATACTGCCATCTGAATACTTGAGAAAGCAGCTAAAGGGATAGATATGCAGACAACAATCAACGGAATCTCATATCCAGGATTGCCCACAAGCCTCATCAATGGCTTTGAAAAAAGTGCAATGACAATCCAAAGGAATACAGAAAGTATAAGATTACTCCAAAATGCTACATTAATACTCTGATCTTTTTCCTCGTCATTCTTGAACTCATGTTGTATGATATACTTCTGGAAACCTGCATCAGTAAAGATCTCAGCAAAGACAATTATCATACTTAGCGTAGCAATGATACCATAAGCCTCAGGAGTGAGGAGTCTCGCTAACACCATACTCGTTACCGGAGTTACAAGCTTTGCTGTAATCTCAGTAATTGCAGACCATTTGGTCGCGTTCTTTACTTGTGCATCAATATTTCTTGTCATTATTATAATTAATGCAACGTAACAATGATAATCATGGAACCTATCGCTTTAATGGTTTCTTTGTTAGCCATCGGCTTAATGATATTCCTTCTCTAAAACTTGTGGTATCATCATATACCTCGTGTTCTCTTGTGAATTCCTTAACAATTACTTGCGACTTCAGACCATAATCTTGTGATACAAGAATGAGTTTATTCTCGAATGGCAGATCATCAAACGCCCTCATATGCTCAAACTTACATTGATTCATTTCTGAGAACTTCAAGAACAAGTTATCCCAATGAATACGGGCTTTCCTTCTGTTCCATTTTTCTCTGGCCTCTTCAATTGAATGATAATGCAGAAAGACAATCTCAACATCATCAAGAGCTCCTATTATTTTCTGAGTCTGCTCCTTTTTGATGAGTGTTTCTTTATACTTAGATTGCTCATATGAAATGAACTGAATATCAATCTCAAGGTAGTGCTTCAGATTACTGACAAACTTGACATAATCCTCTGCAAAAAATACATGCCAACAGTAGGAGTATCATAACTAAAGCCATAGTACTGATATACCAATCCGCCCCAGCAGTTATTAGATATAATTGTAAAAGGGCTATTTACTCCTTCCAGTTGCCTTCTGAAAGGTGCCAGATAGGGATTCAGTTTTTTTCTAAGTTTAATCTTAAGCCTGTTCTTATTCTCTTTAGTAAATATCTTATTCATAGTTGTTTCTGGTACTGTTTTACTTTTTAATTAATTGCTGTTGTCTCTGCTAGATGTATCTTTTACCGAATTTTGTCCTCCTAATGAGAAACATTAATCCAATAGAAACTACAAAGCATATGCCCCAAGAACCCCATGGCAGAAAGTTTGTACCAAGCATCAAGTATACTGACCATAGTCCGCATACCAAATCCGGTTTTTCTGCTGTTTAGCCTGTTTGTCGAGATTCAAGCTCGTCGGGACTGCGGGGTCACTCCTTTGGACAAAGTTGTACTAGGAGTATCATTTCCACCACTGTCATAATCTTTTAAACGAGCTATCTCATTATCTCTAGCAGCAAGTTGACGAACAAAAGTTTCCTACATTTCTTGTTTTTCCTTATCAAAGAATGCAATAAATTCCTGCTTTTGTACTTCAACCTCGGCACCGAGAGTTCCGATAAAGGCTTCTTTTAAGGAACCTGGAAGAGAGACGTTACTATTTACCTGTCATTATCGCCACAAGCTGCTTTATCAAACATTCATTTCATTTATCCTTTCGTTCAGACTCGATTCCAGTGCAGTACTATGTTCCTGCAAGGAGAAAATACAAAGTTATGCGTCATGCACCTTCTTTTCAGCCGCACGACAGGCTTGCTCCTCCGTATTCAGTTTCAAAAGAAGCACTTTTTGTGTACGTTCCTCTGATTTTAACATGATATAAATGTTATCATTGTCTGTAATACTTTGCGTACCATTCGACAAATCTACGAAGTCCGATTTGTAAAGATGTGCCCGGTTTAAAGCCAAAGTCATCTTCAAGTGGTCGGGTATCAGCAAATGTGACCGGTACATCTCCAGGCTGCATGGCAACCAATTCTTTATGCTTGTTAAAGTTATAATCACTTGGTAATACCTTAGCTGCTATGAGTTCCTCCTGAAGGATAGTCACGAAATCAAAAAGATTTTCAGGTGAGTTATTACCAATGTTATATACCTTATACGGTGGAACCGGAAGTCCGTCTTCACCATTCCGTTTTTCAGGTGTATGCTGAATAATACGAACCATGCCTTCCACAACATCGTCTATATAAGTAAAGTCACGTTTACAATTACCGTAGTTGAAAATCTGAATGGTCTCACCCTTCAAAAGTTTGTTGGCAAAGCTAAAGTAAGCCATATCGGGACGACCGCAAGGACCATAGACAGTAAAGAAACGGAGGCCGGTTGATGAGATATTATAGAGTTTAGAGTAAGCGTGTGCCATTAACTCATTGCTCTTTTTAGTAGCAGCATAGAGTGATACAGGATTGTCAACCTTATCATCAGTACTATAAGGCACTTTCTTATTACTTCCGTATACACTACTGGAAGAAGCATATACTAAATGCTCTACGCTATGATGACGACAGGCTTCTAAGATATTATAAAATCCAATAAGGTTGCTTTCAATATAGGCATCAGGGTTAGTGATGCTATAGCGTACACCAGCTTGTGCAGCAAGGTTCACTACTACCTGCGGATGGTAGTTAGTGAAAATAGACTCAACGATCTCCTTTTTAGCAATGCTGTCTTTAATGAAAACAAATCTGTCACCGTAAGCAGACAATTCTTGTAAGCGTTCGTATTTTAAACGTACATCATAGTATTCGGTAATACTATCAATGCCGATGACTTTCACGCTATTAAACTCATTCAGCAAACGTTTCACCAAATTGGCTCCAATAAAACCGGCTGCACCGGTTACCAAAACCACTTTATTCTCTAAACTAACATTGTATGTTACCATAAAGTTAATCTCTTTGGAAAATATCACGAGTATATACTTTATCTTTCACATCATCCAGACAAGCATCGTAACGATTGGCGATGATGGCTTGACTTACTTCCTTGAACTTAATCAGATTATTGATCACTTGACTTCCAAAGAATGTTTCACCATCTTGCATAGTAGGCTCGAAAATCACAATACTAGCACCCTTCGCCTTGATACGCTTCATAATCCCTTGAATGGCACTTTGACGGAAATTGTCAGAGTTGGACTTCATGGTCAAACGATATACACCAATGGTTATTTTTTGCTCTTTCTGAGCATCCCATGAACAGGAGGCGGTATAATACCCCGCTTTACGCAGCACTTGATCTGCTATGAAGTCTTTTCTTGTACGGTTACTTTCGACAATAGCACTCATCATGTTCTGAGGTACATCCTGGTAATTGGCTAACAGTTGTTTCGTATCTTTAGGCAAACAATAACCACCATAACCAAAGGATGGATTATTATAGTGTATGCCAATACGAGGATCCAAACCAACACCCTGTATGATTGACTGAGAATCCAGCCCTTTCATCTCGGCATAAGTATCAAGTTCATTAAAATAACTGACACGCAATGCAAGATAGGTATTAGCAAACAGCTTAACTGCTTCTGCCTCCTTTATACCCATAAAAAGTGTAGGAATATCTTCCTTGATTGCACCTTCCTGAAGCAATGCGGCAAAAGTATGTGCAGCCTTCTCTAAGGCAGGAATATCCGCAATGACCTTAATAGCTTCGTTTTCCTCGTCGAACTGCTCGCTGTCAATCAACTTTGGATAACCAACAATGATACGACTTGGATATAAATTATCGTAAAGAGCCATACTCTCACGAAGAAACTCCGGAGAAAAAAGCAAGTTAAGCTTCCTGACTCCCTTACGGGCATACTTCAAATAAAGTCCCCGACAATATCCTACAGGAATAGTAGACTTGATTACCATTACAGCATCAGGATTGACACTTAACACCAGGTCAATGACATCCTCTATATGATGAGTATCGAAATAGTTCTTCACCGGATCATAGTTAGTAGGAGCTGCTATAACCACAAAATCTGCATCACTGTAGGCTTTGGCACCGTCAAGTGTAGCCGTTAGGTTCAATGCCTTTTCGGACAAATATTTCTCTATATACTCATCCTGAATAGGTGACTGTTTACGGTTAAGCATATCTACTTTCTCGGGAATCACATCGACTGCCGTCACCTGATGGTGTTGCGACAAAAGCGTTGCTATGCTAAGACCAACATATCCGGTACCTGCAACAGCAATCTTCAAATCTTTTGTATCCATTGTTGATTTATGTTAGTGTTATAGATTATTTTGGTTATTTATCCAAGACTTCAAATCTCGGTGAGTTCTTGGATTTAAATTCAGGTACCACTTTCTTCATTAACCTCACTGTATCCACAATCTGCACAGAACGAGATAGCTTCTCAAATTCTGTATAAGTATCAAGGATATCAGTATATTCATAGTGACGTACCTTCGCTATCATTATCTTCTTATTCTCGGTAGGGATCGTATTCTCCTTATCACTCAGGACTTCTTCATAAAGCTTCTCACCCGGACGCAAACCCGTAAACTCTATCTCAATATCTTCACCCGGACGATAACCGGCAAGTTCGATCATACGGGTAGCCAAATCAACTATCTTCACGGCCTTTCCCATTTCAAAGACAAAAATCTCATTGCCTTCACCCATAGTAGCTGCCTCCATTACCAGACGACAAGCTTCAGGAATAGTCATAAAGAAACGAATGATATCAGGATGAGTCACTGTGACAGGACCGCCATTCTCTATCTGTTCTTTAAAGCGAGGAATTACAGAACCGTTACTACCCAAGACGTTACCAAAGCGGGTAGTGATAAATTTGGTATGGCCTTTCACTTTGCCCTCACGGATGGCACATCCCAGACTCTGTACATAGATTTCAGCTAATCGTTTCGAGCATCCCATTACATTAGTCGGATTCACAGCCTTATCGGTAGAGACCATGACCACCTTCTCTGCTCCGTATTCAACTGCCATATCAGCAACCTGGCGAGACCCGACAACATTGACCAATACAGCTTCACAAGGATTTTCTTCCATTAATGGAACATGCTTATAGGCAGCAGCATGAAAAATTATCTGAGGCTGATAAGTTTCGAACACCATACGAAGACGTTCTTTCACGCGGACATCTCCAATGACAGGAACAAAATCAAGACCGGGATAATTCTTCTCAAATTCCAAGCGGACATTATGCAAAGGTGACTCGGCGGAATCAAACATGATCAGCTTCTTGATGTTCATCTGAGCCAGCTGCCGACAAAGCTCACTGCCAATACTACCGGCAGCTCCTGTCACCAGCACAACCTTGCCACAAAACTCAGTCATCACCTCCTCCATATTGATATGAATTTCTGAGCGACCCAGCAAATCTTCAATTTTGATAGGGCGTACCCATTGGTGGAAACTTCCGTTTTCGTCAGCCTCACTGATACTCGGAGCAATCAACGTTTTCAATCCACTCCTTTTACAATACTGAAGCAGGCGGTCTTCCTCTTCACGGGTATTCTCGTAACGGGCAAACAGGATGCCGCCGATACACTTCTTATGAATAAGCTTGTTAAAGCACTCTTCATCCTTAAATGAATAAACGGGAAGATCAGCCACGCGTCGGATGGAGTCGCCCGTTCCGTAGATACAGAAGCCTACCACTTTATAGTGGGAGCTGTTCATTAGCCGGACTTTCAATGCCACACTCTTATCATCAATACCATAGATCAGAATATGCATATTCTTCTTATTCAGCATATTCAGCA
>NZ_GG774703.1:674643-730021 GCF_000162515.1 Bacteroides sp. 1_1_14 | reverse complement strand
AGGATGGCTGATTTCTCTTTGTTAGAATCATGTTTTTTTTTACCCCAATATGTTTCCGTTACTTCTTAGGTAACGGAAGTAAATTTGATGCAAAGATAGACAAAAACACAAATAAGAAACAAATTAAAGCCCACTTTTTTTAGTTTTATCTAAAATATAGGGTAAAAACATCTTTAGACATGAAAAATACTTATTTTCATGCCCCACTCCTTATATACCTAATTTCCATTGGTATATACCCTTCTACTTAGGATGTAACTCTCTTGACAACATATTTGCTGCTGCTTTTCAACCTTTTTTCATTGTTCGTTTATGCTGTATACACTTCCGTTACCTAAGAAGTAACAGAAACAGATCCATGCTGACTATCAACTTATTAAATATTTTACACCCGTCCTATCCGACAGTTCTTCACGTAAGATAAATTCATTCGATTCACTTCTGTACGTTCCTGCAGACCAAAACCTTTCAGATAAATCTGAGTAGTCTTAATAGACTTATGCCCCAGCGACTCACTGATCATCTCAATAGGAACACCACGATACTTAGCGGTAGTAGCCCAGGAATGACGGATAGTATAGGAAGTGACGGGAGAAGTCAGCCGAAGAGCCTTTGCAAGTCTCTTCAGACGATTATTGAACCTGCGGAGAGCGGACTGATATTCCCGGTATGCACTTTCATCTTCTCTCTTCTTGTCGCCAAGAAGGATACTGAACAGATAGTCGGGACAATCCGGATGAGAAGGCTGACAGTTGCGAAGCCGACTGATTATATCCTGTGCAGTATCCAGTACTTCCACACTCATCGGAGTTTTCGTCTTGATACGATTATACCGGATGATATTCCGTTCCAGCGAAGATTTCTCCAGATGAGCAAGGTCAGCGAAAGACATTCCGCAGAATTGAAACATCAGGGCAGCGATAGCCTGTGTACGACGCAAACGTTCCGATTTGGGATCTTCATAGAGGAGGCGATTAAGTTCTCCGACAGGCAACGCTTTCTTCTGGCAAATATCCACTCCCGTATAAACATCATGAAACAGACGATGCACATACGGAGCTCTGCCCGACTCCACTCCTCTATTATAGATGCTACGAAGCATACGCATATACGTTGATACCGTATTCGGCTTCAGACCGGAACTATAAAGATACTGCCCGTAACAGCGCAAGCGTTCACGGGTGACTTGCCGGAAAGCAACATGGGTAGTGCCACAAAACTTGGTAAAAGAAAAAAGAGCATTCGTATAAACATGGGCCGTAGAATGACGCCCCTCTTTTCGTAAACGACCGATGTACGACTCCGCACAACGGCTAAATCCATTTTTATTCATATATATCACTAGTAAATTTATACAATGATAAGACGAAAAAAATGATTTAGCAACAGAAGTTTAAAACCTTTCCAAAAAAATTATATAAAACTGAATGGGGATAGAATTGATGCTACTCCACTATCCACTTCTCAATATTGCGTGTTTCTGAGCTAAAATTGACACCTATCTTGAAAAGTCGGCGTCCGTCTGCCTCAAAAGGAAGTGCATAATGCTTTTCATTAATCTGTTTGATAGCTTCTTCAGCAGTACCATCCAACTTAAATTCCATCACATATATGAATTTGTCAGTCTGTAAGACAAAATCGATACGCCTTTCTTTCTACAACGCAAAGCAGGCGAGAAAGTTTTTCTCGCCTGCCCGGTCTATACTTTTATCAATAATATTGTCTATTATTTACACGTATGTTTCCAGCAATTTTACGTTTCCAGCTTCCGGAGTAATTGTTACATCCTGTGTTGTAGCAGGAAGCAGAATAGATTCTCCGGCACCTACTTTCAGTTCATTACCTTCATTGTCTTTTATCTTGCATGCACCTTCCATACAAATGAAGATCACGAATGAATCGAGTTCTGAATAATCACAGCTGATTTCTTCGGTCATATCATACACGGAAGTAGTGAAGTACGGACAAGCTACAAGTTCTACCGGCTCATCTTTCACCGCTTCGTATTTGGTACGATAATCATCCAACACTTCGTAATTGATGGCTTCACGCGCCAGGTCAGTATGCAATTCACGAGTCTTTCCGTTTGCATCCTTACGGTTGAAGTCATAGATACGATAAGTAATATCCGAAGTCTGCTGGATTTCGGCAATAAACGCACCGGCGCCAATACTGTGCACACGTCCGGCAGGAAGGAAGAATACATCTCCCGGCTTGATCTCATACTCCTGCAATACGTCAGTGATCGTATTGTTCAGCACGCGCTCTTTATATTCTTTCGGGGTGATTTGCTCGGAAAATCCAGAACGCAGTTTCGCTCCTTTATCAGCATCCACTACATACCACATTTCGGTTTTACCCATTGAGTTGTGCCTTTTCTTTGCCAAATCATCTGCCGGATGCACCTGAATGGATAAATCCTGCTTTGCATCGATGAATTTGATAAGCAGTGGGAATTTATTGCCAAAACGAGCATAATTCGCTTCGCCAACCAGTTCCTCGCGATACTTTCTCACCATATCAGCCAGAGTTAAACCTTTGTCCGGGCCATTAGCCACAACAGATTCATTGTCCTCTACGCCGGAAATCTCCCAGCTTTCTCCTACTCCTTTCAAGTCTGAATTCAAATGCTTGAACGGAATAATTTTGTCGCCCCCCCAAAGCGTCTGCTTCAGAATAGGTTCGAATTTTAATGGATACATTTTTGTTTTTCTTGTTAATAAACTTAGATTAAATTCTCCCAGATTATAATAATCCGGGAACAAACATACGAAAAATTGTTCACTTTAAAAGAAAAGAAGGATGAAAAATACAGAAACCTAAGTGAGAACGCTAAACTTTCCTAAACTACCCACCATATTTAGCCGGAATAATTTGTGAGTAACAAAGAATTTACCTTTATTTGCAAGAAAATTTTAAGAATACCAGACATGAATAACACATTCCCAACGGAAGGGAATCTATCAGGGCTCAGCCGGAAAGATTTCCAAAAGGAGATAAATAATAAAGAAACTGATTTATTTATCCTCAAAAAATAAAAAGGGAATGGAAGTCGCCGTAACTAATTACGGATGCGCCATTCTCGCTATCATGGTACCGGATAAAGATGGAAAATATGCAAACGTTGTCCTCGGACACGACAGCATAGACCACGTTGTCAACAGCCCGGAACCCTTCCTCAGCACTACTATCGGACGCTATGGCAACCGCATCGCCAAAGGAAAATTCACATTGTACGGAGAAGAGCACGAGCTCACCATCAACAACGGCCCCAACTCCCTGCACGGAGGACCTACCGGTTTTCACGCCCGCGTTTGGGATGCCGACCAACTGGCTGAAAATATAATCCAGTTCAATTATGTTTCAGCCGACGGCGAAGAAGGTTTCCCCGGCAATCTGGAGGTTGAAATGGTTTATCGCCTGGAAGAAGAAGAAAATGCACTGGTAATCGAATATCGTGCCACAACTGACAAAGCTACTGTAGTCAACCTGACCAATCACGGTTTCTTCAATCTGGCTGGTATCAGCAATCCTACTCCTACTATCGAAAACAATATTGTTACTATCAACGCTAATTTCTACACGCCTATCGATGAAGTTTCTATCCCAACCGGAGAAGTTGCCAAAGTAGAAGGTACTCCAATGGACTTCACCACTCCGCATACCGTAGGCGAACGTATCAACGATAAATTCCAACAACTGATTAACGGTGCCGGATACGACCACTGCTACGTACTGAACAAGATTGAAACAGGTTCACTGGATTTGGCTGCCACTTGTTTCGAACCGAATAGCGGTCGTACCATGGAAGTATACACAACTGAAGCAGGTGTACAACTTTACACCGGTAACTGGCTGAATGGTTTCGAAGGTGCTCACGGTGCTACATTCCCTGCAAGAAGCGCTATCTGCTTCGAGGCACAATGTTTCCCCGACACTCCGAACAAACCTCATTTCCCCTCGGCTACTTTATTGCCGGGCGATGAATACCAGCAGGTGACTATCTACAAATTCGGTGTGGAAAAATAAAAGATAAAAAATAACTAACCTAATTTTATAAACTAACATTTTTAATAGAACCATGACACAAGAAAAAAAGAATGGAAAAATCATTGCCATTATCACGATGATTTTCCTTTTCGGTATGATTTCATTCGTTACTAACCTCGCAGCTCCTATGGGTATTGTGCTGAAGAACCAATTCGACGTATCCAATGCTTTGGGTATGCTGGGAAACTTCGGTAACTTTATAGCTTATGCAGTAATGGGTATCCCCAGCGGTATCTTGTTGCAACGTGTGGGATATAAGAAAACAGCACTTATCGCAGTAGCTATCGGTTTTATCGGCGTAGGTATCCAGTTCCTGTCCGGTCATTCAAGCCCTGAGATGGCTTTTGCCGTTTATTTGATTGGTGCATTCGTAGCAGGTTTCTCTATGTGTTTGCTTAACACTGTAGTAAACCCGATGTTGAACAAACTGGGTGGTGAAGGTAACAAAGGTAACCAGCTTATCCAAGTGGGCGGCTCTTTCAACTCTGTAATGGCTACCATCACTCCGATGTTCGTTGGTATCCTGATCGCCGGATCTATCGAAAAAGCTACTATCTCTCAGATTTTCCCTGTAATGTACACCGCAATGGCTGTATTCGCTTTCGCATTCTTCGTACTCCTGTTTGTACGCATTCCGGAACCGAACGCTGCTGCTACAACTGAACCAATCAGCACACTGATGAAAGGTGCTTTGAAGTTCCGTCACTTTGTATTGGGCGCTATCGCTATCTTTGTATATGTAGGTATTGAAGTAGGTGTACCGGGTACTCTGAACCTGTTCCTTACTGACCCTGTAGAAAAAGGCGGTGCCGGTATCGCTTCTACAATCTCCGGTTTCGTAGTAGGAACTTACTGGTTCCTAATGTTGATCGGTCGTCTGGCCGGTGCTTCACTCGGTGCAAAAGTTTCCAGTAAAGCGATGCTTACATTTACATCCGCTCTGGGATTGATTTTAGTATTCCTTGCTATCTTCTCTTCTACAGGAACATTGGTGAATCTGCCTGTACTTCAACAAAGCGCAACTGGCGGTTTGTCATTCGGTTTTGCAGAAGTGCCCATTAACGCTATGTACTTGGTATTAGTTGGTCTCTGTACTTCTATTATGTGGGGTGGTATCTTCAACCTTGCTGTAGAAGGACTGGGTAAATATCTGGCTGCTGCTTCCGGTCTGTTTATGGTACTGGTATGCGGTGGAGGTATCCTGCCTGTAATTCAAGGATGGGTAGCTGACGTAGCCGGTTTCATGGCTAGCTATTGGGTAATTATCGCTGCTCTGGCTTACTTGCTGTACTACGGTCTGGTAGGTTGCAAGAACGTAAATAAAGACATTCCAGTAGAATAAAAAATCTGAATTTAATTTATTCACCTTATAAAATTGATTTATCATGGATATAGAACACGTAAGAAGTCGCTTCATTAAGCATTTTGATGGAACTACAGGATTTATATATGCCTCTCCGGGTCGTATCAACCTGATTGGCGAACATACTGACTACAACGGTGGATTCGTATTCCCCGGAGCTGTAGACAAAGGTATGCTTGCTGAAATCAAACCTAACGGCACTGACAAAGTAAGAGCTTATTCTATCGACCTGAAAGATTATGTAGAATTTGGTCTGAACGAAGAGGATGCTCCCCGTGCAAGCTGGGCAAGATACATTTTCGGTGTATGCCGTGAAATGATCAAACGTGGCGTAGACGTGAAAGGATTCAATACCGCTTTCTCCGGCGATGTGCCTCTGGGTGCAGGTATGTCTTCTTCTGCTGCTCTGGAAAGTACATATGCTTTCGCATTGAATGAACTGTTCGGTGAAGGTAAAATCGACAAATTTGAATTGGCTAAAGTAGGTCAGGCTACTGAACACAACTACTGCGGTGTAAACTGCGGTATCATGGACCAGTTCGCTTCTGTATTCGGTAAAGCTGGCAGCTTGATCCGTCTGGACTGCCGTTCACTGGAATATCAATATTTCCCATTCCATCCGGAAGGTTATCGTCTGGTATTGATGGATTCAGTAGTGAAACACGAACTGGCTTCTTCTGCTTACAACAAGCGTCGTCAGAGCTGTGAGGCTGCTGTTGCTGCTATCCAGAAAAAACATCCGCATGTAGAATTCCTGCGTGACTGTACAATGGATATGCTGGAAGAAGCGAAAGCTGATATCAGCGCTGAAGATTATATGCGTGCCGAATATGTAATCGAAGAAATCCAACGCGTACTTGATGTTTGCGATGCGCTGGAAAAAGACGATTACGAAACAGTAGGTCAGAAGATGTACGAAACTCACCACGGTATGAGCAAATTGTACGAAGTGAGCTGCGAAGAACTTGACTTCCTGAACGATTGCGCTAAAGAATATGGTGTAACCGGTTCACGCGTAATGGGTGGCGGCTTCGGTGGTTGTACTATCAACCTTGTCAAGAACGAACTGTATGACAACTTCGTTGAAAAGACAAAAGAAGCTTTCAAAGCTAAATTCGGCAGAAGCCCGAAAGTATATGATGTAGTAATCGGTGACGGTTCACGCAGAGTAGAATAAGTTATTATTCATCAGAATTAAATAAGCAGGGCGTCTTTCCGGAATGGAAGGACGCCCTTACTTTTCAATTAACAAAAATCTAAAAACCTATTATCTAACCTAACCCTATAATTTCCTGTTTATTGTACGCCTTCCGTTGTCATCTGAATGCGTTTCATGGTACCGTCTTCGTTATAATACAAACGGTCGATGCAGACGGAACGGCGAAAACTGCCTCCGGCTGTATTGATGCTTCCATTATGATAAATGAAATACCAGTCGCCCTTGAACTCGATAATAGCCTGATGATTGGTATTGGAATTGCCGGCTATCTCATTAAGGATGCCTTTGTATTCCCAAGGTCCGGTAATGCTACGACTCATGGCGTAGCATATCTTTTCCGGAAATTCAGAAGCATATGAAAGGTAATACCAGTCTCCACGCTTATGTATCCACGGAGCTTCCGTATATCGGGGCAGATGAACCGGTACGATAGGACCATCCAGCTCGATCATATTCTTTTTCAGTTTGACATAGTAGCATTGGGTATTCCCCCAATAAAGATATGCCTGTCCGTCGTCGTCAATAAAAACAGTCGGATCGATATCTTCCCAAGAGATCTTGGTAAATTCGGTCGTCATATCATTGGTGATCAGTGCGGAACCACGGGCATCCACAAAAGGACCGACAGGCGAATCAGATACGGCTACACCGATGGATTTTCCGTGAATAGTGCCGTGTTCCACCGTCACATACCAATAGAACTTCCCGTCACGTTCTATCACCTGACTAGCCCATGCTTCCCCTTTTGCCCAACTGAAATCTTTGGCTTTCAAAGGTACAGGATGCTCCGTCCATGTTTTCATATCGGGAGACGAGAATACACACCATTCATTCAACTGGTAATGTTCTTTGGGAGGAGGACATTCATCATGTCCGGCATAAATGTACACCTTACCGTCATGCACCATAGCACCCGGATCGGCTGTATATTTATATTTTATGATGGGATTGCCATTGGCTACAAAAGTAGTGTCATTCTGCGCAGACAGCCCGGAAAAGGCTGCCAATACGCATGAAATCATAACTAGTTTAACGCTATTCATTTTATTTCTTCGTGAATTTATAAACTGCAAACGTGTTCGGTCCGAGTTCGGTGGTTAACGCATGACCATTGATCGTTACCGGTGTCTCCTGCGGAGTGATGGCAAACGGTTGTTCAAGCGTATTATCTTTGTCCTGATCGAGTGAGCTAAGAGTGATGCAACGTCCTTCGGACAATACATCCTGCTTTTTCAGACCTTCGAAAGTCAAGGATACAGGCTGTGTCTTATCGGAAGTATTAGCTACTTTGACAATCAGTTCGTTCTTATCCTTATCATAGACTGCACTGGCAAAAAGTCCGTTTTGTCCTTCCGCCCCTGTTACCGGTTTCTTGTTCATAGTGAGAGGAAGTACATTCGTTCCTTTGTTCTGTGCGTACAGCTGCTGCACATAATAACTTACGGTACGCACCGAGTTAAGATTATCAAACCAAATCATGTCCGGACGCCATTGCCATCCCTCCACATGAGCGAAAAGCGGCGCATAAGTAGCCATATGTACGATATCGGCATTGCGTTCCAATCCGGTCATGAAGGCTGCTTCGAGCAAGGCAGCATGGAAGTGGTTCCATTTCTTTCCTTTTCCGTGACAAGCATATTCGCCGGCAAATACTTTCGGTCCTTTGCGGTCATAGTTATCATAGCGTGCTCCCTGACTGAGGAACCAGCTTTCGGGACGGTAGAAGTGTTCGTCTACCAGATCAGCTTTCAGACGTTTCATCTCAGGCCACAGGTAATCGAATTCTTTTCCTTCGGAGTTCGGGCCGGAACTGCCTACAATCATGATTTCCGGATGCGCCTTGCGAAGAGCCTTGATAAACGGTTCGAGACGTTCGGGATACTCTTTTCCCCACTGTTCATTACCGATGCCCAGATATTTCAAATTAAAAGATGCCGGATGTCCCATATCGGCACGTACTTTCCCCCAAGTCGTGTTCACGTCTCCATTGGCAAATTCGATCAGATCGAGTGCATCCTGAATATAGCTGTCCAGGTCGCAAACTGCTACGTGAGCTTTTTCTTCATTGTTCTGATACTGACAGGCAAGTCCGCAGTTCAGGATCGGAAGCGGTGCCGCTCCCATTTCTTCAGAAAGAAGAAAATATTCATAGAATCCCAGTCCGTAGCTTTGATAATAATCCGGATAGAAACGATGGGTAAAGGTATATTGCCAACGATTTTCGTTCAATGGACGGTTTTCTACCGGCCCCACGGATTTCTTCCAGTCATAACGGGTTTCGAGATCCGTACCTTCAACGATGCAACCACCGGGGAAACGGAAGACTCCCGGATGAATATCCGCCAAAGCCTGCGCAAGGTCTTTGCGAAGACCGTTCTCATGTCCCTTCCAAGTATCGACAGGGAAAAGGGAAATATGCTCCAAGTCTACCGTACCCTGGGAAGCAAGGAAAATACGAAGCGTTGCTTTGGGATTGGTAACACCCGCTTTTAAGATTACCTGATACTTCTTCCAGTCTTTGGAATCAATGGTCAGTGTCTGAGAGGCAAAAGCCTGATGTTCGCCCATAGATTTGGTATCTACAAGTTCCACACGTATCTTTTCACCTGTACCTCCGTGCGGCAGACGTGCCCACACAGAGAAGCGGTATTCTTCACCTTGCTTAACCCCGATGCCGAAGAAGCCTTCATTATCCAGTCCGGTATGCTTGTGGGCATGTCCCGGATTATCAAGACGCACATAATGCGGATTGCGTTCAAAAGGACCGTCATCCTGCAAAGTCACCTTTCCATAAGTCTTCCATCCCATCAGACGCTGAGGGAATTCGAATGAACGGTTCTTTACCAGTTCGGCATAAAGTCCGCCATCGGCAGCATAATTGATGTCTTCAAAAAAGAGTCCGTACATTGTCGGCTGGATTTCAGCACCCAACTTCTTAGTCTGGATCACCATTTCATTGGTTTGCGCATGAAGCGCCATGCCGGTAGATAAGGCTAATGCAGCCAGTAATTCTGTGTATCTTCTCATGGTTTTCAATAAAAATTATATATAGTTATTTGATTCTTTTTCCCCAGACAGAACGTCCCCGGCTATCGAGTCCGGTAAAGAGAATTGTTTCGGTTTCGTTCTCCCAATCGTGTCCTGCAAAGATAACCAGATTCTCAATCTTCTCCGAGTTCAAATCTACCATTAATAGATGTTTTTCGGTCAAAAAGGACCATTTTCCATTCATTTGAACTATATTCCATTCGTTATCGGTCATCTGCCCTTTGCACGTGCCGTCTTTTACCAAAGTCACTCGGGTGGACAAGTTCCATTCCTTCTCTTTCAGTTCTCCCTCTCCCCCATAAGATCTGTCCGGCTTCCAGCTGACGTTCGTATGCCGGTTCCTGCACTCGTATGATTTCCCATTCACCGACCAGATCTTCTTTGCTGAATTGACGCGAAGCAGTCCCTGCATATCTCTCGGGAGAAGCGACCGGCCAGCCTTCGGGAGTGAAGAACAACTGCCGTATATGTAACACCATTAACTGATTTTGCGGTGACAGACGTCCCTGATGTGCCATAAAATAGTTTCCTTCACCGTCAGAAAAGACGGCACAATGCGCTGTACCCGCCCATCCGGTATGGTTCTCAAAACGATATGGTGCAGTCAGTATCGGGAAGTTGTTGGTCGTATCTTTCACAGCCTTGCCAAAGTAGTCCGTAAACGGACCTTCGGCAGCATCCGAACGGCTGACACGTACATTATAAGTCGTCATCAACGGATCATAGGAAGTGAAAAGATAATATTGTTTCAGCTCCGGATGATAGATTATTTCCGGTGCTTCAAGATTGTCCTTCCGATAGTTGGCACGCCGTGCTACAAGGTGCCCCAAATCGCCTTCGTTTAAGGCTAATCCGGTTTCAGGATTCAGTTCGACGCAATACAGACCACCGAAGAAGGAGCCGTAATGCATCCACCATTTACCGGTATTTTCATCTGCTATGACGCTCGGATCGATAGCATTCATCGCGGTAGAATCATCTGTTTTAACGATACAGCCTTTCTGCGTCCATGGCCCTCCGGGAGAAGTTGATTCGGCAAGTCCTATATAGGATGTTTTACGTCCGAATGCGGATACGCAATAGTAGAGGCGGTATTTATCTTTATAAGGGATGATATACGGTGCCCAGATATTGGTCGCCCCCTGCCCTCCTGCATGAGACTGTACCCATTGAACCGCTTCTTCCGGTATTTCAGGAAATGCCCATCCCAGAAATTCCCAATGTACCAAATCCTTAGAACGGCGCATCTGGATAAATCCCAACGGCACGCCTTTCTCTCTCGCTTCTTTCCGGTTCTCACCGAAAATCGCATCTGTAGAATACATATAATAATAGTCGCCCAGCTTCCGGCAGGACGGATCGTGTACATTGTATGTTCCCCATTGACGGTAATCTTCCATTTTGGCTACTGATAAATAATTATCATCCCAAGAATTAGCAGAAGGAGTCGGAGTAAACACGGAAGAAGTGCAACTTACAAAGAAGCTGCCTGCTACTAAAAGAACTGGCAAAAACAAGTTTTTCATAATATCTGTGTATTCGTTCATCAATTATGCTACAAAAATACGCCCCGTTTCCCCTATGAAAGGTGGACATACGAACACGATTGGTGGACAATCCGATAATCTGCTGAAAAGAAGCTCTTCCCATTTTTGTGATTGAAGAGATTCTTCTAACTTTGCCCTTATTAATACGTACATATATGAAAAAACACCTACTTATATACCTTATAATATATAGTATCTGTTCACTGGCCGGACAGGTTCGGGCACAGGAACGGTTTGCCGACCGCTATAATATTACGTATGTGACCATGAACGAGGGGCTTCCACATAATTTTATCGACGATTTGTACAAAGACAGCCGGGGGTTTATGTGGATTTCGACTGCCGGAGGCGGGCTTTCCCGTTATGATGGCTATGAGTTTGTAAACTACACTCCCAATAATCACCAATGCAAACTAAAAAGCAACTTTATACGCAATGTCTGTGAAGACGCCTTCCAACGCCTTTGGATCGTCTCCGAAGGGGGAACGGATATTATTGACTTATCTACTTTAAAACCGATTATCCCCCATGACCCGAAAGGGATACTTCCAAAGATACTGGAACTACCGGCTACCCGTATCATGAAAGATACGCAAGGCTGTATCTGGCTTCATTGCGACAACGCCCTTCACCGTATCGAATTCAATGACAAAGGGGAAGTGCAAATCCTGTCTACACTCAGCCCTGTCTATCTGAATGGTCCGGACATTGCTCTGAAAGACATTGACGAGGATGGGAAAATATGGATGGGAAACAATGGAGAAATACGAAAAGTGGCATTAAGTCCGCAAAAGAGACTGGTAACCATTCCCATAGCCGACTGCCTGAAGTTCGAAGCGGGAACTTATATTTCGGATTTCCTCAGCAAAGAGAATGAAGTCTGGATCTCCAGTGACCGCGGACTATTCCGCTATAATAAAACTGGAAATGTGATAAAACGATATGAGCATGATTCCGGCAATCCCTATTCCCTGTCGCAAAATTATCTGACAAATTTAGCTATCACCGATGACAAACAATTAATCGTCGCGACACTACGTGGTATTAATATCTATAACCCGATGACGGATAATTTTGAACGTATAGCCTGTGACCTTCCAAATGGCGGCACCAATCTGCTGAACAGTAATTTTATTAATTGCATATTGACTGATGGAGAACATATCTGGTTCGGTACGGAAACCGGAGGTATCAATCTGTTGAATCCACGGCAACTATCGATACGGAGCTACCGGCATGACAAGGAAAATCCGTCAAGTTTATCCTATAATCCTGTCAATGCAATTTATGAAGATGTATACGGAACCTTATGGGTAGGGACAGTAGAAGGCGGACTGAACAGAAAAGAACGGAACAGCGAAGATTTCACCCATTATACACGTGAACACGGAGGGCTGAGTCACAACTCCGTCAGTGCCCTGACTGCCGATACCGACAATCACTTATGGATAGGTACATGGGGAGGAGGTCTCAATCTGCTTGATCTGAAAGCTCCCCGACAGATACTGGAGGTAATTTCCTCACAGACCGGCGGAGGCTTTCCGATTAACTTTATCGGAGTATTGAATTATGACCCTATTAATGAAGGTATATGGATAGGCGCCAATCAAGGACTCTATTTTTATGATCCGGTAAAAAAGGAAATAACTGCTCCGTTACCGGATAAGGCTGCTGAAAATATTCATGGCTGTATCGGTTCCATTATCGATAAGGAGGGTAAACTTTGGGTCGGTTGTCTGGAAGGGGTTTATATCATCGATCTGCATTCCCGTTCCTCTAAAGGAGAATTCCAGTACAGGCACCTGAACTACAAACTGGACGATCCGTCCTCCCGTCTGATTGAGAAAATAACCTGCTTTTATCAAGGTAAGGACGGTACTTTATGGCTGGGCAGTAACGGATATGGCATTTATCAACGAAAAGTCGATGCTCAAGGAAAAGAACAGTTTATCTCTTATAGCACAGCGCAAGGACTACCGAACAATAGTATTCGGGGAATACTGGAAGATAACAACGGTAACTTATGGATCAGTACCAATAATGGACTCTCCTGTTATCACCAGGCAGAGAATCGTTTCATTAACTATACCATACAGGATGGTCTGATTGACACACAGTTTTATTGGAACGCCTCATGTGGTTCTTCTCATGACTTACTTTATTTCGGCAGTGTAGGCGGATTGGTTGCAATCGAAAGTAATCGTCCGGCGATGTCTCTTCCAGCTGCCAAAGTACGTTTCACCCGCCTGCGGATAGGTAATGAAGAAATATCGCCGGGCAGCGAATACCTGTCGGAAGATATTGCCATAACGACGGAACTGAAACTGCATGAAAAAGAGAAATCTTTCTCACTCGAATTTGCAGCGCTCAACTTTGAGTCAAACAATACAGCCATATACAGTTATCGTCTGGTCGGTTTTGACGATAAATGGGTACAGGTTCCGGGCAACCGTCGTTTCGCCAGTTATACGAATTTACCTCCCGGTTCATATACTCTACAGGTCAGATACACTCCTGATGGTGAGAACGAGGGAGAAAACATAACGGAACTGAAGATTACGATTGTACCTTATTTCTATAAGACTGTATGGTTTATTCTATTCATCATCGTATTGTTATCTGTCAGTGTATGGCAATTCTATCAATGGCGCATCCGTAATCTGAAACGGCAGAAAGAATATCTGCACCGCACGGTAGAAGAACGTACTCATGAACTGGAACAGCAAAAGCATCTGTTAGAAAATCAAACGGATGAGCTGTCACGCCAAAACCAGATGCTGATTCAGCAGAATGAGAAAATCACGAGGCAGAAGGCACAACTGATTCGTATGTCCCGTAAAGTGCAGGAATTGACGCTTGACAAGATTTCATTCTTTACGAATATTACTCACGAATTCCGTACACCGATTACCCTCATTATCGGTCCTATCGAACGTGCGTTGAAATTAAGCTACAATCCGCAAGTCATTGAGCAATTGAACTTCGTGGAACGCAATTCCAAATATCTATTGTCTCTCGTCAATCAGTTGATGGATTTCCGGAAGGTAGAGTCCGGCAAACTGGAGATTGTGAAGACTCGGGGAAATTTTCTGAAATTTATCGATTCACTGATCACTCCGTTTGAAGTATTCGCCCAAGAGCGGAACATTGTGCTCAAACGCTATTACCGGATGGAAATGCCGGAGATCTTGTACGATGAGGAAGCAATGCGTAAGGTGGTCACCAATCTGTTGAGTAACGCTATCAAGTTTACTCCTAACGGGGGAACTGTGTCTCTCTACCTATCTGCTCTTTTCGCCAAAGACAGTGAAAAAGAGACTCTGTATATTTGCGTCAAGGACAGTGGTTCGGGCATCCCTGAGGAAGACCTCAATCGGATTTTCAACCGCTTCTACCAGTCGCAGAATCAAGTGAAATATCCGGTATACGGACAAGCAGGAACAGGCATCGGTTTATACCTCTGCAAACGGATTGTTCAAATGCACGGCGGAGAGATCAAAGCATTCAATAACCGTCATGCGGGATGCTCTTTCCGCATCCTCCTCCCCTTGCAACGAAATGAAAGGAAAGACGAAAAGACAATCATTATTGATCACAACGATTCGTCCGCAACTCCTGTTCAGGATTCCGGCTCTCCAAAAGAGAAAGAGGCTTTAAGTATACTGGTTGTGGAGGATAATGCTGATATGCGGGGATATATCCGGTCTATTCTTCGTGAACAGTATCATGTACTGGAAGCTGCAAATGGCGAAGAAGCATTACATATACTTAATAGTAATCCAATAGACTTTATTATCAGTGATTTGATGATGCCCGTCATGGACGGAATCGAGCTGTCCCGAAGGGTAAAGGAGACATTTGCCATTTCGCATATTCCTTTCCTGATGCTGACCGCCAAAACCTCACAAGAAGCCCGACTGGAAAGCTATCGTATGGGAGTGGACGAATATCTGCTGAAACCTTTTGATGAGACATTATTATTGACCCGTATTCAGAATATTCTGGAGAACCGGAAACGATATCAACGTAAATTTACGCTTGATATGGACGTGGACGTACTTAATATGGAAGAAGAATCCGGTGATAAGAAGTTCCTCAATCAAGTAATGGAAGTTATCAAAGAGAACTACAAGAACTCCTATTTTGAAGTCAGCGATTTTTGTGAAGCCATCGGAGTAAGCAAAAGCCTGCTGAACAAAAAACTGCAAAACTTAATCGGTCAGTCCGCCGGACAGTTCATCCGGAATTACAGACTGAACATCGCACGGGAATTGATTCTGAAGAATCGGGAAACGAAGAATATGAATATAGCGGAAGTTGCCTATGAAGTAGGATTCAATGATCCCAAATATTTTACAAGATGCTTCACGAAACATTTCAATGTGACACCAAGCGCACTGCTGAATAACGAAGAATAACTGATATAAGGGTTGCTATTATGAAACAATGATAGCAGCCCTTCGTCTTAAAATGAGCTCATTTTAAGAGACATCCGTCCAAGATTATACTCAAAGTGTAAAAAAGACACTTATATAACCGTTTATCCACCTCGAAAATTCATTTGTCCACCTTTAATATACTCATCGGTTGTATTTTTGCGACACTACAACGAGTAGAATTATTGTTGAACCATTAATATCAATATCTATGAAGACAAGGAAATGGCCGTTACTACTTATGGCAATTCTTACCGTTCTCAGCATGAGTTCTTGTCAGGATTGGGGAGAAGCTGATCCACCGGCAGGAAATCAAAAACTTCCGGCAAAGCCGGATACCTCCGCTAAATTAATAGCTGAATTTACATTTGACGAAGATTTCAACTCTACTGCCACCGAAGGCGAAACACCTGTATCGGGGGAAGGTTTTGCATACAGTGCAGATCAGGAGATTCCGGAAATCGTACAGGATGATGAAAGAGAAAGTGGAGTTATGCACGCCAACGGCGGATACCTCCGCATTCCCAACCCTCTTATCGGTGCAGATATCCAGACAGGAGTCTCATTTAGTTTCTTCGTAAAATCTACTAAAACAGACCATACAGGCGCACTGATCTCATTCAGTGACGGAACAAACAAACTGTATTTCACTGCAAATGCTTTTTTGAGCTATACCGGCACAGGAGGCTATCTGGACGTAAATGATCCGGAAGTCAGTGTAACGAACGCAATGCCTTACGGGACATGGCATTATGTTGCCTTGACTTTCACAGAGAAAGGATACGCCATTTATATCGATGGCACCAAGAAATACGATACCAACAACCATGCCAGCATCAGTTCCGGAAAGACAAGGGCTGTGAGCGTAGGTGACTTCGATTATTCCAATATGATCGATTTATTGTCATCTGCGACCTATATATATTTAGGCTATGGTTCGGATACGGAAACAGCCGAAGCCTATTATGATGATCTGAAGATCTGGACAAATACTTTCTCGGACAGCGATGCTCAGGGACCGAATATCGGTGGCGGAATACATGTGCCCGATCCTGTTTATAAAGCTACTTTCGAAACGACTACCGGACTACAGATCATTGGCGGTGGCAGCTTTGTTACAGATGATAATAGCGCCTTCGGAACCGTATTCAAGAATATCCCCGGAGGAATGCGTCAGAATTACTTGTTGCTTCCGGAAGATGTAATGTCACATTCTGCCGAAACGAAGGAAATGTCTATCGGTATGTGGGTGAATGCGAAGGATGCCGGAATCTCATCCACTTATATGTGGTCACCATTATTCAGTGCTCACGGGCAGGCACCGGGCATAGCAGGTACTGCCAATACAGACAACTGGCCTATGTTTGCATTGTATGTAAGAGGAACATTACAACTGAATAATGCCGGATGGTGCAACTTTGATGATGCACAGAATGTAAATGGTACCAATGCTCTATATCATGACGCCACTGACTGGTTAGCCGATCACGGGTGGCATTACTATACAGTAACTCTCACCGCTACTTCCGCCAAAGTATATATGGATGGCGAACTGAAGAACGAATGGCAGGTGGCAGGTACCGGAGATAATAATACAATTGAAGGTGCATTCATTTATGGTGCCAACTACAAATACATCACTTTAGGCGGAAATCAGGCGTTCGACTGGGGCGATCCCGATCCGGGATTCATGTTTGACGACTTCGCAGTCTATAACAAAGAATTGTCTCCGGAACAGATCAAACAGATTATGGAAGACAAGACATTGGCTCTGCCTACTCCTGTCTACATCAATACCTTTGAAGAAGGAGCCGGAGATGCAAAAATCGTAGGTTCGGGCAAAATAGTTTCAGTGGAAGACAAAGGGTTCGGACAAATATTCCAGAATGTAGCCGGTTCTAAAGGCACTAATTATCTGATGTTGCCTCAAGATGCTCTTTCCCACTCCGTAGAATCTCAGGAAGTGAGTATCAGTGTATGGGTGAATGCCAAGAATGCAGGAGCATCGGACGATTATCGCTATTCTCCCCTATTCACGGCATACGGAAACGAGCCGTCGGCAGGATCAGAGAATATATGGCCATTGTTTGTCCTGCAATCCCGCGGACTCGCCCAAATAAACTGTAACGGATGGACAGACTTCACCGCCGCACAAAATGAGAAAGGTGTCAACACCGTTTATTGCTCGGAATATGCAGCAGATGGAATCGTTTGTGAGGAAGACTGGCTGAAGGATCATGAATGGCATCTTTACACAGCCGTTCTCACGTCTACCACCTGTAAAATCTACATTGACGGAGAAGTCGCCAACTCATGGACAGTGTCGGGCAGCGGTGACGGCAATACCATCTCCGGAATATTCACCAACGGTGCAGACTTGAAATACATCTCATTGGGCGGAAACCAGGCATGGACATGGGCTGACCCTGATCCCGGATTTATGTTCGACGACATCGCTATCTACAACAAAGCACTGACAATCGATGAGATACAGGCTATTATGAAAAAGAAAAAGAATTAAACCTTAAAGTTTAGTATACATGAAGAATTTTATACTGATACTCTGCCTCGCCACATTCAGCCAATGGGTGTATGCGCAGAACAAGCAGATCACCGGACGGGTAGTTGATACCAAAGGTGAAGCCGCCATTGGTGCAAGCATACTTGAAAAAGGAACTACAAACGGAACCATTACCGACTTTGACGGTAACTTCAAACTGACGGTCGGACCGAAAGCCGTGTTACAAATCAGTTATATCGGCTATAAGACACAGGAAATTCCTGTAGCCAACAAGACGAAACTGAATATCACTATGGAGGAAGACACGGAAGTGCTGGATGAAGTCGTAGTGGTCGGATACGGTGCGCAGAAGAAAGAAAGTGTGGTAGGTGCCATCTCGCAGGTTTCTTCCAAAGAACTGTTGAAATCTCCGGCAGCCAATATTTCACAAGCGATTGCCGGTAAGATTTCGGGTGTAATCACTTCTCAGACTTCCGGTGCGCCGGGGGCTGACGATATGAAGATTTATATCCGTGGCCGTGCTTCTTTCGCAGGAGACAACCAACCATTGATTCTGGTAGACGGCGTAGAACGTGAGTTCTCACAGATTGCTCCGGATGATATCGAATCGATCTCTACGTTGAAAGATGCTTCCGCTACTGCCGTATATGGTGTACGTGGTGCAAACGGTGTTATGCTGATTACAACAAAGCGCGGTAAGGAACAGAAACCGACCGTCAGCCTGACCGCCAACTGGCAAATACAGTCCCCTACCCGCCAGGATACTTATCTGGATTCTTACAATTCGGTTGTATTGCTGGAAGAAGCGCTGGCTAACGACGGACTGCCTTCTCAATATTCGGCATCCGACATCGAAATGTATAAAAGAGCCTCAGCAGGACAACTCAGCGGAATCGATGCCCTCCTCTACCCGAATGTAGACTGGTATGACACCGTTTTGCGAAACAGTGCACCGGCACAACGCTACAATGTCAATATACAGGGCGGTACCAAACGTATGCGTTACTTTACTTCTGCCGAATATTATAACCAACAGGGATTGTTCAAGGAATTCAGTCAGGACGAATACGGAAACAAGTCAAACTCCAGCTTCAAGCGTTTCGCTTTCCGTGCCAATCTCGACTTCCTGATGACCAAAGACCTGACTCTTTCCGTCAACTTCGGGACACGTTTCGAAGAACGCAGAGGACCGAACTCGAATGAATCGAGAGACGGAACTTACAGTCAGGCATTTTATGAAATGAATCATACACCGGGATGGTTGTTTCCGGTATCCTATACCGTAGGTGAAGGTGAAGACCAGAAGACATTGTACAGCGGCAGCTCACAATACCAGAATAATATCGTGGCACGTTTTGCCAAAGCCGGTTTCTACCGCTCCACCAATACGATCAATGAAACAAATTTCATTGTGGATTATAAGATGGACTGGCTCACCAAAGGGCTGGCAGCAAAAGGTATGGTATCTTTCGACTACGACGCTTACTATATGCGTGCTTTCAATGCCGACTTTGCCACTTATGAGCTGAATGACCGTACTAATTATAATTCAATAGACGCTTATACCCAGTTCAATACGGATACGGAACTTGCTTATCTGGGCAATAACCAGACTACCACTTATAAACTTTACATGGAATTCCAGCTGAACTGGGCACGAAAATTCGGCAAACATGACATTACCGCTATGGCACTGTACAACCAAAATGACTACCGTTATCAGGCAGACCTTGCCGAACGTTACCAAGGACTGGTAGGACGTGCCACATACGGCTACGATGACCGTTACCTGGCAGAAGTCAACTTCGGCTATAACGGTTCGGAAAACTTCATGCGAGGCAGACGCTTCGGTTTCTTCCCTTCTTTCTCCGTAGGATGGAGAATCAGCAACGAAGCTTTCATGAAAGGAACGGAAGACTGGCTGAACAATCTGAAAATCCGTGCATCCTATGGTGAAGTAGGTAACGATGTATACAAAGTGAATGGCGTAAAACAACGTTTCCTGTATCAGGCAGTGTGGACACAGATAACCAACGACTATCACTTCGGAACAACCGGATATACCGGTATCTATGAAAGCCAGTACCCTAACTATGCAGTGACTTGGGAACGTGCTCACAAATACAACCTGGGACTGGAATTTGGTTTATGGAACGGACTGCTGAACGGTAATATCGACGTATTCTACGAAAAGAGAAACGATATCCTGACTCCTTATCTCACCCGTCCGCAATGGGTTGGCGTCAATATGGCTGCCGGCAATCTGGGAGAGACCAACAACAAGGGTTTCGAAATCGAACTGAAACATGCGAACCATATCGGAAAGGACTTTACCTATAATGCAAGTCTGACTTTCTCACACGCCCGCAATGAAATCCGGAACATGGACGAACCCGCCACAAAGACAGCTTATCGCAAACAGGAAGGTCATCCGATCAACCAATACTTCGGTCTGGTGTGCGATGGTTTTGTAACCCAAGCCGACTTGAACAATCCCGATTTTCCGGTTTCTACTTTCAGCAATGTACAGGTAGGCGACCTGAAATACCGTGATATGAACGGAGACGGATTTATCGATAGCCGTGATGAAACATTTATCGGCTATAGCGATGTTCCCGAAAACACTTACGCCTTGTCTCTGGGATGCGAATACAAAGGCATCGGATTCAGCATCATGTTTCAGGGAGTAGATCATGTTTCCAGATATTATGATGCGGAAGCAATGTACGCTTTCGTGAATGGCGGTAAGGTAAAAGAACATCATCTGAATCGCTGGAATCCCAACCAGTCGGAAGCATACAACCTTGCCAATGCCAGCTATCCGCTGCTCCATTATGACAGCTACGGCGACCATAATCAGCGTAAGAACTCGTTCTTCCTGAAAAACGGTAACTTCCTCCGTCTGAAGAATATCGAACTAAGCTACTCGCTTCCGGCTAAATGGATCAGAAAAGTAGCCATGAACGAATGCCGCGTCTACGTGAATGCAAACAATCTCATCACATGGGATAAGCTGGATGGTCTTTGCGATCCGGAAAGTGAAGGTTCCAACCGTTACCCGATTATGAAGACTGTGAACTTTGGTGTAAACATTAAATTCTAACAGATATAAGACATGAAAAAGACAATCATATATACCGCCTTTTGGTTGGCAACCGCCGGAATCGCCCTGACTTCCTGTGAAGATATATTCGGTGGTTTTCTGGACAAACAACCCAGCAACGAACTGACAGAGGAAGAAGTATTCAGCCAATGGACTACCACCCGCGAGTTCCATTTCGATACTTACAACTTCCTGCGCCACGGTGCCTGCCGCATCAACAACTCATGGATGGATGCAGCTACCGACTTAGCCGAAACCAGCTACGCCAGCGGCGGCACGCGTACAAGTTTCAACATCGGCAACTATTATGCCAGCGGTGCCGCCACTGAACTCACCGGCACATGGGAACACTATTACCGGGGTATCCGCAAATGCAATATGCTGTTAAAGAACATCGACGACGTGCCCAAAGCTACGGATGACTCGGAAGAAGCACACGCTACCTATGTGAAACAATACAAGGCGGAAGCTCATTTCCTCCGTGCTTATTTCTACTGGGAAATGTTTCTCCGCTACGGTCCCGTCCCTCTGGTTACAGATGTACTCGATCCGGACGGAGACTTGCTCAGCAACTATACCACCCGCCCTTCCTTGAAAGAATATGTAGTTGACTTCATTCTGAAAGAACTGAAAGATTGCGAAGAAGGATTGATGGATAAAGCTACTTCTGCCGAATCGGGCAACCCCGGACGTATCAGCCAGCCAATGGCACGTGCACTGTATTCACGTGTCATGCTCTACATGGCAAGCGACCGTTTCAGAAGTGAATCGGGTATCAGCTGGCAGCAAGCCGCCGATGCAGCGCAAAGCTTCATGACGGATTACGGAACACTCTACGGACTCTACACGACTGATACCGATCCGAAGACATGCTATACCAACGCCATCCTGAAGAACGCACATGACGAGAAAAATAATGAAACGATCTTCTGGCGTAATGATGTAGCTGTAGGATGGGGAGCGATCTATAACGATACGCCGGTAGGCGAAGGCGGCAACGGAGGTTTGTGCCCGTCACAGAATTTAGTGGATATGTACGATATGGCGAACGGACAGTCTCCTTTCAGCAGTTATGATGAAACCGGCGCCCCTGTTTATAATGGAACAGCCACTCCGGCCATCAACAATGCCAGCGGATACAAGAGCAATGATCCTTACAGCAATCGTGATCCGCGTCTGGCGGCAACCGTGCTCTACAACGGTGTGAACTGGGGTAATGGCATAATTAATGTACTTAAAGGACAACGGGATAACCCGCAAGGAAATGCAAATGCAACGCCGACCGGATACTATACCCGCAAGTATATTCCGGAAGTGATCCTGAACAATAACCATACCGGCAGCAACTACCGTAACTGGATTATCATCCGCTATGCGGAAATCTTATTGAACTATGCAGAAGCCTTGAATGAAGCCGGCGGGTCACGTGCGGACGTACTGAATGCCATCCAGCCTCTCCGTGACCGTGTAGGGATGACTGCCAAGCTCACAGACCGCAGCGATCTTCAGACCATAGCCGACCGCCGTAACTTCATCCGCAAGGAACGTACCGTCGAACTCGCTTTTGAAGATCATCGCGCATGGGACGTACGTCGCTGGAATGTAGCGGAAAAAGCATTGGCACGTCCTATCTACGGAATGGAGGTTACCAAGGAAAATGGAAAGTTTGTCTATACACGTAAAGTTGCCCAGAACCGGGTATTTACGGAGAAAATGTATCTCTACCCGATACCGGAAGGAGAAGTATGGAAAACGAATATCGAAAACAACCCGGGTTGGAACAATTAACTGAATGAATATGCAACCGATGAAATTAAATAACATACAGACAGGATTCAAAAGAATCCTGCTCACCGTAGCCACAGTTTTCATGCTGGGCAACGGATGGGCGCAAGATGCTAAAGTACTGAAAGGACGAATCGTAAATGCAGAGGGTGAACCTATCGCAGGTGCGGTGGTCAACGTAGCGGAAGCAAGCCGCATCGCACTCTCGGACAAGGACGGTTTCTTCACTTTGAAGAATGTAAAACCTGCCGACGAGCTTTATGTAAGCAGCGTAGGTTATCTGCCGACAACGGCCATTGCCGACTTCGAAGAGAATTTCAAGATTGTCATGGATGCCGACCTGGATGAATATGCTCATACGACTCCGCTTCCTTTCAACCGCAAACCCAAGAAGTTTGTGACAGAGTCCACCTCCATCGTCACCGGAGAAGAACTGGAAAAACATCCGGTAACCGTTTTGCAGAATGCGTTTACCTCCACTGTCACCGGTGTAGAGACGTATGAGGCGCAATCCGAACCGGGATGGAGTGAAACGGCTATGTATATCCGTGGCATCCGTACCATGAATGCCAGCGCACGCAGTCCGCTGATCATCGTTGACAATGTGGAACGTGACCTCTCATTCCTCGATGCCTACCCTATTGAATCGATTACGATATTGAAGGATGCCGCCGCCACCGCTATCTATGGAATGCGTGGAGCCAACGGCGCAATACTCGTAACGACCAAACGCGGAGAAACCGGTAAGACTAAAATCAACTTCACACAAGAAGTCGGCTTCCAGACTATTGCCGGAATTCCCGAAAGCCAGAACTCTTATAACTATGCGCTGAGCCGTAATCAGGCACGATACCTGGACGGATTAAGTCCCGAATATTCCGATGAAGACTTGGAATACTACCGTCGTGTCTGCAACGGTGAGCAGTTGGAAGGAATGGCCAAATACAAATACTTCAATACGAACTGGCACGACACCATGCTACGGGATGCAGCTCCGCAATACCGTACCAACCTGTCTGTCAGCGGCGGTAATGCACGTGCACGCTACTATGTCTCCTTCTCTTATCTCCGCCAGGAAGGTTTGTTCGACACCAAATGGACGGAATGGAACGAAGGCTACAGCACACAGGAAGTATTGAACCGCTACAACCTGCGTTCGAACATCGACATCGATGTAAACAAGTTCCTGAATGTATCGATGGACTTGGGCGGACGTATCGGCAATATCTCCCAACCGGGCATTGACGTATGGAACCTCTTTACCTGGGGAGCCGGCGAAAATCTTCCGGTGTATCCCGTATTCTGCCCGAACGGTGAATTCTTTATGCCAACCAGCAGCGACAGTAAAAACGGTGCCGCACAAATCGCCGGACGTGGTGTGGAGCAGAACCGCCGCCGTAACCTCTATACAACCGTAACGGCTACCGGAAACATGGATGCCCTCGTTCCCGGACTGAAAGCCAAGATGACGTTCAGTTTCGACTCTTACGAAACATTCCAGAAGGTGCAGCAAGCCGATGTCAATGTCTACTACTATAACTATATGGCTGATGTCAACGACCCGTCGGAATATACATACCAACGCATGAGAACGTACAAAGCATTGCCCAATGCCACCACTTCTCCACGTGACTATTACTATAATCTCAATATGAACGGCGGACTGGCATACGAACATACATTCGGCAAACATGCCGTCAATGCTCAGGCTTTTATCCGTACTTATCAGAATGTAGTACGCGGACAGGAATCATCCAACCGCTACCTCTCTTACAATGCACAAGCTACCTATGTATATAACAACCGATATATCCTTTCCGGTAATATCTCCCGCATGGGCAGTGATAATTATGCCGACGGCGAACGCTTCGGAACATTCCCCGGCGGTTCCGTGGGATGGGTACTTTCCGAAGAATCATGGCTGAAGAACTCGTTCGTGAATCTCCTGAAACTCCGTGCTTCTTACGGACGGGCGGGACAAGCTGTGACAGGCGTCAGCCGCTACCCATACCAAGGTACATTCACCGAAGGAAGCGGATATAATTTCGGTACTTCCCAATCTTACACGGAAGGTGTATATGAATCGACAGCCGGCAACAAGAATATCAAATGGGAAATCTCAGATATGGCAAACTTCGGCGTTGACTTCGACTTGTGGAACAAGAAAATCTACGGTTCTGTGGACTTCTTCAAGGAATGGCGTTCCAATATTCTGGTATCCCGTTCCACCGTGCCCAGCTTATTCGGTGTAAACGCTCCGCAAGACTCTTACGGCAAGGCCGAAACGAAAGGTTTTGAGATCACTTTAGGACATAGCAACCGGATCGGTGATTTCGAATACTATATCGACGGTATGCTGACCTTCAACACCAACAAGATCACCGAAATGGATGAACTGACTCCCGATTACGCTTATCAGGCAAGAACCGGCAACCGGATCGACCAAAGCCAGCTCCTGATCTGGAAACAATGGGCCAGTAATCCCGACCTGATTCCGGAGTCGTATGAAGATGCCGTTGCCAATCCTCAGAAATATCCGTGGAACGCTGCCGGTAAATACAAGCTCGGCAATGCCGTATTCCAGGATACGAACGGCGACCGTAAAATAGACAGCTACGACAAAGTACCGACCGGATACACGAATATTCCGGAATTAATCCCGACCATCCGTTTAGGTTTTAACTGGAAGGGTTTCGATGCACGTGCCGTGCTGACGGCTTATCTGAACCGCACCGTTCCCTGTCGCGAGAATATGGACTATGGTTTCGGCTGGGGAGGTACTTCCACTCATGAAATCACCAACACATGGGGATATTATACCGATGATCCGACAGACCCGCGCAATATCAACGCCAAATATCCGCGTTTGTCTACTTCCTTCAGTGACCTCGACCGGAACTATCCTTACAATGAGTCCACCATCTGGGTAGTCAATGGAGACTTCCTGTCATTGCGGAATGTGGAAGTCGGCTACTCGCTTCCTGCACGACTGATTTCTAAAGTCAATATGACGAAATGCCGTCTTTACTTCAGCGGCTACAACCTGTGCAACTGGAGCCATCTGCCTAAAGGCTTTGATCCGGAAAACCCGACCAACTATATCTGGGCATATCCCAAGACACGTTCATTTACGTTCGGTGTGAATATCGGATTCTAATCATTCAATAAAACAGCAAAGAATTATGAAAAGAATATCAACTTATATAGTTACTCTGGTCCTCGCACTCGCAGGCAGTTCGTGCAGCGACTACCTCGACAAAGAGTACGATGCCTCCTTGTCTGAAAAGAAAGTGTTCAATAACCAGAACCTGACACGCGAGTTCCTCGCCAACATCTACACGAATCTGCCGGACGGACTGGCGCCACTGTCGGACGACCAGTTCACAGGTGCTTCACGTGACTGTATGACGGATAATGCAGTGACCTGCTGGGGACTTCATTATTATACAAAGATCGGCAGCGACGGATACACCGCCGGCGACCATCCCCTGCTGGGCTTCTGGAACACCGACTTATACGGGATTCGGAAATGTAATATGTTTCTGAAGAACGCCAAGGCATCCGTAGTAGGAAATACGGAGAAAGACGGCGACGACAACCGCCTTTACGACCGTTACTGCGCAGAAGCCAGACTGCTTCGCGCTATCTTCCATTTCGACTTAATCTGCTGGTTCGGCGCTGCCCCTGTCATTGCGGAAGATGAATCCGGCGAACCGATCATCTTCGACTTGTCCGATCCTTCGGCAATGAACATGTTTCGTACTCCCGCTGCCGAAGCACTTGAATGGGTAGCCGACCAATGCGACCAGATTAAAAACCAGCTCCCTTTCCGCTACAGCGATGAAGCATCCAACTGGGGACGTGTCAATGGAGCCGCCGCTTATGCTTTAAAGGCAAGAGCCCTGCTCTACCGTGCTTCCAAGCTGAACAATCCGGACGGCAACACCGCATACTGGGCGAATGCGGCGCAGGCAGCAGCCGACTTCATCACTCAGAATAACAAGCAAGGTTCCCCTTACCGACTGTACAATACGGGGAATCCGGAGAATGACTATTACGAATGTTTCACGACCAATCCGGTATACAACAATGAAATTATCCTTGCACGCTCCGTATGGAATACCAATCAGGTAGAAAAAGTATTCCTGCCGGTAGGCTTTACCGGTTCTTTCTCCGGAAACGGACGTACCAACCCGACACAGAATCTGGTGGACGCTTACGAAATGAGCAACGGCAAACGGATCGATGAGAACGGCAGTACCTACGATGCCGCCAATCCGTATAAAGACCGTGACCCGCGTCTGGCACAAACCATCTTCTATCAAGGCATGATGTGGGGACGTGCCGACAAAGAAGAAAGACGTGCCATCGACGTACGCTACAACTCGGATGCGGACAAAGGAGTGGATTACACCTCAGCCATGGGAGGTACCTACACCGGATACTATCTGAAAAAGTACGTGAATAACATATCCTGCAAAGAACCGGCCACCTATCCTCACGCATGGATGATTTCCGTTATGGCGAAATTCTGCTGAATGCCGCCGAAGCCTATAATGAAGCGGAAGGTCCTGCCAAGGCATACAGTTACATCAATGAGGTACGCGCCCGTGCCGGTATGCCGGCCTACGCAGATATGTCGCAAAGTGAACTCCGCGAACGTATCCGCAACGAAAGACGCATCGAACTGGCTTTCGAAGATCATCGTTTCTTCGATGTACGCCGCTGGAAACTATATGACAATGTAACCTCTACGGGAGAAACCGGAAAGCCCCGTTACAACCAGTTGCTGAATCTTTATGGAGTGAAAGTCACCGGCAGCGCAGATACTCCCTCCTATACCTTCGGACTGGCAGAAACGGTCAATTCACGCACGTTTGTCAATCCCAAGAGTTACTACTTCCCGATACCTGCCAACGAAGTGAAACGGGCACCCAATCTCGGACAGAATCCGGGATGGGACACCGGAAGCGCTTCTAACGAATAAACATCAAAACAATCTAAAAAAGAAAGACTGAGATATGAAATACTTAAAGACCATCTATCTTCTACTCTGTTGCACGCTCGCCCTGGCAGCGTGCAGCGACGACGATGAAAACTCCGCATCAGGAGCTTTAAGCATCACAACGCCGGCATATACGAATGTGGGGTATAACAAAGCAACCTTATCCGCCAATATCAGCGGAACGGAAGGAGTGAATATCGTCAAACGGGGATTCTGCTACGCCACGGCATCCCATCCGGACATTTATGACACGACCTCCGAAGTCAGAGGATCGGAAATCAGTACGACCCTGACCGGCCTGACTCCACAAACGACGTATTACGTAAGAGCCTTTGTCACCCTTTACAACGAAGAGCCCAGATACTCGGAGGAAACTTCTTTCACGACTCCAGCCGAGACACTGAGCGATGAACTGGCAGCGTACGAACCACCCACGTATGTAGACGACTACACCAGTTTCTCAGCCTGGAGCAACCGTTATGACTGGAACCTTGCCAACGTACACGACCCTACGGTAATGAAAGCCGATGACGGATATTACTATATGTATCAGACAGACGCTTCTTACGGCAACGCGCACAGCGGAAACGGACACTTCCACGCACGGCGCTCCAAAGACCTCGTAAACTGGGAGTATCTGGGAGCAACCATGAGTGAAACGCCCCCGACATGGATCAAAGAAAAGCTGAATGCCTACCGTCAGGAGATGGGACTGGAACCGATTGACAATCCGTCTTACGGATACTGGGCACCTGTTGCACGAAAAGTATCGAACGGAAAATACCGTATGTATTATTCCATCGTAATCACGAACTACATCCAAACCGGAAAACCGGAAATTGAGAACAACGGCAACTTTGACGGTTCATGGACCGAACGCGCGTTTATCGGACTGATGGAAACTTCCGATCCGGCAAGTAATATATGGGAAGACAAAGGATTCGTTGTCTGCTCTGCCAGCGATAAGGGAAAGACGGATTATGGGCGCAGCAGCATCAATGACTGGGAAGGGTATTTTAAAATCAATGCGATCGACCCTACTTATATAATAACGGAAAATGGCGAACACTGGCTGATCTATGGTTCATGGCACAGCGGTATCGCTGCCCTACAGGTAAATCCGGAAGACGGCAAGCCGCTGAATGCTTTGGGAAATCCCTGGGACATCACAGGAGAAGACAATTCGGGTTATGGAAAGATAATCGCCACACGTGGCACCAGCCGCTGGCAGGCATCCGAAGGTCCCGAAGTGATCTATCGTGACGGTTATTACTATCTGTTCCTGGCTTACGGTTCACTGTCGGTAGAATATAATACACGTGTCTGCCGTTCCAGAAACATCGACGGCCCTTATGTAGACATACACGGAAATTCCGCTATGGGAAGCGCGCAACTATATCCGATACTGACTGCTCCTTACCGGTTCGACAACAGCTACGGCTGGGTAGGAATTTCCCATTGCGGCATCTTCGATGACGGAGCCGGCAACTGGTTCTATACTTCACAAGGACGTTTCCCCGTGAACGTAGGCGGCAATGAATACTCCAACGCCATCATGATGGGACATGTACGCAGCATCCGCTGGGATGCCAACGGCTGGCCTCTCGTTATGCCCGAACGTTACGGAGCCGTTCCGCAAGCGCCTATCACGGAAAATGAAATAGCCGGAGACTGGGAACATCTGGCATTGACCACCAGTACGGGCACCCAACGAACGTCCGAAACGATGACTTATGATCTCGGTACGCATAAGATAACTTCCGGCAGCTGGAAAAATGCTACATGGACATTTGATGCAGCGACTCAAACCATCACGACAAGCGCCGGAGTAGTACTCTATCTGCAACGTGAAGTCGACTGGGAAGCCAGTCCGCGGACACATACGATTGTGTATGCGGCCCAGGGTAATCAAAAGACATATTGGGGGAAGAAACTCCAATAACCCTCTATAGAAAAATAAATATGTGTTTTGCTGTCACCGTCACAAAGCAGAGCATAACTCGCTTATAATGAAGAAATAAAGCAGTGACAGCAACTAGTGACAGCACTGTGATGGCAATTTTTGCTGTCACAGTGCTGCTATATCTACCGGACTTTGCCGACAGGTCATGCGTAGGTCCATTCGTTTCCATATGCCGGAACCAACGGTTCCAAGCGGATGAAACTCTAGTTTCAAGCAGAGGAAACTTTAGTTTCAAACTGAAGAAACTTTAGTTTCAAGCTGGTGAAACTCTGGTTCCAAGCCCCAGAAACTATCCAGCTCTATATAGAAAGAGAAAATGCAATATAACGATCCCGCTCCAAAGACAGGAACATGCGATAGTTTTATACGTAACAGTAAAGTTCTTATCCTTTTATGTTGCACAACATATAAGAGTGTATTTGATACACCAAACAAAAGTGTTACTTTTACACCCAAAATAAGATAAGCATCTCATTTACATTAAAAATAAAACCATGAAAAAACATTTTCTACTTGCAGGAATTGCCGCGCTGATGCTTGCCGCGTGCAATAACAAGCCGGCTTCCGAGCTGACTTTATCCGGTCTTGACCCGGCAAAATTTCAAACAGAAGTGAACAATGCCCAAACAGCTCTTTATACCTTAAAGAATAAGGCGGGTATGGAAGTATGCATCACTAACTTCGGCGGACGCATCGTGTCCATCATGGTGCCCGACAAGAACGGCAAGATGCAGGATGTAGTTTTAGGTTTTGACAGCATTGCTGATTATATTAATGTACCCAGTGATTTCGGTGCTTCTATCGGCCGTTACGCCAACCGCATCAACCAAGGGCGTTTTGTACTGGACGGAGATACCATCCAACTGCCGCAAAACAACTTCGGCCACTGCCTGCACGGAGGCCCGAAAGGATGGCAATACCAAGTATACGAAGCCAACCTTATCGATCCGACAACACTGGAACTGACTCTTATCTCTCCGGACGGTGACGCGAATTTCCCCGGAAATGTGACTGCTAAAGTAACCTATCAACTGACAGATGACAACGCCATCGACATCAAGTACAGCGCTACTACCGACAAAAAGACAATCATCAACATGACCAACCACTCTTACTTCAATCTGGCTGGTGATCCGTCAAAAACATCGACAGACAACATCATGTATGTAAATGCAGATTACTATACTCCGGTAGACAGCACCTTCATGACAACCGGCGAAATCGCTCCGGTCAAAGATACTCCGATGGACTTCACTACTCCGAAAGCGGTAGGCAAAGATATCAACAACTACGACTTCGTCCAACTCAAGAACGGCAACGGATATGATCACAACTGGGTGCTCAACACCAAAGGTGACATCTCGCAGGTAGCTGCCAGACTGACGTCTCCCGAAACCGGAATCACATTGGAAGTATATACCAACGAACCGGGTATTCAGGTATACACAGGTAACTTCCTCGACGGAACCGTAAGCGGAAAGAAAGGCATCGTTTACAACCAACGTGCTTCTGTCTGCCTCGAAACACAACACTACCCCGACAGCCCCAACAAAGCCGACTGGCCGTCCGTTGTGCTGGAACCGGGACAAACGTACAACAGCGAATGTATCTTTAAATTCTCGACAGAGAAATAATATTAACTTATAAATCAAATTTATTGTGGAAGCATTAGATTGGCTAGTAATTGGAGTCTTCTTTTTGGCTCTGATAGGTATTATTGTTTGGGTAGTCAGACAAAAACAAAATGACTCGGCAGATTATTTCTTAGGCGGACGTGACGCAACATGGCTTGCGATCGGTGCCTCTATCTTCGCATCAAACATCGGCTCGGAACACTTGATCGGACTGGCGGGAGCAGGAGCTTCAAGCGGTATGGCGATGGCTCACTGGGAAATTCAGGGATGGATGATCCTGATTCTGGGATGGGTATTCGTACCTTTCTATTCACGAAGCATGGTATACACGATGCCGGAATTTCTGGAACGCCGTTACAATCCTCAGTCACGTACCATCTTATCGGTCATTTCTCTGGTAAGTTATGTATTGACCAAGGTAGCAGTGACAGTATATGCCGGCGGACTGGTATTCCAGCAAGTATTCGGCATCAAGGAACTCTGGGGAATCGACTTCTTCTGGATTGCCGCCATCGGACTGGTTGTTCTCACTGCACTATATACGATCTTCGGTGGTATGAAATCGGTACTTTATACTTCTGTACTTCAGACTCCGATTCTTCTGTTAGGCTCGTTGATTATCCTTGTGCTCGGTTTCAAAGAACTGGGAGGCTGGGACGAAATGATGAGAGTGTGCGGTGCTGTGACGGTAAACGATTATGGTGACACCATGATCAATCTGATCCGCAGCAACGATGATGCGAACTTCCCTTGGCTGGGTGCACTTATCGGTTCTGCCATTATCGGTTTCTGGTACTGGTGTACTGACCAGTTCATCGTACAACGTGTACTTTCCGGAAAGAATGAAAAAGAGGCTCGTCGCGGTACTATCTTCGGCGCTTACCTGAAACTGTTGCCTGTATTCCTGTTCCTGATTCCGGGTATGATTGCTTTCGCATTACATCAGAAATATATCGGTACCGGTGGCGAAGGTTTCCTCCCAATGCTTGCCAATGGTACTGCCAACGCTGACGCTGCCTTCCCTACTCTGGTAGCTAAATTGCTTCCTGCCGGTGTGAAAGGTCTGGTAGTATGCGGTATCCTCGCTGCCTTGATGAGTTCGCTGGCTTCACTGTTCAACTCATCTGCCATGTTGTTTACAATCGATTTCTACAAACGCTTCCGTCCGGAGACTCCGGAAAAGAAACTGGTGGGTATTGGTCAGATAGCAACTGTAGTGATCGTAATCCTCGGTATTCTCTGGATTCCTATCATGCGTAGCGTAGGTGATGTACTTTATACTTATTTGCAGGACGTTCAGTCTGTATTGGCTCCGGGTATTGCCGCTGCCTTCCTGCTGGGTATCTGCTGGAAACGTACTTCCGCACAAGGTGGTATGTGGGGATTGATCGCCGGTATGATCATCGGTCTGACTCGTCTGGGTGCCAAAGTATATTACAGCAACGCAGGTGAAGTGGCAGATTCTACCTTTAAATATTTGTTCTACGATATGAACTGGCTCTTCTTCTGCGGATGGATGTTCCTGTTCTGTATCATCGTAGTCATCGTAGTCAGCCTTGCCACGGAAGCTCCGACAGCTGAAAAGATTCAGGGACTGGTATTCGGTACGGCAACGAAAGAACAAAAAGCGGCTACCCGCGCAAGCTGGGATCACTGGGATATCATTCATACAGTAATCATCCTTGCTATCACAGGTGCCTTCTACTGGTATTTCTGGTAATTAAATAAATTCATTCAAACGATGAAAAACTATTATAGTTCGAATCCTACCTTCTATCTCGGTATCGACTGCATCATCTTCGGTTTTAATGAAGGCGAAATAAGCCTGCTGCTGCTGAAGAGAAACTTCGAACCGGCAATGGGTGAATGGTCACTGATGGGAGGATTCGTGCAAAAAGACGAAAGCGTGGACGACGCTGCCAAACGTGTACTGGCTGAACTTACAGGTTTGGAAAACGTATACATGGAACAGGTGGGAGCCTTCGGCGCCATCGACCGCGATCCGGGCGAAAGGGTAGTTTCGATTGCCTACTATGCGCTGATCAACATCAATGAGTATGACCGCGAACTGGTTCAGAAGCACAATGCTTACTGGGTAAACATCAACGAACTCCCCGCACTGATTTTCGACCATCCGGAGATGGTGGACAAAGCACGGGAGATGATGAAACAGAAAGCATCTGTCGAGCCTATCGGATTCAATCTGTTGCCGAAGCTGTTCACACTGTCCCAACTGCAAAGTCTCTACGAAGCTATTTACGGCGAACCGATGGACAAACGGAATTTCCGCAAGCGTGTCGCAGAAATGGACTTTATCGAAAAGACGGATAAAATCGATAAACTGGGTTCCAAACGGGGTGCAGCCTTGTATAAATTCAACGGCAAAGCCTACCGCAAGGACCCGAAATTTAAATTATAATCAATATGCTGGAAGAACTGAAAGAAAAAGTATTTCATGCCAATCTCGAATTGGTAAAGCATGGATTAGTCATCTTTACATGGGGAAATGTTTCTGCCATCGACCGTGAAACGGGACTGGTAGTCATCAAACCCAGTGGAGTCAGTTACGATGATATGAAAGCGGAAGATATGGTAGTAGTGGACCTGGATGGCAAAGTCGTCGAAGGACGGCTGAAGCCATCCTCAGATACTCCTACTCACGTGGTACTCTACAAAGCATTCCCCGAAATCGGCGGAGTGGTGCATACCCACTCTACTTATGCTACCGCATGGGCGCAGGCCGGTTGTGATATTCCCAATATCGGGACAACTCACGCTGACTATTTCCATGATGCAATCCCCTGCACAGCGGATATGACGGAAGCTGAAGTAAAAGGTGCCTATGAACTGGAAACTGGAAACGTGATCGTAAAACGTTTCGAAAGCCTGAACCCTGTACATACACCGGGAGTATTGGTCAAGAATCATGGTCCTTTCTCTTGGGGAAAAGACGCACACGATGCCGTACACAATGCAGTAGTGATGGAACAAGTTGCCAAAATGGCAAGCATTGCTTATGCCGTGAATCCCAATTTAACAATGAACCCGTTGCTGGTAGAGAAACACTTCAGCCGCAAGCATGGTCCGAACGCTTACTACGGACAATAAAATAATTGACAATTGACAGTTGACAATTGACAATTAATGCGAGAGGACATGAAGGATAATGTAGTAAAAGATAAAAGTTTGGAGTTCGCTGTTCGGATTGTGAATTTATATAAGTTTTTAGTAAATGAACAAAAGGAGTTTGTGATGAGTAAGCAAATATTGCGATCCGGGACCAGTATTGGTGCCAATATTCGTGAGGCTGAGCAAGCACAAAGTCGGGCTGATTTTATTAATAAGCTGAATATAGCACTTAAGGAAGCGAACGAAACAGAGTATTGGCTGGAATTATTGATTAGAACAGAGTATATCACTCGGGAACAATATGAGAGCATCAATAATGACAGCACAGAAATAAACAAATTATTAATATCTATAATTAAAACAACAAAAAACAATTAATAATAACCCGCAATTGCCATTTGACTTTCGACATTCTCTCATTGTCAATTGTCAATTGTCAATTGTCAATTCAATAAATTATGAATAACGTATTTGATCAGTATGAAGTATGGTTCGTAACAGGAGCACAGCTCTTGTACGGAGGTGATGCAGTAATCGCAGTAGACGCACACTCTAACGAAATGGTTAACGGTCTGAATGAATCGGGCAAACTTCCTGTTAAAGTAGTATACAAAGGAACGGCCAACTCTTCTAAAGAGGTGGAAGCTGTATTCAAAGCAGCCAACAACGATGACAAATGTGTAGGCGTCATCACTTGGATGCATACTTTCTCTCCTGCTAAAATGTGGATTCATGGTCTGCAACAATTAAAGAAACCATTGCTGCACCTGCATACTCAGTTCAACAAGGAAATTCCTTGGGATACAATGGATATGGACTTTATGAATCTGAACCAGTCAGCTCACGGCGACCGCGAGTTCGGACATATCTGTACCCGTATGCGCATCCGTCGCAAAGTAGTGGTAGGCTACTGGAAAGAAGAAGAAACATTGCATAAGATTGCTGTCTGGATGCGTGTTTGCGCAGGTTGGGCTGACTCTCAGGATATGCTGATCATCCGTTTCGGCGATCAGATGAATAATGTAGCCGTAACCGATGGTGACAAGGTAGAAGCAGAACAACGCATGGGCTATCATGTAGATTATTGCCCGGCAAGCGAGCTGATGGAATATCACAAAGATATCAAAAATGCTGATGTAGATGCTTTGGTAGCTACTTACTTCAATGATTACGATCACGACGCTTCTCTGGAAGACAAATCAACCGAAGCTTATCAGAAAGTATGGAATGCTGCCAAAGCCGAACTGGCTCTCCGTGCTATCCTCAAAGCGAAAGGCGCCAAAGGATTCACTACCAACTTTGACGATCTGGGTCAGACTGACGGTAGCTATTTCGATCAGATTCCGGGACTGGCTTCTCAACGCCTGATGGCAGAAGGCTACGGATTCGGTGCTGAAGGTGACTGGAAATCGGCTGCTCTTTATCGTACTGTATGGGTAATGAATCAAGGACTTCCGAAAGGCTGTTCATTCCTCGAAGACTATACACTGAACTTTGATGGTGCCAACAGTTCTATCCTACAGTCACATATGTTGGAGATCTGTCCGCTTATCGCAGCTAACAAGCCTCGTCTGGAAGTACACTTCCTCGGCATAGGTATCCGTAAGAGCCAGACTGCCCGTCTTGTGTTCACTTCAAAGACAGGAACAGGCTGCACCGCAACTGTAGTGGATATGGGTAACCGTTTCCGTCTGATCGTAAACGATGTAGAATGTATCGAACCGAAACCACTTCCGAAATTGCCGGTTGCTTCCGCACTCTGGATTCCGATGCCTAACCTCGAAGTAGGCGCAGGCGCATGGATTTTGGCCGGTGGAACTCACCACTCTTGCTTCTCATACGACTTGACAGCAGAATACTGGGAAGATTATGCGGAAATCGCAGGCATCGAAATGGTACATATCAATAAAGATACGACTATCAGCTGCTTCAAGAAAGAACTTCGCATGAATGAAGTATATTACATGCTGAATAAAGCGCTTTGCTAAAAACCAATCACTGAGTCCACTTTTAAAAGTCGGTACCATCTCCATTCTCCTCCTTCCCAAAGGAGGAGTACCCGTAGGGGGAGGTGGTAGGTAAATAATAAATTCCTTATTATCAACATACCGCGTGTGTACCTACCGCCCCGCCTTTTGAAAGTAGACTCAGTCTTTGTTCTCCACACTTATTGTTATACCTTAAAATATCGGTTTCAACATGAAATTAGATGCAAAATCAACCATCGAGACAGGTAAAGCCATCCTTGGCATAGAACTCGGTTCTACACGAATAAAAGCTGTTCTGATTGACCAGGAAAACAAACCTATCGCTCAAGGCAGCCACACATGGGAAAATCAACTGGTCAACGGACTTTGGACTTACAGCATTGATGCCATCTGGTCCGGACTGCAAGATTGCTACGCCGACCTCCGCTCCAACGTGAAGAAATTATACGACACAGAGATCGAAACACTGGCAGCCATCGGTGTCAGCGCCATGATGCATGGTTACATGCCTTTCAATGAAAAAGAAGAAATCCTCGTGCCTTTCCGCACTTGGAGAAATACCAATACAGGCCGTGCTGCGGCAGAATTATCCGAATTATTTGTCTATAACATCCCTTTGAGATGGAGCATTTCTCATTTGTACCAGGCTATTCTGGACAACGAAGCGCACGTCAAAGACATCAAGTTCCTGACAACTCTTGCAGGTTATGTACATTGGCAGATAACAGGCGAAAAGGTGTTGGGCATTGGTGACGCATCGGGTATGCTCCCCATAGATCCGACTACCAACAACTATTCCGCCGAAATGGTGGCCAAATTCAACAATCTGATTGCTTCGAAAGAATACAGTTGGAAACTGGAAGACATTCTGCCCAAAGTATTGTCGGCTGGTGAAAATGCCGGTGTCCTCACACCGGAAGGCTGTAAAAAGCTCGATGCATCCGGTCATCTGAAGGCAGGAATACCGGTCTGCCCGCCGGAAGGAGACGCAGGCACCGGCATGGTAGCAACCAACGCCGTCAAGCAACGCACCGGCAACGTATCGGCAGGTACTTCTTCTTTCTCTATGATCGTATTGGAAAAAGAATTGTCGAAGCCATACGAAATGATCGACATGGTCACCACTCCCGACGGAAGCCTCGTAGCCATGGTACATTGCAACAACTGTACTTCGGATCTTAACGCATGGGTCAACCTGTTCAAAGAATACCAGGAACTTCTGGGTATACCTGTAGATATGGATGAACTCTATGGCAAACTTTATAACATTGCCCTTACCGGTGATACCGATTGCGGTGGTCTCCTCTCCTACAACTACATTTCAGGCGAACCTGTTACGGGACTTGCCGAGGGAAGACCTTTGTTCGTACGTTCGGCCAATGACAAGTTCAACCTTGCAAACTTTATGCGGGCTCATTTGTACGCCTCAGTCGGAGTTCTCAAGATTGGCAACGACATCTTGTTCAACGAAGAAAAGATCAAAGTCGACAGAATCACAGGTCACGGAGGATTGTTCAGAACCAAAGGAGTCGGTCAAAGAGTACTTGCAGCAGCCATCAACTCGCCCATATCTGTTATGGAAACAGCCGGTGAAGGCGGTGCATGGGGAATTGCCCTGCTGGGTTCTTACCTGGTAAACAATAAAAAGGGTCAATCTCTTGCCGATTTCCTGGATGAAAGTGTATTTGTCAGCGATGCTGGTGTCGAGGTATCACCCACACCCGAAGATGTAGCCGGCTTCAACACATACATCGAAAGCTACAAGGCAGGTTTGCCTATAGAAGAAGCAGCCGTCAAATTCAAATAAGCGGCTTCACGGAGACCTTTCTCCCCCTTTCCCTGAATTTAGTATTAACATAAATATCCTCATTCCCTCTCCTTTTTGGAGGGGGTCAGGGGGAAGCTATTATCATGAAAACCACCTCGTTCATACTTGCCCTTATTATATCCATCTCCATCGGAAAAGCCCAGACGAACCATCAGGTCTCTTACTTTTCCCTTCAAGATGTGAAGTTATTAAGCAGTCCTTTTCTGCAAGCTCAACAGACTGATTTACATTATATCTTAGCTCTCGACCCGGACAGATTATCAGCTCCTTTCCTTCGCGAAGCCGGACTGACACCCAAAGCCCCAAGCTATACCAACTGGGAGAATACAGGACTGGACGGTCACATCGGCGGACATTACCTTTCCGCACTTTCCATGATGTATGCCGCCACCGGAGATACGGCGATATACCACCGTCTCAACTATATGCTCAACGAACTACACCGTGCACAGCAAGCTGTCGGCACAGGATTTATCGGAGGAACACCCGGTAGCCTCCAACTTTGGAAAGAAATCAAAGCAGGTGACATTCGTGCCGGAGGCTTCAGCTTAAACGGCAAATGGGTACCCCTCTATAATATACACAAAACGTATGCCGGACTGCGGGACGCTTACCTGTATGCCCACAGCGATCTGGCACGTCAGATGCTGATTGATCTTACCGACTGGATGATTGATATTACTTCCGGTCTTAGCGACAACCAAATGCAGGATATGCTCCGCAGTGAACACGGCGGCTTAAATGAAACGTTTGCGGATGTAGCGGAAATAACAGGCGATAAGAAATACCTGAAACTGGCACGCCGTTTCTCTCATAAAGTCATTCTCGACCGGCTTATCAAAAACGAAGACAGGTTAAACGGAATGCATGCCAACACACAAATTCCTAAAGTAATCGGATACAAACGGGTAGCCGAAGTTTCAAAGAATGACAAAGACTGGAATCATGCAGCAGAATGGGATCATGCAGCCCGTTTTTTCTGGAATACCGTAGTCAATCACCGTTCCGTGTGTATCGGCGGGAACAGCGTACGCGAACATTTTCATCCATCGGACAACTTTACGTCTATGCTGAATGACGTTCAGGGACCGGAGACTTGCAATACTTACAACATGCTCCGGCTGACCAAAATGCTTTATCAGAACTCCGGAGACGTTGACAACTCCAACAAACCGGACCCACGTTATGTAGATTATTATGAACGTGCACTCTACAATCATATCCTGTCATCACAAGAACCGGATAAAGGCGGATTCGTCTACTTTACTCCGATGCGTCCCGGACATTATCGGGTATACTCGCAACCGGAAACATCGATGTGGTGCTGCGTCGGTTCAGGCTTGGAAAATCACACCAAGTATGGTGAATTTATTTATGCGCATCAACAAGATACGCTTTACGTCAATCTTTTTATTCCTTCACAACTGAACTGGAAAGAACAAGGCGTTACCTTAACGCAGGAAACTCTCTTCCCCGATGATGAAAAAGTTACCTTACGAATAGACAAAGCCGCTAAGAAGAAACTGACATTAATGATTCGTATACCGGAATGGGCAGGAAACTCAAAAGGGTATGAAATCACCATCAACGGCAAGAAGCACCTTTCTGACATACAGGCGGGAACCAGTACATACCTTCCCCTCCGGCGTAAATGGAAGAAAGGAGATGTTATCACCTTCCATCTGCCTATGAAGGTCAGCCTGGAGCAGATTCCAGACAAGAAAGATTACTATGCTTTCTTATACGGTCCCATCGTTCTTGCAACTTCTACAGGAACAGAAAACCTTGACGGAATCTATGCAGACGACAGCCGCGGCGGTCACATTGCCCACGGCCGGCAAACACCTTTGCAGGAGGTCCCGATGCTGATCGGGAATCCCGATTCTATCCGCCATTCTCTTCACAAACTGAGCGGAAGCAAACTAGCTTTTAGTTATGATGGAAACGTTTATCCGGCACAAAAGAATAAATCACTGGAGCTTATTCCGTTCTTCCGCCTGCATAATTCCCGTTATGCCGTTTATTTCCGCCAAGCCAGTGAAGAACAGTTCAAAACGATTCAGGAAGAAATGGCTACAGCCGAACAGAAAGCGACCGACCTGGCGAACCGGACAGTTGACCTGATCTTCCCCGGTGAACAGCAACCGGAATCTGATCATAGCATTCAATATGAAGCTTCCGAAACCGGAACCCACAAAGACCGTCATTTCCGCCGGGCTAAAGGTTGGTTCAGCTATAACCTGAAAATAAAAGAAGAAGCAAGCCAGCTTATGATCACCGTACGGCAAGAAGACCGTAACAAAGCAGTGATCCTGCTGAATAACGAAAAACTGACCGTTCATCCCACTGTGAGCAAAGCCGACAAAGACGGTTTTATCAGACTCTGTTATCTCCTGCCCCGTAAGTTAAAAGCAGGAAGCTGCGAGATTCTTTTTAAGCCGGACGGAACAGAATGGACCTCTGCCGTTTATGAAGTACGCTTACTGAAGTAACCGTAAGAACAAGAGAATGATCATCGTAAAAATCAAACTTCTATATAATCATTTAAACAAATTCCATTTATGAAAGCAAAACTATTAGTCAGCACGGCCTTTCTGGCAGCCTCGGTATCTCTTTCAGCACAAAAGAGTGCTACCATCACTGTACATGCCGACCAAGGCAAAGAAATCATCCCGAAGGAAATCTACGGTCAATTTGCCGAACACCTGGGTTCATGTATCTACGGTGGTCTTTGGGTAGGCGAAAATTCGGATATTCCTAATATCAAAGGATACCGCACGGACGTATTTAATGCATTAAAAGACTTGTCTGTTCCTGTTCTCCGCTGGCCGGGCGGCTGCTTTGCAGACGAATATCACTGGATGGACGGTATCGGTCCCAAAGAAAACCGCCCGAAGATGGTGAACAACAACTGGGGAGGAACGATTGAAGACAACAGTTTCGGAACACACGAATTTCTGAACCTTTGCGAAATGCTGGGCTGCGAACCATATATAAGTGGAAACGTAGGCAGCGGCACGGTAGAAGAACTCGCCAAATGGGTGGAGTACATGACTTCCGACGGTGATTCTCCAATGGCAAATCTGCGTCGCAAGAACGGCCGAGACAAGGCATGGAAAGTAAAATATCTCGGTGTAGGAAATGAAAGCTGGGGATGCGGCGGCAGCATGCGTCCTGAATATTATGCCGATCTGTATCGCCGTTATTCTACTTATTGCCGTAACTATGACGGTAATCATCTGTTTAAGATAGCCAGTGGTGCCAGTGATTACGACTATAACTGGACGGATGTACTGATGAATCGTGTCGGTCACCGGATGCAAGGTCTATCCTTACACTACTATACAGTTACAGGATGGAGCGGCAGCAAAGGCGCGGCAACCCAATTCAACAAAGACGATTATTACTGGACGATGGGCAAATGTCTTGAAGTGGAAGATGTCATCAAAAAACATTGCGCCATCATGGACAAATATGATAAAGACAAGAAGATTGCCCTTTTGCTTGACGAATGGGGCACTTGGTGGGACGAAGAACCAGGAACGGTCAGAGGTCATCTGTATCAGCAAAACACATTGCGTGATGCCTTCGTTGCTTCTTTAAGTCTCGATGTATTCCACAAATATACCGACCGTCTGAAAATGGCGAACATTGCTCAGATAGTCAACGTTCTGCAATCTATGATTCTGACTAAAGACAAAGATATGGTACTTACTCCTACTTATTATGTATTTAAGATGTACAAAGTGCATCAGGATGCAACCTATCTTCCACTCGACCTGACTTGCGAGAAAATGAACGTACGCGATAACCGTACAGTTCCCATGGTCAGCGCAACAGCTTCTAAGAACAAGAACGGAGTGATCCATATTTCTCTCTCCAACGTAGATGCAGACAACGCACAGGAAATCACAGTCAATCTTCCGGACGTAAATGCCAAAAAGGCGATTGGAGAAATCCTGACTTCTGCTAATCTGACTGATTACAACTCTTTCGAAAAACCTAATATTGTAAAACCGGCTTCCTTCAAAGAGGTAAAAATCAATAAAGGAATTATGAAGGTAAAACTACCGGCTAAGTCAATTGTTACTTTAGAGTTACAGTAATCTAATAGTAAATACTTACTGTATTGTAAACAAGAAGGCTGTTAAAAAGCCTACAAAAAAGATAGCTCTTTTGGATGGTTAATTACACATAAAGAGCTATCTTTGCCAACATTATGAGAAATATGCCAAGTAATTGGCACATTGACAGACTAGCAAATCTATTAATTATTAAAGATATGAACGATAATAAACTTATGAATCGTGCAGCGGATAACATCCGTATTCTTGCTGCTTCAATGGTTGAGAAAGCCAATTCCGGTCACCCGGGTGGCGCCATGGGTGGTGCTGACTTTGTAAATGTACTCTTCTCTGAGTTTCTAGTATACGATCCTGAAAATCCGCGTTGGGAAGGTCGTGACCGTTTCTTCCTTGATCCGGGTCATATGTCTCCGATGCTCTATTCTACATTGGCATTGACAGGTAAGTTCACTTTGGACGAACTAAAAGAATTTCGCCAATGGGGAAGCCCTACTCCGGGACATCCGGAAGTAGACATCATGCGTGGTATCGAAAATACTTCCGGTCCGCTGGGACAGGGACATACTTTCGCTGTAGGTGCCGCTATCGCAGCTAAATTCCTGAAAGCACGCTTCAATGAAGTAATGAATCAGACTATTTACGCATACATTTCCGATGGTGGTATTCAGGAAGAAATCTCTCAGGGTGCCGGACGCATTGCCGGTGCATTGGGACTGGACAACCTGATCATGTTCTACGACTCCAACGATATTCAGCTTTCTACAGAAACGAAAGATGTAACCGTTGAAGACACTGCCATGAAATATGAAGCATGGGGATGGAACGTACTCAGCATCAATGGTAATGATCCTGACGAAATCCGTGCAGCTATCAAAGAAGCTCAGGCAGAAAAAGAGCGCCCGACTCTGATTATCGGTAAAACCGTTATGGGTAAAGGCGCACGCAAAGCAGACGGTAGCAGCTACGAAGCCAACTGTGCTACACACGGCGCTCCGCTCGGTGGCGACGCCTATGTAAATACAATCAAGAATTTGGGTGGCGATCCTGTCAATCCGTTCGTGATTTTCCCGGAAGTAGCCGAACTGTATGCAAAGAGAGCAGCAGAATTAAAGAAAATCGTAGCTGAAAGATATGCAAAGAAAGCCGAATGGACCAAAGCCAATCCGGAACTGGCAGCTAAACTGGAAGCATTCTTCTCCGGCAAAGCTCCCAAAGTAGACTGGGCTGCCATCGAACAGAAAGCAGGTACTGCCACTCGTGCCGCTTCTGCAACTGTTCTGAGTGCTCTTGCAATGCAGGTAGAAAACATGATCGTTGCTTCTGCCGACCTTTCTAACTCTGACAAGACTGACGGTTTCCTGAAGAAAACTCATTCTTTCAAGAAGGGCGATTTCAGCGGCGCATTCTTCCAGGCCGGTGTATCTGAATTATCGATGGCTTGTATCTGTATCGGTATGTCACTTCACGGTGGTGTGATCGCTGCTTGCGGTACATTCTTCGTATTCTCCGACTATATGAAACCTGCCGTACGTATGGCTGCTCTGATGGAACAACCTGTGAAGTTCATCTGGACTCACGATGCGTTCCGCGTAGGTGAAGACGGTCCTACTCATGAACCGGTAGAACAGGAAGCTCAAATCCGCCTGATGGAGAAACTGAAAAACCACAAGGGACACAACTCTATGTTGGTACTTCGTCCGGCTGATGCGGAAGAAACGACTATCGCATGGAAACTTGCCATGGAAAATATGTCTACTCCGACAGGTCTGATCTTCTCCCGCCAGAATATCGCCAACCTGCCTGCCGGAACTGATTACGAACAAGCAGCCAAGGGTGCTTATATCGTAGCCGGTTCAGACGAAAATCCGGATGTAATCCTGGTAGCTTCAGGTTCCGAAGTGTCTACTTTGGTAGCCGGTACAGAGTTGCTTCGCAAGGATGGCGTAAAAGTTCGTATCGTATCTGCACCATCAGAAGGTCTGTTCCGCAGCCAGTCTAAGGAATATCAGGAATCAGTTCTTCCGGCTGATGCCAAGATATTCGGTCTTACTGCCGGTTTGCCTGTCACTCTTCAAGGTCTGGTAGGTTGCCACGGCAAAGTATGGGGATTGGAATCTTTCGGTTTCTCTGCTCCTTACACAGTATTGGATGAAAAACTTGGATTTACTGCCGAGAACGTATATAATCAGGTAAAAGCAATGATTTAATGAAAACAATTGGATTAGCATGCGACCACGCCGGTTTTGAACTAAAAGAATATGTTCGCGGCTGGCTGGAAGTAAAAGGCTGGGCTTACAAAGATTTCGGAACCAACTCTGCCGCAAGCGTAGATTATCCGGACTATGCCCATCCGCTGGCCCTAGCAGTAGAATCGGGTGAATGTTATCCCGGTATTGCGATCTGCGGCAGCGGAAACGGAATCAACATGACTCTGAACAAGCATCAGGGAATACGTGCTGCTCTTTGCTGGAATGCAGAGATCGCACATCTGGCCCGTCAACATAATGACGCTAATATTCTCGTGATGCCGGGACGCTTCATCAGCACTGAGGAGGCGGACATGATATTGACAGAGTTCTTCTCAACACAGTTTGAGGGGGGACGCCATAAAAATCGTATTGATAAGATTCCGGTAAAATAAAGCCTGATAAGCATTCAAATATAAATAAAGCTGTTCTTCTTTCTTGAAGAACAGCTTTATTTATAAGTACTGATTACAAAAGGGTACCTGCATCGTCTTACTATATGACGAAGTTAAAAAACAGAAGTTATGGGTAAACTGAATATGAAAGACTGGATCAATCAGACGATCCTGAATAAAAAGGTCATTTCCATTCCTATCATGACACATCCGGGCATCGAGCTTATCGGAAAGACGGTTCATGATGCAGTAACGAACGGACAGGTGCATTATGAAGCAATCAAAGCGCTCTGCGACAAATATCCTTCTGCTGCCGCAACGGTTATTATGGATTTAACGGTAGAGGCGGAAGCATTCGGAGCCGAAATTGTATTTCCGGAGAATGAAGTTCCAAGCGTATCCGGTCGTTTGCTTGCAGACGAAGCTGCTATTGAGACCTTGGAAATACCGGCACTGAATAAAGGAAGGATTGCACAATATCTCAAAGCGAATATGCTGACTGCAAAGAATATCACAGACCGTCCGGTGCTGGCTGGTTGTATCGGTCCTTATTCATTAGCGGGACGCTTGTATGATATGTCTGAGATCATGATGCTGATTTATATCAACCCCGAGGCAGCCAACACTTTGCTGCGCAAATGTACCGATTTCATTATTCGGTACTGCATGGCTCTGAAAGCGACCGGAGTGAATGGAGTGGTAATGGCGGAACCTGCTGCCGGATTATTATCCAATGAAGATTGCCTGCAATACTCTTCTGTATTCGTAAAAGAAATAGTTGAGAAGGTTCAGGATGATCATTTCACCGTTGTACTTCATAATTGCGGGAATACAGGAAATTGTACCCAGGCTATGGTATATACGGGTGCGGCAGCCTATCATTTCGGAAATAAAATCAACATGGAAGAAGCATTGAAAGAAGTTCCTGCCGATGCTCTTGCGATGGGTAATCTTGATCCGGTCAGCCTTTTTAAGATGTTGAGTCCGGAGGAAATGAAAAAAGTGACTCTCCAGTTATTGGAAGCCACTTCCGCATATCCGAACTTCGTTCTGTCGAGCGGTTGCGATATACCGCCATATACGCCATTAGCTAATATAAATGCTTTTTATACAGCATTGGAAGAGTTCAATGAAACTCGAAATTAGGCTGTCATTCAGATAATGTCAGTTAATAATGATTGAGCAAGAACTCACTTATCAAGACTTACGAATCCCATCGTCCGAAATTTATGAAGCGATGGGGTACAAAGATTCTATACCGGATCAGATGGTGATAGATGAGACTAATACGTTGCTAAAACGGATTACTCCCCTGCTTCGCCCTCGGTTCGCATTCTTCTTTATGGAAGGGACACTTGATATCGAAAAAGAGACTCTTAGCGTACTTCAAAGTATCCATCCACCCACTGTCAATCTTATACAAGACACCATTCCCACACGGAGCCCTGAGCAAAACACTTTTTCTACACAAAGTAAAAGTACCGTTTTCTCTGTTGGTAAAACCATCGCCCGTCAATTAAGAGGATCGGAAGCGTTTGTCTTTTTTGCAGCTACTGCCGGAACTGAGTTTGAGGTATTCCAGCATACGTTGCAACAAGAAGGAGATATGGTCAAAATATACATAGCAGACTCATTAGGGAGTATTATTGCAGAAAAGACGGCTGATTGCATGGAAGTCGCTTTGGTTGAATATATACGGGAGAAGAACTGGAAACATACCAACCGATACAGTCCAGGATACTGTGGATGGCACGTTTCGGAACAACAAAAACTGTTCCCATTGTTCCCCATAGCTGCTCCCTGTGGCATCCGGTTGACAGATTCCAGCCTCATGGTACCCATCAAATCAGTTAGTGGCGTCATCGGAACGGGCACTAATGTCCGCAAGCTTGAATACACTTGTGGACTGTGCACTTACGAAAACTGTTATCGCAAAAGAAAACACAGATAAATTTGTGATCGGGGGCTAATTAAAAGTCGGTAGTACCACCATTCTCCTCCTTCGGGAAGGAGGAGTGGTCGAAGACTGAGGTGGTAGGTGAAGACATAAATCAATGCTAATAAAAATGTTATATAATTACCTACCACCTCCCCCTACGGGTACTCCTCCTTCCCGAAGGAGGATACTTAAGATACTATCGACTTTTTAGTCAGCTTTATATCTTCTTTAATGGCCATTAAAGAAGATGTAGAGTCCTATCATAGTTACGATAAGCAACCCCCATAAGATAAGTACAATGCGGGCAGGCTTTTCTTCGATCTTCTCCATATTCAATATTGCCGTCTGAGGAGTCTTATCCAATAGACTGACAACTACCATCCCTATCCCGATAATAACGAACAGGTAGAAGGATAATAACATAAAATGAGGCCATGCAGAATATTGATCCGCAGGAAATACCCATAGGTACAATACACCTACTCCTATACTGAATACCGTCCCCACTGTCAGGGCAGCGTTAGCAGCCAACGTAGTCGTATGCTTCCAGAAAACGCCAAAAAGGAAAACTGCCGCCATAGGAGGCGCAATGAATCCCAATACAGACTGGAAAACATTGAATAAATTCAGTCCGTGAATGCTGTCAATGGCAATCGTTATGATTACCGATATCAGAGCACCGGCTACCGTCACCACTTGTCCGACCCGGATGATCTCCTTCTGCTTCGCCTGCGGGCGAATCTTCTTCACATAAATATCCATTGTAAACACAGTACTCAAAGCATTCAATGCCGATCCGATAGTACTGACAAGTGCGGCAGTCAACACAGCCAACACCAGTCCCACCATCCCGACAGGAAACAAATGGGTTACCATCGTCATATACGCCTCATCGGGATTCTCCAACTGCGGAAACAAGGCCAGACAGATGATACCCGGAAGAATATAAAGAGGAACATCCAGTATTTTGAGCCATCCGGTAAAGTTCGTTCCCAACTGTCCTTCTTTCAGACTTTTGGCTGCCAACACAGGCTGTACCATCGACTGATCCGTACACCAGAACCATACTCCCATCACAGGATATCCCAAAATAATCGGCAACCAAGGGAAAGCGGTATCATCATTCGGTCTGAACAGATTCCAGAAGTCTGCCGGAACGGCATCTGTCAGAGCCGATATACCACCAACTTTATAGATTCCTACAATAGCCAACGCAGCCGAAACAAGAATCAACAGGATCATCTGATAAACATTCGTGTAGGCAACCGCTTTCAATCCTCCGAGCATCGTAAAGAATGCGGATATGATCAGCAATATCAAAGCGGATTGCCACATCGGTATATCGAATACCTGACGAATCAGAACGCCACCCGCAAACAATGTCAATGCCAGCCAGGAAATCAAGATTGTAACAATCGTATACCATGCCAAGATATTACGGGTAGACTGTCCGAACCGCTTTCCCATAAACTCCGGCAAGGTGGAAACACGAGAACCCAAGTAACGGGGAGCGAAAACAAAAGCAAGCAGGCATATAAAAACGAAGGCATACCAGGCATAATTGCCCGAAACGATGCCGGTAGTAAATCCGGCGCTGGCAGAAGCTATCAACATAGACGGCCCCACATTAGTCCCCCACATGGAGAATCCGATGTGGTGCCATCTCAAAGAATGTTCCGCCAAAAAGAGACTGCTCCCCTTCTTTCGTTTGGAACTTGCCCATATACCAATGGCGATAAGAATCAGAAAATAGGCAATCAGAATGCCCCAATCCAGTGTGTCTAAGAATTTCGCGTGCATAATTCAAGTATTAACAATTAAAATATTCTTAATCTCTTTTCCCCATCAGCACTTTGGCGACCGCCACGGCAGTATTAGCATTATCACTATACCCGTCAGCACCGATTTCATCGGCAAATCCCTGACTCACGGGTGCTCCTCCGATCATCACTTTCACCTGATCGCGGATCCCCGCCTCTTCCAATGCCCGGATCACATCCTGCATATAAGTCATAGTGGTAGTCAGCAAGGCACTCATACATAAAATGTCCGCTTTGTTTTCCTTCACCGCTTCAACAAACTTGTCGCAAGTAACATCAATACCGATATTAATCACTTCGAAGCCACAACCTTCCAGCATGGAAGCCACGAGGTTCTTTCCAATATCATGCAAATCTCCTTTTACAGTACCGATCACAATTTTCCCGATAGTAGCAGATGCATTCCCCGCCAGTAAAGGTTTCAAAAGTTCCAAAGCTCCTTTCATTGCACGCCCCGCCATGAGAAGCTGAGGAACAAAGGCCTTGCCGTCCTGAAAACGCTGACCGACTTCGCCCATAGCCGTAATCATATAACCATTGATAATATCCTGCGGGAGTACCCCGGCAGCAATGGCATCCTTTGTAACTTCAACAGCCGGTTCCAGTTTTCCGGCTACAATGGCATCATACAAAGGTTTCATCCGATCCTCTTCCTGAGACTTTTCTTCTCTGATCCGAATACTTTCCTGTGCATTATCCTGTTCTCCAACGGGTTGATTCGTGTGAACATCTGCAGACACAGACGAAGAAGAGCCGGTATATTCCTCAATGATTCTCATTGCCTGCTCCACTTCCCTCTCATTGTGGAAATCCATTTCCAGATGCACTCCGTCTGCCCCGATATGGTCCAACAAAGGTTTCAGTTCCTCCAGAGTCACCCAGCAAGCCATTACGCTCTTGCCTCCTGCCAATATCTTCTTATATAAATCGTACCACTTCGGAGAACCTCCCTGCGGCTCGCCGACACCGGGCGTCCATTGGATGGCATTCAGTTCTTCAATCTCCAGCAAGGCGGGAAGATGATGCATCGCTCCCACTCCATCAAGATGATAGAGCGTATAATCGATTTTCTGACATTGCTCACGAATAAACGGCTGCACAAAACGACGATAATCATCCTGACTGATCATGGTAGAAATATCGCTCTGCAACTTACTCATCTTGCCCGGAGCCCATGAAGAGAAATAGCAGAATGCCATTTCATCCCCTTCACGGATAATGTCGTAGAGTTCATCAAAGACTTTAAAATAGATGTCATTGATCTGCTGCATCTGTTGCTCCAGTACTTCGGGCTGCATCACCGTATCCAGCAATACCATATCCGTACCTTTCAAAGCCGCCAATACATCCAGTCCTTCCATCAGGTCGGGCATACCGACAAAGTAGTTTCCGTTGGCTTTAGCCTTACAGGCTTTCAGAAGTTCTTTATGCAAGAGCCAGTTCGGATGTTCGGGATTGAATACGATCTCATCATTAAAGTTCGGATCGGGATGTATCCAGATCGTATCTTCGCCTCCTTCAAATACTCCGCCCAGAATAGCAGCCAGCGAGCCGGGACCCAACTGAGTATTTGCAACAGGCAGCATATCCGCCATCAGACTACTGTGAGCGACATACCAATCCAGATATTCCGCCCGCCATTGAGGGTCGAACCACTTCTGCGACAAATCCCTTGCCGGAGCAGGTGGAGCAATGTCGGCGTGCGGTTTCACGCCTTCCTGAAAGTGTTCCCACATAGAAAGAATAATTCCTTTATGATTCCACCAATTTATATAACGCTGTTTCGTTTCTTCTAAGTTTGTTTTCCAAGTTTTCATCGCTATTCTTTATTTAGTCCAAAATCCTTTGTAATTATGATCTATGCGCAAGGCAATACTTTTGCTTAAATCCATCTCGTCTGTACAATTCACTTCCTCAGGATAAATCGGGATAACGGCATTCTCACGCACATAAACAGGCATCTCTTCCAAGGGCACATACACCTCTTTCAGCCAGCGTCCGCCTTGCAACCGTTCGCCGGTAAAGAAATTCACCCACTGTCCTTCGGGGAGATAAATGTCGCGACGGTTTTCGCTATTCATCACCGGAGCTACCAGGAAATCATTGCCGAAGTAATATTCGTCATCGATATGCCAGCAGAGTTTATCTTCCGGATGATGCAGGATGAGTGCCTGTAACAATGGCCAGCCACTTTCTACTGCCAGTTTACTTTGCTCTATGATGTAGGGAATCAACGAGTAGCGCAGTTTCCACCACTTCTTCACCAGCGGGGCGATAGCCGGATAATGCCAGGGTTCCCGCTTATTGGTTCCATGATAACGGATGTGTGAGGTGAACACTCCAAACTGGGTCCAGCGCATATAGACGTCCTCCGCTACGATTGAGTTCATAAAATTGGGCAAGGTATGGAATCCGGGGACATCATGGCTCCAGAAGGCAAAGCCCGATAAACCGAAGTGCAGGCCTCCTTTGAGTGAACCGGCCATGCCATCCCATGAACTGCAGGAGTCACCTCCCCAGTGCAATGGATAACGCTGGCAACCCGCCCAAGCGGCACGTGCCCAGACAATGCCGTCCCCTGTTACCTCCTTTGTTATTTCGTAAGCTGCTTTCTGATAGAGCAAGGCATACAGGTTATTCAACAGTTCCGGTTTCATGCCCTTGTAGACAGCATCCATGTGGATATTTTCTCCGAAATCGGTTTTAATACAGGTGACTCCCATATCCAGAAGTTGCTTTAATAGCCCCTTGTACCATTCGGTTGCCTTCGGATAAGTAAAGTCGATAGTACCCGCATAATCCAGAGCCGAGAAGTTGGAACCGTCCGTGTCCTGCTGCTTCGTCAGAGGAGCTATATACTCATTCGCCTTTGCCTCTTCGATCTGTTCCGCATCTTCAGCAACATAAGGTAACTGCCATAAGGACACACGATAACCGTTCTTCTTCAATCTCTGAATGAATCCTTTCGGGTCGGGAAAACGTTCCTCGTTAAACTTCCATTCACACAGCCAGTCGGTTCTGAACCATCCGGTATCCAGATGGATGACATCGCAGGGATAATGTTCGGCACGCATACGGTCGCAGATCTCATTTACTTCGTCGGCACTGAAATAAGTCATCCGGCTCATCCACACTCCGAAACTCCAGAGAGGAGGCATCGAAGGATATCCGGTCAGGTCACGGTAGCCGCGGAGTATCTCTTCCATCGTATCGCCGGCAATGACAAATGCATCCAGCATAGCCTGATCGCTCAGGAACTGTACGGAGCGGGTGGAATGTCCCGCCAGCGAAAGTTTGCTGTGGGCGCAGGTATGGTAAAAAGTCCCGTACATCCGGCTGGAGAGATAGAAAGGTATATTCTTATAGGTACGCCGGTTATTTACTCCCTGCCCGTCCTGATTCTTGAGGAAAAGCGTTTGTCCGCTCAAGTCCATTTTGAAGAAACGCTCTCCGGTTCCTGCAAAGCATTCATCCGGCCGGCTCTCGAAAGAAAGGGTGGCACGTTCCTTTTTGCCCGTCCGTTTGCAGAAGGCAATGGGCAGTCCGTCATAGCGGGGAGGCGAGAAATGATCGTATGCTGCCAGGCGGATTTCCCGTTTGCCGTCAGGATACAGAGTGATGTCCAGTGTTTCCTGAGGATCGGGCAGTAACTCGCTCCATCGGTCCAAAGCCGGCTCTTCTACATTGATAACGGCACGCTTCGTCCCGTCTTGGGTGAAAAGAATCCATTTGCCTCCCTGCTTCTCTACAGACAAAGGTACTCTGCGAATCCGTTCGCTGAATTGCAGCATTTCCGACTGATCTGTCAGTTCATATTCACCAAATCCAAGAAACAGACGGGTAATGCCGATATTATACTGGCGTATGATCAACGTATATTCTTCTCGGGGGACAGCCGTATCCGCAACCATATCATTAGCTAACAGCTGTTTTTGAAAGGGGACCGTGACACAGATATCCCCATCCTTTTCGTAAACGGCTGTCGGTTTACAGGCTTTCCAAAGTGACTCATCCCTTAATAACTCTGTATCGAAATCAAGGAAATCAAACAAATGGTAATTAGTAGGTTTCATTTATGATCTATTATTATTAGTTTTATCTTTATTTATCTATACTCATGCAGACTTCACAAGTCTCTATGGTCCTACTTTTTGCACAGCCCGACACTGCGATAGGCTCAGTGTCGGACTGTACTTACTCCGGTTTTATCCTTCCGGCCTTATTCTTAATGCTTTCTGCCACTTGTGGTCCGTTATTTTTCCACACATTCCGATTGCCGGGACGATTCGAGTCGAAACGTTCAGTCGGACACCAATTGTTTTCAATCGTATATCCGTCCGTAGCTTCATCCAAATAAATATAAAAGGCCCTGTCATTGGTGGCGTAAGGTGCTTCTTCGAGATGTTCGATCCGATTATTCCGCATCACGGAGCCCGGTTGATTGGAAAGCGTATAAAGTCCTCCGGCATCATACAGACGACGGGCAAAGTGATGTACATAGTTGGCTTCTATCCGGTTGTTTTTCATTCCGCTTTCCAAGGATGTCCATCCCCAGCCGACACAAATACCCGAATAATTCAAGTGACAGACTTCATTATGGGAAATGTCGATACCGCTGACGTATCCCGCACCGATCCCCACGCACCCCCAGTCTTCATTGGTCACATCAGTGATCAGATTATTTTTAATGGTAATGTCCGTGCATAGGTTACGTTCTTCCGGAGGGATGAAAGGCACATGCGTCTCAAAACCTCTGTCGGGGAATGCACCAATCAGTATGCCTGTACCGCCGATATCCGAAAAGACACAATTCTCTATGCCGGAAGATGAAACAGCCCATTCATAATCCAGTCCGGTAGATGCCAGATGCCGGAACCTGCAGCGACTGAACGTAAGATGCTCAGTACCCCGTACACGTATTGCCGTTTCGGGGCGTGCAATCCACGCCTGGTTCTCCAGTTCTGCTTTCTCCGGAAGTCCCGGTTCATGCAGTTTATAAGCATCCAGCAGAGGAAAACCTCCTTGCAAAGTGACATGTCCCTGATAGGAAGGACGCATCCATGAAGTATGGGCAAAGGTGATTCCTTCCACTCGAATATGCCGCACCGGGCGTTCCAATGTGCCGTCTACAATCATCAATGTTTCCAGAGCAGGAACGATCACTTCGGCAGTCTCCATATCTTCTTCCGAGCGGGGATAATAGTAGATTGTCCCCGACGGATATTCCTGAAACCACTCTCCGGGTTGGTCCAGCAGTTCCAGAGCATTCGTCAGGCAAAAGGAAGAGTTGCCTTTCTCTCCCCCGATGATGGGCTGAGGCCACGGATGGGCAAACTCCAGATGACTCTCCGGTTCGTGAAAGCGAATGACGGCCTGTTCTCCCCTGACGTCTATACTCTTCACACGCAGAATGGCAATCGCCCAACGTTGATGAACTATCATTTCCAGTTGACGGGCATTGGGGAGGTTTCCGATCTGAGAAGCAGGGATTGTTATCGTCTGTTCTTCCGGATTGAAATCAATCATCCGTTCCATCACTCCATCAGGAAACTGTGCCGCCCGCTGGGCCTTGTTACCGTCTACCCACATCTGGCGGGTTTCTACGATTCTATTTCCAAAGGATGGCGCCTTTGCCACCCATATTTTTGATCTTAATTCCTTTGCAATCCGAGGATCATCACATCCCTTTTTCCATCCGGTCACTGCCACTCCGCCACTGATGACAGGATGCGCATTCTCCACCGCACGGATGAGTGTCGGAGAATCGGACGTGCCGCTATCCTCCGGTCGGATAAACAAAGGAGCGGACTGTGCATAAACCCCGTCTTCCAAACAGATACAAATTCCTCCGGCCGCCTCGGGACGATTCAGCCTTCTCCATTCACGAGCCTGCTTGATGGCGCGATTCAAGGTAAGATAAGGAGCTTCTTTGGTACCTGCATTCCTGTCACTCCCATGCGGAGAAACATAAACCTCGCCTGCGACGAGAACGGAAAATAAACCTAAAGAAGCCATAAAAAGAAGAACAACGATTGTCTTTTTCATGGTACAAACTCAATGTGCTATTATAGTTAGGACGGGCATACATCAATTTAGTACTCGAATAGGATGAAAATAATAAAAATGCCATTGCTACAATTGGAGTACTTTCAGTATTCAGACTATTCAGTTTTACTCGCAAACGACTTGATAGAAGGGGATAGCGGCTGAAGGCACTATTTTGTACCCTGTCTTTAGGAGCTTCTAAACGGTGCAAGTGGCTTCAGTCCTTTCA
>NZ_GG774703.1:637360-674443 GCF_000162515.1 Bacteroides sp. 1_1_14 | reverse complement strand
AACACCGAGGGTAAGATTGGTGGGGATACTGGCTTACTTCAAATCAATAAACTAACCAATAGTTCAGATAAAAAACAGAAGGTCTGTTTACCTCAAACAGAGCCTGTGTTTATTCCAAACAGAACCTTTGTTTGAGATAAACACAGGCTCTATTAAGTCAGTAACTACCGACGTTCGAATGGATTATTTTTCAGGCTGAAGGGACTGAAGCCACTTGCACCGTTCAGAAGCTCCTAAAGACAGGGTATAAAATGCCCCCTTCAGCCGCTATCCCCTTCTGACTGGGCATTTGCGGACAAGGCTGAAAGGACTGAATACGGAATGTCGTTTCTTTGTTGGCGAGGTCGAGTTTTGCCCCTTTTTGTTCCGAAAAGAAGCAAAAACTTATAATTCAAATCCGTACAAAACGAATTCTATGATCGAATAAACCCGACTATAAACTGATAACAGAAATAGCCACAAACTACAAATTTCAGGAATGTTCCCAGTAGAAATCCAATCAATGATCCTACCCCCGATCTAAGTGCTTGAGAAAACTCTTTATTCCCTAGCAATTCGCCAATAACTGCTCCCAAGAACGGACCGAAAATCACTCCCCAAGGCAGGAAAAGAAGGCCGATAAGGGTCCCGATGATACATCCCCAATTGCCCCATCTGCTACCACCGCTATACTTGCTGCCAAGCATAGGGGTGAAGTAGTCCAAGACTTGCACGACAAGAACAATCAGCAGCCATACAATAAGTTGTGTGGTAGTGTATTGAACCTTATCCGTAAAATGAAGAAGGACCAATCCCAAATAAGCAACGGGAGGACCGGGTAGAAAGGGAAGAATACATCCCATCAGTCCGGTAATGAGGCATAACACACCTAGTATAATCAGAATAATATCTAACATCGTTTTATTGCATTTGAAAGATGTACTTTATATCCGGTGGCAATTTAAGCAAATAAACCGAATCCTCCAAAAAACAATCAGTAACGTCGGGAAGGAGTATAATCAATTCTATAAATACGGTCGAAGAAAGGACTCCATTCATTCTCCGCAATCCCAAGTTGCAGACCGTAGAAATGCGTATCCACTTTTCTATATTCCAGCATCTTGTCAGTCAGTTCCGGCACGGATAAAGGTATCTTAAAATCACTGATCCATAACACATCCGCATTCATATACTCCTTTTTTGACTGAAGCAACCGGAAGATAGCTTGCAGCATTCGGGTAGCATCCGTATCTCCACAAGAGGTGGTGGAGAAAAATTCAAGCAGCCGCGCCCTCTCTCTCCGCACATCAATCGGATTGATGGATACAGAAAAGGCAATCAGGAAACAGTCCCGACGTTGCCTGTCAGCTATTTCCAATATTTTAATCAGCAGCGAATATGCAATCTTTTCCGGTTTCCCGACCATGCTTCCGGAAGTGTCCAGACAGACTATCATCGGTCCTTTCTGCGTAGCAGGCTTTATTTCCAGTCGCCGTGCCGGTTGCATGATCTCGGATTTATAGCGGAAGGTCTGAAGTTTTCGGGTAACATATTTATAGACAAACAAGTCTTCCAGCTCATCATCGGCACAATGCGCCAGTTCTGTAGGAAGCAATGCGTTCAGGTCATTCCCTACTGTGATACCCAAAATGTCACTTTTAGAAGAATGCTCCATCTTATATACATTCCCCTGCGCGACATGTAGCTGCTCCTGTCCTTCATCGTCAGCCATACGCCCCATCTTATTGGCAACCTTGACCACTTCCGGATATTCTTTCTGAATGCGGACGATTTTGCGTATCCGCTCAAAATCCACCGTATTCCACATACCGCTCATCAAGCCCCAAGCCTGATAGAACTCGTCTTTCTCTATGTTATTTTGCCGGATATATCCGGGGATATTCCTGAGATTGGCATGAAGTCTGCGTTCGAAATCATCTTTGCGCTGTTCTATCTCCTTTTCCTTTTGCTCCTGCAAATCCCGTTGGAAAGCCTCTTTCCAGTCGTCCACCATCCTCTCCCAGACTTCCTCATCCGCATATTTCCCTTCATTGCCGAACTGCCCCTGATAAAATGCCTTGTCGAAACCATTGCCTTCATGTTTGTCGGCAACCTCCTGTAGTAAAGCCTGCCACCCGTCTTTCCGCTTGGTATCGGACCATTCCAGCACAAGTTCCATTCCTTGCTGTTCCGACTGGCTTTTCTGCATATTGTACTTTTGCTTTTCCAGATTCAGACGGATAAACTGGCTCATTGCATCGTAAAAGATTCGGGCACAAAGTTCATCACTCAGGACTTGTATCTTTATCATCGGATCGTTCATGACGGAAAGCAGGTAAGCGTACAGCGGTTCGTTATCCGCCTCCGCACACTCTCCGGTCGCTACATACTTATCCAGCACCTGCACATAAAATGCAGCATCATATCTAAGACTCATCGCCGTATCTCAGTTTACGGACATCCACACGTGCCCATGCAATCTCTTTACGAAGGGTCGCCACATATTGTGCCACCCCTTTTTTATCTTCTTCGGAAATAAAAATATTCTCAGACAAGTCTTTTACTAATTTCTCAATCCGGTCATGGGCTGTCTCCAACTCCGTCTCATAATCCCGGTCGGTGAGAGTCATATTGCCCAGCCACAACTGCTGTTGCTCTCCCCTCTTCAGCCGACGCATCGGAAAGCGGACACCATTGATATAAAGATTCTTCTCATCCCTGTAAAGTGTCACCCTTTCGGCACCTTGTTCCTTCATTTTGGTGGCATCCGAAAAAGTACGTATAATCGTCCGCTTCGGATTCAGCGGATCGGCATACATGACTCCTGTCGCAGGAACATCCTTCGGACTGTATTCTTTCAGATTCTTATAATCCACAATAAATATGTAGGTATTTCCCGTGCCATGATTCTCTATCTGATAGTAGAAATGATCGATGATCATCAAATCATCGTCTCTGCGGTCACCTTTCTGACGGGCTTTCTCCAATGCTTCACGCACGCGGCTCACTTTCAGGTCCGACTTTAATGATAAGTTGATAGCGGCTATCTCCTTCACATAAGGAACAAACAGCGCACGGACAACGATCTGCCGGATATCCGCACACTCTTCCGGTTCATTCCACAAGCAGTGGTAAACAGGTAATAAATCTGTCAGGCAGACTTCCTTCCGACCATGAATGAAAGCAGAAGCTTTCAGCAGCTTCACGATATTCTTCCAGCGACGGTCACTCACATAGACATTCCGATGTACTTCCGAGTCTTGAATCTCGACTTTCTCCAGGTTCTTACGGATTTCTGTGATGCAGGACAGGACTTCGGCAGATACCTTGATCTGCCGTATCTCTTTCTGCCATCCGGCATATTCCTCATCCGAAATCTGCCACCGACATGCTTCCTGTTCTTCTTCGTCACCATCGTCCAGCAACATTTGATAGAACGCTTCCTCCTGTTTCACGCAAGTGCTGATAATGCGAATCAAGAAACGGTCCCACAAGGCTTCCAGTCCTTCGCCCTGCGTAGGCAGTTCATTACTGGCAGCCACCAGCAGCTTCAACGGAAGTTTCAGTTCCGTATCTCCATTCCGAAACAGCTTTTCATTGATGACCGTCAGTAACGTATTCTGAATAGCCGGACCGGCTTTCCATATTTCATCCAGAAACACGACATCCGCTGTAGGCAGATACCCGTCCACAGCACGCTCATATTTATCCAATTCCTTCAGACGGCTGATGCTCACCGGACCAAAGATCTCATCAGGTGTGGAGAAACGAGACATCAGGTATTCAAATGCCCTTGCATCTACGAAAGCTCTCTTCAACCGACGGGCCACCATCGACTTTGCCACCCCAGGAGGTCCCAGCAACAAAATACTTTCGCCAGCCAAAGCAGCCAGCAAAGACAAACCGATTTCAGCCTCTTTCTCATATACCCCCCTGTTCATTTCGGACAGCAGCAACTGTATACGTTCTTTTATTTCCATATTATTCTTTGATTCTGCACATAAATAAAGATGTTATTCACCTTACCGCCTATGCATTGTTTGCAGATAAACGGCTTGCAAATATACGGTTTTACCTGTCATTAACATAAATACCTCTTCTCTAATTCTGTCTTTTATACTCAAGAATTATCTTAAGGCATATTTAATATTGATTATTTATTCACCCAATATGCAATAAAAACAAAAGGAGGTAAATTTCCTTTCTCATTTTCCCCCATTTACATAAATAAAAACTATCTTTGCGATTCAGAATCCCGAAAGACGAAAGAAAATGGAGCAAATAGACAACCTAAAAGAGCTTATCAATCAAGGGGATGTGGACATAGCAATCAAGCAACTGGACCAACTTCTCCAAGACGATTCTGTCGAGAAAGATAAAGATATGCTCTACTATTTACGGGGAAATGCCTACCGAAAAAAAGGAGATTGGAAGCAGGCGCTGGATAACTACCAGTATGCTATCGATCTTAATCCCAACAGCCCCGCTGTTCAAGCCAGAACAATGGCGATAGATATCCTGAATTTCTACCACAAAGATATGTATAATCAATAACCGAATTCAAAGATAACGTAATAAAATAGAGATTATGGCAAAAATTAAAGGAGCAATCGTAGTCGACACGGAGCGTTGCAAAGGATGCAACCTATGTGTAGTAGCGTGTCCGCTCGATGTAATCGCCCTCAACAAAGAGGTGAATATGAAAGGCTATAACTATGCCTGGCAAGTAAAAGAAGATACCTGCAACGGATGCAGCTCGTGTGCAATGGTTTGTCCCGACGGATGTATCTCAGTGTATAAAGTAAAAGTAGAATAAAAGAAAAAGAATATGGCAGAAGAAGTTGTATTAATGAAAGGAAACGAAGCCATCGCCCACGCAGCTATCCGTTGCGGTGCGGACGGATACTTCGGATATCCTATTACTCCCCAATCGGAAGTACTGGAAACGCTTGCCGAACTGAAACCGTGGGAAACAACCGGCATGGTAGTTCTCCAGGCAGAAAGTGAAGTGGCAGCTATCAATATGGTATATGGAGGCGCAGGTAGTGGAAAGATGGTATTGACCTCTTCCTCAAGTCCCGGCGTGAGTCTGAAACAGGAAGGTATCTCCTACATCGCAGGTGCCGAACTTCCTTGTCTGATTGTAAACGTAATGCGCGGCGGTCCCGGATTGGGAACCATCCAGCCGAGTCAGGCGGACTACTTCCAGACAGTGAAAGGAGGCGGTCACGGTGACTACAGACTGATTGCCCTTGCTCCGGCATCCGTACAGGAAATGGCGGATTTCGTTGCACTCGGATTCGAACTTGCTTTCAAATACCGTAATCCGGCTATTATCCTTGCCGACGGTGTAATCGGACAGATGATGGAAAAAGTAGTTCTTCCTGCACAGAAGCCACGCCGCACCGATGCAGAAGTTATCGAACAATGTCCGTGGGCTGCTACCGGAAAAGCGAAAGGTCGTAAACCGAATATTATTACTTCACTCGAACTGAAGCCGGAAGCAATGGAAATCAACAACATCCGTTTCCAGGCTAAATACAAACAGATTGAGGAAAACGAAGTACGCTTCGAAGAAATCAACTGCGAAGATGCAGAATATCTGATCATAGCTTTCGGTTCCATGGCACGTATCGGTCAGAAAGCAATGGAACTCGCCCGCGAAAAAGGAATCAAAGTAGGTATTCTTCGCCCCATCACTTTGTGGCCGTTCCCGACCAAAGCCATTGCCGCTTACGCTGACAAAGTGAAAGGTATGCTCGTTACAGAATTGAATGCCGGACAGATGATCGAAGATGTCCGCCTGGCTGTCAATGGTAAAGTAAAAGTAGAACATTTCGGACGTCTCGGCGGTATTGTTCCCGATCCGGATGAAATTGTAACTGCTCTGGAAGAAAAAATAATCAAATAACGAAACGACGATGAATCCCGATAAAATAAGAAACGTATTGAACATCCTTTTCATGATATTGGCACTTGCCGCTATCATTGTCTACTTTGTAGTAGGAAAGGAAGATTTTAAAATGTTTATCTACGTATGCGGCGCGGCAATCTTTGTCAAGCTGATGGAGTTTTTTATACGGTTCACCAACAGATAAGGAGAAGAAGTTATGACTAAAGAAGAAATAATCAAACCTGAGAATCTGGTTTATAAAAAACCGACTCTGATGAATGATAATGCCATGCACTACTGCCCGGGTTGCAGTCACGGCGTGGTACACAAGCTCGTTGCCGAAGTCATTGAGGAAATGGGCATGGAAGAAAAAACGGTGGGAGTCTCTCCGGTAGGATGCGCAGTTTTCGCCTACAACTATCTGGATATAGACTGGCAGGAAGCCGCTCACGGACGTGCACCTGCAGTAGCTACGGCTATCAAACGCTTATGGCCCGACCGTCTCGTTTTCACTTATCAGGGTGACGGTGACCTGGCCTGTATCGGTACCGCCGAAACAATCCACGCACTGAACCGTGGCGAAAACATTACTATTATCTTTATCAATAACGCTATCTACGGTATGACCGGCGGACAAATGGCTCCGACGACTCTGGTAGGCATGAAGAGTTCTACTTGTCCTTACGGACGTGATGTCGAACTACACGGCTATCCATTGAAGATAACCGAGATTGCCGCCCAACTGGAAGGAACTGCTTACGTTACCCGTCAGTCGGTACAATCAGTGCCCGCCATCCGCAAAGCCAAGAAAGCAATACGCAAGGCATTCGAAAATTCGATGAACGGCAAAGGTTCCAATCTGGTAGAAATCGTATCAACTTGTAGCTCCGGCTGGAAGATGACTCCGGAAAAATCAAATAAATGGATGGAAGAACATATGTTCCCATTCTATCCGCTGGGTGATTTAAAAGATAAAGAATAACGCAAAAGTCAACAGAACAATGAAAGAAGAAATAATTATTGCTGGATTCGGTGGACAAGGCGTATTGTCCATGGGTAAGATTCTGGCTTATTCCGGACTGATGGAAGGAAAAGAAGTGAGCTGGATGCCGGCATACGGTCCTGAACAACGAGGCGGAACAGCCAATGTGACAGTGATTGTCAGCGATGACAAAATCTCTTCACCGATCCTGAGTAAATATGATACGGCGATCATACTGAACCAGCCTTCACTGGAAAAGTTTGAAAGCAGAGTAAAGCCGGGCGGTATCCTGATCTATGACGGATATGGGATTATCAACCCTCCTACCCGCAAGGATATCAAAGTATATCGCATCGACGCAATGGATGCTGCCAACGAAATGAATAATGCGAAAGCCTTCAATATGATCGTACTTGGCGGTTTACTGCAACTCCGTCCTATCGTAACTCTGGAAAACGTCATCAAAGGATTGAAGAAAACTCTTCCGGAACGCCATCACCACTTGATTCCTATGAACGAGGAAGCGATCAAAAAAGGAATGGAATTAATCCATGAAGTCTAAATAATTGACAATTGACAGTTGACAATTGATAATTGGCAATGATTGACAATTAACGGTTATGACACAATAATTGGTAATTGACAATTGACATAAAATGGCAAAATAACGCATACAGACGTTAATTGTTAATTGTCAATTGTCAATTGTCATTTTTTCCTGTATCTTTGCCTCCAATTATGAGACGAATCTTACTATTATATATATTATTCTCCGTTGTAGGACTGAGTGCTATCCATGCACAGCTCAACCCTGCCCGCCAACAAATCGACGAGAACGGACGCGACCAATATGGTAATCAGGTAGACCCTGCCATGATTCCGGACAAACTGGATAGTGCCAATGTTGAAGTACAGGGATTGCCACCTACACTCTACATGTGGCGCATTAAAAATCAATTGGGCGACCGGACAATGATTCCGGCAGATACAACTTATCATCACTTTCAGAATACAAATCTTACAGAAGGAATCACCGGACATTATAATTATCTGGCCAACCTAGGTTCACCGCGTCTGTCGCGTATCTTCTTTGAGCGTCGTTATCCGGAGCCAACCATCTTTATGGAGCCTTTCTCCAGCTTTTTCATTCGCCCGACGGAATTTAACTTTACGAATAGTAATGTTCCTTATACTAACCTGACCTATCACAAGGCCGGAAATAAGCAAAATGGAGAAGAACGTTTCAAATCTTATTTTTCAGTCAATGTAAACAAGAAGCTGGCTTTCGGCTTTAATATTGATTATCTGTATGGCCGAGGCTACTATAATAATCAAAATACTTCTTATTTTAATGCCGCGCTTTTCGGTAGTTACATTGGCGACCGCTATCAGGTGCAGGGAATCTATAGCAACAACTATCTGAAAACGAATGAGAACGGTGGTATCACTGACGACCGATACATTACCGCACCGGAAGAAATGGCAGAAGGAAGAAAAGAATATGAATCTGTCAATATCCCTACCGTACTCAATGCCAGTGCCAACCGTAACCATGACTTCTATGTCTTTCTGACACAACGCTATAATCTGGGATTCCACCGGGATATTCCACAGGCAGAAAATGATACGATGCCTGCCAAACAGGAATTTGTTCCGGTCACCAGCTTTATACATACCATTCAGGTAGAACGTTCGCGCCATAATTTCCGTTCGGATGATAATGTAGAAAACTATTACAAGCAAACTCTCCTTGATAAAGAGAATACATTCGTCAGAGACAGTACTGTCTATATCGGAGTCAAGAATACCATAGGTATTGCTTTGCTCGAAGGCTTCAACAAATATGCAAAAGCCGGATTGACAGCCTTTGCCTCACATAAGCTGAGCAAATATTCATTAATGAGCCTAGACCCGCTAAAGCAGGATAAATACAATGAGACAGAAATCTATATCGGTGGCGAACTGACTAAAAAACAGGGAAACTTTCTTCATTATCATGCAATCGGTGAAGTGGGAATGGCAGGAAAGGCTATCGGACAGTTTGATGTCAAAGGAGATATCGACTTAAATATCCCTTTATGGAAAGATACCGTCAGTGTGATTGCACGCGGAGAAATCAGTAATAAACTTGCTCCATTCTACATGCGTCATTACCACTCCAAACATTTTTGGTGGGATGATGATATGGATAAGGAATTCCGCACCCGTATCGAAGGCGAGCTGAGCATAGCTAATTGGGGGACCCGCTTAAGAGCCGGCGTTGAAAATATAAAGAACTATACTTATTTCAACCAGCAGGCATTACCGGAACAAAAAGGTGGTAGCTTGCAAGTAGTATCAGCTTGCTTCAATCAGGATTTCAAAGTGGGAATCTTCCATCTGGACAATGAAGTGATCTGGCAGAAATCCAGTGATCAGGCTGTACTTCCATTGCCGGAACTTTCGCTGTATCATAACTTCTATATGCAGTTCAAACTGGCGAAAAAAGTATTGAGTGTACAATTAGGTGCTGATGTACGTTACTTCACTAAATATGATGCTCCGGCCTATATGCCTGCTACACAGCAGTTCTACCTGCAACCGGAAGAAGGTAAAGTAGAGATAGGCGGTTATCCGATAGTGAATGTTTATGCTAACTTACATTTGAAACGTACCCGTTTCTATGTGATGATGTATCACGTCAATCAGGGAATGAGCAAACCTAATTACTTCCTGGCACCTCATTACCCCATTAACCCACGTGTGCTGAAATTCGGACTTTCATGGAACTTCTATGATTAACAAAACTTCTATGGCTTATGAAAACGCGCCCGAAATTGAGACTATTCAGATATCTGTTGCCGGTAGTCATTGTATTGGCACTTATCTTCTCTGTCCGCTATTGCGGTAAACAAGAAAAACCTCTGGGGCATCCGCGTGATTACGCAGCCATCGCCAAAGAAGGCATCCTGCATGTAGCCACCGAATATAATTCAATCAGTTTTTATGTAGACAGTGACACTGTCTCCGGATTCCATTATGAACTGATAGAAGCGTTCGCACGTGACAAGGGGCTGAAAACTGAAATCACTCCTGTCATGAGCTTCGACGAACGGCTGAGAGGATTAAGCGACGGACGCTACGATGTCATAGCATACGGAATACTGGCAACCAGCGAACTGAAAGATTCTCTGCTTCTCACCTCCCCCATCATACTCAACAAGCAGGTGCTGGTGCAACGAAAAGCGAACGGGGAGAATGATTCACTTTATATCCGAAACCAATTGGACCTTGCCCAAAAGACACTTCATGTGGTAAAAGGCTCGCCTTCTATTCTACGTATTCAGAATCTGGGAAATGAAATCGGAGATACTATTTATATAAAGGAAATAGAGAAATACGGTTCAGAGCAGTTGATTTCGTTAGTTGCTCATGGAGATATCGATTATGCCGTCTGTGATGAAAGCATTGCCCGTGCAGTGGCAGATTCATTGCCTCAGGTAGATATCAATACCGCAATCAGTTTTACTCAATTCTACTCATGGGCAGTCAGCAAGCAATCACCCGCATTGCTCGATAGTTTGAATACATGGCTGGATAAATTACCAAAAAGAAAAAGAGTATCAAAAGATTTACCGGAAATACTATGGTGATAAATAGATAAAAAATAATACGCCGAAGACTTGACTTTCGCATTTGAATGTCGTATCTTTGTCAACGTAATCATAAAGTAGTTTCAGTTAAACTACACGTAAAGGAGGGAATCGCAGTTCCCTCCTTTCTTTTTGTTACAATGAATGAAAATCAGCCTTTTTCCCAGCTTTTTGCTCATTTTACCCCCGAGCTTAGTCCGTTTTACCTCGTTTGTTACCATACTTAACATAGTATCTTATGACTAATTAGATGCTTTGTTATGATTAATCAGATGCTTTGTTATCCATAAACCGATGCTTTGTTCTCCCAAAACAGAAGCTCTGTTTCCGGACAGCTCCCAAGAGTTAACAATCAATAAAGTTGCTCTTGACAAAAATTTGCTCTACTTTTGACAAAAATTCCCTTTTCGATGTCACGTTTTTAATCCGCCACCGTCTTATCAGTGTAAATGGAACTGAAACAATTTAAAATAACCGTTGTACCCCTTCGAGACAAGCTGCTGAACTACGCCCGAAGGATGACAGATGATCCTTCGGATGCGGAAGATGCCGTACAGGAAGTCATGCTGAAGCTGTGGAATCTGCGCCAGAAGCTAGACGAGTACAGAAGTATCGAAGCCGTAGCCATGACCATGACGCATCATCTCTGCATGGATATGTGGCGTGCCAAACGACCGGACACTCTATCACTCGACCGTGTACAGGCTCCCACCCCTTCGGCTACTCCGGAGCGACTGCTGGAAGAGAAAGATGAGTTCAGATTGATGCGGGAAATTATCGACTCCCTGCCTACGCTGCAACGAACGATTATCCGCATGAAAGACATCGAAGAGTACGAGACGGAAGAGATTGCCGAAATCACCGGCTGCAACGCAGAAGCCATCCGCAGTAATCTGTCGAGGGCCCGCAAGAAAGTAAGGGAAGTCTATTTGCAAACGATACAAGAACGAAAAAGGAGGAACAAAGCATGAAAGATATAGAAACCTTGCTAAACAAATATTTCGAAGGAGAAACCACTTGCGAAGAAGAACGCAGACTACGACGTTTCTTTGCCGAAGGGCTCGTACCGGAACATCTGGAGGTATATCGCCCGATGTTCGCTTTCTTCGAAGCGGAACAGAAGGAACTTGCGGAAATCTCCGGTAAAGGTAATGCCGCCGAGATGCCGGAACTCGCTCCATTCGAGAAAAAGACAAAAACGGTCAGACAGTATCTGACTTACAGTCTCAGTGCTGCCGCTGCCGCCATCCTGCTACTGGTGGGCATCTCCGGTATCTACCGTCATCTATCCCCTGCACCGGCCAACTATGTGATCATTGACGGTAAGGAATATACGGACGTTCATTTAATCCGTGAACAGGCGATGGTCGCCTTTCGTGACGTCAGCCTCAGCGAGGAGGAAGTATTCGCTACTTTATTTGATGAATAATATAAAAACAGCATATAATTATGATGAATAAAATCATTCGTACCACACTAATCACCCTGTTACTTACATTCGCCGCCCATGCGGCCGCCCAACAGGGACTACAGATTGCTACCGTCTTTCAGAAGTACGGAAAGCAAAAAGGGGTAACTATGGTAGAGCTATCCAATGAAATGCTGGAAACTTACCAGATGACTCTCTATAAAAGTCTTGTGTTCAAGGATGCCAGCGATGCACTACCTACGATTCTCCGTTGCCTGGAAGCCGACAAGAAGAAAGCAAAGAAGGTGAAAGAAGTGGTTTCCAACGGGCAAATCAAGTCCGGCTATTACCAGCTTCCCCAGCTCAAGGAGGATGTGAACCGCTTTATCCTCTTCAAAACCGGAAAGAAAGATTCGGCTACCCTTATCTATATCGAAGGAGAACTGGATGCCGACGACCTGATCACCATGTTATTCATGAAGAAAGAATAAAAAAACAGATAAAGAAATACTGATATGAAAAAACTATTATTACTATGGCTCATGATAGCTCCAATGAGCGGCATGGCACAAAATGAAAGTACACCGCAGGATACAACACTTTACGTCAACGAACGGAAGATCGTGATCAAGGAACAAGGCGACAAGATTAAAGTGAAACTCTACGAAAGCGCATCCGGCGGAGATACGATAACGAACGCGCAAATCTTCGAAGGAGTCTATCTGAACGGGCAGAGTACGGAAAGCCGTACCGTGCTGAGCGCTCTCCCCTTCTCGAAGAAAAACAACAAGAGAAACAGGTTCGAACCACATGCCGGCGGATTCTACATCGGCTACACCCGACTATCCAATGACTTCCTCTCATTCAATCCGTCGAACGGTGCCGACCTCAACACCAGTCATTCATGGGAGATAGGCGGCAATCTGTTTACCGGTTCGCACGCCTTTGCACCTACCTATAACTGGGGGATCACCATCGGACTGGGATGGGGATACCGCAGTATGCGCCTTGACGGCAATGATGCTTTTCGTGAAATAGACGGAGTGACCGAAATTTATTCCGGCATGGAGGCAGAAGAACCTACAGAGTACAGCAAAAGCCGTCTGCGCTATTTCTACTTCCGCATTCCGCTCTCTATCGAATGGCAAACACGGCTCAACGGCAAAGGTCCTTTGTTTTTTGCTGTAGGTCCCGAAGCCGAAATACGTCACGGATTCAGATCCAAAGCCAAAGTCAATGGATCGAAGAAGACGATTGACAAGGGACTGAACGGGCGCCCGCTAGGTATCAACTTACTTGCACAAGCCGGTTATGCAGATTTAGGAGTGTATATGCGTTACTCCACCTACGGCCTCTTTGAGAAGAACAAAGGTCCCGAACTTTATCCGTTCTCTTTCGGTGTATGCTGGTACTGGTAAAGTAAATACTCAGACCCTTACCTATTTCTGACAGTTAACAATCAATAAAGTTGTTCTTAATAAAAAATAGCTTTATCTTTGGGAGTTGTTAAAACAAGCACAATAGGTATATTATGAGTGAAAAGATGATTAAATGGGGCTTCATCGGCTGCGGAGAAGTAACCAAAACCAAAAGTGGCCCCGCCTTTCAAAAGGTAGAACATTCTGAAGTAGTAGCTGTAATGAGCCGCGACGGCGCCAAAGCAAAGGCTTATGCAAAAGAAAGAGGGATCAGAAAATGGTATGATGACGCTCAGGAACTGATAGACGATCCGGAAGTAAATGCCATTTATATCGCCACTCCTCCTTCTTCACACGCTACATACGCCATTATGGCTATGAAAGCAGGCAAGCCTGCCTATATTGAAAAACCAATGGCTGTCACTTATGAGGAGTGTACACGTATCAACCGTATTTCTAAGGAAACGGGTGTTCCCTGTTTCGTCGCATATTACCGCCGCTATCTCCCCTACTTTCAGAAAGTGAAAGAAATGGTAGAGAACGGTTCTATCGGTAATGTCATCAACGTACAAGTCCGCTTTGCACAGCCGCCACGTGATTTGGATTACAACCGTGAAAATCTTCCTTGGCGTGTACAGGCTGATATTGCCGGTGGCGGTTACTTCTATGACCTCGCCCCGCATCAGATCGACTTGCTGCAAGATATGTTCGGCTGCATCCTCGAAGCCAGCGGATATAAGAGCAATCGTGGAGGGCTTTATCCTGCCGAAGATACGCTGAGCGCCTGCTTCCAGTTCGACAACGGATTGGTCGGCAGTGGTTCATGGTGCTTTGTTGCCCATGATTCCGCCCGCGAAGACCGCATCGAAATTATCGGAGATAAAGGTATGATCTGCTTCTCTGTCTTTACGTACGAGCCGATTGGTCTGCACACCGAACGCGGCCGGGAGGAAATCTGTATCGGTAATCCTGAGCATGTTCAACAACCTCTTATTCAGGCAGTAGTAGATCATCTGCTCGGTAAGTCAGTCTGCTCATGCGACGGAGAAAGTGCTACCTTGACTAACTGGGTAATGGACAAAATATTAGGGAAGCTCTAAGATAAAGCTCCCTCGTTTGTTTCTTAAAATAATTTAATCACTATATTCTATCGTTAGTTTTCTTTATATTTGCGAAAGGTAGCAATAAAAGCAAAACTAACGATATTTATTTTTTATAACTATGACCAAAGAAGAACTAATGAGGAAAGCAATAGAGCTTTCGAAGGAAAATGTTGCTAATGGTGGAGGCCCGTTCGGAGCTGTCATTGCAACAAAAGAAGGAGAAATTATAGCTACAGGAGTCAACAGAGTAACCTCTTCATGTGATCCCACTGCTCATGCCGAAGTTAGCGCCATACGTGCCGCAGCCGCGAAACTGGGAACATTCAACCTCAGCGGATACGAAATCTATACTTCATGCGAACCTTGCCCGATGTGTCTGGGTGCCATCTATTGGGCACGACTGGACAAAATGTATTATGGGAACAACAAAACAGATGCCAAAAACATCGGTTTCGACGATTCCTTTATTTATGATGAGCTGGCTCTAAAACCTGCCGACAGAAAACTTCCCTCGGAAGTATTATTGCACAACGAAGCCATTACAGCCTTCGAAGCCTGGATGTCCAAAGAAGACAAAGTAGAATATTAGCATCTAATCTCACTTAAACTCACTAATACTTAGTAAAATGAAAAGAAAAAACTTTTTGATTCTTCTAGCCGCAGGATGTTTGTTCAGTTGTCAGCAACAGGATGAACTGCAAGAAACAAGTAAAGAAGCAACCAACTTCTCTATCTCTATCGACGACGCTCTCTCTGACCCGCTCACCCGTACCAGCAATGATCTGTTCCCTGCCAGAAATAGCATCACTACAGGAGAAGTTATCTCCATGGCTGCCTCTGGTCAGGACTATACTCCGTTTATTGTTGGCAAAGACAGCCGCGCATGGAACGAAATAGGAACTGCCACAGGCACAGTAACCTTCTACGCCCACTATCCTGCATTGACAGACGAAGCCGCTACCAGATCAGGCGGTAACAAACGCTATTTAAAAGGAGGTCAGGAGCACTTGTTCGGAACAGCGGAAGCAGCTCCGGGCAGCCAGAATGTATCGCTGAAATTCAAACGAATGACCGTGCCGGTTATTATACTTGATGAGAACGATCGTCCGTATGAAGGCGAAGCTAAAGTTGAGCTCAGCCTGAAAAACGAAGGTACGCAGGATTTATTGAACGGTACCATAGAAATCAACGAAAATGCGCTGTCAGAGAATATCGAAGTAAAGAAAGTATCCGAAGGCGTTACTACCAATGTTCTCCCGCAAAAGATCAATGCTGGAGAGGAAATAGGAACGATCACTGTCGGAGGAGTCACTCAGAAGATCAGTGCAGTGGAAGATCTTGATTTAAAAGCCGGAAGCACACTTTCTGTCAGATTATCAAAAAAAATTCGGAGGCGGTATTATTGATGGTAATGTTCCATTGTACAGATAAGAAGATTGCACTTGATCTTGCATTACATAAATAAAAGAAATCCCTGGAACCGCTGTAGACACTCAGCATTCCAGGGACTCTAACACACAAAAGTTATTATTGAAATTGAAAACAGTTTCTAATTAAAAGCGTAAACCTAAAGTCATCATCACTTTACTACGGCTATTCGTCACATCAGTCTTTTTTAAAGCTCCATCATCAAATGGATAGAAATCTTCCTTATAAGTACTATACATATAAGCTAAGTCTGCGTAAAAAGTCGATCCTCTATAACCGATACCTAATGTATAATTATTATTTGCTTTTGCATTCGCAAAATCCGTATCCGTATTAATTGAATTGTAGCTCAAATCTTTAAAAGCTGTTTTTTTGAATGCTGCTGACATATAATTATAGCCTAAACGAAAAGCAAATTGAGGAATAACTTTCCACTCAGCACCGATACGGAAAGTATTCACACCTTTCAACATTTCTTTTGCTGTAGGATTCTGCCATCCCATTGCTTCTCCATCCGAATAACTAAAATGCATAGCGGAGTAATCCTGATATTCATATTCTGCTCCAATAGCGAAAGATGATCCATAAGTATACCCAAGACTTAGATTATATTTCCATGGTGTACGGAAACGGAAGTCATATCCATAATCAACACCATTCGTAAAATCATAAGAATCTACAACAGCCTCACTTAATTTTTTAGAGTCAAAATCAGGGGTATATGTCACTGCTCTAACATTCGTTTTAATTTTCAAATTATAAAATGTAGGAGTATGAACAGAAACACCAATACGGAATGGAGAGTCTTCAAATGGACGCACGATAGCTCCAAACTTAAAATCCACACCTGAACCATCTATTTTATTCTCAGTAGTCATTTCATAACTTGGAGTACCATAATTCACATTTTCTACAATATATTCCCCATACTCCTCTCCATAAGTAGAAATCTTTGAGTAATTAACATCGTAAGCACCAATGGTCAATCCTAAATAAACACGATCACTTATATTAAAAGCAACATTAAAATCATACTGATTGATTCCTCCTTTTTCATGTCCATCATACCATGAATATGGTTGAGGTAAATAACCTATATAGCCATTTTTATCTTCATTTTCATTATATAAATATCCATTCCAGCCGATAGCAGCCAGCCAGCCAGTCTGACTATCAGTAAACAGATTAATCTTATCATCAGCTAACTTACTGATAAAGTCACCATTCGCTTTAATCATAGTGTTCGCTTGATTCGTCATTTGATTAGTCTGAGAAAGAATTGTTCCTCCAGGTCCCAGATTAATCAAACCTTCCATTGTCATATACTTATCAAATGACTTGGAACGAGTGTAACTGAATCCAAAATTCACATAACGCAAAGCGGTCTGATTTCCAATTTTAGAAGAAAACACAAATCCTATATTATCAAATGATCCACGAGTCTTATCAACATTAAACTTTGATCCTTCATATTTACTCTCCGAACCAAAAGAAGAAAAGCCGAAAGTTCCCATTATATCATTACTACGATATATACCAATACCAGCCGGATTTGTCCCCATAGTAGAAATATCTCCTCCTAGTGCGCCCATTGCTCCTCCCATTCCTACAAAACGGGCAGTTCCATTCAAATCCTTCTGCGTAAACTTAGCACCATCGTATATTGTCTGGGCGCTTGCACTTGCCACCATAATAAGAGCAAGTGCAGCTATATTTATTTTCTTTTTCATACGTTTCCTTAAATATTATTATATGCTATAGTTTTATCTCCTGCTACCGCCTCTAGCTGAACCTCCACCACCGGAAGAACTTCCACGACTACTGCTACTACTTCCGCCTCCATACGAAGAACCACTAGAACGAGAAGAACTGCTACTAGGAGAATAAGAACTGGAACTACTAGAACGACTACTGCTACTAGGAGTATATGTTCGAGAGCTACTAGAGCGACTAGGTGTATAACTACTACTTCCTCTTGAATAAGTTCCGCTACTTCTAGAAGAAGATCCCCTATTATAAGTACCTTCACTTCTTGAAGAAGAAGTACGAGTGCTACTACTACGATTCATACCCGAAGATGTGCTGGTACGAGTACTGCTCGGACGAGTATAGGTATCTCTGCGAGAAGAACTAGTTCTTGTACTTACTCCTGTCCGTGTACTATTCTCTCTGGTTCCTACTACACGTCCCGAAGTTGTTCTATTCGAAGATGTACGAACTGATGAAGGACGAGAAGACTGATAACGGTTAGAGGTATATCTGGTACCATTGGTAGTACGGTTAACACTCCTGTTAGGAGAACGACGATTGGTGTATAGCATGTCTCTATGACCACCGCCCCAGCCCCAGCTAGGACCACCACCCCAGTGGTGATGATGTCCCCAATAACCGCCGCCATAGAAGCCACCCCAGTAGCCACCATACCAGCCGCCCCATGAACCCGGGTAATATCCCCAACCATAGTAAGGACGATTCCATCCCCAGCCATAGTTCCATCCCCAACCGTAGGAGTTGTAACGCCAATCCCACCAAAGCGGATTACTAAATGTCGGGAAAGCATAAGCGTACATACCATCAGTATATACATTCCAGTTCCATGAATTAGGTCCGTAAACAACGTCCCAATAGAGTGGACTGCTAATGCTGATAGCAAAACGTGGATTACGGAAACGGATAATACGTTCGGCATATTCATAGTCCTCTTGCGAACCATCAAATTCACCGGTTACCCATTCTCCTTCCAAGTCTGGCTGAGCTTTCTCTTTTATATATAAGGTATCATTTTCCATTACGAATTCATTCTCACGAGCGTCATAACGGCGGTTATATTCATCCACATCCCGTGTTTTTCCCTTGCGGTCCTGAACTACAACGGTAGTGCCCGGTGATGTATAGATGTTGGTCGTGACTTGCTTTCTCGGTTCCTTCTTTTCCGGAGTCGTTTCTTTCTTCTCCTTTTTGTCTTTAGAAGGTACGAAATAAAGGTCGTCATCAACGCTTTGTGCCATCAAGCCTATAGGGAGGCATAAAGCAATTAGCAAGAAATAAACAATCTTTTTCATATCATCTCGGTTTATGTAATTACTTAAACTTATTCACATTACAAAGATAAGGAAGAGATTCGCCACTCTAGGGAGATTTTCCCCAAAGGATAATAGGGAAATCCCTATTTCTAACTATCTTTGCAAAAGATTCACCAAATTAAAAACAACTATGAAGTATTTTGAGTTCACATTCCATACAAGTCCATGCACAGAAACAGTAAATGACGTACTGGCTGCCGTATTAGGTGAAGCCGGATTTGAAAGTTTTGTTGAAAGCGAAGGCGGACTGACTGCATACATACAACAGGCATTATGCGATGAAAATACAATAAAAAATGCAATAACCGAATTTCCTCTGCCCGATACGGAGATCACTTATACATACGTTGAAGCGGAAGACAAAGACTGGAACGAAGAATGGGAAAAAAATTTCTTTCAGCCGATTGTGATCGATAACCGATGTGTTATCCATAGTACCTTCCATAAAGATGTACCCCAGGCAACTTATGATATCGTTATCAATCCGCAAATGGCTTTCGGCACGGGACATCATGAAACGACAAGCCTCATCATCGGGGAGTTACTGGACAATGAGTTGAAAGATAAATCACTTCTGGATATGGGCTGTGGAACTTCGATCTTAGCTATTCTCGCCCGCATGCGGGGAGCACGCCCATGTATCGCTATCGACATTGACGAATGGTGTGTACGAAACTCTATTGAGAACATTGAATTAAACCACGTAGACGACATCGCCGTTTCACAAGGAGATGCCTCATCGCTTGTTGGCAAAGGGCCCTTTGATATCATCATCGCTAATATAAACCGGAATATTCTATTGAACGACATGAAGCAATACGTTGCCTGCCTGCACCCGGGATCGGAACTTTATATGAGTGGATTTTATGTGGACGACATTCCTTTCATCCGCCGGGAAGCAGAAAAGAACGGACTGACCTTCGTACATCATAAGGAGAAAAACCGCTGGGCAGCAGTGAAGTTCACATATTAAGCATTAATCTTCCTTATCTGTTTCAAGAAGACACAGACCACGTATCTTTAAAAGACAGCATATATTTGTAGTAAAGATAAGATGTACGAGATGCTCATCTCGTGCTGTACGGCATGCTCATCTTGTTATATACCAGATGCTCATCCAGTAGTGTACGAGATGAGCATCTGGTACATACCATCCTTTAATGAAAAGAATGGTATGATATAATATTCCTTCTGTTATGTTACCGGGAAACAGATATAAAGTATTAAGGTTTTGAATCAAACTCATTCTTTACCTGTTCGCACCATTCCCTGATTCTCTTTTCCGCTTGCTCGGATTGATTATCCAAATCGACGACCAAACCGCACCACCGATCACCACGCAACGCTCTGGAACGTTCGAAAGTGTATCCTTCGGAAGAAGTAAAACCGACCAGTGTGGCCCCGTCTCCTTCAAATACCTCGGCAAGCAGTCCGATTCCGTCAGCAAAGTTTTCGGGATAACGTATCTGATCTCCTAACCCGAAGACAGCTACTTTTTTCCCTTTCAAGTCCAATGTACGAAGTTCCGGCAATAACTCATCCCAATAGGTAGGAAGTTCTCCGTCAAACCAGGTCGAAGCACCTACTATAAAACAATCGTAAGCTGCAAAATCATTTTGCCATGCCTGCTCAATAGGCACCACTTCTATCCTATCTTTTCCAAATTCTTTCTGAATTTTCTCTGCCACCCAAGTAGTCTTATCAGCTTTGGTGGCATAAAACAAACCTATCTTTTTCATAAACTATACCTCCATTTTATTCCATTAATATTCCAATAGTTTTTTAGCTGCCTCATAGATCTTCGCCTCATCCGGCAATATCTCTTTTTCCAGAATCGGATTGAAACCGACAGGAGTAAATGTAGAACCGACACGCTGCACCGGACCATCCAGATAACGGAACATATCCGTTCCGATCATAGCAGCAAGTTCCGCACCGAAACCGGAGAACACCTTGTCTTCGTGAACAACCAATGCTTTACTGGTCTTTTTCACCGATTCGAAAATCGCCTCCTTATCTAATGGTATCAATGAACGAATATCGATCACTTCGACTTTCCAGCCACTTTCTTTTTCCAGTTGCTCTGCTACGTGCAGGCAGAAATGGGTAGTATTACCATAAGTAATAATGCTCAAATCCGTTCCTTCACGACGAATACGTGCCTTTCCGAAAGGAACCTCAAAATCTTCCGGAACAACAGCTGCTGCTTCCACCGAATTATATAGAGCTTTCGGTTCCAAAAACAAGGTAAATCCCTTTGAACGCATACTGGTTCGTAACAATCCGGCTGCATCATCTGCAAAAGAAGGACAGACAATACGTGCACCCGGCAACGTTGTCAGAGCACCCTCTATATTTTGGGAATGATATAATCCACCACCGATATATCCTCCGGAAGCAAGCCGTAAAGTGATATTCGGAGCAAACTTACCGTTACTGCGCCAATATTCATGAGTACACTCCACATACTGTTCTACGGCAGGCCAGAAGTAGTCTGCAAACTCAGCTCCTTCTATCACTACATGGATTTTAGGGTCAAAGCGGCTCATACCATTGGCTGTACCTACAATATAATCCTCGGCAATCGGTGCGCTGAATACACGCGCCTCGCCAAATTCCTGCTGCATGCCTTTGGTCACATTAAAGCCCCCGCCTTTTTCTCTGTTAGCCACATCTTGTCCCCAGATAAAGGTATCCGGATTATGGCGGAATTCCGCTTTCAATGTTTCATTAATTGCATTGACCAGGAAAGTCTTCTCTCCTTCTTCCTGATGAGTACCTTCTTTGTATTTTTGCGGCTGATAAGGTTCGGGCATCACAAAATCGTAAATGCTTTTAGGATCAGGTTCAGGGGCAGCCAGCGCCTTGCGGTTGGCAGCAGATAGTTCCTTCTTTGATTCAGCTTCAATTTGCAGCAGTTCCTCTTCCGTCAAGCGCTTATAGCGCAATAACATCCGCCGGAACTTCATTAACGGATCAGCTTCTTTCACATATTCCAGTTCGTTTTCGTCCCGATAAAGTGTATGTTTATCCGAGTTGGAATGAGAACCGATACGAACGCAGTTAGCCTGTACAATCACAGGATTACGGGTACTGATCGCATATTCGCGTGCCTCAGTCATGGCATTCATAGAATCGAACACATCTTTTCCATTGCAGTAGATAATCTTCAGATTCTTGAAACCGGAGAAGTTCTCAGCTACTTTACGATTGGCAGTCTGCTCGGATTTAGGAACAGAGATGCCATATCCGTTATCCTGTATAACGAAAATCACCGGAAGACGTTCCAGACTAGCTCCATTGATAGCCTCGTAAACAAAGCCTTCGGAAGTAGCAGATTCTCCGTGCGAAGTGATTGCTACTCCTTTATGCCCATAATATACCATTGCTCTTGCTACACCTGCCGCATGAAGGTCATGCGTTCCGGTAGCGGAAGATATATTTTCAATATGCCATTCCGGTTTAGCGAAGTGATTCGACATATGACGTCCGCCGCTACCGGGATCAGTTGCTTTCGAAATGCCGTTCAATATAATCTCTTCCGCAGTCATTCCTGCAGAAAGCACGGTCAGCATATCTCTGTAATAAGGGAACAGGAAATCTTCTCCCAATGTGAAAACCTGACCGACAGCCAGTTGGATACCATCATGCCCCGCATAAGGAGCATGGTATGACCAACCCAAGGATTGCAGCTGGTAAGACGGCGCCTTCTCGTCCAAAGCACGCCCTAATGTCATCAGATGGTACCACTTTTTCAGTGTTTCAACATCTGTAGTCTTAATATCATATTTCTTTTTCATAGTTAATGAAGTTCTTAATGAATGAAACAATCTGTTATCAGCCCTTCCAGTTTTCCAGGTAATCGGCAATGAAGTGCAGGAAGTTGCCTCCCAGCATACCGTCAACTACACGATGGTCATAAGACAGGGACAGATACATCTTATGACGGATAGCAATCATATCACCTTCCGGTGTCTCTATTACGGCAGGCTTCTTCTCAATATATCCCACTCCCAAAATGGCAACCTGGGGCTGATTGATTACCGGCGTACCGAACAAACTCTTGAATGTACCGAAATTAGTAATGGTAAACGTACCTCCGTCAATATCATCCGGCATCAATTTGTTATCACGAGCCTTCAACGCCAGCGAGTCTATAGCTACAGCCAATCCGTTCAAGTTCAGATGATCGGCATCATGTACCACAGGAACTATCAGATTGCCATCATTCAAAGAAACAGCAATACCGATATTGATATGTTTCTTGAAAAGAATATTATATCCGTCAACAGATACATTGACCTGAGGATATGCTGCCAATGCTTTTGCAACAGCTTCTGTTATGACAGGCATATAGGTCAGTTTCACTCCCTCACGACGGAAGAAAGCGTCTTTATTCTTTTCACGCCATCGTACCAGTCTGGTTACGTCTACCTCTACTACATTGGTTACGTGTGGTGAAACCTTCTTGGACATCACCATATGATCCGCAATAATCCGGCGGACACGATCCATTTCTTTCACTTCTACTCCCGGAGTATTGGCAGCCGCAGGTGTTTGTTTAGATGGAGCAGACGGTGCAGCAACATGAGTTTGCACGGAAACCGATGCAGGAGAAGATGTCGTAGAAGCCGTAGGTGCATCACCGGTAGGTATCGCCGCCTTCGAGACTTCGGAAATTCCCCTTTTCTTCTTCTCAATATAATCCTTTATATCTTTCTTGCTCAACCGGCCTTCGTATCCTGTGCCTTGTATCGAATCAAGTTCTTCTTTCGGAATATTCGCACTTCGTGCCAATTGAATCACCACAGGAGAATACCAGCGTTCTTCAGCCTTTGCTACCTGGGAAGATACTTTTCCTGCATCAGAAGAAGTATTCTCCTTACTTTCTGGAGTTTCTTTTCCACTTACAATCTCTTCATCGGATGCCTCTTCACCTCCCATATCTACAACAGCAACCACTGTACCCACAGCGACTGTATCTCCTTCCTTAAACAGGATTTCCACGACCTTACCGGCTACCGGTGAAGGTATTTCCGCACTGACTTTCGCCGTATTTACCTCGAAGAGAACATCGTCTTCCTGAATGATATCCCCCACTTTCACAGACCAAGAGACAATCGTCCCTTCGGTTATACTCTCGCCCAACTTAGGCATTTTATTTCGAATCTTGACATAGACAGTAAATTTATTATTCAACCTTGAACTATTAAAACAACCCGCTGAAAAAGAAAGTTTTAGGTTAAAGTATTTTTAACCGGACTCAACGACTGAATATCCATTCTTCGCAAATATATTTCTCAGTCCGAAGTCTATGGATTGCTTCCAATTCTTTCTCACTGAAAGTATCAGCACATCCCTTCTGACTAAAATATTCGAAAAGTATCGCTTTGAAATGATCAACCGTTTCCATAGGTAAGTAACGACTGATATTTGTGACTTCACTACGGACAGACGGAACAGCATACACAGATGATGCCACACCCGTCTCAATGTTCCTCTCCGGATTCAGTACCTTGTTTAAAGCGGTAAGATTCGTATCATACAACAAAGTACAATGATAAAGCACCCTGTTCTTGTGTACGCACTGGGCACTCCCCGATATTTTCAGACCATCAAGATAGATACCCAGCCGTTCATCTCCTTTTGCCGGCAATCCTATCTGTTTTAAGAAATCCAGTATCCGATGAAGATAAAGACTGAAATCAGGCAAGCGGGACACTGTTTCGATAAAAGTTAAATTGACATTACCCAAATCATGATATACAGCTCCCCCACCCGAAAACCGACGGGCTATTTGAATCTGTTGTTCTTCCGCCCATTCCCGGTTCACTTCCAACTGTACAGATTGGTGTTTTCCCATCACTACAGAAGGAGTGTCCTGCCAAAGCATGAAAACAGAATCTGTTTCCTGCTTCAGCAAATACTCTTCTGCCGCCAGATGAAAATAAATATCTGTAAAAGTGTTATGAAAGCACCTCATGATAAATCTCTCCAACCGTAGGATGGGGAAATACATTCTTCTGAAATTCCTCAACCGTATAGCCCTTCTGAATGGCTATTCCGGCAATCACAATCAATTCCGACGCTGGATTTCCAAGCATATGACAACCGATAATATGATCAGCTTCATCAAGTATCAGCTTACATATTCCATTTACCTGTTCGTTTTCCGCAACAAAACGTCCGGAATAAGCCATCGGTAACTTCGTAACACGATAAGGCATGCCCTGTTTGATCAGCTCTTCTTCTGTCTTACCTACGCCGGCCACTTCCGGATTGGTGTAGACAACTCCCGGCACACTGTTATAATTCATCCGGTCTTCCACCCCTAAAATATGATTGATTGCCACTTCCGCCTCCCGAATTGCCGTATGCGCCAATAAAGAATAGCCTGTAATATCACCGCACGCATATACTCCGGGATGAGAAGTCTGAAGATATTCGTCTACTTTAACCCCATTCCGATGAAGTTCTATATTCAGCTTATCCAATCCGACATTGGTAATATTTGCTTTACGCCCCACACTGAGCAAGAGCTTTTCCGTTTTGATAGTAGAAGCCTTCCCATCTTTCTCTATGACGACTCCGTCAGGTTTCACTTCTATTACTTTTGTATTCAAGTAGAAAGTGACTCCACGTTTTGCATATTCTGTACGAAGCATACTGCTGGTTTCCTTATCCATGACTCCCAGTATCTCCGGCATCATCTCGACAACATGCACTTTCACTCCCATACTGTTGAAGAAAGAAGCAAACTCCATTCCTATGACTCCACCACCTATAACAACCAACGTTTCAGGAAGCTCTTTGATCTCCAAAGCCTCTTTTGACGTCCAGTAACTAACTTCCGACAGTCCCGGTATCGGAGGAATAACCGTGTCGGAACCGGTACATACCAGCAGATATTTCACTTCATATCTTTCTCCGTCACAGATGATACGAATCAGCCCGTTTTCTTCTCCTTCTATAAAGGCTTCTTTTTCCACGATCGTCACTCCGTAAGAGTTCACGGTCATCTTTACCCCACCAGTCAGCATTTTCACCGTTTTCTCTTTACGGCTCATTATTTTAGTTAAATCAAACGAAGGAGATTCGGCAGAAATGCCATATTTGGAAGCACTCTTGATGCTATCCAGAATTTTAGCAGAATATAACAACGTTTTAGTAGGAATACATCCTTCATTCAGACATACCCCACCTATTGCCTTTTTCTCAAACAGAACGGCTCTCAGTCCGTTTCCCCCTGCCCTTTCGGCAGCTGTGTAACCAGCAGGGCCACCACCAATAATAGCTATATCAAAGTTCATAATCGTATCTTTTTAGTAATAATACGATTATAACAAATGAGAGAAGAGATTAGTTGTATGACAGACCAATCATCCTACTTGATCGTCAGCTTTTTGAGTTCTTCTAATGTACCGTTGAATACATTGAGGTCTACATCTTCTTTAATACCGGGTACATTTCCGACATCAGTATGTTGCCAGAAATCCCATTTGCCCTGATACTTCACCGAATCGACATAATAGTGGGCGATCCAATAAGGATAAGCATTGAAAATAGAATCGTCCAGATAACGGGTCTTGAACTTATAAGAAGTATATAGAATGGGCTTCACCCCATAATGGGATTCTATACGGTCCAACCAGCGCTTAATGCCTTGCTGCAATTCTTTTTTCTCTTTTCGTCCGGTCACTTCCACATCGAGAACCGGAGGCAGGTCGCCGGAATCCAGTTTGACCGTACGTATAAAAAAGTCCGCCTGTTTCAAAGCATCCGTACCGGGAATATAGAAATGATAAGCACCACGAATAAAGCCATGATTACGCGCATTAGCAAAATTAGTTTGAAAGGTAGTATCGTTATGATCTCCCCCTTCCGTCGCTTTCATAAAAATGAAGTGCAAAGGAGTTGCCGTCTGTTTATTCTGTAAAAGTCTCCCCCAGTCTATTTTTCCTTGATAATGGGAAATATCAATCCCATGAATATCATATCCGGAAGGAATACAAACTCCATATTCCTTTAAACCATTACAAGGTTTCCACCGATAAGCATAAGGACGTATAAAGAAATAATAGAAAACCATAGAGAAACAACCGACAATTGCCACAGCCAATATATTTCGAAGCCAACCGGGCATCGAATAATGCTGCTTCACCGGTGCCTTTTTCGGAGCACGGGAAGGTCTGGAAGAAGAAACCGTCCTCTTTTTTGGGGTAGTGGAAGCAGTTCTTTTCTTTTGGACAGCAGAAATCGGATTATTACGTGACGACATTTACTTTGAATGATGAAAGTGATATAGATAGGCACGGATTACACGGAATACACGGTTTTAAGAAATAGTATAACTAAAACCGCGTCAATCCGCGTAATCCGTGCCTGAAAGAGCTCTTCATTGCAACTGTTTCTTACTACAGTCCGGTGAAGTTTTCTTATTTAGCTTGTTCCAATTGCAAAGTCTTAGTTGCCTGGTCGCAAACTTCTGTAGGACCAAAGTACTGAATCGGACCCGGATATACATAATCCGTTTCAACAGCCCAACGGTCACGCTGTGCAGCGAATGCTTTGAAAGGAGCACCATCCAATTTCACTAATGCTTTCTGGATCACCGGTTTCATTTCACCGTGGCGGCGTTCCATATTCATCATCATGGTGATAGGCACACCACCTGCAATCCATTCGGCAGCAGGAGCAGTTGTGTTGCGTACAGAAGACATATAACCGGTCTTACCGTCAGCAATCAGCATAGAAGCTGTGTATCCCAAAGAATAGCAGTAGTCAGCATCAAAGTTTGACGGAGCAGCGCAACGACCTTCGTAACCGAAGAAGTGGTGCTGTGCAGCAAACTTACCAACATATTTGCCATCTTCTTTCCAAGCAGCCAATTTGGTAGCTACCATTTCAGACAACAGTTTTTCTGTTTCGATCAGTGATACCTGAACGTTTCCGTGCGGGTCACGGTCCAGTGTCAGCTGGCGAGCTACACCTTCCGGCAGACTTGCATAGATAGCAGAGTTTTCCGGAGACAGCTTACGGATGATGTAATCACGTTGATGAGACTTCTTGATCTGAGAGAACTCTTCTGCATTTGCAGCCAGGAAGTCGTTCAACTCAGCGATCAGACGCTTCATAGCCGGAATAAATTCCACCAGTCCTTCCGGAATCAATACTGTACCGAAGTTATTTCCCTGTGCAGCACGGTCAGCTACCACTTTAGCGATAGATGTTACTACATCATCCAGAGACATATCTTTTTCTTCCACTTCTTCAGAAACGATACATACGTTAGGCTGTACCTGCAAAGCACATTCCAGTGCGATGTGAGAAGCCGAACGACCCATCAATTTGATAAAGTGCCAGTATTTACGGGCTGAGTTACAATCACGCTGGATGTTACCGATTACTTCTGCATAAGTCTTACAAGCTGTATCGAAACCGAAAGAAGTTTCAATCATATCGTTCTTCAAGTCACCGTCAATCGTCTTCGGGCAACCGATCACCTGTACACCGTACTTTTTGGCAGCATAGTATTCAGCCAACACACAAGCGTTTGTATTAGAGTCATCACCACCGATGATAACCAGTGCTTTGATACCCAATTCCTTGATGATCTCAAATCCCTTTTCAAACTGAGCTTCAGTTTCCAGCTTCGTACGTCCCGAACCGATGATATCGAAACCACCTGTGTTACGGTATTCGTCAATGATGTCAGCAGTCAGTTCCATATAGTTGTGGTCTACCAGACCGCCAGGACCCAGAATAAAGCCGTACAGCTTACTTTCAGGATTCAGCTTTTTGATACCGTCGAACAAACCAGAGATTACATTGTGTCCGCCCGGAGCTTGTCCGCCGGAAAGGATTACACCTACGTTCATAGCAGGAAGTTGAACAGCTTCACCCGCTTCGAATGTAATCAACGGCATTCCGTACGTGTTAGGGAATAATGCTTTGATAGCTTCCTGATCGGCTACAGATTGAGTAGCAGCACCTGCTACAGCTTTAACGGCTCCTGTTGCCAATGCTTTCGGAAGTTTGGGCTGATAAGCAGCCCTTGCGATTTGCAATGCACTTTTAGTCATTTTCTTTATTTTTATTTAAAGGTGTTAGTAAGTTTCTTGTCAAACTTGAAAAGCGTTGCAAATTTCGCATTTTTCCTCGAATTATGAAAGAGAAGCCCTCATTTTATTTCGCTGCATAGTTACAGAGGCTATTGCTTCCAGCCACCGCCAAGTGCTTTATACAGTTGTACTACGGTGATCAGTTCATCACGAATAGCGTTACTCAAACCAATTTGTGCGTCAAAATAACCACGCTGGGCATCGAGAACATCCAGATAATTGATTACTCCATTGATATATTGCAACTGCGCCAAATCCATATAACTCTTAGCCGAACGTTCCAAATTGGCACGAAGTGCGTACACCTCTTTTATCTTATTAAAGTTGACAATCGCATTACGTGTCTCTTTGAAAGCCGTCAGGACCGTTTTCTCATAACTATGTATTTCTGCTTCATAGGCCGCTTTTTTGCCTTTCAACGCAGCACGGTTCTTTCCCCAGCCAAAGATAGGAGTCAGCAACGCCCCCTCCATAACAGCATAAGGAGATTTTAAAAGTTCGGACAAGGACGTGCTCTCACTTCCAAAACCTCCTGTCAGAGCAAGACGGGGAAACATATTTGTATATGCTACTCCCACTTTGGCATTAGCAGCGATCAACTTCTGCTCCGCCTGGCGTATATCGGGACGGCGTTCTAACAAAGTGGAAGGCATTCCTACCGGAAGAGTTTCAGGAAAATTAAATTCCTGAAGCAGGCGGGAACGAGCTATACGGTTAGGGTATTCTCCGGCCAAAAAAGCAATATCATTTTCTTTCAGCGATATTTTACGCTCCAAATCAGGAACCAATGTAGCTGTACGAGCCAACTCAACCTGTGCCTGGCGATAAGAAGTCTCCGAAGTCAGTCCGCCCTCAAAACGGATACGTGCCAGACGAACACCTTCTTCACGGGCTTTTAAAGTCTGCTTGACAATATTGAGTTCCGTATCCAATGCCACCAGTTCATAATAAGCCTGCGCCACTTCTGCCACAATCGTCATCCGAAGTGCACGCTGCGCCTCTATCGACTGTAAATATTCAGCAATACTGGCTGAACGTGCCCATCGTAAATTTCCCCAAAGGTCGAGTTCCCATGAAACAAGAAACTGAGCTTCAAAAGTATCCGACTTCCTGAAGGCATCTCCTCCATGATTTTCAAGCTCGCGCTCGACAGTCACTTCACCTTTAATATCCGGAAGCAAGGCAGCAGTGGAGATACGTTTCTGAGCTGCCATTTCCTTGATGCGGGCAGCCGCTATCAACATATCTTTATTATGTTCCAAAGCACGGTCTATAAGGTTCCGAAGTGTAGAATCCGTGTATATTTCTTCCCAGTCCTGATCTCCAAAACTAACCGTATCCTGATGTTGAGCCAGACTATCGGGTAAATGAAGCTCAGGACGGACGTAGCTCTTGCCTACTTTGCAGGAAGTCAGTATTCCTGCAAAAAGTAGTATAGCAATATATAGTTTATTCAGTTTCATTATTTCTTATGTTTTAAGATTTTCGACTTTGTTTTATACACCATCACAAAGAAGAACGGCACGAGAATGATACCAAATACGATAGCGAATATCATTCCGAAGAATACGCCCGTACCAATCGCCTGTCGGCTAGCCGAACCCGGACCACTCGCCAATACCATCGGAAGCATTCCCAATACAAACGCAAGGGAGGTCATCAGAATAGGACGGAAACGTAATTTCGCTGCATAGATTGCCGACTGTATCAAGTCTTCACCTTTATCTACCTGCACTTTGGCAAACTCAACAATCAAAATGGCATTCTTGGCGGCAAGCCCGACAAGCATTACCAATCCGATCTGGAAATAGACATCATTCTCCAGTCCGCATACCCAGACTCCCAGATAGGCTCCCAAAGCTGCTACAGGCAAAGATAGCAATACAGCAATCGGCACTGTCCAACTTTCATATTGTGCGGCAAGGAAAAGGAAGACGAACAAGAACACCAATGCCATGACCATACCTGTCTGACCGCCTGCCTGTTTCTCCTGATAAGAAAGTCCGCTCCACTCCAGTCCGATATTATCCGGAAGATGGTCACGGGCGATCTGCTCCATAATCTCCATTGCCTGACCGGAACTGTATCCCTGTGCGGCAGCACCCCGGATAACGGCAGTAGTAAACATATTGAAACGCTTGATACTTCCCGGTCCTGTTGTATAAGAGGCATTACCCAGAGAAGTCAACGGTACCATAGCTCCGTTAGAAGCTTTCACAAAGAACAGGTTGATATTGTCTTTATGTTCCCGATAAGGAGCCTCCGCCTGAATATACACCTTATATATACGGTTGAACATATTAAAGTCATTCACATACACCGAACCTGTATACGCTTTCATCGTAGAAAACACATCTGCCAAAGGTACTCCCAGCATTTTCACTTTGTCTCTGTCCACATCAAAATAAAGCTGGGGAATCTCAGACTGCAAGGAAGAAGACAAACCGGTAAGCTCCTTACGTTTGGAAGCATAATACATCAACGTATCTGCCGCATCTACCAAATTATCGAAAGTAGCCTCTCCACGAGCTTCCAGCTGCATTTCAAAACCACCGGAGCTGCCCAGTCCCGGTATGACCGGAGGAGTAGACAGGTAGACTTTACATTCGGGATATTCTCTCAAATGTTTTTCTACCGTATCCATAATTTTTTCAATACTGGTGCTCTTTCTCTCTTCCCAAGGTTTCAGAATAACGGTCAGCTCGGCACGCCCCTGATTACTCCCTACACGCGGGCTGCTTCCGGTCACGTTTTGTACATATTCTATATATGGATTCTTCTCCAGATAAGCAATCGCGCGTTCCGTTACTACACGGGTTCGCTCCAAGGTAGCTCCTTCCGGCAGTTCAAGTTCAATCTTAAAGTATCCCTGGTCTTCTACCGGCAAGAAACTGGTCGGAATAATCCGGTGAATCAACAGAATAGCAATCAATACCATACCAAAAGCACTCAAAACCCGACGAGGATGTTTGATAGTACGGGTGACGGCAGCTACATACTTATTGCTTCCGATACCCAGCCACTCATTGATCTTTCTGAATACTATATTTTTCTTCTTGCCACTATCCGGTTTCAAAATGAGCGAACACATCACAGGGCTCAGCGTTAAAGCAACCACAGTAGAAATCAGTACAGATACCACGATAGTTACCGTAAACTGACGATACAGCTGCCCGGTAATTCCACTCAGAAAACTTACCGGAACAAACACAGCCGCCAATACCAGTGAAGTAGCGATCAATGCGCTTGATAATCCGTTCATCGCTTTCTTTGTCGCCTCATAGGGACTCAGCTTCTCCGTTTCCATTATATGCTCCACTCCTTCCACCACAACAATCGCATCATCGACCACGATACCGATGGCGAGAATCAAACCGAGTAAGGTCAATATATTAATAGAGAAGCCAAAAATCAGCATGAATCCGAAAGTACCAATCAGGGAAATAGGTACCGCTACCACCGGAATCAACGTAGCACGCCAGCTCTGCAAAGACAGATACACTACCAACACAACCAGCACCAATGCTTCGAACAAGGTCTTATATACCTCATGAATAGACTCGGAGATATACGTTGTCATATCAAACGGAATCTCATAACTCAATCCTTCCGGAAAATTCTCGCTGATTTCTTCCATCGCCTTCTTTACATTCTCGGCCACTTCCATTGCATTGGCACCCGGCAACATGTAAATACCGAGTACCGCTGCATTCTCACCATTGATACCACTCTCGGTATTGTATGAAGAAGCCTCCAAGGATACACGTGCCACATCCTTCAGCCGGATGATGGAACCATTGGCATTGGCACGTACCACAATATCCTCAAATTGCCCTACTGTAGAAAGACGTCCCTGAGTAGTGATAGGAATCGTTATATCCAGTCCCTGTACCGGCTGCTGACCTAATACACCGGCTGCCGATTCACGGTTCTGATCTTTCAAGGCATTCTGCAAGTCCTGCACAGTCAATCCGAAGTTAGCCAGCTTATCAGGCTCTGCCCATATCTGCATAGCATAGTAACGGCTACCGATATTAGATACACGTCCTACCCCCGGAATACGGCGAATCACATCGAGCACATTGATCGTAGCAAAGTTGCTCAGGTAAATTTCGTCAAACTTAGGATCGGTAGAAGTCAGACAGAGTGTCATTAACTGACTGGGTGCCTGTTTCTCTACGGAAATACCATTCTGAATCACTTCCGCCGGAAGACGGGATTCAGCCAGCTTCACACGGTTCTGAATTTCCACAGCAGCCAGATCCGGGTCGGCAGATACATCAAAGGTAACTGTTGCCGAGAAGCCACCAGAGTTAGAACTGTTCGATTCCATATAAAGCATACCGGGCGTACCATTGATTTCCTGTTCAATCGGAGTAGCCACCGCCTGCGACACGGTAAGCGCACTCGCACCCGGATAAGACGCACTGATCTTTACCACCGGAGGCGTGATCTGCGGATATTGATCCACCGGAAGCATGGTCAGCCCGATGACTCCGACAATCACAATCACGATGGAAATGACAGCCGAAAATACCGGCCTGTCTATAAAAAAACTAACTTTCATTGATTATTCTCCTTTTGCGTTATCCTTCATTCCTGTTGTAGAATCACCTGCCACCATAGTGGTATCCTTCACCTCCGTTTCCGGCTGGCTGATCCGTACTTTCATACCCGGGGTCAACTTATGGAAACCTTCTACAACAATTGTCTCTCCTACAGCGAGTCCTCTTTCCACTACGACGTTATTCCCCACTTCGGGTCCTAACTCGATAAAACGTTTCTCTACTGTATCATCTTTACGCATTGTATAAATATAAGCTCCGCCTTTTTCAATGGTAACAGCTTTCATCGGAACCACGATGGCTCCTTCACGTACGTCCAAAAGTAGTTTTACTTTGGTAAACTGTCCCGGAAGCAATACCTGTTTTGGGTTAGGCATCTCTGCACGTACGGAGAAAGTACCTGTCTGAGGATCGACCTGCGGCTCCGCAAAATCAACATATCCTTTATAGGGGTATACGGTATTATCCGCCAAAGTAATAGTAATGTTCGGTTGCCAGGAACGGGTAGAGTCCTGCTGACCGAGGTTAATATTACGTTCTTTACTTTTCAGATAATCGAGTGCCGTCATACTGAAATCGACCAATACGGTATCGCTTTTTACTACTGTAGCCAGCAGAGACTTTCCTCCCGGACCAACAAGCGTTCCCAAATCTACATTTCTTTCACTGATATGTCCGGCAAGAGGTGAACGAACGATAGTATAGCCTAACTCGAGTTCAGCCTGCGCCAAGTCCGCCTCACTCATCGCTACTGTCGCAACAGCGCTTTCATAAGCTGCTTCCGCATTATCCAGATCCAGCTGGCTAGCGGCATTTTGTTCGTACAACGGACGGATACGTTTCAAGTCACGTTCAGCTTTCAATGCCTGTGCTTCGTCCTTTTTCAACTGAGCCCGCGCTTTGTCGGCTTTCGCACGATATTGGTCCTGATTGATCACAAACAAGACCTGATTCTTATTTACATAAGTGCCTTCGGCAAAAAGCATGTTTTCCAAATAGCCTTCTACCCTGGCACGTACTTCGACAAATTGCTGGGCACGGATACGCCCCACATATTCTCCGAATATTTCTACATCGTCTTTTATAACCGGTTCAACAATCACTGTCGGCATTTCCGGTGCAGCCTTCTGAGGTCGTGTCAGTATCCAATACACTCCCAACACAATTACCATACATACTACAGCAGCAATGGTTCTCTTTCTCCTCAGTTTCAACTCATGTTTCGAAAAGAATAATCTCATATCGAATCTTATTATTTAATTTAACTTATGTTTGTTCTACACTCTATTATGCAATACACATACCAAAATATCCTGTTTTATCTTATCTATTTATTATCAACGTATTACGTTTTTCCTCTTGAAGACAGAAGTGTGGAAAACATCCTTAAAGTGTAGAATTTATCCACATTTCCGACTTTTAGAACATTTTTTATAGTTCTTGTTTCATCAACTAAACAATTTATCCCCTACATTTGTAGTTATATTGTACATCAACACAATAACATGTCCTAATGAAAAAACAAATCTTTTCAACATTAGTTTTTGCAATGTGCCTGATATTACCTTTTTCTGTTTATTCTCAGGAACAACGGAAGAAGGTCGGCGTCGTCCTCAGTGGCGGCGGTGCCAAAGGAGTGGCACATATCAAAGCACTGAAAGTCATCGAGGAAGCAGGCATTCCGATCGATTATATAGTAGGCACTAGTATGGGATCTATAGTCGGTGGACTTTACGCCATCGGTTATACTCCGGAACAACTGGACAGTATGGTACGCAAGCAAGACTGGACTTTCCTTTTGAGCGATCGTATCAAACGCAGTGCCATGTCGCTCACCGAACGCGAACGCTCTGCAAAATACATTGTTTCGCTTCCTTTTACAAAGAACCCGAAAGCTGCCATGTCCGGAGGAATTATCAAAGGACAGAATCTTGCCAATCTGTTCTCTGATCTGACAATGGGCTACCATGACTCGATCAATTTTAATAAGTTACCGATCCCCTTCGCTTGTGTATCAGCCAATGTAGTCAATGGAGACCAGATCATATTCCATGATGGCGTACTCTCTACTGCCATGCGTGCCAGTATGGCCATCCCTGGTGTATTTACACCGGTACGCAAAGACAGTATGGTATTGGTAGACGGTGGAATTGTCAATAATTATCCGGCAGATGTGGCCAAAGCAATGGGAGCCGATATTATTATCGGAGTCGATGTTCAGAATGCGCTGAAAAGTGCCGACAAACTCAACAGCGCTCCGGACATATTGGGGCAGATTGTTGATCTCACTTGCCAAACCAATCATGAAAAGAATGTAGAACTCACTGATACCTATATCAAGGTAAATGTAGACGGATTTTCTTCCGCCAGCTTCACTCCGGCAGCCATCGATTCTCTGATGCGTCGGGGCGAAGAAGCCGCACGTGCACAGTGGAATTCCCTGATTGCCTTAAAAAAAGAAATCGGTATACCGGACAATTATGTCCCCAAACAACATGGACCGTACTCTTCTCTTTCCAATTCACGGACAGTATACGTCACAGATATATCTTTCTCCGGCGTAGAGGCTGATGACAAAAAATGGCTGATGAAGAAGTGTAATCTCAAAGAGAACAGTAACATTACCACTCAGCAGATAGAACAAGCTGTGTATCAGTTGCGTGGCAGTCATTCTTACTCAAGCGCCAGCTACACACTTACCGACACTCCCGAAGGGTACCACCTTAATTTCCTGTTAGAAGAAAAATATGAGAAAAGAATCAATCTGGGCATCCGTTTCGACTCGGAAGAAATAGCATCCCTGCTGATTAATGCCACAGCGGATCTCAAAACTCATGTTCCTTCCCGATTATCCCTGACCGGCCGATTAGGAAAGCGATATGCCGCACGCATCGATTACACTCTCGAACCGATGCAGCAACGCAATTTCAATTTCTCATATATGTTTCAATATAATGACATCAACATCTATGATGAAGGTGAACGTGCCTATAACACTACTTACAAGTATCATTTAGCTGAATTTGGCTTTTCGGATGTCTGGTACAAAAACCTCCGCTTCGGACTCGGACTTCGTTTCGAATATTATAAATACAAAGATTTTCTTTTCAAGAAACCGGAACTCATTGGACTGGATGTAGAATCCGAACATTTCCTGAGTTATTTCGCTCAGGTACACTATAGTACATTCGACAAGGGATATTTCCCTTCCAAAGGAACTGAATTCAAAGCTGCCTATTCACTCTACACCGATAATATGGCTCAGTATAATGATCACGCCCCGTTCTCCGCACTGAGCGGTTCATGGGCCAGCGTAGTTCCCGTAACCCGACGTTTTTCTATCATTCCATCCATCTATGGTCGTGTTCTGATTGGAAAAGACATCGCCTATCCCTTGCAAAATGCCATTGGCGGCGAAGTATACGGACTCTACATTCCACAGCAACTGCCGTTTGCCGGTGTGACCAATAT
>NZ_GG774703.1:614499-637340 GCF_000162515.1 Bacteroides sp. 1_1_14 | reverse complement strand
CGATGAGACTTTTTTCTCATCATAGTGAGAATTTTTTCTCATCGCAGCAAGAACACTTGAGAATATTCAGCATCCTAATCTGCTGTTATACAAACTTTTCCCTTTTCTGTAGATAAAGTAATCCGACCATCATCCAGACTAAACTGGCGGATAAAAGGAAAATGCGGTTTTTGATAAGGATTCCCTCCCAAATGATCGGATGAACATTATCGGGAACACGAAAAGGATTCAGCAGAACGTTCCAGAAAGAATCCGGCTTACCTAAGAACATCAATGCAATGCCTATAATAATCATAAATACGGCAGTTCCGTTTCCACTCCGCGTAATGGTAGACAGCATAAAAGCCATATTTCCGAAAAAGAGTATCGGGAACATCAACTGTAATGCCATCTCAAGCGGATTGACCGGATACAGCAATAAAATGGCTATGTATGAAAAGATAATCAGAATAACAAAAATTGCCACATAAATCATCAATAACCGCACGCCCCAAACCTTATACTTATAGTCGGGGATTCCAAAAAGAATCTCCAATATCCGGCTATCTTCATCATTCTGAATGCCGAATACAGCCGGGTAGAAAATAAGCAGCATAGACGGAAACATCAGGATGCTATAGATGAGTCCCTCGTTAATCTCCTCCCGTTTCCAGGCATTCTGAAACATGAAAAGAGCAAAAAAACCAAATGCAGCCAGCAGAAACCAGAAAAACTTCCCGGCAAATATAATCTTCAGGTTATACCTGACTACTTTAGGCAACAGTTGTATCAATTGTTTGAATGTCATATCCTTCTTTTCTTTTTAATTCATATTCTTCAGCAGACAGAGATAAGCGTCTTCCAAATTAGCTTCTACCTCTACAGCCCCTTCATAAGGCTGTCCGACAGAAAGATAGCGCACCCGAATCGTATCGCCTTCCTGAATATGATGTATTACCAACGATTTGTCCAGTACTTTTTCAAATTCTGTCTTATCTATATTAAACTGCCATACTTTCCCATTAGCCATTTCCACCATGTCCGAAGGATCACCGAAATATTTCAGTTCACCCTTATTGATCACCACTACCTGATTACAGGAACTAGATATATCCTCAATGATATGAGTGGAGAAAATAACGATACGGTCCTTACTCAACTCTACCAGCAGATTACGGAAACGGATACGTTCGCGAGGGTCGAGTCCCGCTGTAGGCTCATCCACAACCAGGATACGCGGTAAATGAAGCAGAATAAGCGCAATACCAATACGCTGTTTCATACCTCCCGAGAAAGAACCTATCTTTTCGTCTTTCCGCTCGTACATATGTACCGCTTTCAGTACATAATCCAGACGCTCCTTTCGTAACTCACCGTCTACAATCCCTTTCAGTATAGCCTGATAATCCAGAAACTCCCACGAAGTCATATTCTCATAAGTTCCGAATTCCTGTGGAAGGAAACCAATCAGACTCTGTAGCTCTTCTCTGTAGATACGTGTATCCAGACCATTGATCCAGATACTACCATAGCTCTGCTCAAAGATACCACAGATAACACGCATCAAGGTCGATTTACCTGCCCCATTGGGTCCCAGTAGTCCGAACATACCTGTCTGAATCTCGAATGACACTCCACGCAATGCTTTGAAAGGTTTGCGTCGTTTTCCAATCATAGGAACACTCTTCACCATGCGGAAATAGGAACGGCGAAGCCCTGCAAATCGTCCGGTGACACGCTCAATATTTACATCATGATCATACAGATACTGGGAAGTGACATAGATGGCAATACCCACAAGCCATAACAATCCGATCATGATGACCAGCCCGTTATTATCTAGTTTCCGGAATAACTGAAACAGGATAAGGGGAGGAAGACTCCAGAATATCACCCGGTTTACGATCTTTGTTACCCGATTATCTCCGTATCGATAATATAAATAGGAACGTACCTTTCTCCACAAATACAGTATCGCTGCATAAATAGCGAACGAGAACAGGAATATCCAAAGCCTGTTATGAATGAAGAAATAGGTGAAATAAATGGCAAACAGTAAGATACCAAACTGCCATAGCACATTGATAAAGTCCTTCAGAGAATGGTATTCATTGCTCAATCCCAGACGTTTGCGTAATTGCAAACCACTGTTCCACTGACGGCTGATGTGTCCAGGCCAATCGTAGATCTTAACCAGATTGCGGACAGAAATACGAATTTCTTCATCCGGATTGATAACCTCCGCCTTAGCTCTCCGAAGACTAGTTTGCGCAAAGTATGTCATCCCCGGTATGCCTGCAATCAGTGCTACCAGATAGATTGACTGCCAAAGGATTCCGTCAGTGTATAGCCAGATACAGATTACACCGGACACAAAAAGAATCAGGTGAATGGTCCATAGTTTACGGGATAACGAACGGTACCACTGAAGCACATTTTCCAGTCCCATACAAACTGTCGGAATTAAAATCAGCGTCAGCATGGCGGAAAAGAAAAGTCCGCCTATCACTGTAATGGCAAAAGGTGCACCGATAGCCCCTGCATACTCCGTATCTCCCATAGCCAACGGGAGCATGGCAGCAATTGTGGTGATGGAAGTAATCAGAATGGGACGAATACGTGACATACCGGCAGTCATCAACGCCCTGTTCCGGCGGTATCCCCGTTTACGCAAAATGTTGGCGTAATCTATCAGAATGATTCCGTTATTGACGACTACTCCCAACAGAATAAGGAACCCTGTCAATGTATTCGCATTCATCAGACTGTTGCTCGAAAGCAATAATGCCAGCAAAGAACCGATAGCAGCCAACGGAATGGTAAAAAGCAACACAAAAGGCGTCACTACAGATTCGAAGACTGAAGCAAGGATCATAAATATCAAAAGAAAAGCTGCCAGAATAAGGAATTTGAAATCCCCGAATTCATCCTCCTCATGGAATACCTGCACAGCGACTCCGGACGGAAGATTATAACTGGCAATCAACTGGTCGATATCGGAACGATATCCTCCCAATAAATCTTTCGAAGACTGAACATCTCTCGGAAAAGCATAGTATACCTCAATCTGCTTATCTTGATTGACACGGATGATGCGCGAACGCCCACGTCCATAATTCAGAGACGATATATCTTCTAGATTGTGCATACCGCCATTGGCATTTTCTATCCGGATAGCACGCAAGTCATCCACAGTTTTCTCTTTCTGAGCTTTTTCCTGTGCCTCTTCTTCAGTTTCCTTTTCCGGTATTTCGTCACGGATAATAATATCATAAATATCCTCTCCCACCTTGAAAGTAGCTTCGGAAGAGTATTCATTATTAAGCGCAGTTAATCCGGTGGTAATATTGCCACGGTTAATATCATAGGCAGTCAGCAGAATAGGGTCAAAGTTCAGATTTATTTCCGCCTGACGGGGAGTATACGAAACATGAGTATGCTGTACAAAATCCTGTTCGTCCAACAAATAACGCACTTCCTCTGCCACCATCTGCATCATTTCGAAATCAGATCCCCTGATCACCACCCGTTCACTGTTGTCACCGATGCCCAACAAACGCATGAATCCGCCCAGACTGCTCAGAGCCGAGTTATCTCCTCCGCCTCCCATAGCATCAGAAACATAGATTTCCGCACCATTGATATTGGCAACTTTAGTCTGCACATCCGCTTTTATATCGGCTATTTTCCGTTTGGCGATCTTTGTGTAATCTTCCTGTAAAACGAGTGTCAGAGTCGCCTCTTTTTCCCGAATACGGCAAATCAGATCTTTCTTTTCCGGAAAATCCTCCAGACGTTCTTCCAGTACCTTTACAATCTTATCCGTATTTTCAAGCGTACTTCCGGTAGGCATCACGACACTGATGTTGAACCGGTCTGAAGCAACTTCTTTCATCTGTTGCACATTCAAGGTCAATGACAAAATCAACGTTGCAAAAAGCAAGATCACAGCTCCAAAGACTGTCACTCCCGGATTACGCATACAAGTCTTCAATAAGACCAAATAGACCTGCATCGGACGCTGAACGATCGATACTTTTTCATAAACGACACTGTTCCCACTCTTACTCTTCAAAAGAAGATAAGTAATCATCGGTATAAAAAGTAAAGCTACAAACAGCGAGATCGTCAAAGTTGATATAATGGATACTCCGATATGGTGCCCGATCAGTTTTATCAGGAAATTATCAGAAAAAACGAACGGCAGGAACACAGTAATGGTAGTCAGGGTAGCCGCCACAATGGAGCGCCACACTTCTTTTGTTCCCTGCGTTACCGAACGTTCGGGCGTATAGCCGTTTCCCGACAAACGATAAATATTTTCAAGCACCACGACACTATTATCCAGCAGCATTCCGATGGCCAACGCCATTCCTACCAAGGTAAGACTATTGATAGTGATACCAAAAGCGTAGAAGAAGTTGAAAGCCGTATAGACAGAAATCGGTATGGAAAGTGCGATAAAAAACACCAGCCGCATATTCTTCAGGAAAAGCCAAAGAACGAACACAGCCAATAATCCCCCTACCAATGCCAGATTAATAATCTGGTTGATATTATTTTCCATGGTTTCAGCCTTGTTCTCCTGAATGACAATTTCCAGTTCGAGCGGAGCCAGTTTCTCATTCAGCTTTTCAATCACATCGGATACACGGTGTGAAAGTTCAATCAGATTAGCCTGTGAATCATTGATCAAAGCAACCGAGACGGCTTCTTTTCCATTCACACGACTATAAGTGGTTTCATCTTTCAAGTCAAAAAAGACGGTTGCCACGTCTTTCAGCAGAATAGGACCGGGAGCGACAACTATATTCTCCAAATCAGAGACTTTGGTATACATCGCATTGACATGGACAAAATTCTTGCTGTCGGGTTCATCTGCGAAGCCTACAAATGTCTTTTCCTGGGTATTCTGCGAAAGCAAACCGCTTATTTTGGAAGCTGTGAGGTTCAGAGCTTTGCAAGCCTCCGGATTCAGACGCACTTCAATGGCTTTCTGCCGTCCTCCGTAGATATTGACGGAAGCTACTCCATCTATGTTCTCCAGATCAGAACGAACATCCTCGTCTACCAGACTCCGGACACGGTCGGTTCCTCCCGTACCACGCACTTGAAGCACCATGAAGTTATTATTCATCTGAGCAATATCCACTTTCTGTACCTGTACGGTAAAACCGGTCGGCAGGGAGGCTGCGATTTCATTCACTTTCTCCTGCAGTTTAAGACTGGTCATCTTGAAGTTGATATTCTTTTTAAAGTCAATCTGTATGCTGGACTGCCTCCTGTCAATGTAGGATTGCAGTTTGTCTACTCCACCTATCGCACTGACCGCTCCTTCGAGTGGAATAATCACTTCCGACTCTACATACGAAGGGTCCATATCCTGCTGTGACGACACCTGGACAAACAGAACCGGAAGTTCTGCGTTGGGCAGCAACTCCACCGGAAGTTGTTTATACGACACATAGCCCAGCAGGCTGAGTGCAATAAACAGCATACAAATCGTTATTCTCCTATTTAGTAAAAAGTTCATCTTCAGCTGTTTTTAGTTCGGCGATTTATACGTCTTTTGATATTCTCCAAGACATAATAGACACAAGGAATAACCATCAAACTCATCAGAGTAGAAGTTATCAATCCTCCGATCACAGCTATAGCCATCGGTGAACGTAAAGATGCACCTTCACCAAAACTGAATGTCATCGGAAGCATGGCCAGAATCGTAGTCAAAGTAGTCATGATGATCGGGCGGATACGCTGTTGCCCTGCTTCTACAATGGCATCAGTCAACTCCATTCCTGCCTGACTAAGCTGATTGATACGGTCTACCAGAATGATGGAATTATTGACGGCAATACCTCCCAGCATGACAATACCGATGACTCCCATCATATTGATAGTGGTTCCGGTAATGAAGAAAAGTAAGATAGCACCTACTACAGCCAGAGGAATAGTCAGCAAAATCGTAAACGGATGCAGCAAGGATTCAAACTGGGAAGCCATCACCATATAGACAAGTACAACAGAAAGCATCAGAGCAAACAACAGACTGTTCATTGATTCTTGTCGTTTTTCTTCTTCTCCTGTCACTGTGATACTGTAGTTAGCAGGCAATTCAATACCTTTCACCGTTTCACGCACTTCGGCTGCTACTTTATCCAGTGATTTACTCGCATCCATATTAGCCATCACCTTACCGATACGGCTTTGATTGCGGCGCAGAATCTCCTTGGGCGCTTGTCCGTGAGTAATGGTAGCAATCTCTTGTAATACAAATTCCTGTGTTCCACTTTTGATGACAAGAGCACCAAGAGAACTCAACGGGATATCCGGCACCTTTATGACGATATCACGCATCTCACCGCGATATTCCATTTTACCGACTTCCTTACCGCTTAATTGCTGCTTCAATTGTTCGATTACCATAGCCACACTCAGATTATTGATACCAGCTATCGTACGGTCAATCGAGATCACAACTTCCGGAGCACCGTCTTCCACGGAAGTAATAACATCATAGATTCCATTTACACCAATCATCCGTTCCTTCACCTCTTCAGTCAACTGAGCAATCTCATCCAACTCCTCTCCTTTGACCTCCACAACAATAGGAGCCCCTTCGCTTCCTAACAGTGAACTCAGAGAATTCTCATCCTGCTGAATCGTCAGTTCCAGTCCGTCAGGATTCTTGGCCGATTCCACGAAAGACGCAATCACCTTTTCCGGTGAAAGTGTACATTCCGGTGAAAGGATCACTTTCATCATTGCTGTATTTTCTCCTTCAAATATCGCATTTTCCGAACCACTTCCCTCTCCGATATGGCTGTATACCGTACATAAAGAATCACCGCCAACAATGGTATATAACAATTCTTCCAAATTGCCTACAGCAGCGGAAGTACGTTCCATCTGTGTACCTTCGGGCATTTTGACTACAGCCGTAAACGTCTTGCTTTCCGCACGGGGCATAAACTCAGTTCCGATAAACGGAGTCAGTAACCCAGTCACGATAAGAAGCAACACTGCCATACCGATCACCAGCCAACGTCGCTGAATCAGCCTGCGAAGCACTCTGCTATATCCCGTAATACGAATGGACTTCACTTCTTCCAGCTTAATCTTCTTGCCGGAAAGCTGGATATATAACATCGGAATCACCAGGATAGCCACAAACAAAGAAGAGACCAGTGAGAAAGTTACCGTCCATGCCTGATCTTTAAACAGTTCGCCCGAAGCTCCGTGAAGATAAACAATCGGCAGGAAGACGACAATAGTAGTCAGAGTAGAAGCAATTACCGCATTGGCAACTTCTGCTGTCCCGTTAATAGCAGCCTCTTTGATACTCAATCCTTTCTCCTGATTTCGGAAGATACTTTCTATGACGACAATGGCATTATCTACGAGCATACCCGCCCCGAGCGCCAGTCCTCCCAATGTCATAATATTCAGTGACAGTCCGTTGAAGAACATCAGATTAAAAGTAGCCACAATCGAAATGGGAATAGCAAGGCTGACAATCAGTGTTGTCCCCATCCGGCGAAGGAATACAAACAAGACTACAATAGCGAGGATAACACCCAAAACAGCACTGCTCTTTACTTCTCCGATCGCACTTTTTATAAAAGTACCCTGATTCGAAATCACCTGAAAATGATAACCGGGCAATGCATTCTCTATCACTGCCAATTGGCGGGTTACCTCATCCACCACTTTTACAGTATTAAAGCGCATCTCCTTATAAATAGACAGTCCGATACTACGCTTCCCGTTAATCCGTACAATGTTCTCCGGACGAGCGTTCAAAAACTGCACAGTCGCCACTTCCTTCAAAAAAACAGGAGCTTTATTACTGTTGGCGGTTGCTGTACCCGTAGCATTGTTTCCGGATGCTTCCTCTTGTTGTTGTATCGCTTTGTATCCGACAATCAGATTCTCAAAATCATCTTCTGAAGCAAACAAGCTCGAACTTTTCACCAGATATTGTAATCCCAGTTCACTGACCCGTCCCCCGGATATGCTCTGATTGTTCGATTCGATGCGCGAAGCGATATCTTCTATTTTCAGTTGAAAAGCATCCAGTTTATAAGGATCAGTCTGAATGGTAAGAGTGCTGACTTCTTCTCCCGAAAGCGTAACTTCAGCCACACCTTCCAGACGAATCAACTCATTACGGATATAGCTTTCGGCAATTTTCCTCAATTCCGCCATATCTGTAATACTCTGATGAGACATTCCCACCAAAACTACCGGAGACAAGTTCGCATCATGCTGCGTAATCTTCAGTTCAGTGATATCCTTGTTCTGGGCAAACGGATTCATGGCTTTCTGCAAATCAAGAAAAGCCTCATCCATGTCCTTTGTCCAGGTATACTCTACAGTAATTCGTGCCGTCCCGGCTTTAATCACAGAAGAGACCTGAGTAACATCACTCTGCCGGATCGCCATAGACTCCATATTTTTAACGAATTGCTTTTCGATCTCCTCGGGAGGGCGTTCACCCGCCTTTAATTCAATAAACAGGCGGGGATTATTCAGATCGGGCAATAAATCCACACTCAACTGATCGTATGATACTTTTCCCAGCAATAAGAGGGCAAATACTACCATACAAATCGTAACCGGATTGCCTACTGCAAATTTGATTATATTCTTCATAAGTATTTCCTATTTTCAAAAGATGCGGTCATATATCGCATCCATGATTTACTTTTGGATTTTGACTTTGGCGTCTTCTTTCAGTGTTTCAAAACCCTTCACTACCAAATTGTCATTTACATTAAGTCCGGATAGAATTTCGATATTATATTCATCCTCCAGACCTGTTTGCAGATTGCGTATCTTTGCCGTATTCTTTTCGACGATATATACGTATTTCCGGCGACGATTGGACAAGATTACGTCTTTAGGTATAATGATAGAACTATCAGCTCTGTCAACGATAATATCTGCTTTGGCGAACATACCCGGACGCAACTTCAGTTGGTCATTATCAATCAGAATCTTTCCTTTAAAAGTACGTGTCTCCGTACTGATTGCAGGAGACAACTCACCGACTCTCGCTTTTAAAGTATCTCCGGGGATGGTATAATGAGTAATATATACCGGTTGCGCTTCCTTGACATAACGAATGCTGCTTTCCGGCAGATTGATATCCATATACATTTTATCATAAGCCATCAGACTCACCATAGCCTTTCCCTGCTCCACTCTTGTATCAGCCGTATAGTGAGGCAAATCAACAATCACACCATCAAACGGAGCTTTCACTTTCATCTTCTCCAGATTGAGTTTTGCGTTTTCATAATCGTAACGGGCATTCGTTACTTTTACTTCCGTATTCCGCATTTCACTCATCGTCACCCCTCCTTTTTCATAGAGAGCTTTCTGCTTTGACTGTTCCTGTTCGGCAATTTCAAGACTTAGTTTTTTAGCGTCAATAGCGATTCCGTTTTCATACTCCTTGTCTTCCAGACGGATTATCAGTTCCCCCTTACTTACCCTGTCTCCCATTTTGAAAGGTTTTCCGGTTCTCGGATTAGTCTGAAGTTTATAAAATCCGCTCATTTCCGCATTCTGAGATGCACCGTAAGTCGGCTGCACTGTTCCTGTTGTATTTATTAATTTACTGATAGAACCTTTCTTCAGCTCCACGACAGATACCGGAGTTGCAATATTATTGGGTGCGTTTTGTGGTTTGTTGCCACAGCCGGTTAACAATAAGGTTGTTAACAAAGAAGATGCAATAAAAATTTGATACTGTTTCATGGTCTGCTTATTTTTTATCAATAATGTCTTTCATAGGAACAAGAGGGATATTCTTGTCGAAATCATACAATGAAAGGATTTTAAGATTAAGTAATTCTATTCTGTAATTAATCAACGCCTGCGTATAAGTAATCTTCTTATTCGAAAGCTGAGTCTGGAACTGGCTCATTTCCATACCGGTTATGTCACCTTCCCGATAACGAGTCTGATTCAGATCATAGGTCAACTGTGCATTCTGTACATTTTGCTCGGCGATCTTAATCTGAGTCCGGAGGTTTTCGAGGTTACGCCATACCTGACGAATATTCAGCTCGATATCCACTTTATCCTCTTGAAACTCGAGTTCATTAATCCGTTGGGCCATCTTTTGTGCTTTAATCCTTGCTTTCTTTTCACCCCAGTCGAAAATAGGAACAGCAAAACTGATAGAAACCCTCGGATTCTGTGTCGGATTATTATAGACTTTATTCAGGTGGCTATTATCTCCTATCAATCCGAAAGAGATGGATACATCTCCTTTAAACTCGTTCAGCGCTTTTGTCTTAATCATATCGAACTCAAGTTCCTTGCTCTCTATTTCACGTTGACGAAGTTCCAGACGCGAACCCAATCCATGCGATATGGCCTGATCCAGATTTACCTGAATCGGTTTAATCTCCACTTCCGCAAATACGAGAATATCTTCATCCAGCCTCATTCCGAGAGTCTGTTTGAGTTTGTCCTTCGCATTCTCCAGATTCACCTGACTTTCGTCTACAGACGAACGTGCCGTAGCCAGATTCAGTTCCGCTTGAAAGAGTTCGTCCTTCGCTGCTAAATCCGCTTCTACCTTATTCTTGATAATATCATAACTTTGCTGGGCATTAACCAGTTCTTCACGACTGATTTCCAGATTACTCTGTGCCATATAGACAGAATAGAACTGATCGGTTATACTTTTCTCCGTATTCAGTTGCTGCAAAGCATAACTGATATTGGCATTTTCATAATCATACTCTATTTGCTTGAGTTCCATTTTACGCTTGTTGTATGTGAAAATAGGCTGAGTCAATTGCAGATAGAGGTCATTGCTGAATGCCCGGTTACTAGTTTTATCGCCTTCTATAATGGAGCTGTTGTCCTGCCAGCCAAAACGGTTGATTAAAGAAATTGTACCGTCTGTCCATAGAATGGGCTGATCGACCTGAAAGGTCCCGCTGGTATTGAATGTTTCATTCGTGTACCATTGTGACAGACGATTATCGAAACGCCTGTTCTTGTTATAGTCCACCGGGTTCAGATTTAATGAAAATCGAGATTTTAATGAAGCCTTCTGCGCCAGCAGATTCTGCTTATATCTCTCCAGATTCATGTAGGAACGGCGAAGAGAAGGACTGTTCTCCTGCGCAATCTCCATTGCCTTGTCAATCGTTAAAGGAATTTGTCCTTGTGATGTCAGGGCAATTCCCGTAAAAGTTACGATTGTCAGCAGCATTCTTTTTAATAGTAGTAAGTCACTTTGCATATAGTTTGCTGTTTTAATAATTATCGTTTCACTATTTTCACTGCGTCGGCTGTCACAGAGCGCAGCTTACATTCATCCGTCAGCACGACACGAACCGTATCGGCACTAAAATAGTAAGTACCGAGTTGTTCCCAACCCTCATTGGCTTTTCTCAGATTGATATAGGCATCTTCCATCTCACTGTCGTATGCCACCCTGAAATGATATTCACCCTGAAGGCGGTCATTCCATCGCAGCTCATCATCCTTGAATACATGATAATAAAGCTCATATTGACCGGCTTCCGGCACAGGAATTTTCCATGTAGCCGTCTGACTGCCGTCTCCACTCTTAATCACATAGGCCGAACGGATATATTTACCATAATATTTAGCATTGGTGGTGGCCGTCCATTGTAAAGGCGCACGCCACCAGGATATGCCCGAATATTTAAAGGAAGTATCCTCCACTTTATCCAGCCATTTAGGCAGAAGTCCTACGACAGCAGGGGTAGAAAGTACAAAGAGAGTGGAATCTTCATTATCCACAATAACCTCTCCCGGCATTTCTAAGGATGATTCCGGCAAGGTATAGATAGTGTCCTTGACTATTTTATTCCGTTCTTGTTTTACATTACCAATGGATTGCCGTATCATATAAGGCAGATTGCCGGAAACCATCGTATTGATTTCCACATCACGTATCTGTTCTTCCCAGACAGAAACAAATTCTTTGCTTGTATGGGCAGCTATCTCTACCTTTTTTCTGGCTCTGGGATCTTCCATCGGTTGATACCACCAGCCATTTTGAAGAACGTTCATCTGAATTATTCCGTCATAATCCGAGTTATTGCTCACCAGTACTTTCAAGACAAAGAATTCTTCTCCTCCTTTATTGACAACTTTGGTCAGTTCGGGCTCTCCGATCGAATAAAAAGGAAGAGGCGTCAACTGTTCCCATTCTTTCAAATATGAATAAAGATCCGTCCGGCTCATTTCTCCCAGAGTATCCAGCATATTTTCAAACTTTATGTTCAGAAATGTATTACGCTTCAACATCGCATATAGTGAATCTCTGAAAGCATCTACGCCCATGTTTATTTCTGACCGGGCAAAAAGACGGCTTGCCTCCAGTCCTACGATATTATTTTGCAGATTACGCTGTTCCACATCAGCCAGCAACTCCTTGAACGTATGCTTTTCCAGCAGCAGGTTGGCCTTTTCATTGTTACTAAGCCCATTTATCTGACGTTCCCACCCTTCATTTTCCGACTTCTTTTGCAGATATAGCTCAATAGCCCGATTGGCAACAGGCCATTCCGAAGAGTAAATATTGTACCGGAAATTATAAATCTGCGGGAAAAGGAAATAAGGATTTGCCGTAGACGAAAGATTTCCCCGTCCTCTACTACCCGACGAAAAGTTATAATCGCCTTCTGTCCGCAAAAACATCCAGGCAAAGTTACTAAAAGTCCGCATCTGGGCTTCCTGCATACTGATTTCATTATTTCCCGACCACCGGATATGATTCTTCACCTGCCTCTTCACATCCAGTTCCCAGAATATAGCTCCTTTTTCGGGGAACAATACCATTTCAGGTTGTACTGTCTCCTGCGCTTGCGACCAGGCACGTTCATAGCTGGCAAATTGCACAGGAACTTCTACAATAGAAAATCGCTTGAAAGGGTAATCCAGTTTATATTGCCGTGCCAGTTGCTCTTTCACATTACGTATCAGCCAAGGAATGGTATCGTGAATAGAATCAAACGAAGCAGTAAAATAGTCATGATCCCTTAAATGCCAGACGCTATAAAGAATGCTGTCCGCATAAGCACTTTTTTGCTGATAGTCACCTATGACCAACGATAGTGTCTGAGACGGAAAATCACCTTTGAATGAATACACTCCTTCTTCATCACACTTTCCTTCCCCTTGAGAAAGAGGAACTAACCCCGGTAGAGGCTTGACCTTCAAGCGATAATTACTGAAATAAGTCTGCTGCCAGTCAGGATTTTTATCACTATAGCTTGTTCCTGCACGGGGATACCAATAAGTTTCAGGGGTAAGCATCAGATAATTTTTCGTCTGAAAACTATACTGCTTGTCTATGTTGAACAGAAACTTTTTATTGGAAGCTTGCAGCACTTCGGGAGGGATATCCAAATAACAGAATGAGTTATCTATCTGTCCGTCATACCTGAATGTTGCAGAGATTGTATCGCCTTTGGCATGCTTCGTGCCGAAATCCACCAATACTATTTGCTTGTCACGTTTAAACTTGAGTTGCTGTCCGGCCGAATGAACGGAATGAATGGTTAATCCCGGATTCAAACAGAAGGTGAATACGGCAGATGAGTCCAATGCCACTCCTTTCACAGTTACTTCCGACAGAAAATCTTCAGGATGCTGCTCTACAGAAAGATCATATTCATGAATGAACATCTTCGGAGTAGAAACATATTGGTTGTTGATCTTCGTATAGGTAGCGCGTATATCACTTTGATATAAAATCGAATGTATATGCCAATAACCGCATACGAAAGCTAACATGAGAGTACAAAAAGAAATAACCAGCCACGGATAATTACTGTGCGATGAATTCGGCAGACGCCTGAACAAGGAAATCGTAAAAAAGACAAACGCCAGTCCGGCAAGAAAATAGATGCCACGATGATTTAAAATCACCTCCCAGTTGGAAAAACCGACAATGCTGGACTTCACCAAAGGAAGACTATAAGCCATATAATCGAAAAGATAATAAAACTTATCTTCAATATAAAAAACAGTCAAGCCGATATATCCCAATAATAGAACGAACGTCAGTGCCTGATTTTTCAATACTAGCATCAGAAAGATAGCCAGACCAATAATAAAAATCAGCGTAGGTACACTGATCAACAGAAAATAAAGCAAATAAGCCATCCAGTCCACTTCTCCCAATGTCAGGTTGAATGCAGCCGTAATAGCCATAATAATGAGATTCAGCAACAAAAAGACGCGCAGATTTCCCCAAATCTTACCGATGACGTATTCAGCATTACTTAATGGACGGACATAAAAGACTTCTGATGTATCCAGCTTTTTATCTCTTTTCAGGAAGTCGGATGCCAGAAAAATAGCAATAACAGCCTGCCCTGTATTTAGCAACAGTAAAATTAGATAAGGAATGTTCGATGGAATGGCTGTAGCAATCCAGAAGCCTCCGCTATCTTCCGATACGAACAACTGGAAATTGAAAAAAGTAATGATAGTCACAGCGAGTACCGTGAATACTCTGAAGAACCAGCTTCTGATTAATAATTTACTTTCATATTTTGCTACCGATTGTATATTAGATATAAAGGTCATATCAGCATATCGTGTTTAGTCGTTTGTCCAAAGGTTTAATTGATTCTCCATGTAATATACATAGGCGTGTTCCAGATTAGGGGGAAATGGTTCCGCTTCGTATCCTTCTACTTTATCGGCAACCACCTGTACTTCCCAGATTGTCCCCGATGGAATCGTTGAGATTACCGGATATTTTTTATCGATCTCATGCAACTGATCTCCCGCAGCCCTGATTCTCCACACTTTACCCTCGGCTAATTTCAACATATCTTGCGGAGAACCGTTGAAGGAAACTTGTCCCCGGTTCATTAACGCCATATTATTACAAGTACTGGAAATATCACCGACAATGTGAGTAGACAAAATAATAGTCACATCATTCTCGCTGACCTCCGAAAGAAGATTACGGAAACGGATACGTTCTTCCGGGTCAAGTCCGGTAGTAGGTTCATCAACAATGATTACTTTAGGATGATGTATCAGCGCTTGTGCGATTCCTAACCGCCGCTTCATACCTCCCGATAATTTATTGGCATATCGTTCGCGAACATCGAACAAACCTACGTTTTCGAGCATTTCATCCACAGCCTGTTTCCTCTGCCTGCTATGGGTCATACCGGACAGACGCGCCGCGTAATCAAGAAACTCATACGTTTTGTATTTGGCAAAAAAACGAAAGTCCTGAGGAAGATACCCCAGAATACCGCGTATTTCTTTTCGCTGTTTCATCAAATCATAACCGCAAATTTCTACCTGCCCGGAAGTTGGTTCCATAAGGGCTACAAGAATACGCATTAAAGTAGATTTGCCGGCGCCATTGGGTCCTAATAAGCCAAACATCCCTGCAGGTATTTCCAGATTGACATCTTTCAAGGCATGATTTCCGTTTGGATAGATCTTATTAAGGTTCTTAATAATTATGCTCATGACATTTTATTTGTCCTATGTTGTATTGGGTGATAAAGATAGGCTTTATTTACAGGATACAAATCATAATTATAAACATTAACTTATATTAGTAGAATTCTGTTTGAAATGGACATTCAAGAAACATCCATATATCTCATAAACGAAAAGGAAGAAACCACTTCACAGTGACCTCTTCCTCCTCATATCCCATATGATTATTACCCAACAGGGTTTATAAAAAAGGGTTTTATTAAAAAAGGGTTATTTTTATGATCTTTATTATTTATTAGTTACTTCCACCCTGGCCGCCACTATGGGTCGGGTTAGTAGTAACTGTCTTATACTGATGATCAGTTCCTGTATAGCGTGTTGCTATTACTGAGATTTTCACATCTTTACCATTATACTTCACTGTAGTTGATAATGTAGTAGTACGAGTCTTAGCATAGCAAGTATAAGTCATTGTAGTATAACCGTTCACATTTACAGTATTATAGGTACGAGTTGTTTCTGTAATACCTGATGCCGATCCCATCAATGAGTATAAACGAGTTTTGAAGAAAGCTACCATAGCATTAACTGTTTCTGGTTTTGCACCTGACAAAGCTTTTTCTACAGCCGCTTTAATATCCGCATCTTTACATTCCCAACCTGATTTTTCTTTGTAGGTCAGTGCAATACCTGTCACAGCTTTAGGATTTTCGCTGTTATCACGGCTTGCCTGTCCTAAAACTTCACTCTTCACTACATTTTCGGTGCTTACTTTACTAGTCACTTTATTTTCCATAGCATAGGAAGAGAAATGCTTAACTTTAGTTGTGTAGCTACCTGATTTCTCATCATAAACAACTTTATTAATGTCCTCTGTTTGTGGAACCCACTTTCCATTCTCCAAATAAGTAAGCTCTATATCTTGGGCAAAAGTCACACCCGGAATAGGATTAGGAATAGAGATCGTTACAGCCTCCTTAAATTTCAAACCACTAGGTTCAAAGTGTGCTGCCGCCAAAGGTATGGTCTTTTCTACTTCTTTATTCTCTTCTTCTTTCTTCACTTCTGTAGTCACAGTTTCTGGGGCTGGTACATACGTAGTTACACTGACTTCAGCATTACCACCTTCCAGAACGTCTTCATTACCTTCTGTCTGAATTGCCCCAACTGGGATTTCTAATTCAGGAGTTACAAGAGGAAGATCTTCTTTCACATCCTCCGGTTCAACAGTACCCGGTTCTTTAACTTCCTCATTCGAAGCACTCTTATCTTCTACCTTAACCTCTTCTGTATTACCAGTCTCTCCAACTTCTACAGTCGTAGGTTCACTTTGCTTAGTCAAAGCCACAGCAACAGTCACCACACTACGATTTTCCGCATTAGCAGCAATTTCTACAGAAGTACTTTGAGCAAGATAACCTTTAGGAGCAACTTCTACAGAATACTTACCTACATTCTTCTCTGTTACAGAGAACTTACCATCTTTGTCAGTCTTAATTGTCTCAGTACCAATTTTTACATCAACACCAGACACACCTTTCCCGGCATCCGTCACAGTACCCATAATGTAATACTCAACAACCGGAGCGGGAGTTTCAATCACTTCACCCGGCTCTTGCTTTGGTTCATCGTCATCATCATGACAGGAAACTGTTACAAAAGACAACACACCGAAGGCTATCGCCAAAGAGCATGCATACAACCATTTTAAATTTCTCATAATTGTTCAATTTTTGTTTAAATTACTAATATCAACTCTTATTTAAGTTTTGTCTTTTCATTGGTACGAATCAAATAGTAACGGATATAATCCGGCTGCCAGAAACGGCTGTTTTCAGCAGATTTCGGTTCGGTTCTATAGCTTACCCCCAAAGCACGGCGAGCAAATTCATTCCCACTACGCATGTCATATTGAAAAGCGAAATAATCCGGAAGCATCACACGTACCGCGTGACGACTACGCTTCTTACCCGGCAATGGAATCGAAAAATGAAATCCGGCATTTGTTTCTCCATCTGTATACATGCCATAAAGTCCCACGACATATTCACCGAAGTAACGTGAAAGAATTCCGCATACCCCATAATCTCCATATATAAAACGTCCACCGCTAACTTTCAATTGAGTATTCACTTGTGGAATGAAATAACCTACGCTGAGCTGCCCATTCACTCTTTTCCATTTACTCATTCCCCAGTCGTTGCCATATAAATGAGACGAACCGGTTATACCACCTTCTCCTTCTACTGTCCAACGACCGTCAGAAGAAAAATAACCGATACCGGCTGCAAGTCCCTGACGATCATCCGAGAAATTTCCACCAGTCAGGTATCCCTTCCAATGATTATCCAGACGAAATTCCTGGCGCAATGTCAAATACCCCGGTCGGATGCAATCCCATTTGCCCGGCTCATTATTGACGATAGGCAAGCAAACCTGCAGCCTCAATGAAGCACCTTTCCAAAGTTGCATTTCTACAGCCGGTTGCAATTCAAAAGCTGCTTTATATAATTTGTAAGTAACATTATTAACTAACATCACACCCGGATAAAGCACTACATCCACTTTCCCAAAAGTAGTAGACTCTCGTTTTGTTCCTTTTAAGGCCTCCATTGCAGTTTTGGTGGAAGTAGTCATCTGCATATTACGGTAAACTCCATCCAAATCACATTTTCCCGATTGATAATCCTCAATCAGCTTCGCAGGCAAAGTGATACAAAGTTGCGGCAAAGCATTATCCAATATGACCAATTGTAATGTAGTTACTTCCGGAAGAGTGATCAGGCGACGTATTGCAATGCCTATACCATTATAAGATCCCCTATATACGGAAGTCTCAAATGCTGCCGTAATCGTATCCTGCTTCTGTACTACAGAAATATTTTCCATTTGCAATTCTTTCAGGACTTCAGATATCCCAGCAGATTGTGCGTCTGCACTCTCCAAAGTGCAGCAACATATAATATATAGTATACTAAATACTCTTTTCATCTTCTTAATGTATTAATGTACATTCATAACGCAAACCGGCAGAAACACAAGTAAATTCGCGTGTAAACACATGGACAGACAAACGTTTCCAAAAACGTATTGCTCCACCTAAATTCCATCCATTGGTATCATACTCTGCCATCAGTTTTAACTCACGACAAAAAGCAGGAGTATAACGAATACCACCAAAAGGGCCTTTCTTAAAAGCCGGTTGATTGCCCTGATGAAAATACCAGCCTGCTGTAACAGCCAACTGATGCCCCTTGCAGAAACCAAATGTTTTAGTTAAGACACCATAATAATCTCCCCAATACTGAGTAGCCTTTTCTGTAAAAAGGTCATCTGCACCAATTACCACAGCAGGGAAATAACGGCTTTCTTTCAATGGACGGATACGGATAGTATTGGAACGATCTTGGTTGTGATAACCGACTCTGCCATTATACGTTCGCATTTTGAGTAACGTCATACGGTAAGTCAGTTCAACAAAAGAGAACAAAGACATATCTACCGAGTAGTTCATGGTAGGATAGTTAAACTTATTAGGCGTAACCTCTTCAGGAAGAAAGTTTGCGCTTCCCATAAAGGTTCCTGTTTCCTGCATCTCGGCTGTAGGTATCATCATCTGCCCAGTTGCCCCAAGAGCATATTGTGCATGAACCCGGCTTGTTGTCAAGATGAGAATCAGAATTAATACAACACCCTTTAATGGAATAAATCGCATATCCCCCAAAATAGCTTCAGTTTGTTTCATTTTTTATCTATGTATATTCCTAAATAGAGACCTTACCCCAATTTGATTCATAAATCCTCTATTTTTACCATTCTTTTTTCTGTTACTTCTTAGGTAACGGAAAACACAGGGGAAGGGAGAAATCTCTTAAAACACGAAAAATAGGACATACCAAGTTGCTAAAGGAGGCTCAGTCTAAGCGTAGGGTGAAATTCCTTTGATTATGGGACGTAAAAATCTTAGAATATGAAGAAAAGGGTTCTTTCATGTTCTAGGCTATTTTTATCTTATTTTTAAATCAAAAAAGAAAAAAAGGATAGTTTATTTGCTTGTTATTTATTTTTTTGTCTATCTTTGCGCCATTATTATTTCCGTTACCTAAGAAGTAACATACACGTATATATACTGACTACTAATACTTTATATTATTTACACTTTTCTCCAAGCAATTCTTCACGTAAGATAAATTCATTCTATTTACTTCAGTACGTTCTTTCAAAGCAAAGCCTTTAAGATAGATTTGTGTTGTTTTGATTGATTTGTGTCCCAACGATTCGCTGATCATTTCAATAGGAACTCCGCGATATTTCGCAGTGGTAGCCCACGAATGGCGAATGGTATAAGAAGTGACAGGAGAAGTCAGATGCAAAGCCTTTGCCAGTCCTCTCAAATGGTTATTGAAATTCCGGAGGGCAGACTGGTATTCCCGATAAGCACTTTCATCTTTCCGTTTTTTATTACCATTCAGAATACTAAATAGATAATCAGGGCAATCTTGCAGAGCAGGTTTTCTGTTCTGCAGCTGATAAATCATATCCTTAGCAGTATCCAGTATTTCCACACTCATCGGAGTCTTCGTTTTAACACGATTATAATGAAGAACATTCCTGTCTAAAGACGACTTCTCCAAATGTGCCAAATCAGCGAAAGACATACCACAGAATTGAAACATCAAAGCAGCAATCGCCTGTGTACGCCGTAAAATATCCGATTTAGGATCTCCATATAAAAGCTTATGCAACTCAGTTGCCGGCAAAGCTTTCTTTTGACGGACATCCACTCCTGTATACACCCCGTGAAACAACCGGTGAACATAAGGAGCCCTCCCCGATTCTACTCCACGATTATAAATACTACGCAGCATACGCATATACGTCGAAACCGTATTAAGCTTCAAGCCACGTTCATAAAGATACTGCCCGTAACACCGTAAGTGTTCGCGGGTTACTTGTCCGAATGACACGGTAGGTGTGCCACAAAACCCTCTAAAAGAAAGAAGTGCATTTTCATACACATGCGCAGTAGAATAGCGCCCCTCTTTTCGTAAACGACCGATGTACATCTCAGCGCATCGGCTAAACCCATTTTTTTTCATCATTTATACACTAGTTAATTATATAAATCATCTCAGATGAGAGAACAAATATACTTCCTCTTAGGGTTTTAACCATCACAAGAATTATTTTATTTCGAACGAAAATCAGAAAGCGACCCTCACTCACGTGAAAGTCGCTTTCTTGATTTTCATAACTTAATGAACAAACTAATAAATAATTAACCTTTTCTTAAAAATCTCAAACATTATATCTTAAACGGTTGCATCTTCAAATATACCTTATAGTCTTTAATCATCCCCGTTTTACCGGCTTCAGCCCTAGGTAGATAAGAGAATCCCGTAATAACTTTATCTTCACCAAGATCTATCACAATCTGATGAGGGAATGCAGGTTTGGAAGAGGAATAATTGGTATGCCAGAATGTTGATTCCTGCAAATCAAAAACATTTGTTGCAATATTGTTCGCGGCATCCGTTTCCTCACTATCGGCATAAATCACTTTCCAATGCTGACGGGATACCGGTTTGCCATCTTCGCCCAACAACTCCAATTCTGCAATAGCCGCGAAATCTTTCCCATCATGGGCGTTCAAAGCCTCCAGACAGAAGAAACGAGTCTCCACCTTCTTACCGAATTTCACATGTTGCCAACCATTGCCTGACTTAAATATCCCTTGATAAACAGGAGTTTCATTTGTTAAGTCCAAGTTCTCACCCATCTTACGATGAGCATAAGCTCCGTTACCACGTTGTACATCCAGAATTGGTTGACGCAGACCTTCAGTTTCAGCTTTTGAAGGACCAGCCATATCCAATATAATGATTTCATTCTCTCCTTTCTTCAACCAGCAGCCCGGTACATATAAGGTCTGTTGAGGTCCGATTTCCCAATAACGACCAATCGCATGGCCATTCACCCATACCATACCTTTACTCCAGTTCATCATATTCAAGAATGTATCCCCTAACTCATTGAGGTTAAACGTCGACCGATAATAAGCCGGTTGATTTTCAGCATTCTCCTGTTGTTTATACTGCTTATCACGGGCAAAACTATAATCTACCGGAATAGTATATACCTGCCAGTCCTTCACCAGTTCAACTCCTTTATCAGATTGCAGTTCTACTTTCTCGGTAATACCTTTCCAGTCATAAATACCTTTGCCGAAATTCATTCTTCCCATTGCTTCCACCAGGATATCCAGTCTGTCACCTTCTTTCAATGGTGGTAACTTTACTACACCTTCCCCCTTCAAACGGCTCAGAGTAGCCAGTTTCTTACCATTCAGAAAGACTTGTGCCCAGTCATGAGCTTCTGTGATCAGTAATGTCTGTTCTTTATCAGAAGCGGATAATGAAGTCCGATACAGAATACTACCCCATCCCTGATCAAAAGCTTCCATTGTCCGGATATCCTCACTCTCTTTGGGGTGAGGCAGATTATCAAATAAGACTGCCATTTCAGTCATTTTAATAGTAGGAATAGCTATAGTCGGTATCGAATCCGGAATTTCCGGCAAGGTTTCACCTTCCGGCAGGTAGTTACCAAGCAGATTCCGTACTTCCAGATATTTAGGAGTCACCTTACCGGATTCATTGATAGGAGCATCATAATCATACGATGTGCAAGTCGGTGAAAAGTTCGGGAAATTCGCGCCTCCCCAATGCCCGAAACTAGTCCCCCCGTGAGTCATATACAAGCTGAAAGAAATATTGCGGTCCAGCATTTCTTTCATACCTTTTACCAATTCTTCGGCACTTCTTGTTTCATGCTTGGCTCCCCAATGGTCAAACCATCCGGACCAAAATTCACTGCACATCAATGGAGTGTCCGGCCGTAGTTCTTTCAACCGTTTAAATTGCTCGTCGATGTTAGCACCCGTACCGAAATTAATAGTCCAGAGCAAATCATCCAGTGCATTATTCTCAAAATTCGAGTTCCAGTCACACTGGAATAAAGGAACACCTGTAAAACCGGCTTGTTTTACCATGTCACGGATTTCGGATATATACGGCTTATCAATTCCAAATGCTCCATACTCATTCTCCACCTGTACCATAATGATATTCCCTCCTTTACTAATCTGAAGATCAGCCAGCTGTTTGCCCACTTCGTTCAAAAAGAGTTTCACACGTTCCATGTAGTATGGGTCTTGCTCGCGAAGTTTGATATCCTTCTTCTTCAGCAGCCACCAAGGCAAGCCGCCCATTTCCCATTCCGCACAGACATAAGGTCCGGGACGCACTATGACATACATTCCATTCTCTTGAGCCAAACGGCAAAACGCAGCTATATCTTTCTGTCCGGCAAAATCATACCTTCCT
>NZ_GG774703.1:534931-613678 GCF_000162515.1 Bacteroides sp. 1_1_14 | reverse complement strand
GTGCCTTGCACATTTTAATACGATGTTCCCAATATTCTTTCGGGATACGCGGATAATGAATCTCTGCCGCTTTTACAACAAACGGTTTTCCATTCAGCAAGAAAGTATTCTTCCCCACTTCAAATGTGCCCTCCGAAGATTGAGAGCATGAGCTGCCAAGAACAGCCACTACTAAAATAAGTAAATACAATAAAGGTTTCTTCATTTTCTATCTATTGTTTTCATGATATATCTCATACTTAATAAAGAGAATTCACTATCGGCTAATGTTTCCATTAAACCGACAGCGAATTTGAAAATAATCCAAGTGTTCCTAAAAACTAAAATAATACCTATTGAAAACTGAGTACGGTGCAAAGATGAGGTATTATGCGCAAACAAAGGTCCTCAAATAAGTCAAAAGGGTATGAATATCGTTCAAATGAACTTTATTTATCATTTTATGAACTCTTTTTACAGAAAAAATCAAGATATTTGCAAGAAATACCATAAACACTAAAACACCTCATAACGGGAGACCTTATGAATAAAACGACTTTTATACTACTAATAACATTAATTATATCATACATAAATACTGCTTATATTCAAGCACAGACTCAACGTGTCACAGTACAGGGGAGTATCCTGGAAAAAGACACACAGTTCCCTGTTGAGCAAGCTACCATACAACTGTTATCCTTGCCCGACAGTAATTATATAAAAGGCATTTCCAGCTTGGAACAGGGAAAATTTTCACTCACAACTCTCCCGGGACGTTTTTTGCTAAAAATTTCTTTCATAGGCTTCGCTACCGAATATAAGCCCCTGCAAATAAACACAACCCAGACTATTGTTCAACTAGGCAAAATAGAGTTGAAACCTGATGCTGTACTTCTTAACGAAACCGTCATTGTAGCCCAAGCCCCGCCTGTTGTCGTCACAGGTGATACAACCGCATATAATACTTCCGCTTACCGCGTCAGTGAAGGTGCTGCATTGGAAGAACTAGTCAAAAAGCTACCCGGAGCCGAAATAAACGAAGAAGGGAAATTAATCATTAATGGTCAGGAAGTCAAAAAAATCATGATGAACGGAGAAGAATTCTTCCTTAACGACCCCAATACGGTTTTAAAAGAACTGCCAGCCGATATGATAGATCAACTAAAAACTTACCAAAAGAAATCAGACATGGCACGTATTACCGGAGTAGATGACGGTAAAGAAGAAATGGTACTCGACTTACGCGTAAAACCAAGTATGAGAAAAGGATGGAATGGTAACTTTGAAGCAGGATATGGAAATGACGACCATTATAGGGCAAAAGGAATGGCCAATCGTTTCAAAAACAAAATGAACTTATCAATCAATGGTACCGCCAACGACAATGGAATTAATTCCAATCAAAGAATAGGTGCCAACTATTCTCAGAATACTCAGAAACTCAAATATGGAGGTAGTATTGAAGTCCGGGAAAATAAACGCGATTCATGGAGCAAGCGTCATACAGAATCTTTTTTGTCAGACAACACTTCTCAGTTTTCCCTGCAGAACAACCAATCCGATGGAAAGACAAGTGCTATTTCCGCTAATTTTCGTTTCGAATGGAAATTAGACAGCCTCACCACTATTATGTATCGACCGACATTTAATTTTTCCAAAGGAAACTCCAATTCAGGCAACTTCTCAGAAACGCTCAACAACGAGTCAACTCCTATCAACCGGAAAGAAGCCACAAACCACCAAACGAATGACAGATTCTCCACCAATGGCTCTTTGCAGTTAAACCGCAAATTAAACAGCAAAGGAAGAAACATCGCCTTACGTCTTTATTACGATCTGGATGACGGCAATTCCGATCGGTATAGTCTTTTGAATACTTATTACTTGAAGTATGGTGATAGTATAAAAACTTTAAACCAATGGATTGAAAAACTTGACAAAAACAATAAATATCAAGTTCAGATAACATATATGGAACCTGTATTTACCAATCGGTTTATCGAAATTAATTATAGCTATCAACACCGTTCCACACTCTCTGAAAAATATGCCTATGACTGGGATAAACAAGAAGATACATACAGTCAATATCCTGACACAGCGCACAGTGATTGCTACAAAAATAAATATTCCACCCACCAAACCGGCATATTTTTCCGTACTATCCGCACCAACTATTTTTATAATATAGGTATAGAAGTTGAGGCACAAAAAACGACAAATAAAAGCTATATGCGGGACACGACCTTTGAGTATTTATCCAGAAATGCAATAAACTACTCCCCCACCATAAACTTTAAGTATACCTTCTCTAAACAAACAACCTTAAAAATAAACTATCGTGGGAGAACGGCACAACCCGGTATGACCGACTTATATAGAAAAAAAGATATTTCTGATCCTTTAAACATACGGCTAGCTAACCCCGAACTTAAACCATCATTCAATAACAACATATCAGCTACATTTAATACTTACTTTACTGAAACATCCCGCAGTTTGAATGCTAACCTCTCCTATAATAATACAATGAATAGTACAACACGTATTGTCACATATGACGAAAATACCGGAGGACAGACTACCCAACCGACTAATGTGAACGGGAACTGGCGAATAAACGGTTCGCTTACCTTCAGTACTCCATTATCCAACAAAAAATTCACAGTAAATACACACACCAATACAAATTACGGCAACTCTGTCGGTTTCACTGTGCTCAACAAAGAGTCAGATGCAGTTAAAAGTAATACGACTAACCTCTTTTTATCAGAACGCTTAAAAGGGAGCTACCGTAGCGATCTGATTGACTTTGAGTTATCTGCAGAAGTCAGATATCGAAAATCAGAACATTCTATCAAAAAAGAGAACCGACGGGAAACATTTGATTATACATTCGGAACTGAAGCAAACTTAAACTTACCTTGGGATATAAAAATCTCATCCAATATCAATTGTAGATTAAAAAGAGGATATGGCGGTAAAAATGATACTAACCGCACCCTATGGAACGCACAAATATCGAAAAGCTTCCTCAAGAAGAAAAAGGCAACCGTCCGATTTCACCTATATGATATACTTCGTGAGAATGAAAGTTCGGAACGTTCCATTTCCGAGAATTCTATCACCGACAGAGAATCCAGTACTTCTAACGTATATTTTATGGCATATATTGCGTATCGGTTCAATACCTTCGGACAAAAAAGAAAACGACAATCGGTACAAAACTAAAATTATAAAAGAGAAGGAAATGATGTATCCACAACTACATCATTTCCTTTTTGTTCTTTAAACACGCTGAGTAACATTGAAAAAAGTCATATTGCAAGATATCAGAAATTCGCAAAAGGAGTTCGGTATCAACACTTGATTTCCTGAAAATTTTATACACATTGGTCCGCGCACAACAAAGCTGTTCTGCAAACCAAGTGACAGACAATCCTTGTCGATGTAGTTCATCTTCTATAAGCCGGCCAACGTGTGTCATCTTACTCTTGTGGAATAATTAAGAAACTGAAACCACACGCTCCTCCTCCGCCATTTTCCAATCGCACAAGAATACGATTCCACCCTTGACGGAACTGGAAAGGAGTAATATGTTCGTCAATATTATACCAACTGGTACCATAATCGCGCCATACATCCTTACCATTTATCCATACCCGGCCACTATCATCCGTACCGATGGCAACCAGCATGGTAGTAGCCTCATCAAAATAAAGTTCCGTATAAGCATAATAAGTAGAATGTCCGGTAGTGACAGGAACCGTATTATGCATTGATTCACTTTGCATAAACTTCCATCGCAGCGTACCATCCAAATACACTTCTTCCCCTATGACCTTTATCGGATGAGAATCCGTTTCCATCACCCCTGTACCTACTTGTCCGTCAGTATATACCGCATCAAAGTCCACAGATATCTCAGGCGGATGGACAATCGAAAAGTCCTCTCGCCCAAAACTTTCCCACGGTCCTATCATATACCATGTGTTAATATATAACCACCCTTTACGATCCGCGCTTTTTGAGAAACGCCGTCCGGGCAATGCCTGAGCTTTTACCATTTCCTGATTAAGCCGGGGACCTGCATAAGCATTCATCGGACGTCTGTTTCCACTGCCCTGAGCTGCCTCCCCCATGCCACCGAAACCGTTCCCATTGCCACTGCCTTCACCTCCGCCCGGCTGACCATTGCCAATTCCAAAGCCGCCACCGGGCTTTCCGACCTGCTTCACTACTCCAAAGAGATTTTCCAACCGAGATTGAGCAAGTCCGGCTTGTCGGGTCGCTTGTCCCAACAGACCACGGTAATTGTTCAAGTCTGCCGTACTTTTTATTTCCAGACCTGCGCTGGCATTACTTCCCGCTGAAGTAGCCCATTCCCCTCCTTTAGTCTGCATTCGAATCAGTTCATCAAAACTTGGCATACGGGAAGAACCTGTCTTCAGAGAACTATAAACCTCGGGAAACGAAAGTCCCTTGGAAAGCGCCTGTTTAGCTGCATTGGCAGCCAAATGGTTCTGCTGTATTTCAGCCTCATATTCTCTTAAAAGAGCATACATATCATCTACCGACGGATTCGCAGATAACTTGCCCGCCTGCGGAATATTCCTTGCTTTCGAAGTATCATTAGCATCATCCGGTGCCGTACGTGGTAACTTTCTTTGCTCTACTTTAGTCAACAATTCATTTTTCCGCTGCCTCATCTTCTTAGCCATTTCCTGAAATTTACGAAGCTGATCTTCCAAATTTTTCTTGACCAATACTTCCGACTGCTTCACTAATTGCTCAGAATAATTAGCGGGAAGCTCCCGCTGAGCCTGCTCCTGCTTTATTTTATCACTGATACTTTTCGGAGATTTCTGTTTTTTCGCTTGCAAGTCAATAACTCCCTGTCCTGGTGATGGCATCAGCCAGATAAACAACGCTCCTCCTACCAGACAGACCAGCGCAATAACCCATGATAGGATAACCGTCAGACGGCTACTCCCTGTTGTAGTTTTCGTCATATGTTCGTATTCCTATATTCGTTAAATTATAAAACTGACAAGCATCCATTACTTCCACAAAACGTCCGAATGGAGTGTTTTTATCCATATCAATGCGGATACGCCGACCCGGATCAGAGATACAGGTCTCCCGCAATTGTTCCATCATAAAATTAGTCGAACAAGGTTGTCCGTCCCAATAGAAGTTACCTTCAGCATCCAGTCCTACAATAGCCTGTTTATCATCCGGTTTCAGTTTTATAGCTGATTCCGAAGTCGGCAGATCCACTGAAATATCCCTGTTTTTCACCTTCGTCATTGTAGAGACAAGAAAGAAGATCAATAGCAGAAACACACAGTCGATCAAGGGCGACATAGACACTTCCGGTTCATCTTCGTTATTAAATAGTGATAGTCTCATAAGCTTAATAAGGTTTACTACCCAAACGGACACGCGTACGCGTGAATCCTTGTATTTGACATTGATCGAATATCTCTATTACCGTATTTACGGGTACAGTCCGGTAAGCCGCCACATCAATAGCAATTTCCGTACCTTCACTGTTGCGGAGTTCTGTAAGGAAAGTATTCAGATCAGAAATCGGCACATAGTGGTTCTCACCAGTATACGCATCATGTCCTACTACCTGATACACATTTTTCTCCTCATCCACTGCTATGATAACAGCTTCCTCTCCGGCGCGGGTGGTAGACAAGCTGGAAGTCATTGAAGGAAGTGATAAAGGTATTTGCATTTCCCACTTCTTCATCATAGTAGTCACAAGGAAGAAGATCAGTAGCAGAAAGACGCAGTCTATCAAGGGTGACATCTGCACCTCTACTTTGTCTTCTTCATCATAGTTTAGTCTCATGCTTCTCCTCCTTACTCCCCGGTGTGTTCATATCCGTCGAATCTCCTTCCAGATAGAGAGTAGTAATCACATTTTCAACTTCTACTTCTATCAAAGAAGCCAATTTCATAATACGATTTTTAATAATGAAATACAAAGCAATGGCAGGAGCTGCGATGATCAAACCGGCAGCAGTCGTAATCAAAGCTTTTGAAATAGAATCGGACAATATAGAAGCGCCGCCTTCGTCACCATACAATGCTACCAGACCAAACGCTTCGATCATACCGACAACTGTTCCCAGCAAACCGATAAGGGGCGACAGGGAAGCTATGACTGACAAAGGATATATGCGTGACAAATGTGTACGGATATCACGTGCGGCCATATCACCAGCTGTCTGGCTGACAGCTTCTCTTCCGGCTTTCACATGCTCGAAAATAAAACGCAGCGAATTTCCTAATGTGGAAGGGTATTTATCACAGGCTGCAATCGCACCTTTCAAATCTCCTTGTGCAAGGCATTCGCTGACTGTTTTACGCAGTCCTTTTGGTGCCAATCTTCCTTCTCTTGAAGTTAGCAAGCGTTGCAAAGCTATTACTAAGGCAAGCAATCCAAGCAAATACAACGGATACATCATGAATCCTCCCGCTTTAATCTGTGCAGCCCAGTCAATCTGTACTCCTTGCGGTTGTTCATCCTCATTAGTTGTTCCCTCTTCATATACCAGCCCTTCCTCTTCTCCATCAACGGGTACCGGAGTTGCAATTTCGCTCGGAAGTACTTTCGGAGCATTCTTTATATCATCCTGTGTCTTAGCGAGAAAGATTTCATCAAATCCCGCATCACGCCTCTCCGGGCAGATAAAAGAAATACCGGTCAACGTAATATTACCAAAATCTTTCCATAAGTCCCTGGTCATCACCATCCAGTGTCCCGGTAGCTCACCGAGATTAAGACCTTCCATCGGATTTATCAAATCCTTGGATTTGCCGGCTATATAAGTAAAATCATATTTCTTGCCTTTTTGATTTGCAGACTTTTCGGAAACATGAAATTTCATTCCAATTTGATCACCTCCCCATTTTACCCAGGCAAAAGTGATATAGCGAAACTCACCCGGTCCCGGATTCTCGCGAATAGGAATGGATAGCCCGGTCAACTCTGCCGGACTTTTAGAGGCTCCTACATATATATAATTTTCTGATTTTTTAGAGTATCCCCCATCACGGACAAATTTATTATCCTGAGCTTTCCACTGCGCCCCGTCCGGTATTTTAGTACTAAAGATTTCATATAATCCTTTACCGGATCTACTATTTGTTTGGGCTGAGAGCGGATAAGTGAAAAACGTTATTACTCCTAAAAGAAGTATACTCAACGTACCTTTTCTAAAAAGTCTTTTCATCTTTGTGCAATTCATGTCTATTCTATTATTTATTAAAATTTAAAAGCCACCGCAAATCATCGAATGATTCACAGTGGCAAAGTTGATAAAAATAGAAAAGAAATGAGTACTCAAATCATTCAAAATACTCCAATTCCTTTAAATGATACAGAATAAAGAGTTCAAAAATCGTTCAACAGGTTTAAAAATAATCCATTACCTGAAATTTCCAACTTTTTTTTTCTGCCGCATCGAATATTAATAGCTTACACGATACGGCAGACACAGCACATTTGCAAGTAGTTTTTTTATTGGGTCGTAATGAAGTAAAGCTGTGGCTTAACAAAATACAACGAATCGGGTGGTAATGCTTTTAACTTTTCCAAATACGGCCTGGCATTTATATCAATGGCCTTTTCCATGGAAAAATAAGAAAGACCATGAAATAACATTCTAAAAGCTCTAATATCCCCTACTTTACGGAATGGATAAAAGATAAATTGTTTCGAATCATACATCTTAAAATTGTCCTTGATTACATCAGCGTAATCTCTCTTCAATATACGCCAATATTCTTCTGTAGTAATGTCTGGCTTCTTTAATGCTAGAGAATCCATAATTTTCATAATTTTTTCGGTTGGTCTCATGCGTTGCATAATTAAAAATGGAAATCTTTTCAGAAGCAATTCTTGAAAATCTAAAAGAGGTGCATCTAATATATGCTCATAAATAAGCGAGTCGATATACAACATAGGAGTTGTCGCTATTTTTTTCATTTCCATAGAATCTCTCATCACTGGAATATTACTAACCGATAGTACTGTTTTCCCCTCCTGATAAGCCGGTACTCCATAAACTGCATTCCTAATCTCTTGGATAGTAAGGCCTGCAATTGGACGAGTATAGTCTTTTCTAACTCCTCGATTATCATATTCTTGAGAATAAACATTCATAGTAGATACTAGTAGAATTAGTACTGCTAAGTTTTGAATTGTTGTTTTCATAATATAATTGTTTAACAGGTTATTTTATCATAGTCTTTGATCATACATTCCAGCATAAGAAATTACATATGGTACATCAGGATCATGTCCTCCGAATATTCGATCACCCTGCCTGCCATAATCTAATATAACAGATGGAATCTTATTGCTATTAGCCGTATTATCATCAACAACAGAGTAGAACAATTTTCTATTTTAAGATTATTCTCTACTTTAAAACGTTACATCAATACTCATTCAACTACAGATTTGCATTTATTGTTTGCTTGTATCTGTGTTTATCCTTACGCAAAACAACTTTTATCTTCGTTACCTTCTTTTTTCTCACTTTTATCTTCTTTGTTTTCATTCCTTCAGAACTCACTTCCAACACTGATCTTCCCTTTCGGACCCGAAGTAAAAAATGCCCCTCACGATCAGTGGTCGTACTATTATTCAGACCTCTCTCCGTTACGACTGCACCGATCAATGAATTGCCACATTTATCTACTACAATACCTTTTACCACATGTTTTTCCTCTGCTTCAACAGTAGATAGTCCACCGCAAACTGTCACTTTCTTCACACTTTTAAAACCAATCACTTCTATTTGTGGAAGTATATTAGAAGTATCCTTTAAACTATCTTTTACCGTTTCTTGTCCATACAAAGGACTGGAAAAAAGTGCTGATAATCCCAAAGAAACACCTATCACCTTTACATTCAGCCCTGCCATCCGACGTGAGAGAAGTTGCTGTTCCAAATAATGAATTTCAGCCTCACACTTCGGACACGTCCCCAAACAATCTCCTTGATATCGACATTTAGAGGTAACAAACTTTATATCATTTGCATTAGCTATCTGCTGCCTGATTTCTTTTAGTATACGACAGGTTACCTTCCCAGCTTTAGATTCTTTACTCATTATTTATATTCAAGTTTTATCTATCAGAAAAAATCTCTGATAAATGAGAATTTATGGTGTGCTACTTCAATTTCACGTTTTCTATTATCAAACCTCTCTATTCTAATTATAATCTACAAGATAAGAAGAAAAACGAAAAAGAAAAGGAAAGAGTGTCTCCAAAAAGGATACAATTTTTCATCCCTCCCTTTTCCTCCCTTCACCCTTCACAACTCCCTCTGGCACGACGATTGCGGGTGAAGGTCTCCTGTTCACCATCCGCTTCACCTCCCATCAGACGGAGACTACCCGATACACATTCCCAAACTTGGTATGCTTACGTTCTATCCCCACTGCTATCAGTATTTGTGCCAAACTCGCCGGATTTGCCCCACGCATAGCTGCCGGATTTATCTTCTTCAATCGCTGAAAGATATCAGCAGACGAAAGAAGTTCACACCCTTCTCCTTTTTCTGCCGCCCGATAACAGGAACGCAATACGTCTTCCACAGGTCCCTGACGATAGAACGTCATGTTACTTTGCTGCAATTCCGTCTCTTCCTCTTTTGTAAACCAATAATGTTCACCCGCCAAAATCTCCGCTTTCAATTGAGCATAAAGTTGTGCATAGTCAATCCCCTCACAATCGATAGGATACTCTACCAGCACACAAATAAACCTGCGGCTACCAGTCGGGTCAGTCAATAAATCTTTTCGATTCGATGTCCCGATAAAAGAAGCTATACGAGGTAGCGAGCGATAATTTTTCTGATAAGCTTTGCACAGGCTTAATGAAGCCATCTGCATCAGATTCTTCAATAACGGCATTTTCGTCGGAGCATATTTATCAAACTCATCCAGATTGAGAAGTCCCATCTCCGCCAATCTCCGTTCTATATGCCCTTGACTGGTTAAATCCACCTTATCCATATAATAACGCTGAAGCGCAGGAGGAAGTAGCGATTTGCAAAAAGTAGACTTTAAATATCCTTGCTCCGTACTGATAAGCAAAGGCGCCACACTATTGGCATGACTTCCCGTAACCCCCATCCATTGTGCTGTCATACCCCGCATCCATATATGGAATTCTTTCACCCACAATTGGTCTCTCGAAACTCTGCGTGCCAAAGCCGCCAAGCGATCCACTCCATCCCATACCGGCAATTCTTCCAAATAAAGTTTGAAAGGATGATACTCTGCAATACGGGTGGAGAAAATACAGCGTGAAAGATCACGATCCCAACAAGAAATACCTGATTCGTGAGCTTCCAGGCAGAATGTATTTAAGACACGCTGACTCACAGGTGCAAATCCTTCCTCCATTCGTTCCAACAAACGATATTCCGTTTCTTCTGTCAGCACATTGTAGCGGAAATCATAGCGGGATTTTAAAAAAGTATCTACGCTCTCAGTTAGTGACTTCACTTTCGATGAGTCTTTTTCTTTAGACGATGATACCCCCTTAATCGACTGAATAATAGTATTGACAGGTGCTACACTTTTTGTATCCCCTACTCCCGTTTCATCTTGTTTTGAAAGACACTTCATTAATTTTTGCCAAAAGGCAAACCAACCATTTTTTTGTTCCATTTTCTTCTTTTTTTATGATTAATGGATGCGAATATAATATCAAAAAAAAAGCCATTTGCAACTTTTTATCCTATTCATTTTATGAAAACCAGACTTATCATTAATATCCTATCATTTCTTGTTTATCATACTATTAAACCTTATCTTTGTCACCGACAAATTATATTTATCACCAATGTGATAAGATATTATCACTACTATGATAAAGTAACATCATTATTGTGATAAGATCTTATCATAGTAATGATAAGTATAAAATATCAGCACTAAAAACAAGAAATCATTTAAAGATAAAGCAGAAATGGCAGTACAATTTGAATTATATAAGACTCCGATGCCAAAGGAGAAAAAGAACAAGACGCGTTATCATGCCCGTCCGGTAAGTTTTGAGACCGTCAATACCGAGAAACTGGCTTATCGCATCCATGATCGCTCCACATTAAGAGTATCGGATATTATTTCAACCTTGGAGGAACTGAAAAATGAAGTAGCTCAGTGCCTCCTGGAAGGTAAAAAGGTGCATGTCGATGGATTAGGATTCTTTCAGGTCACTCTTTCCTGCGAAGAAGAAATACGTAACCCGAAAGACAAACGTGTGCACCGGGTAAAATTGAAAGCTATAAAGTTTAAAGCTGATAAAGAATTGAAAGGGGAATTGTGTCACATGAAATTCCAGCGTTCTAAAATCAGACCGCACTCCGCCAATTTATCAGAAGTAGAAATAGACATGAAACTAACTGAATATTTTGCTGAAAATCAGATTATCACCCGGAAAGATTTTCAATATCTCTGCGGAATGACGCAAATCACTGCATATCGCCATATCAAGAGGTTAATGGCAGAAAAGAAATTGCAAAATAAAGGGACGATCTATCAACCGATATATACTCCGGTTCCGGGTAATTACAGGGTGTCGGTGGATTTAAAATATAAAGAACGATGAAAGAGCCATGAAACAGGAAGCCCTTCACCCGCTCTTCCCCATTTGATAAGGGATGTAGAGAGAAGGTGAAGGGCTAATAAATTATACAGAACTATTCCGTATCCACCTCTTCGCGCCATTCTTCTGAAAGCGCATAGTTATTGATAAACACGTATCCATCTAATGTGGATGGCACCGAGATGCCTAACCAATAGAGAATTTGCGGTACTATCAGCGTATTCTCAACACAGATTCTTTCAGCATTGACATTGGTAGGCAATGTATTTGCAAACATGGCAGAAGCTTTCTGTTCGATATCCGGAGAACTGCTTGTCTTATCTTTAATATAATACATATTGAGTCCACCTTGTATCTGATTTTTAATTACTAATGTATCCTCCTCTAATTTCTCAAGTTGCTCTGTTGGCTTGAATTTCCAATAGCCGAGCATATCACCAGAAGGTTCAATATCAATTTCTCCCGATAGTTGCAAAAATTCTCTTTCAGCAAGATCCTTTTTCCATAGACGTACTTCCGATATATAATAGGAAGTTGGTACAGAATAACCACCTATCGCCAAAAGGCTTGAATCCGGAGCTAATCCTTGGGTATCCGTAGTTCCAGATCCCTGCAACTTACCATCTAAAGTAATGAGCCAATTTCTCCTTCCGGAGGCAGCGGAACTTATGCTAACACCATAGTGATGCCATTTAGAATCATTGTATCCGGTAATAGCTTGCTCAAGAGCAGGACCTTCCTTAGGATTTGTTCTCATGGATACAGTTCCTCTCTGCCTATATAGTCCCCAGCCGGCTTTTCCAAGTATGCGATCCCAATTGTTACCATTATATGTACCGTCCTGCCTAGGAACCATACGCATTATGATCTCCATTGAAAATGCATCCATACCTAAAGAATAATATTTACCTATACTATCAAAAACGACAGCCTTGTATTCATTCTGAGAATCAAAATATGCACCGTATAGTCTATTACCATTCAATTGTTTTTCCGTATAATGATTGTAGTAAAACAGACCAAACGTGTTACGCTCCACTTCCGAAGTGCCACCATAACGACCGTCAGCCGATCCACCGTGATTGGAAGTTACAACAATAAGCCAGTCTTCGTAAAATGCATTCTCACGGGCATCAATCGCCGACAAAAATTCACCAATGTATCCGTCTATAGCTTCAAGTGCACTGACATAAGCAGCGTTGTCCGCTTTGAATCCCCCACTCTTCCCAGCCTCCAACATTCCTGAAAAATCGGCCAGAATGAATGTGTAATCTTCATTCGCAATATGATTGAGAACCACATCCCGAGTTTGAACGTCATTTTCTGAAGTAATGGTAGTCTTAGCATTGTTAAGCATATTTTTGTTCAGTTTCGCCCAAGGTGTCACACACAATGAAAGCATATTCACGTCATTATTCGAAATATAGCTAATAATGTTTTGATAGTGAATTACCTTTTCATTCGGATTGTTCGGATTGTACTCCACATTAGCAGTATAAGATTCATCGGTTATACTGTGCTTTTCGGGTATGACCCCAGTGAGCATGGTTGCCCACGTTACAGGGTCTTCGTTCCTTTCGACAGACAGGGTTCGGTTGTCACTAACTCCTGTCCACGAATATTTACTGTTTTTCAACATCTTAGCAATGGCACCATCGGCAGGAAGGGAGTTCTTCACCACTTCACCAACCGCACCATCTATATTTATCCACAATACTTTACGATGGATTTTGGTAGATATTCCGGTATCTATAGTTCCATCGTCTGCTATTTCAGCAGGTGTATCGTATTCCGTGCAAGCATAGTTAAATGCCAGGACACAAACAACAAGCAAGCTGTATGTGAGAATATTTAATAGTTTATTCATCTGATATAAATTTACGGTTTATAATAAAATGTACCAAACTCGGTAAACGACTGTACTCTGAACCTAAAACGAGACATATCTGTTTCATTCCAGTTATCATTACGATTAGGTTCAGGAAGTTTTATACGCAGATACCTCACTTGTTCTTTTGACGGAAAATCATAGAAACCCTCACTTTTAATATTGGGCAACTCGGGATGTGCAATGGAATCAATCTGCACAATTTCCCTCCAAACTATATTTTCGTCAAGCGGATTATTTATAATATCCTGATTGACAGGAGTCTCGATAATCAGCTTAGTTGCCGCAAAGTCTGAGTTGTTGCCAGCTAGAAATACACCATTAACATCTGTCGTCTCTTTCATATCAATAAACAAATAATACGGAAGTGGCGGAGTACTTGTATCGTTGTTGTAATATGAAGTCCATCCTGTTGATTTGTCGCTGTCCAGCAATCGGTCCGGCGACTGCCCTGAATTAAAGTTATCGCTTCCATTTGCATCCAGTGCATAAATCTCCCAGTCAGCTCGATTATGACGGTAGTGATACCCGTTACTTGGGAAATCAACCACACCACTTGATGGATTTTCTGCCAGAGGCGAGTATTTCCATATGGCTTTATCCATCAGCGGATATTTCGATGCATAACTACGGGCTTCGTCTGTCAGCGAATAGCCCCAATGCTCAAAGAATGGTGAAAAATCTTCCTTAAAATAGTCACATAAAGCCTTAAAGAAATAGGTAGAAGTAGAATGATCTACGGAAATTTTATCTTTAATCATACGGTTCAACTCTATATAAAAAGCCCAATCGTCATCTTTGTAGTTAGCTAATTGAACGAGGCTTGCCAATGCGTATGTCGGCCGTACTTCCGACTTTATATCAGATACAAACCAGCGGCTACTATCGGTATCTGCATATGCCAATGCTTTGGGGAATTGCTCCGCAATGCTACTGCCTTCTTCCGGGAAAATCGGTCCCATCGGATACCCATCCTCTCTTAATCCTTTCTCAGCCATGCGATATAGGGGAATTGCTTTTACCGCATCAGATACTTCGCTCCACCATGGTGATTTTATATCTCTGAAAGAGTAATTTCTATATAACGCATTAAAAATAGCAACAGAATTACCGGATTTCAACGTTTGATAGCTAGCCAGCTCATTCAACAGATAATTTGTATTCAATGCCACTACACCATAATCGGCATTACGAATATACAGATTGTCCAACAACTCCACATCCAGCACCACACGCTCAGGAAAATCGGGAGCACGCATTGAAAAATCCTGTGCCCCAACCTGCAAACTGTAATAGTTATAATAATAGGTCTCGACAGCATTGTCCCATGCTTCCAGTGTGTTCGGCATCTTTTCAGCAATGGTAGGATCATCATTTATCATATCCAATAATCGCTCACGCTGAACGGAAAAAGCGACATGCCGGCCACGCAACTCGAGCCACGGTACAGTCGTTGTACGCAACTGCTCAACCCACGCTGTTACATCAGTAGAACCGACAATAAAATCAGGCGAACGATAAGCCCCGTTAATCTCCATAACAAAATCCGCACTACCATTCACATCCTTGCTTTTTTCGATCCATATCATGCCTCCCAAAGGATTACGAATGGTGTTTTTTCCTGGGAACAGTTGCTTCGAAGTAGTAACTACCGGCAAACGCAAGTAGGGAGAAATATCCGTCAAATCATCTAAATGAGAACCGATGATAACCGTCAACCCCATAGTGTTGTCATTAATGGTTATAGTAATCAATTCACCTGCTCCGGCATAAAGCCCGGTACTGTATATCGGACGAGGAACTTGTTGCACGTCAAGATCGTATGCAGGAATGTATCTCTTGCTTAAATCAAGCGCAAGCAGTGTATTGACAGTATTATCAACTAAAGTATCTACCAAACCCGGAAAAACACGGGCACTTTCATACATACTGACATCGATTCCTTCACCTGTTACTATGGTTACATTGGTAGAATCAGCGGTATCATCTTCTGTCCCGCTTTCGATATCATATTGATAAGCAATGTTGCAGCTTCCCATAAAAAACATACAGGAAATGAATGACAGCAAAACTGCATAATCGGCTTTTAGTTTATTAAAGCATTTCATATTGCATTCTAATTTAATTATTTAAAGAAACGTAATCTAATGCCCAGCCTTCACCATCGAAATTCCAGGAAGAATCAACCGGCTCTCCAAACCATTGAAAAATCTGATAGGATAAATCGACTGTATTAAGAACCGTTTTATAGTAGGAATCGTCTATAAGTGGGCATACCTTATCCGTTACAATACTCTCCTGCCTGCGCGTTACGTAATCATCGGTAGGCGCAAACGTACCAACCGGTTTATTGAAGTATAATCTTTTATCTTTTGATGTATATTTCGAATAATCTTCCAAATAAGATAATCCGATATCATCTTCGCGATCGTTGGGGTAATAACCCACCAGATTATTCCAATACGGATATAATTCACCCAAAAGGTCCAGTTTTGTAGTACAATGATACTCCGCAATAATATCAGCAGGTAGAGCAACGTTGTAAAACTGGAGATCGTTTATATATAGATTTGCCTGATTAGGTCTGTCCGGAGAAAACGTATGTCCGATGGCAAGCGGCGCATCTGTCCACATATCTTTACTGCCGTCTATCTTACATCCCATCTGATACTTACCGTCAAGATAAAATAAGATGGAGTCACCTTTCTGGGTATCATCAACCTCTTTTATAACTAGCGTATAAGAATGCCATGATCCGTCACGTCTCGTAGATGGTAAGCGGAAAACCGAAGAACCCTCTTTAAAATTTGCAGCAAATTCGACTTGAGTATTATTAGAAAACATTAGCTGCCAGCCTGTACCTGCTTTTTGATATCTTTTCGATATTATATTTCTATTACCCCAGGGATCGCCGTGCTTATCAAACATTTTAAACTGAATGGTATATCCACTTTTATCCACCTCTTCATCCGGATTGGAACTCCATCGTTTACCCATATTAAAGAACTCGGTATTTCCAGTCATAACGGCATTTGTTGTCGCTTTTTGTCCGGGACCGACGAAATAAGGACTATAGAATTTGTATTGTAGTTCATCCGAGCCCGGCCTTTGCAACAATTTGGATGCAAACCGACTGTTATAAAGCATCATGAAAGAATTGAGACGCGGATCATCATACAACGATGCCGGAGTTACATTACCTTCATAAACACCACCATAAGAAGATGTAATAACTACAAGCCAGTTTTCCTGAACGTAACGCGGACGCGCTTCAAGTACTTTCATTATTTTACCGATGAAAGCATCTACATTGTAAATCGCATCAATAACCTCACTGGTAGGAGTTGTCTCATTGCTCCAGAATCCATGTTGCTCACCAATCTGTTGAACACCGCCGAACTGTGCAACTACGATATCCGAGATTGTTTCACCATTGATTTCAGCAATAAGAGCATCAGCGGTTTCACTGTCGGCCGAAGTCTTTCTTTTAGTATCGGCAACACTCCCGAAAGCTCCGAAAAACTCCGTATCAGAAGAATAAAAGCTGACTTTCAGATTTTCATCCGCCTCTTTCAATCGTTGAAGAAAAGAAGGCGTTTCGAGTTCGTCAATTCCTTGATTGACATCAAGCCCGTTCTTTGTTGTTCCGGTCAGTAAATTTGCCCATCCACGTTCTTTACTTACCCCTTCTTCATTGTCGGCAAGTCCGTAAAAAGTAAACAAAGATTTATCCGTCATGGAGCGGATAACTGGAGCCTTTCGTGTATTGTACGCCTCATTAACGGCTATTCCGGATGCACCGTCGATAACCACCATCAATACGTGTCCCGTAGTATATTCAGTACCCGACTCCGGATAATCATCAGTCAAAAGCCTTTCCATCTCCTCATTGCACGAGAATGCAAATACAGCAAACAGGCAAAGCATTATATTTTTTATCAACTTTTCCATTGTATTTCATAATAAGTTATTCATAATCAACTTCTATCATCATCGCATTGCGAACCATATTACCATCAAAACGGCTGAAATCACCAAGCAGCAGCAATCCGTTTGAATTGGTCGAAGTACGAGTTTCAATTACTTTGTAGAGTTCACCCTGGAAGATGCCCGGTACATTAAATTGTTGCAGCGCCTTTCCATCACGACCCAATATAAGGAAACCACGGCGAGTCACACCATCGTATTTCGTAAACGCACCTGAAACAACAATATTATCATTATCAAGCAGACAGGCAAAATTGGCCAATCCTCCTTCCATTTTTCCGATCTTGAAAATTTCATCACGTGTGCCATCATCATTCAACATAACTACACTCTGTGCAGGAATACCGTTGAACTCAGAAAACTCCCCAGTTATAAGGATTTTCTTTTTGTTTTTATTGTACCGGATTTTAGTAATACTTCCATTTGCACCCGTACCGATGTTTCTCATAAAAGTTTCATCAAGGGTACCTTCAGCATTCAACTTCACAATATTCTTCACAGGCTGTCCATCGAAACTGCTGAATGTCCCTACTATGACAATACCGTCACTTTCGACCATACAAGCATCTAAAATCTGCCCGACAACTCCTTCTGCATCCCTGCGATAGCTATCATCAAGTTCTCCAGTCCTTGACATACGCAATACACTTGCAACCTTCGAATAATCCAAAACCATACTCTCAGCATAGGATTTTTCGGTATTAATACGACAGTAGTTTGTAATATTTCCTACTGCTACCACCTTCTCATTGGAAGTTATAAATGTACGGACAGGCGCTTCAAGGGTTCCCCCGTTGAAGACCGGTATCTTACAATTTATGCTTGTATTATTTTTTTTCGAAGGCAGCGCCACAGTATTATAATACGAAGCTACTTCATTAGTAGCTATCGTGATGTTATTGACCGGCAACTTATCCCAGCCGTATTCCGAAAATTTACCCGACAGAAGAACCCTGTGGTCACTAGGAAAATAAGTAAATGAATTAAGGTAACATTCAATATCTGTCACTCCCGGATTGGTCAGATCAATGCCGGCTCCCTGACCAGGATCAAGTTTGAAGTCTGTTACCCATTTTCCCGATACGGAACCGTCTGTCAAAACCATAGATATACAAGAAAAACTCTGCGAGCTATTTTCATTGTAGTAGGCCTGCATATAGTCGCCAACAGGGTAATATACCCGTGCTTTTGAATAATGCTCCGCACAATCGTAAATAGGTCCCGAAGTGCCTTTAAAGCCGTATGATTGATCTATCCTAATATTTCCTAATACAGTGAGACGAGGTCCATAGAAAACTTGTTCTTTCAACACAATATATGCGGTACCCGAACTGAGATTGCCAGGTATTTTCACCGTTATTGTCGTGTCGGTAGCAGTGACAATTTTGGTTTCTTCATCAGAAATATAAAACTTGAAATCGTAACGCCCTGATTGCGGGTCACACCAGTTCAACATCCCTTTAGCTTTAAATACAACCGTATCATTGGGATAAGCGCTTTCCGGAGAAGGAGATTCAGCCAGCAAACCGATCCCGAGCGGAGCTTTTCCCCCACTGTACGGATCATCTTTAATATTGCTGTTCAGATCACTGTTACAGGATGTTACCAATAACGAAGTGAATACGGAGCAAACAATCATTAACGAATAGATGGTAATATGTTTCATTGTACTATCTTTATTTATAGTTAATTATCCGGTTCTGTTTCTATTGTCGCATTTATAGCTTTGGTAGCGAAAAGATATGGTTCAAAACCAAATGCATGATCGGTTAATCTGAGTACATGTACCACTCCGTTGGTCGGTTGTATATCAGATGTTGCTACATAAGCGTTTTTCATATCACCTATTGTGAAATCATAGACATAAGAGTATATGATTTGTCTTGCACCGGCATATTTCACATTATTTGCATCATAATAAACAACGCCCATGTTCATAGGCTGCTGACCGTATGATAGAAATGCCTGTCCCGGATAGGCTGCAATGGCAGTCGTATCAATTTGAGGGATATCTTTCAGCAAATATTTATCTTTTACGATGTACATTGACAGCATTTCACGCCAAACTTCCGGTTTTATCTGACTAAAACTCTTGATGCTATCATGCCCCATACGATACCAAATACGGTTCAGATAATTAAAACTACCACGGATTGACCAATCGGTAGGTGCAAAAAAGGTAATTTGTTCGTCTTCAAAAACATCCTCCATACCGGACAGCCGGATGACTTCCACCAAATCTTTAAAATAATCGGGTCTTGATTCCAAATATTGCATCATATTCCCATTATAATAAGGGTTCGCTTTTCCACCATCAATTAAATAACTATCATCGGCACAATTGTACATGAGTATTGCCAAAAGGCAACATCCGACAATTTTCTTCCATAATTTGATATTATTTTTCATATCTATACATTTTAAGTTTATCAGAGTTACTCCCAAAATAAATTCAATCCAATCTGTGTGTTGTTTTTCAACGCATTACGATGAATAGGCCATGTCCATGCCCCCACATTAAAATTAGTACGCGTCATCGGATTCATACAATAGTTTCTGTTATACACCTTTCCTGTACGAACCAAATCATAATAGTAATGTCCTTCACCGATAAGCTCTCTGCAGCGTTCCCAGAAAATAGCATCCATCAATTCACTACCCGAGGCATTAATTTCGGAAGCATGTGCCCTATTGCGGACCCGGTTGAGTAATTCGCAGGATTTCGTATCGTTAGTCCCCAAAGCGGCAAGAGCTTCAGCATACAACAAAAGTGCACCTGCATAACGGAATACTATTTGATTGCCGGAATTAGATGTAATTGTTCCGTTTCCATAAGTATCAATATTCCAAAACTTCTTGATTTCTTTAGGAGCAGAACTTGAAACCGATGTAGAATAGATTTTTTCGTCAAACCATAATTCTTTTCTCGCATCATCTTCATACATAGGGAACAGCGTCATAAGATAATCTCCTGAATAACAGAATAGCGGCATTGACTTATTCAAACAGGAATAGGAAACATTATCAGAAAACTTTGCATTCATCATAAATATCTCATTGAAATTTATATTCTGTGCAATCTCAAACAAGCCTTCGTCCGATCCTCCTGCGAAAATCACGGAACTTCTATTTATATCAAGTAATGAATAAGCTCCATTGTTACGTTCCAGTTCCTCGCCTAGCGAAACAACATTCCTATAATATTGCTCTTTATTTTGTGCATCAAACTGTACAAGCCACAAGTTTATATGCATCATCAGCGCAATGACAGAACCTCTGGAGGCTCTAATCCCTTTGCTCGAATAAGATGAATATGACCATGGTAATACTTCCGCTCCCGGATCATCGTCAAGCAAAGGTTGTAAGTCAGCAAGGCAATTTTGCAAAACTATAACCATATTGGTTCTTGGCAAGGGAGCTTCATTATAGGCATTTGTATAATAAGGCACATCTCCAAAAGCCCTTACAATGAAGAAATAAGACAAGCTACGCATGAAAATAGCTTCTGCCTTAAAACGACTCCGTTTCAATTCATCCATGCCGGGCACTTTGTCTATTTCAGCAAGCAGAATATTGGCATCCTGAATAGCAGTATAAAACACATCCCATTGCATAATTAAACCGCCCCTAGCATCATTGGGATATGTATTACGCAATTCACCCATATCGTTGTTAGCCAGATAAGCTACATATTTATCCCCAGTGCTGTAGGCTGTTATTGGAGCGCACCGCATATCTCCGCTATACGTAAGGAAAGGACGTTGTGACATTGTTGCATTCCGAAACGAATTGTATATGCTCAACAAAAAAGCTTCCGCATTCGTCTCATTTCCCTGCGCCCAAAAATCATCACCCGATAATTTATCTTCACTCTTATTTGCAAGCGAGTCACAACCGGCAAACAGGCAAGATACTATCAAAGTCATTATTAAAACTATATTTTTCATATTCTTCTATATTTAATCGTTCATCTAAAAATCCATTGAGACACCAAATGTCACAGTACGACCATTGGGATAACCACCGGATGTGTCATATCCCAAATTGTTTACATTTTCGGGATTGATGCCTGAATATTTGGAGAAAGTGTAAATATTGTTCATACTAAAATTAAGCTGACATCGGCTGATCCTAAAAAAATCCAGCATTTTCTTTGGAATAGTATAAGCTACAGATATACCGTTAATTTTAAAATAAGAGCCATCTTCCATAAACAATGTCTGGTCATACCTGAAAGGCTGAATAATACTTGAACGGGTATAATCAAATGGATTAGGATATTGGGCATAGATATTATCTTCTGTCCAGAAATTATAAGCCTCAATAGGTGTTAAAGCTCCACTACCTGTAAGGTCCACCTTACCTGCTACAGGTGTTCCATAAGCCCTAAAACGGTCTGCCAGAGCCTTGTTAATAATATCACGTCTCAACGTAAACGAGCAGTTAGTGTTGATAGAAAACGCTTTATAACGAAGATTGATACTGATACCACCGGTCATGCGCGGCTGTGAATTACCTACAATCACCTTGTCTTTTTCATCGATGATATAATCACCATTTACATCCACCCAAATAGGGTCTCCCGCCTTAAAGTATGCTTGAGTAGAAGTATTCCCTCCCATCCGCAAGCGTTCTCCGGTCAGCGGATTAACAGGCACGTCTTCGTCAGTCGCATATACGCCTTTATACACATAGAGATAATTCCCCATCGCGTTAGAACCTAATTTATTCACCACTTCCGCATCACTGTTAATAATCTGCCGCACCTCGTTAGGCAGCTTTGCGATCACGTCTTTATTAATTGCCAGTGAAGTCGCCACATTCAAATCCCAATTACTTTGCCTTGACAACGGACGGACGTTCAACGAAAACTCCAATCCATAGTTAACCAGACTCGTTTTCGTGCTTCTTACGGAATTAAAAGCATTGTGGTTAGCCAACTCTATCGAACTTAGCTGATTGTCAATTTGTTTGTAATACGCCTCGGCAACGAACATAATTTTATTATTAAGGAATGATAAGTCTGTTCCGAGATTCCATGATGTTGACGTTACCGGCTTCAAATCCGGATTCGGCATAGCGTTTTTATCAATAGGAATAATAGAAACTCCATTATAAGTATCTTTGCTCAGATTGTAACTTCCCCATATATCATAAATACTAGCTTTATAAGTGGTACTACGTCCCCAAGTTACACGAAGAGCTCCGGCATCCAGAAACTTCCATTTTTTAGCAAAAGATTCACGGCTGAAGTTCCAGCGAAATCCCAATGAAGGATTTATTGCCCACTTCGCCTGCGACCCATAAGATGAATTTATTTCAGGACGAATATTGGGAGTAAATACGTATTTCCCACCAGGCAGCGATAACTGAGGATCTATAATAAGTGCAAACGTATTCTTTTTATCTGAAAAATTCGACCTTCCAGCTGCCATGGACGGCATACCGGACGACCATATATGGTCACTTGCCAATCCATTCAGCGTAATAAAGTTACCGCTATACTTTTCGGATGAAAGTTCAAAACCTCCCTGTAAATCAAAATTCACAATTCCCAATTTTACGGCTCTTGACAACAATGAACGAACATACATATTATAACTATATTCACTACCGTTATTCCAAGCAGCCCTATTGGCATTCAAAATACCCGGTGTAAATTTCTCATTCTCGACAGTTCCGTATTTATATCCTAAAGTACTTGTCCATCTTATATCAAATGGCAACAGATACATGACATTCATACTTGCATCATATACTACATTCTGATTATCTGCCTGAACGGAAAAAACAGACAATGCAGAATTAGAAGCTGTATACATAGACGGTGGAGGTAACAAGGAAGAAGCTGCCGAACCTGCGGCTACGCCGGATTGTGAGAAAGCATTTCCACTACCATTACTGTTTCGGGTTAATGTAGTGGCAAGGTTTAGATTCAAATGAAATCTATCATTAGGCTTATATCCTACTGCTGCCCTGATACCATATCGGTTAAAGTCCGTGTTTTTCACAATTCCTTTTTCCGTATAATAGTTTGCATTGATCTTATAGTCAAATTTCTCATTGGGTTTACCAGAGAAACTAAGATTATGAGTTTGATTGTAAGTCGTCTGATAAAAGACACCCTGCCAATCCGTATTATTATTGTAATAAGGATTCAAGCTATCTGACAGTGCCTGCAATTTATGGATTTCATTATATCCGTGATAGGCGGATGTATCATTTCCCAAAATTTGCATAATTCTAAGCGCTCTCTCCGCCCCGCCTGCAAGTACATCTCTCAACCTCGGTGGGGTTTTGACTACAAAGTTAGCTGAATAAGAAACTTTCGGTTTGGCTGTTTCTCCTCTTTTGGTCTCTATAAGAATTACTCCGTAAGCACCTTTTGAACCATACAGAGAGGTTGCAGCTGCATCTTTCAATACTTGGATATTCGCAATATCTTCAAGTGGAATCATAGCCAACGGACTGACTGTCGCACCTGACAGCAAACCAGCTGCATCATAGCCTGTTACGTCTTCCTGCGGTATACCGTCAACAACAAACAAAGGAGGAGTCAGTCCCATCATAAACTCGCCATCACCGGAAGATTGAACGGAAATATCCGAGACTCCTCGAATTGAAAAACTTGGAAGACCTCCGGGAGTACCATTATTCACCTGGATATTTAACCCGGGAACACGCCCTTGAAGCAACTCCATCGGATTGGCAACAGGGGTATTAACCAAGTCTTCCGCTTTAATAACCGTAACCGATGCTGTTACCGCAGCTTTGCTAACTCTTTTAAATCCGACCACAACCGTTTCCTCAATCATGTTCTCAACCGGACTCAAATATATTTGCATGCGTTCTGAGGGTTTAGTTACTTTGACTGAAAGACTGTCGAACGCCAGAAAAGAGAATACAAGTCGATAACCACTCTTTACTTTTGTAGAAAATCTTCCGTCGTCATCAGTTGTAGTTGAAAGTTGAGGCACAGTTTTTCCACTTTCATTTTTAACAATAACAGAAGCATAAGGCAATGTAGTATTATTGCTTTTATCTTTGACTACACCACTGACAGGAATATCCTGAGCCCGAACACCAACTGAGGTGACGGCAATCGCCATAGCCAATAAGCCATATTTAAATATATTTCTCATATTAGAATCATGGTATTAATTAGTTATTTTCCATCTTCAAACAAGGGGGCTCCTGCTGTAAATACAACTATTATCTCCCAATGAGCTTCCTTGTATATCGCAAATTCAAATGACATAGTGGATGTCATACGATAACCACTTGCTGTAATACGGTCGTATAAGAAATTGACATTTATTCTATTACCATCTTTATTGGTATATTTTGATTTCATTTCAACCAATGGCATCGGATAAACGACATCGTACTTTACATATTCATCGGTTTTCTCCATATTAAAACCATGAATCAGATTAGCCCAGTCTGTCTGATTAAAAGATGATGGTGAGATCGGTGTATAATCCGGTCCATAAAAACGGAAAGTCAAACTTTTTACATCATCGTCATTATCCTGATTCTCACGAAAATAAATATGTACATCTTCAGGAAACATATAGTCTCCACTTTCTGTTTGAAAAAGGGTTAACGAATTGGGTGTAACATAGTCCTGTCCCTGCACCAACCCTGTTTCCGGATCGTATATACTCGGTTCGTAATCACTTTCTCTGACAGGTATAAGCTGCATATCGGTAAAAGTTTTATATCCTCCAGAGTTTTTCACCAGCACATCAAAAATATAACCGTCACTCGGAGCACACTGCACAAAAGAAGATTCGGCATTAGACCACATCATAAATTCTCCGGAATGCTTTTTAACCTGAAAAAGAGTACGATATTCTATTTCTCTTTTAGCTTCTATTTCTTCTATAGACTTTTCGGTACCCATATATGGAGTTTTCCAAACTTTTACCGGGAAATATTCCGTCAATTCAGGTGCAGGACTTCCATCGGCCCTCACGATTCGTGATATTTCGAAAGTAAGAGGAAGCGTTGAATTACCCGATGAAAAGTTGTCGGACATCAAAGAGTTTTTTCCTAGCTGAGGACGATATAGTTTTGTAGTAAAATTGACGTCTCTGTCGAAAGCATCCAAACTATCCGGCAAATATTTATCGACACACGATATGCTTAATAATACGCAGGAAAACAGCAGCGCAATATTTTTACTTCTTATATTCATTGCCATAATTATTAAATACGTAAATAAATTCATCAAAACCGAAACTGTGTTGTGGAGAAAGGATGTGAATGATACCATTATTTGTATAAACATCATTCCATACTGTAGAAACTCTGTTCCAGTTATCTTTCACTTGAGAGCTTTTCATATCACTGAAAATAAGCTGTTTGACTCCTCCACCCACAAATCCGGATGCCGGTTTACGAGAACATTCTATATTCATTTGATAATTGTACTTCAAAGAATTTAAGGAGGCATTTCCTTCATTGGCTAGAATATTATCGGTATCGTAACTACCTTTAATAATGTACTTGCATAACATTCGCTCAAGGTCAGCTCCATAATCGTAATGATATTCGTTAATGATCGTATCATTTAAAGTCGGTGTTACAACATTAACGATCGTATCTTTAACAACAAACGGTTCAATTAATAAATCACTCAAATAAATCGCTTCACCTAACTCCTTTTGTTTACGGTACTCGTTAAGTTGCGCCAACGAGGAACGGATACATGCATCCGGTATGGCAAAAACTGTATATTGCACATCCGTCTGTTCCATCTGCTGTATGAAATCGGGAATATTGTTGACAAGAACCATCATAGAATCAAATTTCAAATTCAGCCTTTCATTCCCTGTGGACAAATAATCCAGAACGGTTCCATTAAATACTTCGGTTTCATTTTCCTCAGGATATGAAGCCACTTCGTAATCTGTACAAGACAGCATCCAAAGGGAAGCCGAAGTCAGACATAAAATAAATAGTATCTTATTCATTGTCGTTTTCTTTTATTTCCAAAACTCATTTTGTTCAATCTGTGAATTAGCAGTAATGATATCTTCCGATACCGGCCAGTAGATTCCACCACTGCTGATCAGTCGCAAGAATGTCTCATTATCTTTCATCAGCTTTTGCCGACGGACAAGGTCATACCATCTCCAGCCTTCTCCCATAAGCTCTCTGCGACGCTCTTCAAATATCTCGGCAATTAAGCTTTCGCGATTATTCCCAAAATCCTTTTTAAAGGATACTTCTCTCAATCCACGATTTGTTCGGACCATATTCAGGTAGGATACAGCTTCTGTGCTTCTATTTAGTGCGCATAATGCTTCAGCCCGTAGTAAGGTGATATCTTCAAGACGAGTGAAAACAATTGACGAACCAAAGACTCCAAAATCATTGTCTTTCGCCGATCCATCCTGAATAATCTTTATTTTACTGAACACCGGAATTTCTTCATTCAAATTCTGAACATAATAGGATGAATATTTGATGGTGTCCATGATTCCAAACCGCAAGTCATCGAAATTGGTAAAAATCGAAAATAAGCTGTCCTTTGAAACGTATATTTCAGGATAGGATTTTTGTACCAACGGATAAGCTAAAGTCAACTGTTCAAGATGTCCGCTTTGAGTTGCTTCGTTATCATTGTGAGCAAAATTAAATCCAAGAATCCTCGAACCTTTTACACTCGCATTCGAGTAAAACAGCCCTGTTTCTGAAGTCAAATCGGTAATGGAAGTATATTTTGCATTAATCTCAGATGCATGGTCTATTATAAATGCAGAATATGTCTCGGCTTCTGCATAATTTCCCTGCCAAGCACAGATGTGAGCTAATACAGAGTATGCAGATAACTTATTGAACAGTTTTCCCTGCCATTGGGCCCCATATGAACCATAATATAAATTCGTTTGAGTACCATATTGATAGGGTAAATCCTTTATAGCTGTCAACAGTTCTGCCTTAGCATAACTCAGCACCGTTTGAGCGTCTGTACGAGGCATAGACGGAAAAGTTCCGTTATCATAAGAATAGGTGACTAACGGCACATCTCCCCAAATTCTTACCATATAAAAATAAGCAAATGCCCTCAAAGCGCGTACTTGAGCAATGTCATATTTCAAGTTTTGTTCAGAATACGACCGGTCAAGTTCGACAGTTCGTGGAGCTTTTTCCATAAAAACAGATGCCGCATTGATTACCGCATAAAATCTTCTCCAGTTAGATACTTTCTTCAACAAGTCGTATGGCTTGTTCAATTCATTATCAGACACAGCTTGTAAGTCACTACGCTTATAAACCGTAAAATCCCCCTTCCGCAAATCACCACATATCCAATGAGTATTGTTATCGGCTAAGGCTGCGCGTGTCAAGCCATATACTCCCATCAATGCTGATCGAGTATCTTCAAGGGTCTTCCATTGTTGAGTTTCCGAAGCTGCATGTTTGGGATCTACATCCAGAAAGTCATTGCAGGACTGCAGAAATAGACAGGCAAGTGCGGAGAAAAGAGCTAATCGCAATTTTTTCATATTGTTTTTCATATTGTTTTTCATTTTTTATCATCTCCGATATTTTTAGAACTTAAATCTCAGTCCCAAAGAAATGGAACGAGGAATGGGAAGCGAATACCCGTCATAGGTACCATTGAAGTTTACTAATTCCGGATCACCTGCTGAAAAATTACTGAAAGATAACAGATTAGATCCTGTCAGATAGAAATACAAACTCTTAGGTATATTACTACCTACTTTCTTTATAGGAAGTGTGTAACCAACAGTTATATTTCTCAGTTTCAGGTATGACAGCTTTTCAAGGAACAAATCCTGTTCTGCACGGTAAGGATGAACACTGCTTTGCGGATTGTATATAGGATAATCGTCACGCTGATTAGTGTTTTGCCAAAAGAAAATCTCTTTAACAGACTGCAAGGACTGAATATTATCCAAAGTCGCAAAGTCGTAACGTTGTTGATCGCGCAGATTTAAAGCACTATGCCCCAAAGCAAAGAAGAGATTGAAGCTGAAATCGAATCTTTTATAAGCAAACTGGTTAGTCAATCCTCCTGTATAGGGTGGAATGGCATGTCCGGTCAGCACACGGTCATTGTCGTTAATCTGATTGTTTCCGTCAACGTCTGTCCAAACAGGATCTCCTGCTTTAAAAGGAACTCCATTTACGTTCAGTGGTTTCCCATTCATAACAGGAACTTCTGAGTCGTTTGTATAAATGCCTTTATTTTGATACACCCAAAAGGCATCAACTGACTGTCCTACTTGTAGTTTATGGTCGCCTATCACAGTTGTCTTCTGGTTTTCGGGAAGTTTCTCTAGTTTGTTCTTATTATAACTTGCATTGAAAGACAAATCCCACTTCAACGGAGTGTTCTTCAAAATGGATGCCGAAAGATTTAATTCCAATCCCTGATTACTGATATCCATTCCACTGGCCAGTTTATACTCATATCCCATTTCTTGAGTGACAGGCAAATATGTCAATAAATTCTTTTCATAATTCTTATACAGACTTATTTCCGCAATAATGCGATTGTCGAAAAAAGAACCTTTCAAAGCAAGCTCCATTTTATCAGAATAGGGAAGCTTTAAATCATAACCAACCCAACCCGATGCATACGGACGAGTGATTGTTGCAAATCCATTAGCTGAGGAAAGTAACGGTTCGCCACTCCATGTGATACTTGTAGCCAAGTATTGAGGACCTAATTCATATCTATCGGACTGGAATGATTTGGCTATTCGTGCATAAGATGCACGCAAAGACAATCCAGACAATGCAGTACTACCTGTAAAAAATTGATTCTTTAAATTCCATTCAGCAGAGGCAGCGGGTGTAAACATCCATCTATGATCCGACTGGATAGCGGAATTTCCGTCGTATCTTGCCAATAATCCCACATTAAGCAAATTCTTATACTTATAATCTAAAGCTATTGAAGTCGATACCCACCTATTCTCCAAACGATCAACATAACGATACTGCTTGAAGTTCCCGGTACTTGTTGTCGGCTTCATATCATCATCACCATCATAGGCACGAGTATAATTATAGTGATACAAATCGCTGGTTATAGAGCCATTCCACTGAATATTCAACTTATGAATATCAGCTAAAGGCAACAAATAGCTCGCTGAAGTTTCACCTATAATCCGTTGATTGTATCCTGAATAGTTAGAGACAAAGTTGACGGACTCCAACAAAGCCATAGGCCAAAAAGCGCGACGAACATTTGTTGTATAATCAAGTTTGATGCTGGCTGTAGCATTGAATCTTTGCTTAGTATAGCTCAAAGCCAACAATCCATTCAGTAAATTGTTATAATTATCATCTTTAGTCAAATCATTGGATATTAAAAAGTCATTATACAAATTGCCGGCAGGTGCAAGCGGAGTTGAAAAATCAACCATATACTCCATCTCAGCAAACCTGTCTCTAAAATTCCGATTCCTGACACGGTCTATCTTAGCGGCATTAATAATTGTACTAACATTCAAGCCATCCAAAGGAACCATATTCAAGGCAAAGCCAATATTATATTTCGTATAAGAGGTATTGTCCGCTGCTCCCGCATCTTTTGTCGTTGCGAGTGTAAATACATAATTCGCTTTCTTTGAACCACCACCGATAGAAGCATTTACATTATATAAGAGTGATGACTGATAATAATCGTCTGCCCAGTCCGGTTTACCAAAATAACGTACATCTCTTGTATCCATAAGATAATCGGGTTGTTTACCCGGTGTAAGAGAATACGTATCATAGAAACGTTGACGGAATGCTTTTTCGTATGATCCATTCGTCATACGAACCGAAGACGGAGCAAAGGCCATTCCTGCCGAAACCCCGATAGAAACGTTTTCACCGCCATAATAACCGTCTTTGGTTGTTATCCAGATGGCACCATTGGCAGCTAAAGGACCTAATTTGGCAAGCTGAAGCGGATCTTTGATAATTTCGATTGACTCTATGGAAGATATATCCAATCCCGCCAGCATATTGGCAGCGGCTCCTATCGGATTAATATCAAACTGTTTGATATCGTACACATAGCTGTTTTCCAACATCAAAGGAACACCATTCAAATAAATCGTCGGCTGAACACCGGACACATCTTTATTTGAAAAGACAGGTGAAGATAAGCCACGAACCAGCATGCTTTGAATGGTACCAGGCTCTCCATTATTTTCCTGTACATATACACCGGCCACATTCCCTTTCAGTAATTGCTGAATAGATAAAAATTGAGAGCGCTGCAACATCCTGATATCAACAGTATCACTCACCCCAAAGGAGTCTATACTACGATTAGTAACGAAACGAGATCCTACATTCTTCTCAAAAGAGTCTTTTTTCATATAGGTCTCCACAGAATCAATATTCGCGGGCGAACTTGATTGAGACGCTATCGCTCCACTAAATCCTAAAAAGCCCATGACAGCCAGCAAACGACAAACAGGCTTCTGCAAAAAGAAATTAGGTAAAATTATCACCATACTATTAGATTTATAAAGTTATTTAGACCAAATAAGTATTAGTTGTGCATCAAATGCATCACAAAAGTGCGAGTTATCCAGTAGAAAGAAGTTCTCTAATCATTCAAAAACTTCCAAAATTGGACCATAATCGCTATTAACTATCATAGGTCTAAAAATCGTTCAATATAAGTTCAGAAATCATTCAAAAGGGATAGATCATTGATATATAGAAAAGTACGCATCTTCCATTAAGATACGTACTTGTGCATTTTAAGTTCATATTATTTTTTATCCTAACAAGATTTTTGATATTCCTTTGGAGTTACACCAAATTCTTCTTTAAAACAAGTTGCAAAATATTTAGGATTAGAAAATCCACATTCATAAGCTACCTCTGCTACAGATATTGATTTATCCTTCAATAACTGACTACCATGTTTTAGTCTTATATTTCGAATAAACTCAATGGGTGACAGCCCTGTTGCTATTTTCATTTTCCTATATAGAGAAGACTTAGACACAGCTAATGCATCCGCTAATTGAACCACATCAAAATCTCCTTCCGACATATTTGATTTTATAACAGAAATCACTTTATCCAAAAACTCTTTATCCATAGAAGAAGGTTCTAAAGAATCAATATTGACTTCTACATTAGATCGAAACTCTTCTTGTTTGTTTTTCTTATGCATTATAAAATTATTAATACGAGCCTCTAATATTTTTAATTCAAATGGCTTGGATATATATCCATCCGCTCCCGCATTATAACATTCAATGCGATCTTCCACGGTATTTTTAGCTGTTAATAATATGATAGGAATATGACTGGTTTCCAAATTTGACTTTAAAGTGCGACAAAACTCTAGACCATCCATTTCAGGCATCATCACATCACTTATAATAATATCTATTTCATTATCTTTTATAACGTTCAGAGCTTCTAATCCATCTTTTGCAATAAGTACATGATAATGCTTGGATAGAATTTTCTCCATCAAAAACAACAATTCTTCATTATCCTCCACCAATAACAAATGAACGTCAGCTATTTGCATATCTTCGCCTTCGCCAACCTTTGAATCAATCAATTCTTCTTTCTCTAAAATAAGATCCGTATTTATGCCATTTACCGAAATATGTTCTGATATTAATTCATCTTCCTGATAACTATCTTTATTAATGGGAAGATCTACAGTAAAAGTACTTCCCTTACCTAATTCACTTTCAACATTAATAGTGCCATGATGTAACTCCACTAAATCCTTTGTTAAGGATAACCCAATCCCATTAGATTCACTTTCATCTCCTTTATTTATTGTATAAAATCTTTTGAAAACATTCTCCAAATCAGCAGGAGCAATACCTTCTCCGGTATCAACGACCTGTATTCGTAAATGATGATATTCAGACTCCCAATATGAATCTACTATTAATTTTATATCTCCACCATTAGCTGTATATTTACAAGCATTAGATAATAAATTAGATACTATCTTATCTAATTTATCTCTATCAAAATAAGCCATCAAATGTCTATCTTCAGTCAAAAATGTAAAGGTTTGATTTTTCTTTCTCATCAATGGAGTAAAGTGTATCTTACAAACATCATCTATAAATGATATGACATCACTTTTTGATACAGATAATTTCATGTTCCCACTTTCCACCTTACGGAAATCTAAAATTTGCTGTAATAGTCTACGTAATTTATTCACATTAGAACGAATCATAGTTAACTGCGAAATCCGACTACCATTCGTCATTTCCGCATCATCAATCAAACAAGTAATAATAGTTAAGGGAGTTAATAAATCGTGCGATATATTTGTGAAATAACGTAATTTTGTTTGCACCAATTCTTCTGACTTCTCTTTATCTATTTGAGCTATTCTCAGTTCGTGCCGCAACTGAATACGACGCTTCATCCTGTAATAGAAAAGATACAGACATAAAAGTGTAAACACAATATAAAATAAATAAGCCCACAATGTTTCATAGAAAGCAGGCTGTTTAAACACCTGAACTTCTGCTATATAATTGCTCCATAAACCATTTACATCAGTTGTCTTTAGATAAAAAGTACGTTTACCTTTAGGTAATTGATTGTAAAATGCAAATTGACGATCGCCTCTGACATACACCCAATCATCATCAACTCCATCCATTTTATATGCATATTTAATTTTGTCAGGAAACGCATAATTTAAAGAAGAAAAATCTATCTCAATATTTTTATCTCCTGCATTTAAAGAAATGATCTGACTTCTTAAATTAAAACGTTGGTTGTTTTTCTCCAAAAGACTAGAAACACCATCTATCTTAACATCTGCCACCATCGTTCTAATTCTACGAGGATTATCAGACAAATGATCATAAGGAGTAAATACTGAGATTCCCTTATTTCCTCCATATAATATTTTCCCAGCACGAGTTTTATAATAAGAATTAGGCATAAAAGAATTTACCATCACATCAGTCATTGTCGAGTAATCCATGATACCACCATTTTTAGGGTCGTATTCAATTACCCGCTTATTGGTAGAAATCCAAATATGTCCCAACTGATCTGTTATAATATTAAAAATACCTTCTTCAAGCATATCAAACATATCAGATAAGTTTTCCACTTTATTGGTTTGAGGGTCATAAGTGAATACATCCCCATCCTGGCTACCCATCCACACCAAGCCATTATCATCCACACAGATTGCTCCAATATTATCACTTATTACTCCCTCTGCGTGAGTCTTCAGATTTCTTAAATTCTTCTCTTCTAATGTCAGATCAGAGGATATTTTTGCATTATACACGCCTTGCTTTCTTGTACTAATCCATAGGGAACCATCTTTACCTTCTCCAATTCCTATTATATCTACAAATGGAAACTTAGCATCTTGAAGTATCTTTTCGTTTGCCGGTTTAACCAAAATACCTTTAGTTGTTCCCACCCAAAGGTTATGGTTACTATCAGTATAAAATAAACGCGGGAATCCTGAATTATCCACATAATCAGTTAATTTCAAAGTCCCCAATAGTTCTATTTCTTTTTTATCCTTCTTCACCCTGTAAATTTCCGGATAATACTCAGACCCCAGCCATATCTCATTAAGCAATGGAGCAGAAGTAATGCAGCTTACATTTCTCAAGTTAGTAATGTTTTTTAGAGAAGGAATATCTTTATAAAAGAGAAGTTTATTAGAATCCGGATTGTAAATTCCTATTCCCCAACGATTCTGGTCTATCCATAAATCTCCTTCCTTATCTTCATATATGTTCTTTATATTTGTAACAAATCCCGTCTTTTCCCGAATAACTGGAAAAGAGTAATTTTGTACTAAAGGTTTATTTAAATCAATCATTGATACTCCTTCATTAAAGGCAGCAATCCATAAATTACCTGACTTATCTTTTACTATTTCACTAAAAATATTATTTAACTTAGAAGAAATATGAGATATATCCACAGTATTAATTATATTTCCAGGACGTTTTTGAAGTGCATAAAGCCCCTGTGTAGATACAATCCATATATAACCATACTTATCATCCTGAGTAATACTAAAGCAACCATTCATGTCCCAATGCTCATTACTTTTAATATCCACATGACTATACATTAAATCATCTTTCTCCTCCGGATAAAGTAAAAAGATCCCGCTTTCCCATGTTAAAATCCAATGTTGCTTCTTATTATCTTGAAAAACTTTAAATGGATTATTTAAAACTCCAATATGAGGCATAGCAATAAATGAGTCTGTTTTTGAATTATATCGATGTAATCCCCTTTCCCATAAAGTTACCCAAATATTCTTATCTGCATCTTCATAAATAGAATTCACACTAGTAACAGGTAAAGTAGAATCATATCTTTTGCAAAATGAGAAATCGGCAGAACAACGAAAAACAGAAGTTAACGTCCCAACCCATATCCATCCATCACTATCCACTATCATTGTCCGAATCTCTTGATCTTTCAAATCATTGTGTATAACTGGTATTATCTGATAAGTTCGCTTATCCAGTATATTAATCCCTTTTTTAGTTCCTATAAATAAATATCCATTTTTATTTTCTGCAATACAAGTAATTTCATTATTCGTCAAAAGATCCGGTGATTTCAACCCAGAACGAAAAACAAGTAATCGATAGCCATCATAACGACACAAGCCATCTTTGGTTCCTAGCCACAAAAAGCCTTCCCGGTCACAATGAACCCGTAAAACAGTACTTGACGGCAAATAATTATTTAATGGAAGTGTAGATACCGACATTTGTTGTGCAAAGGCACACGAAAACAATTGAATAAAAAACAGTACTATATAGAATTTTATTTGATGTTTCATAGTAGAATTAAATATAAAGACGTATTTTCTATGCAATATTAAAATAAAGAAAACTATCACTGTTCATAAATCCCTTAAAATATATTAATTTAAGACTAACACAAACATATGTGGTCTATTTTTAAACCTTTCTGAATGATTTTTATCCCACTTTGAACAGATAACTTAAAATTATACGTATTTGAATCATTCCAGCACCTATATATGAATATGATTCAGCAACTTTGCAAACAAGAAGTAAACACTGATTATCAGTTCAATCATAAATAATTAATTTATAAAACATTTCTGTATCATGAAAAAAAAATATGTAAAGATTATGTTTTTATCATTGTCATTGCTGACAATTAGCACAACAGCTACTTATGCAGTTCAACCCGAAGATGATAAAAAAGAAAATGAAGCCTTACAAACCTCAACAGAGGAACATCTACCATTACTAACGATTAATGGTACAAACGCATCATCATCCTTCATTGTCAATTCCGAGGCTTTACTCGGCAAAGAAATAACAATTACAGCTCCAAACGGTTTCACCGTAACTCCGACTGTTATAGCAGCCAACTCTGGGAAACAAAAAGTGAAAGTGATCTTAAACAGTACTAAAAGACTGACTGAAGGGAAAATTATTCTGCGAAGTGGAGATATCCGTTCATATATAAAAGTAAAAGGATTTGGAACTGCCCTTCCAGTGAAAGACATTGCAGCATCTCCTGTTTATAAGAAAGGGAATGATACGGAATTTACCAAAGCATTCACTCCAAATTCAAAAGGATATACTATTGAGTTCAAAATAAAAACAGATGACTCGGAGAAAAACTTTTATCCTTATTTTGTAAACGAAAAAGGTTATGGATTCAAAGCGTATATTACCTCTAATGAAATTGGATTATTCAATGCCTACAAAAAAGAGATCAATAATCCTGCAACAAATGGAAAAGCAGGGGGAAAAGGCAAGTTCTATAATAATGATGGACAAGCACATGTTTATCGTTTTGCCATAACACCAGATAACCGTGCCTTCATTTATAGAGATGGAATTCCTGTAGATTCCGTTAGAATTATAGACTACGCTCCCCAGCCAAACTTTGCAGAGAAAGTTGGCAAACCAGTAGAAAATCTTTTGAAGAACCCAAACTTCGAAGGAGAATTTGATGTAAATCCAGAAACAAAGTTAGTTAGTAGAGTTGAGGGGTGGGATGTTGTTATTGGCGACCGTTGGAATTCAGAACAACAAATTCTTCCTGAAGAAATTGATAATAATCAGGACCTGGACAATCATGTTTTTGAAATTAGACCCTATAAATGGGCAGCTGGCTGGAGTGATGGTATCCTAATGCAAGTGGTAGATGTTGTACCGAATGAAAGTTACACACTATCTGCTCTATTAAAAGGAGGAATAGCAAAAAAAGAAGGAAAACTCACCGGTAAAATGATCATAGAAGAAGTGCAAGACCCTGAAAAAAAAGTCATCACAGAAATTGCCAGTGACAACTGGGAAACTTATTCAATGGACTATACTACTTCTGCCGAATGTAACCAAATTCGTGTATCCTTTACAGTAGGACGTGGAGGATGGGGAAATGATATCGGAGCTGTCCGTGTAGACAACGCTAAACTGACCGGCACATCACGTACATACTCGCCCAAATTCGGTTTTATAGATAATACTGCCGATGTGGAATATTTCACAATTGATGAATCCGGAGCCTATGCACCAGCACAGCCTGAAATAACGATTAACATTGAAGACTAAAATAACGAAAACATGAGAATAACTTTATTTATCTGCTTTATGTTCTCATTCACCTCTATTTTTTCACAAAACACCCAGATCAGTCCGAGTGTTTTGTGGAATGACATAGATGGGGAGCAAATTAACGCGCACGGTGGATGTGTCGTTTACGAAAAAGGAACTTATTATTGGTTTGGAGAAGATCGTACAGGTTTTAAATCAAATGGGGTAAGCTGTTATCAATCTAAAGACTTATACAACTGGAAACGGCTGGGGTTGTCGATGAAAACGACAGGTGAAGCCAGAGAAGACATGAATGATATATCGCAGGGACGTTTGTTTGAACGTCCCAAAGTAATTTATAATCCCAAAACTAAGAAATGGGTAATGTGGAGCCATTGGGAAAGTGGAGATGGATATGGAGCTGCACGTGTTTGTGTAGCAACAAGCGATAAAATAATGGGGCCTTATGTACTTTACAAAACATTTCGCCCTAATAAAAACGAGTCCCGTGATCAGACGTTATTCGTAGATACAGACGGAAAAGCATATCATTTCTGTTCTACGGATATGAATACCAACATGAATATTGCATTACTTAGAGACGATTATCTGGAGCCGACTCCAACAGAAACTAAAATTTTAAAGGGACTTAAATATGAGGCACCCGCTATTTTTAAGGTTGGGGATATGTATTTTGGATTATTTTCCGGTTGCACAGGCTGGGAACCCAATCCCGGGAGAAGTGCCTACAGTACTTATATACTGGGGAACTGGACAACAGGGAATAATTTTGCTGTAGACAAACTCAAACAAGTTACTTACAACTCACAAAGCTGTTATGTATTTAAAGTGGAGGGTAAAGAAAAAGCTTATATATACATGGGTGACCGTTGGAACTCTAAGGATGTAGGAAAGTCTCATCATGTGTGGTTGCCCATTAGTATGCGCTCAGGCTATCCTGTCGTAAAATGGTATGATCAATGGGATTTAACCGTGTTTAATAGTATGTATCGTTATAAAAGAGCTGCAGAAATCATACCCGGTAATATATACTCATTATTAGAAAAGACCTCTGATCGCTTAGTGTCTAAACCTACCAATGGTTTCAGTATAGCGGATGATGATGATGACATCAATCTAAGTCTGGAGTTTATAAAGACTAATATACCCAACGTATATAAAATAAAAGATACCAAAACCGGAAAGTTTTTGGAATCACTGTTCGGAACTTTACGCCTCAATCCCGAGAAGAAAGATGATGCTCAATGCTGGGTATTCAACCTGCAGGAAGATGGTTATTATCAGATACAAAATCTGAAGGATAAGAAGTATGTTACAGTTTCCGGTTCAAATACATTTGCCGGAAGTAATTTATATCTTACTGAATTATCCAAGAAGTTAATGCAAGATTTTGCAGTATATTTCGATTCCAATAAATATAAATATAAGGAAGCAGATATATTCTCTGCTGCCTACAAGGCTAATAATCTAAAACAGATGGAAGCCCAATAAATTTCTCATATGTAATTCTGATAAATTAAATTTGTTACATTATGAACATAAAAAGTCAACAGGCAAAAAATAGTTTTCTATTCATATTTATATATCTATGCAGTCTGTCTTTGCAACCTGCTTTCGCAACTCAATCGAAAGAAGTTATAACAACAGATATCTGGGCAGCCACTGCCACTGTATTCAAACTTGTCGGTGAAAAAGCCGTCAACAATGTAAAACTGAATTGGATGCAACGAGAGGACGCTGACCTTTATAAAATCTACCGGGACGGAAATTGTATTGGAGAAGCTAAAGGAAATACATACGATGATTATAATCTGAAAGCAGATAAAACCTTTACCTACCATGTAGAAGCATTTAAAGAGGGGAAGAAAATAGCCACGTCCGCTTCTCAACAAGCAACAACCTTTACCCCTAGCGGCGAAACTAAAATTTATGATAATCTAAACGGGAAATATATCACCAAAGAATCTATCAAGAAACCTCAGGGTATGAAAATTGGAGATCTTTATTTCTCTTATAAAATGGAAAACGTTGAAAAGGAAATAGATGGACAAACACTCAAAGGATGGCTAGCTACAGAAAGCTTTTCTCCAACAGGACTCGATGGTAGTTGGAGTGCTTCTCGTGAACTGGCTTTTTACCCAAATGTAAAATTTGAGGGTATTGCTTTCAGATATAACGCAAAAACCGGCAAGGTAGTACTTTCAGCACATTATGAAGATCAAAGTGGATATGTTGCAGCTAAAATCTATCTGGCACAAATAACTCCCAAAGGTGAGCTCGAAGTAGGCACTATGGAACGACCATTGGGCCATGAGTCTAGAGACCAATCTCTTTTCATTGACGATGACGGTACAGCTTATCTCCTTTCAGCTACAAATATGAACAGAGATATAAATATCTATAAGCTAGACACTTCATGGACTAAGCCTGTTTTATTAGTTAATACAATATGTAAAGGACTGCATCGGGAAACTCCTGCAATCATCAAAAAAGACGGAGAATACTATTTCTTCAGTTCAAAGGCTTCCGGATGGTATCCGAGTCAAACCATGTATACATCTGCCGCTGATTTAGGAGGTGAATGGACACCTATGAGAGAAATCGGCAACAATTCTACTTTTGATGCACAGTTTAATAGAATCAGTACAGTTGGAAAAACCTGCGGAGTATGGAGTTACCACTGGGGAGCGCAACGAAAATATAAAACTCCGGATGGTAATTTCCCGAGAATTTCAATAGCCGCATTTAACAAAGGATATGCTTCGATGGATTATTACAGATACCTAGAGTTTAGTGACAAATATGGTATTATCCCTGTTCAGAACGGTAGAAACCTGACATTAAATGTACCGGTGACAGCCGCTGTCCCAGGAGCGAGAGGAATTAAAGCTGATTGTATCACGGATGGAGCTTGTACAGAATCTTCTGCTTATTTCCAGAAAAGTTCAAATGCTGCTACAGGTTCTCCTTATATGTTTACCATAGATATGCAGAAAGAAGCCGTGATTTCTGAGATTAATCTTTCGACAAGATTGGTTAACGGTTCCGAGGCTGCCTACAAATATACCATTGAAGGAAGCCGGGATGGAAAAAGTTATAAAATGCTCGTAGACGGCAAATTAAACTGGCAGGTAGGATTTCTGATTCTGAATATTGAAGATCCGTCGCTCTACAGATATTTACGGCTCCGCGTATACGGTGTTGTCAATGTACATAAAAACAATTCTGCAATGTGGGCAGATGGCATTTATGAATTTGCTGCTTACGGAAAGCCACAGTAAATAAGAAAGCAAAATATTAGAAAAAGCCAGTTAACTGTTTAAATGTTGACTGGCTTTTCATTTTACAATAGATCACTAAAAGTTACCCTATCAAGCTTTCTGTATTTAACGATTCCATTATTCGTTAATATATACCATTTTGTACAAGCAAATAATAAACTAAAGCCCAATCCTGATCATTTGCATATGGATCGTAGAATCCGCCCTTTACTCCGTTAACCTTATTTGGATAAATATAGGCGCAAGAAGCTTTTCCATCTTCAAAGAATAAACACAGATTATTTCTCACAATATTCTCTGCACGCTCTTTATATGAATGATCTCCCGTACATTGCGAATAAAGATAAAAAGCAGCTCCTGACAATGTACTCCAATAGTGTGGAAAAGTATCTCCCCACATTTCCCGCTTACCAAACCAATAACCATCCCAATGACGAACAGCTATTTCATTCAAATGATAACTGGGTTGTTTGCCATTGAAAGCTTCCAATACAGGCATTTGAATCTTTGCCCCATCCAAATATTTCTGCCTTCCGGTTTCCATATAAAGTTGAAGCAAGAACATGACTGATGGAGCTACAATGGCTTGTTCGTAGTTTACTTCACTAGCCGGATAATTCGAACCATTTTTCAAAAAAGTATCACCAACTGCAATATAATCATTCTCCAGCTCTTGATATTCTCTTTGCATATCAGCATTTTTTAAAGTTTGTAGTCCTAAGCGAACCGGTATACCTATGGCATAAAAACCATGTCCGAACTGTTTGAACATAGACCGCAAAGTCATATAACCATGTTTAGCATATTGTTTGTCATTGGTTATTTTATACATCTGGAAATAAAAATCCGCTACCCATACATAATTGTATGCCCTGTTACGTCCCTTCTGATCGACTGAAGAGAAAGTCTTATAGTCAGCATCTTGCAATCTATTACGCAAAAAACTTGCATATCGCAATAAAGATGCCTTTACTTCAGCAACAGGATGCAATTGATAATACTTTGCTAAAAGTACCCCCATACCGACTCTTTCAGCACCTTCATCCCTGTCAACCGGATTACAGTTATGAGTATTATTCAGATATATTTCATTCTTTTCATTATCATAAACCATATAAGCATCTCTACGCGTATTCGAACTTTTCATCTGTTGATTTGCAACTATAAACTCTACTCGTTTTTTAATCAAATCATTCACATTACTAATCACCAAACAATTTGCATGAGTTTTTTTCCCTGTGCCATATAGTATATCAAAACGCACTTCTCCCAACTGATCCATTACTACTTCAGCATACCATGCTGTTCCTTGTTTTTTCATAGGGATAGTGACATCATTCTTTTTAAGTATACAGTCTTTTACCATCTGCCCACCTGATATTTTCACAAGGGCAGTTTCTCCCTTCTCAAATACATACTTGTTGCAAGATACCCAGACACTCTCTCTTTCCAATAACTTTTGACGGAAATCATCTCCACCTTTATGCGAAAAGATATACCACGAAAATACTTGTTCATCACCCGGCATCAATTTCATATCCGGAAGATTCAAAGAAATAATTCCTCTTGTATGAGAGTTACCCTTATTTCTATCACGCTCTGATATTTCATAACTTTTAATTTCGCCTTCCCTCAAAACCAGTCCCAAATGTGGAGCATATCCTCCCATACGTGTTGCGTTTACATAAGCTGCATTATCACCCTCCCATATATGAGCGTTAGCCCGCATATTTATACAAGCTTGTGCCCCTGGATAGTTATCGTTGAATGGAGTATAGATGCCTATATCCGATAAAAGTATTTCCTCTGTTCCATCGTTTCGGAAAGTATACTCTTCTATTAAATCTTCTCCTTTCATACTCCTTTCTACAAGGATACATATATCTCCAACTCGGTAAGTAACTTCTCTCCCATCCTGCTTTATACTGGCAGGAAGATTCCAAAACAGCTTGTTTTTCTGATTTCTTCTCACCTCAGTGAAATAGCCAAGTCCCCAACCATAATTCTCCTTTATCCAAGGATATTGGCTACCATCTGTTGCTATCAGCCAATTCATGTTCTGTTTATCATTATCAATATTCATTGATTGTATAGCTCCAGTTTTCGAATTCACTGTAAAGTTTACTTTTTGGGCTTTAACAGAAATGCATATTACTGTCAACAACCCAATACCACAAACCTTTAAAAAAGGATTCTTTACTTTTCCCATTGACATCGTCCTATTTTTCTTAAAACAGGGCTTACTTCTTTTAGATAAATCTAAATCCATTGTTTCTCATTTAATTAATTATAGTTATTAAAAATATCATTGCTAAGTAATTATTCAAAGATAATTCTTTTTTAAATGGGAAAAGTTCTATAATCATTCAAAAGGGAACAGTAATAAATAAAATACCTCATCCTTGTCGAGGGCAATTCCCCGTTTGACTAAATTTCATTCAAATCCGTTCAATTTTAATTCAACATTTCAAAATCCGGTTGATTAGTCAGTTGTATATCCAAGCAGAGTACACTTAGAGAGCAAATAGTAAAAAGAAAAAATTCAATCCATTTATTCGCTAGAATCAAAGAAAGTCCCTATCTTTACCCCAAGCAATTTTTATTATTCACCATTAAATGTAAATATTATGGCAAGTAGAAGAGAACTTAAAAAGAACGTAAACTATATCGCAGGAGAATTATTCACTGAGTGCTTAATCAATAGTATGTTTATCCCTGGTACTGATAAGGCTAAAGCTGATGAACTGATGGCTGAGGTTTTAAAAATGCAGGATGAATTTGTCAGCCGCATCAGCCATACAGAACCGGGCAATGTGAAAGGTTTTTATAAGAAATTCCGAGTAGATTTCAATGCAAAAGTTAACGAGATTATTGAGGCCATCGGAAAATTGAACTAAAGATCAGAATGAAGAAAGCAATTTATAGCTTTATCTATTACCGCCTGTTAGGGTGGAAGACAAACGTTACGGTACCTAATTATGATAAATGCGTGATATGTGCCGCACCACACACAACGAACCTTGATTTATTTATTGGAAAACTGTTTTATGGAGCATTAGGCCGTAAAACAAGTTTCATGATGAAAAAAGAGTGGTTCTTTTTTCCGTTAGGAATTATTTTTAAAGCTGTAGGCGGAATTCCCGTAGACCGTAGTCGGAAAACTTCGTTAGTTGATCAGATGGTTCATCATTTTGCTGAATGCAAAAAGTTTCATCTGGCTATCACACCCGAAGGAACCCGCAAGGCGAACCCGAACTGGAAAAAAGGGTTTTATTACATCGCCCTTAAGGCTCAAGTACCTATCGTTCTGATCGGTATTGACTACAGTACAAAGACCATAACGTCCACTAAAGCAATTATGCCGACGGGAGATCTTAATAAAGATATGCGGGAAATCAAACTGTACTTCAAGGATTTCAAAGGAAAACATCCTGAGAATTTTGCACTTGGAGAACTTTAAGAATAAAGTAATAAGTAATAGGTATTAAGTATTAATCGTAGCTGCTGAAATGCTGCTTCGCATGGTATATTACCTATTACTTATTCCTTATTACCTATTACTTATTCCCTATTACTTAAAACAGGCATCATGGATTCGATTCGTATTTCCATAGTACAAACCGATATCGTTTGGGAAAACAAACAAGAAAATCTCCGTTTGCTCCACGAGAAGCTGCAAAGTCTCCGTGGAACAACGGAGATTGTTGTTTTACCGGAGATGTTTTCTACAGGATTCAGTATGCAGAGTGATATGCTGGCGGAAGCAAATTCCGGTGAGACGATTACAGCACTGAAACAATGTGCTTCTTTGTTTCAAGTGGCCATCTGCGGGAGTTATATCACTGTAGACAACGGAAGATATTACAATCGTGCTTTCTTTCTGACGCCGGAAGGAGAAGAATTCTATTATGATAAACGCCATCTGTTCCGCATGGGACGTGAGGCAGAACATTTCTCGGCAGGCGATGAACGTCTGATTATCCCTTACCGTGGCTGGAATATCTGCCTGCTTGTATGCTACGATCTTCGTTTTCCGGTGTGGAGCCGGAACGTAGCCAATCAATATGACCTATTAATATATGTAGCAAACTGGCCTATCCCCCGCCGTCTGGCATGGGATACACTGCTTCGTGCCCGTGCCTTGGAAAATCAGTGTTACGTATGCGGGGTCAACAGAGTAGGTATAGACGGATATCATCTGAAATACAACGGAGGAAGCAAAATCTATTCAGCGCTCGGAGAAGAAGCGGCCTCCGTGCCCGACGAAACGGAGGGCATAGCAACTGCTACGCTTCATCTGACCGCACTTCATCAGTTCAGAGAAAAGTTTCCGGTATGGAAAGATGCAGACGAATTCCAACTCCGCCATTCGTGATAAAACAAATGTTAAAAACGATTTGAAGGTGCAACAATACCTAGAAGTTAGTAGTTAATTATATAGACTTCTTTTGTATCTTTGTCGTGAAAATACAGTCGTAAGGACTCTAATCTTACATAACTTAATTAACAACTTTATGAAAACAAATCTTAGTTCTCAAATCACTCTCCACAGGGTCTCCCCCAAATACTACAGACCGGAGAATGCATTTGAAAAATCAGTCTTGACAAGACTCGAGAAAATACCTACAGACATTTATGAGTCTGTAGAAGAAGGGGCTAACTACATTGCTTGCGAAATAGCACAAACCATCCGCGAAAAACAGAAAGCAGGACGCTTTTGCGTACTAGCACTCCCCGGAGGTAACTCACCCAGTCATGTCTATTCGGAACTGATCCGCATGCATAAGGAAGAAGGACTGAGCTTCCGTAACGTGATCGTATTTAATATGTATGAATACTATCCGTTGACAGCCGATGCTATCAACAGCAACTTCAATGCTTTGAAAGAAATGTTGCTGGATCATGTCGATATTGACAAACAGAATATATTCACTCCCGATGGAACCATCGCCAAAGATACCATCTTTGAATATTGCCGTCTGTACGAACAGCGCATCGAAAGTTTCGGAGGTATTGACATTGCCCTGCTGGGTATCGGTCGTGTAGGTAATATCGCATTCAACGAACCGGGTTCACGTCTGAACTCTACCACACGTCTGATCTTATTGGACAATGCATCGCGCAACGAAGCATCCAAGATTTTCGGAACGATAGAAAATACTCCGATCAGTTCTATCACAATGGGAGTATCTACCATTCTTGGCGCTAAAAAGGTATATTTGCTGGCATGGGGGGAAAATAAGGCAGCAATGATCAAAGAATGTGTGGAAGGTCCGATTAGCGACACTATTCCTGCATCTTATCTGCAAACTCACAACAATGCTCATGTATCGATCGACCTTTCGGCTTCCATGAACTTAACACGCATCCAACGTCCATGGTTGGTAACATCCTGCGAGTGGAATGATAAACTGATCCGCAGCGCTATCGTATGGCTGTGCCAGTTGACAGGCAAACCGATTCTGAAGCTGACCAACAAGGACTACAACGAAAACGGTCTGAGCGAACTTCTGGCATTGTTTGGTTCTGCTTACAATGTAAATATCAAGATTTTCAATGACTTGCAGCATACCATCACCGGATGGCCGGGTGGCAAACCTAATGCTGATGATACCTACCGTCCGGAACGTGCCAAACCGTATCCGAAACGTGTGGTTATCTTCTCTCCGCATCCGGATGACGACGTTATCTCCATGGGTGGAACCCTCCGCCGCCTGGTAGAACAGAAGCATGAGGTACACGTAGCTTACGAAACTTCCGGTAACATTGCCGTAGGTGATGAGGAAGTGGTTCGTTTCATGCATTTCATTAACGGATTCAATCAGATTTTCAATAACAGCGAAGACTTGGTAATCAGCGAGAAATATGCAGAAATACGCAAATTCCTGAAAGAAAAGAAAGACGGTGATATGGACAGCCGTGACATTCTGACTATCAAAGGTTTGATTCGTCGTGGTGAAGCCCGTACCGCTTCTTCTTACAATAATATTCCGTTAGATCGGGTACATTTCCTTGACTTGCCGTTCTATGAAACCGGCAAGATTCAGAAAAATCCGATTAGCGAGGCTGACGTAGAGATCGTACGTAACCTGCTTCGTGAAATAAAGCCTCATCAGATTTTCGTAGCCGGTGATTTGGCTGACCCACACGGTACACACCGTGTATGTACGGATGCCGTATTCGCTGCTGTCGATCTTGAAAAAGAAGAAGGAGCCAAATGGTTGAAAGACTGTCGTATCTGGATGTACCGTGGTGCGTGGGCAGAATGGGAAATTGAGAACATCGAAATGGCTGTACCTATCAGTCCGGAAGAGCTTCGTGCAAAACGTAATTCTATCCTGAAGCATCAGTCGCAGATGGAAAGCGCTCCGTTCTTAGGTAATGACGAACGTCTGTTCTGGCAACGTAGTGAAGACCGTAACCGTGGCACAGCAACGTTGTACGATCAGTTAGGACTGGCATCGTATGAAGCAATGGAGGCATTTGTAGAATACATTCCTCTATAAGAAAGAAGATTCTTAATTAATAGAATATAAAACAATCAAAGAAGAGTGGGCAGTTCGATACTTCCCACTCTTTTTTTGTTTATTTTTGCAGGAGATTTTGCCACAGAATGCAATGGACTTACATGAACGCGAGATTCATTTCGTATTCTCCTTCCAAAAGGGGAAATGCCATCAAGGGGAAAGTGGCGGACATAGATAATCATAGGATGCAACCTAAAGAGTGGAACGATGAAAAAAATAATAGTCTTTCTTCTGTGCCTGACAATGGGCACCAGTCTTCTCTTCGCTCAAGACATTGAGAGAAATATAAAAGAGCGGTTAACGGATTACTTTGCCAAATACACAGCGACAGCAAAAATCAGTACACCGAAACTGAACAGTTTCGATATTGATTATGACCGCAGAACCATTCAGATTTATGCTTCGGAAAGCTTCGCCTACCAGCCATTTCTGCCGGAAACGGTAGAAACCATCTACAATCAGATGAAAGAATTACTCCCCGGTCCGGTAAACTATTATCAGATCACCATTTATGCAGATGGAAAGCCCATTGAAGAATTAGTTCCCAACTTATACAGAAGCAAGAAAAAGGATAAAGAACGAATGGCGCTGAACACCGAATACAAAGGTGCTCCATGGGTGAAAAACACTTCCCGCCCCAATGAGATATCCCGAGGATTGCAGGACCGGCATATTGCCCTCTGGCAAAGTCACGGTAATTATTATAAGAATGACAAAGGCGAATGGGGATGGCAACGCCCCCGATTATTCTGCACTACAGAAGATATGTTCACTCAATCTTTCATTCTTCCATATGTCATTCCGATGTTGGAAAATGCTGGTGCCATAGTGTATACTCCTCGCGAACGGGACACACAAAAGAATGAAATCATCGTTGACAACGATACTCCGAATGCTTCCCTTTACCTGGAAGCAGGCAGTAAGAAGGCACGCTGGACGACTACTTCCGTGAAAGGATTCGCCCAGAAAAAAGCCATTTACAAAGATGGGGAAAACCCTTTCACTGACGGTACCAGCCGATATATTCAAACAGAAAAGAAAAAAAAGAAGAATAAGGATCAGGCTTTTGCCGAATGGGTACCTACCCTGCCGGCAACCGGAAAATATGCGGTCTATGTTTCATATCAGACACTACCCAATAGCGTGAGCGATGCCAAATACCTCGTCTTTCATAATGGGGGTGTCACGGAATTTAAGGTCAATCAGAAAATAGGCGGCGGTACTTGGGTGTATCTCGGAACTTTTGAGTTTGACAAAGGAAATAATGACTACGGTATGGTTGTGCTTAGTAATGAAAGTAGCGAGCATGGCGTAGTGTGTGCAGATGCCGTACGCTTCGGAGGCGGAATGGGTAATATCTCACGAGGAGGAAAAATAAGCGGACTTCCCCGTTATCTGGAAGGAGCACGATATTCATCCCAGTGGGCCGGTATGCCATACGATGTATATGCCGGGCGTAAAGGAGAAAACGATTATACAGACGATATCAATACACGTTCCAATACAATCAACTATCTGTCGGGAGGCTCTGTCTATAATCCGGGACAAGCGGGTTTAGGTGTACCTCTGGAAATGACTATGGCACTTCATAGTGACGCAGGATGCAGTAAAGACGATGAAATCATCGGTTCGCTCGGTATCTATACCACCGATTTCAATAATGGCAAACTAAATTCGGGAATGGACAGATATGCTTCACGTGATCTTGCGGATATCCTGCTGACTCAAATTCAGAAAGATATTCGTACGAACTACAATCTACCATGGACACGCCGCAGCATGTGGAACCGGAATTACAGTGAGACACGACTTCCTGCTACTCCTTCCACGATTATCGAATTGCTCTCTCATCAGAACTTTGCAGATATGCAGCTCGGTCATAATCCGAATTTCAAGTTTACCGTAGGACGTGCTATCTACAAAGGTATCCTGCAATTTATAAACAGTCAGCATGGCAAAGACTATGTAGTGCAACCTCTTCCGGTCAGCAACTTCGCTATCCATTTCGGAAAAAAGAAAAACACACTGGAACTTACCTGGAAAGGGGAAGACGATCCGCTGGAACCGACAGCCCGTCCACGGGAATATATGGTATATACACGCATCGGATACGGAGGATTCGACAACGGAACTCTGGTCAGCAAACCCTATTACAATGTCAAAGTAGAACCGGGACTTGTCTATTCGTTCAAAGTGACAGCCGTAAACCGGGGAGGAGAAAGTTTTCCTTCTGAAATCCTTTCGGCTTATAAGGCAAAACGTGAACGAGAGAGAATCTTGATTATCAATGGATTCGACAGAATCAGCGGTCCGGCTGTCATTAACACACCGGACAAAGCCGGATTTGATCTGGAACAAGATCCGGGAGTACCTTATTTGTCCAATATCTCTTTTTGTGGGGCACAGAGCGGATTCAACCGTTCACAAGCCGGAAAAGAAGGAGAAGGCAGCCTGGGACATAGCGGCAGAGAACTGGAAGGCATGGAGATAGCAGGAAATACGTTTGATTATCCTTTCATTCATGGAAAAGCCATTCAGGCAGCAGGGAAATACAGTTTTGTTTCGTGCAGCGACGAAACGGTAGAGAATGGAATCGTCACTTTAGAAGATTACCCGATCGTAGACTATATACTCGGACTTGAAAAGGAAGACCCGATAGCCAAAGCATATTACAAAACATTCTCTTCACCGATGCAAAGACTGATTACAAGCTATTGCCAGTCAGGAGGTAATTTGTTCGTCAGCGGTGCGTATGTGGGAAGTGACATGAGCGGAACACAAGGGAACCGGGAGTTTACAGAGAAAGTTTTGAAATACGGTTATCAGAACAGTCTGACAGACAAAAGTTCCGGTCAGATCAATGGATTAGGACGCAGCATCACGATCCCCCGCTTGCCCAATGAGACCAGTTATGCTGTTACGGCACCGGACTGCATCGTTCCGGTAGCTCCCGCATTTCCAGTATTTACTTATGCACTTGGCAATCAGTCGGCAGGCATTGCTTACAAAGGGGCGGACTATCGTACCTTTATACTCGGCTTTCCTTTCGAAAGCATTCAGTCCGAAACAGATCGAGCCAGCATTATGGCAGGGATACTAGGTTTCTTTACTCAGAAATAAAGTACTCACGGATATAAGATTTATTTTCTGAAAGCCCGGATAAAAATATCCGGGCTTTTTTAATCCGTTTTTCATTTTAAATTCTATCTTTGCTCCTAGTAATAACCCTTAAAACTAAAAAACGATGTATACTATACAAGCAAACCCTAGCGGTACACGCAGCATAGAGGTGTCCAGCGAAAATCTGAAAACAATCGAGAAATATGCCTTATTCCGCCATCTCATCGATAGTACCGGAATTGTAGACGAACCCGTACTGGATAAACTGAAACTAAATATTCGTTCCCTGATTGCCAGTCAGGAAGAGGACAGTAAAGAATTGCTGGATCTTTGCATAGATGTTATTTATCACAATAACATGAAAGCATTCGGCCTGCAACAACTCATCAAGCTCTATCTCACCTGGCTTTCCACTCAGGATGCGGAAGAGGAGGAAGAATAATGATTACGGTAGATACCTGCGGAACAACAGCTTACAGTCCTTTGATTCCTGCAATCAAAGCTATATGCGAGGCTCCTTTCGGTGAAACGCTCGAAATTATCATGAATCATGCAGATGCTTTCCAAGACTTAAAGGAATATCTTTCCGAGCAAAGCATCGGTTTTCGTGAAATCTATGACGGAGAGCAAATGACATTGCAATTTACAATCAATGAGAAGTTTTAAAAAAACATCTTAATGATTGAAGTTAAACATCCCAATGAATAAAAAAATCATTGGGATGTTTTTTATTATCCGTATCTTTGCGGCATGAAAGAATATCGATTGACCGATTGGTTACCTACCACCAAGAAAGAAGTGGAACTCCGCGGATGGGATGAACTGGATGTCATTCTTTTCAGCGGTGATGCTTACGTAGACCATCCCTCATTTGGCGCTGCCGTCATCGGACGTATCCTCGAAGCGGAAGGTTTGAAAGTTGCGATCATCCCCCAGCCCAACTGGCGTGATGACCTGCGTGACTTCAGAAAGCTGGGTCGTCCCCGATTATTCTTCGGCATCTCTGCCGGAAGTATGGACTCGATGGTTAACAAATACACTGCCAACAAGCGTCTGCGCAGTGAGGATGCGTACACTCCGGACGGCCGTCCGGATATGCGTCCGGAGTATCCTTCCATCGTATACAGTCAGATTCTAAAAAGACTCTATCCGGACGTTCCTGTTATATTAGGAAGTATTGAAGCGAGTTTGCGCCGTCTGAGTCATTATGATTACTGGCAGGATAAAGTTCAGAAAAGTATCTTATGCGATAGTGGCGCAGACTTACTGATCTATGGTATGGGAGAAAAGCCGATTGTAGAACTAACCCGGAAAATGAAGGAACTGCTTCCTGCGGAGGATGCTTCATTGACAGCCGGTGAACTCAAGAAAATAGCGGGAACTATCCCTCAGACAGCCTATCTCTGCCGTGCGACAGAGTGGACTCCTGCCGCAGACGATATTCAGCTTTACTCACATGAAGAGTGTCTGGCTGACAAAAAGAAACAGGCTAGCAATTTCCGGCACATCGAAGAAGAATCCAATAAATATGCGGCTTCCCGTATCACACAAGAGGTAGATAATAAAGTGGTCGTTGTCAATCCTCCTTATCCTCCGATGAGCCAGGAAGAGCTTGACCATTCGTACGATCTGCCCTATACCCGCCTTCCCCATCCTAAATACAAAGGAAAGCGGATTCCCGCATATGATATGATAAAGTTCTCCGTCAACATCCATCGGGGATGCTTCGGCGGTTGTGCATTCTGCACCATTTCCGCACATCAGGGGAAGTTTATCGTCAGCCGCAGCAAGGAGTCTATCTTGAAGGAAGTAAAGGAGGTGATGCAGTTGCCCGACTTCAAAGGGTATTTAAGTGACCTTGGAGGCCCTTCCGCCAATATGTATCAGATGAAGGGTAAAGATGAAGCAATATGCAAAAAGTGCAAACGCCCGTCATGTATTCATCCCAAAGTGTGCCCGAATCTTAATTCAGACCACCGCCCGTTATTGGACATATACAAAGCGGTAGATGCCATCCCCGGCATAAAAAAATCATTTATCGGCAGTGGAGTGCGCTACGACTTATTGCTCCATCAGAGTAAAGACGCCGCCACCAATCGCAGCACGGCTGAATACACACGCGAGTTGATTGTCAATCATGTGAGCGGACGCTTGAAAGTAGCTCCGGAGCATACCAGCGACCGGGTGTTATCCATCATGCGCAAACCTTCATTCGAACAGTTTGAAACTTTCAAAAAAATATTCGACCGTATCAACCGGGAAGAGAATCTACGTCAGCAACTTATACCGTACTTTATCTCTTCGCACCCCGGCTGCAAGGAAGAAGACATGGCGGAACTGGCTGTTATCACCAAGCGGCTGGATTTTCATCTGGAGCAAGTACAGGACTTTACCCCTACTCCGATGACTGTAGCCACCGAAGCATGGTACAGCGGATTTCATCCCTATACACTGGAACCTGTATTCAGTGCCAAAACACAACGGGAGAAACTGGCACAACGACAATTCTTCTTCTGGTATAAGCCGGAAGAACGAAAGAATATTCTGAATGAGTTAAGACGTATCGGCCGACAGGATCTGATAGACAAGTTATACGGAAAGAGAAACAAATGAAACCGTTAAAACGGCTTCCCTATTGACTTTGCCTTTTAAATTTCGTATATTTGTAGAAACAAATCTGGAATTAAAAGCATGAAACGTACAAATATAAAGACATAAAGATATAATTTACATGTATGAGAGTACATTGTAAGGAGTAAGAATGGGGTGAAGTCCGCAAGGATTTCACCCCATTTTGTTTAATTAATTCCTCTCATTCCGAAGAATTTGGCAAAATATAGTTTATAATAAACTTGGGACCCGTTTATAATAAACGTCCTCACTATTTATTATAAATGTGATGCGAGTTTATGAAGTAACTTGTATAAGAAAGAGAAAACAAAAATCACAGATGACAGAAAAAAGGCATCAGACGAAAATATATTCATACATTTATAACAAACAATATACTGATTGTATTTCTCCTTCTTTATTGACAATTAATGATCATCCTGTTCTTTCACCGGCAACGCTACAATCTCCTGCAACACACTAACGGCAGTTTCCACATTAGTCACATCCTTTATCAGCATACTCCGTCGGCCGTTCTGCTCACGCAGGTCACAGCGCCGGGTATATTTCATCATGTAATCTATCATTTTGCCAAACGCCTGACTCTGATAGAACGGACTATCCGCATTGGAGACAAAGAATAGCGTCATACGTCCGCCCTTCAAGAAGACTTTCTCCACTCCCAATCGCGCCGCCAAGCGACGGAGGGGAACGATGCGAAGCAATTCCTGCGTTTCCGGCGGAACAGGTCCGAAGCGGTCTTCCAGGCGGAAACGGAAGGCATCCACGTCTTTATCCAGCGTCAGTCCGTCCAGTTCGCGGTAAAGCAACATACGCTCGCTGCTGCCCGTCACATAGGTGGCCGGCAACAGAAGTTCAAGATCGCTTTCTATCTGACATTCGTCTACAAATTCTTCTCCACTGATCTGACCTTCTCCCTTTATTTCATCTGCATACAATTCTGCAAACTCATCATTCCTCAGTTCATGAACTGCTTCGGCAAGAATTTTCTGATACGTTTCGTACCCCAGATCGGCAATGAAGCCACTCTGCTCTGCTCCGAGCAGGTTACCGGCTCCACGTATATCCAAATCCTGCATAGCGATATGGATGCCACTCCCCAAATCACTGAAGTTCTCAATCGCCTGCAAGCGTCGTTTTCCTTCTGCCGTCAGACTGCTCAACGGAGGCGCCAGCAGATAGCAGAAAGCCTTTTTGTTACTGCGTCCTACCCGTCCACGCATCTGATGGAGGTCACTCAGACCAAAGTTCTGCGCTTGGTTGATGATGATCGTATTGGCATTCGGAATATCGATACCGCTCTCTATGATAGTAGTCGCCAAAAGCACATCATAGTCATAATTGACAAAGTCAAAAATGATCTGTTCCAGTTGTGTGGGTTCCATCTGTCCATGCCCGATGGCAACACGGCAATCGGGAATATGACGTTCGATCATCGCTTTCAGTTCCGGAAGGTTCGCAATCCGATTGTTGACAAAGAAAACCTGACCGTTGCGGCTCATCTCAAAATTAATCGCGTCCGTAATCACTTCCTCATTAAAGGTATGTACTTCTGTCTGAATCGGATAGCGGTTAGGCGGAGGCGTAGAGATTACACTCAGGTCGCGGGCTCCCATCAGCGAGAACTGAAGCGTACGTGGAATCGGTGTGGCAGTCATGGTCAATGTATCCACATTCACCTTTAGCTGTCGCAGCTTCTCCTTCACAGAGACTCCGAATTTCTGCTCTTCATCAATGATCAGCAAGCCTAAATCTTTAAACTGAACATCTTTTCCTAAAATACGGTGGGTGCCGATAAGAATACTGACTTCTCCTTCCTTCAGTCCTTTCAATACGGCTTTGGACTGAGCTGCCGTACGGGCACGGCTCAAATATTCTACCCGGCAGGGCAGATCCTTCAAACGTTCGCGGAATGTCTGGAAATGCTGATAGGCAAGAACAGTCGTCGGCACAAGGACCGCCACCTGTTTATTATCGGCTACGGCTTTAAACGCTGCACGGATTGCTACTTCTGTCTTTCCAAAACCCACATCTCCGCACACCAAGCGATCCATCGGACGGTCGCTTTCCATATCGGCCTTCACCTCCATCGTTGCCTTACTTTGGTCGGGCGTATCTTCATAGATAAAGGAGGCTTCCAGTTCACGCTGCAAGAAGCTGTCAGGGCTGTAAGAGAAACCCTTTTCCTGACGGCGCTGCGAATATAGTTTAATGAGGTCGCGGGCAATATCTTTAATTTTCGCCTTCGTACGGTCTTTCAGTTTCTCCCAGGCACCGGTACCCAGTTTATTCAGTCGCGGAGCTTCTCCGTCCTTACCTTTATATTTGGAAACTTTATGAAGGGAATGAATGGAAACGAACACGACATCCTCATTCTGAAAGACAAGTTTCAGCACTTCCTGCGTAGTATCTCCATTCGGAATGCGTACCAAACCGGAGAAACGACCGATACCATGATCCGTGTGAACCACATAATCTCCCGGAGTAAACTGATTCAATTCTTTGAGGGACAGAGCGACCTTACCCGAACGGGCCTTGTCACTTTTCAAGTTGTACTTATGGAAACGGTCGAACAGCTGATGATCCGTAAAAATACACAGATGCAGCGTATGATCCACAAAGCCTTCATGTATCGTACGTACTACAGGAGTAAACTGAATCTTATCTCCCCGGTCTTCAAAGATGGCTCTGATACGGTCGGTCTGCTTAGTGCTGTCACTACAGATATAAAGTGAATATCCCTGTTCAAGATAGTCCTTGAAAGAACCGGCCACCAGATCAAAGTTCTTATGAAAAATAGGTTGTACGGAAGTATGGAAAGAGATCTTTGCATCCGGCGTACCAGTCGGTTTATTCCCAAACTCCATCCGGCGGAAATCGAGGGCACGTACCGTAAATTCACTGCCATCAATCAGCTTGCCCTCCAGCGTGATACCGCCATTTTCTTCGGCTTCCTGTACGGCAATAGCCTGTGGCGTCAAAGCCTCATCGTGCACTACCTGGATACGCTCGCGCAACCAAAGGAAGTCACGCATTGCCAAAACGGTTTCTTTAGGAATGAAATCAAGAAAAGAAGTTGTCACATCTCCCGTCACTGCCAGGTCAGGGACTATAGCCACTCCCTCTTTCCTCTCACGGGACAACTGCGACTCTACTTCAAATGTACGGATACTCTCTACTTCGTCACCGAAAAAGTCAATACGATAAGGATATTCCGAAGCAAACGAAAAGACATCAATGATACTACCCCGAACGGCATATTGTCCCGGCTCGTACACATAATCCACATATTCGAAACCATAGCTATGCAGCACGTCTGTGATAAAAGTAGTGTCCAGCTTCTCTCCCACATTCAGTTTCAAGGTCTTATCGCTCAGTTCCTTGCGGGATACTACTTTCTCCGCTAGCGCATCCGGATAGGTAACGATGCACAAACCTTCTTCTCCTTTCTGCAACCGGCTCAGTACTTCTGTACGCAGAATCTCGTTGGCCGCATCCTTTTGTCCGTACTTGATGGAACGGCGGAATGAAGACGGGAAGAACAACACTTTCTCTGTTCCCAGCACTTGTGTCAGGTCATGATAAAAATAGCCCGCCTCTTCCAGATCGCCCAGTACAAAGACAAACGGACACACATCTTGTTTCACCAATACAGAAGAGAAAAGAGAAGCGGAAGAAGCACATAAGCCCCCGCAAAAAATAGTTTGAACGGACGCATCCTTCAGCAGTCGTTCCATGACTGCTGTATTAGGATGAGCGGCATATTGTTGTTGCAACTCAGTTATTGTCATAGCTATAAAATTTCACCGCAAAAGTACGAAAAAAGAATCGGGATTGATATAGTCACACCGAAGTTTTCTTCTTCAAGATTGTTTCAAGCCTTGAAACTATTGGTTTCAAACAATGAAACTAAAAGTTTCAAGGCATGAAACCAATAGTTTCACACCGGGGAACAAATACAAACGCGTTAAATTATCCTTAGTCCCTCTATAACTAAAGGAAAAGCGCTACATTTGTCTTAAAAATAGGACTTCTATGCAATTATCAGATAGCATCGTTATTATCCCGACCTATAATGAACGGGAGAACATAGAAAATATTATCCGTGCCGTTTTCGGTTTAGACAAGGTATTCCATATACTGGTTATAGAAGACGGATCTCCGGACGGCACTGCAAGCATTGTGAAAACTTTGCAACAGGAATTCCCCGAACGCCTCTTTATGATCGAGCGCAAAGGGAAGTTAGGATTGGGTACTGCTTACATCGCAGGATTCAAGTGGGCGTTGGAGCACGCATACGAATATATCTTCGAGATGGATGCCGATTTCAGCCATAACCCGAATGATCTGCCCCGTTTGTACGCAGCTTGTGCAAAAGAAGGAGGAGACGTATCTGTCGGCTCCCGTTATGTAAGTGGTGTGAATGTAGTCAACTGGCCGATGGGACGGGTGCTGATGTCTTATTTTGCCTCCAAGTACGTCCGCTTCATTACCGGTATTCCGGTGCATGATACGACTGCCGGATTTGTATGCTACCGCCGTCAGGTACTGGAAACAATCGATCTGGACCATGTTCGCTTCAAAGGATATGCTTTTCAGATCGAGATGAAGTTCACTGCTTACAAATGCGGATTCAAAATCATAGAAGTCCCCGTCATCTTCATTAACCGTGAGTTGGGAACTTCCAAGATGAACAGCAGTATCTTTGGAGAAGCCATATTCGGAGTGATCAAGTTAAAAATAAATAGTTGGTTCCATAAATTCCCGCAAAAGAAATGAAACGTATACTGATAAAAAACGCCGTAATTGTCAACGAAGGAAGAAAAGTTCCGGGATCTGTTGTTATTGAAGGTGAGAAGATTGCTAAGATCTTAGTTGACAGACAAGAGGCTGCCATGCCTTGTGACGAAACGATTGACGCATCCGGCTGTTATCTTTTGCCGGGGGCTATTGACGAGCACGTACATTTCCGCGATCCGGGGCTGACTCATAAAGCAGATATCACAACGGAAAGCCATGCCGCGGCAGCCGGAGGAGTTACCTCGATCATGGATATGCCGAACACAAATCCTCAGACCACAACTTTGGAGGCGCTGAATGACAAACTGGCTTTGCTGGCGGAAAAATCATCTGTCAACTTCTCCTGTTATTTCGGAGCGACTAACAATAATTATCCGTTATTCAGTCAGCTGGACAAAAACCGGGTATGTGGGGTGAAGTTATTTATGGGTTCCAGTACGGGAAATATGCTGGTAGACCGGATGGCAAGTCTGCGCAATATCTTCGGAGGTACGGATTTACTGATTGCAGCACACTGTGAAGATCAGGGAATCATCAAAGAGAATACGGATAAATATAAAAAAGAATACGGTGACGATGTACCTTTGTCACTTCATCCGGTCATCCGCTCGGAAGAGGCTTGCTACCGTTCTTCCGCTTTGGCGGTACAATTGGCACGCGAGACCAATGCGCGTCTGCATATTATGCATATTTCTACTGCCAAAGAACTGAGTTTATTCTCCAAAGCACCTTTGGCAGAGAAGCGTATTACTGCCGAAGCGTGTGTGTCTCATCTAATTTTTACCGAAGAAGATTATCAGACCTTAGGAGCACGCATCAAATGTAATCCTGCCATCAAAACGGCAGAAGACCGGAAGGCTTTGCAGGAGGCAGTCAACAGCGGTCTGATCGACGCTATAGCGACCGACCATGCTCCGCACTCCTTGAGCGAAAAAGAAGGAGGTGCATTAAAAGCCATGTCCGGCATGCCGACCATACAATTCTCTTTGGTCAGTATGCTCGAATTGGCAGACAAAGGCGCTTTCAGCATCGAAAAGGTAGTAGAGAAGATGTCTCATGCTCCTGCACAAATGTATGAGATACGTAATCGCGGATTTATCCGGAAAGGATATCAGGCGGATCTGGTTTTGGTTCGCCCCGACAGTGCGTGGACTGTTACCACAGACTGCATCCTAAGCAAATGTAAATGGAGCCCTCTGGAAGGTCATACTTTCCACTGGAAGGTAGAAAAAACATTTGTGAACGGTCATCTGTTATATGATAACGGAACCATTGACGAGAATTATCGTGGACAGGAGTTAAGATTCAGATAAACAGCAACTCGTCACTTATAAACATATGATTTTATCTTATAAGATACATAACGTCGCCCCCTACATCAATTGGATTTACTTTTTCCATGCATGGGGATTCCAACCTCGTTTCGCAGCGATCGCCAACATTCACGGTTGCGATGTCTGCCGTGCTTCATGGCTGACTACTTTTCCGGAAGAAGACCGCAACAAGGCTTCCGAAGCTATGCAACTATTTAAGGAGGCCAACCGGATGCTGGATTTACTTGACAGGGATTATGAAGTGAGAACTATCTTCAAACTTTGCAAAGCAAACTCGGACGGAGATAACCTGGTGATTGAAAAAGAAACCGGTCAATTCCTAGTTTTCCCTTTGCTCCGCCAGCAGACGCCTAAACGGGATGGAAGCCCGTTCCTTTGCCTGAGTGACTTTATCCGCCCTCTTTCTTCTGGCATTCCGGATACAATAGGTGCCTTTGCTTCTTGCATAGATGCAGATATGGAAGGCCTGTACGAGCAGGATCCCTACAAACATTTACTCGTCCAGACTCTTTCCGACCGTCTGGCAGAAGCTGCTACGGAAAAGATGCACGAATATGTACGCAAAGAAGCGTGGGGATACGCCAAAGATGAAAGTCTGTCAATGCCCGATCTGTTGGTCGAGAAATATCAAGGGATTCGCCCTGCCGTAGGCTACCCGTCCCTGCCCGATCAATCCATCAATTTCCTGTTGGACGAACTGCTGGATATGAAACAGATAGGCATCACACTGACCGAGAATGGTGCCATGTACCCTCATGCTTCGGTCTGCGGTCTGATGTTTGCCCATCCGGCTGCCGAATACTTCTCTGTCGGAAAGATAGGAGAAGACCAGCTCGAAGACTATGCCCGCCGTCGGGGAAAAAGTACGGAGGAAATGCGAAAATTCCTGGCTGCCAATCTGCAATAACTTTCGTTTACTTGTGATTTTTCTCCTTTTCGCACGACTAACTAACCAGAAAAGTAACCCATTTAATTCATGAGAGAACGAACAACAGAGGCAACCAACCCTATTGAACAGGAGTTCTTATCGGTCATCCGCGAATATGAACGGGTGATATACAAGGTATGTTACTTATATACCAATCCTAACGCCCCGCTCAATGACCTCTATCAGGATGTAATACTCAACCTCTGGAAAGCCTATCCCAAGTTCAGAAGAGAATGCAAAATGTCCACATGGATTTACCGCATCGCTCTGAACACGTGTATCAGCTTTTTCCGCAAAGAAAAGAATGTACCGGAAATCGTCACCCTCACCCGCGAAGCGGACTGGATGATAGAGGAACATGACCCGATCCACGAAATGCTGAGGCAACTTTATCAAATGATCAATCAGCTGGGACAACTCGACAAATCAATTATCCTGCTTTATCTTGAAGACAAAAGTTACGAAGATATTGCGGAGATCACCGGACTGACGGTGACCAATGTGGCTACCAAACTGAGCCGTATCAAAGACAAACTAAAAAAAATGAAAAAGGAGTAATCATATATGGAACTGGAAGAACTGAAAAAATCATGGAATGCCCTGGATGAGCACTTAAAAGACAAGGAGCTGATCAAAGAGGAAGAACTTGGCAAACTGATAGGACATGCAGACAAAGGTATCCATGCCATTGCCCGGCTGAATATCAAACTAATCCTGATTTCTTTGCCGGTATTGGTCTTATTCCTGCTGGAAGTCCTGTTGCACGGCAGACTGAATCCGATCTATATCATTATCATTCTATCGTGGATTCCCGCACTCTACTGGGACATCACCACCACCCGTTTTCTACAACAGACGAAAGTGGACGAAATGCCTCTGATAGAGGTGATCAGTCGTGTCAACCGCATCCACCGATGGATGATTCGGGAACGTCTGATTGCTACTGCTTTCCTTCTTATACTGGCAGTACTCTCATTTATTTATTGGCAGATATGGCAATATGGAATAGCCATCATTCTGTTTTTTATCCTGCTTTGGGGAGCTGGGCTGGGGCTGATCTTGTGGATTTATCGCAAGAAATTCCTGAACCGTATTCAGGAAATCAAGAAGAACCTGGACGAACTTAAAATCATAGACAGTTGACCAGAGTCAGATGCTTCGCCTATTTCAACTAAAAATTTAATATCCGTGCTGTTATGTTGCAACGCCTATTTATATTTTTACTTATTTTCCTTATTCTACCGGACATTTATCTGTATCTCAGATTTATCGTTCATCTGACGGCAAAACGCTGGCTGAGAATCCTCTACTGGCTGCCTGCTTTCCTGTTATCCACAGGATTACTTTATCTGGTTTACTTCTCCAATAACGCCTTTGCCGAACGCCATACACAGGCTATTGGATGGTTTTCCATCTTTTTCTTCCTGTTTACGGCTCCTAAACTATTGCTGTCTCTCTGCACGATTATCGGGGTACCTTTCCACAAATGGCTACGGTGGCCCCGAACTCCCTTTATCTGTACCGGGCTGACATTAGCCGTGATTTCTATCGTAATGATCATCTACGGGTCTTTTATCGGACGCACGCAGTTTGACGTCAAAGAGGTAACTTATTCCTCGCCCAAGCTTCCATCGGCTTTCGATGGATACCGTATTGTCCAGTTATCAGATATTCATATCGGAAGTTGGCAGGGAAATACTTCCGCTATTCAGAAGTTAGTAAAACTGGTGAATGAGCAACAGGCCGATCTTATTGTCTTTACCGGAGATCTGGTTAATCATCGTGCAGTCGAACTAAATGATTTTCAAGATATACTGTCCGGACTGAAAGCCAAAGATGGAGTCTACTCCATTTTAGGAAATCATGATTACGGCCCTTATTTCCGCTGGAAAAGCCAGCAAGAGCAAGACGATAATCTGAATGATCTCCTGCAAAGACAAGCCGCTATGGGCTGGAAGTTATTGAATAATTCTCATACGATTCTGATTCAGGGCAGCGACAGTATCGCCCTTATTGGAGTTGAAAACGAAGGAGAACCGCCTTTCTCCCAATATGCTGACCTCCCCGAAGCGATGCGGGGAACCGAAGGAATGTTCCAGATACTTTTAAGCCATAACCCTACCCACTGGAGACGGGAAGTACTCCCACAAACAGACATCGATTTAATGCTGGCAGGGCATACCCACGCTATGCAGTTAAAATTCGGGAATCATTCTCCTTCCTCTTATATCTATCCCGAATGGAGCGGGATGTATCTGGAAGGGACACGTGGTTTGTACGTAAATGAAGGCATCGGCTATGTCGGACTTCCTTTTCGCTTCGGTGCATGGCCGGAAATAACGGTGCTTACCCTACGACGGTAAGCACGCTTTTTCCATTGATCTTCTTATGTACCTGCACCTGAACTGAAATACGTTCACTCATTTCTTGTACATGGGAAATGACTCCGATTTTCCGTCCCTGCATCTGTAGCTGCTCCAAAGCTTCCATGGCTGTTCTCAGGCTGTCAGCATCCAACGAGCCGAATCCTTCGTCGATAAACAAAGATTCTACTTTCAGATTATTGCTCGAAAGCGAAGATAAGCCCAATGCAAGTGCCAGTGAAATCAAGAAAGATTCACCTCCCGAAAGCGAATATACCGTACGTATCTCGTCACACATATCGCAATCAATCACCTGAAGCGCCAGTGTATCGGGAACTTGCTGTAACTTATACCGTTTGGAAAGATAAGCCAGATGTTTGTTGGCATGAAGCAATAACAGATTTAAAGTATAACTTTGGGCTATGACTTTAAATTTAGCACCGTCGGCACTACCAATCAATTTATTCAATTTAGCCCAACGTACGGCAACTGCCTGTTTTTCGGTAAGTTCTTTGGTTATCTGCTCAAAGATTGTTTTATTCTTTGCCTGCTGCAACAGACGTGCCTCCGCAGTCGATAACGCACGTTCCGTATTAAGATTATCTTCCTGCTGTTTCGCTATAGCCTGAGGAAGCTGTTCCGGAAATTCAATACCTTTCTGTTGCTCCCGAAGTTCTTCAATGACAACGGACAGTTGTTTCATTTCTCCTTGCAGGCCGGAAAGACGATTTTGTACTCCTTCCACTTGTTTACGAGCCCTTTCCAACGCCTCATTCAATTCTTTTTCTCTTCGGGCAACAGTAGCCTCAGCTTCGTCCGCACTCTTCCCTTTTAATAACAAAGAACGTTCCTGTCGGAGTGCATCCAACGCTTTAGCAATCACTTCGAATCTTTGTTGCTCATCAACAGCTGCTTTCTGTAAAATAGCCGACTGTTCTTTAGCGGCTGATACCTTTTGCGCAGCCAAACGACACTGTGAGACATTCTCACGCAGAGCATCACAGTGTGTCCGCAATTTCTTTATTTTCTCATCGTTCTGCTGCCATTCCGCATACAGATGCTGATAAGCTGAAATACGTTCCGCCAACTCATTTAACCGATTCTGTATATATTCTTCCTCTCCAGCTGGCAATCCTTCTTGTTGTAAAACGGACAACTGTTCTTTTATCTGTACCTCAGTTGCCCTTTGATGGGTTAAATCTCGTTGCAGGACAATGCTGCGATTATTTATCTGCTGATAAGCAGACACTGCGGTATTATATTCCTGTTCCATATTCCGGTAAAGAGTATCCACTACCTCTTGTTCCCGATGATAAGGATGTGTCGTACTTCCACAAACCGGACAGGCCTCCCCTTCCTGCAACTGCTGACGCAATGCTTTCACATCCTTTCCTACCGCCATACGGGCATTTTCATAAAGCCGCTGCAAAGCTTTAACTACAGCATCCTGCTCTGCCAACTGCTGTGTACAAGCAGTCACTTCCTTTTCCAGTTTCTCTATATCCTGCTTCGACTTCGATTGTTCTTCAGTCAATTTCTTTATATTCTGCAAGCGCGTCAGTTCTTTTTGAATTTTACCCTGCTCATCTACCAAAGAAGGATAACCAAAAGAGTTTAACCGGCCAAGGCGTTCTTCATTCACCTTTGTCCATGTTTCCAATGTATCCTTTTCCTCATTAAGGATGACTTCAATCTGTTCCAGCTGCAGTGACTCCACATCCGTACGATTCAACAGACGACTCAAAGAATGATAGGAAATCCGTAACTGCTCTACCGCAGATGCAGATTTCTTCTCCTGATCCGCCACCTGCTGACGGGCAGCCTGCAAAATTTGTTGCGACTGTATATACCCCGCCTGCTGCGACTGTATTTGTACATCCAGCTGACGTGCCTTTTTCAAATCCGGCTGTATCGCTTCCCACTGTGCTTTAAAATGAACCAGCCCTTCTTCCTGAACAACCAAAGCATCCTGTAGATTCTTTTGTTTATTCAGTTCCTCCTGCTCTTCCTGCTGCTTTTTCATCCAAAGAGCTTCCTGCATTTTCAATGAACGAACCACATTCAATTGCGCATTCAGTTCTGCCAGCAATTTAATCCCTGCCGCACGTTTCTCAACTAACTGTTCTTTCTCATTTTGCAAGGTTAAAAGTTCTTCCTCCGGCAACAACTCAATCACACTCATCTTACTTTGAATCATTGCCACCTCTTCTTGTGCAGCCTTATTCCGGGCAAAAATCTCCTGGGAGATGCGGGAATAAACTCCTGTTCCCGTCAATTTCTCCAGTAGTTCCGCTTTCGCTGCCCCTCTGGATTTCAAAAAAGTTGCAAAGTCGTTTTGTGCCAGCAATACGGTACGGGTAAATTGCTCATACGTCAAACCGACCAACTCTACCAACTGTGCCAGCAATTCTTTCTTCGTTCCCTGAAATTCTTTTTCCGTATCCAAATCTTTCACTTCCAACACTTGAGGCTGTAAAGAACCACTCGCCTTATTCCTTGTCCGTCTGACCGACCACCGGGAACGATATCGATGTCCGTCCACTCCTTGAAAATCGACCTCCGCATATCCGTCACTCGTCCCCCGACGAAGCAGATTTCTCACATCTGACTGATTGATCTGGTTATCTCCCACATCTGCCAGATTGATACTCTCCACCGAAGCCGCAAAACGGGGAGCCTTATCATATAATGCCAGACACAGAGCATCCAACAAAGTCGACTTTCCCGCTCCTGTAGCACCGGAAATTGCAAATATACCAGCCGAAGATAACGGTTCCACCGTAAAATCTATTTCAACACTGCCTTCTATCGAAGTCAGATTCTTCAATCTTATTGCTATAATTTTCATTCTCCTTCCTCCTCTTCTTTACGAGTTGCGGAAATATATGCTTCCTGAAATAAATCAGTCAGGTCGGCAGGCATTTCCGTCTGATAAACCTTTTCGAATGCAGATTGAGCAATCTGCAACGGAGACATTTCCTGCAATCCCTTTTTCCAGCCATCAGCCTCCTTTTCCACTCTTTCTTCCTGACGATAAGCAGAAACGATACGTGCCAGACGATATTTCTTACCAGCCAATGCCTCTTCTATTTCCTGACGAAGCATAGGTTCCGGTTCTTCAAGCAAAACCTTGACTTCCAGATAAGGAGCTTCTCCATCCACCTCCGGTAAGTCTCTTATTATTTCTATTATTTTTTCCGGTGAAGCAGCCTCTCCACCCGGCACACTGATAAGAGGTATGGATTGTGGACACTCTATCCTTCTGATATCAACCGCACAGCCTTCATCTAAAGTCACCATCACCACTCCGTGATGATAATGCTTCTCGGCAAAAGACATAGGAATCGGACTTCCGGCATATCTTACATTCTCCCTGCCGGATACCCGCTGTGCTTTATGGATATGCCCTAAAGCCGTATACGCTATCTTTTCCGAAAAAGTATCGGGTGATACACATTCCAAACCACCAATCACTGTCCGTTCGCTATAATCCTTCTCGGCAATCTCTGATCCGGTAGCCTGTAAATGACCGACAGCAAGAATAGCCTGATTCGTTTCCCGGCGTGCCCACAACCTTTGCAAAAGTCGCGCATAAAGCTCGCGAACTCCTTCCATATATGGATTTCCTTCTGTCTCCACTACCGGATAATCTCCCTGCCGCAGAAAAGGAACAGCCATGCAAAGTACTTCTGCTTCCCCTTCTCTATTCTTCAATTCTATTGTCAAATGATCATAGTCAATCTCTCCGCCCTCCAATTTGCGCACTACCCCTCTGACTTCCGTCCGCATCGCCTGCAACAAAGGCAGAGGAGCTTCCAAACGCGCCGCAGAGTCATGATTACCGGCAACAATCACAATTTGCAGTCTCGGATTCTCCGCAGTCACCCGATAAATAAACTCATAATATATGCGCTGAGACGCAGCAGAAGGATTGGAAACATCAAACACGTCTCCGGCTATAACCAATGCATCAATCTCGTTTTGTCGGATTTCTTCGGCCAGCCAGTCAAGAAAAGCCTTATGTTCTCCCGTGCGGTCGTAACCAAAAAATGTCTGTCCTAAATGCCAATCGGCAGTATGTAGTATACGTATCATATCATTATCTGTCTATAACAGATGACAAAAATAGCATAATCGCAAAGATTATGTTGTATCCTACTGCTTTTTTTACCAATAATCATGTATCTTTGCATATATATAAAAATAAACTCCCCATGAAGATACTATATTATATTTATCAAATTTGTATTGCTTTACCTATCCTATTGGTATTGACTATTCTTACAGCGATTGTCACCATTGTAGGCTCTTTACTAGGAGGAGCTCATTTCTGGGGATACTATCCGGGCAAAATATGGTCACAACTCATCTGTCTTTTTCTGTTGATTCCTGTAAAGATTCACGGTCGTGAAAAATTACACGGGAAGACCTCTTATATCTTTGTGCCGAATCATCAGGGATCCTTCGATATTTTTCTTATTTATGGATTCATCGGAAGAAATTTCAAGTGGATGATGAAAAAAAGCCTGCGTAAGATACCATTTGTAGGAAAAGCATGTGAAAGTGCAGGACACATTTTTGTAGACCGGTCCGGTCCCAAAAAAGTACTGGAGACCATTCGGCAAGCAAAAGATTCGCTGAAAGACGGGGTATCCTTAGTCGTTTTTCCCGAAGGAGCACGTACTTTCACCGGACACATGGGATATTTCAAAAAAGGGGCGTTTCAATTGGCAGATGACTTGCAGCTGGCAGTTGTTCCCGTTACAATCGACGGTTCTTTTGAAATCCTGCCACGTACAGGCAAATGGATACATCGCCATCGCATGATTCTGACCATTCATGACCCTATTCCTCCTAAAGGAAAAGGTATGGAAAACATAAAAGCTACTATGGCAGAGGCTTATGCTGCTGTTGAGAGTGCACTTCCTGAAAAGCATAAAGGAATGATCACAAACGAAGACCAGGATCGGTAAGAAACGAAATGCGGGGATACTCACGCACCCCCGCATACCTAACCAGTCTTTATGCATTAATCTATTAAATCAAAAAGTCTATATATTATGTAGAAATCTTATTGTCTGGTTAGACATCATTTGCAATTCCTGGAATGTCAAAGCAAATCCTCTCCTTATTTCCTCTTCTAATCGTTCTAAAGAGAAGTACTCTGCTTTTATTCCATTGATTTTGCCTCTAAAATAATTATTGTATTGTTCATGCAATGTATCTGGAGTAACTAAACCTCCAAAACCATATTCCCCCACTACAATAACCGGTTTTCGTTGTAATACCCCTTCATAGGCTATACCCCTTGCGCCAATGATAAGCCCAGCCTCATTTACAGCTTCACTTATCTCCTCGTCAGAAAAGATATATCTCACCTGATACTCTTGTATTGTATCTAATAGAATACTTACTCTCAATTTTGCACGGGGACAATCAATCCCGACTGCAATAGAAGAATTATATTCAATAGATTGCTGTTTGTCACCTTCCCAAGTGCAAATAGCAACTGTATGATGACCATTCATTATATGAAAGTTAAGGTTTAGTCCCTTATTTACTCTATTACTAGTTCTCCGTATACGTATCCGCCTCCGGCTATTTTAAATTCTAGTTTATAAACGCCCGGAGCCCATCCTTCTATAGAGAAAGAAGTTGTTTGTCCAGGAGCCGTTACCTGACAGACTTCCTGTACTTGTCCATCTACTAGTATTTTCACTTCGCCCAAAGGAGCTGTGAAAATGATTTCTACAATATTATCATCTGTAGAAATAGACGCATTAATAGGTATTACAGGAATAGAACGATGAGTAGTGGTAGGAACCTCTCCCTTTAACACAACAGGCAATTTCCTCTCTACCCGATCTGTACTCTCAATAGCGATCATATTCCCTGCAATAAATAATGCAGTTAGAAAAGATAAAATAAAACGTACTTTCATAACTATATTGCTTTTTTGTTTCGCCAAAAGTACGGTATGTATTCGAAAAAACAAAAAAATCAACCCGGACAAATTACAAGAGAAAAATAAGCAATAACAATCTATAAATCAACATATTAACAATTACAGACTTAACATTTACCCGGACAATCCATTTTTTATTTCTCAAAATTCCTTCAAAAAAAAGGTCCAAATCATCTTGCGGAGGAATGCCTAATCGGCCTTTAAGCCTGCCTTTTGCCCTCGTTACAGAATCTGAAGTAGTATGAAAGATGCGACTTAGCTCTTCGTGACTCAAACCAAATTTAAGAAAACAGCAAATCTCAAGATCATGTTTAGTAAGAGTTGGAGCTCTTTCTAACAAACGACTAACATAATTCCAATAAATCAAATCAAATAGACTGAATAGCTTCTGACGCTCTTCATTAGAAAGCTTACCTCTTAATGTCCCCTCTTTTATTGCCAATAGAAGTCGAAATGCATGTATAAATGAGCCTGAAGATATGCCAACATTTAATTCACCCCCCAATTCTTTCAGATGTTCCGACAAAGTTTTATTCTGCATTGTTAAAAGAACAATCTTTCCATTGAGTTCTCCTACTTTAGTACGATTTTCTTCTAGCATCAGATTTTCCTTTAACACCTGATCTTTTGATATTTGAATACCCTCTATTTCTTGTTGATATCGCTCTATTTCTTCTTCGTTCTCTCGAATCTGCAATTCAATCTCAGCTATTTTCTTTTTATTATTCCGATTTTTATAATAATAATAGCACATACAAGCGACAACAAACAAGAAGGCAATCGTACCCCATAACATAAAATTCGTATATCGTACCTTCATATGCAAATTGTCATTCTGAAGTTTTTCATTTTCATATTTCTTCTGTAGGCTTGCTATTAATTCACGAGAGTTAATTTCTTCCATAGCATTAGTTATAGAATCTGCTAACTCATGATATACTATTGCCTCCTCAAAATTATCTATATCCTTTTCCAAAAAGTATAAACAATCAAACGCACTAATTTGCGTATATGCCTTAGAAGATTTAGCACTCATCTTTAAATACTTTCTTGCATTTTCTATCTGCCCCATTTGCATATATAAATATCCCAAAGACAAGCATTCCATATATTTTTTTTCTTCATCAGTCTCTTTTTCATAAGCAGCTAAAAAATAACGTTCTGCTTCTGGTAATTCTTGCATAGAACGATATAAAATACCTAGTTCATGTAAAATTGAGATTTCAGACAGGTTCTTCCGTACTGCTATTTCTAAAGCATTATTATAATAAAAAGAACAGCTATCCCATTGGGATTTAAACAAATAAACTCTAGCAATATTCTGACTAACACTGATAATTCCAAGAGAATCCTTCAATTGTTTATGTATATCTAATGCTTCTCTAAAATTCGATAAAGCATCACCATACAATTCCTGCCTTCGGTTAATCATACCAATTTCTTCAATAATCAGAGCTAACATTTTATAATCCTTAGTTCTCTCATAAATATCTTTTGCTGCAAGAAATGATTTCAAGGCTTCTTCCTCTTTATCCAACTCCAGCATTACCCTTCCATGATAAAACAGAGTCTTTGCATACATTACTGGAGGAGTCTGAATTATTGTATAGTAATTCAAAGCTAATGCAATCAACGAATCCGAACTAAACTTCATATAATTCTTATCCATTGCCTGTGTCATCAGAAGAGCATAAGTAGCCTGCGACTTACCGCGCAATTTTTCAGAATCAGGAATACCTTTTAATAGGTTTAGAGCACTATCCGGACAGAGGTTCATGCACTTTTCCACTTTTGAAAAAGTCATGTTGAGAGCATCCGAATCTCTATGACAGGAAACTGCCAAAAAAGAAAGAATAAAGAAAAAAGCAATACGAATAGAAAGGGACGTTTTCATCTTATCTTGAGTTTTATGCAAAAATACGCAAAAAACTCAAGATTTATTTCTTCGGACCTACATTTTGTTGCATCCGTTGATGTTCCTCTATCAACTGCATATTCTCTTTGGCCTTCGTCAAGAACTCTCTCACCATCTTATTACTCTTAAAAGAATAGGGAGCGTCCTTTATTATATCATCTATTTGTGGAGTCATAATAGGATATGGCAAAGAACTGCAAAGCATTATAAATACATTAGGTCCTAATACATTTTCATAATTGTCCGAGATGAAAGTCTTGACATATTGATTCATAGCTTTCATCAGTGAATCTCCTTCTGCAAGTAACTGTTCATGAACTTCTTCCAGATCAGCACCATCCATCACCATACGGGTTTCTTTTCTTTCCAGATCACCGATGCTTTCTTCCATTGCATTCTTCTTTGCAATAAAGTCATACAATGCAGTATTCAAAGGAGTTCCGATCGCTTTGAGATCGGTATTGCTAATGGTAATAACGATCTTGCCACTTTCCAACACAACCGGCATGACACTTTCGTCATCCATATAAAGTGTTGTCATTTGCACAGAGTCGATTTTCCCTTTCATTGAAAATGATCCATGTACTACTTCAGCCGAGTCCAGTTTTGCCCATTCTCCATCCCTCAAAGTCTTCAGATATAACATTTTTCCATCCAGACCATTTACTGAAGATGTTCCTTCTATCTTATACTTATGAGTACACGAAGCTAGAAAGGGAAGCAAAAGCACAAAAGGCAAAATCTTATTCACGTTCATTGTTTCATTAAATTCTGGGTACAAAGGTACAACTGATTCGGACTTAAAAGAAACATTTTATCAATATTTAAAACTTGTAAGACTCTTTTCTTTAATAATCCTTATAAACAGAGGTAGGAGATCATTTTTTTCATTTAGTTTATCTAAATTTGCAGTCATGAAAGCAACAACTTATGCACCTTTTGCCAAACCGCTTTATGTCATGGTAAAGCCCGTGGGAGCCGTATGTAACCTCGCATGCGAATACTGCTATTATTTGGAAAAGGCGAACCTATACAAAGAAAACCCGAAACATATAATGAGCGATGAGCTACTTGAAAAGTTTATCGACGAGTATATCAACTCTCAAACCATGCCTCAAGTGCTTTTTACCTGGCACGGAGGAGAAACGCTGATGCGTCCTCTTTCCTTTTATAAAAAGGCGATGGAGCTACAAAAGAAATATGCCCGCGGACGTACGATTGATAATTGTATCCAGACGAATGGGACCTTACTCACAGACGAATGGTGCGAGTTCTTCCGTGAAAACAACTGGCTGGTAGGGGTTTCCATTGATGGACCGCAAGAGTTTCATGACGAATATCGCAAAAATAAGATGGGCAAACCTTCTTTCGTCAAAGTGATGCAAGGGATTAATCTCCTGAAAAAACACGGAGTAGAATGGAATGCTATGGCTGTTGTGAACGATTTCAATGCCGAATATCCATTAGACTTTTATAATTTCTTCAAAGAAATAGATTGCCATTATATTCAGTTCGCTCCGATTGTTGAACGCATTGTTTCACATCAGGACGGTCGTCATCTCGCTTCTCTGGCAGAAAATAAAGAAGGAGCATTAGCTGATTTTTCCGTAAGTCCAGAACAATGGGGTAATTTTCTCTGTACAATTTTTGATGAATGGGTAAAAGAAGATGTAGGCAAATTCTTCATACAGATATTCGATTCTACATTGGCTAACTGGATGGGCGAGCAACCGGGCGTATGTACAATGGCGAAGCATTGCGGACATGCCGGCGTTATGGAGTTCAACGGAGACGTATACTCTTGTGACCATTTCGTATTCCCGGAATATAAATTGGGAAATATCTATAGCCAGACTTTGGTGGAAATGATGCATAGTGAACGACAGCATAATTTCGGGACAATGAAATACCAATCACTCCCAACTCAATGCAAGGAGTGCGACTTTCTATTTGCCTGCAACGGAGAATGTCCAAAGAACCGCTTCAGTCGGACAGCGGACGGCGAACCCGGTCTGAACTATCTGTGCAAAGGATATTACCAATACTTTCAGCATGTAGCTCCCTATATGGATTTCATGAAAAATGAATTAATGAATCAACGGGCTCCCGCCAATATCATGAAAGCACTGAAAGACGGAAGTTTAAAAATAGAATATTAACATCATAATTTATAATTGTTATCATAAAGTAATGAACAGACTAAGACTTTATTTATTAGCGCTGACAGCGCTGCTTGTATGTACCGTAAAAGCGGACGAAGGTATGTGGTTATTGCAACTAATGCAACAGCAACATTCCATAGATATGATGAAGAAGCAAGGATTAAAACTAGAAGCTCAGGATTTATATAATCCCAACGGTGTCTCTTTGAAAGATGCAGTCGGTATATTCGGAGGAGGATGTACGGGAGAAATCATTTCACCGGAAGGCTTGATCCTGACTAACCATCACTGCGGTTATTCTTCTATCCAGCAACACAGTAGTGTAGAACACGATTATCTGACAGATGGTTTTTGGGCTACATCCAGAGATCAGGAGCTTCCTACTCCGGGATTAAAGTTCACTTTCATCGAACGTATCGAAGATATAACAGATATTGTGAATGCCAAAATCGCAGCCAAAGAAATTACGGTATCTCAGTCATTCACTGGTGCTTTCCTTGAAGGACTGGCTAAAGAACTCTATGAAAAAAGTGACCTGAAAGATAAGAAAGGAATTGTACCGCAAGCCCTTCCTTTCTACGCAGGAAACAAATTCTACCTGTTCTACAAGAAAATATATCCGGATGTACGTATGGTTGCCGCTCCTCCTTCTTCAGTAGGTAAATTCGGTGGCGAAACAGACAACTGGATGTGGCCCCGTCATACCGGTGACTTCTCCATGTTCCGTATCTATGCAGATGCCAACGGAGAGCCGGCTGAATACAGCGCAAGCAATACTCCGCTGAAAACGAAGAAACATCTGTCAATCTCCATCAAAGGTTTAAAAGAAGGAGACTATGCAATGATCATGGGATTCCCCGGAAGAACCAGCCGTTATCTGACTGTGTCAGAAGTAAAAGAACGCATGGAATCAACCAATGAACCGCGTATCCGCATTCGTGGTGCACGCCTGGCTGTTTTGAAAGAAGTGATGAACGCCAGCGATAAAATCCGTATTCAGTATGCAAACAAATATGCAGGCTCCAGTAACTACTGGAAAAACTCTATCGGAATGAACAAAGCGATCATTGACAATGACGTATTGGGCACTAAAGCAGAACAGGAAGCTAAATTTGCTGAATTTGCAAAGGCACAAAACAATACCGAATATGCCAATGTTGTGAAAAAGATCGATGATCTGGTAGCACAAACAGCCCCTCTCAATTATCAACTGACTTGCCTGACTGAAGTTTTCTTCGGAGCTATCGAATTTGGTAACTCAATGTTAACTAAAACACGGGAAGCTTTGGTTGATAAAAACGATTCTCTGATCAAAGTTCGTCTGGAAGGTCTGAAAGAAAACTTCAAAAGCATCCATAACAAAGACTATGATCATGAAGTAGACCGCAAAGTAGCTAAAGTACTGCTTCCTCTCTATGCAGAAATGATTCCGGCAAACCAACGCCCTGCTATCTATAAAGTGATTGAACAGAAATATAAAGGAGACTACAATAAGTTCGTAGACGACATGTACGACAAGTCTATTTTTGCTAATCAGGCTAACTTTGATAAATTCCTCAAAAAGCCGACAGTAAAAGCTATTGATGAGGATCTGGCTTTGCAATATGCCCAATCCAAATACGATCAATACGGTAATCTCCTTGATCAGCTAAAAGAGCTGGACAAAGAACTTGCTCTGCTCCACAAAACTTACATCCGCGGTTTAGGTGAAATGAAATTGCCTGTTCCTTCATATCCGGACGCAAACTTCACCATTCGCCTGACCTATGGTAACGTAAAACCATATGATCCGAAAGATGGTGTACACTATAACTATTACACAACAACAAAAGGTATTCTTGAAAAAGAAAATCCGGAAGACCGCGAATTTGTGGTACCGGCCAAGTTGAAAGAACTTATAGAAAAGAAAGACTACGGTCGTTATGCATTACCTAACGGTGATATGCCTGTCTGCTTCCTGTCAACCAATGACATTACCGGTGGTAACTCCGGTAGTCCGGTATTGAACGAAAACGGAGAATTGATCGGCTGTGCATTCGATGGTAACTGGGAATCTCTGAGTGGTGATATTAACTTTGATAACAACCTGCAACGCTGTATCAATCTTGATATCCGCTACGTCCTGTTTATCCTTGAGAAATTAGGAAACTGCGGCCATCTGATTAATGAAATGACTATCGTAGAATAAATGAGAAAACAAATTATATTTGCTATTTTTTCACTGGCAACTCTTAGCATCCACGCCGATGAAGGTATGTGGATGCTAACTGACCTGAAAGCACAAAATGCAGTTGCCATGCGGGAACTCGGTCTGGAGATTCCTGTTGAAGAGGTATACAATGCCAATGGCCTCTCTCTGAAAGATGCTGTTGTACACTTCGGTGGCGGATGTACCGGAGAAGTCATTTCTTCTGAAGGACTGGTACTCACCAATCATCATTGTGGTTACGGAGCTATCCAACAACATAGTAACGTAGAGCATGATTACCTGACAGAAGGATTCTGGGCCATGAATCGTGATGCAGAACTTCCCACACCGGGATTGACCGTCACTTTTATTGACCGTATCCTTGATGTAACCAGTTACGTAACCGATCAGTTGAAGAAAGATGAAGATCCGAACGGTACTAATTATCTGTCGCCAAGCTACCTGAGCAAAGTAGCAGAACGCTTCGCCAAAGATGAAAATATAGAAGTCACTCCTGCAACCAAACTTGAACTTAAAGCTTTTTACGGAGGAAATAAATATTATATGTTTGTAAAGACCGTATACAGCGATATCCGCATGGTAGGTGCTCCTCCCTCTTCTATCGGTAAATTCGGAGCCGACACAGACAACTGGATGTGGCCCCGCCATACCGGAGATTTTTCCCTCTTCCGTATCTATGCTGATAAAAACGGGAAACCTGCCGCATATTCTAAAGACAATGTTCCTTTGCAGGTAAAAAACATTTGAAAATCAGCATTGCCGGAGTACAGGAAGGTGACTTCACCTTTGTTATGGGATTCCCGGGACGCAACTGGCGATATATGATTTCTGACGAAGTGGAAGAGCGTATGCAGACTACCAACTTTATGCGTCAACATGTACGTGGGGCCCGTCAGAAAGTTCTGATGGAGCAGATGCTGAAAGATCCTGCCGTACGAATCCATTATGCAAGTAAGTATGCATCTTCAGCCAATTACTGGAAAAATGCAATTGGTATGAACGAAGGATTAGTACGTCTCAAAGTACTGGATACCAAGCGTAAGCAACAAGAAGAACTCTTGGCCCGTGGCCGCGAAAAAGGTGATGATTCTTATCAGAAGGCATTTGATGAAATACGTTCTATCGTTGCTCATCGACGGGATGCACTCTATCACCAGCAAGCCCTTAACGAAGCACTTGTCACAGCACTTGACTTTATGCGCCTCCCTTCTACAACAGAAATGGTCACTGCCCTTAAGTCAAAAAACAAAGAACAAATAAAAACAGCTACCGAAAATCTGAAACAAGCCGGTGAAAAATACTTTGCCTCCATTCCCTTCCCGGAAGTAGAGCGAATGGTTGCCAAAACCATGCTGCAAACTTATGCCAATTACATTCCGGAGGAACAACGAATCAATATTTTCGAGATCATAAACTCACGTTTCAAAGGAAATATAGATTCATTTGTAGATGCTTGTTTTGAATATTCGATTTTTGGTAATCCCAAAAACTTTGAAAAGTTTATTAAAAAGCCAAGCTTATATAAGATAGGTCATGACTGGATGGTACTTTTCAAATACTCCATCACAGATGGAATATTGAAAACTGCCATTGCCATGAAAGAGGCCAATCAGAACTACGACGCTGCTCATAAGGTATGGGTAAAAGGAATGATGGACATGAGACAGGAAAAAGGAATGCCTATCTATCCGGACGCCAACTCAACCTTACGACTGACTTACGGACAGGTACTTCCTTATGAACCTGCCGACGGAGTAGTTTATGATGCTCATACTACACTCAAAGGAGTTATGGAGAAAGAAGATCCAGGAAACTGGGAATTTGTAGTTCCGCAGAAGTTGAAGGAACTATATAAAGCCAGAGACTATGGACGCTATGGTAAAGACGGTGAAATGCCTGTCTGCTTTATTGTTAATACTGATAATACAGGAGGAAACTCCGGCAGTCCGGTATTCAATAGCAAAGGACAACTAGTGGGCACAGCTTTCGACCGCAACTATGAAGGTCTGACCGGAGACATCGCTTTCCGCCCCTCCTCACAACGTGCCGCCTGTGTAGATATCCGCTATACCTTATTTATTATCGATAAATATGCAGGAGCCTCCCACATTATTGATGAACTGAGTATTGAATAAATGGATAATGAAAAATGGATAATGGAAAGTCCCTATGTAGGGTGACATTTCCATTATCCATTTTCCATTAAATAAACTCTTCTACCATATACATCTCATCTATCATTTCATTCATTGTTTCCTGCAAATTCAACACAGCTTCTTCAGGAGACTCTCCGTAAGCATTACATTGCATATTCACAGTCAACCAGGCATAATATCCGCCATCTGACGCCCGCTCAAGTACATAATCTGTTTTATTCAGTTTCATATCGGTAAATAATTAGTAAATGTTGGTATTGAAGTAATTGCTGATTGTGGAGCAGCCAGTTTTTCCAGTTCCAGAATAATACGTCGTTCACCACTACGTACCCAACGAACGAATGTACGATTAGGAGAATACGTTCCGGCAAAACGGAGTAAAGGCTTCAAATCAAAAGAATCACTGATAATCCCTGCTCCTGCCCTCATTGCATCATGGGCATTACAATCCTGCTCAATATGTGCCGGAACCATCAATACAGGTTTTCCCAGATACATTGCTTCACAGATAGATTCGAACCCGGCAGTGGTAGCATAAGCACGACAACCGGCCATCCCATTAAGAAACTTCACATCATCTATCTGATAGAAACTTAGTGTTTCGTCAATCCTGGTCACCTCATCTGCATCTGCTTTGTCCCAGAAAAACCTCAAAGGAACTTCCGGATATATCGTATGAAACTCCTCCACACTATCTGCAAAACCGGAATTTACCATATATCCATGAATATAATTTCCTTCTTCCGGTTGAATAGCAGTTACTTCCTGCCGAATTAAAGGAGGAACTACCACCACTTGTTCTACCCTGTCCGGTTCCATATCATTGAAAGATAAAGCAAGTTTCTTCGAAGATCTTACAGCTGTCATCTTGGTGAAGAAACGCAGCATCCGTAATTGAAAAGAGTTTTTATCCGGAAATTCAAAATTCTGATGTAAAAACAAGTATTGGTGTCCGACGCAGACATATGGAACGGAGGGACGAAAGAGTGTGTAGGTAAGTCCTGTCAAAAGCTCGTAGAAGTTGATCACTACTTCCGCCCCTGTATCCTTAATCCGCTGGTTAATATAGCACATACTGCGAAAATATTCCGGAATACGCAGTAAATTATAAATAAAACTTTTCTTTAGATTCACTCGTTTATTATCTGCCGCAGGCAAGAAATTAGGACTGATAAAACGTTTGACCGGTGCCTGTATATTCCGGTTAAAAAAATCCGGGCAAGATACGTGATGAACTCTCACCGACTAATACTTCCACTACTTCATGTCCATTACGCAACAACATTTCTTCAAGGGTAATAGCTTGTGTCAAGTGTCCCCTACCCTCGCCTTGTACAATAAATAAAAATTTCATGAGGCTATCATTATTAGTTTATTTCTTATTTATTTGTTTTTCGTTATGCAAAGTTCCCTTTTCCAGATTACAATAAGATGACTCTACAATTACTATTTTATGAACAAAAACAGCTTTTTCCCGTTATATTAATAAAATAGAAATTATATTTGCAGTCTTCAAAGACTGATATTTAAATTTAAGAAAGGAAAGATTATGGAAAAGTTTGAAGATTTAATACAGTCACCGATACCCGTTTTAGTTGATTTCTTTGCAGAATGGTGTGGACCCTGCAAAGCAATGAAACCCGTTTTAGAAGAATTGAAAACAATGGTAGGAGATAAAGCCCGTATTGTGAAGATAGATGTTGACCAACATGAAGATTTGGCTACTAAATATCGCATACAGGCAGTGCCGACTTTTATTTTATTCAAAAATGGAGAAGCCGTATGGAGACATTCCGGAGTTATCCACAGTAGTGAATTAAAAGGAATCATCGAACAAAATTACATATAAAAGGAAAATAGCGAATGAAGAAAGTATTAGCAATGGTAGCTTTTGTCATGCTGAGCGTTATCGTATACGCCTTCAATGACAAACCGGATGCCAATCAAGGTAAAAAAGAGGTAACAGGTAACGGTGAAGTCGTCGTAATGGACAAAGAAATGTTTCTGAAAGACGTCTTCGATTATGAAAAATCAAAAGAGTGGAAATACAAAGGTGACAAACCTGCCATCATCGACTTATATGCAGACTGGTGTGGTCCTTGTCGCCAGACAGCCCCAATCATGAAAGAATTGGCAAAGGAATATGCAGGGAAAATAACAATCTACAAAGTCAATGTAGACAAACAGAAAGAACTTGCTGCCTTGTTCAACGCAACAAGCATTCCATTGTTTGTATTCATTCCTATGAAAGGAGATCCGCAGCTTTTCCG
>NZ_GG774703.1:519834-534693 GCF_000162515.1 Bacteroides sp. 1_1_14 | reverse complement strand
AATGGTGACACTATCCGGTGTGGATAGTGTCACCATTTTTATATGCAGAATAAAGATCATTTAAAGTATCCCACGGGATGATTCATCATAGGAATCTGACTATCTTTCAGTTTCAATACTTTCTTCAGCTGAGCGGCATCCATCGAAGCACGTGGCACTGTAGCCAGTTTAGCCGCAGAACAGAAAATAGAAATATTCTGAGAAACAATACCGGCATCCATGGCTCCCATTAGTTGATTCTGTATCTTCTGAGCATCACCAAAACGGGAAACATCACTGATTAATACTAAAGATACCGGAGCCGTTTTTACAAAAGCCTGGCCACCCGCTACCGCTCCACGGTAATCTCCTTCAGCAATCAGATTTAACTGATGATTCTTTGCGTCATACAAGTAACTTCCTTCCGATAATATCACATATACGTCTACATCCTGCTTATTCATAGCGGAAGGAGCCGTTCGTTTTCCAGCATCCGAACGATTGATTCCGTTGGCCGCCCATAATAAGTCTGACAAATCAGCAAGAGTTAACGCTTTCGAAGCATACTCACGCGTAGATTGACGTTCAGACAATGCCTTCATCACCGTACCAGTACGATTTAAATTAGGTTTTGGTAACTTAACAACCTTATCAGCAGCAAAAGCAGCCGCTGAAAGCATTAAACAAACGAACAATAGTTGTACCTTTCTCATAATTGTGGTATTTATAAAGTTGATAGGCAAATATAAACAAAAAAGGTCTGCATTCACTATAGAACACAGACCTTTTAAAAGTTATTTATAAGGCTTTATTATTTCTTATCTCCGAAATAACGGTTGTAAAGTCCTTCAAAACCTTTACCATGACGAGCTTCGTCCTTGCACATTTCGTGTACAGTATCGTGAATAGCGTCCAGATTCAAAGCTTTAGCACGGGTAGCGATACGTTTTTTGTCTTCGCATGCACCTTGTTCAGCATCTTTACGCTTTTGCAGGTTAGTTTTTGTATCCCAAACACAGTCACCCAGCAATTCTGCAAATTTAGAAGCATGTTCAGCTTCTTCCCAAGCATAGCGTTTGAAAGCTTCAGCTACTTCAGGATAACCTTCACGGTCAGCCTGACGGCTCATAGCCAAATACATACCTACTTCAGTACATTCACCCATAAAGTGATTATTCAGATCCTTGATCATTTCTTCGTCACAACCTTTTGCAACACCAATCACGTGTTCGTCAGCAAAAGACAATGCACCACCTTCTACTTCAACAACTTCTACGAATTTGCTGGCAGGAGCTTTACACAAAGGACATTTCTCAGGAGCTGCGTCACCTTCATAAACATAACCGCATACAGTACATCTAAATTTTTTCATTTTCTTCTCAATTTTAAATTAATTAGTCAATACGTGTTTCTTTATCTTTTCTTAAGCAATTCTTGCATATACCTTTATAATAATAATGAACTTCCGTCACTTGATGCCCATCCATTTCCAGACTTTCAACTTTCTTCACGGCTTCCGGAGATTTTAAGTCGTAAATATGTCCGCAATACCTGCATAAGAAATGAGAGTGAACAGAAGTATCCGCATCAAAATTTGTATTCTTCTCATCAATCGTGAGCATCAATGCAGCTCCCTGTTCCGAAAACAATCTCAAAGTATTGTATACCGTCGTTTTCGAAAGTGTCGGCATAGAAGGAGATAACGCTGTATAGATATCATCAGCCGAAGGATGAATGGGATGATTCATCAAATATTCCATGATCGCTATGCGCTGCATGGAAGGCTTTATATTATGCTCTAACAATCGTTCGTATGGTTTCATAAGTTCTCCCTCTTTTCAAAGTTGTATTCATTACAATTATAAATCTGATGCAAATATAGAAAGTCCCAATATCATTTCCAAATAAAATCAATATTTTTTTTGCAGATATGTATTACTAAATTCTTCCATACAAAAAAGGCCATCTTAATAAAGATGACCTTTAGACATTGATATACCTCTATTTTGCCTTAATTCTTGTTGGTTTTAGCCTCTTCGATTATTGATTCAGGTACTTTTTCGCAACGGACATATTTATTCACGTCACTATCATCATCTTTTACAGTCCAAATCATAGAACCGGATTCTAGCAAATCCGTTACGATATAGTCATTGTTCCAGTCACCATTACCAAAATCATATTCACCACTAATAACATATCCCAGATAAGGATCGTTTTCTATATTAAAAGAACCAGTAATATAACGTGCATACATACTGTCAAACTTCTGATACATTTCAAAAGTCAGTTCTCTACGATTAAAAGTTATATAGCAATATGTACCTTCTGCCAGAGCTTGTCCGTTCCATTCAGAAAGTTGCCACGTTCCGTTTAAATTAGCAGCAGTGACCGGCAAGGCAGGAATCTCTACCTTTTCATCGTCGTCACAGGATGCGAAACAAAGCGCGAAGGCGAATAAAGCCATTAATTTGAAAATATTCTTCATGTCTTCTTTTTATTTTTATTGTTACTTAATACAGTTTACTTTTATATTCAATGTTCGGTCTGACGGTTGCCCTTCCACTCCCTCTATAATAATAGGAAAAGTAAATGAACGACCTTTTTCCACAGGAATCAGTGAGGCGTCTATTGTAATCACAACGTCGGCTTCACTACCCGGACTGATTACTTCCGGCTCGGTACGAAAAGTTGCAAACTCAGGAATAACAGCAGCCGACAAACGCAATGATTGTTTTCCGCTGTTACCACACAGGATTCGTTCGGAAGGACGCTTTCCCGCATTTACCTCCCGAAATTCTATCCGGTTTTGTTTCAGTCTCAATTTACCCATCTTATATGGATAACGTCCCCATTCATCCGCTCCCGGCAACACATTACCTATTAATGTAAGGCGTGCCACAGGCATTTTGTCCGAAGAAGACAGATAAACAAAAGCATTCGTGTCTATCGTTCCGGGATGATTCTTCGGATGATAAGTCAATACTACAACTCTCGTTTCACCGGGAGATATCTCCCCTGTACGTACATCTGCTACCGCACATCCACAAGTAGTTCTTACACGGGTAAGATTTATGGCTTTGCCACTTACATTAGTACATGTGAAACGATACATTTTTGGAGCATCATCTTCGGTCAATGTCCCGATATTCAGCACAGTCTCGTCAAAACGCAGAATATGTTCCGCCCCTTTTATCAACGGAGGATTTATCAGCGTATCTGTTTTTTCCTGTGGAGTAAAATGGACATTCCGGGCTTCAACCGCCCGGAATTGTCCGATGACTACACATAATAAAAAGAATCGTATCCAAGTAACTGATTTCATTGAATATTAAAATTACATCCAACCATTATCATTAGCCTTCTTGCGAACAGTAACAGTAATGGATTGTTCGCTTCCATTGCTTACTTTCACTGTAATACGGGTTGCACCGGTTTTTAACCCAGTTACTGTCATAAAAGTACCATTGACAGATACTGAAGCGACAGTTGTATCCCCCGATGTGCAGGTATAAGTTAGATTCTCTCCATTAACAAAATAGTAGGCAAGGTTTAAATCCGATGTTGTACCTTCTGCTACATACATATTTGGTACTACCATGTCAGAACCATTACCCTCAATATTGTTAAGCAACATTCCGGCATCTAGCAATCCAGCACCCATCTTACCCACATATTTCGATAACTCTACTCTAGTAGCGGAAGCTCCGGATGAGATGTGGTTACGATAGTAAGCCTTCACTTCTCCTGTATTATACCAGCTATCGAGTGGTTTTGTAGATGACTTCAATAGTTCGACAAACTCACTTGCTTTAAAATGACGACGTTGTTTGACAGCATACGACAAACCCAATGCTGCGACTCCTGATACATGCGGACAAGCCATAGACGTACCATCCATAAATCCATAGGTCGCATTACCGTTTTGTATCCAAGTCGAGAGAATAGAACCGGAATGGATTCCTTCTTCCCAACCCTCAGGGTCATCTTGCCCCACCGGATTGTAATATTCCGTATCACCACCCGGAGCAGATATCGTGACTTCCTTTCCATAGTTGCTATATGAGGCCGGAGTAAAATCGGCCGCTACCGCACTGACTGATATACATTTGGAATAAGCAGCAGGGAATGCAGCCATTCCTGCATATTCGTTTCCGGAAGCGAAAATTGCCAGTCCCCCGTCTATCACCCCATTGGGCGAACCGGCATTATTGATAAAGTAGTCCAATGCATCTTTTTCCAACGGATACAATTTTTCCCATTCTTCTTCCGATCCCGGACCGGGAGTATATCCTTCAATCAGATTAGCCAAGGAAGAGTTGTATCCCCAGCTACACTGAAGAATGACTGCGCCATTATCAGCCGCATATTTTATAGCTCTTGCTTCAGCATCCAAAGTAACACCGGCTTCACCCGCAAACACTTGACATGACATAATTTTCACTCCGGAGTTTTTGGAACCATCGCCACCGGCAATACCGCAAACACCTTCGCCATTATTGTTCACAGCAGCAATAGTACCTGCAACGTGTGTTCCGTGTCCCGTGTCAACTGCATCCATCCACGAAATGATTCCTGAATTACTCACGAAATTGTAGCCATATTTATCATCCTTATATCCGTTACCGTCAGCATCCTTATCTGCATAAAGTTCTTCCTTTTCATTGATCCACATATTACCTTTCAAATCAGGATGGGTATACATCACACCTTCATCCAGCACAGCAACAATGATAGAAGGATCGCCCGTACACTTCTTCCATGCTTCCATACAACCGACATCACACCCCGGCCTGGAACCATTTTTCAATGCGTTCTGATTGTCAAAAGGGTTATTGCCACTGTTATTATAATGCCATTGATATGCCAATCCGGGATCGGAGAAGGTGCTTCCTGTCGTAACAGTACGTGTTGCCGCCTTCTGTTGCAATGCACTCTCACTAACATAACTCCGATAGCCATCAACTCTGTAAGCACGCTGAATGTGACTGTTAGCCTGTACTTTAGCTACTTCGCCTAATTTAGCAAGACGACCGGCAGCTTCCTTCAAGTCTGTATTTTCATCAAACTTGACCCGATACCACAAATGTAATCCTGAAGTACGGGTACGTTCTTCATTTTTAGTGTCTACCGGAAATATACGTTCAAAATGATATGTACCCAGAATATCCAACACTTCGTCAATAGAAGGAATCCCGGAACGGGTCATAGCCCCCCCACTCCTTGTTGTAACTGTGAGAGCCTGATCAAGAATCTCTGTCATTGCAGGATCGAATTTAATCAGCAATTCACCGGAAGTGACATCAGCCGGAAGCTGAACTTCCGTCCCCCCTGTTGGGGTAGACGGTTGTTCGATCACTTCTTGTTCCGAGCATGAAGCCAGCATCAAGGCAAACAGTGCTGTATATAAGAAATTTTTCTTCATTGTTCTTATTTAAAATTATTCTTGTTAATGATATTTACTCTATAGCCCTGCTAGTCTGTAGTTCCCGACAATACAAATTTTCTAAAATACAACGGATAAGCGACACCGCTAACAATTTGATTTGTCCCGGGGTCTGTACTTCCGTAATAATAAGAAAAATCGTAGTTTACGATATCCACATTATTGAATCCCACTGTATTTCCTTTTGAGTTTCTGCCGTCTTCTTGCTGATTGAATATCATGCTTTCGGGTCCCCAATATGCAAAGTAAGGATGGAATAGCAACCAATTAGGCAAAGCACCTGTCAGGAAGTTCAGATTAATATGAACTGTACGGGCAAACGGTAACACACGCGGAATATCCTGCCCGCTTACTGGAGTCTGCTTCCGATATCTTACCTGATTGTCGGTCGTCAACAGCCACTGGCAAGTATCTCTAGATATCTTATCCATGAATATGGATGGCTTGGCAGTCAACTCATCTTTACTGAAGAAATCATCCGATTGATAAGTTTCCGGTTTATCTGCAGCTCTCAATGCCGCTCTCACCTCTGCGTCTGTAGGTAATTCTCCCTCCAAGAAGTTGTATGACATTTGCAATGAAATCAGTTTATCCCAAGTCAATAACTTCAAGAAAGCTTCTCTTTCAGGTTGTCCTTGAGAAATATCAACATGCAGACCGACATCCCTACCATTGTATTGGTTGTTCCCATCAATCAAGCTCATATCTTTCAGTGTTTCCGTAGCACGACATCCGGTTAATGTCAAATATCTCAAGTGCGGGAAATTCTTTTCGTTCACCACATCTGTAACTACAGACAACGACTGGAAATTATTACTTGCCAAATCCAAATTCTCCAGTTTCTTACCCAATTTAATAAAATTCTCAGGGAGAGCATTTATACCAAAAGAGAATATTGTCAGATCCTTCAGATACTCCAATTCGCAAATTTCTTCTCCTAAAGAAATAGTACGTATTTGTCGGTTGGCATTACTCTGAACAGAAAATGATTCCAGGTATTTCAGATGACGAATTTCTTTGGGGAATGTTTCACCGTCTTGCAAATCAATCATTGCATAACTTACAGACCTCACACGCCCTACAGCTTCAGTAGGAACTATTCCATCTTTTATTTCTTTATCAGTAGCTTCCCAAAGGGTTACAAAACTCCAGTTCATCATACTTTCACTGGTATCAAAACTCATCATGCTCTGGAGTTTGCTATTGATAGTAATAATAGCCAATGAGTCACCGGCACGATTATCCTCAATCTTCATAGCTGCTTTTTGTGTTACAGTCAACACTACAGCATCTATTTTATTACCGTTATTGTCCACCAATTGGTCATTCTCATCTACTGGAACCAGATGGATCTTTGCCACACGGGTATAGGGAGCCACATTCATTCCCCAACGGAAATCCACTTTAAGAGTACGGGGACGTGCTCCTTTGTCTAAATTCACCGCTAGATCTTTATCCTTCGGCAATGTCACCCAACCGCTACGTTCTCCTTCTACCTCGCTTTTCTCCTCTTCAGTTATCGTAGCCTCTTCTGCGAAAGAATAATCCACACTTCCGATTTTGAAATTTACGTTAGTAGAGATAGTTGATTTAAAGTGACGGTTATCGAATGCATCCGAACTGGGGATTTCCACTTCAGGTTCTTTCACCAAGATTTGCTTACCGAAACCGAACTGTGTAACCGTAACCAAGCTAGGCTCACGACCATTCATAGTGAAACTTATCTGTGCTGTACGCGCAACATTCGTCAGTGTAGAGTCTATGGTAAGTTCACATACCGCTGAACCAAAACCGTTTGCCGGTGAAACGGCAATCCAAGGTTTAGAAACGCGTACCACCCATTGATCATTAGACGAAACGGCGATCTTCTCTGTTCCTCCTTCGGCACCGATAGCTATTTCTTCTTTATCTAGCGAAATGCCATCGATCCTTGTTTCGTCGTCATCCTTGCATGAAGAAATGATCCCCATGCAAAGAATTAGTCCTAATATTATTTTACTAAAATATTTCATTAATAGATTCTTTTATATTATCGTTCAATACCCAAAGCATCACAACCACGAATATCTTGTGTCTTATCATATAACAGAACATACATACCTGCCTCAATATAAGGACATACGCTAGTCACATCAATCGAGATGTTCGGATTATCTGCAATATCCAATATATAAAGCTGCGGTGTCAGTTTCTCGTCTACTTTACGGATGTCGTTAGAACCAATTTGCAACTGGATCAAACTAGGGCAAGTAGTGATACCGGTCGGCCATTGGCGCAAGATACGATTGCCTTCCGCATCACGTTGATGGCGAATTCCGAAAGCTTTCAACTGGCTACTGTTCAACGGTTGTGTCGGGAACGAAGAGAAACAATTATAGCTAACGTCCATATTGCTCAAATAAGGTAAGGTAGTCGCCCGGAAGTCATCAGACAAGCTGGTCAATTTATTGAAACGCAAATCTATAGTAGTCAGCAAATACGTATTCTTATAGTTTCCGTCTTTTGGTTTCAATGAATTTTCCGGAATCGATGTCATTAAATTGTTACTCAAGATAATTGTCGAAATTGGAGAACCGGTTGCAAACAGTTCTGTAGGGAACTTCTGGATTTCGTTATATGACAAGGTTACCGTTGAGGCATTAATACCTTTGTAATCATCCATCGAACAACTAATGTTACGGCCCTCCGAACCTATTTTATTATACGAGAAATCTACAGATCCCATCACATATACCGACTTGGCATTGAATATATTCGGAATATATTTCAGCTTATTATGAGAAAATCCTAAGCCTTCCACTTGATCGGTAAATGCACAGAAATCTTCCGGAATTTCTTCAATCTGATTGTAGTCTAACTTAAGGTCAGTCAGTTTAACATTGGTACCAAAAGCTTCCAGATGTCTTACCTTATTATGCACACAATCAAGTAAGCCTAGTTTCACCATCTTCTGTAAAGAAGCAGATGCGGGAAACTCTTCCAAATTATTATAACCCATATAAAAAATCTGAATTTTAGGTCCTGTATCCTCATCGTCAGCGAGTCGTGTCCAATCAGCTTTTAATTGGGCAGCACTAATGCCTCTGTTACATGCAATGTTCAATGACTGTAATTCAGGAAGATCATACAAGAAGTCCGGAAGCTGCGTCATATTCGGACAGTTATACAACTCTACATCCGTGAGATCTTTCAAATTACTCCAACTCAATTCTTCATTTTCATACTGTTTGGCATAATCCGAGTTGGCATCTTCCCAATCGACAGCAATATTATCATAGGTAAAAGGAGAATTGGCAAAATAGATAATCTGCAACTTGGTCAACCGTTGAATAGCCTTCGAAATAAACGTTATTCGATTGGTAAGATTACCGATTTGTGTATCTTTCAATGAAATACGGCTATCCTTCTTGATCGGTTTCATTTCAGGATTTCTATTAATGGCATCCTGTAGTAGGTCTGACAAATTCAAGCGTTGGTCATAGTCAAGGAACATTTTCTTATAGTGCATACGAATTCTATGCTTTTTTTCCTCGCTCATGTCCGGAGTCAGTTCTTCATCTCCAAATAATCTGCCGCTCACCGTTTCGCTATGTGTACCGAACGAAAGCACTTTTAATTCAGTTAATTGTCCGATAGCATCGGGTACTCTGCCTTTGGCACCGAAACCGGCAAGCGAGAGTCCGGTGACACGCCCATTATTATCCAAATCAACACCGGGTTGGTCACCCCACATATCAAGTTCTTTGTTGAAGTTCCAGTTTAAACTGTGAATAGTATTGTTTATCGTCCCACTATAATATCTCCAATTCTTTCCGTCCAAAGCTTCCCAAATGGCTTTCAGCGCTTTATAGTCTTTAATGTACTCCGCCGTTTCCTTCAATTGGATAGGGACGTTGGCATCTTTTGTCAATTTGTTGTCTATCACAGTAAAAGATTCTCCTCTTACAGATTGCGTTTCCAATTCCGATCTTTTGATACCGCTTTGTGAGTAGGTGGTATATGCTACTACCTGATAGGTACCGGCAGGAAGCCATACGGCAGAGTCGCATGTTGCTACACCTATATCCATATACTTATCATTGGCATTATCGGGATTTTGGTGTTCTTCAGAATCTTCTTTATAGGTGACTTTCATCCCCTTCAATTCTGTGGTGACACGATTAAAGGAATTCATCACCGTAACATCGACATAGCGAATATTGCTGAATAAGTATTCGCCGGCTGCACGTGTACTAATTCCTTCTTTTGACAATTTAAAGGTAACGGTTCCATGCGGAACTGCATCTACAGTCAATACTTTTTCCTGCAACCCTCCACTTACAACTGTCAGCTCATTGTCTTCTCCGGCAGGTCCTGCTAACAATACCTCATCAAGACCGTCATACAGATAATATCCGACAATCTTATAAGTACCGGCCAGTAATTGCAATTTATCACTACGCAGACCATATTCCGCATTGTTCGCATTGTATGCGTTCAGAAGCAGAGTTTGTGAAACGGTTGTACCGTTATGCGTCATCACCACCTTTATCTTCTGTGCACTAGACATTGATTCAAGATTGTCTGCAGCACGAGTGGTTGTTCCTTTCTCAAAAGAGGTACTCTTATAGAGTTTAAACTGCACATAACCGTATTGGCTTTGCAGCGCCTCATCATCATCGGAACATCCTATCACTACCAACAATGTCAGCAAGCTGACAATGAGAGGCAGGAAGAATATTGAGTATATTTTATGTAGATTCATTTAATCTATTTATTCGTTTAACAATTAATATACACATTATTTATTGATGTGAATAAAGAGTCCATGCTTTTTACCATCATCCCCCGCAATTACTAGTAATACACTGCTTGTTATCTCAGTGCCACTACCAAGCCACACATTAAGAGTGTTATCACCCGTGTTTACTATAGACTCTTCGGTGATCTTAATTTCTTCAAATGACTCAGTATCATAACATGTATATCCGGAAAGATTAGAAGCCATTAAAGTAATATTCATTGATTGCAATGGCTCTGTTATTTCAAAAAGGTCATCGATATCCAGTGTAGTCATAATCCAAGTACCACCCCCAAAAGCACCACTACTATAAGTAGTACAATCAACACTCCCGGGCATTCCAGTACCATCGGCTACAGCAAAAACCGTTTCTCCTCCACCGCCACTTCCGGCATTGCTGATTCTGACAATCAACATCAGTTTATTTCCCGATTCATCAGAGACTATTAAAAATACATCTTTACCGTTTGCAGCCTCTGTATAGATTGTTATGTCAGTTTCGCTTATTGGTTCAATAACACCATTGGCCTCTTGTTCACCTTCAAAGTAATAGCAAACTGAATTGCTCCAATTAAAAGGCATTTTTGCCACTGTAGCGACCGATGCAGGCTGTTTTATCTCAAAAATTCCTGTCACGCCATACTCTGACTTAAAGTAATCTGCATCGCCACCTGTATAAGACGTACAATCAATAGGATTATATGTTTGACCGTCTACCGCAGTAATAGCTAGCTCATCGCCACCGCCTTTCGTTTCTTTCTGAGTAAACTGAAGAACAAGATTAGACTGCTCATATTTATAAACCAGATTTTCACCGTCAATGATAGTCGCTTCCAAGTTATCTTTGATACCTTCATATTGAGCACGTGAAAAGACAAGAACATATCCAACTCTTTCAGCCGGTTCGTACGAAGCAGGAGCATATTCGTCTACAATAAGTGTCACTTTACCACCTTCACGTTCGCAACGCATCCATTCATTATAGCTGGCATCCATGATATACAAATCATTATTGTTGCTTCCTTTTTCAACGAATACTACCTCATAATCATCGTTCAATGTTTTAACAGTAAATGGAACGCGATTCTTGAGGGTTGTTGTACTGCCTCCCGTACCTGCCACTCCTCCGGCGCTTTGAGTGAAAGTCTTTCCGTCCAAAGATACAGCCCAATCATACTTATTGGATGACGGAAGTGTCATTTCCAGTACACCCGGCGTCATACCATCGTAAGAAACTCTGAAAGAATAGAATGCTTTTCCCTCTTCATCGGAGAAGGTTATCACATTTTTATCAGTAGCTACAATCGGATATTTTTCGCGGTCATTGTTTTCTATTATTTTCAGACCACCATCTACTTTCTTATCCACCGGACCAACAAGAGAACCACCATCGAGTTCTACCCAACCCGGCAAATTGGTAGCAGCAAAGCGGAAGTTAGCTTGCACACTAAACTTTGAAAAGCTTTGGTATCCTACTTTCAATTCGTTAATCTCTGTTCCTTCCTCATCGAATATTTTCAATTCATATCCTGCAGCCGAACGAGTAACTTCACCAATCACAATTGTCTGACCACCCATTGTCAACTCCAATTTAGCTACGCTAACATTATCGTTTTTTGGTTCTCATCTGTAGCTACAATAGTTACGGTTTGTGTTCCGGCAGTTCCGGATACTACAAACTCTTCCGTATCGTTGTTTTGAAACTTACACCAGATTGTTGATGATGCCAAACTCCAGTTAGTATTAGCCGTGAAAGTGAACTCTTTTTTCTCGCCTGCATTACAGACAATATTTTGTTTTTCCGGAAATATCGGAGTCACCGTATCATCATCATCGTCCGAACATGCCGTCAGGCAGAAAGTCATAAGTAAGCCAATGAAGAAGCAGCTCTTGCACAACATCTTCATGCAAGAATCTCCTAGTGGTTTTAAACTAAACTTTTTCATATCCATTTATATTTCTTGTTTTTTTAATATCCTTGTTCTTTTAATTTCTCCGCTTCTGCTTCGCTTATCCATTCGATCACATTGACAAACGTGCCAACCGTACCGTATGATGATCCATCTCTATTGTTCACGCTTAGCGTGACATACTGTAGGACGAAATTTTCGTTAGTACTGAAGTAAGAAGTATAAGCGGTAGGTTGATTCATCAGCAACTTGCCGTCACCGTAAATAGTTCCGAAAGCCGTTCCTGTAGATGCACAAACCTGTTCATCCATTTCAACTAGGGGTTCTTGAACATCCTCACGGTTGAAAGTGATTTCCGTATCGTATCCGTCATAGTAAAGACCATGTATGGCAATGGTATTTTCTTTGCCTTCTACGATATCCGAAGTTACCAAACGCAATTCTAAATTGTTCAAATAACTTGCAAAATAAGTCGAACTGACAACACAATAACCTGTAAAGTTTTTAATGTCAAACGGACGGATTTTCTGCATTACAACTTTTGCTTCAGTTCCATAGAGTCCCCATTGTTCCGTTTCAGGAATTACCAGTCGCAATGCAAAACCCAGCGAATCATTAATTTCCAGATTATCATAAATACCTTGTACCTCTAAATTGGTACTCCTTTCTCCCGCCTTAATGGTAACGGTATTCGACAGAATTTTATAATGCTTACCTTCCACGGCATTACTTTCGCGATCAATTACTTCGACAGCGAAGGTCCGGTCGTGATCGGCAGCCACAGTAGCAGAGATCGGAACATTGAATATCTCATTCGTTTCTTGCACGGCATACGTATAAAGCGTGTCAGAAAACATAAGATAACTGGGTCCGTTGTATGCCACCTTGTCCTGATCGCATCCGGAAAGAGCTATCAGAGCAGCAACGGCTGCTATACATCCTAATAATAATTTCTTCATTATCATATGCTTTTAATCTATTTGTTACTTTCATTCGGTTGAACCTGCGAACCGGGAGCATCCAGTTCATGTTGCGGTATCGGCCATACAAATAATGGATCATCTGCTTCCACTTTCAAGCTGCTACCGTTAGCCAGTGACTGGTCTTGCGGCTTCCGTTCGAATCCTTTATGCCAACGTTTTAAATCATGGAGACGAAAACCTTCCATATAAAGTTCTTTCACACGCTCTGCTTCGATAACTTCCATTGCATTGGAAGCAGACAAAGCAGTAGAACCACCGTAAGTTGAATAACGTGCTGTACGGAGAGTCGTAATATCTTTTCCTGCACGACCATAGTCGGGTTGCGCTTGCTGCACATAAGCTTCAGCACGTATCAGATATTGTTCGGACAGACGAAGCACTTTAGGCATAGATACGTGAAGGATATTAGCTGCAATGAACTCATTATTACCGGCATACTTTATCAACAAAGGCCATGAAAGGCCATGACTAAAGCCGGTTTGCAAAGTTTGAAAAATGGTCTCCGGACGTAAATCGTTCGAATCATACAATCCGAACACCCAATTAGCCGGCACATAGTCCGGACGATAATTCACATGATTGTAATTCAAGAAAATTTGTCCCAGTTTGCCTCCATAAGAGTTTATGGTGAAACCAACTTTCCAAATAGCCTCCGTTGACATGTCGTCCGTCCACATATACTTATAATAGCTCACTCCAGAAGAAATAGTTCGAGTACAACTGGCCAACAGATAATATTCGCTATCAATAACCTTGCTGGAATACTTGATAGCTTCATCCCACTTTCTCATATAAAGAGCGACACGTGCCCGCAAAGCGTACACCGTGTATTCATTGAAATAAGTAGCATTATTAAATAAAGCTCCATCGACAGACGGATCATAATCTTTATCCAAAGCCAACAATTGGGCAGCCCGATCGAGATCCTCAAGAATAAACTCATAAGAGGCTTTCAGCGAAGCACGTTTCATTTCTTCATTGCCTTGATAATGCTTGGTGAGTATCACACCCAATTGATTGGCTGCATCTTCATCACTTTCATAAGCCTTGCAAAACATCTTCACCAATTCGGAATAGGCAATCGCACGGGCAAAATAAGCTTCACCGCAACACTGATCGAGCTTATCCAAATCTTTATCATCGGTTGTGTTATTTCTCACTCTGTCTACGCGGTCGAGCATGAAGTTACAACGATTAATCACGTTGTACAGTCCAGCATAAACAGCCTCGATACTTGTATTAGTTGCCAGAATGTCTTTCCAGCGCCAAATATCTCCGAATGTATTCGTATTTCCATTTACCCCATACACAAGGTCTGCCTGCAGATCAGGAAGTATTGTCAAGTTCCCTGAGTACAGAGCACTACTTTTGAATGCATCGTAAATACCAATAACAGCCAGATTCACATCATCTACCGTCTGTATAGACTCATCGAATGGAATACCGTCTTCAGGCATCTTGTCCAAACAAGAAGCGGCAGAAAATGCCATGGCTGCCAACAGGATATATAATTTAAATTTCTTAATCATCTTTCTTTAAATATACTATTAGAATGAAACGTCAATACCCAAAGTAAACTGGCGTGAAGCCGGATATTGTGCTCTATACACATTAGTTGCTACTTCCGGATCGAGTCCGGTAAAACCTGTCCAGGTAAGCAAGTTCTGTCCCTGCAGATAAACACGCGCAGATGTGAAGAAATTAGTTTTCTTCAGCAGTGATTGCGGAAATGCATAAGCCAGTGTCAGGTTCTTCAGACGA